>NZ_WJNH01000005.1 GCF_009649735.1 Salinibacillus xinjiangensis
GGCAGAATACTCCGCTTTCCATGGGCACGGCCTCAGCCTCCTCGGAAGCAAAGACCGCTTCCTGCGGGGTCTTCACCACGCTTCCTCCCATAGGAGTCTCCGTATTCTGCCTCCACTATTGGAGTGTTTTGATGAATGCGGGGTTAAAAGCTTTTGTTTTCCAATAGTTCAGCTCTAAATAAACGAATGAGACACAGTCTAAAGCGGAGGAAATACACGAAGACTCCTGTGGGATCAAAGAGACAGGTGAGACCCCGCAACGTAGTGAGGAGGCTCACCGCTCGCCCGCGGAAAGCGAAGTGTATTACCGTAGCGATGGTTCCGCACTCATCAAATTGATATTTGGAAACAAGTCATGCTATAGTTACGTCGCATTTTCTATCTACTGCAAAGTACAAAAAGCAACAAAGTTTACAAATACAATAAGAGAATAGCTCCCACAGCAGGGAGCTATTTTATCGTTAGTGGTGGTTCTTCTGTAATCATTTCAACGATTTCATTTTTTTCGTTCATAATGGCGATCTTTGGACGATGACCTTTCAGTTCATTTCTAGAAAGAACTGCATATGAAACAATGATAATGACATCCTCTTTTTGAAACAAGCGAGCAGCAGCTCCGTTCAAACAAATCACACCACTACCACGTTCACCAGGGATTACATAGGTTTCAATTCTAGCTCCATTGTTGTTATTAACAATTTGTACTTTTTCGTGAGGTAAAATACCTACATCATCAATAATATCTTCATCAATGGTCACACTACCCACATAATTTAAGTTGGCTTCTGTTACACGAGCACGATGGATCTTGGCATTCATCATGGTGCGGAACATTTTCTTCTCCCCCTATAATATACGGCTCATTTATCATTTCTACTCAAGACGAGTAGGTGAGTTCTCCGTTCTCCTCTAAAATTAAATTATCAATTAGCCGAGCTTTTTCAAAATAGACAGCGACAGCAATAATGACTCTTTGATTCACCTCTTCTATTTCCCTCAATGTAGGATAAGTGAGGAGATCAACGTAGTCAATTTTACCACGAGTATGTGTTTTTATGAACTGGATAACTTCATTTATGATCAATGATTTCGTTTTTTGGCCATTCTGGATAAGGGCTTGTCCTTGTTGAAGGGCCTTATAAATATATTGAGCTTCTTCCTTTTCTTCAGAGGAAAGATACACATTACGGCTACTTTTCGCTAGCCCACTTGTTTCCCTTACAGTTGAAATGGGCCTTAATTCAATTGGAAAATTAAAGTCCTGCACCAAAGCATCTACAACGGCAAATTGTTGAGCATCCTTTAATCCAAAATAAGCTCGTTCTGGTAATACGATGTGAAATAGCTTTGTTAACACCGTTACAACACCGTCGAAATGTCCTTCCCTTGACCGACCGCATAAAACGTCCACCCGTTTTTGCATGGTTAATGTGAGGGACATAGGGGTCGGATACATCTCCTCTACTGAAGGAATAAATACGTAGTCTACTTGTTCCTGTTTCGCTACTTCAAAATCATGCTCCTCATCACGAGGATATCGATCAAAATCCTCGTTAGGTCCAAATTGTAGTGGATTAACAAAAATACTCATTACTAGTATATGGTTCTCTTCACGCCCCGCACGCAATAGTTGCTGATGCCCTTCATGAAGATAACCCATGGTTGGGACGAAGCCAATGGATTGAGAATCTCTTTTTGCACTTAGTGCGATTTGTTGCATCTCAGCAATAGAACGAATGATTTTCATTATTCTTTGCCTCCATATAGCGATGGTAGCTCATCTTCATCCATATGAAAGCTATGGTCTTCAGTTGGAAAAGAAACTTCTTTTACTTCCTGGACATAATGGGAAATTGACGACTTCACGAGTTCATTCATATTCCCATATGGTTTCACAAATTTAGGTAACCAGTCACCACCATACTGAAGAATATCGTGATAAACTAGAACCTGTCCATCACAATGTTTACCAGCGCCAATCCCAATCGTAGGAATGGAGATGTACTCAGTTACTAATCTTGCTAAGGATTCAGGTACACATTCTAACACGATTGCAATTGCGCCAGCCTCTTCAAGTTTTTTCGCATTCTCGATAAGCTCTTCAGCATCTTTTTTGTTCTTCCCTTGTATACGATATCCACCTAATACATTAACTGTTTGTGGGGTAAGTCCTAGATGGCCCACAACGGGAATACCAGCATGTGTTAAGTATTCAATTGTTTCGATAACCTCTCCGGCACCCTCAAGCTTTAAAGCCTGCGCATCTGTTTGCTGAAAAATTCGCTTAGCATTTTGCATTGTATCAGCCTTTGAGACATGAAATGACATAAACGGCATATCTACTACGACAAATGTATCGTCTGCGCCTCGCTTTACCGCTTTCCCATGATGAATCATATCATCGACGGTCACTGGAATTGTAGAATCGTAGCCTAAGACCACATTTCCGAGTGAATCCCCTACAAGAATAATATCTACTCCAGCCTCCTGTGAAAGCTTTGCTGATGGAAAATCATAGGCGGTAATCATTGAAATTTTTTCTTTGTTCTCTTTCATTTTTCGTAATTTCACACGTGAAATCATCGTGGTTATTCCCCCTTTTTCCAATCAATTTCAGCAGAATATAATACGCTTTTACTTTGATTTTCATCCTCTACTATGAGTGCGCCATCCTCATGAATACCAATTAATGTGGCCTCCCACTCTTTTCTTCTAGCCTTGACGGTGATGGTTTCACCTAAGCGATAAGCATCCTGCTCCCAAGCCTGTTTAATTGAAGAAAAACCTTGTTGAAGAAATAATTCATAGATGGATTCCATTTGATATAAAAGCTCCTGGATTAATTCCTCTCTCTTCCATGCCTTACCTGTTTCAAGTTGTATGGATGTGGCCACATCCTGTAAATCATCGGGGACAGCTTTTTGATCTAAATTCACATTTAGCCCAATTCCAATAATGACATACTCAATTAAATCTTGTTCTGCCTGCATTTCCGTAAGAATCCCTGCAAGCTTACGATCACCTACAAAGATATCATTTGGCCATTTTATTTTCGGTTGAACCCCAGTCAAAAATTTGAGCATTTTTGTAATGGCAACGGCACTCGCCAACGTTAATTGAGGGGCTCGGTGTGGTTCAATATCAGGTCGTAAAATGATGCTCATCCATATTCCTGAACCCTTTTGAGAATGCCATGGCCTATGTAATCGGCCCCTCCCCTTCAACTGCTCATCAGCGACAATTACGGTTCCATGCTCCGCGCCTTCACGGGCAAGCTGATGAGCAACCGTTTGTGTAGAGTCCACCTGCTCTTCAAAATGCATATTTTGGCCTAACCAGTCCGTCTTTAAGTTCCATTGAATTGTATTGACACTCATTCGCTCCGGAAAACGAACGATGCGGTACCCTTTACGGGAAACGGCCTCAATTTGATAGCCCTCATTTTCAAGACTTTTCATCTGCTTCCAAATGGCCGCCCTTGAGATATTAAGCTCATCAGAAAGCTTTTGTCCTGAAATATATTCGTCCTTTTTCTTAGCTAAAAGGGTTATCAACCTTTTTCTTGTCGATTCCATGCCCTCACCCATTCCTGTAATTCTTCTTTATTATTCTTAACCGTTCCAAATAAGACTTTTGATTCAAGAGACTTTATGAGCTCTTGTATCCATGGCCCAGGCCTTTCCTCTGGTTTTAGCTTTAAGATGTCATTACCATTGATAGCAAGGTCATTTCGACTTTTTATCGGTAAGTGATCATATTGCATTTGTAAATCCGCTTCAGATATTACATGCTCACCTATCAAAATAGTCGTTAAATGTGCAAAGGGTTGAAGTAGCTGTGGCTGTAATTGATATAAAATGTCTGGACGTAATTCTTTATACTGCATGTAAGCCTGAAAAGCCTGCAATAGCTGTAGGCTATCCTTTTTAACTGCATTTGAGAGTTTCCATTCTTTACACCAATAATCGATAGTGAAGCTTTCATTAAATAGGTGCATGCAGGTAATGGCTTCAGACAATGAAGAAAATGGTGTTTTAACATGAAGCTGACTTTTATGGACTAAATCATGATCTTTGTTAAAGCATGGCAAAAAACGATAAATGTCTGTATGTACTAAATGCTGATGAGCCTGTTGAATATGTTTGCCTAACCAGAGTTTTTCCATTTCAATAGCTAAACGCTCTACCGCTATTTTTTCGAGTAAATAACCATATTCCATGATTGCTTCTTTCGTACGTTCTTCTAAGGAAAAGCCGAGCTGGCTTACAAACCTTAGGGCACGCATCATACGTAATGGGTCTTCCTGAAAGCGCCCGGCAGCTTCATTAACAGTTTTGATGGTGTTAGATTTTAAATCACTCTGACCATGGAATGGATCAATGATGTCTCCATTTTTGTTCATTGCCATTGCATTTATGGTGAAATCTCTTCTAGAAAGATCTAAATGTAAATCCTTCACAAAATCGACTTTGTCTGGATGCCGATAATCCTCATACCCACTTTCGATACGATAAGTTGTGACCTCAAAGGACTTTTGCTTATGTCTGACTAAAACTGTACCGTGTTCAATACCGACAGGCACAGTTTTCTCAAAAAGTTTCACTACTTCTTCAGGAGGTGCACTAGTCGCAATATCAATATCACTAATAGAACGGTTGAGAAGCTCATCTCGAACCGCCCCACCAACAAAATAAGCTTCGTATCCATGGTATTCAAGGTGCTCAAGGATAGGAATAGCTTCTTTAAATAATGGATTCATGGATTATTCATCCTTCAATAAGAGTGATTGATAAAGGTCTTCATATTGCTCAACAATTTGATTGGAATGAAAATGTTGTTCCACTCGTTCAATAGCTGCCTGTGAAAATTGACTCCACAGTTGATCGTTTTTCAACAATTGCAATGCCTTCAAGCTGATGTTTTCGATGTCATTTACAGAGCATATGTAACCTGTTTGTCCATCAACAATTACTTCTGGTACACCACCTGCATCCGTACCAATACAAGGAACGCCGCATGCCATCGCCTCTAAAAGAACTAATCCGAAGCTTTCCTTTTCCGATAGTAATAATTTTAAATCGGCAATTGAAAGTAGCTCTGAAACATTTTCTTGCTTTCCTAAAAATAATACATGTTCCTCAATACCTAGTTCCTCAATTAGGTGCCGAACTGTCATATAATCCGGTCCATCCCCAATAAGTAAAAGCTTGGCGGGCATTTGATCCACCACATTAGCAAAAACCTGAATAACATCAGGAACTCTTTTCACCTTGCGAAAGTTGGATATATGTACCAGGACCTTTTCATGTTCTTGAATACCAAGTTCCTTTTTTAGTTGATTGATGGACTTTTTGCTATATTCACGTTCATCGACAAAATTATAAATCACGTTAATATCCTTCTGAACATCTAACATGTCTTTCGTTTGTTCTTTAAGACTTTCAGAAACTGCTGTAACGCTATCCGATTTCTCAATGCCAAACCTTATTACATTCGTTAAACTTAAATCTACCCCTAGTACGGTAATATCTGTTCCGTGTAAGGTAGTCACGATCTTCACATCTCGTTTTGCCATTTGCTTTGCTAGGATTGCGCATATAGCATGGGGAACGGCATAATGAACATGTAATATATCTAGCTTTTCACGGTCTATCACTTCAGCCATTTTGCTAGATAAGGCTAGATCATAAGGGGGATGCTGAAATATCGGATAATTCGTTACTTCAACCTCATGAAAATAAATGTTTGGATATAATCTTGTTAAACGAAACGGCATGTTTGAGGATATAAAATGAATTTCATGTCCTCTTTCGGCCAGCAACTTACCTAACTCAGTTGCAATGACTCCAGATCCACCAACGGAAGGATAGCAGGTAATCCCTATTTTTAAACTCATTATTTTCACCCTAACTTCGATGTCTATTCTTTGTCTATTAATTCCCTCCATTGAAGATCTCCACGGTCTAGTCCGTGGATTAAAACCTCTGCAGCAGCAATATTTGTTGCTAACGGAATTTTGTATACATCACACAAGCGTAATAAAGCGCTCACGTCAGGTTCATGTGGTTGAGCAGTTAATGGATCTCGGAAAAAGATAACGATATCCATGTCATTTTGAGCAATCATAGCTCCAATTTGCTGATCACCACCTAATGGACCCGATTGAAAGCGTTGAACCGGTAACCCCACCTTTTCCATAATGATTTTCCCAGTGGTCCCTGTCCCATATAAAGTATGTTCTTCAAAAATGGGTTTATAGGCTAACACAAAATTGACGAGCTCCTTTTTCATCTGATCGTGAGCTATTAATGCAATGTTCATTAGTTTCCCCCTCTATTCTAATAGGTTTTCAAGGCCATATACCAATGTGTGAATTCGTTGAACTTGGTCAACAGCAAGCTTCACTCCACTCATAAAGGATTGGCGATGATGGGAGTCATGCTTGATTGTTAAGGTCTCACCTGTACCTCCGAATATAACTTCCTGGTGTGCAACTAATCCAGGTAAGCGAACACTATGTATTCTCATGCCATCTTCATTGGCGCCACGGGCACCGGGAATGGTTTCCTTTTCCTCAGGATGCCCTTGAACCTTGCTGTCCCTAACCTCTTCAATTAATTGGGCAGTTTTCACGGCTGTTCCAGATGGTGCATCTAGTTTTTGGTCATGATGCTTTTCAATGATTTCAACATCAGGAAAATATTTGGCTGCCCATTTCGAAAATTGCATCATGAGCACAGCTCCAACAGCAAAGTTTGGCGCAATTACCGTCCCAAGCTCTTTTTGTTCGGATAAATCCTGTAATTCCTCAAGCTGTTCCTGAGTAAAGCCAGTAGTACCAACCACAGGTCTAATTCCATTCTCTAAAGCAAGACGCGTATGTTTATAACCGACTTCAGGTGATGTTAAGTCAATTAAGACATCAGCATCCAATTGCTGAAACGCCTTTTCGACATCTGAAAAAATCTCTGCATCTAATTTAGGTAGTCCTTCAAGATCACTTACTTTCTCACCATCATGCTTACGATCAATACAGCCTACAAGTTCAAATTCAGGCGTGTTTTCAATTAATCGTAAGGCTTCACTCCCCATTTTCCCTCTAGGTCCTGCTACAATAATTTTTACATTACTCATTCTCTTCACCATCCTGCTGCTCTTTTTTTGTCCATCGGTCTTTATCTCTTGTTTCAATTTTCGTCATGGCTTTATCAAAGGCTTGGCTAACATCAATGTTTAAAGAATTGGCAAAGCATAGAACTACAAACATTAAATCCCCAAGCTCATCTTCTATGGTGTTTTCCTTTTCCGTTTTCTTCTTTGGTTTTTCTCCATAATAATGGTTAACCTCTCGAGCCATTTCCCCCATCTCTTCAGTGAGTCGTGCCATTAAGCTAAGAGGGGAAAAATAACCTTCTTTAAATTGTGATATGTAATCATCTACTCGTTTTTGCATTTCCTTTGTTGTATATTCTGTTTTTGTCATGAAAATCCCTCTTTCAAAACATGTTCATCACATTCATGTTAGCTAAAGACGCACGATTTGACAAATCTTTTACCTATGTTGATGTAAAATTTTCCACTGGGTATAATAGTGGATGTGACTGAATGTGGAGGTGACGTCATGTTTCGTGGCTTAAAAATTAAAAATTTAGTACTAATCATAGTTGGTTCAGCTATTTTTTCCTTTGGCTTGGTTCATTTTAACATGCAAAATAACTTAGCAGAGGGCGGGTTCACTGGAATTACACTGCTCTTGTTTTACTTATTTAATTGGGACCCAGCTGTTATGAATATTGTGCTAAATATACCTGTCTTTTTAGTAGGGTGGAAGCTACTTGGGAGATTAACCTTTTTGTATACTATTTTAGGCACGGTTGCAGTATCTATTTTCTTATGGCTCTTCCAGAAGCATTATTTTGAATTTCCGCTTGAAGATGACATGACGCTTGCAGCTTTGTTTGCCGGTACCTTTGTTGGGGTAGGTTTAGGGATTATATTTCGTTATGGGGGAACTACAGGTGGATCTGATATTATCGCCCGTCTAGCCCATAAGTATGCAGGTTGGAGTATGGGTAGATCAATGTTTTTATTTGATGCATTGGTAATCTTTGCGTCCATCATCTTTTACTTGCAGCCTTTAGAAGGAATGTATACCCTTGTAGCCGTGTTTATTGGTGCTCGCGTTATTGATTTAATTCAAGAAGGTGCATATGCAGCGAGAGGCGCTACCATCATTTCCGAAAAAAGTGATCAAATCGCTGCAAAGATTTTAAAAGACATGGACCGTGGAGTTACCGTGTTGGAAGGTAGAGGAAGTTTCACCGGGGCAAAACGTGATGTGTTATATTGTGTTGTGGGCAGAAACGAAATAGTCAGGTTGCGGAGTATTATTACATCCATAGATCCTCATGCTTTTGTAGCCTTGAGCTCAGTGCATGATGTGATGGGAGAAGGTTTTACCCTAGATGAACATAAAAACCCCATATCTGAATAACAAAAAGCCTAGTACTTCTAAGTACTAGGCTTACCTTTAATCTTCATTCATTCCAATGTACATCAAAACAAAACGAAGTAATTCCATAAGCGCTACAACAGCAGCAGCTACATAAGTTAATGCCGCAGCATTGAGAACCTTTTTCGTTTCTCTTTCTTCATTACTACGTATAATTCCAGTTGAAACGAGTTGATCCATTGCTCTTGTTGAGGCATTGAATTCAACCGGTAGTGTCACGACTTGGAATAACACAGCAGCTGCCATAAAGATGATACCTAATAGGAACAATTGTCCTGCTCCCATGATTATACCTGCAAGAATCAGAAAGAATGACATATTTGAACCTAAGCTTGCCACTGGTACAAGGGTATGTCTAAAGCGTAGAAAGGCATAACTTTCTGCATCTTGTATAGCGTGTCCAACTTCGTGAGCTGCAACGGCTGCCGCAGCTTGAGAATGTCCGTGGTAGTTATTTGTTGATAGACGTACCGTTTTGGATCTAGGATCGTAGTGATCTGTCATTAGCCCGCGTACTTCCTCAATTTGTACATCAAACAGCCCATTATCATCCAATACTTTACGAGCTACTTGAGCACCTGTCATATAAGATGAATTCTCGATTTTTGAATATTTCTTATACGTACTCTTCACCCTTGATTGTGCCCATAATGGAACAATAAGAAGTATCGCGAAATAGATCAGGTATGCACCCAAAGTCATTAGGCAACTCCTCCATCATATAAGTATCTTTCTAAGGTCAATTATAGTCAGATACTTATAAATCGTCAACTTTTTTGACTTTCTCCTGTTTCTTTTCACCCTTATATTTTCTCCAGCCTACATACATTAATGTAAAAACAATGACCCCTCCAACAGAAATGATGAGCCAGCCAAAGGATGCATCATCATCTTCTTTACTGTCTGTTGGTTGTTCGGTTTGAAGTTGATCAACGGTTTTTTGCATCACATGTAATGCATTCAACATGTCCTCTTCATTGTTCACATTATTTAAATTAATAAACTGCTCGTCCAACTCCTCCCAAAGTTCTGTGCTTTGTTTCGCTTTCCAAGCTGGGTAAATGACACTATAGAAGTCCATCGTTTTAGAAAATTCACTTTTCAGTTCAGTTGTTTCACTTTCTAAGCCTACTTGGATTTGTTCAGTTAGACGATCTTCCCAGGCGGAAACCATTTGACTGTTTGGATTTTGAACACTTTCCATCATTAAAACAAAGCTTAAAACCTTGTCCATCTTCAGCTCATCATTTTGAATGTCTGATTCCAAGTGTCTGATTGTATTATGCGTAATATCATATACATAATCGAGCTTCTGTTTGGATACAGATAAGTGTCCCGTATCCAATGCAACTACAATTTGATTCAACTTTTCTTTAGCAGCATTATACTTTTTGGCTTCCGTCAACTCAAGAACCGTATACACTTCATCCGATAGATCATATGCTTTTCCTTCTTCATGGTGTGCAAGCAACGGTGATGACATCGATAATAGGAAAACCGTAAACACAAATACATTAAAAATTCTTTTGAAATTTTTTACTACCATAAGACTTGTCCCCTCTCCTCACACTTCTAGTAAATCGTATGCAAGGAGTGGACAAACTAGAACCTATCTTATTTGAATCGTTTTCCTTACATTAAAGGCATACACCAGTCCAATACAAAAGATGCTTAACCAGAATGTAAAGTAGCCAATCTCATTCATATAGTCCATTAATTGACCATAGACAGGCATCATTTCAAATACATAATCAATGACATCATTATGGAGGGTCCAGATTGCCGCGACAGCTAAATGACGCAATTTGATTTTATAAAAAGGGGCATAGATCATAGCCTGAATAGCCATTGCCCCATGTGAAAAAATTAACATATAGCCCGCCATACTAAGCCCACCACTTATTTGCATCGTTAATATATTCATGATGACAGCCCAGACTCCGTACTTTACTAGTGTGATAAAGGCTAACGCTTCGATGTAAGGTGCATTTTTATCTAAAATAAAATACAAAAGTACAATGACGAAAAACAGGCTAGCCGTTGGACTGTCAGGAACAAAAATCAGAAATTTTGCTGGAGTTACGGACAATTGACTTCCATACCATAAATAGCCATAAATTGTACCTAATAAATTAATGACAAATAATAAGACCAATATGCGCTTGTCCATGAGCAATATCTTAAACATTGTGATAACTCCTTATGTATGAAGAAAAGCTGACTCTATACAAGTCAGCTTTCTCTTTGAGTAGATTATTTTTCATTTAAAGAAATAATGAAATCAGCAAGCTTTTGTAGTTCTTCGTCAGACCCTTCAAATGCGTTTGCTGGCATACTACCTATACCATTGACAGCAATGTCTTTAATTTCGTCAGCTGTGTGGTCAATATCAAGAAGCGGCGGTCCACTCACACCTTCTAAGTTTTCACCATGACAATTGATACAGCTTTGTTGAGAGTATATTTGATAGCCTTCACTCTCTTTATCAATTTCAACACTCTCGACAATTTTGTTTGCTTCTGCACGAGTTTCCCAATCTACGTGGTCAGCCGCTTCCCAAGTTAACCAAAAGACAGCAGCAATCCCAATAAGCATTAGGCTAGTAGCAATGGGACGACGAGTTGGTCTACGTTCTGGTCCTTTATCCAGGAACGGTGCAAGCATTAATGCACCAAAGGCAAGTCCTGGTATAATCACTGTACCAACAACAACCCAATCACCACTTGCAAATGGGTACTTTAATAATTGGTATAAGAATAAGAAATACCAGTCTGGTAAAGGTATATAACCTGGAGTTGACGGATCTGCCAATTTTTCAAGCGGGGCAGGAGCCGCAACTGTTAAACATAAAAATCCAACGAGAAACACAGCGCCTGCTAGCCATTCCTTCAATAGGAAGTTCGGCCAGAATGGTTCTGTTCTTCCTGGATATTCCGAATAATCTTTCGGTATATGGCGATCATCGTTTTCACGGACACGTGAGTCGCCAACAAATTTCATGCCCTTTCCTCTATGCACAGTAATCCCTCCTTTATTCACTCAATTGAATCTTACAATGGTCCTGAGATACCTTGACGACGAATCATGATAAAGTGAGTAGCCATTAAGGCAAATAGTGCTGCAGGTAGGAAGAATACGTGTATCGCAAAGAACCTTGTAAGAGTCTGAGCTCCGACAATTTCAGGATCTCCGGCTAATAGTATTTTTAGGTCTTCCCCGATAAATGGCACACTTTCAGCAATCTGTAATGTTACCTGAGTTGCAAATAACGCTTTGTTATCCCATGGAAGTAAGTAACCTGTAAGTCCAAGCGCTAACATAACGAAAAATAGAAGTACACCAACAATCCAGTTTAATTCACGTGGTTTCTTGTATGCACCCTGGAAGAAAACACGTAACGTATGTAAAAACAACATCACTATAACAACACTTGCACCCCAGTGATGCATGCCACGAACGATTTGTCCGTGTGCTACTTCTTGCTGTAGGTAAAAGACTGAGTTCCACGCATTTTCAATATCGGGTACGTAATACATGGTTAGAAACATTCCTGATAGGATTTGGATTACCGTTACAAAGAATGTTAAACCACCAAAACAATATACGAATGCAGAGAAGTGGTGAGCCGGGTTTACATGCTCAGGAACTTCATGATCTGCAATATCACGCCATATTGGGGTTATATCTACGCGCTCATCAATCCAGTCATAAATCTTTTGCAACATGTATTACGCCTCCTCTCTTGGTATAGCTTTTCCTAGATAAAGAATTCCATTTTCAATTTTGTGTTCATAAACAGCCAATGGAGCTGTAGGTGGTGTGTTTGGTACGTTTACACCATCTTTTGTGTACAACCCATCATGACAAGGGCAATAGAAGTGTTCAGGATAATTTTCATTATCATTCCAGCCTACAAAACAACCTAAGTGAGTACAGGTTGGATCGAGAGCAATAATACTTCCATCCTCTTGCTTATAAACCCAAGCAACCTTTTCAACTGTTGATTCATACCAAGCATCAACTTGTTCAACATTGAAGGCTACTCTTTTTGGTTCAGTCGTAATATCTTCCTCAGAGATTTTGGCAGATACAAATTCTCCACCCTCATCTGGTTGTAATACTGGATCAATTGCAAACCGAACCATTGGTGCTAACATACCAGCAGCCATAAAACCTCCAACGCCTGTTAACGTGTAGTTTAGAAACTGCCGACGGGAAACTTGATTCTTCTTGTCTTTACTCATTTTGCTTTTCCCCCCTCTTCTCATATATTTCAACGATCAGGGTCATTAATTGTATACATGCTTACTAGGACATTACAATGATAGCGCAAACTTGAAATATGGTCAATCAAATTCACAATTTTGTGCTAGGTTTCTTTTCAAAATAATGAAGTATACTATGAACCCCATGACAAAAGCATTGTACTCCTATAACTAGTGAATATTCCTTATCGTGGAAAAATATTGGGCATGTACCATTTTAGTATAAGATAAAACAACTTCTTTCATACTAGAGTCCTAACTCTCACGTTTCTGACCAATAAGCACGGATAAGATCTGTGATTTGCTCGTTTTGGTCTAAAATAACCTTCTTCGTTTCTTCCTGATGAATATCACCATCTTTTAGAATAGGTAACCATAGCAATTGACCTTCTAGGTTTTTCTCATGTTTTTTCCACTTCGCATCGAAGGTTAAATAAAAAACAAACTGAAATGGCTGTGTTTTCAATTGTTCATAATACCCATTTAGCCGTTCAACTTCATCCTCTATCTTACTTGTAGCTAAATAGGAATAGGTAGGGAAACGAAAAATTCTCCCTTTGTATTCCTTTTCGAGGCGTTCTGTAAAAACATCCATCACCTCGTGTTGGTACGTTAATGACAAAAGGTCTTCGTCATTCCCCTCCATCGAAAACGGGAGAAGTGGAACAATGGCTGTGTCGATGTATTCCTTAGACTTAAGGTACTGCTGCATGTCTTGCCGTTTCCATTTCATTCCTTACACCTCTATATCTATATTTTCTACTACATTTTACTAAAACTATTCATGAAGTTAAACTTTTTTCATTGAAAAATGAAGTTTATGGATGGATTTTGTTGTTTTTAAGTGGGCTTTAGGATATTTGGCTGGGGGATGGCGCAGGGGGTGGCAAAGCGGGCGGAAGCTAAAGATCGAGCTTAAATTACTAAAGAGTGGCGACTAAATGCTGAAGATTGATGATTTAGCTGAAGTTGAGGCTTCATTGGCTGAAGATAATATAGGAGTTACTGATAATCAAGAGCATAATGCTGAAGTTGCTCTTGCAATTGCTAAAGTCCGATCGCGTGTGCGGAAATGCTAATGTTTAGGTCCGATTTGATGAAGTGCGTCATCAATATGCTGAAAACTACTCGTTATGCTGAAGATAACCCTTACTTAGCTATAGTTCACTCTGCATATGCTAATGTTTCAGCGTTGTTAACTAAAGTTCGTCCTCTAATTGCTAAACATCAGTGCTCGAGCCGAGAATATGCTAAAGATTGTTCCCAAAATGACGAAGTACACCACGTAAATGCTGAGTCCCCCTCTATATGCTGAACCTAACCGTTAGTCAGCTAAAGTTCCTCACGATAATACTAAAGTTCGCGGCATTAATCCCAAAGTTGCCCTTCCATTCGCTAAACCCGCAAACCAACCCACACCACACGGGTCCGTACAAAAATAAAAATTACTCCCTATGTAAGGAGTAATTTTATTTAATACATTTTTCATCTGCTAATTGATTCAGTTGCTGGATCAGGTCATGGAATCTCTCTCTATCTCCCTCATCCAGTGCTTGATCTATCTGTTCTTGAATTTTTTTAACTTGAAATTCATAAACCATATGATTTAACAAATCTTCTGCTGCTCTTTGATCCTTTTCGGTGATAAAGTAATCCTCTGGTAAATAAGGATTTTCTTCAAGCACTCCGGCATATCGATAGCATTGGTTTGCATTGGAAAAATTAAGTTGAATATAAATGGTTTCGTGGTCATTTAATCGGATATCATGGAACGATTTTTCAGGATCAGATGTCATCACTTGTTCTTTGTAAAATCGAAATGGAGGATCGTCTACGCATTTTGTTGAGATAATAACCCCCTTAGGACAAAGCCTTGCTTCTTCAACAAAATGAACGTGTTTTAATACTCGTTCATGGTTCATTAAGTAATTCAGTATCCATACACTTTCTCTTCGCTTTAACTGATAATTATTAAGAAACCAATTAATAAATCTTTTTTTCTGTAGTACCGATACGGTCATGAATCAAATCCCTCCCTCCAATTAGAAAAGCGCAAGTACGCTTAAGCTAGACATCCTTGCATTGAAAACTAGCTAACCCGCAGACAACTTATTGGTTTAAACGGAGTAAGAACTCCTCTACTTCTGTGTCAGATGGCTCAATGGTCATATACTTGCTTAAGACTTGATAGGCTTCATCCATCCTCCCTTCTTCTACTAGAAAATAGCCATATTCTTTTAAGAAATCTGCATCGCTTGTAAATGCATTATATGCTTCATGGTAGTTGTTTAATGCTAAATCAAATTCTTCTAATTCATAATTTGCCCTTGCTAATTCCCATTGATACAGCGGATCGCCTTCCCCTTCACGATTCAGCTCTTCAACTAAATCTTTAATTTGTTCATATTCCTCTAGCTTTTTATATAAATCAATAAGGGAAATGACTGCCTCTTTGTAGCCAAGATCGATCGCAATCGCCTCTTGTAAATGTGAAAATGCCTCTGTTTGTTTCCCTAATTGGTTGGCGACTTGTCCAGCAAAATAAAACAACTCTTTATTTAATTCGTCCTCTTTCAAGCCTTTTTGGGCTGTTTCATATGCTTTTTCTAACATGCCCTCCTCTTCATAGGCTTGTGCTAGTAAAAAGTACACGGAGCTATATGAGGGATCTAGTTCGATTAGCTGTTCCCACATGTTTATCGCGATATCACTTCGCTCTGACTGATAAGCCGTAAATCCGTAACGAAATAATACGTCTGGATTATCTAAATTAGAAGAGTTCTGGAAGTATTCTAAGGCCTCTTCCCATTTCCCTGTGAGTGCTAGAGCCTCTGCTAAACGATGTGTAATATCCACATCATTAAAGTGAGTGTTTGTCTTTAATGCTTTCTCATAATAAGGTATGGCTTTCAAATATTCACCTGATGCAAACAACAATTCACCTAATGCAAAATCGATCAGTGGTTCTGTTGGTAATTGTTTCTTTGCCTCGAGCAGCTTTTGCTCTGCAACCTCAAATAAGCCCTGTGACTGATATAAATCTGCTAGTTGAATTAAGGATTGGACATAGAAATCATCCTCTTGATTTAACTGACTCAATAGTTCAATGGCCTCTTCATCTTTTTCCTGATCAACATAGATGTCAGCTAAATAAAGCATGAGCTCTCCTTCATTTGGATATTTGCTCCATAATTCACTAAATAGCTTTTCGGCTTGATTTAATAATCCTAGTTGGTGATAGAGGAGAGCCATGGTAAATTTTTCATCATCATTTGCCTCAGATTCATAGGATTCTAAAAGCTCTAATCCTTTCTCTGTCTGGCCTTCTTCAATAAGGTGCTGTGCTTCTTCTATGATATGCATATTGCAATCCTTCCTTTTGTCTTCTGTCTATTTTGCTAAGGTTTATTCATGATTTCAAAGTATTGACCAAAGCCTTTTTGGTCATATACGGTTTGGTTCAATTTTACCACGTTCCCTCTTATAATCGAAATATATGGATTTTGAAGGTTGATATTCCCTCGATTTGATGGAACATGGAGATTAAAATCAGCATCTCCATATATTTGTAATTCGCCTTTCTTTGGTGAAATTCCTGTTAATGTGAGACTTTCTTTTGATAGAGGATGTACTGAAATGATTTCAGGGAGGGTGTGGAGGGAATGCTTATGCATGAATTTAAACAATGTAGTCGAATTTGGGTGTTCAAGACATGCCAGTGGAATCTGGGATATGCTCTGCATTTGATTTAACCAACCCCATTTAACATGATCGAGGTCTAAATCTTCACTTGTGTACACTAATATAAAAGGAGTGCGTTGTAGGGCGAAGTATCGGACCATTTCTGCTGTTAGATATTTTAGATTGATTTTAGGGACGACTATATGATCAATGGCAATCCCAGCTAATTCTTGCTTATATTCTTGAAAAAGATCCTTCCAATTGTAAGTTCTTTCTAAATCAATTGAGGAGAGAAGAAGAGAGCAGCCTTGATATAAATACCTTCTGACATGATGATCTCGTAAGGCTTTGGAGGATAAAGGGAATTCGTTATCTACATAGACATTTCCAGGAGTCATTTGAAAAATATTGGCGTGGATTTGACGCTTTGGGAGTTGGTTTACGTAATGTTTAGGAACAAATTTTTCTTTTGTAAATACAATATCCTTCTGTTCCCAATCGTTCTCAATCCAAACGGGCATCCGCTTAAAAAAATAAGCCTTCACATTTTGCCCCCCTTCATCGGTTGATACAAAATATGAAGACTCAACACTAATTATACTCATTTTGTTATTGAATCTAAATGTTCAAAGAAGTTCGGATATGAAATATTAATGCAGGACGGATTCTCAATTGCCACTTCCTCTTGTGTAATAAAAGAGGCAATAGCTGCCATCATCCCAATCCGGTGGTCACCATAGGATGAAACCTGTCCCCCTTTCAGTGCTGTAGGACCTGTAATTTTCATGCCATCATCTAATGCTGTAATTTTGGCGCCTAAAACAGACAACACTTGTACAACAGCCTCAATGCGATCTGTTTCTTTAAAGCGAAGCTCTTTTGCATCACGAATAATGGTCTCTCCCTCTGCCTGCGTAGCCGCTAAAGCTAGTAACGGAATTTCATCAATAACACGCGGAATCATATCACCCGAGATGGTAATCCCTTTAAGTGAACTAGTTTCAACATGTATATTGCCAACTGGTTCATCGCCAATACTTTCCGTTTGCTCAAGCGTGATCTGTGCTCCCATTTGTTTTAATACATCTAAGATTCCCGTTCTTGTTTCATTTAGGCCAACTCCTTGAATCACTAACTGACTATTATTAGCCAGGATTGCACCTGTAACAAAGAAACTAGCCGATGAAATATCACCAGGTATTGTCAATTCGGTACCCTGTAGCTCTTGACCGCCCTGTATGGAAATGTGCTGACCCTCACGTGAGATTTCCCCGCCAAAGGCTCGAATCATTCGTTCTGTGTGATCTCTTGTTGCTGTAGGTTCAATGACAGTTGTTGTACCCTTAGCAAATAACCCAGCTAATAAAACGGCTGATTTCACTTGAGCGCTATTTACTGGTAGCTCATATGTCATGGGGGATAGCTGTCCCCCTCTTATACTCATCGGTAAAAATTTACCACCCAATCTGCCGTCTGTTTGTGCTCCCATTTCCTGAATCGGAACAGTCACACGGTCCATAGGTCGTTTTGACAGGGAATCATCTCCTACAAGGACAGAATGAAATGGCTGACCTGCTAATACACCTAGCATCAATCGAGCAGTGGTTCCAGAGTTCCCAAAATCAATAGGATAGAGTGGCTCTTTTAATTGATAGGCTCCCTTACTCTCAATCTCTATCGTTTGACCTGTTTGTTCAATTCGAACACCCATTTGCTCAAATGCTTTTACTGTTCGCAAGCAGTCCTCACCTAATAAAAACTGATGAATGACTGTCTTTCCTTTTGCCAAAGCACCAAAGATTACGGAGCGATGAGACATGGACTTGTCCCCAGGCACCTGTAAAGCTCCACGTAATGAGACATTATTTAAATGAATGTTTTTCACCACAATCACAACCTCTTTTTATTCTTCTAATGAAACCTCATATTGATGACTTTCAAGTACTTTCATGGCCGCTAGCTGCTCCTCTTCGGTTTGCATGGTCAACCGCAGTACTCCCGTCATATTTTCTCTAATTTCCAAGATTTGAATATTCGTAATGTTTAATTCATATTCGGCCAGCCGTTTAATAACTTTATACAATTCACCTGGTTGGTCAAAAATATCAACATAGATGTCATAAAAGTTAGGCAGAGCACCTTTTTTCTTTTTCGGGAGACCGTCTCGGTAAATTTTTGCCCGGTCCAGATATTCTCGAACATCTCCTCGTTGATCTGTTTCCAGTAAACCTTTAACCTTATCCATCTCTTCAATCCACTCATCTAAAAACTGTACCATTTCTGTTTTGTTTTGAAACAGAATATCCTGCCACAAATCGGGATTACTTGAAGCAATCCTTGTAATGTCCCGAAATCCACCTGCCGCCAATTGGGGGAGGAAAGGATACTCATCCTGCCAATTTCTCGCTTGATGGACCAAAGATGAGGCAATCAAATGCGGAAAATGAGATACAATCCCAGTCATCTTGTCATGTTCTTTTTCCGTTAATTCTACAAAGTAGCTTTTCGTATTTTTAAGGAGTTCCTTTAAAATCGCTATTTGTGATTCAAAGCCATCTCGAGCAGGGATCAATATATAATAAGCATTTTCAAACAAATGACTCTTCGCCGCTTCAATGCCTTGTTTATGGGACCCCGCCATAGGATGTCCACCAATAAACTTAATATTAGGGTTCTCGATTTGTTTCGCTACCTTCATAATCGAACCCTTTACAGAGGATACATCTGTTACAATTTTTTCCGTCGTGACAGGGATTGTTTGTAGCTGATTAATGTAATCAATCGTAATATGTATCGGTGTCCCCAAAATAACGACATCCGCCTTTTGAACACCCTCTTCAAAAGAGTCAACCGATTCATCAATGATATTATATTTTAAGGCGCGCTCTATCGTTTCAGCATTTAAATCTAGTCCATAAATATAGCTATTTGGTTGATTAAATTTAATATTTTTCACAAGTGACGCGCCAATTAAACCTAACCCTACTATGAAAACTCTACTCATCTACACTCGACTCTCCTTAATTTTGCAAACAGTTTTGCAGGACACTCGTAAACTCTTTCATGTCCTCTTCTTTTCCTATGGTTACTCGCATGCTTTGTTCAACGCCTAACAATTCACCTGGTCTGACAATAAATCCATTACTTAGTAATTGCTCTGAAACCTCTAAGCCAGATTTCGGCAGATGTATAAGTAAAAAATTCGTTTCTGATTGATCATAAGCTAAATCATTTTCCTTACAAAAACGTTCAACTTGCTTGCGGGTCTTAGCATTCAGCTGTCTTATCTGTTCAATATAATCTTGATCCTCTAATGCTACTAAGGCTGCATATTGTCCAATCGAGCTTACATTGAAAGGACCTCTAATTGTATTTAAATAGCGGATAATATCCGTTGAACCGACTCCATATCCTATACGATAGCCTGCAAGACCATAAGCCTTTGAGAACGTACGTAATATGATCATATTTTCATGGTCTTTTAGATAAGGAATCGTCTCTGGGTAATCCCCTGACATGACGAATTCATAGTAAGCCTCATCTATCACGATTAAAACGTGTTTTGGACATTCTTGCACAAAATGGTTCAGTTCTTGCTCATTGATATAACTGCCAGTTGGATTATTTGGCGTACATAGCCAAACCACTCTTGTGTTTTCATCAATGTACTGGAGCATTTTTTCTAATTGATGATGCCCATCTTTAACGGGAACTTCCCGAACCTCAGCCCCTTCTACTGTTGCATGATGTTTATATTGTGGAAAGGTTGGATGAGCCATGACCGTATTAGTTCCTGCCTCCAAATAAGTGCGGCAAATCATCTGCACAATTTCATCGGAGCCTGCCCCAAAGATTAATTGGTCCATGTCGACCTGTAGATATTCAGAAACCCTTTCCCTTAGTTTTTCTGCGTAACCATCTGGATACAGCTGAATTTCCTGAGCAAAGTTGCCAAGCTTTTCTATAACATGTGGTGAAGGTCCATATACGTTTTCATTGGATGCTAGCTTCACAATGCGTGAGAGATTATGTTCTTTTTTTACTTCATCAATGCTCTTACCAGGCTGATAAGGCTTTAATGCTGGAATCGATTGTTTTGTTCTCAAGCGTATAGCCTCCTTTACTTCACCAAATCTGGACGTAGTTGTTTTGCCTCTCTGTGGTAGATATGGGTAACATCCTTTTGCTTTAAATCGGTTTGTGCGGTAACCATCACTCGAATACATTTTTCAAGTGCATTAGGCACAGGTATTTCGGTCGTACACATGACAGGAACATAGGTCCACCCGTCAATTAACCGCATTCCCTTTGCTGGAAAAGCAGCTGTTAAATCAGGCGTAACCGAAATCAAGACAGATACTATATCTTCTGGCAAAATATCATTTTTTTCTGCAACATCGATGAGTAAGTGTTTTGTTGCTTGGTGAATATCTTCGGCTTTATTTTCAGATACAGTAGTAGCTCCTCTAATTCCCCTTATCATTCCCTATCACCTCATTGATAAAAATTGATAATTCAGCGGCCAATACATCTTCCTGAATGGTTACTAATTGTGGAGATGCAACATCCTCTAATAAGACCATCCGAATTTTTCCTTGCTTATTTTTCTTATCATTTTTCATTCTCTCAACCAGTGAATCTACTTGTAATGATCCTATCTCTTTTAATGGATATTGTAGGCGAATGAACCATTGTTGAATCCTAGCTATTGGTAAATCGATTTGATAGCTTTTCTCGCTAAGCCTGAGTGCAAATAACATCCCAATTGCTATGGCCTCACCATGCGTGATTTTACCATAACCTGCCTCTGTCTCAATGGCGTGACCTAAAGTGTGTCCATAATTTAAATAGCTACGAATCCCCTTTTCTCGCTCGTCCTCAGCAACGATGTTCGCTTTAATTTCAATTCCTTTATAAATAGCTTGGTGGAGAATATCATAGTCTATATTTTCTAACGAATCTACCTGATTCATTAAAAGCTCAAGAAGCTCTTCATCCCGGATGAGAGCATGCTTGATCACTTCAGCAAAGCCAGATCGTTTTTCTACTAACGATAAGGAGTCCAGTGTTTCTAAATCGTAAATCACACCCTTTGGAGCGTGAAAGGAGCCGATTAAATTTTTCCCCAATGGATGGTTAATCGCCACCTTTCCGCCGACACTACTGTCATGGGCCAAAATCGTAGTCGGAACCTGAATGTAATCAATCCCTCTCATAAAGGTTGCTGCCACAAAACCAGCCAAATCCCCGACTACTCCACCACCAATGGCGATAATTAGTGAATGTCGATCTAAGGCTTTTTCAATCGCATAGGTTAGAAGCTGTTCATACTGCTGAATACTTTTGGACTGCTCTCCTGATGGTACGGTATAGGAATAAATGTTAGCACCTGATTGATGGAGGGGCTCACAAATATCCTGTAAATAACCCAGCCGTTCAATTGTATCGTCAGTGATTACAAGAATTTTTTCATACGATTTGGGTAAAAGCTGGTCGATTTTAAATCGGATCCCCTTCCCAATATAAACGTTGTACTCCCCTTGTGATGAGGAAACTTTTAATGTCTGCATTAAAAACACCTGATTTCTTCACGATATTCCTCGATAGCTTTCTTTAATTTTGGAAATTGATCATGTGGGAACTGCTCTAACAGTGTTCTCGCCACTTCCCAAGCAACCACATGCTCCATTACAACCGATGCAGCTGGTACAGCACAGGAATCAGACCTTTCAATACTTGCTTGGAATGGTTCTTTTGTTTCAATATCAACACTTTGTAATGGCTTATAAAGTGTTGGGATTGGCTTCATGACACCTCGTACAATAATTGGCATACCTGTTGTCATACCGCCTTCAAAGCCACCTAAACGATTGGTGCGACGGTGATAGCCCTGTTCTTCATTCCATAGAATTTCATCATGAACCTCACTACCATTTTTACGTGCCGCTTCAAAGCCAATTCCAAACTCAGCCCCTTTAAAGGCATTAATGCTTACAACTCCACCCGCAATACGGGAATCTAGCTTGCGATCATAGTGAACATAGGAGCCTACCCCTGCTGGCATTCCTTCTACCACTACTTCGCAAACACCACCAATGGAATCTCCATCTTTTTTTGCTTGGTCAATAGCATCCATCATTTCCTGTTCTACTTGTTGATCTAATGTTCGAACTGGAGAGGCCTCTGATACTTCTTGCTTTTCTTTAAGGGACATCTCAACATCCTGTGCGCGAATGCCTGCAATTTCCTTCACATAGCCTACAATATGAATACCAAGCTCATGTAAAATCTTCTTGGCAACAGCTCCAGCAGCAACGCGTGCAGCTGTTTCTCTTGCAGATGAGCGTTCCAAAACGTTTCTCATATCTCTATGACCATACTTCATTGCTCCATTTAAATCGGCATGACCTGGGCGTGGGCGCGTAATTTGACGTTTGACCTCTTCATCCTCATCAATCGGATGCTCGCCCATTATATTTCGCCAATGTTTAAAATCATCATTTTCAATTACAAGTGAAATCGGAGAGCCTAATGTATAACCATGACGGACTCCACCCTTGATTTCAACTAAATCCTTTTCAATTTGCATTCTTCTCCCACGACCATGTCCCTTTTGTCGTCTAAGAAGAGACTCACTTATGTCCTCCGCTAGAAGTGGTAAGTTTGAAGGAACACCTTCTATGATCGTTGTTAACTGTTTTCCATGAGATTCACCTGCTGTTAAATATCTCAAGAGCGATACCTCCTATTTATGTATACGTATGTATTTTTATTACTATATCATAGACTCGTACTTTTGTGTTTGCTAAGTAACAAGAATTTTTAAAAAATAGATGATTATAGGCTAGGTGTCGGCATAAATTGGACGTGAGTGAAGTGGGACATAGTTGGGCTTTAGTTTTTTTCAAGGAAACTCTAGCATTGTTGGCGTCCATTTTAGCATACGCACTTCAAGCTTCAGCAACTCATGAAGCATCTTTAGCATTTCAGCCAGTCTTTAGCTTTTCCCACAGCATGTTTAGCACTTGACACCAATACTTCAACCAAAAAAGGAACATCTACAGCATCCACTCACCCCACCCTCCCAAAAAATAAATAACACCTGATTCCTCAAGTGTTATTTACTAATTCCTTGATTTTATTTTTTCATAAAAAAATGTCTCAATCGTTTGAAATTGATAGAGCTTGGGATTAAAAATTTGTTCTGTACTTCCCACAAACAATACTCCACCCTCTCTCAATGATTGGCTAAAATTTTGGTAGATAGTAGTTTTGGCCTCGTCTGTGAAGTAAATGAGAACATTTCGGCACACAATTAAATCGAAGCCTCGTTCGTATCGGTCCTTAAGTAGATTATGACGTTTAAATGTAACAACACTCTTAAGCTTTGAATCAATGTAATACTGATCATCTTTTTTGGTGAAAAATTGCTCTCGAACCGAATCTGGAATTTCCTTTAACGATTTACTAGGATAAATGCCCTTTTTTGCAAACTCCAATGCCTTTTCATCTAGATCTGTAGCCAAAATTTCAACCTGATGCAGGGAGGTGAGCTGGCTGAGAACCATAGCAATCGTATACGGTTCTTCGCCTGTTGAGCAGGCCGCGCTCCAAATCTTTAATTTTTTCTTTCTAGCTAACAAGGCAGGAATGATGGTTTGCTCCAATACATCCCACCGATTACGATTGCGATAGAATTCAGACACATTAATCGTAATCCGGTCTAGAAACTCATTCCAGTATTCCTGATTCCGTAATAGGAGCTGATAATATTCTACAAAGGTTTGACATTCTCGTTTTACTTTTAAGGAGGTTAATCTTCGTTTCATTTGTTTTTCTTTATATAGTGAGAGATTAATGCCTGTCCGCTTATGAACTAAATCAATAAATTCCCCATAATCACTCATGAATGTTCCCCTTCTCAACCCTAATAGTGAAATAAAGACCAGCTGTTAACTGGCCTTTTGCTCTGTATTAGTAAACCCACTGATTGCTATCTTTTGTGTAAGATAGGATTTGATCGTTTTCAAAGAATAAATTAATTTCACGCTCTGCACTTCCAGGAGAATCAGAACCGTGAATAACATTCTTTCCTACTGTTACGCCGTAGTCACCACGAATGGTTCCTGGTGCCGCTTCTTGTGGGTTGGTTTTACCCATCATTTGACGTGCTGTAGCGATTACATTTTCACCTTCCCAAACCATAGCGAAAACTGGCCCAGAAGTGATAAATCCTACTAACTCACCGAAAAATGGCTTGTCCTTATGCTCGCCATAATGCTCTTCAGCAAGCTCTTTTGTTATTTGCATTAACTTAGCTCCCACTAACTGAAAGCCTTTTTTTTCAAAGCGTGAAACAATTTCCCCTACTAGTTCACGTTGTACTCCGTCTGGTTTTACCATTAAAAAAGTTTTCTCCACTTTAAACACCTCTTTTTATGTATTTGTGAAAACGCTTCAAGCCGTTAAAATTCTAACAAATATTACGTTCTTTGACAATTGTTTTTCAACAAATATTCGAATAATTGTGGAGATGTTAACCATTAAAAACTTCTACGGCCAATATATTTAGCAATTTCCATCATCGCTTTTTTAGCCTTATTATTTGGAAAAATCTCTAGTTCTTTATAGGCCTTTTGTAAATACATCTCACTTACACGATAGGACTCTTCTATCACATGAGAATGTTTGATTTCTTGAACAATTTCAGATAATAATTCGAAATCGTTATAGTAATGAGATTTTTCAAAGCCTTTTTCTAAGCGTTGTTTAAAATCCCCTTCCTGAAGCATATATAAAACCGGCAGCGTAATGTTTCCTTGGAACAGATCACTTCCTGCTGGTTTACCCAACTTTTCAGGTGTGGCCGTAAAATCTAAAATATCGTCTATAATTTGATAGGACATACCAATATAATATCCGTATCTTAATAGAGCCTTTTCATAAGGAGCATCTACCTTTGATACTATGGCACCCAAATGGCAGCTGCTCGCTATTAGAAGTGCAGTCTTACGCTTAATTCGTCTTAAATAGGTCCGTAAATTTTGATTAAGATTATATTGGTCCTTAAGCTGTTCAATCTCACCTCGACATAGCTCTACCATGGTTTTGGATAAAATTTGATGGGCTTTAGGATCATCTATAGAAGAGAGGCTTTCTAGTGCTTGTGCAAACATATAATCCCCTGTATACATGGACACTCGATTATCCCATTTGGCATTAATCGTTTCCCGGCCCCTCCTGATATGCGCATTATCGATCACATCATCGTGCACAAGTGACGCCATGTGCAGCAATTCAAAAGAAGTTGCAACATGCTTAATTTTATCAAAATCATAGTGGCCAAATTTAGCCGCCAACAAAACAAAAACAGGTCGGATTCTTTTTCCACCTGCTTTCAAAAGTTGCGTTGATGCAGCACGCAAAACAGGGTGATCTGCTTGTACAATGGATAGTAGCTCTGATTCAATTTTGTTTAAATCTTTTGTAATAAATTGATAAGAGGTAGATAGTTTCATGTAGCTCACCTAATTTTCTATTATCTATTGACCATTATTTGGCTTTACCCCAAGATGCATGGCTGCAACACCGCCGGTAT
Source organism: Salinibacillus xinjiangensis (assembly GCF_009649735.1). Taxonomy (GTDB): domain Bacteria; phylum Bacillota; class Bacilli; order Bacillales; family Alkalibacillaceae; genus Salinibacillus; species Salinibacillus xinjiangensis. The sequence continues at coordinate 26,057 of NZ_WJNH01000005.1, forward strand.
AGCTTTTGATTTGGATATTCTCCAATCCCGCCTGTTGAAAAAGTTCTTTTAACGCTTTACGGTCAGGAAAATCTTTTGCTGATTCATGAAGCCAAGCATATTCTTGATAGCTCTTCGCAAATAACTTACCGAAGAATGGCATAATAAATTTAAAATAAAAATAATATAATTGCCTATATACAGGGATGGTAGGTTGGGAGGTTTCTAAGCACACCACTTTCCCGCCAGGTTTGACAACTCTGGTCATTTCTTTTAGTACGTGTAAATAGTCCGGAACGTTACGAAGACCAAATCCAATTGTGACATAATCAAAAGTATGATCTTCAAATGGAAGGTTCATTGCATCCCCATGAACAAAAGATGCTTGAGGGAGAGTCTCATGTGTTAATTTCTCTTTAGCTATTGAAAGCATATTCTGACTAAAGTCTAGACCAACGACTTTACCCTTTTCCCCAACAACATTTGCTAATGCAAACGTCCAATCACCCGTACCACAACAGACATCTAGGGCATGATCACCAGGTTTTACATTCATTCTTTTCATGACATCCTTGCGCCATGCTTTATGTCGTTGAAATGAAATAACCGAATTCATCACATCATATTTATCATATATCTTTTCGAACACATGGTGGACTTTCTCTGCTTTTGATCGCTGGTCCATAGCTTACCCTTCCCCCAATACGAGACCTTGTTTCCAGGATACATTTTTTAATTCCTGATTTAATAAGGTCTTTAATTCTCCAAATTTTGCAGGTAAATCATCTATATAAGATTCTAATTTCATGGCCAGTCTCGGAATCATATTTTCGAACATACGAATGACGTCTTGTTCGGTATTCCTCTGTGTTAACAGACCAATAACAGATGATTGGTTCTGTTTCTGATAAAGCCTTAACTCTAATGATAATCTTTTCATAAGGAGCCAATTTTGAATAGCAATGTTACAACCGGAAACCTCAAAGTAATTGGCTACCTGTACAACTAAGGCTGATTCAACCTCTTTTAATTCCTCTAAAAGATGATTAATGGAATGTATATCACTCTGATAAATGATCATTTTCCGTTCATTTATATCTCGAATGGCTCTAGACAAAACACCAATCATCTGGATATCCTCTATATTTGACAAAATATGGTAGAATAGTCCGCTATATAAGTCACCAGCTAAAACCGTCATTTGTTTATCAGACTTAAAAGAATTCGTTTGATCAGCATTTTGAATTGCAACAAAGTCGTGAATATCTAATGCTGTTTGAACCAGCATAGTTGCTAAAATATATTTTTCTTTATCATGATTTTCAATGCCCGCTTCGGTTAATATAGAATGTAAAAATAAAATTTTATCATCAGAAATGATTGCCTCTTCTTGCGGTAATTCCTGAAAAGGTTCAGACATATATTTTGTTAATTTATCTTTTATATTTTGCATCACAATGGGATCCAACTCAAATCACCTTGACCCTTCTTAACAGACGCTTTAATACTTATTATGTCACAAGGGTTTAGTTTCTCATTCTAAACCGTAATAAATATAAAAAGCAGAGAAACCATCACTCTGCCTCGTTGTTCATCTCTCCGTGGCTTGTTTGAATTAATGCCTTACCACGTATTTTTACAGCAGATGTATGTTCCGTAAACTGAGCAATCATTACTTCACCCTTGTCCAGTTTTTCGGAATGATGGAAACGGGTGTCTGTACCTCTAGTCAAGCCAATCACATTGACCCCGTCCTCTAAAGCTTTTATGACAAAAAAATCATTATTTGAAGTATTGGAACTCATAAAATATAGTTCCTCCTTACCCGCCATTTTTTGTTACGTTCATATTTTAACATTAACAACAACGATAATCTATTGAAAAATGCCAAAAAAGACCCAGAACGACAGATAGACGGCAAAATGATGAAATTTTTTCCATAAAAAAAAGAGGGGGATACCCTCTTTTTTCAAAAAGCCCTATGTACATATTATTTTACAGCATCCTTAAGGGCTTTCCCTGGTTTGAATGCAGGAACTTTGCTAGCTGGAATTTCGATTTCATCACCAGTTTGTGGGTTACGTCCTTTACGAGCTGCACGCTCACGAACTTCAAAGTTACCAAAACCAATTAGTTGAACCTTGTCTCCACTTGTTAATGAATCAGTAATGGATTCGAAAACTGCGTCTACTGCTGTAGCAGCATCCTTTTTGGAAAGATCACTTTTTTCAGCAACTGCATTTACTAGTTCTGTTTTGTTCATGTCTTTCACCTCCTCCCAAAATCAAACAATCTAGTTAGAATAACAGGAATCTAAAATTCCAATCACTCCATTAGTTAACAATTTTAGTACATTTTATACTTGAAAAGCCCACCAAATATGGTGACAAGCCTTATCTTAACCGAATTTACGAGGAATTTCAATAAATTTAGCCAAAATTCTTCAAGATATGTTTATTTTTCCTATCATTTTTTTGCTTTGTTTAACTGCATGATACCACAATATAGACAAGGTTAGCAATGGCAAAACCTTGTCATATCAACCTTTATCCCCTTTATTTAGACAAAACAAAAAAGCGGCTTAAGCCGCTTTTTGATTATGACACTATTATTTATAGAATTATGGCGATTAGCCCGCCACTGCCTTCGTTAATGATTCTTTCTAATGTATCTTTTAATTTATATCTAGCATTCTCAGGCATTAAAGAAAGTTTAGCTTGAATACCCTCTCTAACAATGGAGCTTAACGATCTACCGAAGATATCGGATTGCCAAATCGATAGTGGATCTTCCTCAAAATCTTGCATTAAGTATCGAACCAGCTCCTCACTTTGCTTTTCTGTTCCAATAATCGGAGCAAATTCAGATTCGACATCTACTTTAACCATATGAATGGACGGGGCAACCGCTTTTAACCGAACTCCGTATCGAGAGCCTTGACGAATAATTTCAGGTTCATCCAACACCATATCCTCGAGTGTAGGAGCTGCAATCCCATAACCTGTCTGTTTTACCATACTTAATGCCTCAGAAACTTGATCGTACTCGCGTTTTGCAGTTGCAAAGTCTTGCATAAGTTCTAACAGATGGTCTTTTCCTCTAATTTCTACGCCGACAATTTCTTTTAGAACGTGATCATAGAGTTCATCTGGGGCTTGCAGGTCAATTTCTGCAATTCCTTCACCCATTTCCATTCCTGCAATTTGAGCCCTCTCAACAAAGTCATAGTCATAGAAGTGTCCAACTACCCTGTCTACATCCCTTAATCTCTTAATATCCTTTACAGTGTCCTGAATGGCTTCCTCATAACGGTTCTTTAACCAATGCTCATCCTTCAACACCATAACCCAGCTAGGTAAGTTCACATTCACCTCTAAAACAGGGAATTCATAAAGGGCCTCACGTAGCACATTGTAAACATCATGCTCACGCATATCCTCAACACTTACCGCGACAACTGGGATATCATATTTCTCTTTTAGTTCTTCTCTTAGCAGCTCGGTTTCTTGAGAATGAGGATGAACACTATTTAGCACCATAATAAAAGGCTTGCCTACTTCCTTTAATTCACTAACAACTTTTTCCTCAGCCTCTTCGTAATCCCCACGAGGAATATCTCCAATAGAGCCATCTGTCGTTACGACTACCCCAATGGTGGAGTGTTCCTGAATAACCTTTCTCGTTCCAATCTCTGCAGCCTCGTGAAACGGAATTGGTTCTTCATACCATGGAGTGTTGATCATCCGAGGCCCGTTCTCATCCTCAAATCCTCTCGCCCCATCAACTGTATACCCAACACAATCAACAAGACGTACATTTACGTCTAAGCCTTCATCCACACTAACGGAAACAGCTTGATTCGGAATGAATTTCGGCTCAGTCGTCATTATTGTTCTTCCAGCTGCACTTTGAGGTAATTCGTCCTGTGCTCGAGCCCTTTCTCCTTCATCTTCTATGTTTGGTAAAACAACTAAATCCATAAACTTTTTTATGAATGTTGACTTACCAGTTCGAACTGCTCCTACGACGCCAAGATAAATATCTCCGTTGGTACGTTTCGATATGTCCTTAAAAATATCGACTCTTTCCAAGTGATCCCCTCCCGATACATAAACTTCATAGAAAAATAAAGACAAAACACGAATACAATTCTGTGACACTAAAAGTCTATGATGTTGTCCTATCAAAATATGACTAAAATATTTTAAAATGGGAAAACGATAGGTATTCATATGTATTTTTTTAGATTTTGATGCGTTCTACTAACACCACCTTAGTTTTCCTCATATTCTTTCTTTAGCACAAGCATAAAAACAGCATACCAACAGAGCAAATTCATCCGAACATGATACACTATATTCCTCCAAACAAAAAAAGATACCTCTAATAGGCATCTTTTTTACTATTTTTGCTATTAATTTTCTTTATTAGTTTGAAAAACAGGTTCTCCCTTTTCAATTGTATACGGAAGAGAATAGGCTGGTACAATCGGATAATGCTCGGCCAAAATCATTCGGATATCGTCTCCAGGTTTATAATTGTGCTTATGTTCTTGTAAGGCCTTAAATAAATCAATTCGATAATCAATAAATAGCTTACCATTTGAATCCATCACAACGGGCAAATTAGAGCCTGAATATGGACTTTTTACCACTGGTGGATGCTCTAATCCTAATTTCTCGGCATTCACCTTATACACCTCATTTGTAATTTTTTCACCAAATGGCGGGTATAGATTTTCATTTCGATATATTTCTATTTGAAAATTTAATTCTCTTAATTTCTCAGCAAAACGTAAATCCACTAATTTTACGTTGGCTTCATTTTCTGGATCTAAGATAACATACTGAAAATACCCACCCTCTTCATAGGCATTACCAGGCGTTGATGCTAAAAATCCATTTTGTTTTAGCTTTTTAAAATCGATTGGGTATTTAATAAAAGTCGGTGTATCGCTGTCTCTTGTTTTGATTGGCAGCCGTCCATTATTTTGTTTTTGGAAGTCTGTCACGGCTTGTTGAACTACCTCAAGTTGTAAATCATCTGGCACCTGATTCTTTTTAAGCTCTTCTTGAGGATATAAACAACCAGATAACATTGCTATACCTACTACACTGATTATCATAAGCCATAATCGTTTCATGCTGAATTCCTCCGTTACTATTACGCAGTTGGTCCACTAAATACAATATAAAAAATGATAATTCCACCTACAACCATAAATATGTAAGCAAGAATACCAGTAATCACACTGAAGAATCCCTGCAGTTTGTTTCTACTTAAATAAATTAAACCGATTGCAAGAAATAAAAAGATCATTCCAGCAAAGGATATGTACATCTTTAACATACTCTGACTCATCATTAAACGCTCCTTTAAAGCCCTTTAAAACCACTAATTTATACTTGTCCTATATTTTGATACCTTATATCAAGTATAAAATTCGACAATATTATATCATATCAAGACATATTATGGATAGAAAAACAGTACCACTCTAAAAAGCAAGCAAAAACCGAGGTGAAGGGGCTAACACCTCGGTCTAACTAAATTTATCCCTTACCTTGCAGCTCTATTTAGATTTATTGCTGCGGTTTATTGTATGCGTACACGAATATTGTTGTATACTCATGTGCCCAAGCAATCTTTATTTCTTTAACATCTTTTGCAGTGTGTTCATATCCATTGGCATGTTTTGTTTTGTGATCATATTAACAATTTGGTCTTCCTTCGCTTTTGGTAAAGGTTTATTTGCCATTTTTGAAAGTTTACGAACCAGTTTGCGAACGGTTTTTTCATCTGAAAAATCTGCATTTTTAACCGAATCGGCAACTTTCAGTATTTCATTGGATGATATATTCGCATTGTTTTCGATGTGACCAAATAAATTGTTTTGAGAGTCTTTTCCCACAGCCCTACCTCCTTGTCAGTGCGTTTCACCAATATTATATGCAAGGAATGTAGGGGTGTGAGATGATTAAAGCGTTTGATTACTTAAATCATCTGGTAATTCTTCAACTTCGTGGGTTTTTCCCCTATTCATTAACTGGTCCACAACATCTTTTGGTTTCTTTTGGTTAAAAAGCAGGTTGTATATCCCATTTGTAATCGGCATTTCGATTCCACGTTCTGCTGACAATTGGTGTGCAGCTTTCGTCGTCCTCACACCTTCCACAACCATGCCCATTTGGTCTAACACGTCCTCTAGTTTATATCCTTTACCTAACAAGTGACCAGCTCTCCAGTTTCGACTGTGGGAGCTGGTACAGGTGACAATTAAGTCCCCCACTCCGGTTAAACCAGCAAATGTTAAGGGATTAGCTCCCATCGAAGAACCAAGTCGAGCAATTTCAGCCAACCCTCTTGTAATAAGAGCAGCTTTTGCGTTATCTCCATAATCCAATCCATCAGAAATTCCCGCACCTAATGCGATAATGTTCTTCAAGGCTCCACCAAGCTCTACGCCTACGATGTCAGGATTGGTGTACACGCGAAAGCTTTCATTTATAAAAAGGTCCTGTGCATGCTGAGCAAGAGTTTCATCCGTAGAAGAAACCGTCACTGTGGTTGGATGTCTAGCCCCAACCTCTTCAGCATGACTTGGTCCAGAAAGCACGACAACTTCCCCATATAAGTCCTTGGGCAGTTCTTCTTCAATTACCTCTGAAACCCGCTTCAACGAATCTGGCTCAATACCCTTACTCGCATGAATTAAGGTTACTTTATGATGTAAAAGGCCTTTAAGCTGTTGACATACCTCTCGTATAGCTTTTGTAGGCACAACAAGCACAATGGCTTCCACATCATTAATGGCCTTCTGTAAATCATGGTAGGCTGTAATTTGTTTGGGAAGCTCAATCCCTTTTAAGTATCGTTCATTCATATGGGTTTCGTTAATTTCTTTTGCCTGCTCTTTTCTATGTGTCCAAAGTCTTACCTCATGTTGATTATCACCTAACACTAAGGCTAAGGCAGTTCCCCAGCTGCCTGCACCTAAAACAGCAACTTTCCCCATCATCTAGCCTCCTTATCATTTCCTCTGACGTGCATAAATCTTTATTGGAGTTCCCTCAAAACCAAAAGCCTCCCGAAAGCGATTCTCTAAAAATCGTTTATAAGAGAAATGCATAAGCTCTGGATCATTAACAAATACCACGAAGGTAGGCGGCTTCACGGCCACTTGAGTAGCATACAGGATTTTAAGCTTTCTTCCTTTAATCGAAGGAGTAGGGTTAATCGCTAGGGAATCTACAATCACTTCATTTAAGATGTTCGTTTGTACACGTTTCGCATGGTTCTCGCTCGCCTCTACAATTTTCGGCATTAACGTATGTATTCTTTTCTTTGTAATGGCAGATAAAAAGACAATCGGGGCATAATCTAAAAACTGAAAACCATCCCTTACCTTATCCTCAAACTTTTTCATTGTCTTATCATCTTTTTCTACTGTATCCCACTTATTTACGACAATGATAACAGCTTTCCCTGCTTCATGAGCATAACCAGCAATTTTCTTATCCTGTTCGATAATCCCTGAATCTGCATCCAATACCACTAAAACAACATCCGACCGCTCAATAGCTTTAAGTGCCCGCAAAACACTATACTTCTCCGTTTTTTCATAGACCTTACCGCGTTTCCTCATTCCTGCCGTGTCAATAATGACATATTCATCACCATCACGAGTAAAATTCGTATCAATGGCATCTCTTGTTGTTCCAGCAATGTCACTTACAATGACACGTTCTTCACCCAGAATCGCGTTTACAAGTGAGGATTTTCCTACGTTCGGTCGGCCAATCAGGCTAAAGCGGATCACGTCATCGTCGATATCCTCTATTTCACGCTCTGGAAAATGTTTGATTACCTCATCAAGCAAATCCCCAAGGCCTAAACCGTGGGTACCTGAGATTGGAAAGGGCTCTCCAAAGCCTAAAGAGTAATACTCGTAGATTCGATCTCTCATGTCTGGATTATCCATCTTATTTACCGCTAACACCACAGGTTTATTTGATTTAAATAACATACGTGATACTTCCTCATCTGCTGCGGTTGCGCCTTCTCTTCCATCAATCATAAAGATTATGACATCTGATTCGTCGATAGCAATCTCGGCTTGCTGTCTCATTTGAACGAGTAGGGGCTCATCTCCAATTTCTATACCCCCTGTATCTATTATGTTAAACCTCGTATTTAACCACTCTGCTTCTGAATATATACGGTCACGTGTAACACCTGGGATATCTTCAACAATGGAAATTCTTTCACCAACTAATCGGTTAAAGATAGTTGATTTTCCCACATTTGGTTTCCCCACGATCGCCACTACTGATTTTCGCATTTTAGGTTCACCCTTTATATGTTCGTGTTAAAAACTTATTTTCGCACGTTAGCGAATTCATTTTTTTCTAGTGTGTTCAAAACCCTTCTTATACAGAAGAGCCTGTATCTAGCTTTTATATTTTAGCAAAAGTGGTATAAATAAACAAATCTTGCTTCTATACTTTTAACTTTACTCTTGCATTTCGCAAAGCTTGTTCTACCTTTTCACTAAATTGTCGAATTTTATACACAGTTGTTAACAAGAGAATCATTAAGACTAAATCTATAAGATATGTATAGTCACCTATAGTTTCCTGAAAACCATAGGATTTTCGAACCAATCCAAATAATAGCTGTCCAAAGGATGTACTGACCATCCAGACCGCAATTCGATCTTTTAGTTCATCTATAAATATAAATAATAAGAGACTACTAACTGCTACAACAAGAATAGAACTTGATATAAACAGCCACAAGGGATTTAATTTTTCCCAGATTTGTAGGCCGCTATATCCAAAGCTTAGACTAATGGTTAAACACATCGGTACCAATTTCTGTTTCGTTCTTGATAACAAAAACATACCTAGCAGTAAATTTGGCAATAATGGCCAATAAATCATAATGCCTAGGCTGATAAAATACATATTTGATATGATGATTAACATGAGAACGCCTGATGAATAATAAAATCTTTTAACATGATCTTTTTCAAAGAAATAAACGATAATCCATAACAACCAAGCTAACCAATAAAATACCCAATTTTCCATAAAAAAACACCTACCATTTTCAGTATAGGTGTTTTTTTATGAACTTAATCACTTTTATACATTCTTTGTTCTTTGTTCAATCCATTCCTTTGTACGACCATATAAGACATGTGGAGAGTTGTTCAGCTTGCTTATATGGTCAGCACCAAGAGTGACCATGGCAATTTTGATTTCATCGTGAATGGAGTCAATTTTGGTTAAAAGGCTGTCAAATCCATCCTCCATAAGTGTACGAATCATTGGGCCTGCTATGCCGAACATCCTTGCGCCAAGGATTAATGCCTTCACCCCATCTAAGCCATGTCGAACTCCTCCTGAGGCAATTAAATTTACATCTGGATATGCAAATGAGACCTCTTTAAGCGATATAAGCGTAGGAATTCCCCATGTGTTAAATGATTGTAAATGCTCGTCTCGCCGGTTATTTTCAATGACGGAGAAGCTTGTACCGCCTTTTCCACCCACATCAATGTACTGAATCCCAATCTCCTTTAACATTTTTGCGCTTTCCTTAGAAATGCCAAAACCAACCTCTTTTATGATTAAAGGAATGGAGACATGCTCACGTATTTGTTCAATATTTTTTAACCGCTCAGAGAAGTCTCGGTCTCCTTCAGGCATTATTAATTCCTGCATTACATTTAAATGGATTTGAAGAGCATTTGCTTCAAGCATATCGATAGCCCTTAAAGCTTGATCAACACTTGCCTCACTACCGATATTTGCAATCACAACACCGTTAGGGTTTTCCTTACGTACGACTTCATATGTCTTTTTTTCGGTCTCATCTTTTAATGCAGACATTTGTGATCCTACCGCCATGGCAATGTTTTTTGTTTTCGCAGCGGCTGCAAGGTTGCGATTAATTTCTTCGGTTTTTTTGCCTCCCCCACCTGTCATTGCATTGATAAAAAGAGGCGAACTTAAAGAAAGTTCGCCGCATTGTGTTCTTAAGGAGACCTGATCCCAATTAAGGTGAGTCAAGCTTTGATGAATGACTTCCATTTCATCAAAGCTATTAAGCGTTGTTTGTCCTTGCTTAATGACTTCTTCTATGTGGGATATTTTACGCTTAGCTCGTTCCATGTTTATCACCAAATTTTATTCTTTTAATTTCCCTAGCTGATCTCCAATGACATCTCCTAATGAGAATGTACCTTGATCTTGTTCTTTCGTATATTGTTCAATTTCTTTCTTATTTTTATCATTTTCTACTTCACGTATACTTAATGACATTCTTTTATCTTGTTCATTGATGTCAAGCACTTTCACTTGAACTTGTTGATTTACCTCTAGTACCTCACTTGGTGTACCAATATGTTTGTCAGCGATTTGGGAAATGTGAACTAAACCTTCAACACCTGGATAAACTTCTACAAAGGCACCAAAATTCACTAACCGTTTCACTGTACCTTCAACCACATCTCCAGGGGATAGCTTCTCGCTAACACCTTCCCATGGACCAGGCTGAGCATCTTTTATAGATAGAGAAATGCGTTCTGTTTCGCGGTCTACAGAAAGTACTTTTACTTTCACAGTTTCACCTTCTGACACAACATCTGAAGCTTTATTCACATGTTCGTGTGATAATTGAGAAATATGAACAAGTCCATCAATACCACCTAAATCAACAAAAGCCCCAAAATCAGTTATACGTTGTACGACGCCCTCTAAGACATCTCCCTGATTAATATTCTGTAGAACCTCTTGCTTTTGCTTGCTCTGATTGTCTTCTTCTACAGCACGATGTGATAAAATCACACGGTTTTTCTCACGATCAATTTCAATAACTTTTAAGGTCATTGATTTACCTTTATAATCCTCAAAGTCCTCCACGAAATATGTTTCAACATGGGATGCTGGAATAAACCCTCTTAAGCCGACATCCGCAACTAGTCCACCTTTAACAACCTCTTTAACCTCAGCTTCAAAGACCTCACCAGTCTCTAGCTGTTTTTCTAATGTATTCCAAATCTCCTCTGCTTCAACTAAGCGTTTAGATAAAACAACTTCATCCTCTTCAGCCTTTTTTACCTGTAAGGTTAATTCGTCACCTTCTGACACAACATCAGTTATTTTTTCTACATGGAGATTAGATAATTCACTAATTGGTAAAATTCCTTCAACTTTATAGCCAATATCTACTAAAGCATGCTTCTCTTCTACTTTCACGACTTTACCTGTGATTTCATCCCCGACTGAAAGTTGCTGCACTTGGTTCATTTCATCCATAACCTATAGCCTCCTTAAATACACCTAACGAAAAAATATCCTTTTTTCTAAGTTCTAACATTTTAACTAATTTGTCAAGCTTATTGTATATGTTATTTATGTAGATTGATTAATTTTTGAATTTCGTCCATAATTCGATCGACAACTTCCTGTGGTGAAGCATTCTGATTTCTTAAGTCTTCTAATTCAACAGGTTCCCCATAAATCACTCGTAGTGGTTTTAATGGTTCATATTCCCCAATAATTGCGCACGGAATGACTGTAGCCTTTGAACGTAATGCAAAAAAACCTGTTCCGGCAAGACCACGTTGCAGCTCTCCTGATTTACTCCTGGTACCTTCGGGAAATAGCCCTAAAGTATGATTGTCCTTTAGTACTTGTAAGCCATCACGAAGCGCCTGACGATCCTTCATTCCCCGTTTAACCGGAAAAGCGTGTACCTTCCGAAGTATCGAACCAATAACTTTATTATGAAATAGTTCTTCCTTCGCCATAAAGTGTATGTCTCTTGGACATGTTAACCCTACTACGGGTGGATCAAAATTCGATATATGATTGGAACAGATAATCACTGGACCACTTTTTGGTACATTTTGTTTTCCAATCACACGAATTCGGTATAGGGGTTTAAATATGAACCAACATATCGTTTTTCCAATCTTATAAAGCATGTTTCTTCCCCTCAGTTTTCCATTTGGTTTTCTACCAAAGTTAGAATTTGGTTTGTTACTTCATCTATCGAATAAGATGTTGTATCAATTTCAACAGCATCATCGGCTTTGACTAATGGTGATGCGGCTCTTTCTGAATCGATTTGATCTCTTTTCTCTATTTCCTTTTTTAGCTGTTCGAAATCAGATGAGAAACCCTTTTCTTCATTTTCCTTATGTCTTCTCATCGCCCGTTCTTCAACGGAAGCGACTAAGAACACCTTCACCTCGGCATCTGGAATTACATGTGTACCGATATCCCGACCATCCATAACAACTCTTCTACTTTGCGCCATTTCTTGTTGGCGTTTAACCATTTCAGTTCTGACCCCTTCATGTTTCGATACATCGGACACATTGTTTGTGACAGCTTGAGAGCGAATGTCATTGGTCACATTTTTTTCATCTAATAAGACTATTTGTTGGTCTCCATGATGACTAAATTGAATTTCTGTGTCAATTAAAAGCTTGACCAATTTTGATTCATCTTGAACATCTATTTGTTTCTCTAAGGCCTTTAGTGTTAATGAACGATACATGGCCCCCGTATCGATATATACATAACCTAAATGTTTAGCAACCTTTTTGGCAACAGTACTTTTTCCAGCGGCAGCTGGTCCATCAATGGCAATTGCAATATCTTTCTTCACGATGATGACTCCTCCTTAACCCTTAAAAAAAAGACAAGCAGGTTCTACCTGCTTGGGTTATGTAATACACAATAAAATCATACCATACCCCATATTATTGGTCTATGGAAATGAAGTGACAGGTTTTTGAACACCAATATAGTCATACACAGGGTTGACATATTGATTAATGTTCGTTTGAGTGACTAACCATTGCACTATAATTAATAGAAGAAAAAGTAAGATGATGACCGCTTTTACATAACGCTCAAAGGTTTTCATTATTGATCAATCCCTTATCATTGGAGAACGTTCCTGAATAGGTCCAATTCTTTATTCTAATCTTACTTTTTCCAAAGTTTTTCTTCATTATTCTTAAGACACTTCCTACTTATCCTCCAGTTGCTTTTGGAAACAATATTGTATAACTTTTTCTCGATCAAAATTTGAAATTTCTAGAAATTCAATGGATGCGTAATATAAGTTTTTTTCCTTCTGAAAGTGTCGTATCACCTTACCTGTAGTATGTACATAATGATAATTCGTAGATTTAAATGGGAGTACAATCCAAATGTCAAGCAGCTCCCCCTTATGCAGTGTAATATGATAAGGTGTTACGATAGCAGTTCCACCACCACTAATATCAACTGTACTAGTAGAAAAGGTCTGAACGGGCTCTTTGTCGATACAATGCACCGATACATCTACTGCTGTTTTGACCCTCACAAAATCTCTTCGCTGAATAGTTGATAGCTCTTGTCTTCCAGGAAAATATAAAACAAGCACTGGAATATCGCCCATTTTTCTACGAGCGACAACTTTAGTTTGAAAAGTATATACCTTTTGATCCTTCGCTACAAACTTTGCACTTAATTGTGTTCCTTCAAAAAAAATGGTTGTTTTTCCTGTTGCATCATTTTTGGGATAATCAATAAAATAAAGGTGTTCTTGAATATCAATAATTTTACAAGAGTATTGTTGATTGTTTTTTTCATTTTGTTCATTAACCGATAGCGATAATACTGTTCCAACCTTCACTATGCTCCCTCTCCCCCATCTGTCCATTACCTATTATTATGACAAAAAAGGTTCCATGTCGGCAAGATAGTAAGGAAATATTTCCAAAAAAAAGACAAAAGCTCCTTTTACATGAGCTTTTGTCTTTTGTTTCTATGCTGAGGTTTCAAAGTTTTCCTCCGCTTGTTTTAGTTTTTCCACTTGTTCTTCAAAGCCATCATTAGCATTGATATAGATACGATAAGTATCGTCACCAAGTGTTCCTAAGAATTCATATACCAATACTTCTTCACCGAGATCATTCTCGATAACTGCTAGGGATTCTTCTTGAATTTTAACATTTGGGTTTACTTCTTCCTTCGCCTCCTCAACAGTAATTTTAGGCTCACTAATGTCTCGCTCCTGGTGATGGACAAGAAAGTCTCTCGCCGATAAACCAATGACATCACCGTTATCAAGAGCAACCTTTACCTGAACGGTATCAGGGTAGATTCGGATATCATCCTGTTGATAAGCGAAGGAATAAACACCTACATTATTATATTCTGCACTATTATGTGCTTCCATATTGTCATAGCCTAGCTTTTCAAGAAACTTTTTTGCTTTATTCATGCCATCATATAAACCAATGGATTTTTCACCAACGTCACGATTGACAATCATAGATATTAAGTAGCCGCCTTTTTGGGTGATATCCATATAGCCATGTTTATCATCCTGCTCAAACGAAGCGCTAAAAACCTTTATGTCTGAACCTTCTCCAGAAGTAGTAATCTTAAGATTGCCGTCATTCACCTTAAAAAGGTCTTTAGCTAACGACTTCACTTCGTTTTCACTTATGTTTTCACCTTCAAGTTTAATCTCTTTTTCATTATCCTTAGATACACCACTTAGCTGTTGTGAGAAATTCCCTTCTGAAAAGGATTCAACATTTTTTTCCACGGTTTTAAATCCATCAATAATCGTATTGTCTGCCTTTTGATCATTATTGACGAGTGCTAATTGGACATCCATCCAGCGTAGGTTATTTTCTAAAGCTAGATGCTGTACCTTGCGGAGCTCTCTTTCAATTTCTCCTGCCTGCGCATATAATTCTTCGAGCATTTTCGTCTCTTCGACTGTTAGCGGATCATCATCAAGTCCACGCACAGCGGTACGGTAGGAAAAGTCACCTATATTAGATAAAAACTCTTCTGTTTTATTAAACGGGATTAACGTTAATGGTAACTGACCCACTTCAGAATGAGCATCAGATGTAATACGCCAAATTTCAGCTAATTCTGGGGAAAGACTTCTTGGTGAATTCATTGCTAAAACGGTACCAAGTTTATCATGTAGTAAATCAACATAATACGTTAAATCATGGAAAGATCTTTGGTAGTTGTTTTCCGCTTGTATTAAAACCGCATTTTTTTCTTGATGTTCTTGGTATCCCCAAAATCCAACACCAGCTACACCTATGGCCAAAACAGCGATCAATATCCAACGAATCATCCTCTCACTCCTTCCTTATTTACAAAAGATGTGTTTACCAATTTTTTTGATTTGCGGTCTAGACCAAATCCAGTCTGATGTCGCTGTATCTGGATTAAAGTAGTAAAGGGCATTACCTGAAGGATCCATGCCATTTAAAGCATCCATTACTGCTCGTCTAGCCTTGTCGTTTGGTTCTAACCAAATTTGTCCGTCACTTACCGCTGTAAAAGCACGCGGCTCAAATATAACGCCAGATACAGTATTCGGGAATGTCGGACTCTCCACACGATTTAAGATAACTGCTGCAATTGCTACCTGTCCTACATAGGACTCCCCTCTTGCCTCTCCATAAACTGCATTTGCTAATAGCTTTATATCATTTTGGGAATAACCACTCGGCACATTCACAGATGTTGGTTGTGGAGGTGTGTCTTCTCCACCACCGCCTTGATTTGCTTCTTGCTTCTGCCCTTGTTCGGCTTGTTGTTGTTGAGCAGATTGTCCTCCTGTGCCTTGCTTTTTCTTTTTCGTTTGCTTATCTAGCGAGGTCCCACCATAATAAGTAAACTCTTTTCCACTTCGTAGTTGCTCATAAACCCACTTTTTATCGTATTTACTAGCTTTTCTTAGTTTAGCTTTGGTTTCTTCTCCAACTAATCCGTCAATATCTAAACTAAATTCCTTCTGAAAGTTTCGCACAGCCCAATACGTACCCCAGCCAAAAAGTCCATCAATTTTGCCTTTATAAAACCCTAAGTATTGCAATCTAGCCTGCAATTCAATGACATCGTCACCACTTGATCCTTTTTGCAATATCCTCGGGCTAAACGCCTCTGACTTATTGTGATCCTGATAAGTAGATAGAGGAATAGTTAACATTAATAAAAATACAACAAAACATAAGAGAAACTTTTTAAGAGTCATTTTCAATTCCTCCTGCATTTAAGCGATTCATTTTTTGTCCTCTATATGTTTTGTTGAAAATACACTTTTATACTTTCATACAACAAAAAAATACCTCATCTACTATTAGATAAGGTATTTTATCAACATTATAATTGCTAACATCTTTCTTTTACTTAGATATAAACTGCGACGTAACTCTAGCGTGACTATTTCCATTTATTTATGATGAGTGCACAACCATCGCTCCGGGGTCTCACCTTTCTCCTTTTGCTCCCAATAACCAATAGTTCAGCTCTAAATAAACGAATGAGGAACTGCTTTTAGCGTAGGAAATACACGGAGACTCCTGTTCGGTTAAAAACGGCCATGTCCCTGTGGCAGACAAAAGCTTTTTAACCATGCATTCATCAGAACATTCCAATAGTGGAGGCAGGATACGGAGACTCCTATGGGAGGAAGCATGGTGAAGAACCCGCAGGAAGCGGTCTTTGCTTCCGAGGAGGCTGAGGCCACGCCCATGGAAAGCGGAGTATTCTGCCGGAACGGTATGCATGCACTCAATATTCATCAGAACGATTTAAGCAACACTAAAGAGTCTAACTATGTCACCTTCTATATCTACTGTAAAGTATAAAAGGCAACAACGTTTACGAAAATAGCCTATCTAAAACATTTGCTTATCCGAATCTTCAAAAACAACCACCTTTTTATTCGCTGTCAGTTCATTGGCTATCTTCACACGTCTCATTGCAAATAACCATAAGAAAACCATGAACGGAATCATAACATAAATCCAATTACTTGTTATTGTAATAAGTAAATAGTCATATAGTCCATGCAAAGAAGCAGGAATAAATAGAGCGGCAATTAAAAAATGGGAAGAGGATTTTTTACTGAATTTTGTTTTTCCCATATAATATCCCATAATCACCCCAAATAAAGCATGTGAGGAGACAGGAAATATTGCTCTCGTAAAGGCAAACTCAATTCCGTGTGCAAATAAGTAAAGCAAATTTTCTAAACTGGCAAAGCCAAGACTAATGGCCACACCGTATACAATACCATCATAATGATTATCAAAATGTACATGCTTATAAATCACATAAAGGAATATAAACCATTTAAAGAACTCTTCTAACAGCCCAGTTAGTAAAAAAGAACTGACTAAAGGTCCTTGCCCAATACCCTCTGCTGTGAAAGCATACTGAATAAACATAATCGGGAAAACGAGCAAAACACCGAATACAAAGGCTCTCATCACCATAGATAAAGGTTCGGAGTCAAAGCGATCCTTCAAATAGAAAAAAGCAAGTAATGCAAAACCCGGAGCAATACTTGCCGATATCATTCCAACCACTTGACTCCCCCCTTTATTTAGAGCATTATCTTTTTTTATCCTACCATGAAATAACACCCTTGAAAATATGCATATTCATGGGAATCTTTATAGGGTTGGGGGGAATTCTTGAACACCCGCTGCCAGCATCACGGCTAATTTAATTCTAGCCTTTTTACTGTCGTAATCGCTCCCTAAGATAACACCCTTCGTAACCAAATCATAGGCGCTGCCGTCATAATCATAGGTTGTATAAACAGCACCTTCCTCAGAGCTTGTTGTTACAACGACCTGAATCCCCTTTTCAACGCACTTTTCAATCGCCTCCAGCATGTAAGGAGATACCTGACCTCGACCTACACCTTCTAAGATGATTCCCTTTGCACCAGCATCAATTGCTGCCTGCACAAAAATACCATCACTATTAATGTAACACTTGACGATGTCGACTCTCGGTAGCGGCTGGTTAACCGTATATGTGTCTCGTTTAATGGGCTTTTGGTAGACAAATACCTCGTCGTTGTCAATAATCCCCAAATACCCAAAGCCAAAAACATTAAAGCCCTGTATATTGGACGCATGTTCTTTTTTTACGTATTTAGCGGCAAAGATTCGCTCATTAAAAACCACAACAGTTCCAGCATGACGAAGGGCCTTACACTGGGCTGAATAAATAGCATGACGAAGATTAATAAAAACATCACTACCTAAATCACTTGGAGAGCGCTGAGAGCCAGTAACCACAATTGGTCGTTCATCCTCAATGGCCAAATCTAAGAAGTAAGCCGTTTCCTCAAGGGTGTCAGTACCATGAGTAAGCACAATACCATCAACGTCATCATGCTGAAAGTGATGTTCAATGCGTTGTTTTAAGTGCAAATAGTCCTGGAACGTTATGTGCATACTCGGTTTTTGAAATACCGACTCGATCACGATGTCGATGTCAGTTGGCAAATCACATATCGCTGCTAACTCTTCACCAGTTAATGCCCCTGAGGTTAATTTACCTGTCTCTTTGTTTGGTGCACTTGCAATAGTTCCTCCAGTTGTTAGAAGTATCACTTTACTCATATAGCTCTCTCCTATTTGCTGTTTTCTTTATCAACAATGGAATTTGCAATCTGTTTACCATGAAATCTCCCATTCTCAATAAAGATTTCATTATTATTAAAGCCTGCTGCAATTACTCCGGCGATATAAATATTAGGTATATTGCTTTCCATAGTCTCTTCATTATATTTAGGTCGACCTGATTTTTCGTCAATCTTTATATCCATACTAGCTAAAAAGTCATGATCTGGATGATAACCAGTCATGGCGAAAACAAAATCATTTTTTAACGAACTTTTCTCCTGTCCCACCGTATAATACACCCGGTCCTTGGTAATTTCTGTCACATGACCATCAAATATCATATTTACGATTCCTTTTCGAACTAGAGAATCAAATAAAGGTAAAATCCAAGGTTTTACACTTTTAGAATACTCACTACCACGATAAATCACGGTTACCCTGGCGCCAGCTTTTACTAGCTCTAAAGTAGCATCCACAGCTGAATTCTTACCACCAATAACAACAACATCCGTGTTGAAGTATGGATGTGCTTCCTTAAAGTAATGCATGACTTTATCTAGTTCTTCTCCTGGAATGTGAAGTAAGTTTGGCTGACCATAATAACCTGTTGCAACAATTACATATTTACTTATATATGATTTCAGATTCCCATTCCGATCTTCTGTTTCCACGCGAAAATCGTCGTCATCTTCTTTTTCAATAGTTGTAACTGTTTCATACGTATTTATTCTTAAATTTCGACGTTCCGCTACAGTGCGGTAGTAGGATAGGGCTTCATTACGTACTGGCTTTTGTTTTTCAGATATGAATGGAATATCGCCAATTTCTAATTTTTCACTAGAGCTAAAGAATGTTTGATGAGTCGGGTAATGATAGATCGCATCGACTACATTCCCTTTTTCAATTAACAATGGGTCAAGGCCACATGATTGCAATTCTATTGCTGCTGAAAGGCCACAAGGGCCTGCACCAATGATGATAATTTTTTCTTTATTTTCCATAATGTCACTCCTCAAGATAAATAAAAAACATCCCCTAACCATAATAGGAGATGCTTTTCGCATTATCAACTTATTCGTTTAAATCCAACCACGAAAACGTGCAGCTTCAGCCATTTTTCTAACCCCGACCATATAGGCTGCCAATCGCATATCGATATTACGAGTTTGTGACGTATCATAAACATTATGGAATGACTTCACAATGACTTTTTGGAGCTTCTCTTGAACTTCTTCTTCCGTCCAATAATAACCCTGATTATTTTGCACCCATTCAAAGTAAGAGACTGTTACACCACCTGAAGAGGCTAACACGTCAGGTACTAGTAAAATGTCACGTTCGGCAAGAATTTTGGTAGCCTCAAGAGTTGTTGGGCCATTTGCTGCTTCAACGACAATGTTTGCCTTAATTCTGTTTGCATTTTCTTCCGTAATTTGATTTGCAATAGCAGCTGGGACTAATATATCACAATCCAACTCGAGCATTTCGTCGTTCGAAATGGTATTTTCAAATAAATTGGTTACTGTACCAAAACTATCTCTTCGGTCAAGTAAATAATCAATATCAAGTCCGTCTGGATCATATAATGCACCTTGAGCATCTGAAATCGCTACAACCTTAGCTCCAGCATCATTCATAAATTTCGATAAAAATCCGCCAGCATTTCCGAACCCTTGAATAATAACTCGGGCTCCATTTAAGTCAATACCCCGAAGTTTTGCCGCTTCTTCCACACAAATCGTTACACCTTTTGCTGTAGCGGTATCTCTTCCATGTGAACCACCTAATACCAATGGCTTACCGGTAATAAACCCTGGATTATTGAATTCATCGATTCTACTATACTCATCCATCATCCAAGCCATAATTTGAGAATTTGTAAACACATCTGGTGCCGGAATATCTTTTGTTGGACCAACGATTTGACTAATGGCGCGAACATATCCACGACTTAACCCTTCAAGTTCACGAAAGGACATTTCGCGTGGGTCACATACAATTCCGCCTTTACCTCCACCATAAGGTAGATCAACAATTCCCGCTTTCAAACTCATCCAAATGGACAGGGCACTTACCTCTTTTTCATTTACGTCAGGATGAAACCTTACCCCACCTTTTGTTGGGCCAACAGCGTCGTTGTGCTGAGCACGGTACCCTGTAAATACTTTTATCTGTCCATCATCCATCCGGACAGGGATACGTACAGTCATAAAACGAACGGGTTCACGTAATAATTCGTAAGCTTCCTCTGGATACCCTAACTTATCTAGCGCCTTTTTAATTACTGTTTGAGTAGATTTTAGCATATCTAGGTGCTCTTTACTTTCCTTTGAAGAATCTGCTGGTTTGTCGGCAACCATTTGCTTACCTCCTATGAATGTCAATAAATCATTATAATTCCAATACTTTCAGCAATTAGTATACACATTCATTTTTAATATGCAACCATTACGTGAAAGATTTTTCCCATTACAGCACTTTTATTTTTGTAAGCGATTTCATTATAGATGAAATACCCTTGTCTTTCAATATATTTTTGTACATTATTTTTTGTAAGAGCAATGGTGGTGTACATGATTTATTCACTCCCACTAACCATCATCACGATAAGAAATAGGTTTGAATTTGGTAAAGGGCATCATACTCCATAATTGGCTTTCCGTATTCTTTTAAACGAATAGATGTGACTGTACTTGGAAAAGAAAATTCAGACATAACCGCAATAATGCCTTCTTTATTTAAAAGCTGTAAATCCTGATCATACAATTTCATATAATATTGATTATTCCAGTAATAGACAGAGGCATGCTTAACCCCTAGCTGAATAAGGTGATTGGAAACTTGTATAACGGATTCAAAGTCACTAAAACTAAACATAAATTCCTTGTTTTCATCTAATGTTACTTTCATTTCAACATACTCATCATCTATAAATTCAAGATCCTGCGTGACGACGATTAACATTCCTTGAGCTTGAAGAAGATGGACATGAACTAACAAATTGCCGTCAATTTCAAAGCCAAGCTCATCACTTGCCTCAAACAACATGTCTTGAAACATTTGATGCGTTTTCGGGAAGTTCTTCCATAATTCTTCTTTTGTAAAGCCTCTATCAACTAGATCATCAAAGGTTAAAAAAATCTTAAATTTATTCGAATCCAGACGCTCCATTCGCATCAAACCACCTCCAACGATTTCAGAGAATTATAAACTTGTTACTCAACTTTACGTCTCCTTATGATTAGTTTATGTATGGTCACCGGCTAAAGTTTCCTCTTTCTTATTTTTTCTTCGTTTAAGCTTTAGACTGTTCGATTGTTACAACATGGCATTCAGCTCTTGTACCTAATCTTAAGGGTAATTTGGTCGTTCCATACCCTTCACTAGTCAAAAAATGAGTTTGTCCCTTTTTGACCCACCCTCCTCTTTTACGTAAACTAAATCCTAAAATTCGGATTTGACCTCCATGTGTATGCCCACTGAATATAATATTGATCATATTACGCTCTTCATCGGTTAATAACTCATCATATGCCTCAGGCTCATGAACAGCCAGTATCGTATAGGAATCATCAACATGTTCGAAAGCTTGCTTGGTGTTGATTTCTTTAATATTTAGTGAGTCCAATCCAACTAATTGAATTTTTTCACCCGAACGAAACTCAAGAGTGGTCGAAGTGTCAGCTAATATATGTACGTCTTGATCCAATAAACGCGCATCAAGCTCCCTATAGTTCACTTCATAATCATTATTCCCCCATACAAAATATATGGGTGCGTTTAGTTTTTTTAATCTCCGTATATTCTCTTCCACTCTGGTAAATGGAACCTTTTTTTCACATAGGTCACCACCGATAATGGCGATATCTACTCCGCTAACTTTATCTAAAGTTTCTAGTTTAATCAATCGTTTATGAATATCTGATATAAAAAATATCGTCAATGACTCTTTATTTGAAGGGAAATGTTTATCTGTAATAGTTTTCCACTCGATATGATCAGAATGAGCTAGAACATACATATAAATCAGTAATCCTAGTCCAAGGAAAATAAGGAGATAAAGAAAAATCATTTGAGGCATTCCCTTCTATCGTGTTCTTAACGTTGTTATATAGTAAGCCCTTGTCAACCTGAAATGACAAGGGCAACCTATTCAAAAGCATTTGAGACCAAGCTAAATTTCCTTCACATCCAAAACTCTAAAGCCTGCCTTTTCTAACTTCTTCGTAAACTTACCAATTTGTTCGTGCTTTTCAATCTTTAAAACAATTCTTCTTGCTAGTTTATCAGTCTCGTCAAAAGTGGCCAACGATATAATGTTTCCATGGAAATTTTTAATTAAATCGGCCAACCGGGATATACGTCCCTCAGCCTCTATGGAAGAAAAGGCAATCCGAACGCCCTGCTTCTTCATCCCGAATGCACTTTCAAACTGTTCTAAAACATCATAACGACTCACAATACCATGAAAATATTGATTGTGATCGATAACGGCCAGTATCGGAAAACCTTTAAATGTTGTCAATGTGCTCTCAAAAACATCTTCCTCTGTGATATGAAAGTCCTCATGGTCAACAATATCTGAAACTTTTTTAGACTGTAAAAACTCCTGCTTACTACTTCCATTTCCGTCTTCAAAGAATGCTTGAAAAATCATTTGTTTTGTGATCATCCCGACAAATTTTTCATCGTCATCCACCACCGGAACCGCTTCAATATCCTTTGAAATTAACCGATCTAAAACGTTATGTAATGACTCTTGTGAGTTTGTAATCACACAGTGATGCTTTGGAATCATAATCCCCTTAACAAACATAGATCTCACCCCACGTTTTTTATTTTATAATTTTGTGGATAGAAATGAGGAACTCCTCGGCGCTTCTCATACTCGCTAATACTATAAAAAGTATATTCGACAGAGACAAAAAGAATCCCTTTTATTTAGATATCAAACTGAATTAGACAGGTTGGCATCGAATACATATAAAATGAACTACCATGATTTTCTAGGAAGGAGGAAACATTTTGTATACCCAAACAAAATATTACTATCCTTATCATAGTCCATTTGACCCTTGTAAGCCAATAAAAGTAAAGAGCTACGAAACACCCCCAAATTTATACATGGGATTCCAGCCCCCATCATTACCGCAATTTCAGCCTAGGGAGGCATTATATCACGGAACGTTGTGGCCTGCATTATTTAGTCCTTATCCAGGTAAAAGAGAGGTGGTAGACAATGAATAAAACCATGCCTCCTGAGTTTTATCAATTATTGGAGGAAATTCAGGCAGTTGATTTCGTTTTAGTCGAACTTACCCTCTATTTAGATACCCATCCTGATGATTATGAGGCTATACAGCAGTTTAATCATTACGCAAAGCAAAGTAAAACACTGAAAAAGCAATATGAGAAAAGTTACGGACCCCTTAAACAATATGGTGCAAGCTATTCCACATATCCATGGTCCTGGGACGATACCCCTTGGCCATGGCAGGTTTAACATCTAAAGGAAGGATGAGTACATCTTATGTGGTATTACGAAAAAAAATTGCAATACCCCGTAAAAGTAAGTTCATGTAATCCAAGGCTTGCTAAATATTTGATTGAGCAATATGGTGGTGCAGACGGTGAATTAGCTGCAGCGTTGCGTTACCTTAACCAGCGTTATACTATTCCAGATAAAGTAATTGGGCTACTTACGGATATTGGTACGGAGGAATTTGCACATTTAGAGATGATTGCGACGATGGTTTATAAATTAACAAAGGATGCAACACCAGAGATGATGAAGGAAGCGGGCCTCGCCCCTCATTATGCCAATCATGATAAAGCACTTTTCTACCATAATGCAGCCGGTGTTCCTTGGACAGCAACTTATATCCAAGCGAAGGGTGATCCTATAGCTGATTTATATGAGGACATAGCCGCTGAAGAAAAGGCGAGGGCTACCTATCAATGGATTATCAACTTATCAGATGACCCTGACTTAAATGATGGATTAAAATATCTACGTGAAAGGGAGGTTGTTCACTCACAACGTTTCCGAGAGGCCGTTGAAATCTTAAAAGAAGAAAGAGATAAGCAAATCTATTTCTAAGAGAAGGTGAGGATTTAGGCTGACATGACATGTCAGCCTTATTTAATTGTTTCCCTGAAAGAAGATTTCCTCACCTAGTGGATTGAATTCCTGATTTGGCTTTATACTGTCATTGATGTTTTCCCAGTAATAATAAAAAGGAATGCCAATGATTAATAAAAGAAACAAAAATAAAATCATCCTTAAGATAATCAAATTCCACCTAGAAGCTCGTTTTTTCTTTTGTTTGCCCTCACGCTTACTAGTCTTAACTTTATTTGCCGGCTTTGACTTATTTCGTTTATTGTGAACAGCACTTCTCGGTGGTAACTCAAACACATCAAAAGACTCTTTATCTTGAGATGGTTCTTCACTATTTCGGCTCTGTCTCTGTGTGACCATGGTTCATACCCCACTTTACTTTGATGAATAGAGCTAACAAAAAATCGACTAAAAAATGGGCTACAATGGTTACAAACAGATTTTGTGTCATTTCATACATGTAACCAATCAAAAAACTAATAAACAAAATCGAAACGAAGAGTACAGGCTTAGTTAAGTAACGAAAATGGATGAGTGCAAAGGTTACACTGGCTATGATATAGCCAAATTCATGCTGTATGACACCTCGAAATAACATTTCCTCTGATAAGGCGACTAGAAATGTGATGAAAAGAATATGTAAAAGCCCTTGATTTTGAAATATCCTTTCATTAATCCCACCATCGTCATAGTAAGCCTTAGGAAGGAGCCTCATCAGTAATAAATCAATACTCACAATCAATAAAGCAGGTAATACTCCATAAGTAAAGATTTCCTCTGGATGCCAATGCAATTGTTCTAGCCATTGGCCAAAATCCCTAAATAGAAAGTAACTACTAACAAAGGCTAAAAAGAGAATAATTCCCTGAGAAAAATATAAATTTAGCAAAAGGTCTTTATCTGTTATTTTTTTTATTAATTCAGCTTGATTTAACTGTTTCTTCATCCAACTCCTCCCGATGAAAAAGCCGTCTTAACTCGGCCTGCCAGTGATTATTCTCCTGCACTCGCTGAATGGTTTCAGGATTCCACTGTTCAAAAGTAAAATCACAATAGTCACAGCAGAATTGGTCCGGCCTTTGAAATCCATCCTGAAACACTTCATACAAGCTCTCTCTCTTACACCCTTTATGTTCAAACCAATTCATTAATTCAAATAATTTATTCATTTTATGACTAGTCCTCTGTTTGATTAATTCCAGGGTATTCTGGAAAGCTTTTCTCCAGTTTTCTTCCTGCTCTTCAACAATGGCCAAATGATGTTGGTTTAATTGATATTGCAAAAATCGCCACTGGGTTTCGTTGAGCTGTAGGTGTTCCATTAAAATGTCCTGCGTTTCATCATCTACATTTGACAAGCTTTCTTTTTTAGAAAAATACTGATAAAAGTGTTCAGTTTGACGTTGAGTTGGCAGTTCTTGCTCGATAAAGGCTAAAGGGATTTGTTCATCACCTTTGGCATAAAGAGAAAGACTCACACTCTGCAATCCATCTCGTCCTGCCCGTCCTACTTCCTGTATAAAGGATTCAATCTGTGCTGGAAGATGAAAATGAATCACAAGTCTAATATTCTGTTTATCTACCCCCATGCCAAAGGCACTAGTACAGCATATAACGTCTAATTGGTTAGACATAAACTGTTGTTGAATTAATAAGCGGTCTTCAGTATCCATACCACCATGATAAAAGGCGATGCGCAAATGCTTTAGTTGATTCTTTAAGGTTTCACTGGTCATTTCACACCAATTTCTACTAGAAAAATAAATCATAGTTGGTACCGGCTTTTCAGTTAAAATTTGTACAATTCGGTTGATTTTATCTTGCCAATGGTCAACCACCTCCACCGCAAAGGCAATATTAGGACGGTCCATCTGAAATACCCTTTTCCTTATATTGGGTTTATCGAGGTAATAGCTAATATCATCTTGAACCTGCGGAGTAGCCGTTGCACTAAGTGCTAATACGGTTGGGTGGTTTAGTTGTTTAATGACATCATTTAACTTTAGATAGTCCGTTCTAAACTCATGTCCCCATTGTGAAATACAATGTGCTTCATCCACTACAAATAAGGATATACGTAAAGATGTTAAACGATTTAAAAAGAATTCATTTTGCAGCATCTCAGGAGAACAATAAATGAGTTTATATTGGTGTAAATGTTTCATAATGGCATTCTTCTGTTGTCGGTCAAGTAGGCTATTTACAGCAACCACACGTTTAAACCCTTTTGCTTTTAACTGTTTGACCTGATCAACCATTAGTGATAACAAAGGCGAAACAACAATTGTAATCCCTTCCTGACACATTGCAGGTAATTGGTAACATAGAGACTTCCCGGTGCCAGTAGGAAGTATCCCTAAAACATCCTGGCCAGCCATTAGGTCTTGTATGATTTCTTGCTGTCCTGTACGAAAATGTGTAAAGCCAAAATGTTTTTTCAGCTCAGCTATCAATTGTTCATTTGACATATTCATTAACTTTACTCCTCATTTGATTATGCTTTGCCAGCACCAACCGTATCTGAAAGTAATCAATTTCACTAGGTAATTCATCTTTAATTGCCTTTAACCTCTGAGTATTTAATCGCTGTACAGTGTTTAAAATGATGATTTCTTCATCCTCCTTAACAAAGGAATGAATCGCAAAGCTTGGGTCTACTATAGCAATTTCTATTAAATGATCGTAAATTGTATTTCGCTTTAAACCTCTTTTTTGAGCAATTTGTTCTGGTGTATAGCCACTCTTAAACCAATAATAGGTCTTCTTCGCGGATGTGGTTAAGGGAAGTTGATTTAATTCTTCTGGAATAAACTCGTGAAGGCGAGGAAATCGTTCTTGATTTTTGTTCACTGTATCGACCATAAAATGCATGGAGGCCTTTAAATAGATTTCTACATCATGGATAGACAGCTCATATTTAGGGCTGATTTGCTGTTTACTTAGTCCGATTTTTTGATAGCCCGTCATGCGAGCTACAATGACTTCTGCATGAAATTGTTGATGTTCCTTTAATAACTGATAAACCTCATGATAAATATCCTGAAAAAGACTAGTTAATTCTTCTTTATGATTTTGATAGTATCGTTTGACCCATTTCATGATCTCAGCGTGATCAAGAACCGGTATAAAATGCGACCTATTGTTTAGCATATTTGAACCAGTTTGAATAAATAGTAATAGTCTTTGCCAAAAGTCACTCGCACTATGTTGTAGGTTAAAGCCGTTCAACCAGCCTAGTTCAGGCATGCGCTTTTGATAATCTTTTAGCAATTGGATTCCCTCTGGTGTCACGAGAATCGAGTCATTGTCACCTGTTGTGAGTATATGTAAGGTAAGCATCTGCTTAATTTCTTCATCAAATGCGTTTCTTGTTAATGATTTATAAATACCGAAATATTGGGAAAGATGAAAGGCTTTAGCGTCCTGAATGGTCTGTGAGGACCTTTTACCGCGAAGTAGATGAAATATGGATGATTTACTACGTTCGGTTTCAATTTTGTAAAAACACTCTAATAGAACAGCTTGAAACATTGCAATCTCCCCCCTTTAATCATCTATCTTCTAAAAGAATCATGATTCTTCTACAATATCCTATCATACTTGATGATAACATGATATTAGTTGAAAAGTTAATTTAACAGTTTTAAAATATAATGTAGTAGGAAGAATTGAAAAATTACTTTTATTTGATAGATTTTTGGATTTTGCAACAATAGGAGGACAACTTATGCCAAAATACACCATTGTAGATAAAGATACTTGTATCGCCTGTGGTGCATGTGGAGCTACTGCACCTGACATATTTGATTATGACGATGAAGGGTTATCCTTTGTCATCTTAGATGATAATACAGGGTCAGAAGAAGTCCCTGAAGACCTCCATGAGGACCTGGAGGATGCCTTTGACGGATGCCCTACAGATTCCATACGGGTAGCAGAGGAAGCATTTGATGGCGACCCTAATAAGTTTGAATAGGTAATGAAAAAGGAGAAAAGCTGCTTCAAGAAAATGAAGCAGCTTTTCTTACTTTTCTATTCGCTCTAATTTAATTGATTCGATACTCTTTTGTAGGATAGCCACTTTAAACTTAACTTTTGGATGTACGGGGTAGCTATATTCCTCACATACCGAATTCTCCTTGCAGTCTGTAGTTTTTATATTTTCAGGTTCTCCCAACACATCCTTAATCTCCTGAATATGAGTTGAGAAAAAGATTGGGTCCACCATCGTCTCTTCCTCTATAGCGGCTAGGTGTCTTGGGTAAAATACGAATTCAGACACCGTTTTGTCTTCATTATTCATAGACAATTCTATCCCCACGTCGTCTTCAACGTATTTAAGTTCCCAGCCTTCTTTTGTTTGTTGTCTCTCTTTTGGCTCCCCAAAAATCTGAACCACATCTTCGTAAGTCATATCAAAGTGAAGACCAAAGAAACCAATACGGTCCATATTTTCTGTATGAGCATTTTCGCCACCTTGATCCTCAGCAGAAGGTAACTTTCCAATTTCAGCCCTACTCTCCTCTTCGGTTGAACTCTCACCAGGTGCGGAAAATTCAGTTACCTCATCATTAGTAGAGTTGGAGGCATCATTCTGTTTTGTACTATAGTTGTCATTAGTAAATTCATCTATCATAACAGAACTAATCGTTATTCCTATGAGAATTAGAGCCGCTGATACCAAATAAGTAATCCGCCATTTCTTCTTCTTTTCTTGAACCTTTGGCGTATTTTCCTCAGATTTCAAACGATTTGATATTTGATTGTACAATTCATCTATATCCTGCTGATCTTGGATTTTGGGCATCTCTTTTAATAAAGATTTCAAGTGGTCATCGTTGTACTGGTCTTCATTTTTATTTCCCATTTGTGCCCGCCTCCTCATCTAGCATTCGTTTCTTAAGAGCCTTCATCGCTCGATGCTGTGTAGTCTTCACCTTGCTAACACTCCAATTTAAAACATCTGCTGTTTCTTGAATTGATAGTAATTGAATGTAACGCAATATAATGACGGTTTGCTGATCGATTGTACAATGCTTGAGACATTTATACATCGTTTGAATAGATTCGTTTTGGACGGCTATTTCCTCGGGTAACTTCGCATGATCCCGGATAAGATCATTCTTTTCACTTAAGTCAAATGAGTCTATAACCCGCTTTCTTGTTCGTTTTTGTTTTCTAAAATGATCAATGGCAATATGTCTGGCAATTGAAAACAGCCACGTTTTTTCTGTACTCTCTCCCTTGAATCGATGATAGGATTTTAGTACCTTGACATATACCTCTTGCACTAGATCCTCGGCTAAATTACGATCTTTTACCATATAAAATAAAAATTGAAATATATCTTGGTGGTATTTTTGATATAAATCCTGAAAGACTTCTTTCATGGTTAAAGCCTCCCGTTTCAATAACATTAGTCGTTCCAAACAAGAATAAGTTTCACCTTGAAGAAAATGAACTAATCCATATTTTAACACATCCATATGTAAAAACGTGCCATAAAAAAAGAAAACTCTTGACATCACGGTCAAAAGTTTTCATATGAAACAAGATTAATCCACACAATCAACTATAATTTGATATTTTTTGGCAAGAAAAAGATGAAAGATGTTCCTTCGTTTTGTTTACTATGCACATCAATCACCCCTTTATGGGCTTCGACAATATTTTTTGCAATAGCTAATCCTAAGCCTGTACCTGAGCTACCCTTTTTCTTAGCACGGGATTTATCCCCTTTATAAAAGCGTTCAAACACAAAAGGTAAATCCTCCTCAGGTATACCCCCGCCTGAATCCTTCACACTAAACTGCAAATGATCTTCTGTTGATTGGACTGTTATCTCAACAACCCCATTCTCAGAATTATGGCGAATCGCATTATCGATTAAATTCGTTAGCACTTGCTCGATGCGATCAGAATCAAATTGTACAACTTGGTCTTCAAAATGGAAATTAGGTTGAATGGATACCTGTTTTTCATCTGCAATCCCTTTGAATTTATTTAAAACCTTGTTCAAAAATGGCTCTAGTTCTACTTCATGAACATTAAGCTGGATGTGACCTGCTTCCATCCTAGCTAAATCCAATAAGTCATTAACTAATCTTCCCATTCGCAACGACTCATCGTATATAATTTGTGCTAACTCATTTTTCTCTTGCTTCGATTCAGCTACATCATCTACAATGGCTTCGCTATACCCTTGAAACATGGAAATAGGGGTACGTAGCTCATGCGATACATTGGCAATAAAGTCTTTACGTAGTTTATCAAGCTGACGTTCCTCAGTCATATCACGAATAACTGCAACTGCCCCACGAATATAAACTTGGTCATAAAGTGGTGACATAATGACAACAAAACTTCTTCCTTGAAGTGTAATTTCTTTCATTACTTCTTTTTCTGTAGAAATAACTTGATCCAATGTCGTTTTGAGCTCACCTGGTATGGTTTGTGTTTCTTTCTCTCCATTCTCATAAGACATAAAGTCTAAAAATCGGTCAGCTGGTGGATTTGTAACGATCATTTCACCATTTCTACTCAATGTGATAACACCATCAGCCATAGACGAAAGAATGCTCGCTAACTGCTCTTTTTCTTGATTTAATGCTTGAATATGGTACTTCAGCTGTCTTCCCATACGATTAAAGGCAATTGCCAATTCTCCGATTTCATCCTTTGTTAAAATCGGAACCTTTGTATGAAATTCACCCTTAGCAAGCTCAAGTGCAGCTTTTCTCATCTTGATTAAAGGCGCTGTAATTCGAGTAGATAAGAAAAAGGCAAAAAACGTTGTTAAAACGATGGCGATTCCTGCCGCTAAAAAGATAAGTGTTGTTGTTTGAGAAGTTGTTTCTTTTACGATCGTTAAAGATTCATATACAAAGACTGCTCCTTGTTCACCCTCAAGCGGTTGACCCACGATAAGGAGTTCGTTAGATGAATTAGGCGGTTGTGTTTTTTTATGAATGGAATCTTCATGATTTAAAACCTTCATAAAATCTTCATTTGAATAAAACCAATCAACATCAATAGATTCTAACTGTTCATCTTCACTTGACGAAATCCAGTAGTCATCTTCATTAAAAATAATCACAACTCGTTTTGAGGGATCCATCACTTGTTCGATAGTAGATGTAATGAGATTACGATCAGGATGAGCCTCTACGATGTTCGACACCTTATTCGCAGCCTGCATGAGCTCCTCTTCTGCTTCGGCTTCATGAAAGTTTTCAAAGAACTGTAGTAACAAAATCGTTAGTGTGATCAGAACGAATGAAAAGAATAATAAAATGGTAAACCATAATTTAACAACAACACTACGCCAAAACATTACTCTGCTCCGACCTCAAATTTATAACCAACGCCCCAAACGGTTACGATCATCTTGGCAGCGTCTTTTGATACTTTGTTTAACTTTTCACGCAAGCGTTTTACATGTGTATCAACCGTTCGAAGATCACCAAAAAATTCATAATTCCATACTTCTTTTAATAAATCTTCACGGGCAAAAACCTTGTCAGGTGATTTTGCCAAAAAGAATAATAGCTCATATTCCTTTGGGGTTAAATTGACTTCCTTTTCATTTGCGGTAACACGGTGTGCTTCCTTTTCAATTGTCAAATGAGGAAACACAAGGACATCGCTAGTTTTGGTTTGCGTTTGTACCAAAGGTGTAGTGGATGAACGTCTTAGTAAGGCCTTAACACGTAAAACTACCTCTCTTGGGCTGAATGGTTTCACAATATAGTCATCAGCGCCAACTTCAAAGCCTTGCACACGGTTAGCCTCTTCCCCTTTTGCTGTAAGCATAATAACAGGTGTCGTCTTCTTTTCTCTTAACTTAGCACAGACTTCTTCCCCATCCATACCAGGCATCATCAAATCTAATAATATTAAGTCATAATCTTCTTCCGTTGCCTTTTCAAGTGCTTCGTATCCGTCTTCAGCTTCCTCTATATTGAAATTCTCACGTACCAAATACATCTTTAATAAGCGACGAATCCGTTCTTCGTCATCTACAACTAAAATTTTTGCATTTTCCTCCATAATAAATCCCCCTTTTACTCACTCACATTAAAAATCCCCTAACCATAAAAGCATTTTAAGCGTAGGAATGTAAACCAGAAATCACTAAGTTTACAACGACTAGGTTGAACATAATAATGGCAAATCCAACCACTGCTAACCAAGCGGATTTTTCTCCATGCCAGCCTCTTGATAAACGTAAATGTAGAAAACCGGCATAGAATAACCAAGTGATGAGAGCCCATACTTCTTTTGGATCCCAGCCCCAGAAGCGTCCCCAAGCTTCCTGTGCCCAAATCGCTGCAAAGATTAATCCCCCCAATGTGAATACCGGGAAACCAATCGTAACAGAACGATATGTTACTTCATCCAATATATCCGGTTTTGTTCTTCTTAATAATGGTTGTATGGCAGCTGCAATTCGTTTACGAAGAATAACTCTTAACAGGCCATATAAAACAAGTCCTCCAAGCAAAGACCATACTAATGAGTTAAATTTACGTCCCGCATCCACACCATTCATCCAACCAGGTGTTTCAAACCACGGAGGCATTTTATCCGTTGTTAACATTTCAGAATCATTTGGTGCAGCAATTGCCGGCATATTATATTCAATCGTTGTTTCAACCTCTGGAATTTCAAACTCGGCTGTATACCCCATTGCACTGTAGGTTGTAGAAATTGCAATAAAGGCTACTGTACTCAAAATTGAATACATAATAAACTCTAACCAAAATGTTTTCTTACTTCTCACGCTTTGATCTATTTGACGAATTAAATAGATTAAACCTGCGATAAAGCTTACAGATAATATAGCATTACCTAAGGAAACAGTCGTTACATGAATATAAAGCCAATGTGATTTTAACGATGGAACGAGCGGTGATATCTCATTCGGAAACACACTAGCATAACCAATTATGATAATCGCAATTGGTAGTGCAAATAACCCTAATAAGTTAATTCGATAAATTGAATAGAGAATGATAAACGCAAGAACAATCATAATCCCGAAAAATGTCATGAACTCAAACATATTACTGACGGGAGCATGGTGACTTGCTATCCACCTCGTAATAAAATAAACAACTTGTGATAAAAATCCAATAATCGTTATAACAAAGCCAATTGAACCTACTTTAGACTTTTTATGTGGCCTGTTCTTATCCCGAATTGTCGCTCCAAAAAAGAAGGTGGCGATCAAGTAAATAATAAACGATGCATATAAAAAGTTACTACTTATCGTAAAGTAATCCATTCTGTTTCCTCCTTAAATCCAACAAACCTTACTTCAACTCTTGTTGATCCTGAGGCATTTCAACCTTAGTATCCTCTAGTACTTTTTCAAGGTCTCTTTTTAGTCCATACCAATTTTTATTCGTATGACCCGCAATCCATAGTTCCCCATCTTTCGGATGAATCCATATTCTACGATGGTACCAATACATTCCTTGTACTACACCAATCATGAAAATGATAGCCCCAATCATAAATAGAGGAAGAGTATGATCTCGTTTCAGGGTCAACCCAGTAACATCACGCATATCAACGCCTGTAATACTTAATTTATACTTATTATCCTCTGTTGGGTTCAAATTAGTTCCTACTGCTAGGAAGTTGACCTCATATTCCTCAATATCTGGTCCATAAACAAAGAAAATAAAGGCTGGATCCTTAGGATACTTAGATTTCGAATCTGGAACTCCATCATCCATATAAAACTCTGGATAGTATTCATCTACGACAACTCTATATCCATTACCTAAATCATACTCTGATTTGGGATCATTCATATTAAACGTGAACTCCCCAAGGGATTCTTCATTTTCATCATCCCTTAAATGTAATTTAAAGGACATCGACTGAAATTCATTTAACTGATAACTGGATTGATAGATGGCAAGGTCATTAACCTTTAATGGTTTATTAACCTGAATTGCCCCTTCATTCACCTTGACGAGCTCAGGATCTTGTCCTGGGAGAGGTTCGCCCTTTACCTTAAAAATCTCTGCATTGGTCTGAAAGTTACTAGGAATCATTTCCCCTGTTTTTTCTATCGCTTCTCCGTATCTTTCGTCATTTTCATCATATACTTCAAATATGAAATCATTATTTTTAATATAGTACTGCTGGTCTGTTTGTGGAATGATTTTGGTTTCTCCTTCTCGAACCCATACATAATCTTCCACAAAGAAAAAAGGATGAGCTCTTAAAAGGGCTGCAATTAAAATGATAATAAGACCAATATGATTTACATAAGGACCCCATCTTGAGAAACGCCCTTTTTCAGCGAGAATATGTCCTTGCTCTTCCCTAATTTTATAGTTTTTCTTTTTCAGCTGGCTAACAACCTTTTCTACATCCTGCTTAGAAACATCTTGAGTCTTTGCAAAATAACGTTGTCTTTTAATAAATACCGAGTTTCGTTTAGGTCGTTGCTTTTTTAAAGCCCTGTATAATGGAACAACCCGGTCAATACTACAGATAACAAGTGATACTCCTATTGAGGCAACCAATAACATATACCACCATGAACTATACAAATTGTGAAAGCCTAATTGATAATAGATTTGACCAATAATTCCATATTCATCTCGGTAGTGTTCAGCTGGGTCGACCGCTGGTGGTATGTACATCTCCTGAGGAAACAAGGTTCCTAAGGCTGAGGCGATTAGGGTTAAAATAATTAACCAAACACCTACTTTGACAGATGAAAAAAACATCCATATCTTATCAACAATGGTTCTGTTATATGTCTTCGATCTTCTAGCGCTTCCCTCATAGCGCATATTTAGCAGCTTGTTTTTTTCGTTACCATCGATATGCTGATTGCTTTCAATCGGCTTCCCGCAAGCTTCACATAAAACAGTTCCCTCGGGGTTTACATGTCCACAATCACATTTAATATTCTTCATACAAAACACTCATTTCTGTTATTTCTCGCTCTCTGGCACGATTTCTTCTAAATAGCCGTCTAGCTTATCTAGCGTTAACGCTCCATCAACTTTACGCTCTACCGTCCCATCTGGATTAATAAAGAAGGTAGAAGGTAAATTAAAGACGTCGTATGCGTCCATAACAGCTCCTTTTTGATCATGAACGATTGGAAAAGTTAGTTCATTTTTGCTAATCCAATTGTTAATCACTAACTCGGTGGCATCAACACTAACAGCTAAGATCTCTACACCCTTTTCTTTATACTTTGGGTAGAGACTTTGCATATATGGCATTTCTTCCTTACAAGGATCACAATAAGTTGCCCAGAAATTAAGCATAACACCTTTTCCTTCAAAATCCTCATGCAGATTCAATGTCTGTTCCCCATCCACATTTACTTGCTTCAATTCAAAGGGTGGGGCCTGTTCACCAACTGCTACAACCTCTT
Organism: Salinibacillus xinjiangensis; assembly: GCF_009649735.1. Taxonomy (GTDB): domain Bacteria; phylum Bacillota; class Bacilli; order Bacillales; family Alkalibacillaceae; genus Salinibacillus; species Salinibacillus xinjiangensis. The sequence continues at coordinate 62,042 of NZ_WJNH01000005.1, forward strand.
CTTCCTTCTTAAGATTTGTGACTAAAGCAAAAACGACAGCCCCAATTAATATAAGTAATATAACAGATCTGAAAATTAGTCTCTTTTGTTTCTTATTTTTAGCCATTACAACCACTCCCTCAAGACATTATACAATGCTATGCAAGTACACATTTAAGGTAATTATGAAAATTATTTAACATTTTTCTGTGCATACCCTCTTAATTGCTTGACTTCATGGGGAGATAATTCTCTAAAATCACCAGGGTTCATACCGTGTAAATTAAGATGTCCATATCTTTCTCGTTTTAACTTTTGGACAGGATAGCCAATAGACTCAAGCATTCTTCTGATTTGCCGATTTTTTCCCTCATGTAGAGTGATTTCTAAAATGGCAGTATTTTTCTTATGGTCTACCGATAAGATTCGATGCTTAACAGCCTTAAGATTTTCTCCATTATCATTTATACCTAGCTTTAATGGCTTTAAATCCATTGGCGTTGGGATTCCTTCTACTTTCGCAATATAAACCTTAGGAATCTGGTGTTTTGGGTGCATGAGTAGTTGGGCAAAATCACCGTCGTTCGTTAATAATAATAACCCAGATGTATCGTAATCAAGTCTACCTATAGGGTAAATTCGTTCTTCAATTTCTGGTAGTAAGTCAGTCACAACTTTTCGGTTACGATCATCTTTTACACTTGATATGACACCTCTAGGCTTGTACAGCATCAAATATATAGGCTCTTCCTTCTCAAGAGGAATTCCTTCCACTTCAATATTATCTTCAGGCTTCACCTTTGTTCCCAATTCGGTTACAGTTTTACCATTCACCTTCACTTTCCCCTCTACAATCAGCGTTTCAGCTTTTCTTCTTGATGTATAACCACTATTTGCAATAGCTTTTTGTAGACGTTCCAAATTCTGGTCCATCTCTTTCACCTACCCATCATCTTTAATGTATTTCTCGTGTTGTATACATTTAAAAAGCGCTAACGATTGTTAACGCTTTAGAAACCAAAGAAATAAGTACATATGGTAATCGATGCTATTATACCAATAAGGTCCGCTAACAGTCCAACTTTAAGTGCATCTCCCATCTTTTTGATACCAACTGCACCGAAGTAAACTGTTAGGATATAAAGCGTTGTATCGGTACTTCCCTGCATTGTAGAGGCAAGTTTACCGATAAAAGAGTCTGGACCAAATTCCTTGATTAAATCAGTGGTAACCGCAAGTGCCGCCGTACCTGAAATTGGACGAACTGCAGCGAGCGGCACAATATCACTCGGTATTCCCATTATTTGCAAAACCGGTGAAATTAATGCAACCAATCCCTCCATTGCCCCAGAAGCTCGAAAAATTGAAATTGCTACAATCATACCTAACAAAAAAGGAAGAAGGGAAATGGCCATCTGAATCCCTTCTTTCCCTCCTTCCACAAATGTCTCATAGGTTGGTACTTTCTTTATGGTTCCTGCAATTAAAACGATTAAAATAATAAACGGAATAATCCATGTGCTTATAGTCGTAATCATACTCATCATTGATTCCTCCGTATTCTTCTGTAATAAAAAAATCGATCAATACAAATAGCTCCAATCGTAGAAATACTTGTAGCCAATATAGTTGTTCCGACAATTTCAGTTGGGGAAACAGAACCATATTGCATCCGAATTGCGATAACGGTAGTCGGAATTAACGTTACACTAGATGTGTTTAATGCTAGAAATGTTATCATAGATCTCGACGCCGCTTTAGAATCGTTGTTTAATTTTTTCATTTCATTCATGGCTTTAATTCCCATAGGGGTTGCCGCGTTCCCCAGTCCAAATAGGTTGGCGGAAAAGTTGGATAAAATATACCCCATCGCAGGGTGGTCAGGCGGCACCTCTGGGAATAATCTTTTAAAAATCGGCTTGAATAAATTAGCAAGTCCCCTTAATAATCCTGCCTCCTCAGCAATCCTCATCATCCCAATCCAGAAAACCAATACACTAATGAGCCCAATTGATAGCATGACTGCTTCATCTGCGCTTTCAAAGATAGCTTCATTCACATCATCCATCGTTCCATTAAACATGGCATAAACAATTCCACTAACAGCTAAAAACACCCAAATAAGATTTACCATTAAAAAACCCCGCTTAATTGGTTAAATAGACTTCTAGCTTTTTCTAATAAACTTTCTTCTTTGGGCAGGGGAGGCTCTTGAATAATATTTCGCTCAGCAAGTACTTGATTATCTAACTTAAATACTTGTTTACCGATAATCTCGTCTACTTCAGGCTGAAAATCCTTTTTAATGTAGGTAGTGTCTTTAATTTGCTCGCTTTCGCTTTCAGTTAGCGGTAAAACAACAGGGTTAATGATCTCACCAGTAACCGTTTCTCCACCTGGAAGTGGTATCTCCATTTCGCCCAAATCCCTGATCAACTGTAGATCAAAGGTGTTATAGCCCCATTCAAAAAGACTCGTATGATCATTCCAGTCATCTGAGGCGTTTAAGGTAACGACAATGAGATTCATATCTTCCTTTTTCGCAGTCGATACTAAAGTTCTACCTGCTTTTCGCGTAAATCCCGTTTTTCCACCTGTACAATACTTATAATAACGGGTCAACATTTTATTTTTGTTATGCCAGGGATACTTTTCCGTTTCGGCCTTGTATTTTTTCGTACCTGAAATTTTGGCAAATTGCTCATTATTCATGGCATATTTAGTGAGTAAAGCCATGTCATATGCCGTTGAGTAATGCCCGTCCTGTTCCAAACCATGAGGATTTGCAAAATGAGAGTTGTTCATACCAATCCATCGTGCTTTTTCATTCATTAGATGCGCAAAGCCCTCTATACTTCCCCCTACATGTTCTGCAATGGCTACCGCAGCATCATTACCCGATCTCAGCATCAAGCCATAAATCAGATCAATGAGCTTCACCTTATCATCTGGCTTTAAATAAATGGATGAGCCTTCTGTTCGTACAGCCTTTTCGCTTACGGTTACCTTTTCATCCAAATTTCCATTTTCAATGGCAACAATTGCCGTCATAATTTTGGTGATACTGGCTATGCTTTTCTTTTGATGCGGATTTTTACCAAATAACATCCGACCCGATTCTTGTTCCATTAATACTGCGTTTTCGGCAGAAACACCTGGTGCAGCATGACTAGAAGTGGGAAACCAGGTAAGATGTATGATTAAAATAGTGATGACCATTATCAATAGTTTGATTGTTTTCAAAAGCAAGTCCTCCATTTCTTGGTGTTTGTACTAAAATATGAATGAAGGGACGGGCATATGATATAAAAATGGAGGTAAAGAAAGAAACCTTAATAGTGGAGACAAGCAAAGAATAACCCCTATCCTAGATGACAGGGGCGAGGCACGAAATTACGTTTTCACTTTTTTTAGACGCTGTAGAGCATCATCCCAGTTTACAACTTGCCACCAATTATCTACATATTTTCCTTTATCTGTTTGGTATTGTAAATAATAAGCATGCTCCCAAACATCTAAAACAAGGAGAGGAATAACATCCCATAACGCATACATATTATGCTTTTCGATTGATTGAATGGCTAATCTTCCTGATTGAAGCTCCCAAACTAGCATCGCCCAACCAGTCCCTTGAACTGATTTAGCTGCTTGAGAAAATAATTGTTTAAATCGATTAAAACTACCAAATGCCTTATTAATTTCTCTAGCTAATATACCGTTTGGATTACCCCCGCCGTCTGGCGACATGTTTTCCCAAAAAATGCTATGCAGGAAATGTCCACTACCATTAAAGGATTGCTCCCTCATCCAATGTCTGAGCATTTGACCGTTTTGAGATTCACTCCACTTATCAATCATTTTTTCTGCTTTATTAAGTCCATCAACATAGCCTTTATGATGTACATCGTGATGCAGTCTCATGATTTCTTCAGATATTACAGGCTCTAGCGCATCATAAGGATATGGTAAGGGTGGCAGCTTATGTTCCCCAACTGGTACATAAGCTGCATTGGGTTCTCCTCGTGATAGAAGTACATCATCAAGCAGGTTCTGACCATTTTCTTGGATTTTCCCCATCACAGCTTGGGATATATCCTTGTCTTCTTCTAAATAATGATTTATTTCTTCTTTCCATTGGGTCATTTTTTCCTCTAATAAAGAAAAATCTACTTCTCGCTCTGTTGCTTTTATTTTAGATTCAACCTCTTCTGCCCAATTGAGCAAAGCATGTAAATATTGTTTCGTTTGCGGATTCATATTTATCACCTCGGCATCATCATATGCCTAGGTGGAAAAATTGTGAAAATAAGAAAGCCCGAGCTAAATCAGCCCAGACCAATGTATAAGTATTTTGCTATGTAAGATCAACTCGTTGGGCACCAGCAAGTCCTTCTACGACTTCTTGAACTGAATCCCAGTTCACACTATCAAATAATGATTTAAACTGCTCCCAATCGGGGACATATAGCCTTTTCTGACTTCTGTATTCTGGGTGCGACAATAGAACAGCAAGTGCTGCGACCTCTTTGAAATCGTATTGATGACTGTTCATTGTAAAAATAGGGTCCTCTTCAAAGGGTAAAATCTCAGGAAATTTCTGATCAAAATATTCCAAATAAACTAGTTGAAAAACGCGCAATTCACCATCTTCCTCAAAAGAAGCCTCGGAACGAATAAAGGCATCCTCTGGAGAAGTCGGCATACTTTTTTCTAATTGACGACCGTTAAATGCTTGAATATTCAACCCCATCCCCCTAAACAAATAGTTTATATTTATCGTATCATACCCATTCAGAAAAATCAGACTTTTTTACTCTTCCTTGAACTTTTCAAAGAAAAGATCGGCCTCAAGTTCGATACTTTCATCTACCAAGTCCTCAGGCAGTGGTGGGAGGTCTTCTATGGTTGTTAATCCGAAGAAGGAAAGAAACTGTTTCGTTGTGGTAAAGAGAATTGGTCTTCCACTTGTATCTTTTCTTCCAGCTTCCTCAATCAATCCTCTAGATAACAGCGTTTGAACAGGGCCATCACTGCTTACCCCACGGATATCTTCAATTTCAGTACGCGTGATTGGTTGGTTATAAGCAATAATGGCTAAAGTCTCTAATGCTGCTTGAGAAAGCCTCGTAGATGTTGGAGATTGAACCAGTCTTTCAAAATAATAAGCATGTTCAGGCTTAGTCGTTAAGTGAAAAAAATCAGCTGACTGCATAATGGTTATACCCCTATGCTTATGTTCGTAGTCATATTTTAATTCATTCACGATCACATCAACTGTTTCTTTATCTACTTCAAGTATTTTAACCAATTGTTTTCTGCTAAGACCTTCCTCTCCAGCAGCAAATAATAAACCTTCTGTTGCGGCCTTAAGCTTCTGTAATTCCATCTCCATCCCCCATTTGGTAAATCATAATATCTGAGAAATTTTCCTGTTGTTCACAAGTTACCATTTTCTTTTTCATAAGCTCCAATAATGCAATGAACGAAATGACAATATGCGAGCGATGTGGTGAAGGAAATAAATCACCAAAATGAATCTTTCCATTCGCCTCATAAATCTGGGTCATCATTTGCTCCATTCGTTCTTGAATGGGTATTTCCTGCCGATGCACACGCGTTTCTAAAGGCTGTTCCCACTTCCTTCTTTGAAAGACTTTCTGTAGAGCACCAATCATATCAAAAATAGTCACTTCACCGTTGTTTTCAATCGGCTGTGAGCCCTCCACCTTATAATGTTCTAGGTTTAAGGGTGGTCGTGTATAAATTTGATTTGTGTCTAATTCTCGATCCTTGAGTGATTGCGCAGCCTCTTTATATTTCCTGTACTCTATCAAACGCTGCATAAGCTCCTCACGAGGATCCTCTTCCTCATACTCGTCCTCTTCTAATTCAAGCTCCTGGTTCGGAATCAGCATTTTACTTTTGATTTCCAGTAAGGTAGCAGCCATCACTAAGTATTCGCTCGCGATATTCAATTCTAATTGCTGCATCGTGTGAATGTAAATCATATATTGCTCTGTGATCTCTGCAACAGGTATATCATATATATCAATCTCATAACGGTTGATTAAATGTAACAATAAATCAAGTGGGCCCTCAAAGGCATCTAATTTTACATGATAAGCATCGCCCATTAGTTAATTCCTCTCTATTTAGAAAAACACGAATTTAGCCAGTAATGGCGAAATTCGATGTCTTTTCTTATACTTTAAACCTTAAAAACTAATGCTTTCTTAAAGTGAAAAAATCTTAAAATAGCATATATCCGCCTATACAACATCAGGAATGCTTACATAGTGTAGTAATGTAAAAAACATGATAAAAGGTTTTAAACTCCTTTTATCATTTTAATCTAAAAAAGGAGGATTTACCATGGGTGCATATGGATACGGCGGCGGTTTCGCGCTAATCGTAGTGTTGTTTATTTTGTTAATTATTGTTGGTGCTAGTTGGGGATATGGTTACTAAGCCTCGGAACCAGCGCTAAGCTATAATCGCTTAGCGCTTTTATTTTTGACTCCTTTATTAAGTAAATATATTTTAATAAGCATTTCTAGCATCACATTTCTTTTCCTGTTAAACTTAGATTAGTATCTAGACAAAGGAGTTAAAAGCATGTATGATGAGGCATACATTGAGTATCTGACTAACCTATTAGGGACGAGAGATTATTTTGAATGCCACGAAATATTGGAAGAGCATTGGAAAAAGGAACTACCATTAGACCGTCACTCCATATGGGTTGCATTTATCCAATTAGCAGTATCGTTATATCATCAACGGCGGGGAAATATGAAGGGGGCTTTACGCTTAATAACGAAGTCCATACATAAATTTCACTTACACGAAAATAAGATTGAACATTACGGACTAGACAAAGAAAAACTTTTACAACTCCTTGATACCTTAAAGCTAAAGATTGAAAATCAACAGCCCTATCAAAGTATTTTTTTACCGATAAAAGACCAAAAACTAATCAAGCTTGTTAAAGCAAAATGCCAGCAGTTAAATTGCACCTTTCATGGTACAAGTAATCTATCAGATGAATATTTAGTTCATAAACATATCATGCGTCATAGAAAATAAAACCAAGGCCTAGCCTTTTGCAGCCTCTTCATCACATTTTTGCACAAACGATTCCGTTTTTTCATTCGCACACACAACATATTGGTTGTTATATTGGTTTCGTACTGCATCAATCATTTTTTTCCCAATTCCTTGATGACGATGTGACGGATTAACTGATACGTGCTGTATAACAGCCTTTTCCTCATCCTCTATGCGAACCCCGATTGCACCAAGTAAATCTTCATCTTTCCACAAGAATAAATGCCAATTAGGATTGTTCTCATATTCCTTAACGGTTTGCTGAAGTTTTTTAACATCCTTTTCATCAGGCATAAATGATAGCAATCCCATAGCAATTTTTTCAAACGATTTTTTGTATCGTATTAACATTAATTATCCCTCATTATTCATAAAACTTTTTTCCTTCTTAATTGTTAAAAATATAAACCTATGTAAAGAAGCTTTTTACTATTATGATTGCCATAATCATCCAATTCCAACCATATAATTTCACTATTCTATAGTAATTTCGAAACTCCTGCTCCGTCTAGTTAAACAATGAAATACCAATAAGCAAATCCCCACAGTACACATAGCGTGGCTAATATTATAAATAAGCGAACATTTTTATTCCTCATGTCTGTCTCCTTCGATATTAAGGATTTTACTTTTCATTATTATAGTCATTTTTTTTTAAAATTTAAAGACCAAATTACTTTCTTTTACGTCGGAAAGTATTGAAGATAATTTCCATACAAACATATCCATCTGACTTTTTCTGACCGACCCTAAAAGGAATGATATTCATTATAGCGAGCCACAGATTAAAATAAAAGGTTAATGATAATATATTACTAGTGCCCAATGGAAAAAGTGAAAGAATCAGCACAGCTACCAACCCATTAACCAATGGTCCTGCAGAAGAAATCAATATTTTTTCCATTTTTGAAAAGTCTAATTCCTTTTCACTAGCTGCATGTCCGCCCATAAATGGGAGTGTGTGAAGATGAATAAAAAGTCGTCCAACTCGGATAACTTTTCGTTCCTTCCCTATCCCAATGGAAAAATGGATACAATCAGCCTTCAATAAATAGGCTGATCCCGCATGTCCTAGCTCATGAAGAACAATTGAAATTGGAGCGATAACAAATAGAAACACAACTAAATTCATCATCTATTACGTTTCCCCTCTACTTGCCATATAACAAGCTCGCTTGTTAGGCATTAGAAGAACACAAATATCGTTAATAATGGCATAATTGAATTTGTATTCTTTCTTAAACTGAGAAAAAGAGGGAGTCCCTCTTTTTCTGTACAGAGTTATTCAGCGTCAAATACTTTGACTTCCTTCATGACATCCCCGTTAGACATTGCCTTCGCTGCTTCTAAACCAGAAGTTACTTGTCCAAAAACTGTGTGTACTCCGTCTAAATGTGGTTGTGCCTCATGAACGATAAAGAATTGACATGATCCAGTATCCTTACCAGCATGTGCCATTGATAGGCTCCCAGGTACATGCTTATGAGGGTTCCCTTCTGTTTCACATTTGATGGTGTAGCCAGCTGAACCTGTTCCATTTCCTACAGGGCAGCCTCCTTGACTTACGAAACCTGGAATAACACGGTGAAAGGTAAGTCCATCATAAAAGCCTTCTTTAGCCAACTTCTCAAAGTTTGCGACAGTACCAGGTGCTTCGTTTGGGTATAGTTCAAATTCGATTTTTTCATTGTTATCCATTAAAATATAGCCTTGTTTTGACAATATTTTCAGCTCCTTTATGTAAAATCAATTCTAATCATATCATAAAAAGGAGCCAATAACACATAGTTCGTTTTGGCTCCGTTATCTTAGTTATTCATAAGACAAATCTAATCTTGTCAATTCCTCATAAGATTCTCTTTGGACCACTAATTTTTCCTTCCCGTCCTCAATAAATACTACAGCTGACTTTGGAAAGCGATTATAATGATTGGACATGGAATAACCGTAGGCACCAGTGGAGAATACTGCTAATGTGTCCCCTGGCTCAATGGACTCAGGTACCTTTAGATCCCAAATAAGCATATCCCCTGATTCACAGCATTTACCGGCGATAGAAACGGTCTTGGTGGCGGGTTCATTCATTTTATTAGCCACAACTGCATCATACTTGGCATTGTACAAAGCTGGTCGGATGTTATCGGTCATTCCACCATTTACGGAAACATAGGTACGAACATCAGGGATGTCTTTGATAGAACCAATCGTATATAAGGTTATCCCTGCCTCACCTACAATGGCCCGACCAGGTTCAATCCATAGTTCAGGAATGGGTAGTTCAAAGTCATTAGCTTGCTTCTTCACTTCAGACACCAAGGCCTCTACATAATGTCCATGCGGCTTTGGTTCGTCCTCTTCTGTATACCTAATTCCGAAACCACCTCCCAAATTCAAGACCTCTGGGGTATAGTGGTATTGTAGGTTCCATTGATTCATAGCTTGGAATAGTTTTTGAACAGCCATGACAAATCCAGTAGTTTCAAAGATTTGTGAACCGATGTGACAATGAATTCCAGCAACATGAATCCGTTCATCCTCCAAGACTTGTAATAACGCCTTGTCCGCCTGTCCATTTGATAGATCAAAACCAAATTTAGAATCTTCCTGCCCTGTTAAAATATAATCATGGGTATGCGCTTCAATCCCAGGAGTCACACGGAGTAATATAGAAATATTTTGATTATACTGTTCGGTTAGATGCTTTAATAATTCTATCTCATAGAAATTATCCACGACAATACAACCAATTTGATGTTGAAGCGCCATTTCTAATTCCTCAATGCTTTTATTATTTCCGTGCATATGAATACGTTCAGCAGGAAAGCCTGCCTTCAAAGCTGTATGAAGTTCGCCCTGAGAGACAACATCCAGGCTAAGTCCTTCCTGTTTAGCCACCTGCAACATCGCAACAGTTGAGAAGGCCTTACTGGCATACGCGACCTGAAAATTCACACCAAGTTCTTTAAACGTATCAACAAATGCTCTTGCGTGGTCCCTAATTTCATTTACATCGTAAACATATAAGGGAGTTCCATATTTCTTTCCAAGCTCAATGGTATCTATATTAGCAAACTGCAAATGATTATTTGTCATTCCTCTCACCCCTTTTTCATAAACATGAATCCTGTGTAAAAAAGAAAAGAGACAGCTAAAACTGCCTCTTTTACTGCAGTACGATAAAGTATAACGTTACTTTATCATATCCCCTATAGGGATTCAATAACTTCCCCTAAGGTTGCCTGTGGTTGTTTTTAGGACGAACAATACTTGGGCGACGCTTCGTTAGTGGTACAGATACTCTAAATAAGATTTGAAACATGCCTTTAGGATCAAAAGGAATTAATGGCCATAAATAAGGAGTGTTGAGTGATCTCCGACTTGCTAAAAACAGTACATATAATGTACACCCAATAACTAAGCCTTTCACTCCATAAAATGCAACAGCTAATATTAGCACTAGCCTTGTCATTTTATTTGCTACACCTAACTCGTAGCTCGGGGTGGCAAACGCTCCAATCGCGCTAATGGATACATATAAAATGACTTCAGGCATAAACAGCCCAACATCTATCGCAATTTGTCCAATCAATACAGCAGCAATTAAACCCATTGCAGTTGAGAGTGGTGTAGGCGTATGAATGGCCGCCATCCTCAAAAACTCAATACCGATATCCGCTAATATGATTTGGGCGACAATCGGTACGTTACCTTCTTCAGTAGGTCCAATAAACTCTAACCCTTTTGGTAAAAGCGTAGGATCCATCACAAACATTAACCAAATCGGCAATAAAAAGATGGATGCCATAATCCCTAAAAAGCGGACCCAACGTACAAACGTTCCTGCTGCAGGAGATTCTCGGTACTCCTCTGCGTGTTGGACATGATGAAAGTATGTGGTAGGTGTAATAATCATACTTGGTGATGTATCCACTAAAATAATCACATGCCCCTCCAAAAGATGAGCCGCTGCGACGTCTGGCCTTTCCGTATAACGGACCATCGGAAATGGATTATATCCTTGTGAAACTAAGAACTCCTCCACAGTTTTATCCGCCATTGAAATCCCATCGATTTCAATGTTCTCAATTTCTTGTTTCACTAGGTCCACTAAACCTTGATCTGCTACATCCTGTACATACATAAACACAATATCTGTCTTTGAGCGCTCACCAACCTTAGTGATTTCTACTCGTAACCGTTCATCCCGAATTCTCCTGCGTGTTAGAGCAGTATTTTCAATGATATTTTCTGTATAACCATCTCTAGAGCCTCTAACCACCTTCTCCGTATCTGGCTCTTGAGGGCTCCGCCCAGGATAATGCCTAACATCAACAATGAAAGCTTCCTTTACACCATCAATAAAAATAACAATAAGACCTGATAGTAACTGGTCCACTGCTTCATCCATAGTTTTAACTTCTTCTACTTGTTGGTGAACAAGGCGATTATGAATAATCTCTTTTACTTTTCTATGATTGGACTCAAAATCATTTATCTCAACGAGCTTTTTAACGATTTCTATGATGAATGATGTATCACAAAGACCAGTTAAGTAATAAATATCCACATCTTTTTTTAATACCTTGATTTGTCTAAACCCAACGTCAAAGGAAACACCGACGCCAACATGCTCTTTTAAATACCGTTGATTTTCAGCAATGTTGTCTGAAACTGGTACTTTTTGTGATTTTGACATAATCAATATCTACCCTTTCTACTTCCTTAGCCTTTAGGTTTAAAGAAAACACTTACGAGAAAACCAAATAAAATGGCGGACGCTATTCCCGCAGAGGTAAGTTGGAAAATCCCGATAGAAACTCCAATAAATCCATGATCCTGCGCTTGTTCCATTGCACCGTGCAGCAATGAATGTCCAAAGCTTGTAATCGGAACCGTTGCACCGGCACCGGCAAATTCAATTAACTTATCGTAGAGACTAAACCCATCCAGGATTGCACCGACCACTACAAATGATGATAATACGTGACCAGGTGTTAACTTCACGACATCTAAAAGGAGTTGCCCAATAACACAAATAGCTCCTCCAACGAGAAAGGCCCATAAGTAGTCCATTATGATGTCAACTCCTCTCTCTTTAGTACAACACCGTGCGCTATACAAGGTATCGTTTCCTTTTGCTGTATCATGGTAGGACTTAAAAGTGCTCCAGTTGCAACGACAAAAACTTTATTAAGATTCCCTTTACGAATTTCATTCAAGACATGACCATATGTCACAACTGCAGAACAAGCACAGCCACTACCTCCCGCAAAAACTGGCTGATCACTGTTATAGACCATCAATCCACAGTCGTTATGAATCTCATCTACATTAATCCCATCTTCTTTTAGCATATCCTTTAGTATTGGACTACCTACTGAAGATAAATCGCCTGATAGAATCAAATCATAATCATTTGGCGTTCTACCCAAGTCTCCTAAATGAGTCTTGATCGTATCAAAGGCAGCTGGAGCCATCGCTGTACCCATGTCAAAAGGATCACCCATTTGGTAGTCCATAACTTTTCCGATTGTTGCACATTCTATACCGATGTTAGATGGATTTTTGGAAACTAGTGCCGCGCCAGCTCCTGTGATGGTAGTTGTGGCAGATGCCGGCTTTTGACTTCCGTACTCTGTAGGGTAACGAAACTGCCTTTCAGCACTTGCATTGTGACTGCTGGTAGCGGCTACCGCGTTGTTTGCAAAACCGGCATCTACTAGAGCGCTCGCCGTTGCTAGTGTTTCCATGGATGTAGAGCACGCTCCAAACATCGTCAATAATGGTATGGATAGGGCTCTTGCTGCATAATTGGAAGAAACATTTTGATTTAGTAAATCTCCACTTAATAAAATGTCGATTTGATCTGTCTGAAGCTTTGCCTTTTGAATACAGGTTTGAATGGATTGCTGGAGTATTCTTCTCTCAGCTTTTTCCCAGTTATCCTCATGACAATGGAGGTCATCATATGTGATGTCATAGGTTTCCCCTAATGGTCCTTGCTTTTCCATTGGCCCTGCAACGGTTGCTGCTTCATTAATATAAACATTATTTTCAAAATACCATGTTTGCCGACCCATTTTTCGCATCTATTTAACCTCCTATCCTATTGAGTTAACAAAAAGCGAATAATTCCTACGATATATGCTGAGACCGTACCAAACACGATAACAGAGCCAGCAAGTTTAAACATATTGCCTCCAACCCCAAGGACATAGCCCTCACTTTTATGCTCTAAGGCAGCACTTGTTATGGCATTCGCAAAGCCTGTAATCGGAACCGCTGAACCCGCTCCCGCAAATTGAGCTAATTTATCATATATGCCTAACCCTGTTAAAATGGCGGAAATAAGAATAAGAGTGGCTGCGGTAGGACTAGCAGCATCCTTTTCACTATAATCAAATACATTTATATAGAAATCCGTTAATGCCTGACCTAAAACACAAATTAAACCACCTACGACAAATGCCTTTACACAGTTGAGTAGAAGGTTTGGTTTTGGCTGATAAGTTTTGACTGTATTTTTATAATTTTGCTTGTCAAATTTTTTAGTACTCATAATTACACCCCATTTATTTAACAAAAATTACCCACTGAAACAGCGAACCAAAGATTTTCCCCAATACAATAGCCATTAAAAAGACCAATATTTGCCCATCCATGCCTATTCGTTTGGCTAATATCGGAAATACATTCAGCACCTCCGTTAAGGCTGCTGCTAACATCCCAATAAAAATCCCATGAAATAATCCCCAAACCATTTCGATAATAATGGGGACATGAAACACTATGGAGCTAAATGATAACAATGTGCCAAACAATGAACCTGAAATTACGCTTGTTTCATATTTTGGGATATATCGATGACTTTTACTTAATTGAACTAACCGCGGGATTATTCCCAGTACAGTTAAAAATGCAACAAACCCGGCTCCAACAGCCAGCCCAGAAGCTAATCCAATAAATGCTTCTATGAGGTTAATCATCATCTTTTTTTCTCAATTCATTTTCATGAATAGTGACATACTGATCTAGATTCTGTTGATAGTTATGGATTTCCACTTCTAATGGGCTTGGCTCTTCATTAATCCTCTTTTGGAAAACATGATTAAAAAATAAAATCATCCCTAGCCCTAACCCGACCGAATAGGGAATTTGTAGCCACAGCGGATATTTATCCTGATGACCTGTAATCATATAATGAAGTTTTTGTTGAACTTCCTGCATACTGACATCGTAATGAAAGTTCATAATTGCCATTCCAGATCCGATGAATAGCAATAACCATATAAAAGCTACCAGGCTAAAATGTGGATGCTTATTCGGGATTGCAATGTAAGCAATTGTTTGATTAGGTCCAATTGATTGAAATTCCAAGTTAGGATGCTGCTGACTAAGCAGTTCAATGATGGAAAAAATATCGAACACAACAATGTTCTTATCTTCTTTCTTTACCTGATAAATAAACGCATTTTCTAATTGTTTTTTCCATGTTTCACTTGCTGAGATATAGGCGATATCTTTTAATAAAATTTTTTTCTCTTTAGGGATTTTCGTTTTATTTCTTAAACGGATGTATACTTGATCCCCCATAATGGATACTCCTCCCATTCATGAGAAGTTTACGTTTATTATGTGTAGTTAGAGGTTTGTTCATGCATAAGAAAAGGCGCCAGTGAATACACTTCACTTGACGCCTTACTTCTAGGTTTTCATTTGATCGCGAATATTATCTAAAATCTTTTTTTCCAATCTTGATACTTGAACCTGCGATATATCCAGCCTATTGGCCACCTCAGACTGTGTCTGGTCCTTAAAATAACGCAAGTAAATGATTAAGCGTTCCCGTTCGTTCAAATTTCGGATAACTTCTTTCAAGGCAATTTTGTCAAACCATTTTGTGTCCTCATCAGACATTTGATCTAAGAGCGTAATCGGGTCTCCATCATTTTCATATACAGTTTCATGAATGGAATGAGGTGATTTCGACGCTTCCTGTGCAAATACAATATCCTCAGGGGATAAATCCAATTCATCTGCTAGCTCCTGAATAGTTGGTGAACGTCCATATTCCTTTGTAAGTTCATCACGTTTTTTACGTATTTTATTCCCCGTTTCCTTTAGTGATCGGCTTACCTTAATACTTCCATCATCACGAATAAAACGTTGAATTTCACCAATAATCATAGGTACAGCATAGGTAGAAAATTTCACATCATAGGATAAGTCAAACTTATCAATCGATTTTAATAAGCCTATGCTTCCTATTTGGAATAAATCATCCGCATCGTAACCACGATTCAAAAAACGTTGGACCACAGACCAAACTAGACGAGTATTTTTTTCCACAAGAAGGTCCCGTGCATCTTGGTCACCTTGTTGACTATCAAAAATTAACTTTTTCACTTCTTTATCAGACAATTGCTTGTCTTTTTTGGAATGTTTCAAATCCACATCCATAGACATATCCCCTTAATCACACAAGGTTTTGATTCTTTTGAAAGTGTTTTTTCAGACTTACAATCGTCCCTTTACCCTCTTCTGATTGAATGTCAACTTCATCCATAAAATTTTCCATGATGGTAAAGCCCATTCCAGAACGCTCTAATTCTGGTTTTGACGTATAGAGAGGTTGCCTTGCCTCATCTAAATTATCAATGCCAATTCCTTCATCTCTGATTTCTAATTCAACGTACTGATCATGTAAAACACAATGCATGTGAACCTTGCCATCTGGATTGTTCTCATATCCATGGATAATAGCATTGGTTACCGCTTCGGAAACGACAGTTTTAATTTCAGTTAATTCATCCATTGTAGGGTCTATTTGGGCAATAAATGAAGCAATTGTTACCCTTGCAAAAGATTCATTTTCACTAAGCGCTGAAAATTCGAGGTGCATCTCATTTTTCATGACGCCACCCCCAAACTTTTTAGCGCATACTCTTCGTTTTCTTCCAGTCTAACAATCTTAAAAAGACCGGAAAGCTCGAATAAACGCTTTACCGCTGGTGAAATGGAACAGACCACCATTTCTCCACCAAGCTCCTGTATTTCTTTATATCTGCCTAGCATAACACCCAAACCTGAACTATCCATAAAGCTCAATGTTTCCAAATTCACTACAACATGCTTAACCTCGTTTTTTTGAATCTCATCTTGCCATTGTTTTTTTAAATTTTCTGATGTGTGATGATCAAGTTCACCTGATAATCTAACAAGCAGTACTTGATTTTTACATTCAAATTGAACAGAAAGACTCAAGATTCATATGCCTCCTTTTACTCGTGCTTCTCTTGAGTCTTTCTTCTTTGCCATAGAATTTTCCTGCTTCGTGACAAAACTAGTGCCATTTCGCCAAATTACGTTAGGATCCTTTATGAAACTTTTTCATACTTCTTTTTAATAAAGTCCATATTCCAGCCTCTTCAATTGTTTCATTAACAACGAGCGGGGTCTCAGATAACACCTTGTCACCTGCTTTAAGCTTTAAAACGCCCACTTGCTGCCCTTTCTTGATGGGCAATGATATGTCTTTTTTATATTTAACAACTTCCTCTAAGTCTCCCGCTTCATCGCCTTTTCTCATTAAAATAGATACTTTATCACCTGTAACAACATTAACCTTTTCTTGCTCGGCATTTATCAACGTCATTTGATCTACAGGTGCAAATCGGTCATAAACTGGCTTCGTTTCATATTGCTGAAACGCATAGTCTAGCATAGTAGAAATATCGCTATTACGTTTTTTGGTTGTCTCAGCTCCCATTGCAACAGCGATAACACGCATATCATCGCGTTTAGCAGTTGCAGTCAGGCAATATTTGGCCTCGCTTGTGTAGCCCGTTTTTAGCCCATCGACACCTTTATAAAATTTCACAAGTTTATTGGTATTCACAAGCCAGAATTCATCCTCTGTTCCTTTTCTTAAATAATCATCATAAACGCTTGTATAGTCTGTGATTTTTTCATACTTCAGTAATTCTTTTGCCATTAATGCCATATCATGGGCTGTACTGTAATGGTCCTTTGCTGGTAACCCTGTTGTATTCTTAAATTGGGTGTTCTTTAAACCTAATTCTTTAACCTTTTTGTTCATTTGTTCAACAAAGGCCTTTTCACTTCCCGCAATACGTTCCGCTAGGGCAACAGAAGCATCATTTCCTGAAGCAATTGCTACACCTTTGAGTAGATCCTCAACAGTCATTTCCTCTCCTTCTTCTAGGAAAATTTGGGACCCACCCATCGATGCCGCGTACTCACTTACCCGTACTTTTTCATCTAATTTTAAATTTCCTTTTTCTAATGCTTCCATAATTAAAATCAATGTCATAATTTTGGTCATACTTGCTGGGGGTAATTGTTCGTCAGCATTTTTGTTATACAGAACTTTGCCTGTATCCTTTTCCATCAATATGGCTGACTTAGAGTTTTCCGCTAAATCTACTTTGGTTTGTTCTTCAGCTTGGACAGGTAATACGATTGATGATGTCATCAAACAAAATAGAGTTAGTACAGTTGCTAATTTTTTCATAAAAGTCCCTCCACCTTCCTGTTATGTAGGAATATCGTTAATCTTTACCTTATTACCATCTGTAAAACCTAGAAAAACTAACCCAGCATTTTTGTTTTTCTAGAAGGTTTCTCTATTCATCTTTCATATTTTTTCCATGATTGCTGAAAATTATAAGTATAAAAAAAGAAAATCCTGTCTTTAATCAGGATTTTCTAAGAACTGCTTACTATTCTTTTATCACACCATGAATGAGAGTTGGAGAATCTACATGATTTTCAGTTATGGTAATGTTTTCGTATAGCCTATTTTTAATTTCCTCCACATCCTCATGGTTGGCATGAAGAGTAAGTAATGATTCCCCTTTTTGCACTTGATCTCCTACCTTTTTATTTAGCACCAGACCGACCGCTAAATCAATCTCAGATTCTTTTGTAGCTCTTCCGGCTCCTAATAGCATTGCCGCTTTTCCAATTTCGTCGGCTACCATCTCTTTGACATAACCACTTTCTGAAGCTGGCAAATCAATCTGATATGAAGCCCGAGGTAAAAGAGATGGATCATCAACTACTCTTTCATCTCCACCCTGGGACTTGATAAACGTCTTGAACTTCTCTAACGCCTTACCATTTTCCATATTGGCACGTAATTTTTCTCTGGCTTCCTCTAAAGATGAGGCTTTATTAGCTAATACAACCATCTGGCTACCTAGTGTTAAACACAATTCTGTTAAATCCTCAGGACCTTTCCCTTTCAGTGTGTCCATAGCTTCTTTTACTTCTAGAGCATTACCAATTGCTTTTCCTAGCGGCTGGCTCATTTCACTTATTACAGCCATCGTTTTTCTACCTACGCGGTTACCTATGGATACCATTGCTTCAGCAAGTTTTCTTGATTCCTCTTCACTTTTCATAAAAGCGCCGGCGCCTGTTTTCACATCTAATACAATTCCATCAGCACCAGCAGCAATCTTTTTACTCATGATGGAGCTAGCAATCAATGGAATAGAATTGACGGTTGCCGTCACATCGCGAAGGGCATAAAGCTTTTTGTCAGCCGGCGTTAGATTCCCAGTCTGGCCAATCACTGCTACTTTGTTTTGGTTTACTAATTTTATAAAATCCTCTTTTTCCATCTCAACCGAAAAACCTGGTATGGATTCTAATTTATCGATTGTACCACCTGTATGCCCTAATCCCCGTCCACTCATTTTGGCAACAGGAACATCCAATGAGGCCACTAATGGCGCTAAGATAAGTGTTGTTGTATCCCCTACTCCACCAGTAGAATGTTTATCGACTTTGACTCCATCAATAGAGGAAAGATCAATGGTATCACCTGAATTGACCATCGCCATCGTTAAATGGGCCCGTTCTTCTTCTGACATATCTCTAAGGAAGACAGCCATACAGAAGGCACTGGCTTGGTAATCAGGAATGTCGCCCTTTGTATATCCCTCAATAAAAAAATCAATTTCTTCTTTTGTGAGCTCCACTTGATCTCGTTTTTTTGAAATTACATCGTACATTCTCATTTCCTAATACCCCCATAAAAAGGCGTTACTTATTCAGGTAATGTTCCTACAATCTCTTTCACAAAGCTTAAAAAATGCTGTCGAACCTGCTCTGTTGTCTCGATTACTTCTTCATGTGAAAGAGGCTGGTCTAAAATACCTGCTGCCATATTTGAAATGCAAGAGATACCGAGAACCTTTAACCCTGCATGGTTCGCTACAATTACCTCAGGAACTGTGGACATTCCTACTGCATCCCCACCTAAAGTACGTAGCATGCGAATTTCAGCACCTGTTTCATAAGTGGGACCTGGATTGCCGACGTATACTCCTTTTTGCACGGATAATTGTAGCTTGTCTGCACATGCCTCAGCATGCTTGATTAACTTTTTATTATAGGCCTCTGACATATCCGGGAAGCGAGGGCCCATTTCCTCTTCATTAGGTCCAATAAGCGGATTGTCACCCATCATATTAATGTGGTCTTGAATCAGCATTAAATCTCCAGGCTGAAAGGATTCATTAATGCCTCCAGCTGCATTTGTAACGATCAATTGACTGACTCCAAGAGCTTTCATCACTCTAACTGGAAATGTTACTTGTTCCATTGTATACCCTTCATAATAATGAAAACGGCCTTGCATGGCGATAACTTGCTGCCCCTCTAAGGAACCGACAACGAGCTGACCTTTATGTCCAGCAACGGTTGATTTTGGGAAGTGTGGAATTTCCTCGTAGGGAATGGCAATCGGATTCTCAATTTCCTCAGCTAACACACCAAGTCCCGAGCCTAAAATTAAACCAAGGCTCGGCTTTTGTTGATTAAGTTTACTTGAAATAAATGATGCTGCATCTTTCATTTTACTCATTGATTAGGTCCTCCTACTTTATATCCTTTAAAAAGCTTTCACCATGTTCAGGCATTTTTACTTTAAAGTTTTCAGCTACAGTTGCTCCAATATCGGCAAAGGTTTTCCGTACAGAAAGCTCTTGACCACGTTCAATACCCTTATGGTAGACAAGAAGAGGAACCACCTCACGTGTGTGGTCTGTTCCATGATGGACAGGATCATTCCCATGGTCAGCTGTAATGATAAGCACATCATCTTCACGTAGCTTATCTAACACTTCAGGTAAGCGCTGATCAAATGCCTCTAAAGCCTCCCCATAGCCCTGTGGATCACGACGGTGGCCATATTTTGCATCAAAATCAACTAAATTGAGAAAGTTTAAGCCATGAAAATCTTCATCCATGGATGCCACCAGTTTAACCATACCATCTAAATTATCCTTTGTACGAATCGATTTTGTTACGCCTTCACCATCATATATATCTGAAATTTTGCCGAGAGCTATCACATCATAGCCCTCATCTTTCAGTTCATTCATTACCGTTCGACCAAATGGTTTTAACGCATAATCATGTCGATTGGATGTTCTTTCAAATGCATCTGGCTTCCCAATAAATGGTCGTGCAATCACTCTACCTACCATATATCTCTCATCTTTTGTCAGTTCACGTGCAATTTCACAAATTTCGTATTGCTCATTAATAGAGACTACTTCTTCGTGTGCTGCAATTTGGAGTACAGAATCAGCTGATGTATAAACAATAAGTGCTCCTGTTTCCATATGTTCTTCACCAAGTTCCTTGATGATTTCAGTTCCTGAAGCCGGTTTATTTCCAATGATTTTACGTCCTGTTTTCTCTTCTAATTGCTGTATTAACTCAGGTGGGAATCCATCCGGAAACGTTTGAAACGGCTTGTCTATGTACAAACCCATAATTTCCCAATGGCCAGTCATTGTATCCTTACCATTTGATGCTTCCTGCATGATGGTATAATGTGCCATCGGGCTATCCGCTTTTTCAATTCCATTTATTTCTCGAATATTGCTTAGACCCAGTTTTCCCATGTTTGGCATGTTCAGGCCATTCATACGCTCTGCAATATGCCCTAACGTATCTGCGCCCTTGTCGTTAAACTTCCCTGCATCAGGTGCTTCCCCAATTCCTACCGAATCTAATACAATTAAAAAAGTTCGTTTAAATGTTGTCATGAAAATCCCTCCTATAATAGGACATTCCCTAAATCGATGTTGAATATGAATGAATCCACACCTAGAATAGCTTTCCCAAATTTAAGCTCTCGGATGAAAGGTTTTATAAATGTCCTTCAATCTTGATTTGGTCACATGTGTATAAATTTGAGTTGTGGAAATATCAGCATGACCTAGCATTTCCTGTACCGCACGTAAATCAGCTCCATTTTCTAATAAATGGGTAGCAAACGAATGCCGTAATGTATGGGGAGTAATTTCCTTCCGAATCCCTCGATCACGAGCAATCCCTTTTAATATTTTCCAAAACCCTTGCCTAGACATTGGCTTTCCACGGTTATTTAAAAATAAAGCATCCTCTTTTTTTCCTTTTAATAAGGCACCACGAGCTGTATCTATGTAATCCTGTACCGATTTTTGGGCATGGGTACCCAATGGAATTATTCGTTCCTTAGATCCCTTTCCAAAGCAGCGGACAAAACCCATCGTTAAATGGAGATCATTCATTGTAAGAGATAATAGCTCTGTAACACGTAAGCCCGTTGCATATAAAACTTCTAGCATGGCGCGATTCCGAATGACAAGAGGGTCTTTCCCCTGTAACTCTAGTAAACTTTCGACTTCCTCACTGGAAAGAATTTTTGGTAGTTTTCGTTCCTTTTTAGGTGTTTCAATATGTAAACTGGGGTCCTGTTCCACCCCTGCCTCACGTATTAAAAATTGATGAAAGGCGCGAATAGTGGACAAAAAGCGTGCAACGGTTGATGCGGAACGACCTAGACTATGTAAGTGATTCAGAAATTGCATTACGTGCAGCCGTTGAATGGCATGTACATCTGTTATGTGAGACTTGTCCTTTAAAAATTGCTGATACTGCCTTAAGTCACGCTCATATGATTTTAATGTATTCTCCGATAATCCACGTTCAATCGTTAAGTAATGCAAGAAATCCTTTATTTCATGCTTCATTTGCTATTCTCCTAATCGAAAAAAAATAGAAACCCGATCCAACCAATTGGAATCTTCTAATTCAAACACCTTAACAGCATTACCTTCTGGTTGATTATATCGATGAAAATTTTCATATTCTTCATGCATCATTCGTAACCCAAAATAAAAGAAAAATGTACAAACCACAAAGATAAAAAAGACTTTGAAAAACTCTTTAAAATATTGGTACCATCTTGTCATGTTTTTAGCTCCTTTTTATTCCAATGTTTAAAAGGACTTAGTACAAGATATGCCAATTCTATTGTGATTTATACTAAAAATACTTTAACCTTATTAGAAATTCCAGACATACACAAAATAACGTAACGAAATATAGATCATTTGTAAATAGATACTACTACTATATTATATAAAACAAAAAACCCTTTTCCAACAACATGAAAAAAGGTTTTACCTAACGTTTTATGACGATAAAGCTGTATTTGTTTTACTATCAGCCTGACATTTGCGGCAAACGCCGTGGAATGTTAAGCGATGATCCTTTACTTTAAAACCCCAATCGCTCTCCACAATTTTCTCTACATCCTCTAGTAAATCATCTTCAATCTCTTCTACAGAGCCACATTCACCACAAACAAGGTGATGATGGAAATGTTCGGCGCCTTCCTTTCGAAGGTCATATCTTGATACGCCATCTCCAAAATTAATTTTATCAACAACTTTTAATTCAGATAACAGCTCCAGTGTGCGGTACACGGTGGCTAAACCAATTTCAGGCGCTTTCTCTTTTACGAGGAGGTATACATCTTCAGCGCTTAAATGGTCTTCCTCATTTTCCAATAAAACACGCACTGTCGCTTCCCGTTGCGGTGTCAATTTATAGCTTTGGGAATGCAGCTGCTTTTTTATCTTTTCTATTCGGTGTTCCATACGTTTCCCTCCCTCGTAACTCCACCTTCATTATAAGCAGACACAAGGGAAGTGTCAAATTAAAATAATTATAATCTGTTTAGAATAATCATTTTAATTTAATAAAATTATAAAGCCCAGTCAACAATGATTCTCATTGCATTTGGTGAGATGAATGTCTCGACGATTGATCCTATAAGCGCAACAACCATCACTACAATAAGAACAGTAGAATATTGGGTTATATGTTTACGAATGGATTGCTGATAAATTTTTGCTGAGAATAACCGTCTAATTAAATGTAAGGAAAAAATCATGGCAAAGCTGCCTGCTATTAGATAGGCCGGAATCAAGAACACATTATGAGGTGCTACCGAAGCCGTCGCCATAAGCAATCCATGCCAGCCCATTTGGTTTACCAAAAAACCGACAGAAAAGCCAATCACAATTCCTTTCATAAAGATAAAAAGCCAGATGATAGGAATCCCAATTATGGATAAACCGAGAATAAATATGAGCAAAATGTATTTAAAATGATAGAAGAAACTTGACTGAAATAACTCCTTTACTTCGAGACCCGAGCCATCCTTTACATCTTCAAAAAATTGATGGAGGTAGAAAAATAAATCTAGTTTTTGAATCGTGTTCATACTGTTTACGATAATCGCTCCAAAAATGATGCCTATTAAAAATAATACAAACATAAACACGTAGATACTACTATATTCATTTAATTGAATATTTGAACGTATGTTTTTCCTCTTTAACATGCTTATCCTCCATTCAAAGTGTCTATTAAATCTTTATCTATTTCCACTCTATGAAATGAATAAAAAAAATAGACCATTTTAAATAGAGGATTTTTATTTTCTACTATTTCTTCACCTTGCCATATTTCCCTCCACCACCTGCTAGTAAAGATAGGTTTCCTTCTCTCATTTCTTTAATCATCCGGATTAAATCCTTTGAGCAAACCTCTGCTAACTCTTGGTCTGTGGCATGATGGAGAATGTACATTTCCGTACCAATTTGCGACAGCATTTTTTCCAATGTTTTCGGTCCGAGCTTAGGCAAATATTCAAGCGGAACTTGATGAATATATGGAGGTCTTTCTCGTTTGGGACTCACCCTGACATCCGCTAGCTCCCCAATACGCTCTGACACTCCTTTAATAATGGTTTTATGGCCACATTTTTCACAGGGCCCCCCGTACTTTGCCGGTGATAAGCAATTGGCACAAACGGTTGAGTGATATTTCCCTAATAATGGATTCATCCCATAATTGGCCACAATTCCTCTATCGTCCTTCGAAGCAAGTGCTTTTTTAAGCTCCATAAAGGTTGGAGCCTTCATTCGTATTTTTTGATATTCACGGGCAATCTTTTTTAAAGAATGAGCATCAGAATTGGTGAGAAAGGTGTATGAATGTAACTCACTGATTTGATCTGCCATCTGCGTATCTGAGCTTAGCCCGAGCTCAACTGCATCTATGAGTTCGGGAATGAGAATCTCTTCTAGGCTTGCCACAACACCTTTTCCAAATAAACTCTTAAATGGCGTGAAGATATGCGCTGGAATAAACACTCCCCCAAGCTCTTTCACCTGTTTTTGCAGGTTATGGGCATTTTCGTAAATTCTTTGTGAGCTTAAGGTAATGTTTTTTACACGCTTCCCGAACCAGTCAGTAAACTGCTGCATATGATATAGATCCTCAAAAAAACATAGGACATGAATGGGGCCTTGGCAATTGTCATCATACACTTCAATTTCTGAGCCTAACAGAAGAGTAACATTTCCATATTGAATGCCTCCATCCTCTAAGGGTTCGGCGTCTCCTTTTTCAATGAGCTGTATGAGCTCCTCCTGTACAGCTGGAACATGTCCATCAATAATTCCCACCATGTCTAGCCCTTTTCGTTTAGAGGATTCATGGAGAATATTCGTTAGGGTTAACGTTTTGGATGCAGTAATTTTGACAGGCTTCCCGTACATCGTGTTTCCAATATGTACGTGTAAATCAACAAAATAATCTTGAAGCATCATAAGTTACATTCCTTTTGTATTTAAATATAGTACAGCATAGGCCGTTTTAGCATCGTAAATTTTTTGTTCTATCACAAGCTGATTGGCCTCCTCTAAAGTACATTCCATTAACTCCACAAATTCATCTTCATCAGGCGCCATCGGACTTTCTACTTTTTCTAGGTCTTTGGCTATATAAAGGTGAATCAATTCATCAGCAAAGCCTGGTGATGTATAAAAAGAAATCACATGTGTCAGCTCATGGGATGTGTATCCTGTTTCTTCCTCAAGCTCCCGAAGTGCCGTACGCTTTGGTTCCTCTCCTTTTTCGAGTTTTCCGGCTGGAATTTCCACAAGACTTCTTTCTAAAGGTTTTCGGTATTGTTCGACCATGACTATTTTATTATCCTTAGTCACCGGGATTATCGCGACTGCTCCGGGATGTTTGACAATTTCTCGCTTGGATGTCTTTCCATTTGGTAGCTGGACTTCTTCATGTAGTAAATTAATGACTTTACCTTCAAATATCGTTTCAGATTGCAGTGTCTTTTCTTCAAACTTCTTCATGTTTTCATCCCCTAAACTTTTTCTCCTATCTTATCATAAACAACCGTTAGATTTGTCATACTCTCCCTTCATTCATTACAATAAAGCTAGTCATGAACTGGAAAGGATGGATAAGATGAAGAAACGCCAAATTGGTTCGTCTGATTTATATGTATCGGAAATTTCCCTTGGGTGTATGTCGCTTGGGACAGACGAAAGGAAAGCAAAGACAATCATCGACCAAGCGCTTGATGCAGGGATTAACTATTTGGATACCGCAGATTTGTATGATAAAGGTGTCAATGAATCAATAGTTGGTTCTGCTGTTAAAGGCAAGCGTGATCAAGTAATCATTGGTACAAAGGTAGGGAATCATTTTGAGCCTGGCAAGGAAGGTTGGTATTGGGACCCTTCCAAAGCCTACATAAAGGAAGAAGTAAAGGAAAGCTTAAGAAGATTAAAAACCGATTATATTGATTTATACCAGCTTCATGGGGGCACGATTGAAGATCCTATAGACGAAACCATCGAAGCCTTTGAGGAATTAAAACAGGAAGGGCTTATTCGCTATTATGGAATCTCATCGATTAGACCGAATGTCATTCGAGAATACATTCAAAAGTCCAATATCGTAAGTGTTATGATGCAGTATAGCTTGCTTGATCGCCGGCCTGAGGAAGAAATACTGGACCTTTTACATGATCACCAGATAAGCGTTATAGCTCGTGGTCCAATGGCAAAGGGAATGCTTACCACTAAGGGCTTGTATCTAGTTGAAAGGAAGGGACATGACGGCTATTTAGACTATAGCTATAACGAATTAAAAACAATTATTTCCCACTTTTTGGAGCATTCGGATCAGGAGATTTCACCAAATGCCCTAGCCTTATCTTATGTTCTCCATCATCCTGCTCTTGCCACAGCAACTTTTGGAGCTAGTTCTATCGAGCAGTTACTAGCAAATTTAGATTATGAAAGTGAACGCTTAGACGATTCTCTTTATCAAGAGCTTCAAAAACTGTCAAAGCCTATTACTTATGATAAACATCGTTAACTATGAAGGGCACCTGAATAGGTGTCTTTTTTATTCCTTTTTTTGCTAACCATACTTAATCCTTTTTTGGAAAAGTTAAATAATAATTCTTGTGTATCAGGGGGCATCGTGATGAAAAAATTCTACCTTACCTTTTTAGCTATATTCGTTATTTTGTTTCCATCATCTGTTCGAATTCATGGAGAAGCTGTGTCACAGGAATTGCTACATGACAGTTTCATAACTGCCCTCGAGCCCCATATATCTGAAGCTATCGCAGAACATAAACAAAAAATGAAGACTTATGGTGCATACAATATGAATTATGGATTATATGATGTAAAAATCATCGATATTGAACGGGAAGAAGAGGGTGGTTATTCCTTTAACGTTGTGCTGACGGTTCGTACTTTTGAACATGCACATAATCCTCCACACTTCACGGAAACCATTTCCCTCAGAGTAAACCCGTATGGAATACGCGTTACAGACATTCAACTAGAAGGGGATGACGAATTTTATCGTGTTGAAAGGTTTTATAAAAATGCTATATCCGACATAAAGCAAACCTTTAGCCTTAATTTAGAATCCTATCAACGCTATAACATGGACGACTTACATAACAGATTGGAGAAAAAACAGAGTTTTACACAGCTGTATGACTATGCAAAAGAAATTCAAAACAAATACTCAACAAGAGAGGATAAAACCCCACCTCTACATAATGTAATGAAACCTATGACCTATATAAAAAGTAAGAATGGATACATTTTGTTTAAGCAAGCAAATGGTGTCAATGTGATGTACAAGCTAAAAAAGCAAAACTCAAATTGGAAGGTAGTCGGTCATCGTACTAAACCAGGCAAAAAAATGGAGAAGGAATTGCTATGGTATCTTTAACGTTATGTTAAAATATAAGAATGATTTATGAGGTGGAGGGTAATTCATTACTCTCCACTTTCTACTGAAAACATCTCTAGAGGTGGGACTAAATATGAACAAAAAAGACATCGCAAATATCCGAAAACAATTCAAAGTAGACAACGATTTATTGAATATCAAAGAAATATTTAATGTGTACATCATGAAGGAATCAAGTGACATTTACCATCATCAAAGTCAGCCATTTGAAATGTTGGACCAGGACCAGCAGGAGTTATTTATGAATAATTTTAAAAAGGTTCTTTCCGGCCAATTGGATGAAAAATTATTTGAATTAAAATTTCAGCGTGAGGCTGAAAATTCTAGCCAGCTTATCCTTCATAAAGGGCTATTGAACGAGGAAGTGGAGGATTGGAAGGAACAAATGCTTCAGATTGTGGAAAAAATGCTTAAGGACCAACAATATGAAATGGATATTGTCGTTACCTTCATTCGAGGGGAATATTTGAAACCGATGAAACGTCGAAATGACGAAGCAGAAGAAAGTGAACGTGATGCTGTTTTTTCTCATTCCTTTATTCTTTGCAGTATTAATAAAACACAAGACCCGAAAAAAGAACTGCAATTTGACTACGTAGAAAAGGAATTTAAATATAATGTGGAGGTCGACCCTGTTATCAACCTTAACACACCAGTAGGCGGATTTTTATTCCCTTGTTTCACAGATAATGCGGCTGATGTAAACCATATTCTATACTCTGCCGGAAAAGCAAATGAGCCTGATCCCCATTTCATTGAGGAAGTCCTAAACGGTGAAGAGGCGATGACGGCCAAAGAGGATAAAACGGTTTTCGAGGAAATTGTAAAAAACGTTGTAGGAAGCGATCAACTAAACACATCAACACTTAGCAATGTATATGAAGAAATTAATCGTGTAGTCGAAAAAAATGATCAAGAAGAACCACCAAAACTAGACCATAAAGATGTTGAGCATGTTTTAAAAATGAGTGGTGTGGAAGATGTCAATACAGAAAAGGTAGAAACGGCCTTCAAAAACGTCATTGATGACCAAAATTATGAGCTGAAGGCTAGCAGTGTCTTGCCAAAATACAATTCAAAGTCTATTAAGATTAAAACAAAAGTAGCAGACATATCCATAAGCCCACAGGATTTAAAATATGTTAGGCAAATCAATTTCCAAGGGAAACGCTCCATTATGATTGAAGTAGAAGAGGATACGGTAATTGAAGGATTTACAATAATTCCTGAAGCATTTGCTGAAAAAGGTTAGTGATCTAATTCTAATAAGGCAAGGTTTTTCCACGATTTGTGAGAGAAAACCTTGCCTTTGTAATTAGTTTGATAAAAATGCATTATAAAAACGTGTCATGGCAACCGCATAATCACCCCGTGTTACTTTTGATGTTGGATCAAATGTAGCGGTTACTGTTGGTTCTAAGTCATATTGGCCTTGTGTAACATCAAAATTTGCGTTTAGTACATTTAAGTCCAATGCCAATTGAACATATCCTTTTAAATGAGCAGGAACTTGGTCACCATCTTCAATTTTGACTCGCTCATCCTTATATTGTACCGTTAACTCACCTTCAAACCCTTGGGCTTGTTCCTGTAGCCCTAAGCTTTGAATGAGTGAGTAAGCGAGCTCTGCACGTGGTATACCAGCATTAGGAGCAAAAGTACTGTCATTCACAGGAAGCATAACACCGTTTTGAATTTGTTTTTTGTCCCGGAATGCTGCCCCCTTTGTCGTAACAGCCTTTACAAAGGGAAGAAGTTCCCCAGTTACATCGGAAAAGCTACCTTCTTCTTGAGATTGACGTATTTCTGCACCCATGACTAAATAACTTGCTAGTTCACTCCGTTTTAACTCCTGGTCAGGCTGAAAAGTACCATCACTGTATCCATCGAAAAGTCTTTCCTTAACACCCATTTGTATAGCTGATGCTGCTGGGCTGCCTTCAATGTCATCCAATCCAGAAAAACCGTTAATTTTGGTAAAGGCTAGTGTTCCGTTGACTGTTTCAGGAAGAGCTAAACCATCCGTAGAATTGGCTTCATCTCCCCTTAGTCCCCGAAGCTCAACCTTCCACGTACCAGGCTTTGGAGAGTTTACTGTAACAGTTCGGTCAAAGTATAAGGAAAAAAGCAAGCTAATTCCTGAACTATACTCTGTACCATCTGGAGAAATGAGTACTAGATTTATCGAATTACCTGTTTGCTCTATAATCCCTCTGGCATTGACTTTGGCAACAATGTTCGAAAGTCCTTCAGCTACTTCAAACTCATACTGGTTATCTGAAGCTAAAGTCACTGGGTTATAATCAACTGTAAATGGTCTACGGTCTACTGCCGTTTCCACATCGCTATTAAAGGTAGACAATAGATTTACAGTCTCACCATAACTATTGCCGTTAAGAGCCGCATCTACTGCACTATACGCATTTACATATCCCGCACCTACTTCCCAAGACTCATATCCTGGCATATTTGTTGCGGTTTCTTGAATCAATTGTTTTACTTCATCTGGTGATAGCTGTGGATTTGCCTCGAGCATTAATGAAACGATTCCTGCAACATGTGGAGTTGCCATAGAAGTGCCACTCATCGTTGTATAGTATGGCACATATGCTGGTTCAATTCCTGTAGCATCAACATCAATGGCTAATGAACTTACAGGAGCTAAGGCACGAGTGGAAATAATATCAACACCTGGTGCGGTTATCGTAGGTTGGTCCTTCCATTCCCATTCTTTTCCATCCATTTCAAAGGTTCCACCTACTCCTTTTGTCCCGCGTGAAGAAAAATCTGCAAGTGTTCCGTCCTTTTCACCTGCAGCAACTGAAATGACCCACGGAGCCTTTGCATAAGGGTTATGGGTATTTTCTCCGGGACCTGAGTTCCCTGCAGCAAATAAAACAACAATTCCCCGATCATATGCCTTCTTACTAGCAATGTTAACAGGGTTGTTTGGATCAAAATCACCAGAAGATCCCCATGAATTTGTTATTACTCTAATGTCATACTCCTGCTGATGAGTAATAGCATAATCAAACCCGCCAATTGAATCTAAAATAAATAATGCTGCCCCAGATCCGTAGCCTACTAAGTCTGTACCAGGAGCTACCCCTTCATATTTTCCACCTGAAGCTGCACCAGTTCCTCCTACTGTTCCAGCAACATGTGTTCCGTGTCCCGAATTTGAATCTGTATTTGGAATATTCTCTACATAAGTGATCGGTAAGAGTTCCGGAGCTAAAGCGTTAAGATTAGTAGTTCCCGTAACGTTTTGGACAAGGTTTTCACCATATTTGTGGTCAGGGTGTGTTCCATCAATACCACTATCATTCACAACGACACCAATTCCATCACCTGACACCGGAAATCCTCCGTTTTCTTTGGTCATGTCACTATCAGTTCTTACCTTGTCAACGCCCGTGATATCTGTAGCATCCGCGTTGTAGTATTCAAGTTTGCGGTTTAAATAAATTGAGCGTACTTCATCCTTTTTTGCTAACTTGTTTACTTGTTCGTTAGTTGCAATGATTCCAGCCATCGGTAATGATTGCATCGTAAGCCCTGTATCAATTCCAATTTTCTCCAAAAGATTCACTTGGTCCTCTGTAGGTGCTGAATCACCTTTAAACGTGACAATCACTTCAAAAGGTCCTTGCTCATTGTGAAGTACATCCTGGAGATGCGGGCCTAGTACAGGGGATATTTCTGCCGAGATACTGTTTGATTTACTAAAGTTAGAATAAGACAATACAAGTCCAGCTGTTAATAGTAAAAGTAAAAATCGTTTCATTATCAAAACTCCTCTCTATTGATCTTCTTCTATTATCTAATTGAATAACCAGAAATCCTATTCAGCAAAGGATATAAAAGGACGTATAAAAAGAACTAAATTCACTTCATACGAAAGTAGTATCCGGGTTAGTACTTTTGAAATTTGATAGCTTTTTACTGTAATAAAAACCCCCTCCCTATCATGGAGGGAGGAGGGGTAAGCTTACTTTAAATATGTTTCATAGAATCTAGAGATCGCTACTGCATAATCACCGCGGGTAACTGATTCATTAGGTAAAAATTTGGCGGTTACAGATGGCTCTAAGTCATACGGTTCTTGCTTTACATCAAAAAAAGCATTTAATATATTTAAATCTAGCGCTAGCTGTACATAACCTCTAAGATGAGCGGGAATTTCATTTCCATCCTCAAGTGGAATTCTTTGATCTTTATATTGGACGGTTACATCACTGCTATTTAATTTTTCCGCTTCTGTTTGTAAACCAATACTTTGGACAAGGGAGTAAGCTAGTTCACTACGAACTACCTTATCTTTTGGAGCAAACTCACCTTCATTAGTAAGTAACATAACTCCATCATCCCCAGCCGTTGTATCTTTTAGTGCTGCACCTTTTGTCACGACTGCTTGAGCAAATGGTAAATGATGATCAGGTACATCTTCAAGCATATATTGATGTGTGGAATCCTGCCTAATACCAGCACCCATCACTAAAAATTTAGCTAAATCTATTCTTTTGATAACATGATCAGGTTTATATTTGTGATCATTAAAACTATCAACTAAATGTTCACTGACTCCGAGTTTAATCGCTTCTTCAGCTGGATGCCCCTTAATATCGTCTAATCCACTGTATCCAGCAATATTTTTAAAAGATAATTCTCCTGTTATCGTTTCTGGTAAAGCTAAGCTTCCTTCAAGCTCTTCTATGCTCACTTTCCATTGACCAGGTATTGGATCAACGACTTGAACGGTTCGATCTGTATATAAAGGGAATAATACGTAAATACCTGAACTGTACGTTGTTCCATCAGGTGCTGTTAACGTTAAATTTATAGTGTTGCCAGTTAAATCTAACAACCCTTTAGCGTTAAGACGGGCAACCAGTTCACTAGTATCGTCATTCACCTGAAAAGAATAGCTATTTCCATTTACGTTCGTCGGGCTGTAATCAATTGTAAAAGACTCATTAACTTCTTCTGTGTCCACACTTGCGTTTAAGGTTTGATACATATTTACTGTTTGTCCATACTCATTTTCATTAAATGCAGCATCAACTGCGGCATGCGCGTTTACATAACCAGCTCCAACCTCCCATGCCTCATAGCCAGGCATGTTGGTTGCAGTATCCTGGATAATCTCTTTCACTTCAGCTGGTGATAGCTCTGGGTTTGCGTCTAGCATAAGCGCTACAATTCCCGCCACATGTGGTGCTGCCATGGAGGTTCCGCTCATAGTAGTGTAGTAAGGTAGATAAGCGGAATCTATATTTTCCGCATCGTCAGCTACAGCCAGTGATGAAATTGGAGCAATTACCCTTGTTGAAATAATATTTTCACCTGGGGCTGTAATCGTTGGTCGGTCTTCCCATGTCCAAGTTTCTCCATCAATTTCAACACTCCCTGACTTTCCTTCGACTCCACGGGATGAGAAGTCAGTTAACTTTCCTTGCTTTGTCCCGGCAGCAACAGTTATTACCCATGGCGCTTTTTTATAATTTCCGGATATGGTAGAATCTCCAGGTCCAGAATTACCAGCAGAAAACACTGTCACAATTCCTCTGTCGTATAATTGTTTAGTAGCGACATTTATTGGGTCGTATGGGTCAAAGTCTGTACCCACATCACTTGTAGAACCCCAAGAATTTGTAATGACTCTGATGTTATATTCCTGTTGATGGGTTAGTGCATAATCAAATCCGCCTAACGTATCGATAATGGCAACCGCAGCTCCTGAACCATAGCCGATTAAATCGGCCCCAGGTGCTACACCTTCATATTTTCCTCCAGACATTTCTCCAGTTCCGCCCACTATCCCTGCGACGTGAGTTCCATGACCAGATTCCGTATCGGTATTAGGTATATTTTCTACATATGTAATGGGGAGCATTTGGTCTAGGGCATGTAAATTAAGGGAAGCGTCTACATTTTGCACAAGATGGTCGCCATACTCAATATCTTGATGAGTTCCATCTACACCACTGTCGTTAATGACTACTCCTATACCATCACCTGATACAGGGAGCCCTCCATTGGCTTTACGGAAGGAATCATCCGTACGAACTTTATCAACGCCCGTTATACTAGTTGCATCTTCATTTTCATAGGTTACTTGTTTATTAAAATAGATGGAGTACACATCATCATTTGTGGTCAATTGTTTTATCTGATCTTTTGTAGCCAATGTAGCGACCATTGGAAGACTAGTAAGATGATATCCTTTCTTGATTCCAACCGACTTCAATAATTTTAAATGGGAATCAGTTGGTCCCCCCTTCCCCTTAAATGTCACAATCACTTCAACAGGCTCATTTGTTGAACTTTCTAGGACACTCAAAAGCTTATCACCTATAACAGCTTGCTCTCGTTCCCCGTCGCTTGTTGCATTTATTGATAGGGAGCCTATTAAAATAAAAGTTACCGCGAAAGCAACTGAAAATAAAAATCTACTTCTCACATATAACACCTCCAACTCAAAATGGTTATTTTTATTATCTCACCTGGCTCTATCCCTGCACCATTCTGCATTGGACATAAATTTAAATATAAGAGTACTAGTTTCCATACAACTAAAGTAGTATAAGAATAAAAAAATCCCCCTATGAACTTGGAGGAAGTGGGACTAACTGATTTTGAACAGCATAAATAACAACCTGTGAACGGCTTTTTACATTTAATTTTTTAAAAATTTTACTAACATGAATTTTGACTGTTTTATCGCTGATATATAATCTTTCTCCAATTTCCTTATTACTCAACCCCTCTACAAGACAAATTAAAACCTCTTTCTCTCGTTCGGTCAGCTGATTATCATTTGGTGAGTCTTCCTTTTGCTGATGTAATGACAAAAGCTTCTTAGTCATAGTTGGATGGATGACTGATTCTCCCTTGGACAAAGCACGAATAGCCTCTACAACCTGACTTGATGGGGAATCCTTTAACAAATATCCGTCGGCACCTTCCCGAATGGCTGCCATAAAATATTCGTCATGGCTATACATGGTTAAAATAAGAATTTTTAAGGTGGGATAAGACTTCTTAAGCTCTTTCGTTGCATCTATCCCGTTTTTACTAGGCATATTAATATCCATTAAAATAAGGTCTGGTTGACACATTTCAACCTGCTCTAAGGCTTGTTCCCCTGAAACAGCTTCTCCTACAACCGTAATATCCTCAGCCATCTCCAATATATTTTTCAAACCATCTCTTAATACGGCATGATCATCCACCAATAACACTTTGATCATTAAATTCCTCTCCTTCAAGTCCCATTCTTGGCACAGTCAATGTCACATCAGTCCCCTTACCTTCTTTACTATCAATTTGCAAGGAAGCGTTTATCTTATCGGCTGCTTCATTTATATTCAGTATTCCATAATGAGGGTGATTACGTGCTTTAATCATTGCCTGATATAAAGAAAAACCTACCCCGTTATCTGTTACTTTTAATAAAATATGTTCCGTTTGATAGCTTAACAAAACGTGAATTTTTGTTGCTCTACTATGTTTAATGCTATTTTGCATAGCTTCTTGAAAGGTTTCATACATTACTTTCTCGACTAAAGAGCTTAATTCCTTCTCTTCACCCCTTATGTCAAAGGAGACTTCCAAATCATGATCATTTTCAATTGAATTGATTTTTTGCATAATAGCAGAGGATAAAGTAATCCTTGAAGTTGGATTTGGCCTTAAAGCATAGATGGAATCACGAACCTCTTTTAATATCAAACGCATTTTTTGGATACTATCCTGAAGCAAGATGAACGTTTCTTGCTTATTACTCCTATACTTTCTTTCTGCTGTTTCTAGTTTCATAATGGCCCCAGCAAGTGTTTGTGCTACCCCATCATGTATTTCACGCGCAATTCGATTACGCTCCTCTACAATGATTAATTGCTCTTGTTTTTCAATAAGAGATTTTGTCTTAATAGCAACAGCTAACTGATTGGCTAACGTTGCAATAGACTGAATATCATCCTTCATAAAACTTTTCGTCCGACTTCGACCAACTACAAACATTCCTAGCGTCTCCCCTTCAATAACAAGAGGGGTATAGACAAAAGCTTGTATGTCCGAGTGAAAGCTTTTTGCAGCAATAACTGAGTTCTTCTTTTTATTCTCATAATAGATTGGTTCTTTAACTTGGTCGAACTCCGCAAGCTCACTTTTGGATAAGTAAATATTAGGCTGTATATTTCCGTCCACATATCCTCGCACCCATTCACCATTTTGTTTAATCCAAAGTATACAGGCATCAACATCTAAAAAGGTGCGAAAATTTGTTTTTAATTTATTCAACCAGTCCTTGGTTGGGAGCATGTTGTTTAGTTCTGCTGTAATAGAAAACAAAGCTTTTAATCGATTTTTTTCCTTTTTCAAACGTGCTATAACAGAGCTTAGTAATGAAAGTCCGATTAAGGGTGAAAAGAAAAAGAAAAAAGCAACTACATCAATTTCACCACGATTTTGACTTCCAAGAATGTAAAATGAAATTCCATAAATTAGCGAAATAGCAACCACAATGGTTTCCATCACCATTTTATGCTTCCAAACTTCAAAGGTATATTTTTGAGGGCGCAGCAATAATACAATATCAACTAAAAGATTATTAACCCCATAATAAATGAGTAAAAGAAATAAGAAATGGGCGATGCCATACCAGGTAGGAGAATCAAAAGTGGACTCCAAAATAGGAGCTATCCACTCTGTACCTTTCACCGCAATGTAAAAACTAATCGAAAGTTGGGCAGGGTTAAACCAAACAATACGAAAAGGATGCCGACGTAGAGCGTAAGTACAGAAAATAATAATGGCGAAAATAACCAAGGTATAGGATAATCCATAGAGTAAATACAGCACATATGTAACTGGAAAGCTAATGGAAGAATGTCCTCTCCATACTGGAATTGGATAATATAACGCAAGTGCTAAACACACAATCATCAATGATAGAATATAAACATCTTCTATAGGCTGCAGTTGTAAGAAGCAATATGTTACAAGTATCCAACCTAATATTGATAAAAGGGTCATATATATTTTGGAGCTACTTTCTCTTTGGAAATAATTTGATTTTACATTTTTTTCCATGGCAGGATCACCCCCAATAAAAGAATATTCCGTTAACTATTTTATCTAAATATCACTAATAACACTAGAAGAACCTCGTTAACTAAAGCCTTCCTTTACAGTCTTTTATAAAAAAATGGACTGGTCGAATGATGAAATCACTGACCAATCCATGACTAGCTAGCTCCATCAAGGAGGCTAACGTTGTATCATTATGACAAAAATTAATCTTCTTTCCAATTCACTAAAAGATATATTTGTTATAGTACTTTAGTTTTATGTCGTTTTCTAATGACTTTCTTGTTGAAGAGCAACCTTTTCATCAAGGTTTTCATCTTGCCACCCTTTACATACATCCACCCAGTCTGTTGCAAATGAATACTTAAATAACTCCTCTTTTGTTAACTCAATGGCAGAATTGGTACTGCCACAGGCTGGAAAAAGAGTGTCAAATCTTTTCATAGATTCATCCAAATAAACATTAAGATCATTTTTCAATCCAAATGGACAAACGCCACCTACTGCATGCCCTGTTTGCTCCAACACTTCATCAGGGCTCAGCATACGTGCTTTTAACCCAAAGGATTTGCGAAATTTTTTATTATCGATTTTTGCATCGCCGGCAGCTACCACTAAAATGGCTTGCTCCTCTTTTCCTCTGAAGGATAACGTTTTAGCAATTCGAGCGGGTTCAACTCCAATCGTTTCTGCAGCCTGCTCTACTGTCGCACTGGATGTTTCAAACTCCATCACATCTTGTTCTTTGTTCCATTGTTTGAAATGAGCTTTTACGCTTTCTAAAGACATTTGCTTCATCCCTTCCTGTTATTTTTATAGAAAATATTAACATATTTTAGCAGGGAAAAGCGACTGAATGGTTTTGATTTTTTACGAAATTGTAACGTTTTTCACATTCATTTTTTTGATTAATAAGAATAAAAAATAGCCCACTGAAGCCCCTAATGTATTCAAAATCAAATCATCAAATCAAAAGCTCGTATGGCACTCATAAGTTGTATTAGTTCTACGATAAGCGAGGTAAAAAAGCCTATTAGGACTATTTTCCAAAGTTTATGTATCTCAAACCTTAATGGTAACGCTAAACCTAATGGCGCAAACAACAGGATGTTTCCTACGATATTCCTCAACGGCACCATATAATAAAAATGATTTAACGAACCTATGATACTTTTAAAAGGAACAAGATTCATAGAACGGTATCCTTCAGAAAAATCGTGATGATAGGTATAAAAGGGAAATGGAAATATGGTCATACCATATATAAAAACAATGGACAGGAAAAACAGCCCCTTAATTCCTTCTATCTTTAACGAAAATTTCTTCGTTACTATGTACGCAATCCCTCGATATATAAACCAGGGGAGCCCAAACAATATGAGTAGTTCCCCAATTCCAATACCAACCATCCTAATCATTCCTTACTTTTAATATAACTTTTCCAGTGCTTTGTCTACTTTCTACCCATTCTTGCGCTTCTTTTGCTTCTGCTAAGGAAAAACTACGACCAACGTTAATTTTTAACTGACCATTTGCTAGATAAGGGATTACTTTTTCTGCTACTGGGCGAATCAAATGTGGACGTTTTTTCCGAGTGGTGCCAAAGCTAAATCCTAGCACAGAACGACAGCTAGCATGTAAATCTTTCGTTTGAAAATGGCCTACCTCTCCGCTGGCATTACCAAAATGGACTAACCGACCATATGGAGCAAGGCACGCTACGCTTTTCTCTGACACCCACCCTGCAATGGAGTCTAAGATAACATTGGCCCCTTCACCATTGGTTAACTCATTGACCTTTTGCGCAAAATCCTCATGGTCATGACTAATGACATGATCAGCTCCAGCCTCTAATGCAACTGGAATCTTTACTTCGCTACCTACTGTTCCAATTACCTTACCCGCTCCTAAAAGCTTAGCTAATTGGATAGCTGTTGTACCAATTCCACCGGCTGCAGCATGAATTAAGACCGTTTCCCCCGATTCTATTCTAGCTACATCGTGTAAGAGCTGATAGGAAGTAAATGAGACAATGGGACATGCGATTGCCGTCTCAATATCTAGCTGGTCCGGAATACGAAATGTTAGGTTTTGATTGGCTACTGCGTACTCAGCATAAGACCCTTGTTTCGGAAAAGCAATGACACGCTGTCCTTCCTTTACCGTATCTACGTTTGACCCTACTTTTTCTACTACCCCAGCTACGTCAATGCCGGGAATAAATGGTAGATTCCCTTTTCCCTTGTTTCCTTTTCTCGCTTTGATATCGGCAAAATTGACACTAGTCCCTTCTACACTTATGAGCACCTCGTCTTTTTGTATGGTTGGGACATCGACATCCAGGTATTTTAAAACGTCAGGTCCACCAAATTCTGTTGCCATGATTGCTTTCATATGAATTCCCCCCCTTCCTTTTATTAACTAAATTTTACCACGAAAGGACGTGTTGAAATAGGGTTAAATTCTTTTAAACAGAGGCTACTCCGCATAATGTCCACCCACTAATCCACTCCGATGAACAGCCGTCCCTGCCTTCGTATACGACACCGCCCTAAGTAAAGACGCACTGCCATATTTATTACGAATGCCATCCATGGTATAGGCTAGGGCTCGCTTTTTCTCGCGGTCGCCATCGAACAGACTCAGTTGCATATAGTCATCCTCCATCACATTGGATAACGAAATCGAAATTTTTCTTACCGTCTTCTGATCATAAAACTGCTGAAATAACTGCATACAAACCTCAAAGATATCTGCGGTTATATTGGTCGGTTCATCCATCGTTTTGGAGCGATAAAATCCTCCTCCCCCTTCATTTTTACTATAGCTTAATCCGAGGCTGACCGTACGACCCGCTTTGTGGCTTTCACGTGCTCTTCTCGCCACTTCCTCACACATTTCTAAAATGACGTAACGGACTTCCTCAGGATCCGTATAATCCCGCAATAGAATTTGACTTTTCCCAAAGCTAATTTGTCCCTGTAAAATGGGGGCTCCTAGTTCAGATAAATCCACACCATTTGCATGATAATAAAGCTGATTGCCCATAACACCAAAGGCTTTCTCCAGCTTTTCAAGCGGGTAATTAGCTAGCTGTCGGACAGTATGAATTCCCATTCGATTTAATCTTCGCTCCATCCGCGAACCAATCCCCCACATCTGACTTAGGGGCGAAACAGGCCAAAGCCTGGATTCAATATCATCGTAGGTCCATTCGGCAATCCCTTGTTTTTTCGCATCTAAATCTAAGCATAGCTTTGCCATAAGCATATTAGGACCAATCCCTACAGCTGAAGGAATTTGGAAGGTTTCCAACAGCTCATCTTGAATGCTTTTCGCTAAATGATGAGCATCTCCCCATATATTTTCCGTTCCGGTAATGTCCAAAAAGCTTTCATCCACACTATAGGTATGGATCGATTCCTTAGGTACGTAGCGATGAAAAAGCCGGGTGATTTCCACTGATATTTCCAAATACATTTTCATTTGCGCTGTTACAACCACAATCCGAGGGTCATCCGGAATCTCGAATAGTCGATTTCCTGTCCGAAGACCAAAATCCCGTTTTAGTGCTGGAGAAGCGGCCAAAATGACACTCCCTGGTCGTTCTACATTCCCAACAACCGCTAAATGACAGGTTAATGGATCAAGCCCCCGTGCCACAGCCGCACAGCTGGCATAAAAGCTTTTCATATCAATACAAAGAATTTTTCGTTTTGGAAAAGCATTATAATCAATGGTTGGATTTCCCATCACACATCCGCTCCTAGACCTTTTAATTCTATTATGCGAATATATGTTCGATTTATCAAGTGTATTTTCTTCCAATTCATGAAAGCGCTATTTATTTTGGTTGATGAAATAAACGATTTTATATTATGATGGATAAATAGTAACATTATTTACATTTATAATAGGTTGATAGTAAGAAAAACTTAGACTTTCGCCATTCGAGTTTGCGCAAGCCAGTTTTTCAAACAACAAAAAACGAGGTACGAATATGGAAAATTACTCACCCTATATGACGTTTGCCAAAGAGGAATGGGCCAAACTACGATTTAATACACCGATGACGTTAACAGAATCGGAAATCCAAGAGCTACAAGGGGTTAACGAGGAGCTATCGATGGACGAGGTATCCAATATATATTTACCTTTAACACGATTAATTAATCTCTATATTACGGGGTCCCAGCAGCTGCATTCCATTACGGATACGTTTTTTGGAAAAAACACAAATAAAGTTCCGTTTATTATTGGGGTTGCAGGAAGTGTTGCTGTTGGAAAAAGTACTACAGCAAGAATTATAAAAGCATTGCTCTCTCGGTGGCCAAATCATCCGAAAGTCGAAATTATTACGACAGACGGATATTTATACCCAAATGCAACATTAGAAAAAAAGGGATTGATGAATCGAAAGGGATTTCCGGAAAGCTACAATACAAGGGCATTAGTGGATTGTCTCATTAAATTAAAATCGGGTGCCAAAGAGGTAAAGGTCCCCGTCTACTCGCACTTATATTATGATATTATACCGAATTATTACGAGACCATCGAACAGCCTGATATTGTCATTGTAGAGGGCATTAATGTGTTGCAGACACCAAGGCCTGCCAAAGGAAATCTTCCGAGTGTGTTCGTCTCTGACTTCTTTGACTTATCCATTTATGTAGATGCGAGCGAAAACGACTTGCTCCGCTGGTATGTAAACCGCTTTAAAAAGCTGAGGTCGACTGCATTCGCCAATCCTAAGTCTTATTTCAATCGCTACGCCAACTTATCAGATGAGGAAGCGGTCAAAACAGCAACAAGTATATGGAATAATATTAATAGTGTAAACCTGGAAAGAAACATTGAGCCGACGAAGAATCGAGCAGATATTATTTTACGGAAAGAAGAAGATCATGTAATCACGACGATTAAGTTGCGGAAAATTTAGTAACTGGTATGTTAAACACTCCTGAAATCAAGCAATTCTCTAATTTCAGGAGTGTTTATTATTATGGCCAAGGATTTCGCCTAAACGTCATATACTCCATTCACCCAAAAAGGCCCCACCACATCCCTGCGGTAGACCACTTACTTTTTCCGAAACTGTTTTTTCAACACACTCTCCATCAACCCAGGAAATAGCCTATAAAGACGACTCCCCCACTCCATCCATAAGGGCAGGTTGATTTCTCTCACAGGTTGATACAACTTACTCACCATTTTTTGGGCCACATCAGTTGGGTCAAGCATAAACTTATCGACCGATTTGGCATAACCACCACCAGGGTCAGCTGTGTTAAAAAAGTTTGTTTTCACAGGTCCTAAGTTAACGGCTGTTACAAAAATCCCTTCATTCTCCACTTCCATTCGCAGACCATGAGTAAATCCGAGAACAGCATGCTTTGTCGCGGCATATCCTGCTGCCTTTGGGGTGGACATTTTGCCCGCTTGAGAAGCGACGTTCATAATGTGTCCTTCACCTTGATGCAACATATGACCAGCAAAAAAGTGGGAAGCTTGAATCAAAGCATGCACATTCACATGATACATTTGGTCAAATTCCTCAAGCTTCATCTCAGTCACCGGTTTAAACAAACCAAAGCCTGCATTATTCACAAGTACATGAATTTGCTCATAATCTTCTACGATTTGTTCCATTGTGATTTTCCACTCGTTCTCCTGACTGACATCACAAACATAGTATGAGGCATCGATAGCAAAATGTTTTTTTACATTAGAGACGAGCTCCTGTAACTTTTCACGGGATCTTGCGACAAGAATAGGGGTTGCTCCAGCTTGAGAAACCTGGTAAGCCAGCTGCATACCAATCCCACTCGAAGCTCCCGTAATGACAATATTTTTTCCGCGTATCATTTAACAAAACTCCTATTTGTTAGGTCGATAAACATAATAGTCCTTGACTTGTTCGACGGTCACCTTACCAACAGATTCTAAATAGTCTAACTGACCAATCGTCTCGGACATCGTAAGTCCAAACTGGGTTTTATACTGTTTTGGAAAAAGCCTTTGGCACGTTTCATATGCGGTTAAAGGTCCTTCCGCTAAAAAACGATAGACTTTTTCCGCGCGGGCCTCCTGTTTTTTAATCCGGTCACGAATTAAATGATTTACCCTATGAAACAGTTCACCATGGCCAGGATACACCTGATCAATTTCATAATTTAGCAATTTCGTCATCGAATCTCGATATTGTAACAACGGTTTAGGGCGAGACTCTCCCTCTTGACTAGGTGGCTCAAGTAAGGGGTTAGATGAGATATGTGCCAATACGTGATCCCCAGCCAACAGACTATGATGACCTGAGTGATAAAAAGATAAATGACTCTGTGCATGGCCAGGTGTTTCTAAAACCTGCCAATCCTCATGACCTGGTAGAGCATCCCCTTCCTTTAAAAAATCAGTTAAGCTGCTTTTTCCTGATAAATATTTTTCTACAATCAACGACTTTAATAACGCACGAAATTGGTCTGGCACCCCACAATCCTCATATAGCTGTTCAAAAAATTGCTGATACCGATTAAAATAAGCTTGATCATGGGTAAGCCATGGCTGAACGAGTTGATGTCCATAAATATTTTCTACGTGATCAAAGCGATCAACCAGGCCGATGTGATCGGGATGATGATGGGTCAAAATCAACTGCTCAATGTCTGTTACCTGATAGCCAATCGCCTTTAGCTGATCTTTTATCCCTTCCCAAGCCTCAGCCGTATTTACACCAGCATCAATCAAACTTAGGGTATCTCCTTTTAATACATACATATGAACATCCCCAACTGGGTATGGGGTTGGAACTGTCAATTGAAAAACATTTTCTGTTTTAATCATTAGAGCGCGCCTCCAGACAAAAATGAATGAGTATTCATTCTCTTATTTTACCTTTTCTTTTCATTTTTGTCATTTCATATATTTATTTCTTATTTCCTACTATGCCGAAAGATA
Source organism: Salinibacillus xinjiangensis (assembly GCF_009649735.1). GTDB lineage: Bacteria > Bacillota > Bacilli > Bacillales > Alkalibacillaceae > Salinibacillus > Salinibacillus xinjiangensis. The sequence continues at coordinate 105,644 of NZ_WJNH01000005.1, forward strand.
TCCTGAATCGCTTCCTCTAAAATTTCTGGTACGATTTCATAGGAATAGTTAAGCTCTAATCGTTCCGTCCATTGATGGGCGTCCTTGCCTAGTGGGCCAATATTTAAAATTGGCATCGTAATGGCTTTTAACGCGTCGGTGTCCAATGTGTATCCCTTTTGATCAATTGGCATGTTTTGTTGTAATAACCGAGTTTTTTGTTTCGATGTCATAGGACCGATAAAGCTTAAATCAGAAAGCCCTGGAAAGAATTCTACTAACTCTAAGTCCATTTGATGACGCTCTTTTAACTTTGATTGCGCATTCCCTAACACATTTTGGATCATGTCATTTTCCTTAGAGGAAACTGACGGATAAAAAGGCGGACTATAAAACAAAATCATCATCGGTGCTAAGTCCTTACAAAGCAGTGCCAAATCCTGAACTAATAATGTAGAAAAATCTCGGTCTCCCTCATCCCGATTATTGATTAATAGTTTTTGCCGTCTATCAACCTCTTGTTCTCCAACTCTCCTAACCGCTTCCTTATACAAATCCTCATACAGCATGACACGAACCTTTACTTCAGATTCATAATCAATATTAGCCTTTTCAGAGAACAGTCCAGCCTTTTGTTTATAATGATGTTCAATTCGTTTGGTTGCCTTTTCCGCTGCAGATAACAGCTTTTCAGTAATGTCTGAGATGCTTTGTTTCATAAATAAGACATTGTACATAGAAATGGCAGAAATCGGTGTTTGTACTGAATACTTTTCCTTTAAGTCACGATTCATTAAACTAACAGGAGGTGGAGTAGTTTCCTCTCCTACTTTTTCTATAAAAGATTCTTGTAACTCTAATTCTTGATTTAAATAACTAACCATCACATTGGCATTAACTCCACCAAACGGCTCCCCGACGTGAGTTTCCTTACCGTAGCAATAAAAGCCAGGTAATACTTTACCTATTGAACCCATATACATATAAGAGTTTTCATCACCAGGATGTTTCCGAAACATAGGTTCACTATTTAAACAAGCTGAATAGGTAAGGTTTTCTTCTTCCTTTAATTTGTTTAGCACTGGGATGGCAGCGAGCATACCAGAGGAGTTCGCTTCCTCATCAGGTACAACTAATAACAGAAGATTGCCATCAAAGTTACCATCCATGGCTTTTTCTAAGGCATTTAATTGTAGTGTGAGACCTGCTTTCATGTCCATCGTCCCTCTACCAAACAACCATTCACCCTGCCTGATATCATTCTGGGCATCCTCTGGTAAATTATGAATATTCTTATGAAATTCTCGCGTTAATTCTTTAGGATGAAAAGCAAGATTCATAAACGATCCATAATCCTCAACATCCACCACATCAATGTGGCTAACCAATACAATCGTATCTTTCGTAGGTTTTTTCGATTTTACAAGAGCAGTCAATAATTGCCTTCCATCATCTAAGGGGTGAAGAGCTAGTTGTTTAGGATTTTGTTGAAAATAGGTCCTTTCAGAAAGCAAATGGTGTATGTATTGTACAATAGCGATTTCTGCATCTGATTCTGTTATGCTCGGATAATCAACTAAAGAACAAAGGAGTTCAATTAATTCTTCCTTTGTTTGCCACTTTTTCATAAAATGTCTCTCCTTTTTGAACAACACAACTTTTCGTAAACAATGGCGAAAGTCGATGCTATTTTTATACTTTAAATGACACTTTCTAAAAGCACGAAATTTATATTGACTTTTCACATCAAATCTTCCACAATCTATAAAGAGTTTAGGAAAGGGGTGGAATCGTGAAAACCAAAATTATTGCACACCGTGGCGCTAGTCGCTACGCTCCTGAAAACACGATGCCTGCTTTTCAGCTTGCAAATGAAATGAAAGCAAACGGAATTGAAACGGATGTCCAGCTTACCAAGGACAATATTCCCGTTTTGATCCATGATGAAAATGTTAGACGAACAACCAATGGTACAGGTTTTGTCCAAGATTACACATTACAGGAATTAGAACAGCTGGACGCAGGAGCTTGGTTTTCCGAAACGTACGCTAATACACCCATTGTAACATTAAAAAAACTGTTAGAATGGATTTCACCGCAATCATTACAATTAAATTTAGAATTTAAAAATAATATCATTGATTATAAACATTTAGAAAATATTGTCTATGAGATGGTTAAAGAGTACGGGCTATTAGAACGTACGGTTTTCTCTAGCTTTAATGATCGCAGCATAAAAAGAATGCAGAGAATTGATCCTAATGCCCAAACGGCCTTTTTGACTTCCAATAAGATGCGAGGGCTAACGAGCTTTGTCCAGTCAATTGGAGCCTCTGGTGTTCATGTAAAGTACCGAGTGCTCACTCCTCAACTAGTTGAAGAATGTCAAGCAAAGAACATTGATTTGCGAGTTTATACGGTTAACCGACCTGCCCATATGGTGAGGTGCTATAAGCTAGGATGTACTGCCATTTTCACAGATGTTCCTGATATAGCAAGAAAACAACGAGAGAGTATCCCGGCAGATGGTAGAGTAAAACGAAAGCTTCCTTTCAGACGAATGTAAGATAGTTTGTCCCTCCTGAAAAATGTGCTATTGTTAAAATGAAAAACAAACATCGGGAGGTTAAAGCAATGTCTAGTAAGCTATTTTCACCTTACACCATTAAAAATGTTACACTTAAAAATAGAATAGTGATGTCACCAATGTGTATGTATTCTGTTGACTCTGAGGATGGAAAGGTTCAGCCCTTTCACATCACACATTACGAAAGCCGCGCAGCTGGTCAAGCAGGACTTGTCATGGTTGAATCAACAGGTGTGACACCTGAAGGACGTATTTCGGTTCATGACCTTGGTATTTGGTCTGATGAGCATGTTGAGGGCTTTACACAAATTAATGAGGCTGTTCATCGTCATGGGGCTAAAACGGCAATTCAATTGGGTCATGCTGGTCGAAAAGCAGATTTACCATCTGAAATTTACTCAGCATCACCCATTGCCTTTAACGACCAGTTTCAAACTCCTACGGAAATGGATCAACAAAAAATTAACGAAACGGTTCAAGCCTTTCAATCAGGGGCAAAAAGAGCCAAAGAGGCCGGCTTCGACATCATAGAGGTCCACGGTGCACATGGGTATCTCATTAATCAATTTTTATCTCCATTAACGAATCAGCGCACCGATTCTTATGGTGGAACGACAGAAAACCGCTACCGCTTTTTGCGTGAAGTCATTGAGGCGGTCAAAGAGGTATGGAACGGGCCCCTATTTGTACGTATTTCAGCGAATGAATACGCGGAAGGCGGCAACACACCAGAGGACTTCCACTATTTTGCTGTTGAGATGAAGAAACAGGGTGTAGATTTAATTGATTGTAGCTCAGGTGGAGTTTTGCCTGTCAAAGTTCATACCTATCCTGGTTATCAGGTTACATATGCGGAAAGAATTCGTAACGAGGCCCAAATTGCAACCGGTGCTGTTGGCATGATTACGAGTGGATTACAAGCGGAAGAGATTTTACAGAATGAACGTGCCGATTTAATCTTTATCGCCCGCGCCTTTTTACGTAATCCATACTGGCCTAAACAGGCTGCAGATGAACTTGGCATCAAACTTGAAGGTCCAGTCCAATATAAAAGAGGCTGGAATGCATAACATATTGATTGAAGAGTAGGCATCCTTCTATGGATGCTTACTTATTTTCTAATATAAAGGAGGAGTTATTCATGGAGTTATTTTTTCTCGGGACAGGTTCTGGTGTCCCATCTAAACATCGCAATGTTTCATCACTCGTCCTACAGCTCCTCCAGGAAAGAGGCACCAATTGGTTATTTGACTGTGGGGAAGCAACGCAGCATCAAATATTACATACAACGATTAAACCTCGGAAAATCGAAAAAATCTTTATTACTCATTTACACGGCGATCATATTTTTGGCTTACCTGGACTATTAGGTAGTCGGTCCTTCCAAGGAGGGACGACACCGATTGAGATTTACGGTCCTCCGGGATTAAAGGAATTTGTACAAACCTCCTTAAAGGTGAGTCAGACGAAGCTCAAATATGAGATTAGGTTCCACGAAATTACGGAAGGTTTTTTATTTGAAGATGAGCAGTTTAAAGTCATGGTGAAAAAATTAGAACATGGTGTAGCGTCATACGCATATCGTATTGAAGAAAAAAATAAAATTGGAGAACTCCTTCCAGATAAGTTACTTACTGCTGGAGTGAAACCAGGCCCAATTTTTCAAAAGATTAAAGAAAACGCATCGGTCCAATTACCAGATGGTCGTACAATTTATCGTGAAGACTTTGTTGGACCACCTAAAAAAGGAAAAACGATATGTATTTTTGGGGATACTCGTTTCTCTCCTCAATTTGCGGAGTTTGCTAAGAATTCCGATATTCTTGTACACGAAGCTACATTTGGTCCAGCTGATGAGGATTTGGCCTATGAATATTTTCATTCCTCCACCAGGCAGGCAGCAAGTTTAGCTGCTATGGCTAAAGTTAAGAGACTATTACTAAATCATATTTCATCCCGTTACCTGGCGAAAGACATCCCCCAACTGTTAGAAGGGGCCAAAGAAATCTTTCCTAACACGCAAATTGTTAATGATTTCGATCAGGTAACGGTGTAGGAGGGGAATGTCATGAGCATTCATGAGCTTGTTTCAAGACAAAAAAATATGTATCAGGGAAGTAAAACGCTGACCTATACATTTCGAAAGCATCAACTTGAAAAGCTGAGAAAGATGTTTGAACGATATGAAAAGGACATGTACAGAGCCTTAAAACAGGATTTAAATAAATCAGAATATGAATCGTTTGTCACAGAACTTGGCTTTTTGTATACCGAGCTTTCGGAAGCGATGAAAAACCTTGGAGATTGGATGAGACCACAAAAGGTCAAAACACCTCTCTCCCATAAAGGTTCAAAGAGCTTTATATATAAAGAGCCCTATGGTGTAATTTTAATCATCGGTCCATGGAACTATCCACTGCACTTAACGTTAGCTCCCTTGATTGGTGCAATTGCGGCTGGTAATTGCGTGGTCATAAAGCCATCTGAACACACCCCTACTGTATCAAGCCTGTTGGCAAAAATGATCACGGAGACCTTTGATGCCAACTTTGTTACAGTGGTCGAAGGAGAAAAAGAGGTTAGTGAGGAGTTACTTGATGAACCGTTTGACTATATTTTTTTTACAGGCAGTGAGAAGGTAGGAAAGATTGTCATGGAAAAAGCGAGTAAGCATCTTACTCCTGTAACGCTTGAATTAGGAGGCAAGAGTCCGTGCATAGTTGATTGGGATGCCAAACTCGACTTAGCCGCTAGACGCGTTGCTTGGGGGAAATTTACTAATGCTGGTCAGACATGTGTAGCCCCGGACTATCTGTATGTCCACGAGGATGTTAAGGATTTGTTTATGGAGAAGTTTAAGCAAGCTGTTGAGAAATTGTATGGCCAAAACTCTCTTCATAATCCACATTATACTAAGATAGTCAGCAAGAGGCATTTTGACCGTTTAAAGAGCTACTTATCAAATGGAAAGGCGATTATGGGTGGAAAAGTTGACGAAGATCAGCACCTCATCCAACCGACTGTATTGGATCAGATTTCATGGGATGATGAGGTCATGCAGGAAGAAATCTTCGGGCCGATTTTACCCCTGATTACCTTTAAAAAATTATCAGAGGTAAAGGAAGGAATACGAAATTCACCTAAGCCTCTTGCCCTTTACTATTTTTCTGAAAATAGTCATAACCAAGAATGGATGATCAAGAATGTTAGTTATGGAGGCGGATGCATCAACGACACCCTCCTCCATCTAGCCAACCCTTATCTTCCATTTGGTGGAGTTGGAAGTAGTGGAATGGGCAGCTATCATGGAAAAACCTCGTTTGATACCTTTTCCCACCAAAAAAGTGTATTAAAACAAACGACAGCCTTTGATCTTGCCTTTCGCTACCCGGGCTCCAAGTTAGGGTTACGTTTGTTGAAAAAAATGATGAAGAAAAGTAGGTAAGTAAAAGCACTTCCTGATTGCTAAAAGGAAGTGTTTTTTTGGATAAGAGAGACTAAAATAAATGGGGTTTCATTTGTTAACTTAAGAGAAAATCAAATCAACCCTTGAAATAACACTTAAAAACGAATATTATTATACATGTTGTTTTTAAATATACGGATAAAGAATAGGTGATTTTCATGGACAAGTTTTTTAAACTCACAAAGAAAGGCACAAATGTCCGAACAGAGGTCATCGCTGGTTTTACGACCTTCCTTACGATGGTTTATATTGTATTTGTTAATCCAACGATATTACAAGCAGCGGGCGTACCATTTGACCAAGTTTTTATGGCTACTATTATTTCGGCCGTTATTGGAACATTCATCATGGCCTTTTTTGCAAACTATCCAATTGCCATTGCACCTGGGATGGGATTAAATGCGTATTTTGCAACAGTAGTTGGTGCTGAAGGGTTATCATACGAAATTATTTTTGGAACAGTCTTCTTAGCAGGTATCTTATTTATTTTGTTAAGTTTAACTAAAATACGTGAAACACTTATCAAATCGATTCCCTCCTCATTAAAATTTGGGATCACGGCAGGAATTGGCTTGTTTATTGCTTTTCTTGGACTACGTATGTCAGGGATTGTTGTGCCGAATGAGGCGAATATAGTGGCGTTAGGGGACCTTACAGAGCCTGTTACATTGCTAACCATTGTCGGTCTATTTGCAACGTTAATTTTAATTGCCTTGGATGTTAAAGGGGCTCTCTTTTTTGGAATGCTTTTGACTGGGGTTATTGGCTATTTTACAAATCAATTGTCATTTACAAACGGCTTTATGGCTACACCTCCTTCCCCTGTCTTCTTTGAATTAGACATTGCAGGTGTGTTCAGCCATGGACTATATGCGGTTGTGTTTGTATTCTTACTTATTACTCTATTTGATACAACTGGTACTTTAATTGGTGTTTCAGAACAAGCGGGGCTAATGAAAAACGGACAGCTTCCAAAAGCAAAATCAGCGTTAATGGCTGATGCGGTTGCAACTACGGTTGGTTCTGCATTTGGAACGAGTCCATCAACAGCATATATTGAGTCTGCATCGGGTGTTGGTGCTGGAGGTAGAACAGGGTTAACTTCTTTTGTTGTAGGTCTATTGTTTATCGTGACGATGTTCTTCTCCCCGATTGTCGGAGCTGTATCGTCCTTACCAGCCATCACATCACCTGTATTAATCATTGTTGGTTTTTATATGATGCAGGGTCTTGCAAAGGTAAGCTGGAACAATTTTGCTGAAGCTTTTCCAACTTTTGCAATCATTTTAACGATGCCACTGACATCTAGTATTGCAACAGGTATTGCTGTCGGATTTATCACTTATCCGCTGTTAAAGCTCGTAACTGGGAAAGGTAAAGAGGTTCATTGGATTCTTTACTTGTTTGGATTTTTATTCCTTATTCAGTTGGTGTTTTTCCCGGTTCATTAATGGGGCTGTGTAGGAAGCGTGCTTGTACTGTGCGGAATGCTGAACATTATGCTACTTGGTCTAAAGCCGGCGCTATTTTTGCTGAAGATGGTTTGAAATGCTGAAGAAAGTCCATGGTTGGTTGAAGGTGACGATAAGTATGCTAATGTTCGGTGGCTTTATGCTGAACGAGCGTATCTAAATGCTAAAGCTTTAAAAACTATACACAAAAAGCGTATGGAACTCGACTCCATACGCTTTTTTTATTCCTTAGTACAGGTTATCGTCAAAAGCAATCCCTTATAAAAGGAGTCCACCTGTTTAATGTTTAAATTAGATTGATTAACCAACTCTAATGTATCCCGATTTAAATGGCAACCATCGCAAACTTTCTTCCAAAAAGGTGTACATACTTCCTGTAATTTTGCCAAAAAGGGCTGCTTCATTTTCACGTGCTCGAAAAACTGAATCGTTGCCCCTGGCTTACATACACGTTCAATTTCCTGTAGTGCTTTTATGGGGTTTGGAATGGTACAAAAAACAAGCGTCGCTACAACCGTATCAAAGGTGTTATCTTCAAAGGGTAATTGCTCTGCCCTTGCTGTTATACTCCGAATTGGGACCTTTGACTTTTTAATGTTTTGAGCAGCATGTTTTGTCATTTCAGGGTTAGGCTCTATTGCAACAACTTGATGGGCATTCTTATAGATGGGAAAGTTCACGCCAGTTCCTGAACCTATTTCCAAAACTTCGCCCTCTACCTTTGCAATCAGCTGAGTTCTTATCCTCTTAAATTTTGTTTTCTCTAACGGCAGGATTAACGCGTCATAGACTAGCGGGAACCATTTCCCCATTTTATTCACCTCATGCTCGGGCAAAGTGCCTTCTCTACTATTGATCCTTCTTCAACTTCGCCAACGCCTCAGCTAGTGCAGGATTGGTGAATTCATCCTTTTGCTGCTTTTTCAAATACTTATTGACATCCCGTTTTGAAGCTTTGTTTTGTTGTTGCTTCTTTTTGCGTTCATTAAAGGTTGAGAGCTTTTCACGATGACCACAGCTACATGTAAATGTTTGTCCCTCACCTTGACCACGCAGCTCCATTCTCTTATGGCAGTTCGGACATCTTGCATTTGTTTTTTTAGCAATATTTTTCTTATGCCCACAGGAACGGTCCTGGCAAACGAGCATTTTTCCTTTTTTCGAGTTAACTTCAAGCATCTGTTTCCCACACTCAGGGCATTTCGAACCGGTAATGTTGTGGTGCTTATATTTAGCATCACTGTTTTTTATTTCATGGACAACTGATTTGGCATATCCTTTCATATCCTGAATAAAAGCATTTTTGTTTAACTTACCGTCCGCAATAGCCTTCAGCTTTTGTTCCCATTCTGCCGTTAGTGTTGGAGATTTTAGTTCATCTGGAACAAGATTTAAGAGCTGTTTTCCCTTTGGTGTCATATAAAGGTACTTGCCTTTTTTCTCAATATAAAAGGTGTTAAACAGCTTTTCAATAATATCAGCTCGAGTAGCAACCGTCCCAAGCCCACCTGTTTGATTGATGGTCTTAACTAGCTGTTTATCCTTTTGCTCCATATATTTCACAGGATTCTCCATCGCTTGAAGAAGAGTTCCTTCAGTGAATCGTTCAGGCGGCTTCGTTTCACCTGTTGTTTGTTTCAATTGAATATTGGTGAATGTATCGCCTTTTTGGATATTCGGTAAAGCTTGGTCCTCTTTATCGTCACTGTCATCCATTTTCTGGTTTTGATAAATTTGCTTCCAGCCTTGTTTTTTGACGGTTTTTCCTTTAGCTGTGAAGGTTTCATTGCCCATTTTAGCTGTAATCGTTTTTTGCTCATACTCAAATGGAGGAAGAAGTACAGCTAAAAAGCGTTTCACTACTAAATCATAAATTTTACGTTCCTTGTCATTTAACTCCGATAAATAAACCTTTTGCTCGGTTGGAATGATGGCATGGTGATCGGAGACCTTTTTATCATCGACAAATCCTTTATTCGCCTTTATGTTCCCTTTTAGAATTGTGGTGGCAAACTTAGCATATTGATCTACACCACAGGCCTTTACCCGCTCTTTTAAGGTTGGGACAATGTCTGTAGAAAGATAGCGGGAATCAGTTCTTGGATAGGTTAAGACCTTATGCTGCTCATAAAGCTTTTGCATAGTAGACAGCGTTTCCTTACCTGAAAAACCAAAAATACGGTTCGCGTCACGCTGAAGATCCGTTAAATCATATAACTGGGGAGCAAAGCTTTTTTTATGCTTGTTTTCCACTTCTACTATGTTTAAAGGTTTCTTTTTAATTTGTTCAATCGTTTGCTCAGCTTTTTCCTTTGAGAAGGTACGCGAGCTATTTGATTTCTGATCCTGCCAGGTAAGTGTAAAACCTTTATCAGTATTAGCTTTGATGCCGTAATAGGTTTTCGGTTTAAAATGTTTAATTTCTTCCTCTCTAGCTGCAATCATCGCAAGCGTAGGAGTCTGAACGCGCCCACTCGAAAGCTGGGCATTAAATTTAGTCGTGAGCGCTCTTGTTGCATTTAACCCTACATACCAGTCTGCTTCTGAACGTGCAACAGCTGAATCATAAAGGTTTTCAAATTGTTTTCCAGGTTTTAATTTGTTGAAGCCATCCTTAATGGCCTTATCCGTAACAGAGGAAATCCACAATCGTTTAACTGGTTTCTTTACACGTGCTTTTTCAATAATCCAGCGAGCAACGAGCTCCCCTTCTCGTCCGGCATCTGTTGCAATGACGATGTCCCGTACGTCCTTACGATTCAATTGATTCTTAACGGTACTAAACTGTTTGCCTGTCTTTTTAATCACTACAAGCTTTAAGTGATTGGGAAGCATCGGTAAGTCTTCCATCTTCCACTCTTTATATTTATCATCGTACACCTCGGGGTCAGCTAGCGTCACAAGATGACCTAGAGCCCATGTCACAATATATTTTTGACCTTCAAAAAAGCCATTTCCTTTTTTATTGCATTTCAATACGCGGGCAATATCTCTTCCCACTGAAGGTTTTTCTGCTAATACAACCGTTTTACTCATTTAAACAATCCTCTCAATGATGCTTTTTCAGTAAACTCTCTCTATATAAGTTTAGCAGTCCCCAGGTTCCCTGTCTATGAAGGGAGATATGAACACTTCAGGTTGATTTGAATATTTTACTAGGAGAATACCTAGAAGGAGAGATTTTATGCAAATTCATGTCGTGAATAGAGGTGAATCACTCTGGCAAATTGCCCGAACCTATGGGGTAAGTATGAACCGGATTATACAAGCGAATGAATTAGATCAGCCTAATGTATTGGTCATAGGGCACGCCTTAGTTATCCCTACCCCTTATCCAGAACATATCGTTCAACCTGGAGAGTTTATATGGTCGATTGCCAATCAATATGGTACCACAATACAGGCCATTGTAGAAGAAAATCAACTCGCTGATCCTTCGTTGATTCAGCCGGGGCAAGTGCTAGTAATCCCCGTTAAACTGCATACGGTTCAGGCCGGTGAATCGTTGTGGCAAATTGCTAGCCAATACCAAACGACCATTGATGCCATTGCACAGGCAAATCAAATCCAAAATCCAGCTATGATTTTGCCTGGTCAAACATTGCGAATACCGGAACCCCCGAAACCGAATATGGATGTCAATGCTTATAGCACCATTATGGGGGAACGCGGGGCTGCGATTGTATCTCGCTTAGGTCAATACTTCACTTATATTAGCTCATTTAGCTATGGATTTAATGAGGATGGAACGCTTACGAATTTAAATGATCAACCCCTTTTAGCTGCAGCACAGCAGCAAAATGTAGCACCACTTCTTGTCCTCACTAATTTTGAAGGTGGCGAATTCAGCTCAGATAAGGCAGCCACTTTATTACGGAATGAGAACTTACAGGATTCAGTTCTTACCAATCTTATATCTTTGATGAGAGAAAAGGGCTATACAGGATTGAATATTGATTTTGAATATGTTTATCCTGAAGACCGCGAGAATTATAATAACTTCCTTCGAAAAGTGGTTGCCCGATTACACCCTGAAGGATTTACGGTATCAACAGCCATTGCTCCAAAGGTAAGAGAAGACCAGGTTGGTTTGCTCTATGAAGCACATGACTACCAAGCACATGGAGAAATAGTCGATTTCGTCGTCATCATGACCTATGAGTGGGGGTGGGCTGGTGGAAGACCATGGGCAATTGCCCCAATTAGTGAAGTGAGAAAGGTGCTAGATTATACCGTAACCGCCATCCCAAGAGAAAAAATCCTAATGGGAGCCCCTCTTTACGGACGTGATTGGAAAATCCCTTGGGTTCAAGGAACAATAGCCCGGTCAGTGAGCCCGAAAGAAGCTGTTCAATTAGCGGCCCAATATGGTGTTTCGATTGAGTATGATGAAACCTATCAATCTCCTTATTTCCGTTATGTTGATGAGAGTGGCCAAGAGCATGAGGTATGGTTTGAGGACGCGAGAAGTATGCAAGTGAAATATAACACGGCGATTGAATACGGTCTACGCGGGGTTAGCTTCTGGGTTCTAGGCTTTACCTTCCCGCAAAATTGGACCGTCTTGCGGAATAGCTTTGAGATTAATAAGTTGTAAAGATTATGAGCCTTCCTCTTGTTTTTTGGGGGAGGTTTTTTTCGTGTCTGGTGCGATTGCGAGGATGGTCTTCGTGTTCAGCAAAGTTAGCGTGATATTTAGTTACTTTAATTCATACTTTAGCTAGATTAACGGTAACTTTAGCAAAGCTCTCCTAAACTATAGCATTTAGGCAGGTCTTCAGCATTTTCTAAAATTCTTTAGCATATCACCCACAATCTTTAGCACACCCACCTCCTTTACAAAATTCCAAAAAATACGACAGAATTTGTTTAAAAAGAAAAGCAACGGAAACAATGGTTAAAAAACCCAAAGGAGGAAACATTATGAATAAATTACTCTATTCATTAGGCACCATATTATTGGTTATAGCTGCTTGGATCGGGTTTGCTTCCAATGAAGAAAATATCCCATCTATTGATTCCCAAGAACAAGTCAATGAGCCTGAATCTATTGAGGTACATAGTGATCAAGAAAATACGGAGCTAATTGAAGGCATTGATACCGTGATAACTTCAATTGAGGAGTTACAAAACATAGTCGAGGCAAGTCCAAGCGATGTGAACCAAATAAATGAAAAGGGAAAAGTACTCGAGACAAATTGGGATGTAATCGAAAAGCAGGTGGAAGAGCTAGATAAAGAAGCATATGTAAATATTGAGAAAAGTCTTTATCCATTAATTGCTGAGGCTAAAAAAGATAATCCAAATGTTGAAAATCTAAAAAGTCTAGCTTCAGACACAACGGAAAAGCTTACAGATTTTAAAAATGAAATTTCTTCATCTTAATCATGAACTAAAATGACGCGAGGACTCACTCGCGTCATTTTTTTATCTTTTTTGCCCCTTGAAACTAAGTACATTACCTAAGCCTAGCCGGGAAATGGCACAATATTACCAATACCGGGAATACCCCTCTAAAGTTTTACACCATCTATGCACCACCTGAGCATCCATTTGGTACCGTTCATCAAACAAAAGCAGATGCTGCTAAACATCACGGGTAAAACATGCGACTGTTCTACTTGGACAGTCGCTTAATTTGATTTCTAATCTCTTTTAAAATCATCTAAAAAGTCTTTCTGAAAACTAGTGGAAACGGAATGATTACCTTCATGTGTTACGCTTTTTTTAAAGACATCCTTCCCATATTTCTCCGATAAATCATCGACTACCTTATACAAATTTTCATTTTTCGCTTCATTTTCATAGGTAAACAGATCAAGCTGTTTGGTCATCTCTTCCTTCTCGGTTAATTGCTGGGCAGTAACGCCAAGTAACCGAATGGCTTTTCCGTTCCAGTTTGAGAAGAAAAGTTCGGAGGCAATATTAAAAATATCCTCGCTAAATTCTACATAATCATGTAACTGATGGCTACGCGTTATCGTTTTACGGTCATGGTAGCGAATCATTACTTGAATATTTTCAGAAACGACTGTTTTCCGTTTCATTCTCTCTGCCACTTTTTCTGATAATGACCTAAGGAGCTTCGTAATTTCCCGTTCATCTGTTGTATCATAGGGCAACGTTTGGGAGTTGCCGATACTTTTAAACAAGCTAACAGCATCAGGGTCAACGGGACGGGGGTCATAGCCGTTGGCACGATTTTGTAGGCGTTCCCCGTTAATTCCAAGGATACTTTTTAAATGATAAACATCGTATTTTGCTAAATCACCAATGGTTTCTATATTTATGTTCCTTAATTTTTCGGCTGTTTTCCCACCAACACCATACATTTCATCAATGGGTAAAGGCCACAGCTTCGTGGCTAGCTCCCTTTTTCGTAGAACTGTGATCCCCATTGGTTTTTTCATATCGGATGCCATTTTAGCTAGAAACTTATTCGGGGCAATTCCGATACTACAAGGAAGATCAAGTTCATTTTTGATGCGTTTTTGTATATTTTCTGCGATTTCAAATGGGGTTCCTAGATCAGCACATTCCGTTATATCCATATATCCTTCGTCAATGGAGACAGGTTGAATATACGGAGTGACTTCAGCCAGCATTTCAAACATATTTTTCGAGGCTTCCCGATAACGGTCAAAATTGGGCCGCATGACAATGAGCTCTGGACATAGGTCCTTGGCTTGCCATAAAGGCATCGTCGTTTTAACCCCTTTTGCTCTCGCCTCATAACTACTCGTCACAATAATCCCTTTACGCACTTCCGGATTGCCTGCAATAGCTAAGGGTTTCCCTTTTAAATCTGGGTTGTAAGCTGCTTCAACGGATGCATAAAAGCTATTCATATCAACATGAAATATAATCCGTCCTTTTGTTGGGAATCGACTAGACATGATAACACCTGCTTAGAGAAACATTTGTTCTTATATTGGTAGTATAACATATTTTTCTTAGGATACCCTTTTAAGAGTATTCACCAGGAAAAAACAAGCATAGGATCCTCAAAATCCTATGCCTGCCCCAACATTATTTAGCTGTTTCCTCAATAATTGCTGCAACCAACTCTGAAACCTTCACCAATTCACTAATTGGCATTTTCTCATCTGTCGTATGAATTTCCTCATAACCAACTGCAAGGTTGACCGTTGGGATGCCAAAGCCTGCTATCACGTTGGCGTCACTTCCACCACCGCTCTGCTTTAGCTTACTCGTACGACCAATTTTTTCAGCAGCATTTTTGGCAACCTCGACAACTTGGTCACCCTCTTGATGCTTAAAGCCAGGGTACATAACCTTTACTTCGACCTCTGCACTTCCACCTATATCTTTGGCGGTTTGTTCAAAGGCAGTCTTCATTTTATCAACTTGTGCTTCCATTTTTTCAGGGACTAGGGATCTTGCTTCAGCTAAGATTTCTACGTGATCACATACCACATTGGTGGCTCCTCCACCTTCAAAGCGACCAATATTGGCTGTTGTTTCTTCATCAATGCGACCTAATGGCATTTTGGCAATCGCTTTAGCTGCAATGGTAATCGCAGAAACCCCTTTTTCCGGCGCCACACCTGCGTGAGCTCTTTTCCCTTTAACCGTCGTGAAAATTTTGGCTTGAGTAGGAGCGGCTATTACAATTTCTCCTACTTGACCATCACTATCAATGGCATAACCGAATTTGGCATTTACTAGGGATGAATCAAGAGCTTTTGCTCCGACCAACCCAGATTCTTCACCAACGGTAATGACAAATTGAATATCTCCATGCTCAACGTTGTTTTCTTGAATCTGACGAATAGCTTCAAACATAGCGGCAAGACCTGCTTTGTCATCCGCACCCAAAACAGTTGTTCCATCAGATACGACATAATCATCTTTTATGGATGGCTTAACACCTACACCTGGAGCTACTGTATCCATATGAGAGGTGAAATAAATGGGGTCCACTCCCTCTTTGTTTCCTTTTAACGTACACACTAGGTTGTTTGCGCCAAAGCCGGTTTTTTCTTTGGCATTGTCCTCTTTCACTTCTAATCCTAAGTCTGTAAACTTTTGCTTTAAAATGCCTGCAATCTTTTCTTCATGTTTGGTTTCTGAATCGATTTGTACGAGTTCTAAAAATTCGTTCACAATTCGTTCTTGATTGACTGATGTCATTTTGTGATCCTCCTTATGTAATTCACCCTTATTACGTTAGCGAATATAAGGGTGAAAAGTCAATGGTCATGACTTATAGAGGAATGTTGCCGTGTTTCTTTTTCGGACGTTCCTCTTTTTTATTTTTCAACATATCTAATGAACGTATGAGTGCTTGTCTTGTTTCTCTTGGATCAATTACATCGTCTACCATGCCAAGTCCAGCTGCTACATAAGGATTGGCAAATTTCTCACGGTATTCTGTAATTTTTTCCTGACGAGTACTCTCTGGATCTTCACTATCCTTAATATCACGTGCAAAAATGATATTGGCAGCACCCTCTGGCCCCATTACCGCAATCTCAGCATTTGGCCATGCATAAACCAAATCAGCTCCAATTGATTTACTATTTAAGGCAACGTAAGCTCCACCATAGGCCTTACGCGTAATGACAGTAATTTTAGGGACTATAGCTTCGGAATACGCATATAAAATCTTTGCTCCGTGACGAATGATTCCACCATGCTCCTGTTTGATTCCCGGGAAAAATCCAGTAACATCTTCAAAAGTAATAATCGGAATATTAAACGCATCACACATCCGAATAAATCTGGATGCCTTGTCACTGGAATCAATATCCAAGCCGCCAGCCATGTATTTTGGTTGATTACAAACTAAGCCAATAGTCTTCCCTTTGACTCGAGCAAAGCCAACCACAATATTTTTCGCAAAATCAGGATGTATCTCAAAGAATGTATCCTTGTCTACGACTTCATTAATAATTGTTCTCACATCGTATGGACGAATCGAATCAAACGGAATTAAATCCGTCATATCTGGTAAATAATCATCCTGCTCTTCTGACTCCATAACAGGTGGTTGTTCCTCAAAGTTAGATGGCAAATAGCTAATTAACTTCTTTACATGGTCTAGCGCAGCCTCTTCATTACTAGCCTTCAAATGAGCAACCCCGCTTTTTGAGTTATGAACTGCCGCACCACCTAAATCCTCTGATGAAATCTGTTCACCTGTTACGGTTTCAATGACTTTAGGACCTGTAATAAACATTTTGGATGTTTTTTCTACCATAATGACAAAGTCTGTGATGGCGGGTGAATAAACAGCCCCACCTGCACTAGGTCCCATAATCACAGATATTTGCGGAATCACACCTGAGTAAATTGAATTTCGATAGAACACGTGACCATAGCCATCTAATGACGCAACCCCTTCTTGAATCCTCGCGCCACCAGAGTCATTTAGACCGATAAATGGGGTGCCATTTTTAGCTGCCAAGTCCATGACAGCAGCAATTTTTTTTCCGTGCATTTCGCCTAAAGCCCCACCATATACCGTGAAATCCTGGGCAAATAAATACACATCACGTCCATCTACTTTTCCAAATCCGGTGACCACACCTTCACCTGGTGCATCCTCACTATTCATACCAAAATCGCTAGAACGATGCTCCATAAAGGGATTCAATTCCACAAATGTTCCTTCATCTAGTAAATATTTTATACGTTCTCTAGCGGTCATTTTTCCTTTGTCACGCTGTTTCTGAATCTTATCATCACCGCCGCCTAGTTCAACTTTACGACGTTTATCATAGAGTTCGTTTATTTTATCAAAGATATCCAATGTCTATTCCTCCTCGCTATGTTCACATAGTTCGTATAAGACGCCATTCGCTGCTTTTGGATGGAGAAAAGCGACCTTCGCACCGTTTGCCCCTTCCTTTGGAAAATCATTAATGAGTGGAACATCCTGATCACGGTATCGCTGAAGTCGAGCTTCAATTTCACTTACCTCAAAAGCAATATGATGAATGCCTTCCCCTTTTTTCTCCATAAATTTAAAAATTGGAGATTCCTCAGATGTTGGCTCTAATAATTCTATCGATGTTTCCCCAATTTGGAAAAAGGCAACCTTTACTCCTTCAGATGAAACCTCTTCCACTCCCTTAAGGGGTAAGCCAAGAATATTTGAATAAAAAGGCATAGCATCCTCTAACTTCTTCACCGCAACTCCAATATGTGCAATTTTTTCCGGTGGTTCTGTTCCCAGCATTTCATCTGGTGTGATTAACTGTTTAATGTAATTGGCTATAGCTTCAGTTGGAGTTCCAGGAGTGAACACTTTCTTCACACCCTGCTCCTCTAGAAATGGAATATCCTCAGCAGGAATCACTCCACCACCGATAACCGGAATATCATCTGCATTTCTTTCCTTCAACTGTTCAACCACTTTAGGAAATAGTGAGCGGTGTGCACCTGATAAAGAAGAAAGCCCTACAACATCAACATCCTCTTGAACAGCCGCTTGGGCGATTTGTGCAGGCGACTGACGTAATCCAGTGTAAATGACCTCCATACCATGATCACGTAATACTTGGGCAATGATAAGAGCTCCTCGATCATGGCCGTCAAGACCAGGTTTAGCTATTAATGCACGTATTTTTTTACTCATTGTCATCTCCCCTTCTCCTGTTTAGCCGATATATTCTCCAAATTCATTACGCATGACGTTACAAATTTCCCCAATGGAAGCATAGACCTTAACGGCAGCAAGAATATACGGAATCAGGTTTTCGTCCTCTGTTTTCGCGGCTTGTTTTAGCTTATCTAAAGCATTCTGAACTTTTTCCTCATCCCGGTCTTCTTTAGCTTTTTGTAAGCTCTGTTTTTGGTTAAATTCTAACTCTTCATCCACTTTAAGTAAGTCCGGGTCAAACTCTTCCTCGATTTGAAATTTATTTAACCCTACGACTATGTCTTCTTCACTCTCAATATTTTTTTGTGCGTCATACGCTGCCTGATGAATTTCACGCTGCATATAACCTTCCTCTACGGCTTGAACAGCACCACCGTATTCTTTAATTTTTTCAATATAGGTTTCCACCTCAGCTTCGATCTTATCGGTTAATTGTTCCAAATAATAAGAACCACCTAATGGATCAACAGTATCTGCCACTCCACTCTCATGGGCGATGATTTGCTGAGTTCGTAAAGCAATCCTTGCAGACTCCTCAGTCGGTAAAGCCAATGCTTCGTCTCTAGAATTCGTATGTAGGCTTTGCGTACCGCCCAAAACAGCTGCAAGCGCTTGCAAGGTAACGCGCACAATGTTGTTATCAGGCTGTTGAGCCGTTAATGTTGAACCCCCTGTTTGAGTATGAAAACGCAACTTCCAGCTTTTGGGATTCTTGGCCCCGTAGTGATTCTTCATGATCTTGGCCCATATTCTTCTTGCAGCACGGAATTTTGCAATCTCTTCTAGGAAATTGTTATGAGCATTAAAGAAAAAGGCTAAACGTGGTGCAAATCGGTCAATTTCTAACCCATTCTCTAAGGCTGCATCTACATAAGCCATCCCGTTTGCTAGGGTAAATGCTACTTCCTGTACTGCCGTTGAGCCAGCTTCGCGAATATGGTATCCCGAAATACTAATGGTGTTAAATTTCGGTACGTTTTGCTGACAATACTCAAAAATATTGGTGATTAAGCGCATGGACGGCTTTGGTGGGTAAATATACGTTCCCCGTGCAATGTATTCCTTTAAAATATCATTTTGTATGGTTCCGGTTAGTTTTTCCTGTGATACACCTTGTTTTTCCCCAACGGCAATATACATACAAAGTAATACCGAGGCAGGAGCGTTAATCGTCATCGATGTGCTAACCTTGTCCAATGGAATTTCAGCAAATAGATCCTCCATGTCCTTTAGCGTATCAATAGCTACACCAACCTTACCTACTTCACCCTCTGACATGGGATCATCTGAGTCATAGCCAATTTGAGTAGGTAGATCAAAGGCTACAGATAATCCTGTTTGTCCTTGGTCCAGTAAATAACGGAATCGTTTGTTCGTTTCCTTAGCAGAGCCAAATCCTGCATATTGACGCATTGTCCAAAAACGACTCCGATACATCGTCGGCTGAATCCCTCTCGTATATGGGTATTGCCCTGGAAATCCTAATTTTTCGTCATATTTTGCATTTTCTTCTTCTGGTAAATATAGACGTTCCACTTCTATATCGGAACTTGTTGTAAACGTTTCTTTACGCTCAGGGAATCGATTAATCGTTTTTTCAACATCCTGTTCCCAATTACGTTTTTGATCACTTCCCATATGAATCCTCCTTAACGTTGTATCTAATCCTATATAATTCGATAAAAGTGATAATATTCCTACTTGTTTTGTCGAATAAATTTACCAACTTGTCCAAATCACCGTTTCCTTGTAAAATAAAAGTAGGATAATTGCGAGGAGGGTACTGTATTTATGGCTAAGAAAAAGAAAAATACTGCTGTTCAAAATAAACCCAAAAAATCAAAAAGAGAAAAACGTATGAAGATTATCATTTATTTGATGGTTCTTGCTATGATTTTAAGTAGTTTGTTAGCTGGAGCAGGTATGTTTTTATATTAAGAAGAAACCCCTTATGATTTCTTAGATGTCATAAGGGGTTTTATATTTGGGTTATCCTTCTACGTGTTTTGTATTCTTCTTTATAATTAAGTATTGTTCGATTTCATTTAATAAGGTAAATAGGCTTGCACGAATTTCAAATTCCTCTCTAGATTTTGGAAGTTCTGTCTGACGGAAATCCTTCCGCATCTCCTTTAATCGATCCAAATAAAGGTAGGCGGTATTTCCTGGATGTACTCCCTCTGCTAAATCATCAAAAAAGATGGCAATTTTCTTAGCCTGTTCATTAACAGCAGAAATGCGGCTAATTAACGGTAGCATTCGCTCTAAAATTTCAAATTGTTTAGACCTCATTTTAAAATAGTGATAATAGGTGTGGTGACTCCGCAACAAATGATTTTCAACATCACGATAGGCTAAGGATCTTGCCTTTTCTAAATCATCCGCTGTTTCGTTTATCTCTTTCCCTGTCCAGCTTTCATCACCACTTTCTAAAAAGTGGGCAACCTCCTTCAAAATCTTCGTGAAGTTTGACTCCACTCTTTCCTGCATGGATCTTAAGTCATCTTCAAGACTTGGCATATATAAATTCAAAAGTAGCGCTGTTCCAATTCCCACTGAAATTAAAATTACTTCATTAATAATCAAAGATAGCGAAATCGATTCGGATCCATATAAATGCAAAATAATAACGGAACTTGTGACGATTCCTTCTGTTATTTTTAATTTCACGGTTGTCGGAATAAATAATAACAACAATACGCCAACAGCAAGTGGATGATAGCCTATCGACTCAAATATTAAAAGGCAAAAAAGCATACCTAATAGACATGCTGCAAAACGATGCCAAGATGCTATTACCGAACGTTTTCTTGTCACTTTAATACAAAGCACTACTAAAATTCCAGCAGATATGTAATTTTCAAGCTGTAATAATTGAGCAATAAAAATCGCAACTGGTGTACCAATCGCAGTTTTTAAAGTTCGGTAGCCAATTTTCACGTTACATAGGCTCCTTTAAATTAGTGTGATTTCATTATTATAACATAGCCAAACCTAAAAAAAGGAGATGGTCTTTATGACCATCTCTCCTTCTTAAACTTCTTCACAATATTCGTCAAATAGACCTTGAAGCTGATTGATTACCTCATGTGGCTCTGAGGATTCAATTTCGTGACGTTCAACCATCTTTACGATTTTACCGTCTTTTAATAATGCAAAAGATGGTGAAGATGGCTCATAGCCAGTAAAATATTCACGTGCTTTTGCAGTAGCTTCACGATCTTGTCCGGCAAAGACAGTATATAGATTGTCAGGACGTTTATCATAATGGACCGCATTCGCAGCTGCTGGTCGAGCAACCCCACCAGCACAGCCACAAGTTGAATTTACTAATACGAGCGAAGTGCCTTCTTCCTTCATTGCTTGATCTACTTCTTCAGGTGTTTTTAATTCTTTATAACCAGCTGTTGTAACTTCTTCTCTTGCCTTATCAACAATATCTTGCATGAATAGGTTAAAATCCATAAGTATCGTGCCCCTTTACAATGTAGTGTAAGTATATTCTTATCATATCAAGATTTATTGGCCCTTTCAAACCATAGGACTTTGTTGTATGTAATGAAGGAGGTTGCTTAGTGGGTGAGTGGGATGCTGAAGTTGGGGCTGATTTTGCTGATATGGCTGTTATAGATTCTGAACATTTGTTAATTTTGCTGAAATTCCTGTTAACTGCTAAAGAACTGGATGTATTAGCTATTATTTGAATTCCTTAGACTGAAGTTTATACTGAAGAACTAAACTATAAGTTCAGTATGCTGAACACAAACCTGATAACTACTTCCACATATAACAAAAGTCAAAAAAGCAGGTCCAGTTCTTCAACTGGAGACCTGCCTCTAAATAATAATTTATTGCAATTGACTAGTTTGTTGATTTTGTTGAGATTGATTTTGTCCGCCCATTCCAGTCATTAACGGACCGAATTTTTGGACAAGATTACCCATCCCACTTCCACGCTTCATACTATAATAAGCTGCTGCTCCAATACCTACAGATGCAACAATCGGAAGCCAGTTTCGTTGTTGATTTGCCACCATTATCACCCTCCTTCATTTATTAGAATTCCCACCTTTAACGAAATCATTTGAGAATGTCCTTGTTAATATTTGTGATGAATAGGGGCATAACTACAAAACCCAGGGGAAAACATTTCATTTCTCCTGGGTTAAACAAACCGATTAATAAACGGATGTATTGTCCTTTGACATATTTTCTAAAATATCCTTTAGTCGTTTTAAGAAGTTACCGCAGATTAACCCATCCAAAACACGGTGATCTAAGGATAAGCATAAATTAACCATGTCACGAGCAGCAAACATACCATTCATGACAACTGGTTTTTTCACAATGGATTCTACCTGTAAAATTGCAGCTTGTGGATGATTAATGACACCCATCGATTGAACAGAGCCGAATGAACCAGTGTTATTTACGGTAAAGGTTCCACCCTGCATGTCATCAGATGCCAGTTTGCCACTGCGAACTTTACCAGCAAGGGAATGAATTTCTTTAGCAATCCCTTTAATACTCTTCTCGTCTGCATGTTTAATAACAGGGACAAATAATTCATCATCCTTGGCAACTGCAATCGATAAATTGATGTCCTTGCGTTGAATAATTTTATCTTCTGCCCATGTACTGTTTAATTGAGGGTATTCCTTCAAGGCTTGGGCTACTGCTTTTACGAAGAAAGAAAAGAACGTTAAGCTGAAGCCTTCCTTTTGTTTAAAATCATTTTTAATACTGTTACGATACTCCACCAAGTCCGTTACATCTACCTCTACCATCATCCATGCATGTGGTATTTCTTGTTTAGAACGAACCATGTTTTGGGCAATGGCCTTTCGTATACCTGTAACAGGAATTTCAACGTCTCCCTCATTGGTTTGTACTGGAGTTGATTTGGATGGTGCAGGTGTAGGAGCTGATTCCCTTTGAGCCTTTTTAACCTCTGTTGGCTTAGTATCACTCTTTTCAGCCTGCGGTTTCGGAATATTGCCGCTCTCAATTACTTTTTCAATATCCTTCCTTGTTATACGGCCTCCACGTCCTGTACCTTCAACTTGATTTAAATCAATATCATGCTCCTGAGACATCCTTAATACAGCTGGTGAATAACGTTTCTTCATGGATTGATCTTTGTCTTTTGTTTCAGTTGTTTGTTCAACGTTAGAAGATGCTGATTCCTCCTTGTTTTGCGATGCGGATTCCTCAGCACTTCCGCCTTCAACATCGATATAACACATGAGATCTCCAACTGAAATGGTTTCGCCCTCTTGTGCTACAATTTCTTTAATTACGCCTGTGAATGATGAAGGTACTTCGGCATTCACTTTATCAGTCATTACCTCTGCGATAGGGTCATATTTGTTGACTTGATCGCCTTCTTTCACAAGCCACGTGCTTATTGTTCCTTCTGTTACACTTTCCCCTAACTGAGGCATATTAATTTTTTCCCGGGCCATTTTATCCCTCCTTTATCAATCTCGAACTTATCTCTTGCTCTAGCGCTGTTTCCCTCAGAGGCATAAAGCCTCTTTAGATTTTGTTAAAATTCAGCTAAGTCTCTCATTGCTTTTTCGACCTTTTCTGGATTAACCATAAAATACTTTTCCATTGGTGGTGCATATGGCATAGCTGGTACATTTGGCCCTGCCAAACGCTTGACTGGTGCGTCTAAATCAAACAAACAATTCTCCGAAATTATAGCAGATACCTCACTCAAAATACTGCCTTCTAAATTATCCTCTGTTACGAGTAAAACCTTTCCCGTTTTTTGAGCCGCTTCAATAATGGCCTCTCGATCTAATGGATAAACAGTACGCAGGTCTAATATATGTGCAGAAATCCCTTCCTCGGCTAGCTTTTCCGCTGCTTGTTGTGCGAAGTGGACACATAAACCATACGTAATGACAGTAATGTCCTCTCCTTCTCTCTTAACATCTGCTTTACCAATTGGAAGGACATAATCCTCATCTGGCACCTCACCTTTAAGCAAACGGTAGGCCCTTTTATGTTCAAAAAATAAAACTGGATCCTCATCTCGAATAGCTGCTTTTAGCAAGCCTTTCGCATCATAAGGTGTTGAAGGCATAACAATTTTTAGACCAGGTTGATTCGCAAATACGGCCTCTACAGACTGAGAATGGTATAATGCACCATGAACACCGCCTCCATATGGGGCCCTGATCGTGATCGGACAATTCCAGTCATTATTGGAACGATAACGAATCCTTGCTGCTTCTGAAATTATTTGGTTCACAGCTGGCATGATAAAATCAGCAAACTGCATTTCTGCTATTGGACGCATTCCATACATCGCTGCTCCAATGCCAACTCCTGCTATAGCAGATTCAGCAAGTGGTGTATCAATTACACGTTCCTCACCAAATTCATCGTAAAGACCATCTGTAGCCCGAAACACACCGCCTTTTTTTCCTACGTCCTCTCCTAAAACAAAAACCTTTTCATCACGAGTCATTTCTTCTTTCATGGCTTGTGTAATAGCCTGAATATAAGACTTTACTGGCATTACGCTCTCCCTCCTTTACTCTGCATACACATGCTTAAGAGCACTTTCCGCTTCAGCATATGGTGCATTTTCCGCATAATCAGTAGCTTCATTTACGATTTTGTCAATTTCAGAATGAAGCTCCTTTTCTTTATCCTCGGTCAAGATTCCATTTTCTTTTAAATAAGATGCAAAGGTAAAAATAGCGTCCTTCTTCTTTGCTTCTTCCACTTCATCACGTTCACGGTATGCACGATCATCATCATCACTAGAGTGAGCTGTTAGACGATAGGATACTGTTTCAATTAATGTTGGTCCCTCTCCCTTAACAGCCCTTTCTCTCGCTTGTTTCACTGCTTCATAAACGGCTAGAGGATCATTACCATCAACTGTAAATCCTGGCATTCCGTAGGATTGAGCGCGGTCTGATACTTTTTCAGAGCCTAGCTGCTTTTCTACTGGAACAGAAATTGCATACTTATTATTTTCAACCATTGTGATGACCGGTAATTTGTGGACACCGGCAAAGTTTAATCCCTCATGAAAATCCCCTTGGTTAGAAGATCCTTCCCCAAGTGTTACAAATGAGACAAAGTCCTTTTTCTCCATCTTAGCTGCCAAGGCTATACCCACTGCATGGGGTACCTGGGTTGTAACTGGCGAAGATCCAGTTACAATACGGTTTTTCTTTTGCCCAAAGTGTCCTGGCATTTGCCTTCCACCTGAGTTTGGGTCCTCTGCTTTCGCGAAGCCAGAAAGCATTAGCTCTTTCGCTGTCATCCCAAACGCTAAAACAACTCCCATATCTCGGTAATATGGCGCTGCATAGTCTGCTGTTCTATCGAGCGCAAACGAAGCCCCAACCTGAGCTGCCTCCTGTCCTTGGCACGAAATAACGAATGGAATTTTACCAGCACGATTTAATAGCCACATTCTCTCATCAATTTTTCGAGCAAGTAACATCGTTTTAAACATTTCCATCACTTGCTCATCCGTCAATTCTAATTCCTCATGACGATTCTTAGCCATTATAGTCCCTCCTTTAGTAAACTAAACCAATCTATCAAAACACAATTAACCATGAATTTGCTTGCCATCTACTGCTAATGCAGCCTCACCAATGACCTCTGATAAAGTAGGATGCGGGTGAATGGTTTCGGAAATTTCCCATGGTGTTGCATCTAAAACTTTTGCAAGTGCTGCTTCAGTAATCATATCGGTAACATGTGGTCCAACCATATGTACTCCTAAAAGGTCATCTGTTTTTTGGTCAGCTATTACCTTCACAAAACCATCTGTTTCCCCATGGACTAATGCTTTCCCAACAGCTTTAAAAGGAAACTTGCCGATTTTAACGTCATATCCTTGTTCCTTTGCCTGTGCTTCAGTTAGCCCAATGCTTGAAACCTCTGGATTGGAATAAATACAGGTTGGTACAGATGTATCTGTCAAAGGATGTGGCTGTTGATTTGCCATATGTTCAACAGCTGTGATTCCTTCGTGCGAAGCCACATGTGCTAGCTGCATACCTCCAATGACATCACCAATTGCATAAATGTGAGATTCTTTCGTTTGATAAAATTCGTTGGTTTGAATGATACCTTTTTCGACTGCTATATCGGTGTTTTCTAGGCCAATATTTTCAACATTTGCAGCACGCCCTACAGAAACGAGCATGCAATCGGCTTGATAACTTGCTGTGTCATCATTTAGCTCAGCCTGAATCTGAACTCCATTTTCTCTCGTCAACGTATCAGGCAAGACCTTTGCACCTGTTACAATCTGAATGCCTTTTTTCTTCAGTAATTTTGTCATTTCCTTAGAAATGTCTTCATCTTCGGTTGGTAAAATACGGTCTAGGAATTCTAATACCGTAACCTCCACCCCGAAGTCAGCGAGCATAGATGCCCACTCGATTCCAATCACTCCACCACCAACGATTACGATGGATTTTGGTAATGTTTCCATTTCTAATGCTTCATCTGAAGTCATTACGTATTGTCCATCAATATCCAAGCCAGAAAGTGACTTCGGCTTCGATCCGGTCGATATTAGAACATTTTTCGGAATTAGCATCGTGTTTTCTTCGCCATTGTTCATTTCAACTGAAATAGTGCCAGGTATAGGAGAAAATATACTTGGTCCTAAAATACGGCCAAACCCTTCAAATACATCAATTTTGCCTTTCTTCATTAGACCCTGTACACCCTTATGTAACGTGTCTACAATCTTTTCTTTTCGCTCTTGTACCTTTGAGAAGTTTACCTTAGCCGAGCCAAGTTCAATCCCATAGGTATCAGCTTCTTTGGATTGACGGTAAACTTCAGCACTTCTAAGTAATGCCTTCGAAGGGATACATCCCTTGTGCAAGCATGTTCCACCTAATTTTCCCTTTTCTACAACTGCTACTTTCAGGCCAAGTTGACTTGCTCTAATGGCAGCAACATAACCACCTGTACCTGCACCAAGTACCACTAAATCGTATTCTTCAGCCATTAAGACACACTCCTTTCAATCGCAAACTAGGAAGGATTCGGATATTCTTTTGCTTTCTCCTCACCTTTCAATACTCGCAAAGAACCTTCAGTTAAAGCTTGAAGTTCATCTTCACCTGGATAGGTAAGAACATCTGCAATCCATTTGACCCGTCTTTTAATGAGACTAACAAATTCTTTTCCGTATGCTAATCCGCCGGTCAGGACAATCCCATCCACTTCTCCATCTAATACAACTGCCATACTACCAATTTCCTTAGCTATTTGGTATGCCATGGCTTCATATACTTTTTTTGCTTTCTCATCCTCTTGGGCAATTTTCTTTTCGACCTCGATTGCATCATTGGTTTGCAAATAACCCATTAATCCGCCTTGGCCGACAATTTTTTTCATTACCTCATCGATAAAATATTCCCCGCTAAAGCACATGGAGATCAAATCTCCAGCCGGGACAGTACCTGCTCTTTCTGGTGAAAATGGGCCGTCACCGTGTAGACCATTATTTACATCCACGACCCGTCCCTTTTTATGTGCACCAACGGTTATTCCTCCCCCCATATGAGTTACTATTAAATTGAGATCATGGTAGCTTTGTTTTAAATCATTAGCGGCTTTACGAGCTACAGCCTTTTGGTTCAGTGCATGGAAGATGCTTTTTCGCGGAATTTCAGGTACACCGGAGTATCTAGCTATTTCATCTAATTCATCTACTACAACCGGGTCCACGATAAATGCTGGAATATTTAGACCTGTAGCAATTTCCTTCGCTAAAATACCTCCAAGATTTGAGGCATGCTCCCCATTTAACCCCTCCTTTAAATCTTGAATCATTTTGTCGTTCACATGATAGGTTCCACCTTCAATGGGGCGCAATAAACCACCGCGCCCACAAACCGCATCAAGTCTTGAAATATTAATTCCTTCATAATCTAACGTCTCCAAAATGATTTGCTTTCGAAACTCGTATTGGTCGATCGTTCGGTTATACTGAGCCGTCACCTCTATAGAATGACGAATGGTTTTTTCAAAGATACACTGCTCATCATCAAAAACACCAATTTTCGTAGAGGTAGAACCTGGATTAATCACAAGTATTCGATATTGCTTTTGTTGCAAGATTCAAAACCTCCATATTCTCTTGTTGTACACTCCATACGTAATAGAAGTTTAAAATCTTATCGTCTCGAAATGATGTGATGTTCATTTTGAAGGAATGTACTTCTAGATTTGTTTAAGCCATTGATTCTTTCTTCAGCCATACGGTCTGCTGCAACATTCGTTGGAATGGAATCTCGTCTCGAGATTTCGAAGACCTTGGCAATGTTATCGTATATTTTTTCAATTCGGTTCATAGCTCTTTCTCGATTATACCCATAGAGCTCGTCGGCTACATTGATTACACCACCAGCGTTAATCACGTAGTCAGGAGCGTAGACAATCCCTTTTTCGTATAAAGCCTCACCATGTCTTGATTCTGCTAGCTGATTATTGGCAGAACCTGCAATCACCTTAGCTGATAAACGAGAAATGGTATCGTCGTTAACGGTTGCGCCTAAAGCACATGGTGCATAAATATCACATTCCACATCATATATATCGTCTGGATCAACAGCTTTAGCCCCGAAGTCATCCACTGCTCGTTGAACAGCTTCCTTGTTAATATCAGTGACAACTAGCTGTGCACCCTCCTCGTGTAAATGTCTGCATAGGTGGTAAGCTACATTCCCAACACCTTGAACTGCTACTACTTTTCCTTCTAAAGAATCTGAGCCAAATGCTTCATTAACGGCTGCTTTCATTCCTCGATATACACCGAATGCAGTTGCAGGTGATGGGTTACCTGATGAACCAAAAGCAGGTGAGATACCAGTAACAAAATTTGTCTCTTGGTATATGGTATCCATATCCTGTACGGTTGTCCCTACATCTTCTGCTGTAATATAACGGCCATTTAACCCTTGAATATAACGTCCAAAGGCGCGGAACATCGCCTCATTTTTATCCTTTTTCGGATCCCCTATAATAACTGTTTTTCCTCCACCCAGGTTAAGGCCAGCTGCTGCATTTTTATAAGTCATTCCTCTAGATAAGCGTAATGCATCAATAATAGCGTCCTCTTCTGTATCGTAAGTCCACATTCTTGTACCTCCAAGGGCTGGCCCAAGGGTTGTATCGTGAATGGCAATAATGGCTTTTAAACCAGATTCTTTATCCTGACAAAAAACAACTTGCTCATAATCATACTCTTCTAAATAAGTAAAAAGTTCCACTCTAAATTCCTCCTCTTATTTGGTGTTCGCGGTTAAAACAGATAAGACAATAGAATATAATTTACTCTCATGTGAATCAGCTCGAGAGGTTAACACAATTGGGGCAGCTGCCCCACTAATCACAGCAGCCACTTTGGCATTAGCAAAATACATAAATGATTTATATAAAGCATTACCAGTTTCAATGGATGGAACCATTAAGATATCTGCTTGACCCGCAACATCTGAATGGATCCCTTTCTCTTTAGCGGCTTTTTCCGAAACGGCATTATCAAACGCTAAAGGACCATCAACTATACATCCCTGTATTTGTCCCCGTTTTTGCATTTGCGATAGGGCTGCAGCATCCATTGTAGATTGCATTGCGGGATTCACTACTTCAACAGCTGCAAGCGCCGCAACTTTTGGCATATCAATATCAATTCGATTAGCCACATTCGCTGCATTTTGAATAATTTGTGCTTTTTCCGAAAGACTAGGAGCTATGTTCATGGCTGCATCGGTTAAAAGAATTAGACGATTTTGGTTTGGAACTTCGAAAACAGCAACATGACTTAATACTCTGTTTGCCCTTAGTCCATACTCTTTATGAAGAACTTGCTTTAAAATTTGCTTGGTTGAAAGATTCCCTTTCATTAGTACATGGGCTTTTTGATCATGCACTTTTTGTACGGCTAAACGAGCCGCTTCATCACCATCATCAGTATGAACCAACTGAATATCATTCGATGGAAGATCTAATTCTATTTCAGCCGCATATTTTTGAATAAGCTGTATATCTCCGAACAATATAAATGTAGATACCTGTTCTTCAACTGCACTTTTTACAGCCATTAACACTTCACGATCTGCAGCCTGTGCAACAGCTACAACTGACTTATGGTTTTGCTGGTGCAATTTTTCAATCATTGCTGTTAGTTTCATCATCTACCACCTTTAATTCTTTCAATATCAACATGCCCCACTATACCTTAATGCAAAAAACATGCCAACTTTTATTTATGAAAACGCTTTTATAATTGTGGAAAAGTGCGAGCATTTTTTTGCATATATGAAATTTATTGCATGTTACTTTTGTCAATTTTATGCTTGTCTAATTTATAGTAAAGGTTACGAATCGAAACTCCTAACCTTTTAGCTGTTTCGGTTTTGTTAAATTGGTTCGCCTCGAGTGCAGCAAGCAGGACCTCTTTTTCATATGCATCTACCGCTTCCTGAAGCGAGAGTTTTTTCCAATCGACAGAAATATCTTCTTGTGGTTCACTCTCATTTTTGGCAGGCTCTCCAAGCTCTGGTATATGACTAGACAGAATTTGATCTTCATTGTGACTCATATAAATCATTGCCCGGCCAATAATGTTTTCCAATTCACGCACATTTCCCGGAAAATGATAGGCTTTTAGTAAACCGATTGCTTCATTACTGATGGACTTCACGTGACGTCCGTAATCCGAGTTCAGTTTTTGAATTAAATGATTCACAAGTGCAGGTAAGTCATCCATCCGTTCTCGTAAAGGTGGGATGTAAATAGGTAGACGATTAAGACGATAATATAAATCCTCTCTAAATTCCCCTTTCATGATGGCCTTTTCCAAATTTACATTCGTAGCCGCGATAATTCTTGTATCGATAGTTACAGGCTTCGTCCCCCCCACACGTACAATCTCGCCCTCTTGGAGTACACGCAGGAGCTTGGCCTGCATACTAAGGGAAAGCTCACCAATTTCATCTAAGAAAATACTGCCATAATTAGCTTCCTCAAAATACCCACGTTTTCCACCTTGCTTTGCACCTGAGAAGGCCCCTTCTTCATACCCGAATAATTCACTTTCCAATATAGATTCTGCAATTGCTGCACAGTTTACCCGTATAAATTTGTTATGTCTTCTATTGCTCTCGTTGTGTATCGCGTGAGCAAACAGCTCCTTACCAATCCCTGATTCACCTCGTAACAATACGGTTGCAGGGGTTTTGGCACCCACTTTCGCTTGCTCTAGTGCAATATTCATTTCGGTTGATTCCGCAATAATATCATCAAAGGTGTATTTCGCTTCAAGGTTACGTATAATTTGTCGCGCCCGCTTCAGTTCACTAGTAAGCGACTGGATTTCGGAAACATCATGAATGACACCAACGCTCCCCTTTAATTTCCCATCAACAATCACAGGGGCTACATTCACAATGACATCTTTGTTAGCCGGGCCAACCTTCATATGCACACCTCTAACGGCTCTACGTGTTTTCAGAACCCTTAAGTGCATACTCTCTCCTTCTGAGATATCTGCGGTCGCAGGCTTCCCAATAACATCCTTTTCCGTTAAGCCAGTAATACGAGTATACGCTGGATTAATCATCAACCCGTTTCCTTTTTCATCGACAACCGATATGGCCTCATCAGAAGAATGAATAATGGCCTCTAGCATTGTTTTAACTTCTTTCAGGTCAGTTATTTCTTCGGCTAGATTCACGACCTCCGTTATATCTTTAAAAACGGCAAAAGCACCAACAGCATCCCCTGCCGAATCAGTGATTGGGATACGGGTCGTAATGATCTTCTTTCCATTATTAAGGATTAATTTTTGATTAACTTCTTTCCTCTTAACATTAAAAACATGAGGAAGTCGAGTAGTAGGTATGATGTGTTCAACAGGCTGGTCGATTATTTCTACTTTCTTTTTCCCCAATATTCGCTCTGCACTCTTATTGGCAAAGGTTATCCGGAAGTATTCATCAATGACAATCATGCCGTCATGGATGGCATCCAGGATAAACTCTCGATCTTTCGTTTGATTTTTTAGTTCACTTAACAATTCCTCTTTTTCATCGAGTAACTGTGAAGTGATAAATGCAACCGCACCTGGAATAACAACTGTTTCCTGATGTTTTTTAGTTAAGATTTCTTGATAGACTTGTTCATTACCGGTGGCTTCTATAATAATGTCAATGTCTCTATGCAACCAATCTTTAAAACTCGTACCAGTTTCAACATGATATTGCTTGGCAAGCTCAAGGCCGGGTGCATCTGGATTGATGTCCACTATACCCGAAACGTTTAATACGTCCGATTCGGCTAAAATTTTAAGAGTAGCCGTTCCACCTTTACCTGCCCCAACTATTAAGACATTTTTCATGATCTCCCACCTTTTTGCAAAAACTTGCATATATTCATCATATAGAATAATGTACATGCTTGCAATAATTTTCATAGATGTTCATGGGGACTCGCTCTGGTATACTATGCTTAGTGAGTTACTTAAAAGGAGAGCAAAATATGGGACGTTTAATTGCATTACTCATATTAATCATACCTGGTATAGTTGCTGCAATTGGGATTAAATTAATGAGGGATGCCCTATTTAACGAGGTTTCCGCTATATTTAATCATTTAGTATTGCAATTTATTTGTGGTCTTATTTTCTTCATTGTGGGATTAACCTTTATCGGGGGATTTATTTTACACAGAGACCGTAAGAGAAATTTAACTCAATAAGAAAGACGAGGCAATCGCCTCGTCTTTTTATTATGATTCAAAAAATTCTTCATATAAAGATTGGACTGCTCTTTCCATTGCTTCTTCCTTAATACCAAACATCACGGAAACTTCTGATGAACCCTGGTTGATCATTTCTATATTCACACAAGCGTTAGCAAAGGCTTGGGTAGAGCGACTTGCAACTCCATAGGTGCTATTCATGCCTTCTCCTACAAGCATAATCATCGCTAAATCACGCTCAACTGCAACCATATCTACATCAAGCTCATTTTTAATTCTTTCAATCACAACCTGCTCTTTCTCAAGCGGAAGCTCATCCTCTCGAATAATAACCGACATATCGTCAATACCTGATGGAGCATGTTCAAAAGAGATTCCCTCATCCACTAAAATTTGCAGTAGATTTTTTCCGAAACCGATTTCTCTATTCATCAGATATTTACTGACATAAAGACTCAAGAATCCTTTATCACTAGCAATACCTACAACCGTGCCAGTTGAGCCTTGTTCACGATTAGAGACAATCATTGTGCCTTCTTTTTCCGGATTATTCGTGTTTTTAATACAAACAGGTATCTTCGCCTTAAAGGCTGGAATTAAAGCTTCATCATGGAAAACAGAAAATCCAGCGTAGGACAACTCTCTCATCTCTTTGTATGTCAATTCTTTAATTTCTTTTGGATTATCTACAATAGTAGGATTGACACAAAATACAGAATCAACATCTGTAAAGTTTTCGTAGAGTTTCGCCTTGACACCTGCTGCTACAATCGCCCCTGTAATGTCAGAACCCCCACGCGGGAATGTTGTTAACTTTTGGTCTTTTGTATAGCCAAAGAACCCTGGAATAATCATAATTCCATCATGGTTTCTTAGCTTTGCTAATAACTCATAGCTCTCGTCCAAAACCTGGGCACTGCCCGGTTCATCACTAACGATAATGCCCGCATCTCTTGGGTTCATATATGTAGCTTTTTTCCCCAAGGATTGCAGATAAGCGCTTAGGATTTTTGCTAAGGAATCCTCTCCCATTGCCTTCAGAGCATCTAACCGGTTATCTTCTAAACGATCATCATGTAAAACAGTATCAATTGTTTCTTTAATATCATCTAAAATAGATTCAGATAATGATAGATTTTCGATCATCGTTTGAAATCTTTCAACGATTTTAGCTTGAACCTCATCTACGGGTTGGGCATTGACAAATCTTTCTCCCAATTCAACGAGTAAGTCGGTTACCTTAATATCAGAACTGTACCGTTTTCCAGGTGCGGATACGACAATAAATTTTCGGTCATCATCGCTCATAATAATTTGAGCTACTTTTTTAATCATAGAAGCGTCTGCAACAGAGCTCCCACCAAATTTTGCTACCTTCATCTTTTCACCACTTTACTTTGATTTTAATTACATTACTTGATTTATATATTACTATATTCTAACACGTATGCCTTGAATTATTAATTACCGTTTATCATGAAAAAAAAAGACTGAACCTCAAATCAGTCTTTTTCAAACTAAATATCTGTATTTTCTAAGAAATCCTATTACATTCTTTATCAAGAATTTGATAATAGCGAAATTGATGAATGTTCAATCTTTACTAAATCCCAGGAAGAAATGATTCCCTTCGGAGCTGAATCTTGATTTCCATCCTCTGTTATTAAGACGGCCTCTAGCTTTTGTTGTTTTTCGTAGTGATTCTGGAATGCTTCTTCCACATCATAAATCGTTTGGTCGTTGGATAGACAGGCTACATTTCGTAATTTTTCATCCTCCAGAATATCATTGGCTGTTACTCCTTTTAAAGAGACAGACATATCTCGTATATGCTTTGAAAACCATTTAGCGATGCCTCCCTCCGTTAATAACCCTTTAAAGTGGTCTCCTTCATATATAGGAAACTGTGAATATCCATGTTCTTCAATCGTTTCTAAAATTTTAAGTAACGAGGAATCTTGTCTAAAAAACACTACAGGCTGAGAAGCAATTGATATGGCCTTCGGTGGATTTTGAAGGATTTTACTAATTTGCTCTATATCCTCTACAACATCCAAATGTGGCTCAGCTATATAATATTGATCATCAATTCGTTCATGAACAATTGCGTTACGTAATTTTGCATATTGCTTTAATTTATAATAATTCGCATTTAACACTCCATACTTCCCTCGGTTTTCCTGCAGTAAATCGACAAATCGATCTGTCTTTATATTTTTGGAGAATTCCTTGAGTAATGAATGAATTTGATTAAATGCAATTTCAAATCGTTCTACATGATCGAGATTTTTATTGGGCATAATCAGTCACCTTTTAACAAAGTACTCTTACGTTTATTGTTGGATGTTAAACGAATTATTATCCATAAGGGTAGTAGCAATACACATAAATAGTTCTTCCAAAGAATATGGTTAGACTGAAATCGTTAATAATTATATAATTACATTATATTAGAATTTTCTGAATTAAGGAGGGGAGTATCTACATGTCCAACACACTGCATAACCAAATGGATGAAATCTTTAACAATGGTTTTGAAATCATTCGAACACATAAACAGGCTATAATAGATGAGTGGAATACGATTTTGCTGCATCTCCGGAAAGCCGGGAAAAGTTCGGGGAAAAGCGTTGAGGATACGATTACATATTTATCTGAGTTTTTCTTTAATTCGTCAAATGATAACAAAAGAAACGTGAAAAGTCTTACCTCAAATTCTACTATTCAAACTAATCCATTCATCATGACATTATTAGAAAATGCTGTCCATAAGGTGATTCAAGCCAACCATAGATATTCCTACCATGAACATCAAGCGATCCAATATTTATTTTCTAATATTAGTGAACAAATTCTCACTTCAAGTGACCAGCATCGATTTGAAATCGAACATTTTCTTAAGCATCTGGTAACCTCACAGCAGCTTCCCATTGAATGGGCTGCCAAAGTACATGGAAACAGGAATCAATATACAGTTGAAAAATGGTTCCATCAAGACGATGACGAGATGTTATTTAACTATCTACCTATTGAACAGAATTCCATTTATAGCTTAACAGAGGCTATACTGAAGCAATTACCTAAAAAAGAACAACAATGCCTAAATGTTATTCCGATACCTTATCAGGATTACACTCTATTAATATGTATAACGCAAAAGGAAAGTTCACATATTGTCTCATTCCTTACTTATTCGTTACAAATTTTTCAGGATGGCCTTCACTCCATTAAAGATGCTAATGAGAAACAAAAATGGAAGGATTCCGTCATTATGTTTAATGAAACGATTATGCGTGCCCAAACATATAGTGAGGCAGTCGAGTATATTACAGCGGGGTTTGTTCGTTACCTACCTTTTGAACGGTGTGCACTATTTTCCTATTCTCTAAATGAGCAGATGGGGTTTGGATTATTTGGGCACCAATTAGATAATTCAGCCATTCAAAATATAACCGAAGACATTCAAAACCTGCCGATCATTCAAAATAACCTACAAATTCTTCAGTTATTTGGACAAAATATGAATTATTTACAGCCTGTTTATATTGAGGATGCGATGATGGGTTTTCCTAAGGAGTATGTGGAGCAATTTGAATTGAATTCAGTGGTGGTAGCACCTATTTTTACAACCTCCACGAGTAAATTATTAGGTGCTGCAATTCTTGATCAAGGGCCAGGACAGTCATTCGAGATATCAGAAAAAACCTTTTCCGCCCTGATTAAGTTTGGACAAAGTGCAGGAGAAATTTTAGCTAAATATGATAAACCACACCTAGAGCAACCTAAACCATCATTATCCTTGTCACCTCGTGAAATAGAAGTTCTAAAACTAATGGCAGAAGGTGCATCCACTAGTGAAGCAGCTGATGAGCTTAACCTAAGTGAATACACAGTACGGGATTACGTATCCGCCATTATGCAGAAAATGAAGGCTAGAAATCGGACCGAAGCGGTTGCGCGAGCAATAAGGGAAGGGCTCATTTAGATGTATAAAAGGAGCATAGAGGAATTGCTCCTTTTATCTATCCCTCTACGGTTGCTACAGCTTCATCCTGCGATTCAGAAGTAACCTTGTAGGCATCTTGAATGAACTCCTTATATTTTTCTTCTATCACTTTCACACGAACCGATAGTTTTGGTGTAATCTCTCCACCCTCAACAGTCCATTCATCCCCGACAATTATCGTTTTCTTTGGCTTTTCAAAATCGGCAAACGAATGGATGAGTCTCTGAACCTCTTGATCAATTAGCTGTTTTACTTTTGGATGCTGACTCAAATCATTTCGATTTTCAAAGTTTATTCCCATTTTTTCTGCCCAAGGACGTAAATTTTCAAAATCTAAATTTATGATACAAATAATATATTTTTGCTGATCCCCCAATACAACAGATTGTTCAATAAAACTACTTTCATTCAGCATATTTTCGATTGGCTGTGGTGCTACATTTTTTCCAGTTGAGAGGACCAATAGTCGTTTTTTTCGATCAATAATTTTTAAATATTGCTCTTCATCAAATGTGCCAATGTCCCCTGTTTTAAACCACTCACCCTCGAAAGATTCCTTTGTTGCTTCTTGGTTATTGTAGTACCCTTTCATTACACTTGGGCCTCGTACCAATACCTCTCCATCATCCGCAATACGCACATCTAAATTGGGTAGTACCTTTCCGACAGTTCCCGCTTTAGCTCTTAGCATAGGGTTTGTGGATATTACTGGAGTTGTCTCAGTCAGACCGTAACCCTCTAGAATCGGGATATCCAAGGCCCAAAAGAATTTGGCGATTTCCGGATTTAATGTTCCTCCACCTGAAACCATTCCCCTAAGACGCCCACCTAGTTTTTCTTTGACCTTTTGATAGACTAAGCGATTGGCTCGTTTCCATTTACGGGCTAATTCCTTTGGTAACGCATCACTTAAAATTAATTCATGGGCAGGTGCATGCAAATAATACTCATAGCGTTCTAATCCTACATTTACTGCCCAATTAAATATTTTCTTTTTAACAGCGGAACCGCTTTCAATTTCATCCAATACCTTTGTATAAACCTTTTCAAATAACCGAGGAACACTAGTTAAAACCGTTGGACGGACCTCCAATAAATTATCCTGTATGGTATCAATGCTCTCAGCATATGCGATAGTAGTACCAACAGAAAACTGCATATAATGTCCCGCCATACGCTCGAATACGTGTGATAGAGGTAAATAGGACAAGGCCACATCCTCTGGCATTAGTTCAATCAGCCAAAATTGTATTGCTTCTATGTTAGCTAAAAAATTGCCATGTGTCAGCATTACACCCTTTGGCTTTCCAGTCGTCCCTGATGTGTGAATGATGGTAGCTAACTGTTCACGTGTTATTTTGCTAAACCCGTCTTCCCAATTTAATAATAAATGCTCTAATCCATCCTTTTCTAACTGATTAAATGAGGATGCTTGGTCAGCATAAAGGGAATCTTCTGGATACATGACAAAGCTATGTTCTACAATATCACTGCTCAAAACTTTTTCTAATTGCACGCGGTCTTCCACAACTGCAACACGAACATCTGCATTATTTAAAATATAAGCAACCTGGTCTGCAGGTAGCGTTGGGTAAATTGGAACACTGACAGCACCTAAACTTGCTACTGCAAAGTCCGTTATTCCCCACATAGGATTACTATTTGATATGATAGCCACCTTATCATCTTGTTTAATTCCTAAATAAGCTAGGCCGGATGCGACATATTTTATTTTTAGCCAGAATTCTTCATACGTTATGCTTTGATACTCCCCATTTTCTTTCCACATAATGGCTTCCTTCGATGGGAAACGTTCAACAGTACGCCACAACATTTCCACTAAATTATTCGGTTTCATGAATAAACCTCCTGTAATTTGGAAATCCAGGACAACTCAAAACGTAAAGGAATTCAATACGGATTGTAATTTAAGCGCCATCCCCATATTTCCTTTAATCTTCAGCTTCCCTCCCATAAAGGCTGCTGTTGGATTTAAAGTACCTGCAACCAAATCTCTAAAATGAGCTTCTTTAATGGTTAATGTTACTTGAGGGTCCTTTTCTTGACCTTTGAGGGCTCTAGGACCTTCTTCATCTATAATCATCTGGTAGGTTTCACCGTGATCCTTTATATGAAACTCGTAAACTCCTTCTTTCCCCTCCGTAACAGCTGGCGCCGATTTCAAAGCCGCATCAATCATCTGAAATACCTCTTTTAAGCTTGGTTGTTCATTTGTCATCGTCATCCCTCCCCATATATATTTATGTGCTTCACAAGCGCTCTATGACGGTTGCCGTCGCCATTCCGAAGCCAATACACATGACCTGCAAGCCATATTTCCCTCCTTCATCCTCCAAGGTATGAAGTAAGGTAGTTGCAATTCGAGCACCACTCGCTCCTAGTGGATGGCCCAATGCAATGGCGCCACCACGAGGGTTAACTCTATCAGGCAATGGTTGGATTTCCTTTTCCCAGGCCTTTACAACGGATGCAAAGGCTTCGTTAATCTCGATTACATCCATCTGATCAATGGTTAAATCAGCCTTTTTTAACGCCTTTTGGGTTGCAGGTATTACACCTGTTAACATCATTACTGGGTCCTCTCCCACAACAACTCTTGAGAGAATACGTGCTCTTGGTTTTAGTCCCAGTTCGGTTGCCTTTTCCTTCGACATCAAGAGGAGTCCCGCTGCACCATCACTAATTTGACTGGAGTTACCTGCTGTTACAATTCCATAATCAGGCTGAAAGGATGGCTGAAGACTTGCAAGCTTTTCCATCGAGGTGTTTCTTCGAATACCTTCATCTTGGGATAAGGTGGTTTCTCCCTCTGCTGTTTTCACCTTTAGAGGGAGTATTTCCCGTATAAATAAGCCTTTGTCAGTTGCCTGAGCCGCTCGCTTATGACTCTTT
Organism: Salinibacillus xinjiangensis; assembly: GCF_009649735.1. GTDB lineage: Bacteria > Bacillota > Bacilli > Bacillales > Alkalibacillaceae > Salinibacillus > Salinibacillus xinjiangensis. The sequence continues at coordinate 145,463 of NZ_WJNH01000005.1, forward strand.
AGAGAAAACTCATCTAATTCTTCCCTACTCAGTTCCCACTGCTGTGCAATCATTTCTGCAGAGAATCCTTGTGGAATAATGTTGTATCGGTTGATTAAATCTTCGCTAAAGGCTCCTAAATCACTTCCCATCGGTACTCTAGACATATTCTCTACTCCACAGGCGATAGCCATATCAGCATCACCCGCTAAAATAGTTTGGGCAGCATTATGGATAGCTTGTTGGCTTGATCCACACATTCTATTTAACGAAAAGGAGGGGACTTCAACTGGAAAACCAGCAGCCAATACAGCCATTCTGCCAATATTTCCACCTTGTTCATCGGTCATGGTTACACATCCAGTCACAACATCCTCAATGTCAGCTGCATTGATTTGATTCCGGCTAACCAACTCCTTTAGAATCGGTGTAAGTAAATCAATGGGGTGTGTATCCTTAAAGGTCCCTTGCTTTCGTCCGGTTGCTGTTCGCAACGCATCTACAATCACAACCTCACGCATATTTAAAACCTCCTTTCATATCGACTTAAAAGGTAAACAGTTCAATTCCACCTGATACATTAAGTCCAACACCAGTGATGTACTTGGCTTTGTCTGAGACTAAAAAGGTAATCGCATTGGCAATATCCTCAGGCTCACCAGGGTGTTTGAATGCTGTACGACGGATCATTCGTTCATTCATATCTGGATTGCCCATTTTGAAGGCTTCCGTCCCTATAATTCCAGGTACAATTGCATTCACATTAATCCCATGCTTAGCACCCTCAAGCGCCATGCTTTTCGTAAAGCTTAATAAACCACCTTTTGTCGCCGAATAGCTAGCCTGACCAAAACCTCCTAGTGTTCCAGCAACAGATGACATGTTAATAATTTTTCCTCCCCCCTGCTCCTTCATATAAGGCCATACCGCTTTTGTACAGTTGTAAGCTCCTGTCAAATTGACGTGCAGGTCCCGCTCCCAAAATTCATCATTTTGATTTTCAATTTGGGAAACATGATCCAATGTTCCGGCATTATTTACAAGAATGTCAATCCTACCAAATTCTTCTATCACTCTTTCAAACACTTGGTTGATTTGTTCCTTGTCTGTCACATCCATCTTAACCGCAAAGGATTTTCTGCCCATCTCTTGAATTTCCTTTGCTGTTCGATCCGCATACATGACCTGCGTACTCTGCATCACCTGGGCAATGGGACCGTATTTTTCAGCTTCTTGTTCATTCGCTTCATCTGATTCGATTAAAATATCTGTAATCACAACATCTGCACCTGCTTCCGCTAGCGCGAGGGCATCAGCTCGCCCTAGTCCTCTGGAGGCTCCCGTTACGAGTGCTACTTTTCCTTTTAATAATTCGTTCCATGAAGACACACATATCCCTCCCCTAATTCATCTATTTAAGAAAATTTGGTTTCTCCTTTTGGAAAAAGGCCGCTAACCCAATGCTAGGTTCATCGGTTAAAAAGGTATCTGCAAAGGCTTTGGCTTCTGTCTTTAATCCCTCAGCTATTGGCTGTTCAGCAGCATTTATGGCACGCTTTGCCAGACCCATTGCATGGACAGCCCCCTCCGCAAGCTGTTCAGCAAAGGCTGTTACTTCGGGTTCTAATTGTTCTTCTGAAACAGCACGATTTACTAAACCAATGTCCTCCGCTTCCTTTGCCTCGAGCTGCTTTGCCGTAAAAATGAGCTCTGTAGCCTTGGATCTTCCCAACAGCTGAGTCATTCTTTGTGTACCTCCTGCCCCTGGGATAAGACCTAAAGTAAGCTCCGTTAACCCGATTCTCCCCTTGCTCATTAAACGAAAATCACACGCCATCGCCAGTTCACAGCCTCCACCTAAGGCATGACCGTTGATTGCGGCTATGACTGGTTTTGGCATTGTAGCAAAACGGTGAAAACACGCCTGCATCCTCGCACTTTGTTTTTCAATAATATTTTCCTCACCATTGGAATCAGAACTGCTATTTTGCATTGCTCCTTTTAGGTCGGCTCCAGCAAGAAAAATTTTGGGATGTCGGGAAGTAATGACAACAACTCGCACATTGGAATCATCCGTTAGCTCCTCGGCTGCTTGATCTAAATCCTGCATTAGCTCCTCCCCGATTGCGTTAACAGGTGGGTGATCAACCAGTATCCAAGTTACTCCTTTATCCCGATACTCAATTTCAATCGTTTGATATGACACATTACCCCCTCCTTTGCGAAAAATGTAATTAAACTCGAACCTCGTAGGCTGCATATTGACGTCTTGCTACAACCAAGTGTTGAATTTGGTTCGTGCCCTCAAAAATATCGAAAATCTTAACATCACGGAAAAGCTTTTCAACCAAATGCCCATCTAGCCCAATTGGACCTAGTAATTCCATACATTTCGAGCAGACATCTAGGGACATCTGACCTGCATACGCTTTACACATCGCCGCTTCCTTTGCATTAGGTAGACCAAAATCTGCCTTCCAAGCTGCTTCCCAGGTAAGAAGTCTTGCTGCTGCAATATTTTGCTCCACCTCTGCAAGCATTTCAGCTGCTAAAGCAGATGTTTCTCCACCCTTCGGATACTCTTGTCGGACTAAATCTAAGGTATATTCATAGGCAGCACGTGCAATACCAATAGCCATCGATGCGACAATTGGACGTGTACTATCAAAGGTTTTCATCGCTACCTGAAATCCTGATGGTTTGTTGCTACTTGCTTCATAAAGTTTTTCGCCACCTAGCAAATTTTCATCTGGTACGAAACAATCTTCAAACAACAGCTCAGCAGTTTCATTTGCTCTAAGTCCCATTTTCTTAACGAGCTTCGTGCAGCTAAACCCAGGTGTTCCCTTTTCCACTACAAAGGCACGTTGCCCTGCACGACCAAGGGTAGAATCCACAGTTGCAAAGGCCACAACCCAGGATGCACGACCTCCATTTGTTATAAAAATCTTTTGACCATTTAAAATATATCCCCCGTCAACCTTCGTAGCAGTTGTTTTCACCCCTGAAGCGTCAGAACCTGCTTCAGGCTCTGTTAAGGCATAGGCACCCCACCTTGGTTTTTCCTTTGTAAAAATGGATAGGAATCTTTCCTTTTGTTCAGGAGTCCCGCTACTTTGTACAGGTGGCCCACCAAGCCCGGCACCTGGAAGAGATAAAGTAATGGCAGGACAGCCCCATGCCATTTGTTCTGTAGCCAAAACCCCCATACGATTTCCTTCTCTTTCTTTTTTTGATTTACGGCTAGATTCTTCTCCTCCCCCTCCGCTAAATGAAGAGGTATTAAGATGAATCCCCATTTTATTGACTTTATCCAGCCATTCATCTGGGACCTTTCCTAATCGGTCGGCTTCCATTGCAATAGGACGTATTTCATTCGCGGCAAACCAATGGGTCATTTCTTTAATTTGCTTTTGTTGCTCGGATAGCTGAAACGATATCATGCCATCACTTCCTCTCTATTACCTGCGATGATTTGCTCCCCTCGTTTTTTCAAACACTGCCTTTCCCGTCCATATAAAGTAACTTGAGCCTGAGCATCTCGCATCCACTTTTCAACCGGAAACTCTTGAATATAACCATGACCACCCAGTAGTTGAACAGCTGAGTCTGTGACGTAACGCAAGGATTTATGAGCTCGATGTAAGGCACGTAAGCTTAATCCTTCCGCTTCTGGATGTTCCTGATCCGCTTGTAATGCTGCCTCCCACACCAAATGGTTAACAATTCTCGTTTCTATCGCCATCTTTGCAATGCGGAATGAAACGCCTTGAAACTTAGCGATTTCCTGACCAAATGCTTTTCTACTTGCTGTGTATTCAGTCGCGTAGTCCAAAGCAGCTTCCATTAGACCAACCTCTCGTGCCGCTTGTAAAATTCGTACCCTGGTACGGCCGTCCTGAATAATTTTTTCGGCAGTATTACCTTGAGCTAAAATAGCATCGGTAGATATCTTTACGTGATCAAATGTAAAACGAGCAATACCGGATGTTAGCAAACCAAGCCGATAATCTCCTTCTTCAACGTGCCAAGGGTGAACGGATGAATCCAACCAAAATAGGATGGGTTCTCCATTTGAATCCATAACTGCGATTAGAACATAATCAGCTTGGGCCGCCAATTTAACAGGTTGAGACATGCCGTTCAGAATGTAGTGGTTCATTTCTTTTTTGACCTCTATGTTCGTTCCCCAATCCTCACTTAAATCAAGATAAGAAACAGTCTGAAGTTCATCCACTATATCTGTTTTGTACGTATCTAACCGTTGATTAAGAAAACGAATAAAGGAGGCAGCATCACCCGCTCCTGGTAAACCCTGAACAACGTCTAAATCACCATAGCAAAGACCTTGTAAAATTTGCACCTGAGAAATTAAGGGTAATTCCAAACCGTCCCAATCTTCAGACAACTCGAGTGATAAAAATCCCAATTCTTGTACTTCCTGGACGATTTCTTCATTTAATTTTTGATTCCGCTCACATATTCTTGCCTGTGGCCGAATTTTTTCCTTAGCTAAGTTTTTTGCGACTTCAACGAAGGCTAATTCTTCTTCAGTAGAACGAAATGAAATCATTTCTGCTCCCCCTTTTAAGACGTTTATTAAGATTTAGATGCCGCATTGTAGGATGATAAAATGTCTTGAAGCTTAAGGGCGAGCCCCATATTTCCTTTTATTTTTAATCTGCCGCTCATAAATGCCTGTGTTCCATTTAAATTCCCATCTACCATCTTTTTAAAGTCATCGGTCGACATTTTTAAGGTACAGTCTGATTTTTCAGCATCTCCTTCAGCAGCATAGCTCTCCTCCCCTTTAAGAACTAGCTGATACGTTGATGACTCTTCGCCTTCTAAGTCAAATTGATAAACAGCCTCAATCCCCTTTACACGTCCTGGATCTTCCTGTAATGCAGAATTAATCTCTTGAAAAATGCTTTTAACCGTAGTCATAATTCATTTCCTCCTCCTTTTGTTATCTCTCTTTCATCATAAAAGAAATTACAAAAGGACCATATACCGTATTATATAGGTTGTTTATGTTGCCACTTTCTTTCTTCCCCTACCTTTGTATGGTTTCATTACTGATAGCAGGAACGTACGAGGTGAAGACGAGAAAAAGAACCAAACGTCCATACTTCTATGCGTGCTTTTTTTGGAAAAAGCTTTTTTACAATCGCGCGATCACTGTAACCCAACTCGTGTAAGCGCAAAACCTCTATCCTCACTTTTTCTAAATAATTTAGCTTTCGACCAATCATTTCCTTTCCATTTTGAATAACTCCTCCATGTCCACAAAAGAGGGTATCAAAATCCAATGTTTTAATTTTCTTTAAAGATTCTATATAGGCTGATACCGATTCCTCTTTTAAAAATACTTTTGGATAAGGGGTGACATATAAATCTCCAGAAAACAACCACCCTTTATTCGGCTCTAATATTGAAACATGATCAGGTGTGTGGCCAGGGGTAGAAATAGGATGAAACCGATATTTAGGGGTTTTGATCACGTTTGGAAAAGGGTTGGCTTTAGTAGTCCATCCCGATTTTGCTCCGAAAACCTTATCTTCACTCTGAGTGGGGTAACTTGAATACATTTGTACATTTTTGTGTTTCATTAGCCATGGAGCTAATCCAATATGATCACTGTGGTGATGAGTAACTGCTACTTGCTCTATATCCCATTTGCGAAAAATAGGGCTCAATTTGTGTTTTTGCAGCCGTGGTCCTGAATCAATAAGTAGACCATCCACATAAAAGAGATTCACAAACATGAATTGAAAGATAGGGTGAACAGCTATATTTATCATTTCAATGTCTTTATACGTTTTTACTTTCATTCTTAGCACCTCAATAGAAATATTTCTTACTATTATTAAATAATGTACGTGCTACAAATACTATCCCTACATAAGTATTGAACCAGAAACAATATGTACAGTAAAATGAGTATAAAGAGCTATGAACGGAGCGTGATTAAGATGGGGTTGAAATCGACTATCTATAAATTCCTGCGAATATGGAATGATGTGGATGCCATTCGTAAGGGTAAAATTGGCAAACGAGTTGGAAGACGTGCTTCAGGGAAAATAACAGGTAAAGCAATAAGGAAATTATTTAAGTAATGAAAAACCTCTTACTATGTGACTAATGAGTAAGAGGTTTTTTTAATAGAATTTAGCTTACTTTATGTTCTAAACGCAATCGGTCTGCCACCATAGCGATAAATTCACTATTTGTCGGTTTGGCTTTAGACATATTAACAGTATAACCGAATAAAGACGAAATTGAATCAACATTCCCTCTGTTCCAAGCAACTTCAATGGCATGACGAATTGCCCGTTCAACGCGGGATGCAGTTGTGTTAAACTTTTTCGCAATATCTGGATATAGCACTTTTGTAATTGACCCTAAAAGTTCGATATCATTATATACCATAGAGATAGCAGTACGCAGATACATGTACCCCTTAATATGTGCTGGCACACCAATTTCATGAATAATATTTGTGATGCTAGCGTCTAAATCAATTTTCTTATTGCTCACTTGCGTAGAAGATGTCTGGGTAACGTTTACTTGATTATTCTTCACAACAGAAGGCAACCCAGCTACTTGCTTAACCTGTTCCTTCAAATGGTCTAAATCAAACGGCTTTAAAATAAAGTAGGATGCACCAAGGTCCACCGCTTTTTTTGTTACCTCTTCTTGTCCGAATGCCGTTAACATAATTACCTTAGGCATATTCTCCTTGTTTAATTCCTTCATTTTCGTTAGTACAGCAAGTCCATCAATATGTGGCATAATAATATCTAAAATTAAAACGTCTGGATCCTCTTTTTCAAGAAGCTCTAGACATTCTTTACCGTTATAAGCTGTTCCGATTACATCAATCTCAGCTTGATCACTGAAATAACCCTCTAATAATTGAACAAGCTCTCTGTTATCATCTGCTAAACAAACTTTAACCTTTTCCACAAATGTTCCTCCTCTTTCTAAAATTACTGACTTTTTCTCCCTAATTATATTCGACACAAGTATGATAATTCCTTTTTTTCAGGGAAAAACTTTTAAAAATATGTATTTATATTGATTATTCTTTGATTTTCTCATTATTTTACGTAATTTCAACAAAATTCGATTTCATTTGTCGAAAAATCTTTATTGTTTACTGTCACTCACTGTCTGATACTTTCTAATGGAAACAAAAAAGCGAGCAATTAGCTCGCTTTTTGTTGGCCATCTTTTTTATAAATGTCGATTCCAGCTTCCTGGAGCATCCACTCAATATGAACTCCATAGCCACTGGTACTGTCATTAACAAACACGTGAGTAACGGCACCTACTACTTTACCATCTTGAATGATTGGGCTTCCGCTCATCCCCTGGACGATACCGCCTGTTTTATCTAATAACTCCTCATCCGTGATATTAATAATCATCCCTTTTGTGGATGGATGTTTTTGAGGAACAGAACTTACAATTTCAACGTCAAATTCCTCAACCTTTTGACCTTCAAGAACCGTTAAAATTTTTGCAGGACCTTCCTTCACCTGATGTGATAATGCAATTGGCATTGGTTTATCCATAACTCCGTTGTCAATTTTCTTGTGAAGTTCACCGAAAATACCAAATGGACTGTTTCGTGTAATATTCCCAATACTTTGATCATCTACGGAAAACTCGGCATTTTTCTCACCAGGCATGCCATTAGAACCTTTATCAATGGATGTAACATTAGAACGAACGAGTTTTCCATCATGGATCTCAATCGGCTTTTTTGTATCCATATCTGATATGACATGTCCTAGAGCACCATATTTCTTTGTTCCGGGATGATAAAAAGTCATCGTTCCTATACCTGCAGCCGAATCCCTAATATATAAACCTAAACGATACTTTTTATCTTTTTCATCATATTGGGGATTCAAAGTTGTTGTAAACGTCTTCTCATTTCGTTTTACCTTTAATTTCAGCTCTTCACCTTCATCTTCTTTTACAATGGATGCTACCTCTTCTACTTTCTTTATTTCCTTCCCGTTAATTTCCAATAAAATATCTCCAACTTGAATACCTGATTCCTCTCCCGGTGAGACCTTACCATTAGGCGTCTCAATTAGATGATGTCCCACCACAAGTACACCAAGTGTGTGTAAACGAACACCAATGGATTGACCACCTGGAATAACCTTGAAATCATCTAATACTTCTACATCAACCTTTTTAACCGGCATACCAGCAAGCTCATAAATGACACTGCTGTTTCCTGCTTTTTTAGGGAATAACTGGTTAGAAAAAGCTTCAGTTGCTTCATTGCCACCTTTTACTGTTGTTTTGCTGTTGGCGAGGGTGGGTAAAGCGTAACTACCTTGATTTTCAAAAAGTGTTAAATCGGTAGGGATGGAATTATACTGCTTAACAGGAGATATAAATGGAACAGACAGGAACGAAACAAGGAGGATCAAGCCTATCATGATGCGCATGATTTCTCTCTTTTTCAACTTTGTCACTCTCCTCGCTTCTAACCCATACCAAAATGATACTGTAGTTATAATTTGACCCTAAGTGAAGTGTTTTAAACGCTGTAAAGAACAGAAATAAAAGAGAACATTTCCAGATTTACAAAATGTTTTGGGGAAGAGTAATTTTTTGTGGGGTATAGGAAAACAACTGCCTATAGACAGTTGTTTATTTAATTTCATTTGCTAACTGAAGCAATTCCTTGGCATGCTCCTTTGTTGTATCCGTTAATTCTGTGCCTGAGATCATACGACCAATCTCTGTAACTTTTTCATCCTCAGTTAGAGTAGAAACCTTTGTAATTGTCCGATCCTTTTCTACTTCCTTTTCAATATATAAATGCGTATCGGCCATTGAGGCAACTTGCGGTAGATGCGAAATACATAAGACTTGCGAGCTATTTGAAATGGAGTAAATCTTTTCAGCAATTGCTTGTGCTACACGCCCGCTAACTCCCGTATCTACTTCATCAAAAATCACGCTGGTTACGCCTTGGTGACTAGCAAAGTTTTTCTTTATGGCCAACATGATACGAGATAATTCTCCTCCAGATGCAATCTTATGAACCTCTTTTAATGGTTCACCGACATTTGTACTTATTAAAAATTGAACCTTGTCCATACCTGTTTCATTTAATTTCACATGCTTACCTTTCCATTCAGGGTCATGGTTCGTTCCTTCAACAATATTGAACTGAACATCAAAATCAGCCTTCTCCAAGTAAAGATCGGTAAGCTCCTGTAAAATGGCCATTTTCAAATGCTTTGCGGCCTTTTTCCTTAATTCATGGAGCTGTTCTGCAGCTAGCAAGACATCTTGGCCTTTTTGGTGTAATTCCTTTTCAAGCTTAGTAAGATGGACATCTTTATTTTCTAACTGTTCAATTTCCTCATCTATTTTAGCCGCATAATCCACCATTTCTGCGACCGACTGCCCATATTTTCGTTTCAATCGATTTAAGTCATTAAGACGTGCCTCAATTTCGTTTAATCTCTCCGGATCAAACTCCATTTCATCCAGCTTGTTCCTTAGCTCAAAGGAAAGTTCTTCTACGATGTAATACTGATTGGCTAACTCATCAGCACGCTTACCTAAACCATCATCATATTCCTTTATGTTTTCTAATGAGGACATGGCTAAAGCCAACCAATCAAGACCCTTTTGCTCTCCATAAAGTGCATAATAAGCATCTGTTACACTTTGATAAATTTTCTCATAATTTTGAAGCTGTTTTCTTTCTTCCTCCAATTTGACATCTTCGTCTAAAACAAGTTCAGCTTCTTCTAGCTCTTGTTGCTGAAACTTTAATAAATCTAGCCTTTGAGCAATTTTCTGTTCATTCTCACTAAGCTCACGATAGCGTTTTTGGAGCTGTTTGTATTCATTATAGATTTCCTTATATTCGTCCTTAGCATACATAATTTCATCTTTATTGTATAAATCCAATAGGGCTAAGTGTTTATCGGCATCCATTAATGATTGGGTTTCATGTTGGCTATGGATATCAATTAATGTTTGACCAAATTCTCTGAGAATACCTAGCGTCACGAGCTTTCCATTCACTCGACAAATACTTTTACCAGAAGAAGTAATGGTTCGATTTAAAATTAACATCCCTTCCTCATCGATCTCGATACCAAACTCCTTTGCCTTTGGATAGGCATGATGGTCGAGAGAATCAAGAAAAAACAAGCCCTCGATTTCTGCTTTCTTAGCACCGTGTCGAACAAATTCAACAGATCCTCTTCCACCTGCTAAAAGCTGAATAGCGTCAATTATAATCGACTTACCTGCACCTGTTTCCCCTGTTAAAACGGTTAACCCTTCTCTAAATTGAACTTTTATTTCATCAATTATGGCAAAATCCTTAATCGATAATTCTGCTAACACGTATTCCACCCCAAATTTTTTGTGGATTTAATTAAAGCATATCTAAAAAGCGATTTTCAATATCGTCTATACTGTCCTCTGTTCGGCAAATGATAAGACACGTATCATCTCCGCAAATGGTACCCATGATTTCATCCCAATCTAAATTGTCAATAAGTGCGCCAAGTGCATGTGCATTTCCTGGCAACGTTTTTAAGACAATAAAATGACCAGCTTTATCAATTTTAACGAAGGCATCCATCATTAGTCTTCTTAGCTTTTTTAAGGGATTAAAACGCTGATCGGCTGGTAAGCTGTATTTATACCTCCCATTTGCTGCAGGGACTTTAACTAAATGCAGCTCTTTAATGTCTCTTGATACCGTAGCTTGTGTGACATTGAGTCCTAAATTCTTTAGTCGTGTGACGAGCTCATCCTGAGTTTCGATATCATTCTCTGTAATAAGTTCTCGAATTTTAATATGACGTTGACCTTTATTCATGTCTTACCCTCTTTTCTTTGTAGGTCCATATAATGTAAAACGTTAAAAAGAGACTACATACGTCTGCAGTCTCTATGGTGTATTAATCCTTTTTATGCAACATCGTATGGGCTTCTCTCACTGTACCTTCGACATTAACTTGTTTATTGATGTGTCCATCCTGAGACTGATTCCAGATAAGATGAACAAGGAATTCGATATTTCCCTCTCCACCTGTGATCGGGGAGTACGTTAAATTTTCTACTAAATAGCCTTCTTCCTTACAAAAATCAATCATCTTTTGTAGGACTTCTTCGTGTATTTTAGGGTCTCGAACAATTCCCTTTTTACCAACCTGTTCTCTACCTGCTTCAAATTGGGGCTTGATGAGTGCGACTACATCACTTTCATCCTCTAAAAGCTTTTGCAACACAGGTAAAATAATTTTTAGTGAAATAAAGGAAACATCAATGGAAGCAAAATTAGGTTTCCCCTCTGTTAATTGGTCTTCCGTAACATATCTAAAGTTGGTCTTTTCCATGACAATCACACGACTGTCACTTCTTAGTTTCCAATCTAGCTGATTTTGCCCAACATCAATTGCATAGCTTTGCTCGGCTCCATTTTGTAAAGCGCAATCTGTAAACCCACCAGTTGATGCACCTATATCAATCATTTTTTTACCCTTTACAGAGACTTGAAATTCTTTTAAAGCCTTTTCTAATTTCAAACCTCCTCTACTTACATAGGGAATTGTTTTACCTTTGACTTCTATAGGTATTTCAGCATCTACCTTCATGCCAGGTTTGTCCAACCGTTCTTGCTCGGAAAAGACAAGCCCAGCCATTATGGTTCTTTTCGCTTTTTCCCTCGTTTCTAAAAGTCCACGTTCAACGAGTAATACATCCAGTCTAACTTTTTTCATCCTTGTTCAAGTCCTAACTTGTTTGGAATCATTTGTCTAAGCATTCGAATGATGTTGTCAGTTGTTAATCCAATTTCTTCCCATAACTCATTGACACTACCATGTTCTATAAATTGATCAGGAATTCCCATTCTTTTAATCATCGTTTGACCCAATAAGTTATTAGCTTCAGCAAATTCTAACACAGCACTTCCAAAGCCACCTTGTAAAACATGCTCTTCAACGGTCAAAATCGGTAGTCCTGATTCAAAAATTTCGGTTAGCATTTGTTCATCCAACGGTTTTAAAAACCTAGCATTGACGACTCGTACTGATAGCCCTTGCTGCTCTAGTTGTCTACGGGCAGTAAGTGCCATATCAATGGTTGTACCAAAGGTTAGAATGACAGCATCATGTCCGTCCTCTAATACCTCCCAAGAGCCAATCGGTAATGGACTTAAATCTTTATCGACTTCCATTCCCTTAGCGTTACCTCTTGGATAGCGAATTGCTATAGGCCCATCATCATAATCAATAGCTGTCTTCACCATATGTTGCCCTTCATTTTCGTCTTTTGGCATCATGAGAACCATGTTCGGTACATGCCGTAAAAATGCGATATCAAATACACCTTGATGGGTTTCTCCATCTGCTCCGACAAGTCCAGCTCGATCAATACCGAAGACTACGTTCAAATTTTGTCTACAAACATCATGAACCACTTGATCGTATCCACGCTGTAAAAATGTTGAATAAATAGATAGGAAAGGCTTCATTCCCTGAGTAGCAAGCCCCCCTGAAAGAGTTGTTGCATGTTGTTCAGCAATTCCTACATCATATAAACGATCAGGAAATTCCTTTTTAAAGTCCTCCAGTTTAGAACCTACTGTCATAGCTGGTGTAATCGCTACAACCTTTTCATTTTGGCGAGCAACCTTACTTAGTGCATCACTGATAACCTTACTCCATGCTGGTCCTGCTGGCTTCTTTTTCATCGATTCTCCTGACTCGATCTTATATGGACCTACACCGTGCCATGTACCAACAGTATCCTGCTCTGCAGGGTGATAGCCTTTCCCCTTCTTCGTAATTACATGAATAATCACAGGACCCTCTGTTTTCTTCGCATATCGAATATGTTCCAGTAAATCCTCAAAGCTATGACCATCAACAGGTCCATAATAGGTAAATCCTAGTTCTTCAAAGAACATGCCCGGTACAACAAATGATTTCATTCCATCCTTTATCCGCTCTGCTGTAGTTGCCAATTTACCTCCAACAGCTGGAATCTTCTTCAATAAATACTCCATCTCATCTTTAACCCAATGATATTTATTTGCACTACGGAGACGTCCTAATATGTTGTGCAAGGCTCCAACGTTTGGGGCAATAGACATTTCATTATCATTAAGTATCACTGTCATATTTTTCTTTTCGTGACCGATATGATTAAGGGCTTCTAAAGCCATTCCTCCTGTTAAAGCGCCATCCCCGATAATAGGAACTATGGAGTGATCCTCACCCTTTAAGTCTCGCGCAATTGCCATCCCCATTGCAGCTGACAATGATGTTGAGCTGTGACCTGTTTCCCAAATATCGTGCTCACTTTCCATTCGCTTCGGAAAACCACTTAAGCCTTGGTACTTCTTGAGCGTGTCGAATTGATTGGTTCGGCCAGTTAAGATTTTGTGAATGTAGGACTGATGACCAACATCCCAAATAAATTTATCCTTAGGACTCTCAAATTCTTTATGGAGTGCTAGCGTAAGCTCAACAACCCCAAGGTTAGGCCCTAAATGACCACCTGTTTTAGATAACTGATTGATCAAAAATTCTCTAATTTGTTTAGCTAAATCTTCTAGCTCTTCTGTTGTATATGATTTTAAAAACGATGGATCTTGTATTAGTTTTAGATCCATAAAGGATCACTCACCTTCACCTTGTATTTCTTTTTTTCTTCTTTTTTAAAGCTGGAAGCACTTTTATGTGTAAGTTTTTTTCTAGGAAAGCAGTTGCCCTTCCCGCAAATAAAATAATGGATGTTGACGCATGCACTCCAAAAAACTTTCCCATGGCTTTACCACCTACTGTTAAGGCGGCTACAACACTTGTGAAAATAATGGAAATAATAATTTGTTGGGTTGAGTCTTCAGTATAACCGAAACCAAGCACTAATTGAAGTACGACAGCTGCTGAAGCGGTACCGCTTACAATCCCCGCTATATCCCCGATCACATCATTACAGAAGCTTGCAAACCGCTCCCTGTTTCTCACTATGACAATGGCCTGCTTTGCCCCATATACCTTTTCAGAGGCCATTGAATGAAAGGGGACTTCATCTGCGGCAGTTGCTGCTATTCCAAACATATCAAAAACAACCCCAATAAGTACAATAGCAAGCACGATTAGGACACCAAAAATCCAGCCTACCCCCTGTAAAAGCATGGAAGATATAACTGAAAAAAGTGCCGCTAACACGAACGTGATAACGGCAATTCCTATACTAAATCGAAATGATTGCTTTAAATTTTGACTCATTTATATACCTCAATTATGAATAATTACATTATGTATAGAATAAAGGGATGGCCATTTAAAGGATAAAAATTGCAGCTTAGGTCCAGTAGGTTTTCCCAAATGAATACCGTGAGTTGCCTCATATCGGCGGTTCCCCTTTAAATTCATCTTAGCTCCGTCTCCGAAAGCTAGACTGGATTACCACTTAGTCTGCACTATAATCTCCCTTAAATGTCCATTAGAACAGTCTAGGAGTTTTCCTCGACAGTCTTTAACCGTTCCCTAGCCTCTTTTGCAGTCTTGATTTCAATTGGTGTTACGAGCGAACAAAATAGTGGCCACCTATTCCGTTGCTTTATACCAATATCCCCTCAACACCACTCAAGGCAGGCTACGCTGCGGATAGAGTTTCCCACTCCCTATCACACAGGTTCATACCCCATTCCGTAGCATGTTGAACTAACAACATTCCACAGTAATGGGCCTCCGCGGAAGTAGGGTCAACGCCCACATGCCTTTGTGGATCGCCCTACAACCTTAACTCCCAGCACCGACCCAAGGCTGGGCGCCTCAAGCCGACACAAGGAACTTCATCGATGTGCCCTTTGGCGGATTTTTAGGCCCGCCTTCAGGAACGGAGGACCGACTAGAATACTGCACCATCCCTTATCTAGTTACTATAATACCATATTTTTATACATATTCTCAATTACAATTATTCTCATTGACAAATTACTAGATACCTTTAAGCATCTCGATTACCCAGATAATCTACAAATTCATATAGGATACCTTCTCTAACATTCGCTGTCTTCAAAGCTTGATAAGCCTTTTCCATATACTCTTCTTTTTTGCGACGCGCCCCATCAAGTCCTAATATTTTCGGATATGTACTTTTCTCACTCTGCTCGTCACTTCCAACAGGTTTTCCAAGCTTTTCTTCGTTTCCAACTACATCTAAAATGTCATCCTGGATTTGAAAAATTAGACCTAAGTAAACCGCATATTCGTTGATCGCCTCTAGTTGTGGTGGTTTTGCACCTGCTAGATAAGCGCCTGCACGTATAGCAAAGCGAATTAATTGTCCTGTTTTCAGAAGATGAATTTGGCTCATATCCTCTAACGAAAGACTTTGCCGTTCAGCCTCTAAATCGAGCATTTGTCCTGCAACCATACCTTCAGGACCAGCTGCAGTCGATAATTCTTTAGTTAAGAAGACCTTCTCCTCAGCTTCTATATGTGGGGAGGAACTAATCACTTGAAAGGCTGCAGTTAACAGAGCATCCCCTGCCAATATGGCTGTAGCTTCATTAAATTGTTTATGATTAGTTAGCTTTCCCCGTCGATAATCATCGTCATCCATAGCTGGTAAGTCATCATGAATTAAAGAATAAGTATGAACCAACTCCAATGCTACAGCTGGCTCTACCACTCTATCATTTAGATCATCAAACGCTTCATACGCAGCCATCATTAAAATAGGTCTTAATCTTTTCCCACCAGCCTCAACAGAGTATAACATTGAATCTTTTAAGTTAAGTGGGGAGTGTAGAGAATGAATCGTCTTCATTAGTGAATCATTAATCCATAACTGCTTTCGTTTAACATATTCCTGAAATGTCACTGTTTAATCCTCCTGAACAGAAAACGGCTCAAATTCACCTTGTTCGTTCAAAATTTGTTCCATTTGCTTTTCTACTTTTGTCAACTTATCGTTACAAAACTTAGATAGCTTCATTCCCTCTTGGTAATACTCAATCGCTTTTTCTAAGGGAACATCACCTTCTTCAAGCTTTTCCACAATTTTTTCTAACTTAGAAATTGCATCCTCAAAGCTTTGCTCTTGCTTTACTTCTTCACTCATTTTGAATCCTCCTCTTCTATTCCCCAAACTTGACAATCGATGGTGCCATCCTTCAGTTTTACAAGCATTTTATCACCTGGATGTACCTGTTCGACTGTTTTGATGACGGTTTGATTGTGATCAAACGGAATCGCAAAACCTCTTTGCATAATTTCCAAAGGATTTAACAACGTTAATTTCTCAATTTGGCGTTGGAAAGTCGTTTGTTTTTGTTGAATCACCTGTGTCATTTGTTTGTTTAATTGATTGGTTAACCGTCCCACTTCAATTTTTGTTTCCTCTATTTTACGTTGAGGGTGGTGTTGGCTTAGCCTCTTATTGACATATATGCTTTGTTCTTGCTTTCTCTCGATGTATTGCTTCATGACACGTTGCAGTTGTTCCACTAAGCGATCTAAATCCTGTTCCTTTTGTCTTAATAGCTGTACTGGATAACGGAATGCATAGGATTGTCTTAGAGATTGTAGCTTTTCCTTATGGGCTTTCGCTTTTGTTTCAATCGCTTGTTGAATTCTTGCTTGCATAACGGATATACGGTCCATCACTTCATTCAAGGAAGGTACAGCTAGTTCTGCCGCACCAGTTGGAGTAGGAGCACGTAAATCGGCTACAAAATCACTAATAGTAAAATCTGTTTCATGTCCAACAGCTGAAATCACCGGAATGCTTGACTCTACAATCGCCCTTGCCACTTTTTCCTCGTTAAATCCCCAAAGCTCTTCTATGGAGCCCCCACCACGACCAATGATTAACACATCAAATTGCTTGAGTTCATTCGCTTTTCGAATAGCTTGTACAATTGAATCGGACGCGTAGTCACCCTGAACCAAAACAGGTAATAATGTTTTTTTAACAATAGGATAACGACGGTTAATAGTAGAAAAGATGTCCCGAATAGCTGCACCAGTTGGAGAGGTAATCACACCAATGTGATCAGGATAAGAAGGGATGCTTTTTTTGCGACTTGGATCAAATAATCCTTCTGCATCTAGCTTCTTTTTTAGTTGTTCATAGGCTAAGTAAAGAGAGCCAATTCCATCAGGCTGCATGTCATGAATATACAATTGATATTGACCATACGGTTCATAGACACCAATTTCACCTCTAATTAAGACACTCATTCCGTTTTCAGGTACAAATTTCACAAAACGGTTATAGCTTGCAAACATAACAGCCTGAATTCTGGATTGATTGTCCTTTAACGTCATATACATATGACCTCTTGAATGACGTTTAAAATTAGATATTTCTCCCCTTAAATAAACCTGCTTCAGATTCTGATCTGTTTCCATTTTACGTTTTATGTATTTCGTTAATGCCGATACCGTCAAGTAGCGATCCTTCACAACATATTCCCCTTTATGAACGAATTGTTTTCTCTGCCCCTTTAATGGTGTTTTGCAAAAGCATTGTGATGGTCATTGGTCCTACCCCTTTTGGGACAGGAGTAATGTAGGAGGCAATCTCTTTTATTTGATTAAAATGAACATCCCCAAAAACCTTTCCATTTTCTAAGTAAGTATTCCCAACGTCAATGACGACAGCACCATCCTTAACTCCATCACCTTCAATGAAATTGGGTTTGCCTACAGCTACAATCAAAATATCTGCTTGTTTAGTATGTTGATATAGATCCTTTGTTGCAGAATGACAATAAGTGACCGTCGCGTTTTCATTAAGAAATAACTGACCCACAGGTTTTCCAACAATGTTACTTCTTCCCACTACCACTACATGCTTTCCAGCAATGGTAATGCCTGTTTCCTTTACTAGCTGCAATATGCCTAAAGGGGTGCAGGGAACAAAGCATTCCTGATTTGTTAGTAACCGACCAATATTTGATGGATGAAACCCATCAACATCTTTATCAGGGGAGATCGTTTCAATGATCACTTTTTCATCAATCTGTTTAGGTAATGGTAACTGAACAAGGATTCCATGTATTGTTGGATCCTCATTTAATTCTACCACTTTTTGAACTAACTGTTCCTGTGTGGTTTCTTTAGACATTTCAATAACTCTGGATAAAATCCCAACCTTCTCGGATGCACGTTGTTTCATTCTTACGTAGGTTTTAGAAGCCGGGTTATCTCCCACTATAATGACAGCAAGGCCCGGGGTAATACCTTGATTATGTAGCCTCTTAACGTCCATCTTTATGTGCTCTCTAATCTTTTCAGCAATTTTGTTACCATAAATAATCTCTGCAGCCATTCCGAATCCTCCAAATCAGTCTGAAACAATCTTGGAAAGAACACCGTTAATAAATTTCCCGGAGTTCTCTTCACCATATTCCTTAGCGATTTCCACCGCTTCATTAATGGACACCTTCACCGGAATCACATCAATATGACGTATTTCAAATACAGCAATTCTTAATAGTGCCCTTTCAACAGAGGCAATTCGTTGTAAAGACCAGTTAACAAGGTGCTTTGATATCTCCTCGTCAATTTCCGTCTTGTTCTCCAATACACCGTAAACTAACTCAGCTGTGAACTCATGAACATTTTCTTCCTCAAAAGAAAACCCAATCGCCTCTTCTGGTGTTATATCATGACTATCCATCTGAAATAGGATTTGAAATGCCTTTATTCTAGCTTCTCTACGATTCATGTCATAGCTCCTTTATCTGCAGTAATACTTTTTGTAAAGATTACGATACCCTCACTCTTTTCTTTAATGAATGATAACATTTTAAAGAAAACATTGCTAGCGCCAAGGCGATAGGCGCGGATGATTACTCTTTTGAATTAATATTAAGTATTTTTTTACAATTAAACATGGCCATGGGGGCATCCCCATGGCCATGTACGTATTATGCTTCGTCTAAGTTGGTATCCTCTTCCTTATCAATTTGAACTCCAACTATATGAACATTAACTTCCTCAATTTCTAAAGCTGTCATGTTTTTAATAGCTTGACGAATATTGTCTTGAATTTGTTGAGCAACTTTAGGGATTGATACTCCATAATCTAAGACGGAGAAAGTATCAATTTTAATCCCTTTATCAGTGAGTTCAACTTTGATTCCTTTACCATGATTCTTTTTCCCAAATCGTTCTGTGACATTAGAAGCAAAGTTCCCACGCATTTGAGCAACACCAGAAACTTCATTCGCTGCAATTCCAGCTATAACCTCAATCACTTCAGGTGCAATTTCCACATTGCCCAATGACGTGTCTTCACTAACCTTAAGTAAATGGTTTTCTTGCAAGGTAGTCACTCCTTTCTGAATGCCCTTCTGATTCGTGCTTATTCATCTTCCATTATATTATATTTCTCTAAGAATTTGGTATTAAAGTCACCACTCTTAAATACAGGATGATTCATCATACGTTGATGGAATGGTACCGTTGAGTGGATTCCTTCAATAACAAACTCGCTTAACGCACGGTTCATACGTAGTACAGCTTCTTCTCTCGTTTTCCCATACGTTATAAGCTTTGCAATCATTGAATCGTAATATGGCGGAATCATCCAGCCAGAATAAGCCGCTGAATCAACACGAACCCCTAGGCCACCCGGTGGTAGGTACATATTTATTCTACCGGCAGATGGCATAAAGTTTTTCGTTGCATCTTCAGCATTTATTCTACATTCAATGGCCCATCCTGTAAAAGCAACGTCTTCCTGGGAAAATGATAGTTTCTCCCCGTTCGCTACTCGAATCTGCTCTTTAATTAAGTCGATTCCGGTTACCATTTCCGTAACAGGATGCTCCACTTGAATACGTGTATTCATTTCCATGAAATAGAAAGCGTTTTGACTTAAATCAAAAATAAACTCGATGGTTCCTGCCCCTTTATAGTCAACAGCTTTAGCAGCTTTTACAGCTGCTACACCCATTTGTTGACGAATCGCTTCTGTAATGGCTGGGGAAGGTGTTTCCTCAATCAATTTCTGCATCCGTCTTTGAACTGTACAGTCACGTTCTCCTAAATGCACCGTATTCCCAAACTCATCTGCAATTACCTGGATTTCCACATGGCGAAAGTCCTCAATAAACTTCTCTAAATAGACGCCAGGATTTCCAAAGGCTGTTTCAGCTTCATTTTGAGTCACACGGATTCCCTTTACCAAATCCTCTTCATTACGAGCAATTCGGATTCCTTTTCCGCCACCACCAGCTGTAGCTTTAATAATAACAGGATAACCGATTTCCTCGGCAACCTTGACTCCTTCTTCCTCATTTTCAATAATGCCTTCTGAGCCCGGCACGATTGGGACACCAGCTTCGCGCATCGTTTCTCTCGCTACATCTTTTGTTCCCATTTTTTGAATCGAATATGCACTAGGACCAACAAACGTAATATTACACTCGTCACAGATTTCAGCAAAATCGGCATTCTCTGCTAAAAATCCATATCCAGGGTGGATGGCATCCACCTCAGTTAATGTTGCTACACTCATAATATTCGTTACATTTAAGTAGCTATCCTTACTCGGTGCAGGTCCAATACAATAGGCTTCATCTGCTAATTGTACATGAAGTGATTCTCGGTCTGGCTCTGAATAGACAGCTACGGTTTCAATACCTAGCTCTTTGCAGGCACGTATAATACGTACTGCAATTTCTCCTCGATTTGCTATTAATAATTTTTTGATCATGAAGTCAACCCCTTATTTGCTCTTCACTCTAAACAATGGTTGTCCGTATTCAACGAGTTCGCCATCTTCAACAAGAATTTCAACAATCTCACCGTTAACCTCGGCTTCAATCTCATTAAAGAGTTTCATGGCCTCAACAATACAAACTACAGAATCGGCTTTTACATTGTCCCCCACTTGTACATATGGGTCTTTATCAGGAGCAGGTGAGCGATAGAACGTACCTACCATTGGTGATGTTATCTCTTTATCATAATCAGCACTTACACTCTTTTCTTCTTCACTTTTTTCTTCAGGTGTGGTTTTTGGTTGTGGCTTTTCCTCTTCATTTGCCACTTTCGGAGCAGGCTTTTCTTGAACAACTGCATCATTTCGTTCCACAACAGATTGAACAACTTGCCCTCCGCCTACTTGTTTTTTCAAATTTACTTTTGTTCCATCTGACTCATACTTAAATTCATCAATACTGGATTCGTCAATTAGCTTAATTAGCTCTCGAATTTCTTGAACCTTTAACATATGTGGCACCCCTTCTTCTTCTCATATAGAATTTATTGGTTGGCTACTAGTCCATGATATGTATGACGACTCTTAGCCAATGACCTCCTGAAAAATGAAGTAGCATTTTTCTTATTAACAGGTACTAATAACTCCTCTTAACATTCTATTATATGTTCCTATTAACATCAAGAAAACGATTACTATTCCATTCAACAAATCTAGCTCATACTCCTTCTTTTAATCATTTTAAATGGAGGACCACAAATAAAAAACCTTGTCGCAATGTGATACGACAAGGAAAGGATTGTTTTAAGAGTTGCTAGGTTGGAACTTTACATCTACTTCAATTTCACCGAATTCGTCTCTTACCATTTGCATGATGTGGTTGGCATCAGCACCAGATACCTCGTCCGCTTTCACGGTAACATGAACAACATCACCTTCAGATCTAACTAATACATCTGAATAATTCTTTTCAGATTGAATGACTTTTTCTAAGATAGATTCCTTTGACTTTGTTTCTTCAAGACGATTCAGCTCTTCCATAGCTTGATTCTTCTCTTCAGCAGATACGTTGCTAGCTTCTAAAATTTCATCTAACTGCTCTCTCTGTTGACTACGTTGATCTTGCATTTCCAAACGAATTTGTGTAAATAAATCATCTTCAGTAGAAGTTGCCGAAATAGGGTTTCCTTCAGCATCCACCTCTGTTGCCTCTCCACTACCTTCTGTTACATTAGTTTCAATTGTATCCTCACTACCAGCTTCAGTATTTTCTTCTTCATTTTGGTCACCAATTAATGCTACTTGATCACCACCTGGGGAAGTCATGTAATACACACTCAACACAATCAAAAGACTTAGCATTGTAAGTAACCATACCGTTTGTTTCTTTAACATCATAGAAAAATCTCCTCCTTAATTCTTTTTAGGCGCTACAGAAACTCTATGTGTCGGAACATCCAACACTCTTGAGACAGCCTCAATTACCATTTTTTTCGTTTGGGCATTTTCAATGCCGTTTCCAACGATTAAAACACCTCGTACTTCAGGTTTTTTCGTTTGGATTAATAAGGGTGACTCATCGTTTTGACTTCTCAGGATAACAGTTTGCTTATCCTCAGAAAATTCCTCAATTTGACGCTCACCGCCATTTGTGTCCGTTTCATCGGTTGTTTGTTCTGTTATGGTCGTATTTTTTTCATAGACCTTTAATGATGTGGCATCAAGATTTACCATAACGTCAACATTTGCTACTCCATTCATGTTTTCAAGCATTGCAGTTAGCTCTGTTTCATAGGATTTCTCCATTTCAGCTAGTACGTTGGCTTTCGTATCTGCATCTAAGCTCTTTCCCTGCCCCTCTTTTTTCGTCTGCATTTCGTTTGGTACGGTATAAGGGGTTGTCTCATTTTGATCATCTTGAAAAAGATTACTGACAAGTACTAGCAACAGTCCTATTAAACCTAGAATAATCACATATGAAAATTTAGTAGGCTTACCATTCTCATCTTTTTTTAGCCTTAATAGGGACCAAAAGTTTTTCATGTGTTATCCCCTCCTTCCCCTACGATCGTTATTTTGTCTTTGGTTATCTCCCAGAAGGAGGATAAATCATGTTTAATGTCTTCAACTGGTAGTTCATCTGAGGGTGGTTCTTCGTTAAGGTCGATGTTGACTTCTTCAATATTTTTTTCCCCTTGTTCATCTTCTCGTTGTAAATAAACTGAAACCCTTTCAATGTTTTCCCAACTAACCTCCTCTGCGTTGGTTGGAAAGTTAAATGTAATGTCTTCAATCGTTACTCCATATTGATTTATCAACTCCTCTTCAGCTTGATCTTTTAATTGGACAGCTATCTGATTTAATATATATGCACGTTGTGAGGCTTGTATTTCTATTTTCTGATTTTCTATATCATTTTCTAGTTGTGCCGACTCATTAGATGTACTTGGCAGTAGTTGGGACTGTAGGAATTGAGAC
The DNA here is from genome assembly GCF_009649735.1 of Salinibacillus xinjiangensis. Taxonomy (GTDB): domain Bacteria; phylum Bacillota; class Bacilli; order Bacillales; family Alkalibacillaceae; genus Salinibacillus; species Salinibacillus xinjiangensis. The sequence continues at coordinate 168,680 of NZ_WJNH01000005.1, forward strand.
GGATTTGTATTAAAAATATGAAATAGAGGCTGTAGAAAAATTAAGACTAAAATCATACCTACAGCAAACCTTATATACTTCTGCATGGATGACTGAGGTAGAATAAGATCGACAATCATGGCAATCAAAATAAAAATGATAATTTCTGTTACCCAATCCTGGATATAAGCCATCCTGCTCAAACCTCCTTAACGTACCATTAAAGTTAAGTTACTTGCTGCTACCAAAATGACAATGGCCAGAAAAAACATCATCGTAACAACCAGTAGCGCTGCAAAAATATAAAGTATATGTTTACTAATTAAATCTAGTGTCTGAATAACGGGGCCACCACCCACTGGCTGTAAAATGGCTGCTGCTAGTTTATAGATTAGTGAAATAACAAATACTTTTATCGCCGGAAATAGAGCCACCCCTAACACGATGATGACACCTACGACCCCAATGGTATTTTTCAGAAGCATGGATGCCGATAGCACAGTGTCAGCTGCATCCGTAAACATTCGACCAATCACCGGAATAAAGTTCCCCGTCACAAATTTAGCTGTTCTGACAGCTAGTCCATCTGTAATGGCGGTTGCAGCCCCCTGAACAGACATCACCCCGATAAAAATAGTTAAAAATCCACCTAAAATTGTTAGTCCCGCGTTTTTCAATAGATTCGCTAACTTTGTAGCTTGATAGTTTTCGTTTAATGAGCTGACGATATGAAGTAAAGCTGATAAGAAAAATAACGGTAAGATCACAGTTGATATCAACAAGCCACTCGTATTAATCAGAAATAATATAATAGGCTGAAAAAACGCGATAGATGTAACACTACCAACAGATGCCATAATGCTCAAAATAAGTGGAAGCAACGCCCACATAAAATTGGACATCGCATCAATGGCGTTATTCGTATAGGACGCAGCAAGTTGAAAACTGCCAAGAGCCAGGGTGATTAAAACAAGATAAACAACTGCATAGGCAACTTTATTCACCGTTTTGGACTCAAAGGCATTCTGTAATGTCTGTAAAACAACCGAAAATAAGGTTAATAAAATTAATGAGCCTAATAATTTTCCGTTTGCGAATAATTCATGAAACAAATATTTCAAAAGCCCATTAATCCAGCTCTTCACCGATATGGACGCATCTTCTTTAATAAAATCTGTTAAATTTTTTTGAGACAAATCAGGTAGAAATTCGCCATAATTCTGCTGTAAATTTCCCCAAAAATGGCCTATCCTTTCAAAATTCTCATCCTGTAGCTGATCATTTACCCATTGGTCTGGGTTTAGCTTTTGTTCAGGCTGTGCTTCTACTACGTTTGGAAAAAGGAAAACAAACAGAATGAGGAGAGCAAACAGTATTATTGGTTTCATCGTTCCTTTCACAAAAATTGCTCCCTTCAATAGCTACACAGGAATAAAGTTTAAAATAGTTTCAATAACGGCTGTTAATATCGGAATAGCTAATACTAGTATGAAAATTTTACCTGCTAGTTCAATCTTGGAAGCAATCGAATTCATCCCTGCATCGCGGATGATTTGAGCACCAAACTCGGCTATGTAGGCAATGCCGATGATTTTTAGAATTGTCTCCACATACATAAAATTAATATTGGCCTTTGTTGTAAGGGTTGCAAGTAATCGAAAAATTTCAGCTATATGATCAACAAGAACTAAAAAAATGACAATCCCAGTAAACAAAACAATAAAAAAGGCAATTTGAGGACTTTGTTCTTTTACGATAATGGCTAAAATTCCAGCCAGCATTCCAAAGGAGACAATTTGAAAAATCTCCATAAGCTCAGAATCCTCCTAAAATGATTTGAAAGAGAAAGACTGAACGAATTTGTTGAAATAGCTCTGCTAGAGTATCAATGACAACTAGGAGTACAATAATAAACCCAACTAGTGTTACCCAATGTGCTAAGTCCTCTTTTCCAGCCTGTTTTAACAGCGTATGAATAATAGCAACAATAATTCCGACACCGGCGATTTGGAACAATAAGTATGCTTCATTTATCATTTTCTGATGCCGACTCCTTTCTCTCTGCTATATCAATAGCAATATTAAAAATAATCCTGTCAGTACCCCTAAGCTTTTTGCCATTCTGCCATATTTATATTTCTCTTCTTCAGCCTGTTCCAGTACCCGGTCTAAATGGGAAAGGGCTAGTTGGATGTGTTTTTGCTGCTGGTGAAAATCGTGCTGTCCTAATGTTTTTCCAAATTGATCCATAATTTCTTTCTCTGTCTTTTTCATGGCACTCTTTTTCCAAAAATGATCGAGGGCTGGGTTCCAAACATCGTATAATGTACTTTGACTACTTAATAATTTTTCATTTAAAGTTCGGAAAAAAGACGATAACGGTTCAGGAATTTGTTTAGATAAGCGATAAAATACATCGTGTATAGGACTCTGTCCATAAACAATTTCCGCTTCGAGCACCTGAAGGGCATTTTTAAGTTGTCGTATTTGTTTGGGTCGGTCATTCAGTCGTTTTGCGATATCAAACCCAATTTGAGTTGTGGCCAACAGTAACAGTATGGCTCCGATCCACTTCATACGCTTTACCCCTTAAATCTATATTTTGTGTTTGTCCATTTTCATCCAACACCGAAACCACAGTCCCTGGCTTTGGTCGGTTCGAAAACGTGATAAACCGTTGAAAGGCTTTAGCCTCCATTAATGGCTTTAAAGATGGGCGCTTTTGGATCTCTTGAAGATCACGTCCATGGACGCTACAAACAACGTTTACACCTGCATACAGTGCTTCCAATAAAGCTTCAACGTCTTGAATCGTCCCTATCTCATCCACCACAATGATATTCGGAGACATAGACCGAATCATCATCATCATTCCTTCTGCCTTTGGACAAGCATCCATCACATCAGTTCTAAGGCCTACATCATGCTGAGGCACCCCGTTTTTGCAAGCAGCGATTTCCGACCGCTCATCAATGACGCCCACCTTTTGAGCTGGAAGGTGCTGAAAACCATCACTCATAAGCCTCACCATGTCTCGTAAAAAAGTGGTTTTTCCGCATTTTGGCGGGCCAATCAAAAGGGTATTCATATAGTGGCTCGGATATAAATATGGAAGGTAACGCTGACTGATATTCTTCAATTGTCTTGCAATACGCACATTAAAAAACGTAAGGTGCCGAATCGCCTTCACATACCCATTTTCTGTGTTCACTTTTCCAGAAATGCCAACTCTATGGCCTCCCTCGATTGTGATATAGCCTTGACGAAGCTCGTCCTCAAATCGATAAATAGAATGCTCACTTAGTTGATTCAAAATAAACAGCGCATCCTGTTCTGTAGGCACTACATGCTTAATCATTCGTGAATAATGGGTAAATACTAGCTCCACTGGCCTCCTAACACGAATGCGAATTTCATCTAGTTGATCCCAATTTAGAATTTCCCTTCTCAGCTTGTCTTCTATTGTTTTAGGAAATATTCTCAGAATTTCATCCAATAGAAAGATCTCCTAACTTTGTTGAATTGTTACTTTAAATCTATGCTTGAGAGAATAATTTATGACTAAGGAATAATATAAAGAAATCTTGGTCAGCATACTTTTTACTCGGTGAAATTTATTAATTCAGATAGTAGAATAGAGGGATTAAGGGGGAAAATGCGGAAGAGTTTTAAGATATAAAAATTGCTCTTTTCTAAGAGAATGTCGTTTTTTGACTTAAAAGATATAAACTGTGACGTAACTTCAGCAGGACTTGTTTCCAAATATCAATTTGATGAGTGTGGAACCGTCGCTACGGAAACACACTTCGCTTTCCGCGGACGAGCGGTGAGCCTCCTCGCTAACGCTGCGGGGTCTTACCTGTCTCTTTGCTCCCACAGGAGTCTCCGTGTATTTCTCCGCTAAAAACGGTGCCTCTTTCGTTTGTTTAAAGCTGAACTATTGGTTAATCAAAAGCTTTTAACCATGCATTCACCAGAACACTTCAATAGTGGAGGCAGAATACGGAGACTCCTATGGGAGGAAACGTGGTGAAGACCCCGAAGGAAGCGGTCTTTGCTTCTGAGGAGGCTGAGGCCGTGCCCATGGAAAGCGAAGTATTCTGCCGGAACGCTTTGCGAGCACTCCATATTCTTCAGAACGATTTAAGCGACTCTTAAAAGTTTTTCTATATTGCATTTTACATCTACTGCACATTATAAAAGCAACAACGTTTATGAAAATAGTAAAAAAAGAGACTAACCTTAATTAGGTTAGCCTCCTTGATTCGTGTTCAATTATGCACGGGATACATATTTACCATCACTTGTATTTACGACTAGTACATCCCCGACATTCACAAAGAATGGTACCTGTACTACTAAACCAGTTTCTACAGTAGCTGGCTTTGAACCACCACTAGCCGTATCTCCTTTAATACCTGGTTCGGTTTCGGTTACTTCTAGCTCAACCGTATTTGGCATCTCAAGTCCTAGTGATTCACCTTCATAAAGCAAAATACCTACCTGCATATTTTCCTTTAAGTAGTTCAATTCATTTTCAATTTGAGAGGTTTGTAGCTCAAGCTGTTCAAAGGATTCCTGGTCCATAAATGTGTGAACATCACCTGATGCATACAAATATTGCATTTGTCTACGCTCTAAATGTGCTTTGTTGACTTTCTCTCCTGCACGAAATGTACGTTCTTGAATGTTTCCATTCCGAAGATTTCGTAGCTTGGAGCGAACAAATGCAGCCCCTTTTCCCGGCTTAACATGTTGGAAATCTATAACCTGCCAAATATCTCCGTCTAATTCTATAGTTTGTCCTGTGCGAAAATCATTAACAGAAATCAAATCGAAAACCCCTTTCTTCACTTTACAATGTTATTAATTCCTTTGGAGAATGTGTAAGCTTTTCATTACCATTTTCCGTTACGAGGGTATCATCCTCAATTCGGCAGCCCCCTACATTGCTCACATAGATTCCTGGTTCTACCGTTACCACCATTCCAGGCTTTAATACCTGTTCATTTCGGAAAGATAGCCCTGGTCCTTCATGAACATCCAAGCCAATTCCGTGACCTGTTGAATGACCAAAGTATTCAGCATAACCCTTTTCTCGAATATAATCTCTTGTTAGGGCATCTGCTTCAACACCTGTAATGCCAGCTTTAATTCCTTCCATTCCCTTTAATTGTGCCTGTAATACTGTATCATAAATCTCTTTTAATTGGTCACTTATTTCACCAACAGCGACTGTTCTCGTAATATCTGAAGCATAACCTTTGTAATAAGCACCAAAGTCTAAGGTGACAAGCTCTCCACTTTCAATCTTCTTCTCGGATGCAACTCCATGCGGTAATGCAGACCGATAACCAGATGCAACTATAATATCAAATGAGGATGATTCTGCACCATTTTTTCTCATAAAGAATTCTAATTCGTTCGATACATCAATCTCCTTAACACCTGGTTTGATGAACCCGAGGATATGATCAAAGGCTTCGTCCGCTATTTTACAAGCATGCTTAATAATGTCAATTTCTTCACTTGTTTTAATCAATCTTAAATTTTCAATTAATCCTGAAGCTGGAACCAATTCTGCTTCGACTTCATTTTTATATACTTCATATGTACCATAAGTCATTTGGTTCTTTTCAAAACCAAGCTTTTGTATCCCTAGACGTTTCACCTGTTTGGCTACTTCTTGGTGGATAGGGATTTTATGCTCAATTACTTCATACCCTTTAGCTTGTTCATTTGCTTGAACGGTGTAACGAAAGTCAGTTATAAAAAGAGCTTCCTTTTCCGTTATAAGAGCAACACCGGCAGTTCCTGTAAAACCAGTCATGTAACGACGGTTCTTACCACTTGTAATCAAAAGACCATCAAAGTCTTGCTTAGCAAGGGCTGATCTGAATTTTTCCAGTTTCTCCACTTTAACCATCCTTTCTATTTTTCTGCTTCTAGAAATGCTTGGGCAGCGACTTTGTAGCCAATAGTTCCAAGTCCAGCAATTTGCCCCCAGCAAACTGGAGCAAGTAACGATTCCCTTCTAAATGGCTCCCGATTATGTACGTTTGAGATATGTACTTCTATAACTGGAACACTAATTGCACTTATAGCGTCCCTTAAGGCTACACTTGTGTGGGTATAGGCCGCAGGGTTAAAGATAATACCTTCAAACTGCCCCTCTGCCTTGTGAATATGATCAATCAATTCTCCCTCATGATTGGACTGAAAACAAGACAATCCCCAACCATGAACATCTAATAGCTCACGAAGTTCCGTTTCGACCTCTTCTAAACCACTGTTACCATAAATGGTAGGCTCACGTTTCCCTAATAAGTTTAGATTCGGACCATTCAGCATTAATAATCGTTTCATGTCTCTCCCCATCCTAGTTTCTAGAAAATTGTCTAATTTTTAGTTTACCACATCATTAGGCATTTTGTGAGGATTTTTCCTCCCTTTCCTTTTTCATGTCTTCAAGACTTTTATGTTCAAAAGAAATGGAATATCCAATAAATGTTCCATATAATACGTGTAAACAAACTGTAGTTATAATGGTATCCATTGTCATCTCAGATAAGATTGGGACGGCTGAAAACATAGGATTTAAAAAATACATAAATAAAAACCAAATCGCTACACCATACAGGATACCTGGCAACATACCTTCTCGCTTTTTTAAAACTAAATAATAAATATATGCTGCCAAAATTGAAAGCACACCGATGATGAGCATGCTGAAAATTTCTCCTGAGAAACCATTGGTCCACTGGTTTTGCCAAAAGGATCGTAATGTAAAACTTGCATGTGACACTTCAGAAAAATTAAAATAATAGGCCAATGAACCGAGCAGACTCCACAACAGTCCCCCAATAAATCCTGTAACTAGAGATTTTTGCAAAAGCGACATCGGTTTTTCTCGTTGATTTTGTTCCATTTTTTCTTCTGACATTTTCCATCACCTCTTCTCGTTAGCCTATCCAATTTAAAAAAAGACATGCCTGACCTGCGCCAAAAGATGTACGTATAAAATTTTTTCTAGTACAATAACAATATATTTACAGTTTTAAACATACAAATATATTAGGTAATGAATTTGATCAATCAATAGTGTTCAATTTAGTTAAATTTGTATTTTTACTGAATATTTTTTCCACACAAAGGGAAGAACTGAAATGGAGTAAATAAAGTTTCAATTTTACATAGGATTATTGCTTTTCCTCTAGAATTAATAATTTAAGAAACCCTACCAATTTGCTACCTTTAAGGCGAAGACAGAAATGTAGGTGCACATATACTATTAATCGATTCAAGTTATAAACTTAGATAGTAAAAAAGCCATATTAAATATAAATGTTTTACTGAATGATAGAAGGGAGGTCCACTATGTCTACCCGCAAATTTAGCGTAGTTTTCTATATTTTAATTGGTCTGGCCGTATTCGGTGTTTTTTATCAACTTCTCTTTAATACTGCTGAGCTCTTTAAATATATTTTAATGACTGTAGGATTTGCGGCCCTTTTGTTTGGTATCTTCTATTTCTTTATGAAAAAAAGAAATGCTAGTGGATTTTCAAATCAATATAAAAAAGCAGTTAAACAGTCAAAACAAAAATATGGCGGATCGGTTCAAGACAAACAGACATACAATGCAGCACTACGCAAACAGAAGAAAAAGAAATTAGATTATAAACGCCCACGAAAAAAAGCCTCTCATTTAAGAGTGATTGATGGGAAAAAGGATAAAAAGAAAAACCGAGCATTATTTTAAATGCTCGGTTTTATGCTTAATAAGTCCAATTTTTTAAATACTTTATTGCACTTTCTCTCCCATACTCCATCAACTGATATTTTTCCTTTTCATTTAAATCAAAATCTGTTGCATCAATGTCCTTTGTAGGAATAAACATGATTTCTGTGGCAATGGATTTAGAAATGTATCTAGCATCATGGGCATGCATCATTGTAGAAAACAGCGCCATAAACAATCCAATCGTATTGTTGATTTTACGCTTAGGTAAAATATCATATGATGAACTTAGCTTCATGCCTAGAATCGGGCGCAGTGGTTTCCCCTCAGCATTCTGAAATACCCACAACGGAAAGTTACTCAATAAACCTCCGTCAACAAGAATATGTTTTTCCACCTGCGGACCTAATCTCTTAATCGGTATAAAGAAAAAGGGAATTGAGGCACTAATTCTCACTGCTCTAGCAATCGAGAATGATCGGCTATCAATATGATAAAGCCTCATCAAATCATCTGGAAACACCACCATCTTACCTAGGGATAAATCCGATGCAACAATCTTTAAGTAACCCTGTGGTAAATCATTAAACGTATAAACTCCCTTGGCAGCTAATTTTTCATCGACCCACCGCTCTAACTCATCTCCTTTATATAATCCTAACCGGCTATAAACGAGTAACCATTTTAAAAACGGTACAAATTTGCCAAATCTTGATTCCTTTAAAAATGACTTTAAATTTAATTCCAGAAACATTTCTTTGATCTCAGAAGTGCTATAACCAGCGGCAATCAATGCTGCCATGATCGCTCCTGCAGATGTTCCAGCCACTCTTTCAAAGGATATGCCATGTTCATCTGCTACCTCCATAGCTCCAATAAAGGCAAACGCCTTCACGCCCCCACCGGAAAAAACAGCATCAACTTTCAATTACATCAGCCCCTTTTTAAGAAGAGGTATTTATAGATGTATAAGCGTGTGGGGGGACGTGTAGAACTATGGCAGGCTTTTTTGATTTGGAATCGTTTGTAAAGAGAAGGATATTGAGACTATTTAACGCGAATTACTTCTTGTTTTCTTTTATTGAACACTTTTTTCATGAATTGTTACTTGTATTATGTTAATCAAACCCATCCGAAAATTTATTGAACCTTATGCAAATTTTATTGAAGCTAATTTTGGAGCAATTGTTCTTTAATTTGCTAAATTAAATTCTCGATGACTATTTGAACAGATAATGGGTTATTTAACTATTTCACCGAACATATAAGTTCAAAGATGAAAAAAGAGCGACCTCAACTCGAGATCGCTCTTTTCTTCAAAATATTATAATCCACATTTCAACTGAGCGCCACAATTTGTACACGTATTACAGCCGCCCATGTCTTCAACTTGTCCTTTACGACACACTGGACAAGTATCTCCAACCTCAGATCCGATGGTAACATTAGTCTTATCAAGCTCTTGAACTGTATCCATGAGGACTACTTTAGGTACTGGCTTTTCTGGCTTTTCTTCCTTTTGTTCTGGAGTCTCATCATCAAATGTATTTTCCTCTGCCTTTAAGGTTAATACTTGTGAGTCACGGCTTCCGTCAACATACACTGTACCGCCTTTTGCTCCACCATTATACAAGCGCTCATATACTTGCTGAACTTGTTCAACTGTATAACCTTTTGGTGCATTTACAGTTTTGGAGATAGAAGAATCCACCCAGTTTTGAATCACGCATTGCGTATCAGCATGTGCTTCTGGAGCGAGATTCATCGCTGTCACAAACCAATTTGGTAAGTTAGTTGGATCTTGTTCTGGATTTTCATCTAAATATTCCTGAACAATGTCTGCCTTCACTTCAATAAATTTCCCTAAACGACCGCTACGGTAATAGGTGAAGGAGAAATAAGGCTCTAAACCTGTTGCAACACCAACCATTGTACCAGTGCTGCCTGTAGGAGCAACGGTTAATAAATGAGAGTTGCGAATACCATGCTCTAAAACACCTTGTCGAATATCTTCAGGCATTTTCTGCATGTAACCTGTATTGACAAATCGCTTACGTAACTCTTGTGTTTCTTCTTCTGTATTACCTACTAGGAATGGAAAGCTACCTTTTTCCTTAGCTAGCTCAATAGAAGTTCGATAAGCTGTTGTCGCAATGGTTTCGAAAATCTGATCAACTAGTTTATTTCCTTCTTCTGAACCATATTCAGTTTCACTATAGATTAACAAGTCATGTAGACCCATAACGCCCAAGCCAACACGACGTTCACCTAAAGCTTGCTTACGATTTTCTTCAAGGAAATATGGTGTTGCATCAATAACGTTATCCTGCATACGAACGCCAACTTCAACTGTACTCTTTAACTTTTCAAAATTAACAGTCTTCGTTTCCTTATCTGCCATTTCTGCTAGATTTACAGCAGCTAAGTTGCAGACAGAATAAGGAGCAAGTGGTTGTTCACCACACGGATTTGTCGCTACTACTTTTTGACCATAGCTTTTAGCATTCGTCATGTCGTTGGCATTATCAATAAAGAAAATACCAGGCTCTGCTGAATAAGTCGCACAAATATTAATTAAATTCCAAAGCTCTTTCGCTTTCATTTTACGGTGTACGCGAACCTTATGTCCAAGCTTTTCCCATTCCCGAACGTCTCCAATTTTATGCCATTGTTCATTATAAGCCTTCATTTCCTCTGAATCATAGTTTTCAACATCAGGGAATCTTAGCTCATAATCGCCATCTTCTTCAACAGCTTCCATGAATTCCTTCGTTAAGCATACTGAAATATTAGCACCTGTTAAAAACTCAGAATTATTTACACTGTAGGTACCACCATCACGCAATTTTTCTTCAGCATCTTTAATAATTTTTTCACTAAATCCACCTAATCCAGGAATGTTTTTATAGTTCACTATTCCTTGGTACATTTGTTCTTCATGTTGTGTCAGTGGAGTGAATTTCAATTTATCTTCCGCATGTTTCTTAATTAGTTCATCATTGGTGTTTTCGATTAAATACCTTAGGATTCTCGGATTTTGCATTTTAGAAATAATAAATTCGATGATATCAGGGTGAGAATCCACTAGCATGATCATTTGAGCACCTCTGCGACTTCCACCTTGCTCAACAAGATGTGTCAACTTCGCAATGTCATCTAACCAAGAAACAGAGCCTGAAGATTTTCCATTCACACCACGTGCTAGTGTATTTCGAGGACGTAAAGTAGATCCATTCGTACCTACCCCTCCACCACGACTCATAATCTCCATAACCTGCTTACGATGCTCAGAAATTCCTTCTCTAGAATCCTGAATGTACGGCATAACGTAGCAGTTGAAGTACGTGACATCAGTGTCTGCGCCTGCTCCATATAGAACTCTACCTGCAGGAACAAAATTAAGATTCTTTAACTGCTCATAGAAACGCTCAAAAGATTCCTTACGCTTTTCTTCAGTGGTTTCTACTGCTGATAAGCCTGTTGCGTTCCTTAGGGCAATTTGCTCATAAAAAACTTCGAGTGGTTTTTCAATGACATCCAAGGAGCGTGTAACAACACCTGTTTCAGCCTCTTGTTCATTGTCTAAAACCGACACGAATTCTGGACCCACCGCAACTTTAGCCTGTTTGTTCTCCCAATCAATTGATTGAATAAATCCAAGTCCGCGAGCAGGGAACTTTGGATCCTCTTTTACCGTTAACACAACGAAGTCACCGTCAGTTAATGTAACCTTCTCGGTGTCTTTAAACGCATACCTATCCAACATCACGAGACGTGAAACACCCTTATGTAGGATACTCATATCTGATGTGATTGGGTGTACTTGTGGAAACAGTTTAATGTCCTTATTCAAACGTTCCACATCAATGTTCAGTTGTTCTTCTTTCAATTTTAGCAAACTACATCTCACCCTTTCTTATTCTTGCGCAATGATAAAACAGACATCGAGGCCAAATCCTATCATTTTTTCCTATCATGTTTTGAATCATCGTAGTATAATAGCATAGTATTCTATGAGGCTCTTCTAAAGTTGTTATCCTTAACTTATCATACCATAACAAAAACCACAATATATGTACATCGATTTTTACAAAAAACACAACATATTGTATTTTGAACAGAGAGATTCGTTTTTGTCAATTTTAAAATCATTCATAAATGATAGATATTTAAAGATAAAGTGATATTTTTACGAGCTAAATGAAAAATTTGATGGATTTTGTCAGTTGCAAAATCACCGAAATATCTTAACTCTTATCTTCATTGGGTTTTAGACTACTTAAATCCAGTTTAACCAAATAAAATAAGCCTAAAGACCTATTCCCATAAATTTGTTATAAGAAATGCTTTGAATCTTTTCGTTAACATTCTTATAATAGGTAGTAGGCGCTTGATGATGAAAGGGGATAATTATGGAAATTATTTTAATTATAGTTGTGGCTGCGATTATATATGGTCTCATTAGGTTTCTTCTTCAAAGAAAGTATTTAAAAACCTTAACAGAAGAAGAATTTATTCAAGGCTATCGGAAGGCACAATTAATAGATGTAAGAGAGCCTAATGAATTTGAAAGAGGACATATTTTAGGGGCAAGGAATATTCCTTTATCTCAGATTAAAAACCGCCTTGTGGAAATAAGACAAGACAAGCCCGTATACCTATATTGTCAAAGTGGGACTCGTTCGCAACGAGCTGCAGGTATTTTGAAAAAGCACGGCTGTCAAGATATCAATCACCTTAAGGGTGGTTTCAAAAAATGGACAGGAAAAGTAAAAACTAAAAAATAATTCGAATAAAAACCCTCTTAGTCATAATCACTTGACCAAGAGGGTTTTTTATTAATCTTCTTTATAGTATCTCAGCACAGGTTTTCTTGCTGCTAATGTTTCGTCCAAGCGACTGATCACTGTTGTATGTGGTGCTTCCTGTACCTTTTCAGGCTCATTTTCGGCCTCTTCTGCTATTTGATGCATTGCCTCAATAAATTCATCTAAGGTTTCCTTAGATTCGGTTTCTGTTGGCTCCACCATCATTCCTTCTTCAACATTTAGTGGAAAATAGATGGTTGGTGGATGAAATCCAAAGTCTAACAGGCGTTTAGCCATATCTAACGTACGTACGCCTAATTTCTTTTGTTTTTTACCCGAGAGAACAAATTCATGCTTACAATGCTGATCAAAAGGAAGAATAAACTTTTCCTGTAATCTTCTCATCAAATAGTTTGCATTTAGTACGGCATATTCACTTACCTGTTTCAAGCCATCTGGTCCCATTGTGCGAATATATGTGTATGCTCGAACGTTTATTCCAAAGTTACCATAGTATGGCTTTACACGACCGATGGATTGCGGACGATCGCCATCAAAGAAATAACCGTCCTCACCTTTAACTAATACTGGCTTTGGTAAGAATGGATAAAGTTCTTCTGATACACCGACTGGACCTGAGCCAGGACCACCGCCTCCATGAGGGCCAGTAAATGTTTTGTGTAAATTCAAATGCACAACATCAAAGCCCATATCCCCAGGACGGGCATAGCCTAAAATGGCATTGAGGTTTGCTCCATCATAATAGAGTTTACCACCTGCACCATGAACAATTTCAGCCATTTCTAAAATATGCTCTTCAAACAAACCAAGTGTATTCGGATTCGTGAGCATTAGGGCTGCGGTGTCATCGCCCACAACACGCTTTAAGTCCTCTAGGTCCACTAAACCACGTTCATCTGATTTAACGGTAACAGCATCAAAGCCTGCTACAGTAGCTGAAGCTGGATTGGTACCATGTGCAGAGTCTGGGACAATGACCTTCGTCCGATTCATATCTCCATTTTGTTCATGTAGAGCACGAATCATCATAAGTCCAGTCCACTCTCCGTGTGCCCCTGCTGCCGGCTGTAACGTAACAGTGTGCATACCAGTGATTTCTTCAAGTGATGTCTGTAAATCATACATCAACTCTAGTGAACCCTGCACTGTTTCTGTCTCTTGGAGTGGATGAACAGTTGAAAAGCCCTCAAATCTCGCTACATCTTCATTGATTTTGGGATTGTATTTCATCGTACATGAACCGAGCGGGTAAAAACCAGAATCCACCCCATAATTTCTTTTTGACAAGGCTGTATAATGGCGGATTAACTGTAATTCACTCACTTCAGGGAAATCGGGTTCTACCTCTCTTACATACTCGTCCTCAAATTCGTTTGAAAGGTTAACCTCTGGCACATCTTGTTCTGGTAAGCTATACCCTGTCCGACCTTCTTTACTAAGTTCAAAAATCACCGGGAAATCTTTTTGGTTAGCCATTGATATCACCCAATTCTTTAACAAATTGATCAATCTCAGCTTTCGTACGGAGTTCTGTAACTGCTATAAGCATATGATTTTCCAGCTCTGGAGTTATTTTTTCAAGATTAAATCCACCAATAAAGCCTTTCTCCACTAGTTCATGATTAAGCTCTGACACGTTCTTTTTACACTCAATGACAAATTCATTAAAGAACGGACCATTGAATGCTATCTTGAAACCAGCTTGCTCAAACTTCAATTTAGCATAGCGGGCCTTCTGCATATTCATCTTTGCCATTTCTTTTAAGCCCTGTTTGCCTAAAGCACTCATGGCAACAGATGATGCGAGTGCGTTTAATGCCTGGTTTGAACAAATATTAGATGTTGCCTTGTCACGGCGGATATGCTGTTCACGAGCTTGTAAAGTTAAAACATACCCTCTTTGCCCTTCCTCATCAACCGTTTGCCCCACTAAACGTCCAGGCACTTTCCGCATTAGTTTTTTAGTAGTTGCAAAGAATCCACAGTGTGGTCCACCAAATTGAGCTGGAATTCCGAACACCTGTGCATCTCCTGTTACAATATCTGCGCCGAATTCACCAGGAGGTGTTAAATAGCCCAATGCTAATGGATTGGTCGCGACAATAAACATCGTCTTTTTTAAATTTTCAAGGAGTAGTTGAATTTCTTTTAAAGGTTCAATTTGTCCATAAAAATTTTGATATTGAACGACAACACCAGCCACGTCGTCATCTAATGCTGCTTTGATTGCCTCTACATCCGTCACACCATTTTTGTCTTCAATTTCAACGATTTCTAAACCAGGTCCTTTTGCATATGTCTTAATGACTTCTAGCGACTCAGGATGAATGGTTTTGGATACCAATACCTTCTTCTTTTTCGTTTGACCTGCACTTAAGGTTACAGCCTCTGCTAGTGCCGTTCCCCCGTCATACATAGAGGAATTTGCTACTTCCATTCCAGTTAATTCACAAATCATCGTTTGAAATTCAAAAATAGCCTGAAGTTCCCCTTGTGAAATTTCTGGCTGATAAGGCGTATAGGCGGTGTAAAACTCAGAGCGTGAAATGACATGGTCAACAACAGAAGGAATATAGTGATCGTAAACTCCTGCACCTAAAAAGGAAGTGTGAGTAGTTAAGTTCACGTTTTGATCAGCTAGAGCCTTAAGTTCCTTCTTTAATTCGGGTTCACTTGCAGCCTCTTTTATGCTTAACCTATCCTTAAATCGAACTTCATCTGGAATATCCTGAAACAGCTCTTCTGTTGATTGAATTCCAATCGTTGAGAGCATATCATTTTTATCTTTTTCTGTCATAGGTAGATAACGAAATTTCATGTTTTACCCTCCCCTTATTTTCGTTTATAAAATGGTGTAGGTACGACTTTAGCCTTCAAGCGGCGTTTACGTACTTGTACTTCAAGCTCTTCTCCTTCTTCACTATAGGCCACATCAATAACTGCAAGACCGATGTTTTTCTTTAATGTAGGAGACTGGGTACCTGAAGTTACGAAACCAATTTTCTTCTCTCCTTTAAATACCTCATAGCCGTGACGGGGAATTCCTTTTTCAATCATTTCGATTCCGACTAGTTTACGGTCAGCCCCATTCTCTTTTTGGTCTTTAAGAATCTCTTTCCCAATAAAATCTACTTCCTTGTTCGTTTTCACAGCAAAGGATAAGCCAGCCTCTATAGGTGTAATCTCAGGTGATAATTCCTGACCATATAGTGCTAAAGTGGCTTCAAAACGCAGTGTATCTCTTGCCCCTAGGCCTACAGGCTGCACTCCCTCATCTTTACCTGCCTCTAGAATCTTTTTCCACAGTATAGGACCCTCGGATTGATCCAAGTAAATCTCGAATCCATCCTCTCCGGTATATCCGGTACGTGACACTAATGCGCTCTGTTTTGTACCATCAAATTGAACTCCATCCTTAAAGCGGAAAAATTTAATTTCAGATAAATCTGTTTCGGTAAGAGTTTGAAGTATTTTCTCTGCACTGGGACCTTGTAGAGCTAACTGAACAATATCACTTGAAATATTTTTTACCTCTACCCCATCTGTTACGTGCTTTTGTAACCACTCAAAGTCTTTATCGGTGTTTGCAGCATTGACCACCAATAAAAATTCCTCATCATCCTTCTTATAAACTACTAAATCATCAACTGTCCCCCCATTTTCATAGCACATAATTGTGTACTGGGCGCGATTTGCAGTTAATTTTGAGAGGTCATTCGTAAACATCTTTTGTAAAAATGCTTCACTATTAGGACCTGAAACTGAAATTTCACCCATATGAGATACATCGAAAAGCCCCGCCTTTGTTCTTGTGGCTTCATGCTCATTTTTAATGCCGGTAAACTGAACAGGTAAGTCCCATCCCCCGAAGTCTACTGTCTTGGCATTAAATTCTTCATAGAGTGGAAAAAGTGGTGTTCTTTTTAGATCAGCCATATAAAAACCTCCTATGATTTTGATTGTTCAGAAAAAGACATAAAAAAAAGAATTCTCTTAATAAAATTAAGGGAATTCTCTGTCAGTGGTACCAGAAAGTTTCATGACATACCTGCCACTTTCTTCTTGGGTGGTTCACGGTTTGTGAACACTCTCCAGAGTTGCGTCCTACTTGAGTCTTTTTGCCTGAGAGATTCACAATAATTATTGCTTGCTCCTTCGGCGCTGCTCAAAAGCAGTCTCTCCCCAAGTAATCATTCGCGTTGTTATGAATTTATGAAATTAGGTAATACTAACATAACTGAATATGTATGTGTTCTTGTCAATCAAATATGTATCACTTATTTATTTCCTATTATATCATATGACTTTTCTTAATGGTAAGAAAAATCCTGCAAGTACAAAAAATATATCATTCTGGGGAGAGTTTTATGAAAATCAACTATCAGTTCGATCAACAGTTTATTAATGAGTTTAACCACAGACTTAATGAAAATGGTCCTTTCGCATCCTTTGAAATGTTCCAAATGGCATACGACACGGCTAAAAACCTACATGTGCCAGATTTTGAAGGGCTACAGTCGCCTCAACATCTACCACAGATGGAATTCTTAGAGCATCAGCTAGACACAGCTAAACAGGTCGTGGAGAAAATGAATGGTCGTGCTATATTGGCTGATGAAGTTGGACTTGGAAAAACGATTGAGGCTGGCTTAATCCTAAAAGAGTATATGATTCGAGGTTTAGCCAAGAAAATTCTTATTTTAGTTCCTGCTTCTCTAGTTAATCAGTGGGTAAAGGAATTGAATGAAAAATTTTATATCCCAGCCGTTTCACAACGGAAATTGTATGTGTGGGAACAGTGTGATGTTGTGGTTTCTTCCATTGATACGGCTAAGCGCTCTCCACATCGTGAAATTGTTCTTGATCAGCACTATGATTTTCTTATCATCGATGAAGCTCACAAGCTTAAAAATCATAAAACAAAAAATTATCAGTTTGTAAACAGTTTAAAAAAGACATACTGCTTACTTTTAACCGCAACACCGGTTCAAAACCAATTATCTGATATATTTAATCTCGTTACCATTTTAAAGCCAGGGTTTTTAGGTAGCTATGAAGAATTTACCAAAACTTTTGGCAATAAACGGACGGCTTTAAAAGAGGATGAAAAATTAAAGCAATTGATTCAAGATGTAATGGTTCGTAACCGAAGAGAAGACACAGGTATTGAGTGGACTAAACGGAATGTTGAAACGGTATGGATTAACTTTAGTGATGAGGAGCAAAAGGTATACGACCAGTTAGATCATGAATTGTTTTCTCAAGACCCTTTTACATCCATAACCTTGAAGCGAGAGTTTTGTTCAAGTCGGGAAGCATTATACCTATCATTAAAAAAGATGTTTGAAGAAAAAGCCGAGAAGTACAAGGATGAAGAATGGAATCAAGAAATCATCCAAAAAATTGAGCAGCTTCCCCATCACTCAAAGGCCCAGAAGGTTGTCGATATTATTCAAGATTCCACAGAAAAATTTATAATTTTTACCGAGTACCGAGCCACTCAGTATTATTTACAGTGGTATTTGCAGCAGCATGGGATTTCTTCTGTACCATTTCGTGGTGGGTTCAAACGCAGTAAAAAAGAGTGGATGACGCAATTATTCCAAAATCACGCACAGGTATTAGTTGCTACTGAAGCAGGTGGCGAAGGGATTAACCTTCAATTTTGTCATAACATGATTCATTATGATCTTCCATGGAACCCGATGCGTTTAGAGCAAAGAATCGGTCGTGTTCATCGTTTTGGTCAAAAGGAAAACGTCAATATCTATTATTTAGCCATTAAAAACACCATTGATGAGCATTTGGTTTCCTTGTTGTATGAAAAAATAAATTTATTTGAGCGTGTTATTGGTGATTTAGATATCATTCTACAGCAGCTCAACATCCCAAGTCTTGAAAATGAAATTAAGGAAATTTATGCAGAATCAGAAACACCTGGCGAAGCAAGAATTAAACTAGAAAATTTAACTGCAGCCTTCCAAGATGCTGCCCAAGATGAGGTGGATCAAGATGGAACAACAAGCCATTCATAATTACCTGGTCAATTTTTTCACACTTAATAAATGTGAGATTAAAGAAAACGAAAGCGGAAAACTAACCGTAACCTTAAATGAGGATTTAGATCGATTATTAATGAACCGACCTTTCTATTGGGAATACATCAAAAAGATCGGGCAAGAAGGGACCCCAGCTACCTTAACATTTCTATCAAGCCCAGATCGACGAGAGGAGAAAGGGGAATGGATTCATTTTGGCTCCCCTCGACTCCATCAAATATTCCAATCCCAACTACAACAGGGACGTTTTACAATGCAGTATGAACAAACCAATCGTTCCTCGTTGCAGCCTTGGTTAGTGAGTAACATAAGAATCTCCTACAAGGGCAGACAAAAAAAGGATGAAATTTTATCCATTGGGCTACAGTTAATCAATGGAACTATGGTATTTAATTTTATGGAGCTCATTCAAGACCTTTCTTTTTCCAGTGTAATTCCCGATTATTGTTACACAATTTCCCCTATTATTCGTATCACTAGTGGATATAAGCGTATTGAGAATTATATTCAGCAATATATCGATTCCCAAAAACATGAGTGGGCAGAGGATGCTTTTAATCATTTTAACAAGGAGAAAGAAATCCTTAATCATTTTTATGAATCTTATTTAGCTGCAAGTGATGAAGAGGATAAAGAAGAGCTAACAACCCGTTATCAAAACGAATTGGATCATTTACAAAAGAGGCTGATGCCTGAGATTCAAGTTGAAACCATAAATGGGGGATTGTTTTATTTAAGTGAAGAAACGAAGAATCAAGTCATTAAAGGATTGCATTAAAAAAGAAGGGAAACTTAACTTCCCTTCTTCCGATTGTTCCAAAACATTTTTAATGCAGATGGTAACATACCAAAATATCGATGTGACTTATTCACTTTTTCTTGCTTACGAATCTTTTTTCTGTGTTCTTTTTCATCTTTAGATAAATGTATATATTTCATAAATTCTTGTGTCATATATTTGACAAGATCGTTTCCTGACAATGGCAATCACTCCGAAACTAGGTGTTTACCCTCAGTATCTCCAGCTTAGATTTGTTTTATTCCACTTACGATTTGGTCGACAACCTCACTCACACTTTGTTTCCTTATGTTTAAAATGAAATCGGCACATTCTATGTACTTAGGCTTTCTTTCTTTATAAAGCTTCTCTTTTTTTTCCAACTCTTGATTCCATAATGGACGACCTTCATCTCCATCTAGACGTTGTTGAATGACATCAAAACTCGTCTGTAAGTAAACTACAAAGAAATGCTCAGATAACCACTTTCGATTCTCTTCCTTTTCAATAATACCCCCACCTGTTGCAATCACCGCAGATTGAAAGGGAAGTTTTTTTAACACTTGAGTTTCATATTCGCGAAAACGACCTTCGCCTTCCGTTTCGAATATAGTCGGTATATCGAACTCTCTCCACTTTTCAATTTCACTGTCAGTATCCAAAAACGTCAAATCCAATTTCTTGGCTACTGCTTCACCTATCGTTGTTTTTCCACTCCCCATAAAACCAATTAAACAAATACTTTTCATTTTGTCCACTCCATTACTTTACGTCTTTTTTCAACATTAAAATCCCATTTTTATTGGGGTATTTTACAATATTTACTTCTAAATATCAGCTATTATCCCTTTTTGTTTCCATGACATATACTTAAATCATGTATAAAATACCATTACATCGACCTATTTTGAAAGGAGGTTTGTTTTGAATACTACTGAGCAAACATCAAAGCAAATCTTGCAAAAGGCTATATCAAAATCTGCAACAGATATCCACTTTTCCCCTGTACATACAAAAACAGATATATTTTTTCGCATTGGTGGCTACCGAACATTTATGTTTTCCATTCCAAAAAACGAGTATCATACGCTGTTAGCTTTTTACAAGTTTTCAACAGGTATGGATATAGCCGAAACACGTAAACCACAAAATGGAACATTGACCCACCATCAGCATCAACTCATTTTTGATCTCCGCTTTTCTACCCTACCAGTTGATGAATCCGAAAGTCTAGCGGTTCGAATTCTTCCACGACAGTTAGTTCCACAACTAGAGGAGCTCTTCCTGTTCCCTTCGCAAAGTAATACGTTACTTAATTGGATTAAGAGACCTAATGGAATGATCCTTTTCACCGGCCCGACAGGAAGCGGCAAAACAACAACTATGTATGCCTTATTACAATCACTTGTGAAGAATAGTCCATACCAAGCCATAACCCTAGAAGACCCTATAGAACGAGATTTAGACAATATCCTGCAAGTACAGGTGAATGAAAAAGCAGGAATTACCTATGATGCTGGGTTAAGAGCCGCTCTAAGACATGATCCAGATATCTTAATGGTTGGTGAGATCAGGGATAAACACACAGCGCGATTCGCGTTTCACGCCGCCTTCACAGGTCACCTGGTCTTAAGTACAATTCATGCTAAGAATGCTTTTGGTACCATTTTCAGATTATTGGATATGGGCATCTCAAAAACCGATTTAGAACAAACATTAGTTGGGGTTGCCTCTCAACAGCTCATATCTGTAGAACACAAGCAGCATCATAAAGCCATGGGACGAGCAGCCATTCTAGAATTGCTCGATAACAGCCTTCTACACCACGCGATACAAGGGATTTCCCCTCATAAGAATACCTCATTTCAATCGTTTACCCAATTAAGGAGGAAAGCCTATGCTCTTGGTTTTATTAATGAATGTACGCTTTAGTCAGAACACAACACTAAATAAAAAACTATCTTTATATGATCAAATTTTATTGTCCAAACGGCTTTCAACATTATTAGAAAATGGCTACACCATTAATAAAGCTCTACAATTAATTTCTTTAGATTCGAAGCAGGGCCAATTAGCAGCTTACATTGAAAAATCGCTAGTTCAGGGAGCTTATATTGACCAAATATTTATGCAGTTAGGATTCTCTCCTATTGTATGCTCTTATTTATTTTTCTCACGTTCTACCGGTCAATTAGGTAAGAGTTTAGGAAGTGCATCAAAGTTATTAATTCATCAACAGCAATTTCAAGAAAAATTTAAAAGGGTGATGCAATATCCATTAATAATTCTTTTAATCCTTCTTTGCTTAATGATTAGCTTAAAATTTTTCCTCCTACCATCATTACAAGGGCTGTATCAAGACTTTCAAACCAATCATTCCTCAACCTCACCGAAGATTTTTACAAGTATTGATGTCATCATAACTACTTTTTTTGGATTAATGATGATTATAGTAACTACTATAACCCTCTGGGGCTTAGTGAAAAATAAATTATCTACAAGTGCAAAAATCAACCTTTATCGCCATGTCCCCGTATTTAGAAAAGTGAAAAGCCTCGAAACATCATGTTTGTTTAGTTTTCATTTCAGTTCTCTATTACAAAGTGGCATCCCTATTAAACAGGCTCTGCAAATCATTTCGGAACAAAGGCACCTCCCGATTGTGAGGATTTATGCAACTAAAATGATACAGGCCATTTATACTGGGAAAGTACTCGAACATACAATACAAGAATTTGAATTGATGGAGGACGAACTTAGCCTTATTTTTGAGAGGAGCCTGAAGGATGGGACTTTAGAGAAGGATTTACACAATTATGCTTTACTTCTTACCGAAACGATGCTTGAGAAAACAACAAAAGTTCTTAGCTTAATTCAACCTGCCTTCTATTTACTTTTTGGAGTCATGATAGTTATGATTTACTTTTCCATTCTGATTCCTATGTTTGACCTAATTCAACAGATTTAAAGATAAAGGAGAATGAAAATGAAAAATGAAAAGGGTTTTACATTAATTGAGATGCTCGTCGTTTTGATGATAATTTCTATTTTGTTATTGATTACGATTCCTAATGTCACGAAACACAATGAACTAATTGATACTAAGGGTTGTGAAGCATATAAGGAGATGGTAGAATCACAGATCCAAGTTTATAAAATTGAAAACGGCGTTAATCCAACCGATTTAACACAAATAGATCTAGATGGAAATAATCCTTGTAATGAAACGATAGAGATTACAGATTTCACGGCATCTGACGTAGTCGATGGCTAAATATTATAATCAATCCGGTTTCACCTTAGTAGAAATGCTTATCGTACTATCGCTATTTATGACTATTTTTGTTGTTACCCTTCCTCTAAACGATGATGTATATGAAAAGCTTGAGGTTAGGCAATTTTTAGACACATTAGAAATGGACATTCTGTATATGCAGAACTATACGATTACATATCAGAGTGAAGTACGATTAGTATTCCAGCCTGATAACCACTCCTATCATTTGATAGACACAAAAAGACAAGTAAAGCTTATGGAACGATCCTATCCCCGCACCATAGAACTTAATTTAAACGTCTTTCCGACCCGATTTGCCTTTAATTTAACTGGTACTCTCCGTACACCAGGTTCGTTCCTGGTAAATACCCGAGCAGAAAGCTATAAAGTAACATTTCCATTTGGAAAGGGAAGATTTTATGTTACGAAACAATCATAAGGGCTTTGTTCTGATGGACACGCTTTTATCCTTTGCAGTTCTCCTCATGATTACCCTAACCATTTTGCCGATTACGCAGCATCTTCTAAAAGAACGTCACAGCCTACAAGTCCAGTTAGGTATGGTGTCCACTCTTTATCAGGAGCTTCTTCATTACAATGAAAATCATGATATTACGAAACGAATAACCATCAACCGCATACAAGGTACACTGGAATTCACATACCAAAACAAAGTACGACGAGGATGTGTTTATTGGGAAAATGAAAAAAACATACCAGAAACTAAGTGCTTATTTATCAAGATGCCACCATCATAATAAAGGCTTTACCCTTCTGTCTGTACTACTCTCCCTTACGATCTTTCTGGTTGTTGTACCCTATCTTTCACAAACCCTATTGCACTTCTCAAAGATAGAAAAATACTCCCTAGAGGAAGAAATTTCGATGACAACATTTTTTCACTTCCTTCAGAGGGAGTTGTATCAAAGTGAAAATGTAGATGCTACTTCTAAAACCCTACTCATGCAAAATGATGTTAACGAGCTCATCGTGATTGACCAATATGAGAGTGCAATTAGGAGAAGAGTGAATTTCACAGGGCATGAGATCCTTTTATTTAATGTCGAATCTATCTTCTTTCAGAAAGAAGATATAAAACTTGAGGTTCAAGTAAAGATGTTGGAGGGAAATCATTATGAAAGAACATTTTATATATTACCTTCACCAGGTGAAGAAAAATGAAAAAGGATTCTTGTTCCCCTATATTTTCATTGTTTTCTTTACTGTTTTGCTAATCGTACACCAATCATTACAATCCTTAAACACGGAAAGAGAACTTGTTCGCATACAGGAGGAGCAAATCATTTTAGAAAGCCTAATGTTGTCTGGATATAATGAATTTTATTCTAATCTTCACTACTTAACCCCGACCAAACATGATCAAGCACTTTTGTATTCCTATCCTGATGGACAAGTTCATATTACCTATTCAGCCATCGATAAAAGTACGATAAAAGCTCGATTTGAACTTCAAACCATAAATGATTCCCCTTACACCGTAACCGTAAATTTACCTTTTCTTGTTCAAGGATTTTCTGAATAAATAATCTCACGTTTGCCATACTATGAATGTATCTAAAATTGGGCTATAGCCAAGTGGTAAGGCAACGGGTTTTGGTCTCGTGATTCGCTGGTTCGAATCCAGCTAGCCCAGTTTGGAATAATCACCATCATTCCAGGATGTATTCAGAGGAAATGATTTTCATTTCCTCATTCTTTTAGTATGATAGGTATGAATGATCCTTTGTTCCTTGGGGGAGGAAACATACCGTGAAAGAAACTTTAAAGATTACAAACGTATTAAATGACGGTACACGCCTTAACATTTATGAGTATATTTCTCAAAAGCATGATGTTGTAAATGTTCAGGAAATTGCTGAACGTTTTGGCATACATCCAAATGTAGCAAGACTACATTTAACGAAACTAGAAGATATAGGGATGGTAAATTCTAAGCTACAAAAGAACCAAAAAGGTGGTCGCCCTTACCGAATTTACCAATTATCTGATGAAGTTGTTCAATTACAATTTCCATTTCGTGATTATGAAACGTTAGCTAAAATAGCAATTGAAACCTTACTTTCACTGGGGGATCCAGGTAAGGAAGCTTTACTGGAAACCGGAAAAAAATATGGCAAACATATTTTGACCACAAAATATCCAAGAAGTAAAGCGGATACCTTAACGAAAACACAAAAGCTAGATATCCTGAGAGAGACTTCAGTAATGCTTGGTTTACATCCAGAAGTTAACTATAATGAGGGCTCCAATGTAGTTTCCATCAAAATTTTCAACTGTCCCTTTAAAGAGATCGCATTTCAAGATGAAAATCAAACCATATGTGAGATGCACCGTTACTTCATAAGAGGGATGCTAGAAGAGTTATACACGGATGTAACTCTAAAAGAAAGTAATATGTTAGATGGTTGTCAAGCATGTATGTACAAAACAACGGTTTAGCGCAAACCTTTAGTTGCCGAGTTGCTCTTATACTGTCTACCGATTGGAACTTATAAATTATTATAGTGTAACAAAAAGTTCATTTACTTTCTTTTTTAGGTAGTTTATAATAACTTTTGATGACTCACCCGTAAAAGGAGGGGGATAGATATGGATCGTATGTTTCGTGTGCTCGGGTTTTGGACTGGTATTTTTACTGTCATGTTTTACGTAGGGGATATGTTAAATACATCCATGCTGTTTTTGGCTCAAACTGTATTCTTTGTAACACTAGGATACCTAAAGCTATCTGAGCGCCTGTACATGTACATATTCGGTGCATATTGTACTGTCTTTTTTATTGGATTTACGTACTATACATCATTCCTTTTAGTACCATCATTTGGTCATTAAAAACAAAAGTACAATTGCAAGGAAAGGTCCAGGATTATGTCCTGGACCTTTCTTTTTCGTATTTTTGTATAAACTTATTGGTTAACGAATCATTTACCCCTTTGGTTTGTATACATACATCAAGCATATTGCCCATCCATTCTCCATTTATCAATGTCATGATGGTGCGATTACGTTTGGCTTCAGGCGAAAATGGATGATTGACATCATTCGTTCCTAAGTAATCCAATATACGTCCGTAATCTTGTAAAAATCGACTTTGATTTAATAAGCTCAGGGTCTTAATATCCTTTTCATGGCCAATCTCAATCCACGGCTCCCATAGAACATGATGAGTAATATCCATGTTTCCCACATTCTTTAGAACATTTGGCTTTAATTGATGATGGTCATAGCCTCGTAAACTACCATCCTTTCGACTTGGATGTTTTATCTCTTCAGACTGATATCCGTAATCAAACGTTATGATTAGCCCTTTCTTTACAACACCGGAAATGTTATTCAATATGGGTTCCATGTAGAGTGGCACCTCTATTTTTTGGTTGTTAGCAAGATTGATTTGGTATTTCTCTATCCACTCCAATAGTTGCTGCGAACATTTCCTTTCTACCTCAACGAACTCCCCTGACTCATCTAAAGTGACCCAAATCTCCTTGAGTAAATCCCCCCGATTTACAACCACAGAAACCGGCTGAGCGTCTAAAAACTCATTTGAGAATACTATGCCTTCAAAATGAATGTTATCCTCGTTAAAAGCATGAATAGATTGATAGGATTGGAAACCCCACTGCTTAGGTACCACCTGTTGAACCTTTTCCCTAGAATACAGATTTTTTTCAATAAAAATATAATTGACTCGTTCTACCTCGTATTTCTCTAAAGTAGCTAAGACTTGTTTGGCAAAACGTCCATTACCACCACCTAGTTCCAAAATGTTCAATGGCAGTTGCAGTATATTAGCAGCCCGAATAAAATAATGAGCCATCACCTCTGCAAATACACTTCCCGTTGTGCTAGCCGTAAAAAAGTCCCCTTCTTTACCAAACACCTCATGTTCTTTCGTGTAATAACCATGAGCCGGATGATATAAAGCCTGTTCTATAAAAGTGTCATAAGGAATTGCATATTCATCAGAATTACGAATCAAATTACGGATAATTTCTTTCATTTTTGACTCCTTTTTTAGTTTACACTATTGACACAGTGTTTAAATAGTTATATAGTTTTATTAGTAGCTTAACTAATCCCTAACCAATTAAGAGCAGAGCACATCCCCCCAAAGCCCCTTCTTTTTAGAAGGGGCTTTACTCATGTCTTTTTTTTAGTTTTGAGTTATCCTAGAAAAATGGATTGTTTTGTTTTTCAAACCCAACAGTTGTTTCAGGACCATGTCCAGGGTATACAATTGTCTCATCATCTAAAGTAAAGAGTTTTTGAGTTATGCTATTGATCAACTGATTATGATTTCCATTTGGTAAATCGGTTCTACCAATTCCTCCTTGGAATAATGTATCTCCAGCAATCACAAATCCATCATTCTCAAAAACAAAGGAAACACTACCTGGTGAATGACCTGGTGTGTGAAAAACCTCAAATGTCCAATTTGCAATCGTTAACGAGCCCTCATTAAGTTCATGGTCCGCCTCACTCGTGGTAATTGGTGCTGTAACTCCAAATAATTTTGAACCATTAAGCATAGGGTCCTTCAGCCACTGATGTTCCTCACGATGTAAATAAACCTCTAAATTATGCTCCTTACTTATGTCTTCTACTGCGCCTATATGATCAAAATGTGCATGTGTAAGTAAAATAGCTATTGGCTTTAGCCCTTCTTCTCTTATGTATGATTTAAGCCTTTCTGCGTCACCACCAGGGTCTACGATCATTGCTTGTTTTTTATCATGAAGAATGTAGCAATTTGTTCCTAATGGCCCTAATGATAATTGTTTTACCTCCATAAATTCATCCTCCTAAAATTTTGTGAAAATCCTCGACAAAGCATAGAAATTTATATAAAATGTATGAGAGTGGGAAACGAAATACATATTAAGTATAGCTTTATCTTATTTTAACGCACATTTTGCACTTATAAAAAGGGGGTTACTAAAATGGTTCTAGGAATCATGCTCTTAGTAGTTACGATTTTGTGTGCTATTGCGGTATTCCGTGAATTGAAATCAAGAAATATTTTTGCTGTAGGGTTTGCTGGAATTTCCGTACTCGTTTTCGGTTGGTTTTCAGTAATGACAATTGTTAGTGAACTATTTCCTAATTCGTAATGACAAATAGGCAATCATTTAGCCATATACGCTAGTGATTGCCTATTATTATAACATTAAATAAGATCCCGTATCACAATGTGATACGGGATCTTATTATTTACTTATTTTTATTTTGGTTATTAGGTGTATTTCCGAAATCAAAGAACCTAAACAGATCCCCATAGATTAGTTCATCTGAATATCCTAGCTCTTCAAGAACTTTATCCTTTAATGGTTCACATGCCTTCATGTCTACCTCTTCTCCTGTTTTACGGTCATAGCAAGTGCCTTCAGTAAATACATTCTCTTCATTGACAAAGTCACCATTTCTAAATGCGATAAAATCGTTTGGTTTCTTAGCAAATAAGTCAGTTCCAAATGTAATGTCATTCTTATTTTCAATTCCTAACATATTTAACACGGTTGGTTTTAGGTCAATTTGTCCAGAGACTTTATCAATGACGCGGTCATCCTCATTTCCAGGAATATGAACAATTAACGGAACTCTTTGTAATTGAATATTGTCATATGGTGTAATTTTCTTACCTAGGAATTGACCCATTGCTTTGTTGTGATAATCACTAATACCATAATGGTCACCATATAAAATGATAATGGAATCTTCGTACAAGCCACTTTCTTTTAACTGTTCAAAAAATTGCTTTACAGCTTCATCTGTGTAACGGACAGTTGGGAAATATTGATTCAATGTTCTGGAATTTGAATCAAATTGATCAATATTAGCATTCTTTTCATCTAGTTCAAACGGATGATGATTCGTTAACGTAATAAACTTTGAATAAAAAGGCTTTGGCATGCTTTCTAAATATTTTATAGATTGATCAAAGAAGGATTTATCATTTAATCCCCAGCCAATTGTATTCTCCTTATTTACGTTGTAAAAACGCTCAGAATAAAATTGGTCATATCCTAATGATTCATACATGACATCACGATTCCAGAAGGACTTATTATTTGCATGGAATACGGCTGAATAATAGCCTTCATCTTTTATAATTTCTGGAACAGCATGATAATCATTTTGAGCATGTGTAAAGAATACAGAACCATTCGGTAAAGGGTATAGGGAGTTTTCAACGATAAATTCTGAGTCAGATGTTTTCCCTAAGTTCGTCTGATGGTAAAAGTTTTTAAAATAATAACTGTCCTCAATAAGATCGTTTAAGAAAGGTGTGATTTCCTCTCCATTTATTTTTTTGTTAATCACAAAGCTCTGAACGGACTCTAATGAGATGTAAATAATGTTTTTGTCTTTAGCTATACCCCATAAATCAGATTTAGGCTGATCAACGTTCTTGTCGACATACTCTTCAACATCATTTAGTTTACTTCCATCAGCTAATACCTTTTGAACCTTTGTTTTAGAATTAATGACAATATCATAGACATGGTAGTTAAATAATCCTACGTTCTTCACAAGATACTCACGGTCAAAGCCACGTTTAAATAGCATTGGACGTTCAATTTCAGCGAGTACAAAGTTTGTGAGTAGAATTGCAAATGAAAGAGCTAAAATGGAAAGCTTGCTTTTTCTTTGAAACTGGTAAACGAGACCAGTTTGTGATTTCCTCGATAAGTAAAAAAGGATAATGATATCAACAAATAATAAGATATCGCCCATTTTTATTGATGAAGTTGCGCTGGATCCCAAATCTCCAAGGTTTTTGAATTGCATGATTGTTGGTAATGTAATAAAGTCGGTAAAGTTTCGATAGTAACCTAAGTTTACATATAATAGAATTGTTCCAAATAGGGCCATATATTTTATATATTTCTTCTGTCGTTCTGGCTTCATAAGTACAGCAAACGAGAAAATTACGATTGATGTAGCAAATGGATTCACAAATAATATAATTTCTTGCATTGTATTTTCAATTGATAAATCAAAGACAAACCGATATAGAATATACGATTTCAAGCCAAACATTAAGGCCGCAATCAAAAATAAGGGCATTTTAAAACGCTGTAGCATACTGCAACTTCCTCCTTGTCGCTTAACTTTCTATTTTGTGGATAACGTATTTTCAAATATTAATAGTTTTTTTCTCTATATACTATGACGTTTAACATCATAAAAATGTTTCATTTAATTTTAAATTATCCATTCTATTAACGTCTTAATGAACAATGTCCCCTACAAAATTTTTTAAAAAACTTTTTACATTATTTTTGTTAATGACTTCCAATTATAACAGGAGTCTTTGTGGCTGTACAGGCCACAGCCATCTTTAAAATGAAATCTGTGTAAAAACTAACCACTTTATTTTAACGTCTTTAACTTTAAAGTCAATAGGTTTTTCCAACAAATTCCTTTACAAATGTATTAAGATTTCAAGACTAAAATGAAAAATAATAGCGTTACCCTTGGTACACCCTTAAGTGTATTCATCAATAAAAAAATTGTGTAGTACGAATGAACGGACTACACAATTTGAGTGGTTTACATTTTTATTGCATTGTAATCTTATTGTTGCTGTTTAACGAAGTAAGCTGCACCAATTACACCTGCATCATTACCCAATTGGGCTATGGCAATGTCACAAGCATCTGCTATACGGTTGAGCGCATAAGATTCAAATGACAATCTTATTGGCTGCAAAAGCTGTTCACCAGCTTTTGAAACGCCTCCACCAATGACAATTTTAGATGGGTTTATAGCGACGGAAAGGTTTGCAAGCATTCTCCCGAGCAAATCAGCAATATAGTCAATGATTGCCTGGGCTACTTGGTCCCCTTTACTCGCTTCAGCAAATACATCCTTGGAAGTAAGCGTTCCGGTTGTGTCATAAACTTGGCTGAGAGAAGTCGTTTTCCCTTCCTGGATTGCCTGAATACCAAGCCTTGCTATACCTGTTGCGGACGCATATGTTTCAATACACCCGAGTCTTCCACAGTTACAGTGTTCCCCTTCATTTGGAGTCACGATAATATGACCTATTTCCCCGCCTGTCCCATTAACACCATTGATAACTTGGTCATTGACGATGATTCCCCCGCCAACACCAGTTCCAAGCGTAACGACTATTAAGTGATCATGTCCTTGACCTGCTCCTAACCAATTTTCTCCTAATGCAGCTAAATTGGCATCATTCAACACATATGTTGAAATATCTAATTCTTTCTCGATTAGCCCTTTTAAGTGAAAATTTTCCCATCCGATATTAACAGCCTCGTAGATAACACCATTTTTTACATCGACAAAGCCAGGAGCACCAGCCCCTATCCCAATGATTTGTTCTTTGTTTATGTGGTGTTCAGCTAATTTTTGTTTAATTGATGTTGCGATATGTAAAGGAATTAGTGATCCACCTCTTTGTTTATCGGTAGGTGTTTCCCACTTATCTACTATAACTCCTGTTGTGGTAATTAATGCTTGTTTTATACTTGTACCACCTATATCAACACCTATGTAATACTTTTCCATGTTTGTCACCCTTTTGTTTGATCTCTATACTGTGATGCCTCTTGACGTAGCAATAAAATAGCCATTTGATATTCTTTTGTTGTGATGCATTGTGCCTGATATAATTCTCTTATCTCATTTTCCATGAGCTCCAAATCAGCAAGTCGGTCGCCAATATAAATGATTGTCCCAAATTTTTTAAGTAGTTGTTGAACGTCATAAATTGTATTCATATTATCACCTGGACCTATTATAACAACGAACGGTTGAAAAAGGAATATAAATAAGAGTTGTAAGGCATGAACCCCTCATGACGACTGTTATTGGCTCCTTGCTGTTTTTTGGGTCGTCATGAACCTCTCATGACACCCATATTTGGCTCCTTGCCAATTTTTCGGTCGTCACGACTCACTCATGACAATCGAAAAAATACTGCTGAAACGATAAACATGCACTCATCATCTGAACGACTTTGCGAGTCTTAAAGCTTATAACTACGTCGCAGTTTCTATCAACCTCAAAGTATAAAAGCACCAACGTTTACGAAAACAGCCTTTAAAAAGACCGCTAACAATTAGCGGTCTGGGTCTTTCGGATCAAGAAAACTTGGTCGTCTATTTTTGAGTGGCATAGGTGCACGTATTACAATGTCTCGAATCGCTCGAAAGTCAAATGGCATAAAAGGCCATAAATATGGAATATGAAAGGCCTTGATGTTGGATAAATACAGAAGAAAAATCGTAATTGCCACGACATAACCTGTTGGTCCAAAGAAACTCGCAACCAATAGAAAAATAATTCGAGCTAACCGATTGGCCATACTCAATTCATAGCTTGGGGTTGCAAATGTACCCATCACAGCAATGGATAAATATAGTACAACCTCACTGGAAAACAGTCCAACCTCAACCGCTACCTGTCCAATCATTATAGCCGCAACTAAACCTAGTGCTGTTGCGAGTGAAGAAGGTGTGTGAATCGCAGCCATTCGGAGCATATCAATCCCTATTTCGGCTATGATAAATTGTGCTATCAGCGGCAACACACCCGGCTTACTAGGTCCAATAAATTCCAAACCCGCTGGTAAGAGATTGGGGTCTGTCGATAACAAATAGTATAAAGGTAATACAAATAAAGATAGCCAAACTGAAATAAAACGGACAAATCGTAAATAAGAACCGACAGCTGGCTTTTGCCGGTACTCCTCTGCATGTTGTAAGTGATGCCAATAAGTGGCTGGTGTAATCATCACACTAGGAGAGCCGTCAATAATAACTAAGACATGCCCTTCATAGAGATGAGCTGCAGCTGTATCAGGTCTTTCCGTGTAACGAATGGTTGGGTATGGATTCCAATGCCTTCCTTCCAAAAACTCCTCAACTGTTTTCTCAGCCATTGGCAACCCATCAGTATCAATCGCCTTTAATGTCTTCTTAAGATGTTCAACATTTTGATCATCGGCAATTTCATCTATATAACATAAGCAAATATCTGTTTTAGAGCGCCTTCCAATTTGCAAATACTCCATCCTAAGTGAACGGTCACGCACTCTTCTTCGCGTAAGAGCAGTATTGAATACAATCGTTTCTACATATCCATCACGAGAACCTCGAACTACTCGCTCCAAGTCAGGCTCTGCTGGCCCTCTTACAGGATAAGTACGTGCGTCAATCATAATGATTTTGGAAAGCCCTTCAACAAATAAAGCTGTAGGTCCTGATAAAACTAAATCCCCGGCTTTATTTAAGTCATCAACAAAATCAATCTCAACATAAGGAATATATTTTTTTAACAGTTTCTCAAATGGATCTGGCTCTAACTGCTCCGGTTCAAGCTTTGCTAAGAGTTTCATTAAATAATGCAAAATGTCATCCTTAACAAATCCATCCACCATAAACATAGCCATTCTTTTCTCGGCATATTCCAAGTCTAGATGAATAATGTCAAAGCTTTTGTCCACACCAAGGCGTTCTTTCATATATTCAATATTGCGTTCAAAGCTCTTCATTATGGGTTGTTTTTCTGACATAGACTCACCTATCTGCTTTTTTTCTACTAAAAATTAGTTTTCGTTATTTTGTAGTAAACATACATACACAGTAGAAATAATCCGTCTTCAAAAAAGAATATCGGTAAAAAACAGGTCATACATTTAAATGAAGACAGGCTATAAGAAAGAGGGAATGGATGTCATGAAAAATATCAGTTATGTATTACTCATCACCCTGATCTTATCCATAATCATTGTGAACTTTGATAGCAAGGAGCAAAAAGTAATCAAATACTTTCCATTTGATGAAAGCAAAGAATTTACGGAAACGTCCACTAATTTAAAATTACTTACCGAAATGGATGAAGATTCTTATAAAATTCAATGGGACATTTATTCGCAACTAACAGAACCCGTATATCTAAGACAAGACATTTCACTTCTTTTTGTAGATGGAAAACTAAAGGGGATATTAAATCAATGGAAGGAAGAAGCGAATGCGCTCACCCAAAAGACTGTTGTAAATGGTGAGGATAGTAGTCATTATGAAGCCATTACGTTTCATCATGGAGAAGTTCATTATCCTGATGATGTCATAAAAAGTATTCAAGATATGACTTATGATGAGCTATATGTCATTGACTCCCCTCACGCACCACTAGAATCCTTCAAGGAACCTGTTGAGAAGAATGAAAAAGAGTGGGAGCAAACACTAGATCATGCAAAAAATCAAACACTCAACTACTATTGGAATGAACTGATGAACTACTACGATCTTTCAGCAAAAGATTTTTTAGAAATTCCGCTAGTCAATTTATGGAAATATAAAAATAATTCCTTCCCGACCTTAACCAACGAACAAACTAGACAAGTCATTGGTCAATTATGGGAAGGACTTTATAAAAATTATGTAACCGGAATTCCAAGTCATAACGATCATGAATTTAAGGCTATTAATACTTATATGCCGATTATATTAGTTGATCATAAAGGAGAATTTATTTTTGTACTATTTAAAGATCCAAGCGGACAGCATCATCGTTTAATTCAAAGAATTCCTGATTTCAGTTAATTGCTCTTTAAAGTCAACCCAGTCTTTTTGGTCTGGTTTTAACTTTACTGCCTGCTCAGCGTGTTCATATGCCTGATCATACAAATCAAGATTACTATAAACAAGTGCAAGATTATAATGAGCTTCTGCAAACTCAGGATTTATTTCAATGACAGTTTCTAGGTCACTGCGGGCATTATCCATGTTATTCGTGTAGTAATAAGCGACGGAGCGGTTAAAATATAGTAGTTCATTTTTGTTTTCGTTTTCCTGTATTGCAACTGATAACAAATCAATGGCTTCATCATAACGCTCCTCCTCCAAGTACTCTTGAGCTAAAACAGCTGCCGTTTGTGGACTGTTGCTTGTGTCAGACTGCTCTATTCCATAAAACATTAACCCAACCATGGCCACCGCATACAACACAAAAGAGCTTAATTGAATGAGTGCTTTTTTACGTTTCGGCATCTGTACCATAGCAGCGGCCAAAAAGCCACCTATAAGCCCGCCCACGTGTGCACTATTATCAATACTAGGCACGCTGATACCTAGAAAAATATTTAAACCGATAATAAATAAGAGGTTACTTCCCATCGTTTGAAAAAACAGTTTTTTGTTGACGAGACCAAAAAATAGCAGCGCACCAAACAATCCAAAGATCGCCCCAGAAGCACCAGCGGCAACAGCATCATTAAGTGCAAAGCTTGCCATACCTCCAAAAAGCCCGGCTAATATATAGATACACACAAACTTTATGCTACCGTACATTCGTTCCACAGTATTGCCTAAATAGTAGAGGGCAATCATGTTCATAAAAATATGTAAACCACCTATGTGGAGAAACATGGATGAAAATATTCGCCACCATTCCCCTTCCAATATATAAGGATTAAATTTAGCTCCCCAATTAATTAAATTTTTTGTATCCGTTGATCCACCTGGAGTTGTGCTTAATAAATAAAACATAATGATATTGACGGCTAACAGAAAATAGGTAAATCTAGGCTTGCCATATGTAAAAAGAGATTCAATTTCTTTTTTCTTTTGGTGATGATATTTCATCATTTGATGCTTCAGACGATGAACTTGATTTGCAGTTTCTTCAGGATCTTTTTCATCAACTGACATATTAGGTCCTGTAAGATTAAGTGTATCAAACAAACGATTCAACTCACTATTTCTTACGCTTTCCTCTAAATAATAAGACTGAACCAATATATTTTTCTTATCTTTTAATTTATGTGGCTTTTTTAACGACTCCCAATCATCCACAGGTCCATTTTCTGCAACGTAAACGTTATGTACAGTGATATCTTTATGTTTTAATGCCTTTTGAATATTACTTACTCTTTGCATGACTGTTGCAAGGTCCTGTTTTACATGGTTGGCCCAGTCAAAACTTCTCAAGTATAAGCGAATCACAACAGACTTTTTTTGCATGGATTTTTCGAGCCATACTTCCTGGTTTTGTTCATTCACCTGCAACAAATTAAATTCATGTTTAACTAATAATTGGTGAGCAATGCTCCAAAAATAATATTCATCATAAATGTACATGAATTCACGCTCCCTAACTCCTATCATACCACGAAAACAGTCAATTCGGAATCATTCACGTACTTCTTTCCTTCAAGGTTCATATAACCTTTTACCAATAAAAAACGTTCAGCACTATGAAGCTGAACGTGAAAAAGTAGATTCCATAAACTTTTTTCTCATTCCAGGTAAGTTTATAAATAACCTGGTAAAGGTTTTACGTAGTATATCAACAGATATAATAAATTTCATGACTTTAAAGCGTCGTTCATAGAGATAAAATATACCCACACCTAATAGACATACCCAGATGAAATAGCGCACATCATACACCCCTTCATTGAAGTTACCTTTAGGTTTTGTATATTTTATCAAAATATACAACTAATGAGTAAAACTTAATAGAGGACACCATCCTCCGTGATAATGTGCTGTACAGGGATGTCATATTCGTTGTGGGGTACTTCTGAGGTGATTTGTTGTTTTGTGGCTATTGAAACCGTAGTATGATTAAAACCTTTTAGATAGCGATCGTAATATCCCCCACCATGACCAATCCGATAACCCTTCTGATCAAATAACAATCCAGGAACAAGGAGTAAATCAATTTCTTTCTTTTCATATAAGGTACTTTCAGAAGGGATTGGCTCTAATAATCCGGCGTACACTTTTTCTAGCTGGTTAAAATCCGTAATTTGATAAAATGCCATCGAATGATCTTGTTTTGGGAAACACTTAGGAACCACTACAGTCTTACCTGAATTCCACGCAAATTCAATTATGTATGTAGTGTCGATTTCATGTCTTTGAGCAATAGTTGCACCCATTACATTTGCTTGTTGCCACCAAGATGTCTTTCGAAAATGTTCTGCAATCTGTTTAGAGACCTTTTCTCTCTTAGAACTTGTCATCTCTGATAGAATTTGTTTGCCTTTTTGACGTAGTTGTTTTTTCTCCATCTTTATCTCCTTAGATTTCTTTATATATAAAAAGAGTGTCTGAATCCCTATAACCGGAATTCCAAACACTCTAATTTTTATTACTTAGTTTCACGGTGTAACGTATGTTTGTTACAGCGAGGGCAGAATTTTGTTAATTCTAAACGTTCTGCATTGTTTCTTTTGTTTTTAGTTGTAATATAGTTACGGTCACTTGATTCAGTGCACGCTAGAGTCACTTGTACACGCATGATTCTTTCCCTCCATTCCAATATCAGTACATAGCGTTTCATTTCATTTATCGTAAGACTAATACATAATACCAAAGCTTCGACATATATTCAAGAGTTCATTATTAGAAATTACCCCCAGTAATGAATCTTAAGTAACGAATCTATTAAATGGAAAAGAAATTGGTAATAATCCCTCATTTTCTACTCCACCATTATATGATATAACTAGAATAGATTAAAAGGAGGACTATCATGATTTTCACATTAATCACATTAGTCGTAGTTGGGATTATTCTTTTTATCCTCTCTTTCTTTACAAATGACAAATTTAAGGATCTAGAGGATCAAATTGAAGATGTTTCCATATCTACGCTACAAGAAACTTATCGTCTGAAAAACAAAATGAAAGTATTAGAAGAAGAATTATTAGTATCGGATTCCGTATCATCGGACCTCGACATACCAACACCTTCGTCTGATGAAAAGCAACCACCTGTATATGATCAAATTAAAAAATTACATGATGTAGGTTTTTCAATTGATCAAATTGCCAATAGTACAGCGTTAAAGGTGCATGATGTACGAGCTATCTTACAACAAATTTATCCAGGTGCAATGGAGAAAAGCGAGGATGATGCTCAATGAAATATGCATTACGTTCCTTTTCATTGGGTATTTTAACTGCTACTCTCATAATTGGGGTTATTTACCTAATGGATGATGATTCAACAAGCCAGCAGGCCTTAACCGTCAAAGAGGCAACAACCTTCCTAGCAAATGAAGGGTATCATACCGTTGAACAGCAGGAATGGACTAAACTAAATGAAACGTTGGAATCTCAAAAGCAACAACAAGATAAGAATGACCAACAACAGTCAGACAAGGGTAATGACGAAAACACAGAAAAAGATGATAAGGAAATTGCTGAGGAAAAAACTAATTCAGAAGAGCCTAAAACCATTACAATTGAGGTTACACCAGGAATGATGATTAATGAAATATCCTCTAAACTCGCTGAGGAAGGCATCATTGACAACGAAACGGAATTTGAACAATATTTAGAAGAAAACGATTATGCAAGACTCATACAAATTGGCACATTTGAGATTCAATCCGGAATGAGCCATAATGAAATTGCCGAAGTATTGACCAATTAAGAAATTTGCAAAGCACAGTTTTAGCAATAAAGCGTTCCGTTTTGAGGTGCATTTTTAAAAATATTCATATAAATGACACCTAAATTGGTAAATGAAATGACACACTAAATGTCATCATAAAAAATCAGGATCGTCTTACATCATAAGACGATCCTTTTAAATTAAAGCTCCCATTACTTTAAGTGTAGTGATTCACTTATTGCTATTGTTATATATATATTCAATTGTATCAGCAACTCCCTGTACGGCTGTAATTAAATCGCTAATGTTCATATTGACTCCATCAATTGCAATACCTATCCAAAATGCGCCAATTAAAATACAAGCCCCAAGAAAAATAACGTGCCAGTCTTTCATAGAATCCTCCTATCCCAATTGTTTAAACAAAATTTTTAATGTTATTATCTTTTATTATAATCCTGCCTCGATAATAAAATAAGCGTTCCTGCTTGTTCCAGAAACGCCCCCGTTAGATAAACAAGGTCTGTATTTATTTCTCTATTACGTTCACAATAATATTCCCAAACAATTCATCACCGAAATAAACTTCTAACTTCCATAACCCTGGATTTGGTAACTCCATATAAGAAGGCAAGTGATGATCTGCACCATTATTAGGAGCAAGAGTATTCATATTATTTTGTTTTTGAAGAACAGTTATTTTTTCACTTGTTTCTTTACTAACACCGATTACTTTAAATGGCTTTGTTAACGTATCTGCGTCACCCCAAAAATGCCACATATATTTTTGGGTTTCACCTGCAATAAAGGGACCATATTCTCCAAAGCCAAATCTTCCATTATCGCCTATACGAAAAACAAATCCACTTTTTCTAACAAATGTAGCGCTTTCTTCCCAATTTTGTTTGGATGTTTTTGCGGTCTCATAAGAACAACCTATCAACAATAATAAACATACCAAAAATAAAATCACTTTTTTCACTTATATCCTCCTTAAAGTTCTCTTCAAATACAAACCTTTTATTCAACAAATCTGCTTCTTTAGTTCAACAAGCTTTTTTATAATTATATCAAGTAAATGGGATGTTTTGGAATGAAATCGGTTTAATTTACATTCTAAATGGCACCGAAATTGACGTACTATTTTGCGTGTACAATGCTTATTGTCCTATGAAAAAACAACTGTCATTTTGTGTGTCAAATTATATTAAAATGATCAAAAATTGATATAAAAGGAAAAATGACGCGACCAATTATCGCGTCATTTTATATGTCATTTAAGCTATATGCACCTGAAAACGGACCCTTTATTTTAGCAACTGTGCTTTTTTTGTTTAAGGCTATTTTCATTTCATTTGTTAATCATTTAAATTATACGTTTCTCCTTTTACTAGGTAGAAAATATTTTCTCCTATATT
Source organism: Salinibacillus xinjiangensis (assembly GCF_009649735.1). Taxonomy (GTDB): domain Bacteria; phylum Bacillota; class Bacilli; order Bacillales; family Alkalibacillaceae; genus Salinibacillus; species Salinibacillus xinjiangensis. Next base: position 208,164 of record NZ_WJNH01000005.1, read on the forward strand.
CGTAATATGATCAGCATACCTTTCAATAAACCTTGCACTAAATGCCATTTCCATTATATATTGGTTCATCTGTGGATTTGACGCTGTTTCATCCAGCATTTCACGAATGACCAGTCCATACATTTCATCGATTTCGTCATCCAGCCCTGATAGCTGTCTGGCGAGTGAAATATCCTCATACTCAAAGGCCTTAATAGCTAATGAAGCCATATCTCGAGCTTTTTCTGCCATTTGACTAATCTTCGGGTGGACGGTTAGGCCATGGTTTTCCCCAAGGCGTATTGTCGCTTTTGCAATATTAACTGCGTGATCCGCCATCCGTTCTATATCGGATGAGATTTTTAGAGCAATAACCAATCTCCTTAAATCACTTGCGACAGGTTGCTGCTTGGCAATTAATAGAATGGTCTTGTCATGAATATCCAATTCTTTTTTATCAAGATCATTATCCCTGTCAACCACCTCTTGTGCCTTTTCTACATCCCTATGATATAGACTCTCAACTGCGTTCTTCAAAGCATTATCAGCACCATTTGCAAGCTCGTGAATTAAGGTCTTTACCTCATTTAGCTCACCATCAAATTGATTTCTTATCGTCATGGTTACTCCTCCTTTTTTATTAGCCGAACCGTCCAGTAATATAATCCTCAGTTCGTCTATCTTCAGGATTCGAAAATAGCTTGTCAGTATTTGAGAATTCCACTAATTCTCCATTAAGGAAAAAGGCCGTTTGATCGGAAACGCGGGCAGCTTGCTGCATATTGTGAGTCACAATCACAATGCTGTACTTTTCTCGCAATTGCTGAACCAATTCTTCTACTTTTAAAGTTGAAATTGGGTCAAGTGCTGAAGTTGGCTCATCCATTAAAATCACATCAGGTTCAATCGCTAAACATCTGGCTATACATAGGCGCTGCTGTTGTCCTCCTGATAACCCATATGCATTTTCATGTAAACGATCCTTCACTTCATCCCAGATGGCTGCATCTTTTAAGCTTTTTTCAACGATTAGGTCTAAATCCTTTTTCTTTTTAATTCCATGGATTTTCGGACCATAAGCTACATTTTCATAAATCGATTTTGGGAAAGGGTTGGGCTTTTGAAAAACCATCCCAACATGCGTACGTAAATCCTCTACACTTTGTTTAGCATTAAAAATATTTTCACCTTTATATTTAATCGTCCCAGACGTTTTAACAATTGGCACCATTTCTACCATTCTATTTAAGGTTTTCAGAAAGGTAGATTTTCCACAACCAGATGGTCCAATAATAGCTGTAATTTCGTTTTCCACAATTTTCATATTAATATTTTTAAGCGCTTGGTCTTCTCCATACCATAAATTTAAGCCTGACACTTCAAACACTTTACTCTTGGCTTGTTCTGTCTGTTCACTTGTGTTGTTTACCATTGGCTTTGCGATTAATGACATTTTGAACATCCTCCTAATAACGTTGTTGAAATTTATTTCGAATATACACGGCGACAGCATTCATTAATAATAAGACAACCAATAACACAATGATTCCTGCTGCTGCTAATAAAGGCCACTCATCACCTGGTCTACTAATCCAGCTATAAATTTGAATCGGCATCACAGTATATGAGCCAAATACAGAATCAGGTAAGGTATAGATGGCCGCTGTTGCCCCGACAACTAATAATGGAGCTGTTTCCCCAATTGCTCTGGATAAAGCAAGAATTGAGCCCGTAATCATACCAGGTAAAGCAGCCGGAAGAATCACCCGCAAAATGGTCTGCCATTTTGTAGCTCCCATGCCTGCAGATGCTTCTCTTAACTCCTTGGGGACTGAACGAATGGCTTCTTGAGCAGCAACGACGATGATTGGAAGAACCAACAAGCTCATCGTTAATCCACCAGAAAGAAGTGAATAGTCAAATCCCATTACATAAACGAATATGGTTAATCCAAGTAAACCAAATACAACAGAGGGAACACCCGCTAAATTCTGTATATTACTTTGTATAAAGCTAGTCATTTTCCCCTTAGGTGCATATTCCTCCAAATAGATAGCTGTTGAAATGCCTACTACAATGGAAAAGACCGCTACAATTCCCATAAGATAAAGGGAACCTATCAATCCAGCAAAAATTCCCGCTCGTTCTGGATAGGGGGCAGGAAAATTTTTAACAAAATCAAAGGAAAGTGTGTCCATTCCTTGAGATAGAACACGATATAAAAGCATGGCTAAAACAATTAATCCTATCGAAGTAGAAATGAAAAAAAGTGCATGGAAAACTTTGTTTTTCCTCAGTCTTTGCTTCAATTTTTTTGACCATGTATCTTTATTGAGGTTTGTCATTAATATTCCTCCCTAAAACGCCTTGCAATATATTGGGAAATTAAATTCATCAGTAAGGTAAAGACAAATAAAGTAATACCGACTGCATAGATACTATAGTAAATGGTTGATCCATAAGTGGTGTCACCTGATGTACCTTGAACAATAAATGAGGTTAGGGTTTGAATGGACTGAGTCGGGTCAAACGTTAAATTTGGCGACTGACCCGCCGCAATGGTAACTATCATGGTTTCCCCAATTGCTCTAGATATTCCAAGTACAAACGAAGATATAATACCAGATAGGGCTGCAGGTACAACCACTTTCATAGCCACTTCAAATCTAGTCGCGCCCATCGCAAAGGCACCCTCGCGTAAACTGTTTGGCACTGCATTCATCGCATCCTCAGAAAGTGAAGCAATTAGCGGAATGATCATAATCCCGACCACAATTCCTCCGCTTAAGGCGTTAAAAATTTTCACATCAGATAAAAACCCTTGTAAGATCGGTGTCACAAAAGTTAATGCGAAAAAACCATACACGACGGTCGGAATACCAGCTAAAATTTCTAGTAGAGGTTTTACAATTCTCCTTGTTCGATCACTGGCATATTCGCTTAAGAAAATGGCAGCCGCTAGTCCAAGTGGAATGGCAACGATAATTGCAATTAGCGTAATCAGTAGTGTGCCTGTGATTAATGGGAGAATTCCAAATGAACCTGACCATGGCTTCCAATCTGTGTTAAGAAAGAATTCCGAAATTGAAACCTCACTAAAAAAAGTAAAGGCTGAGCTTAATAAGGTATATAAAATGCCTAATGTCGTTAATACGGAAATCACCGCACATAAAAACAAAAACATAGGGATTAATTTTTCTATTTTTCTAAGGGTTTGCTGTCTTTCTTTTTTTGCTTGGATTTTAGCTTTAATCGTAAAGCTTTGCGACTCAGTTCTATGAAGCTCCATCGCTCTAAACTCCTTTCAACTTGTAAAGCTCTATGAAGTAATCAAAACTTATTCAAGGGAAAATGAGGACAGGTTTTCCTGCCCTCATAGTCATAATCCTATTGATAAATAGCTTGTAACTCTTTCAATTGCGATTGGTACTCATCTTCAGTAAGTGGAACATAGCCGACTTGCTCTGCACCTGCACCAGCAGCGCCAGTAAATAAGAATTCTGTAAAGGCTTGAACGGCTTTATTCTCTTCTAAAGATGCCTTGTTAATATAGGTGAACAGTGGACGAGATAATGGGCTATAGGAACCATCTTGGATGGTATCTCCATTTGGAGCTACTGGTCCATCTCCCCCATCAATAGCTAATGCTTTTAAAGTGTCTTGGTTTTCCAAGTAGTACGCATAGCCAAAATAGCCAATCGCATATGGGTCATCCTGAATTCCTCTTACAAGTAAATTATCATCCTCAGAAAGGGTAACCCCTTCTCCTTCACGCATCGGTTTTTCTTCTAAAATTACTTCATTAAAGTAATCAAATGTACCAGAATCATGTCCTGGTGAATAAATTACGATTTCCTCATCAGGCCAAGATGAATCAATATCAGACCACTTTTTATTTTCACGCTCTGCAAGGAAAATATCTCGAAGTTGTTCAACTGTGAGCTCCTCTAAAAAGTCATTTTTCTGACTCACAACTACCGATAGTCCATCATAAGCTAGAACTGTTTCAATTAACTCAATACCATTTTCTTCAGCGATAGCTTTTTCCTCATCTTTAATTGGTCGTGATGCGTTACTGAAGTCAATTTCGCCTTTAGTGGATCGCTCAAAGCCTCCACCAGAACCAATGCTTTCAAGCGGTGTATTTACTTCTGGATTTTCTTGAGTGAACTCATAAGTTGCATATTCCATTATTGGGAAAACGGTTGAAGAACCTGCAAGTTTTACTGTACCGGTTACTGCTTCCGCTTCACCTGAGTCTCCACTGTTGCTTTCATTGGCTTGCTCTGTTGTGTCTGACTCTGCATTTGTTTCATCATCTTCCCCATCTGTTTGTCCACATGCTGCAATCACTCCAACTACAAACATCATGGCGAATAGTACGGCGAATCGTTTCAACTTTTGCATTTGTCTCTCCCCCTAGTTTTGAATGTCTTATCATTTCCTACATAAACTATCATAAGTTTTAACTATTAATCTCGTATGAATAGAATGTAAAGGTTTCGTAAATCCAAAAAAAGAGAATGGATACTTTATCCATTCTCCTAGTCATTCTCATTATTTTCCTGTTCATTGTTAATTGAAATCCCATTCTTTTGTCGCTCTTCCTTCAGATCGAAATAAGCGTCTAAAATTCGGCTACCAATTTGTAGGTTAATCCCGTCTCCAGATTCCAAACCTACATTTGGAACAATTACGGAAAAAGCAACCTCTGGATCATCATAAGGGGCGTAACCTACTAGGGTTAAGTTTTCAACATCTGCTACTTTTTCTATTTCTCCTTTTGCATTTGGTGCATATATTTCATTTTGGGCTGTACCTGTTTTTCCCGCCGGGTTATACGATTTACTATTAAAAACATGGTCAGCTGTTCCATTAGGATGCTGGAACACTCTTCTAAATCCTTCCTGCACCCGGTTTATATATTTTTCATCCATTTCAATTTGATTTAATACTTTTGGCTCTATACTTTTGTATAAAGAGTTAAGGCCATTATCTGAACTAGAGTTGTATATCCCTTTTACTAAATGTGGCTGAATTCGATATCCACCATTTGCAATGGTCGATACATACTGATTTAATTGTAAAGCCGTAAACGTATCATACTGTCCAATCGCATAGTCCATTAATAGACCAGGATTTGGGGAATCACCTTTATATCCAGTTGCCTCATATGGAAGATCCACACCTGTTTCAACGCCTAAACCAAATTGTTTAAAATAATTTCTTAGCTCTAATAAGGTTTTATCGCTATCCTTCACTTTAGATGGGACGTTCTGAGCGTAGCGATAATTGGTATAATCTCCACCCATTCGTAACGCTACATAAAACATATATACGTTTGAAGACTTTGCAATAGCCTCCAAATCATTCACATGCCCAAGTGTGATGTATGAACTTTTTTCAGGTGTTTGACTAATTTTAATTGGTGCATCATAAAAAGAACTTCCTATGTTAATAACCCCTGAATCATACCCAGCTAAAACCGTTGCACCCTTTACCGCTGAACCAGGACGATGAGCATCATAAACTACACGGTAGGATTGATCAGTAAACTCATGTTTTTCATGATCATATCTTTGGCCGCTTATGGCCAAAATTTCACCTGTTTTGGGATCTGACATCACAACTAATCCATCTTTTAAGTATTTATTTCTTGGATACTTATCGATGATTTTTTTCATTTCTTCCCTTATTATTTTATCAACTTTTTCCTGCAATTCGATGTCAACCGTTAGTTTTAAGCTTTTCCCTTGCTTACCCTCTCGAACTACTTCAGAATCAATTAACTTACCGCTCTGGTCAGTAACATGCTCTATAAGCTCTTTTTGTCCCTTGAGAACAGTTTCATACTCTTCCTCTAAAAAGCTCTCACCCACACGGTCATTTCGACTGTATTGACGAGACAAATAATAATCTACCTTCTCTCTTGGAATGCCATCGCCATGGTCTGAGATCCCACCAATAAAGTTTGCAAATGTCTCTCCATAGACTTTTTCTCGCTCCCAGTCGGTGGATACATTAATGCCAGGTAGCTCGCTTAAATGCTCTGCCACAACCGCATATTCTTTTTCGGAAATATTTTGGTTTTTGATAATATGCGGTGTTAGTGCAGGAGCTTGATCCAATTCCCTCTTTATGGCTAAAATTTCGAGAACTTGCTTATTTTCATTTATTTCTTTAATATCTTCGTCTGTTACCTTTTCAATGACGGCATAGTATTGCTCCTTTGAACTTAATTCCTGTTCTTCTGGTGTCAAACGACTATATGCCTCTTCTCTATTCTGCATTACCCAATAATCTTTTTTATCCCACTCTGTTACTTTATCTGTGTTTTTATCAATATATTGGGCAAGCTTTTCTGCTAAATCCAGCTTTTCACTAGGCTGTACATTTTTAGGCGGTGTGTAGGTTATCGAATATAAAGGCTTATTATCAACTAATAAACGGCCATATCGATCATACATTTTCCCCCTCGGGACCGGGTTTGCAGTCGTTGTATCCTCTGTACGTTCAATTTCTTTTTGTGCTGCTTCCCCATGTAATATTTGAACAATCCCTAGCTGCACAATTAAAAAGGCAAACATAATAAAAATTAGAAAAAATAATATATTTAACCGTAATGGTAAATGTGTTTTACTCTTTTTTGGCAAAGGGCTCCCCTCCCCTTATTTCATGTTGTACCTGCTAAATTATTATAACACGAAATGTCGATTTATAGGTTATTCTATCGATTTTCTTCTTCCGTAACCTCTTTATTAATTAAGGGTTCATTCTCCTTGTCCACGGTTTCCTTAGGTTTTTTCGGAGAGAATTGAATGTCTCGGAAGAAAAAGGAAATTAATAGGTGACCGATTCCCACTCCACCTAAAAGGAAAGGAATACTTTTCTCCGCATCAAAAATAAAGGTAATTAGTAAAAACAAAAGAATTGAGCTTACTCGACCAGAATTTAAGAACAATTCTCTTACCACAATGTACTCAATTCGTTTTTCCTTCGCCATTCTTGATGTACCAATCACATCATAAGATATGGAAAAGTAAGGCACATAAATAATTGGATAAGCCACACCGATAATCGCTGCATAAATTAACAATACAGTATAACTTGGAAAGAATATAATCAAATATATAGATGCGTACAGGATTACCCCACCAATCAGGATTCCTTTTTTCCTTAGATGAGGTTTAATCATTCTTGTTGCAATATAATAAAAGAAGAATGAAAAACCAGAAAATACTAAGTTAAAGGTTCCTAAGGCTAGTTCGCTATCTGTAATTAAAAATACCCAAATGGCAATCACAAATAGGAATATCCCTTCACGAAGACCTTGAGAGTAGTTAGCCTGCAAAACGCGAAGCCAATTTTTATTATGTTTACGTTCAGCTAAAATGATGCGAAAATTATATTCCCCTTCTGCGCTTCTTCGATTAATGAAGAAACTACAGCCAACAGCAACGACAAATAAAATAAGCGAAATGGTAAAAATAGTTGTATAACCCGTATTGGCTTCCATTTTAGAAATAATGAGCCCTGCTGTAAATGGGCCAATCATCCCACCAAATGATTGGAGCAAGCCAAAAAAACCGTTGAAAAAATCCCTAGTTTCAGGTTCAGTAATTTCAAAGGTTAACACATGAAATGCTAGCCAATAAAATCCATACCCAATTCCTAAGATACCACCTAATATAATGTTATACTTTGCTGCATGCTCTCCAACCATTAAAACCGTCATAAAAAAAAGGGATAAAAAAGTCACACCTAAACGTAAGACAATAACACGGTCCACTTTTTTAGCCCATCTTCCAGCTAAGATAAATGTTAACGGCTGTAAGATATATACAGCTAAATTATAAAAGGCTATAGTGCCATAATTCCCTGCTTGTTTCCAAAGGAAAATGTTCACAAAAGTATTGGAAAGAAAAATACTAACCGAATACAATCCACCGATGGCAAGCAAAAGAATTAAATCACGATTTATATCAACATGACCTACAATAGCTTTTAACCTTGAACCCATATTAAAACCCCTTTTCTCTATATATTATTTTCTTCAACATAACCCTATATATTCAGTGAAAAGGGGGAAACAAGTGATTCATAAAATTAAAAAAGGAGCAGAGGATTATTCCCTCTGCTCCTTAAAATTTCTTATATTATTTAGCTGCTTGATAGCGTTTTTCTACTTCATCCCAATTTACAACATTCCAAAATGCAGAAATGTAGTCAGGACGCTTGTTTTGATATTTAAGGTAGTAAGCATGCTCCCAAACATCAAGACCTAGAATAGGTGTTTTACCTTCCATAAGTGGTGTATCTTGGTTTGGAGTGCTTGTGACTTCAACATCACCATTGTTTACAACTAACCAAGCCCAGCCTGAACCGAAGCGGCCTGCAGCTGCAGCAGCAAACTCTTCCTTGAATTTGTCAAAGCTACCGAAAGCAGCATTGATTTTTTCAGCTACCTCTCCAGTAGGCTCTCCTCCACCATTTGGAGAAAGTATAGTCCAGAACAGGCTGTGGTTGGCATGTCCTCCACCGTTGTTACGTACTGCTGTACGTACACTTTCAGGTACAGCATCAAGGTTTGAAAGTAAGTCCTCTAGTGACTTATCTTGTAGATCTGCTTGTCCTTCAAGTGCACCATTTAATTTTGTTACATAAGTGTTATGGTGCTTTGTGTGGTGAATGTTCATTGTTTCTTTGTCGATGTGAGGCTCTAAAGCATCGTATGCGTAAGGTAAATCTGGTAATTCAAATTTAGCCATTGTAAATTCCTCCTTATTATATGTAATGGAAATAGGAAAACAATATCTAAGTAGTGTTATTCCCTATAATTAAGATTAACAAGGGATTCTTTTTGATGCAACAATTTTGCTATAGATTTTTGCCTATCATGTAAATTATATCCATTACATTCAGACAATAAAAAAGCAAGCAGTTAATCTGCTTGCTTTACATTACTCTATTTGGAAAGGAGAATTCATTTTCTAAATCATGGTGGCTCGGGACGGAATCGAACCGCCGACACACGGATTTTCAGTCCGTTGCTCTACCGACTGAGCTACCGAGCCATTCTGGCGGAGGAGGAGGGATTCGAACCCCCGCGGGCTTTGACACCCCTGTCGGTTTTCAAGACCGATCCCTTCAGCCAGACTTGGGTACTCCTCCGTACATATGGTGGACCCTGCAGGATTCGAACCTGCGACCGATCGGTTATGAGCCGATAGCTCTAACCAGCTGAGCTAAGGGTCCTAAAGTATTATTTATGGGGCGACTGGTGGGAATCGAACCCACGAATGCCGGAGCCACAATCCGGTGCGTTAACCACTTCGCCACAGCCGCCATATGTAGTTTGGTAGCGGCGGAGGGGATCGAACCCCCGACCTCACGGGTATGAACCGTACGCTCTCGCCAGCTGAGCTACGCCGCCATATGGCTCCACCGGTAGGATTCGAACCTACGACCGATCGGTTAACAGCCGATTGCTCTACCACTGAGCTACGGTGGAATAAGAAAAAGTAGTTCGCCCAAAAATGTTTCAATACAATTTTCAGCGACAAGATATAATTTAACATGATTATAGACATCTGTCAACAAAAATTATAAAAAAGAATTTTTTTGAGAACAAATGTAATATAGCATGTCCACGTTCATGATTCAAGGATTTTTTTGTTTTCCTAGATAAAGACTAAAATCCCATACATTTAATTTTGTATGGGATTTTAGTCTTATATAGATACTTATTCGTTATTATTTTCTTTTCCAATAACCTCTTGCGCAATATTTACAGCGTGATCACCAATACGTTCAAGGTTACTTATAATATCGACAAACACAATTCCAGCCGATCCTGAGCAGACCCCTTCATTCAGACGCAAAATGTGTTTTTTACGATAATTTCGTTCCATACTATCGATTTTTTCTTCTTTTTGAATCACTTCAAGCGCTGCTTTATGATCAGAGTTCTCATAAGCCTCTAATGCCTGCTTAACTGTGATTTGAGTTAAATTATACATTTCATTTAAATCTTCCATAGCTTGTTCAGTAAGATTTACTTTATTAGAGATCTTGTAATCCACTAACTCCACAATATTTTCGAAATGGTCACCTATTCGTTCAATATCTCTAATGTTATCCACAATAGAAGAGTGTAATTTCCCTTCTGATTCAGTTAAAGATGAACTTGAAATCTTAGCTAAATAATCAGTAATTTTTCGATCTAAATTGTTAATAGCACTTTCCAGCGAGAGAGCCACTTCAGAATGTTTTTGCTGTTTAGTATTTAAATAGTTGCTCGTTTCTTCCAAACCTTTTATGGCTAATTGTCCCATTCTTAGTGATTCCTCTTTTGCCTGCCCTAACGCAACTGATGGTGACTGCTGAACGATAAGGGGATCAAGATGCCTTGGTTTGGCGTCTACATAAGAATCTTCCCCAGGTATGATTTTGGTTACGATGAAGGCAAGTATCCCTACAAACCAAATTTGAATAAAAGTATTTGTGAAATTAAACGTACCATGAGCAAAAGCGATGGTTGCCTTAGGATTCAAGTCTAATTGTGCCTGTAAAAATTCAACGAAATGTGTAAATGGAATAAGTAGTATCAAAAAGATCGTTGTACCGAGCAGGTTAAAAATAACATGGGTTAGAGCTGCTCGTTTAGCTGCAACACTGGCACCTAATGCTGCAAGAACTGCTGTAATGGTAGTACCGATATTGTCCCCAAATAAAACAGGAAGTGCTGCATCTAAAGCAATAGCGCCTTGATCAAATAAACCTTGTAAAATCCCGATTGTTGCACTTGAACTTTGAACTATTACAGTAAATAAAGTCCCTACTACAACCCCTAATAGCGGAATTTCACTCATGCTTAATGTTAAGTCCTGAAAGGCTTGTAATGACCTAAGTGGTTTCATACCATCGGACATTAAGGAAAGACCATAAAAAAGTGCCCCTAAGCCAAAGAGAACCTGTCCAAAATACGTAAATTTCTTATTTTTAAAGAAAAAGATTAAAAACGCACCTAGTGCTATGATTGGCAACGCATATTCGTCGACATCAATCCCAATTATAAACGCTGTAACGGTTGTACCAATATTTGCACCCATAACAACCCCGATGGCTTGTCTAAGTGTCATAAAACCTGCGTTTACTAAACCGACAACAAGAACAGTTGTCCCAGAACTACTTTGAATTAAAATCGTAACAATAGCACCAGTTAAGACACCCATAAATGGATTGGATGTGAATTTATCTAAAATTTCACGGAGACGATCACCAGCAGCTTTTTGTAAACCATCTCCCATGTACTTAATACCAAATAGGAAAATACCTAGACCACCAATAAATTGAAATATTAGTGTTTGAACATCAAGTTCCAAAACATTCAACCCCTTATCCAAGATCAATTTTTATATCTATTATTATCATGCCTTCTACATTATTAAAGAAAAAGAAAAAGATTGTAAAGGATTTTCTACAAAATTTACATTATCTTAACATTCCTTTTTGGAAATAACTGAGTATTGTTAGTTAATTTCCCCGACTGACAATAAAAAATCCCTTAAAAAAAAGGGATTTTTTAAAGATATTAACTATTCTCTTATAAGCGTTGATAAGGATTGTCCTAGCGCTACTAACTGAATTCGAATGTCTTCTGTTTCATCCATAATTTTTTGCTGTAACTCAGTTGTTTCATATAAGGCTTCTACAGATTGTATGGTATCTATTGTATTCTGATGTAAGTTTTGAAAGGCTTGTTCTAACTCAGGTATTACTGCTATGGTATTTTCTACTTCATCCGTTGAACGGCTTATTTGATTGTTAACAACTTGAATAGCTGAAGATAAATCTTGGTACATTTTACTTGATTCATTTACATTATGTAATTGAATGGATAATTCTTTGGCTAATAAATGAAATTCCTTGGTAAAGAATTCCCCTATTTGAACTGTATCATTTACTTTTTGATCAATTTCAATGGCAGCGGATCTCGAATCCTCTGCAAGCTTTCCAACTTCAGAAGCTACTACTCCAAATCCCTTCCCAAATTCACCAGCTCTTGCAGCTTCTATTTTAGCATTTAGAGAAAGTAATCTTGTTTGATCTGCTAAATCACGTATCATACTACCCGCTTCCTTGATATTGGAGGAGTATTCCTGGAAATCCTCTATTTTAAACGATAAACGTTCAATGGCTGTATGTGATTTTTCAAGGGCATGTATTATAGCTGTTACTCCTGAAGTTCCAAATTCAACCGTTTCATTCATGTCATTTTGCTTCTCCTTCATTGTTCTAAATTCTGTTAAAAGCAAATCCATTAGTTTTGTTAGCTCCATAAATGTTTCTTCGTAAGTTGAAAATGTAGATTGTGTTTTTTTGGAATTATCCATCACGTTTTGTAAATCTTGTTTCATGAAATTTTGTTTTGAAGTTAAATCCCCTGAAGAAGCTGACAATTCATCACCTGTAACATTAAGCTGCGTTACCGCATTATCGATGTTATCGAACATGGAAGAAATTTGATCCATAAGCATTTTAAAACTTTTACTTAAAGAACGTATTTCAGGAATGTTACTGTTTGTGTATGCTACATTTTTCAAGTCTCCATTTCGAGCCTTTTTCATCTCATTCCGTAAGTCTGTTAATGGGCTAGTCATTTTTTTCATAATAAATGAAATAATGAAAGAAATAATAATTACACTTATGATTCCAGCCATTAAAAAATAGTTAGCTAATGATTTTGCAGATGCAGCAATATCACTTGTTGGCACTGCAATTACAAATGTACCTTGAAGTTCTTGAATCGAACCAAATGTAAAAAGCCACTCTCGATTTTGCCAATCAGCTATAAAAGAATGTTCATCACTGTCTTTTGTTCTTTGGATGATTTCATCTGTAATACTTACACTAGATAATCTTCTATTATTAACCTCTTGAAAAGTTCCATCATTACTGATTAGTAACAAGCGGGCACTTAAATCATTTTGCATTAATTTTATTTTTTGGTCTTCTGCTGCACTAAGAACCTGCTCTTGAAAAAGATGTTCGTCTTCCAAATAGGCGTATTTATAATTTCTAGCCATCTCTCTCATGATAAATACTTCACGTTCAAGCCTCTCATTTACTAAAGTCATTTGGCTTTCTTTGACTTTTGAATAGGATACTCCTCCTATAATTGATAAAGAAAGAATAAATAACGTCAGTACCATAAAAATCAATCGTAATGGAAATGTAAGTTCTAATCCTTTAAATCTGAATCCTCTAAATTTGAATCCTTTAAATTTGAATCCTTTAAATTTGGCTAAAATATTTTGTGTCTGCTTTTTCAGTATTTTCAAAAGGCTTCCCCCTCATGCTTTACCACATCTATGGTCAAGTATGACACCACATTGTAAATAAAGGGTTAAGCCTTTGTTAAAATTTTCTTAACCTTCTACGACATCCACCATAATTTTCGTTCCATCTGCATGGGTAACAACAATTTTTTCACCACTTCCAACCCACTTCCCATTTGAAATTGCACTATATTCCCGTTCACCAATCTTTATGGTTCCTGTAGGTCTCAAGTCTGTTACGGCAATTCCTTTTTGGTGAATAAGCTCTTGATAGGACTCATTCATGGAATTATATCCCGCTTCTTTAGTTAATCGATCAAACAGCGTAATTTTGTCCCACATATTTCGTTTAGGAAATACCTTTAAAAAAAGGAAACTACACATAATCCCTAGAATTACTCCTATAACCCCATACAAGCCCGTTAACCAGCTAGAGGTTACAGAACCAACAATAAATAACATAAGGATGACACCTATTACAGACAACGTGCCGTCATTAAGGATTTTTCCGTCAATAATTAATAATGCTATCGCTAATAAATAAAATGCGCTAGCAATAAGCAGATTAGCAGGGGATAAATACGTAGCAAAATAAAGGAATAGAAAACCGAATCCTAACGCACCAGATACGCCACGTAATTTTACTAAAAACTCACCAATTAATAGCATCATTCCTAAAAAAGTAAGAATAAAAGCACCTAAACTAGAAGTTAAAAATAACAAGCTTTCCACTCCCCTTTCATGTACAACTTAAGGCGTAATTCAGCTAAATATTATATACGATTCAATAAACATAAAGGTTTCACTTATAAGTAATAAATCGTTCTGGAGGGGAACGCCGTGACTAAATTTAAAAAAATCATATTCATTTTATTACTCATATTATTTGCTAGGAGCATTATACATGACATGACCACAGGGATTGCCACTTCAACTTCTAGCACAGCAAATAACACAGCGGAAAGCGACGTAGAGGTAAAAGTACCAGCTAAGAAGGAAAAACAAGTCAATAAAGAAAAAAATAACGAAGCTAAAGTTGATTACAAGCCCGTATCACACACCGTATCTGCAGGAGATACAGTGTTATCTATTGCTGAAAAAGTGAATAGTCGCTCCATTCCTATCCAGAAGATACTTGAAGATTTCCAAACCTTAAACCCTGATGCTGACCCGCATAACATCAGAATTGGAGAGACCTATTTCTTTCCGGAATATATTGAGGAATAACAAAAAATGTGCGGACATCTAGATTTCTTACACTATCCCCTAAATAACTTTATCTGTAGAAAAAAAGACTTTTCGAGCTCTCCTACTTCTCAATTTCGAATAAAGCCCTTATAATGTATTAAGATATTGTCTATTTAAACTTTATTCGAATGACGTAAAGGAGCGTTATTTATGTCTCAAATAACACATCGTAAAGAAACACGACAGGTTCGTGTTGGAAATCTTACAATTGGTGGTAAGGATGAAGTTGTAATCCAATCTATGACCACCACAAAAACACATGACGTTGAAGCGACTGTTAATGAAATCGGACGTCTCGTTGAAGCAGGGTGCCAAGTTGTACGCGTAGCATGTCCAGATGAAAGAGCCGCGAATGCAATTCCTGAAATAAAGAAGCAAATTAATATTCCTCTAGTAGTTGATATTCATTTTGATTATCGTCTTGCTCTTAAAGCCATTGAAGGCGGGGCTGACAAGATCCGTATCAATCCAGGGAATATTGGCAAACGAGAAAAAGTCGAAGCTGTAGTAAATGCAGCTAAAGAAAAAGGCATTCCAATTAGAATAGGTGTTAATGCTGGTTCACTTGAAAAACATATCCTACAAAAATATGGCTATCCTACAGCAGATGGTATGGTAGAAAGTGCTCTACATCATATCAAGATTCTTGAGGATTTGGATTTTCATGACATTATCGTGTCCTTAAAGGCGTCTGATGTAAAGCTAGCTATTGAAGCATACGAAAAGGCTGCAGAAGTAATACCATATCCTCTTCATTTAGGGATTACTGAATCCGGAACACTGTTTGCTGGTACAGTCAAAAGTGCTGCAGGCTTAGGAGCTATTTTAAGCAAAGGAATCGGTAGTACGCTCCGTATTTCGTTAAGTGCAGACCCAGTTGAGGAAGTGAAGGTTGCACGCGAATTGCTTAAAACCTTTGGTCTTGCATCAAACGCAGCAACATTAATTTCCTGCCCAACATGCGGGCGAATTGAAATCGACTTAATTTCGATTGCAAATGAAGTGGAAGAGTACATCTCAAAAATCAAGGCACCAATTAAAGTTGCTGTCCTAGGCTGTGCTGTTAATGGTCCTGGTGAAGCAAGAGAAGCAGACATCGGGATTGCAGGAGCGAGAGGAGAAGGATTGCTCTTTAGACATGGGGAAATTATCCGTAAAGTACCTGAAGACATTATGGTTGAAGAACTGAAAAAAGAAGTCGATAAGCTTGCTGAGGAATATAAAAAAGAACAAGCTGAAAAAGAGGTTGAAGTTTAAAAAAAAGCCCCCAATATTGGGGGCTTTCTATTTCGTCAGACAAATGGAGCTAATATTAAGTTAATCACAATTGCTGCGATACCAGCTACAATTGCAATATTACCCAGTGTGTCAGCACCTCTTCGTTTTGCCATAACACCGACAACAATTCCAGCTATACCCATAACAAGCGGCCACATGAAAAAGGCTAACACAGATAGGATAATGGCTGCCCATCCCCAACCTGCTTCACCGTCTTCTTCCATGTGCGTTTCACGTTCGCCTGCACGGACTCGATTTAATTCATCCGCTCCAATAGCTGCTTCCGCTGCAAATTCCTCTTCTCTTTTTTGTTCCCTGATATCGAGGTCCTCTGCACCATCAAAATTGGAATTGGCACCTAATTGCCCCTGTGAATAATAATTCGTATTCTCGGGGCTTGGTCCCCAATCACCTTCTACATAATTTGTTTCCCTATTGTGATTATTGGCATCATTATTCTGTGAAGTCATTTGGTCAATCCCTCACTTTCCATGAAGAGGTACAACCATATGTTATGTAGAATTTCTTTGAACTTACGTGGGATTATTAACCATCAACTATGAAAAAGGGTGAACATTTACATTTAACAACATATACTGTATTAACGAATCCAAATATGAGGTTGATCTTTTATGAAAAAAATGATTCGGCAAATGGTGCGAGATAAATTTGCTTCTTTAACAACTAAGGATTTAATAAAGCATGGTAAGCAATATAACTTCCACTTGACCCATGACCAAGCTGACAAAATTTTAGCCTATGTTCGAAAAAACTCCCTTGACCCCTTTAGTGAGCGTGATCGTTTTAAATTACTTAAAAAAATTGCCCAGGTAACAGACGAAAAAACGGCTCAAAAAGCTAATAAATTGTTTCAAAATATGGTTCAAAGCTACGGCATCGATCATTTATTTAAATAAGAAACTCCGCTAACCTTAGCGGAGTTTTTCTTATACCGTTAGTAAATGGTTTTTCATTTCTTCATTAAAGCTTTTTTCCTTCAGCATTTCAATTTCATACTTATATGGTGGCTTTTTGTTCTTTTTGTCTTCACCCACATATGGTGTTTCTAAAATTTTAGGAATGCTCATGAAATCTGGGTGATGGACAATATATTTTAATGTCTCAAAGCCAATTTTTCCGAAACCAATGTTTTCATGTCGGTCTTTGTGAGCCCCACGTTCATTTTTACTGTCATTTATGTGTAAAACCTTAATACGATCGAGTCCAATGATTCGATTGAACTCAGATAGAACTCCATCAAAATCATTGATGATGTCATAGCCTGCATCATGAATATGGCAAGTATCCATACAAACCGACAGTTTATCGTTATGAGTGACACCCTCAATAATTTGTGCTAGTTCCTCAAAGGTTCTTCCACATTCGGAACCTTTTCCGGCCATTGTTTCTAATGCAATTTGGACATCCTGTTTTGGATCAATCACTTCATTAAGTCCTTCAATGATTTTTTGAATACCCTTGTCAGCACCTGCTCCCACATGTGCACCTGGGTGTAGGACGATTTGCTTTGCTCCGATTGCCTCTGTTCGCTCAATCTCAGAACGAAGGAAATTTACCCCAAGCTCAAAGGTTTCTGGTTTGGTCGTATTTCCGATATTGATAATGTATGGGGCATGTACAATTATATCTTCAATCCCATGTTCTTTCATGTGTTTAGTTCCAGCTTCGATATTAAGCTCTTCAATCGCTTTTCTTCTCGTATTTTGTGGTGCACCTGTATAAATCATGAATGTACTTGCATTGTAGGTGGCGGCTTCTTCACTTGCTCCTTCTAACATTTTCTTCCCCTTCATGGAAACATGTGATCCTATTTTTAACATTCTTCCCTCTCCTTTGTTAATTTTTTCCCCGTTTAAATCTTTTCTCTTGCTGCTTCCTCTTTAGGTCTCTTTTGATTTTTTCAGCCTCATTCTTCATTTTCTTTTTGTAGCCTGGTTTGACCTTTTTCTTTTTACGAACCTTTTTCCAAGCTTCCTGATTTAACTCATTGTCATGTTTTTCTCTCTTTTTTCGTTGATTCCACTCCTTAACCTCAACCCAGTCATTGTTTTTTATATCATAATTTGTAAAGGAAATACCTGATTTCTCTAATTTTTCTATGAGCTTATAATCATAATCCGTATAGAAACTAATGGCTGTTCCTTCTAAGCCGGCTCTTGCTGTTCTTCCCACACGGTGAATATAATCTTCTGGGTCTTTAGGTAGCTCTGCATTAAAAATATGACTAACACCTGGAATATCGATGCCCCTCGCCGCTAAGTCTGTTGCAACAATGTATTGATATTTTAAATCCTTTACATTTTTTAATGTTCGCTTTCTCTCTCTTGGAGTCAGGCCACCGTGAATAATTCCAACATCTAAGCCTTTTTGATAAAGCTGCGCTGCTAATTCATCAGCGTTGTCCTTTTTATTTACAAAAATCAAGGCCAAATATGGGTGTATAAGCTTTGTTACTTCAACAATCATTTCAGCAGGCTCTCTGTGCCTTAAAGGCATAAGCCGATGTTCCATTTTTTCTGGAACAGGTCCTTGATCCTCAATTTTAATATGCTTTGGGCTTTCCATATATTTTTTAAGGAAATGCTGTAGCTGCACTGGAATGGTAGCAGAAAAAACCATAAGCTGAATGTCTTTTTTCATGCGAACTAAAATTTGATCCGTCTCTTGAATGAGTCCTAAATCAATTAATAGGTCCGCTTCATCAACGACCATGGCAAAAGCTGAGTATAAATCTAATGCCCCTTCTTGAACTAAATCAAGAATTCTTCCCGGAGTACCTACCACAATGTGTGGCGGCTCCTTTAATTTGTCCATCATTTTTTGTTTATCCGTTCCACCGATAAGGAGTTTTGCTCGTAATGAATCCTCTTTATCTCCGTAATCAATGATTTTTCGAATCTCATCAAAAATTTGCATGGCCAATTCTCTTGTCGGAACGGTAATAACCACTTGTACATCCTTTTTCGACTCGTCAATTTGGTTGAATAAGGGAAGTAAATACGCGTGTGTTTTCCCCGAACCGGTATGGGATTGACCGATTAGACTCTCCCCTGTTAAAGCAACAGGAATTACTTCTTCCTGGATCCGAGTTGCTTCTACAAATGATAAACGTTCTAATACTTGGTATAAGTATGGTTGAAGCTCAAATTTTTCAAACTGATTTTGTTTCATATGTTTAGTTCTCCTTTTTATTCGTGCACGTATATTATATAAGAGTAGACACAAGAATGCCAATTCACGAAACTTTTGTCTAAATGTCTTCTAACCTTTATAATAAAAGAAAAGCAAGAAAATCATACACATATTTCTTATACAATCAGGAATAAATAGTTGATTGATATTTGAAAAAGGCTTTCGCCATGTGCGATTAGCCAAGGTTTTCTAATAGATTTTGCTTATGAGGGGGAAACATGTGATGGAAGTAATTAAAATTGCTCCGCGCGGCTATTGCTATGGGGTAGTTGATGCTATGGTTATTGCGAAGAATGCAACAAGGGACCCGAACCTACCGAGGCCTATTTATATACTTGGAATGATTGTTCATAACAACCATGTAACAGAAGCATTCAAGGATGAAGGTGTCATTACACTAGATGGCAAAAATCGCGCAGAATTATTAGAAGAAATTGAAGAAGGAACCGTAATCTTTACAGCCCACGGGGTTTCACCAGAAGTCATGGAGCGTGCAAAAGCTAAAGGATTAACAGTACTCGATGCGACGTGTCCAGATGTAACCAAAACCCATAATCTAATACGGGAAAAAGTTAAAGAGAACTTTGAAGTAGTTTATATAGGTAAAAAAGGTCATCCTGAGCCTGAGGGTGCCGTGGGAGTCGCACCAGGTCATGTTCATGTGGTACAAACAGAGGAAGATGTTGAAAAATTAACATTAGATGTAGAGAAAATCATTGTGACCAACCAAACCACTATGAGCCAATGGGATGTTTATGATGTCATGCAAAAGGTAAAAGAAAAGTTTCCACAAACTGAAATGGTTCAGGAAATTTGTATGGCGACTCAAGTTCGTCAGGAGGCAGTAGCTGAGCAAGCAAAAGAAGCAGATTTAACTATTGTTGTAGGAGATCCACGCTCAAACAACTCAAACCGCTTAGCACAGGTATCAGAAGAGATTGCTGGAACCAAAGCATATCGTATTGCTGATATATCCGAATTAAAACGTGAGTGGTTAGAAGGTGTCTCAAAGGTAGCCATTACCGCTGGTGCATCCACACCAACACCTATTACAAAGGAAGTCATTAAATTCATCGAGGGCTTTGAACCAGATGATTCTAATAAGTGGAATCCTGTTTCAACCGTTGAGAAAAAGAAGATTCTCCCTAAAGTTAAAGAAAAAAAGGCGTAAAAAGAGCCCCGATTCTAAAAGCGAATCGGGGCTTTTTTTAATGCTATTTTATAGAAATTGAAATGGTTCGGTATTTGCCTTAGAAGTTATAATGTCAATATCGTAATTTTTATCTTTACATTCTTTCTCCAGCTTATGCTTCACGCCATCTTTCATTACCTTTTCTATATGGTGACCGGGATCAATAACATTTAACCCAATTCCCATGGCGTCATGAGCTGTATGATAGTATAAGTCTCCCGTAATAAACACATCAGCACCTTTACGTTTTACTTGGGAAACAAATTTATTTCCATCTCCACCAATGACCCCGATGGTTTGCACCTTCCGCTTAAGATTACCTACCACTCTTAACGCAGGTAAATCTAAACTGCTTTTGACATGCTCAGCAAAATCTTCAAGCGTCATGGCTTCCTTTAATTTTCCTATTCTACCAAGTCCATAGGCATTCCCTTCATTTTGCAGTGGATATAAATCATAAGCCATTTCCTCGTATGGGTGAGCTTCCTGTGCTGCTTTTAATACTTGAGGCAAAATAGACTTAGGTAATATGGTTTCCATCCGAACCTCGTCAACCTTCTCTAGTTCTCCTTTAGAGCCTATGTATGGATTGGTTCCTTCTAGAGGTTTAAATGTACCTTGGCCTGGTGATTGAAACGTACAGTGGCTATATAAGCCAATGTGGCCTGCTCCACTCTCACCCAGTGCATTACGAACCTCTTCCTGATGGGAATCTGGTACAAATATCACAATTTTAATGAGCTCCTCATTCCCCATTTGAATGAGAACCTTATGATCTTGAATACCTAATGCGTCCATAAGCATATCGTTCACTCCACCATTTGCCATATCTAAATTGGTATGAGCAACGTAAACAGCAATATCATGTTTGATTAGCTTTTCAATTATTCTTCCTTTTTCTTGATCTTGATGAATAGCCTTTAGCGGACTAAAAATAAAGGGGTGATGAGCAATGATTAGGTCGACCTCATTTTCAATAGCCTCATCAACTACATTTTCAAGTACATCAAGGGTAACCATCACCTTATTTACTTTTTTGTTTAAGGTTCCTACGTGTAATCCGATTTTATCTCCGTCCATCGCAAGAGACTTTGGTACCCATCCTTCAAACATACGAATCAATTCTTGGCCAGTTATAGGTTTACTCATTGTTACAATTCCTCCTTAATCCAATTGATTTGCTGCTCGAATTCAGTAATTTTCACTTTGTCGGGTTGAGTAGCTTCCTTCATTTGCTTGACTATATGAATTTTTTTATCCAGCACAGATGACCATTTTTGAATAAATGCATCCCCCTTATTCCTTAAATTAATAGGGCCAAGATACAATTCTTTTTCAGATAATGTAGTTAAATCCGAGTCTGAATAATCCCCAACCACGATTTCATAAAAATACCCATCCTCTTCTAAAACCTCTTCACTCACAATGTCATAGTTATGCTCATTAAACCACTGACGAATACTTTTCGCATTAATATTGGGCTGGGTAATAATCCGTTTCACTCCACGAAGGTTTTCATGTCCTTGTTCTAAAATGCTTGTAATTAATGTGCCACCCATCCCAGCAATGACAACACTTTGTACTTCTTTTGGATAAATTACAGATAGGCCATCACCTTGTCTGACTTCAATTCGGTTTTGCAAGTCATATCGATTAACTTGTTCGAGTGCCTTTTGAAATGGGCCTTGATTAATCTCACCAGCAATAGCTGAGGCAGACAAGTCCTCTAAACAAACATAACAAGGAAGATATGCATGGTCAGAGCCTATATCTGCAAATTTGTTTTTAGGGGGAATATATTGCGAAATCCTTTTTAAACGTTCAGAGATATTGATATCGGTCATAATCATAACCTCACTTTATGCTATTATACTTTTCATTTCCTATGTATCCAAAAAGAAAAGCTTTCTATAATAGAAAGCTTTTCTCCCTCATTTTATTTCTTTTCTGCAAGCCATTCAGATAATGCTGTTGCTTGTTCAGGTTGTACAAGTCCACCTGGCATTCCTGAGCCTTTACCATTATTAATTATATCAGCAATCTCTTTAGCTGAGTATTTACTACCAACTTTATTTAATGCTGGAGCAGATCCAGACCCAGCTAAATCAGCACCATGGCACATGGAGCAATTATTTTGGAAGAGTGTTTCAGCATCCATAACGGCCTCTCCGCCACTTTGCTCCTCTGATGCCTTACCTTCTTCACCTTCACCTCTAACTTCATCCATTTGATTAGCCCCAACAGAAGCTAAAATAATCATGGCAACAATCCCTAAAACACCAATAATTGCGTATGGTATAACTGGATTCTTTTTCATAATTTTTCCTCCTTATGTAATCCCCTATGAACATCATTATTAAGTATATACAAACTATACATATTTTACTTTAAAACATCCTGCAAAGAAAGGGGAAAAAATGAAAATTTAATGAAATCTCATTATTTATATATATTACCAAGATAAAGTAAAATCATTACAAATACAAATTGCTTAGGTTTTCTTCAGCGATAAAAAAAAGTACAAATGGATGATACCAATAGTCAGCAATAAAATTAGTAAGCCAATTTGCAAACCAAGATTAATTTCAGTAAAATGTATGATAAGAAATGAAAACGGTATCAGTAAAAGCAAAAAAATTAAATCCACAATCATAAGTAATTTTGAAAATCGTTTTGGTCTTGCTTTTTTCTTTTTGTGATCTATCCCTTGTCCTTCTGAATAGAGTGCAATTAAATAATCACAATAGACATCGGGTAACATTCGATTCTTTTTCCAATATTGTAATTCATTTAGAATTACATGCTTACGATCCTGTTGCATCATGCCCACTCCTCAAATATTAAAGGGAACTTGGTTACTGATTGATTGTACAAAAAAGGGACAGTCGTTATGCAAGGAGCACAACGACTGAACATAAAATAAACTACCTATTCTAAAAAGTCTTTAAGACGCTTACTACGGCTAGGGTGACGTAGTTTACGTAACGCTTTAGCCTCAATTTGACGAATACGCTCTCGCGTGACACCGAAAACTTTTCCGACTTCTTCTAGTGTACGTGTGCGTCCATCGTCTAAGCCAAATCGAAGTCTTAAAACATTTTCTTCACGGTCAGTTAGTGTATCAAGAACATCCTCAAGCTGTTCCTTTAACAATTCATAGGCTGCATGATCTGATGGAGATGTTGCTTCTTGAACTTCAATAAAGTCACCTAAGTGTGAATCATCCTCTTCGCCGATTGGCGTTTCTAGTGACACTGGTTCTTGCGCAATTTTCAAGATTTCTCGAACCTTGTCTGGCGTAAGGTCCATCTCTTGAGCAATTTCTTCTGGAGTAGGTTCACGTCCTAAATCCTGTAGTAATTGTCTTTGTACCCGTATTAATTTGTTAATAGTCTCAACCATATGAACTGGAATACGAATGGTACGTGCCTGGTCGGCTATTGCTCTTGTAATAGCCTGACGAATCCACCACGTTGCATAGGTACTAAATTTAAAACCTTTTTGGTAATCAAACTTTTCAACTGCTTTGATTAGACCCATGTTTCCTTCCTGAATCAAGTCTAAGAACAGCATACCACGTCCAACATATCTTTTGGCAATACTTACGACAAGTCGAAGGTTCGCTTCAGCCAGTCTGCGTTTTGCCTCTTCATCACCTTGTTCAATACGTGTTGCTAGTTCAACTTCCTCCTCAGCGGACAGTAAGTCTACTCTACCGATTTCCTTAAGGTACATACGAACTGGGTCATTGATTTTTATCCCCGGTGGGACACTTAAGTCATTTAAGTCAAATTCCTCTTCTTTAGCTATTTGTTGCATGCTTGGGTCCTCATCATTGTCACCAATGACTTCAATCCCTTGCTCACTAAGATGTTCGTAAAATTCATCCATTTGGTCTGATTCTAATTCAAAATGGGACATCCGATCGGCAACTTCCTCATAAGCAAGTACACCACGTTTCTTACCCATTTCAATTAATTGTTCTTTTACTTGGTCTATGGTTAAGTCTTGATCTGTTTCTTTCGCACGAGATGGTTTATCTGCCATAGTACCCCTCCTTCCAAACAACTTCACCTATGTTTCAATTGTTTCCATTCCTTTTTAAGATTAAGAATATTCATGGCAATTTTCGCTGCCGTAACTGGGTCATTATTTCTTTCTGCTTCCTTTTGTTGCAATTCTAACGACTGTAATTCGTTCTTTCTATGGTGTTCACTTTTAACGGTATACATATAATCCTGAATAGCTTGCTCTGATATTTCATCTGACACGTTTTTCATTGCAAGCTGTGCCGTCAGATTTTTCAATTCCGATTCTGGAAGATATTCCATAAATAGGCTTACATTTGGCTCATGCCCCTCTTCATAAAAGGCGTATAAATAAGTGACTAGAACTTGATGCTCTGTAATTAAGAAATTTCCCCCAAGTTCCTCTTGTACTTGTTCTGCAATATTTTTATTTTTTAGCATAAGGGAAATGAGATGACGTTCGGCATTATGAAAAGCAGGATAGAGCTTTTCATCTGTATTTACATTTTTTCTAATGTTAGTATGTCTTTCAGGTTGCTGATTATCCTTATATTTCTCGAACTTCCTTCGTCTATATGCAATTTCTTGCTGCATGGCTTCCTTTGAGATATCAAAACGTTCCCCAAGTTCCTTTAAATAATGATCTCTCTCAAATGGCTTCTGGATTGTTGCAATTTCATCTAATGCCTTTTCTATATATTGCATGCGTTCGCTCTCTACCTGAAGGTTATAATCCTTTTTTAAATAATCTAGTTGAAATGACATGTATGTAACACTAGCGCCTATGACATGATTTCTAAAGCTTTCACTTCCATACTCTTTGATATAGTCATCAGGATCCATACCTTGTTTTAACTTTGCAATTTTAACATAACATCCTGCATTTTGTAAGATATTTGCTGCCTTTTTTGTGGCCTCTAGTCCTGCAGGGTCTGCATCATAACAAATCACAACCTGGTCTACATATCTACGGAGCAGCCTCGCCTGTTTCTCCGTTAAGGATGTACCTAGAGATGCAATACCATTTTGAATCCCAGCTTGATAAGCTGTAATGACATCCATATAACCCTCAAATAATATAGCCTCGCCAGTTTTTCGGATGTGATTACGAGCCAAATCAAAATTATAAAACATATTTCCTTTATGAAATAAATCTGTTTCTGGACTATTCAAATACTTCGGTTCGCCATCGGAAACAATTCTGCCACCAAAAGCTACCGTTTTTCCTTGGTGATTACGGATAGGGAAGATCACTCTGCCACGAAAACTATCCTTAAACTTTTGTTCTTGATGGTTAGTCAATAATCCTGCTTTTACCATAGTTTGTAAGTGAAATCCTTTTTTCTCAAGAAAAGAAGCCGTAAAGTTATCCTTATCTGGTGCAAAACCAAGTTGAAAGGCATCAATCGTTTCTTGTTGAATCCCCCTATTGTCTAAATAGGTTGATCCTTCCTTACCCTCTTTTGTATGTTTAAGCAAATGATGGTATAATTTTGATAACCATTCATGAGCCTCTAACATACTTTGGGCTTCAGCACTTAAGGAAGTCTGGTTCCTAGCATTAAAGTTATCAGGAAGACTCTTACCAGTACTTTCTGCTAGACGGGAGATAGCATCATAGAAGGATATCCCTTCTATTTCCATTAAAAAGGTAATGACATTCCCGCCCTTCCCACAACCAAAACAACGAAAAATTTGTTTGTCTGGCGATACTGTAAAGGATGGCGTATTTTCATTATGAAAAGGACATAACCCTAAATAGTTACGCCCCCTTTTTTTCAACTGTACAAACTCACTTACAATTTCTACAATATCACTATCTGATCTAAGGTCGTCTATAAATTTTTCTGATACTTGTTCAGGCATTTTAATCACCATGTTTTATTGATATTCTAGATTTTTAAAGAAATCCCTTCATAAATCGACAAAAATTTAATAAAGTTTTGTTTTGTTAATTTTAACGCCATGTGGCAATTGCACGCCTTATTAAATTATAAGAACACCTTCTTACATGTTATTCACTGAGCAAACAGGACATTACTTCTAATGTAACAAATTATGTAAAAATGGTGAATGTAAACGTGTAAGTGATTTAATTTTGCCATACAGGTAATGAACTTCGACAAAATTTATCTGATTCCTCCTATGCAAAAAAATAAATCACTACTATTTTATTCGACTATACTTAATTCTAAACATATTTCCATTTTTACCACAAAAAAATAATTATAATACATTATGACTAATTTTACTATGTTTTTTTATAATTTAACAGAAAAAGGTTTGTAAGAATGCAATTCTCACAAACCCTTTTTGTTTTATTTTACTCGTATCATATTTTGCACGACATTAGCTGTTTCCTCAACTGCTTTGTTTGATACATCAATAACCTGACATCCGAGTTTATCAACAATCTTGTTAAAATAATCTAACTCTTCTTTTATGCGATTAATATTGGCATAATTGGCGCTTTCATTTAAACCAAGTGCTTTTAATCGTTCTTGACGAATATGATTTAACTTCTCAGGTGTAATTTTTAAAGCAATACATTTAGCTGGATGAATTTTATAAAGCTCTTCAGGTGGCTCTACCTCAGGAACAATAGGAACATTGGCCACCTTTAATTTCTTATGGGCTAGAAATTGAGACAATGGCGTTTTCGATGTTCGTGATACCCCGATTAAAATAATGTCAGCAAGTAGTATGCCTCTTGGGTCCCTTCCGTCATCATATTTCACAGCAAACTCAACAGCCTCAATCCGCTTAAAATAATCTTCATCAAGTTTATGTACTAAACCAGGCTCAAGTCTTGGATCTTTATTTAAATGCTGACTCATAGCGTCAATCATCGGTCCCATAATATCAACAGCAATGATTTTATTCTTTTCTGCATTCTCCTTTAGAAAAGCTCGGAGCTCTGGCTTTACAAGTGTGTAACCTAGCATCGCTTGATTCGATTTTGCCAGTTCTATCGCTTCTAAGATCGTACCTTCATCATCTACATATGGAATCCGTTGTATCTTGAAATTGCCATTATTAAATTGACTTAAGCTGGCTTTGACAACCAATTCCGCTGTCTCACCAACTGAATCTGATACGACGTATACAATTGGTTGGTCCATTCTCTCTCCTCCCATCCTTGTGTTTAATGTAACTCATCTCGTACTAAATTTACAAGCACCTTTGTCATGTTGGTTTTGGTGATTCTACCCACAACTTCTAGACCCTCGTCCTTCTTCAGAATCACAGGAAGGCTGTCTATTTGTTTTTCAATCAATTGCTGAGCGGCTTCAATAAGCAAGTCGTCTTTCTCACAATAGGTAATATTCGGCATTCTAGTCATAATAATATGTACCGGAATATCAGCAAGGTCTTGCTTGCCAATGCTCGCTCGCAATAAATCCTTCCGAGATAATACCCCAACTAACAGTGATTTTTCATTCACAACAAATAGTGTCCCAACATCCTCTAAAAACATTGTTGTAATGGCATCATAGACTGAAACATTTTCATTCACTACAACCGGTATAGACTGAAATTCCTTTACAGTAATCTTTTTTAATTTTTCAGTAAGAAGCTCGGTACCTGTTTTCCCCGTAAAAAAATACCCTACCCTAGGGCGGGCGTCTAAAAATCCTGCCATGGTTAATATAGCTAAATCAGGTCTCAAAGTAGCTCGCGTCAAATTTAGCTGGTCTGCTATATTTTCACCCGTTATCGGGCCATTTTCTTTAACAATTTCAATAATCTGTTCTTGGCGTGCGGTTAGTTCCATGATTTCACCACCTCATTCATTACACTGCGTATCATTAGTAAGACATGTATGATAATGATAAGTTTAATTATGACATACCATATATAAATATTATAGCCTATTAAGGTGGTAAAAATAAAGTAGAACGTTTCGCATTATGATTGGTCGTAAAAAATGTCTAGTTGCTGCAGGAATTTTCGCGACCTTAAATAGAAGCCCCCAAAGTGATCATAATACGCATCTAGCAGCTGACGGAGCTTTTTTCGGTTTTCTTCTTTAATTGTAACTTTCCCTATTCGTTCTACATTGACAAATCGAATCGCCTGAAGGATTTTAAACAAGCTTTTATTGAGCATAACCGCTCTCTCGTCCATATATGAACAATTTGAGCACAAAAATCCACCCTCTGTTATCGAAAAATGGGTAATTCCTTCATCACGGCCACAATTGACACAATACCTAAGCTCGGGGGCAAAGCCGCCCTTTTCAAATATTTTCAGCTCATAAATCATAGCAATTATTTCTGGACTATCATCGTTTTCTATACGTTCAAAAGTATGTAATAATTGGTCGAATAGAAAGGGATCTGGTGCTTGATTTTCTAAAACCTTATCAGTTAACTCAGCTAAATACGCTGCATAGGCTGTTTTAATGATATCTTCCCGCATTTTCCTCATGGAATGCGTTACATCACCTTGATATAAAGTTCCTAAATTCCGGCTCGGTTGAATTAAAAAAACACCATAAACAAATGGCTGCGTTAACGCAGCCATTTGACTTTTTGGCTTTTTAGCTCCACGAGCTATAAGACCTACTTTTCCTCTTTCCTTCGTAAATAATGTTACTATTTTATGTGTTTCACTATAATCCTGCGTACGAATAACAATACCTTCGACTTTTTCCAATACACTTCACCTTACTTTATGGACATTAAAAATTAGAATCCAATTCCACAATATCCTTTTCATCTTCTGATTCCGATTTTGGTTTGTGTGAGTTCTCAAGTTCCTTCATAAGTAAATAGGTTTCAATATTCCCTGTCTGACTGAACACTTTCCATGTAAAATCAATCATTATTTTCGAAACCCACCTTTCTGCTTTTTCAACTATTTGGTGCTGAAAAAACATGTTTACCTATAGCTTGACCATGTATTGTTGGTTCATGAGTTTTAATATTTTCCATGTATGTTAATACTCATCCTCATTGAATCCATATTCACGTAATTGTGTCATACGATTACGCCAATCCTTTTGGACCTTTACCCAAAGCTCTAAATAAATTTTGGATCCCAATAGTGCCTCAATGTCTTTTCTCGCTAATTTACCAATTTGTTTAAGCATGGATCCCTGTTTTCCAATGATAATTCCTTTTTGTGAGGAACGTTCAGTAACGATGGTTGCTTGAACATAGACTGCTTTTCGTTGATCTCGTTCCTCAATCTGGTCAATGACAACTGCAATTGAATGCGGAATTTCTTCACGGGTTAGTTGTAATGCTTTCTCCCGAATTAACTCACTAATAATAAATCGTTCAGGATGGTCTGTGATTTGATCTTCTGGATAGTATTGCGGACCTTCTGGTAGATTATTTTTCATCACATCTAATAAATGGTCTACGTTATTACCCTCTAAAGCTGATATTGGAACAATTTCAGCAAAGTCTAATTTAGTCCGATATTGATCAATTAATTTCAACAGCTCATCAGGATGGACTTGATCAATTTTATTAATGACTAAATAGACAGGCTGTTTCACCGATTGCAGTCGATCTAAAATAAATTGATCACCTGCTCCATATCCTTCTTTCGCATTGACCATAAATAAAATCATATCAACTTCATTTAAGGTATGCTCCGCCTGTTTTACCATAAAATCTCCTAGCTTATGCTTGGGTTTATGGATTCCTGGTGTATCAATAAAAATAAGCTGAGCATCTTCCTCTGTTAACACACCCTGCACTTTGTTCCGTGTTGTCTGCGGTTTATCACTCATAATAGCAATTTTTTGACCAATTACACGGTTCATAAATGTGGATTTTCCAACATTGGGTCTGCCAACGATTGCAATAAATCCTGAACGAAAAGGTTGATTATCCATTTTGTATCCTCCATTGGTGTTTTGCTTGTACATCTATAGTTTAAGTGAATCTTCTATACGTATTAAAAACCAGAAACGGCTTTTTAGTTAGTTCTATTCTACAATAAATTAAAATTAATTTCATACAAACGACAAAATCTCCACAAACATACTATAAAATTGTACGTTTATCCATATTTCGATAAATACAAAAAAGTGCCTTCCTTACTGGGAGACACTTGAGCTAAACTATTATGTGATAGATTTTTGGAAGGAATATAATTACCCCAATTACAGCTGTGCATATAGCAGCTACAAGAACGGCACCTGCTGAAAGGTCTTTTACTCTTCCTGCCACCTCATGGTAATCAGGGAATAGGTGATCGATTAACGCCTCTATTGCAGAATTTATCATTTCAGTGACTAAAACAAAACCGATACACAACGAAACTAACAGCCATTCTACAATGGAAAGACCTACAAGTAATCCAAGTGTAATAACTACAAAAGCAATCAAGATATGGATTCGGAAGTTTTTTTCCGCTCTAAAAGCAAGTAATATACCATTGAACGCAAACCCAAAACCAATACCCTTCTTCACATTATTTTCGTTTGAGTCCGAACTCATTTAAATATTCCTCTTGTTTAGCAAACATTTTTTTCTCATCTGCCTCTTCCATATGATCATACCCTAAAAGATGTAAGAAACCGTGGACAGCTAGGAAGCCTAACTCCCGTTCAAAGGAATGTTGGTATTCTTTAGCCTGTTCTTTAGCCTTTTCAATCGAAATAATAATATCACCCAATAGAAGTGGTCCTTCTTCACCTATGATTTCCATTTCACCCTCCACTTCATCCTGCATAGCAAATGAAATAACATCTGTAGGCTGGTCCTTTTGGCGATAATTACGATTAATCATTTGAATTTGCTCATTATTGACAAAGGTGACGGACATTTCCGCTTGGTGACTAATCTCCTCTTGCTCAGCTGAGAATTTTAATAATCTGTTTAATAAATCAATGTGTTCTTCTGTAACCTCTTTTGTTTCATCTAGAAAGTCAATGTGCATCAGTTTTCCTCCTTTGCGGCTACTGCTTGGTCCGGATATTTTATACGAGAATGAAAAATACCTTTTAACAATTCACATACAGCTATTTCAATTTGGTTTAGATTTTGAAAAGTCAATGGACATTCCGACAATTGCCCATCAATCAACTTATCATGAATAATGGACTTCACAACCTCCTCAAGCTTCTCTACGGAAGGTTGATTCATGGAACGTACTGCCGCTTCCACAGAGTCACAAATAAATACGATAGCAGCTTCCTTTGTTTGTGGCTTTGGACCTGGATAACGATATTGGGATTGTTTCACTTCATCATCTGCTTCTTTAGCTTTGTAATAAAAGAACTTTAATAAGCTTTGTCCATGATGTTGTTCGGCTATATCAGTGATTTCCTTTGGCATTTTATGTTCTCTTAGTAAATATGCACCGTCATATGGGTGATTTATTATGATTTTAGCACTCTGTTCAGGTTGTAGTAAATCATGAGGATTTTTTTCCCCCATTTGATTTTCAATAAAATACCGTGGATTTACAGTTTTCCCGAGGTCATGGTAGTAGGCTGCGACTCGCGCCAACAATCCATTAGCCCCAACGGCCTCACATGCTGCCTCACTTAGGTTTGCTACCATAACACTATGGTGATATGTACCTGGCGCCTCTACTAAAATCTTTCTAAGTAATGGATGATTCGGATTGGCCAAGCTTAGAAGCTTGGATTCTGATAATATATTTAAACCTGTTTCAAAAAAAGGCATGAGCCCGAGCGTTAATACAGAAGTGAAAAATGCACCTCCAAACCCAAATCCAATCAGTGTGAATAATTCTCTCCAATCAATTGGTGTAAACGAAATTAAAGTGAAAAATAGAATGGTAAGAACGTTTACCACTAATATACCCAATCCGACCTTAACCATTTCACCACGATCTCTCATATTTTGAAAGAGGTAGATGCCTGTTAATTGGGAAAAGAGCATGTATAGACCTGCCTCCACATTTAAAAACCCGGGCATATGAAAATTAAACAAAATAGCTGCCATGACAGAATATATAATAGCAAGAATAATAGCGAATCTGTCATTAATTAACCATTTAATAACCATAACCCCAGTTGCTGCTGGAACTGCTAAAAACAAACGGAGCTCATTCGTATCAAAATAACTAAATATTTTCATAGTAGAAACGGCGCCAATACTGATAATAAAAATGGTAAATACAGTTTTCTTATCCCAATCTCGTTGGTTTAACCATTCTAAGTATAGTAAACCTGATAAAATGAGAATTAATAATCCTAAGCCGATATATGGCAGTAGATTTCGTTCATTTTTCAAGACACCCACGAGAAGCAAGTCCTCATATATTTCACTCGTGATCATATCCCCTGATTCAACTAGTGTCTCTCCAGCTCTAATCATCACGGGATCTACATTACTTGCTGCTTTACGTCTTTCTTCAGCCGTTTTTTCAGCATCAAAGAAGGAATTTTCAACGATAAAAAAGCTTCCAAGCTCACTTAAAGCATCTTTTAGTGAGTCTGAAAATGGCGAATACACAACATTACGGTTAAATTCAATCTCTTTTTGCCGTAAATTACTACTTTTAACGCCCGAGGTCATAATTTCGCGTGTGTGCTCTAGTAAAAATTGTTTAGCCTCTAGAAGCTCTTCTGCTTCCGCTGATAATATGGTGGCCAACGTTTCAGTATTGACATTTTTAGTAATTTCATTTCCTAACAAGCTTTCGTATTCACTTAGACGCTCTGTTTCACTTTTTTCTCCTTTACCGTCTGCCTCCATTTGGTTAATTTTTTCAGCAGCATCAAAAATTTCATTGATGTATTCCATGCGGTCTTGTGTAATCTGATCAGAAATTGTGTACTGTTCATCTACGGCTTGGACTGCTCTTTGAATTTTAGACTCCGTTTCTTTTTGATCCTCTATCGTAACTGGAGAATAAATAGTCTCTTGCGCCTCTGTAAATTCCTCAATTTCATAGGATTGTGGCTGAAGATTTGGTGCTGCCATGACAAAGAAAAAAAGACCGATTAAGATGATACAAATCATCATCCAAACAGAAGAATCCTTCATTTCCATTTTGTTTTTTATATTCTTCCATAAAGGCTTTCTCATATTTCCCCTACTCCCAAGTGTTAAAATCTCTTTATATACAGAAATAAGACCCTAATATTGGGTCTTACATCGCTGACTAATCCTTATCTTCATAGGCATCAATTATTTTTTGCACAAGTGGGTGTCTAACTACATCTGATTGCTTTAAATTAGTAAAAGAGATACCCTTTACATCTTTTAATCGTGTTTCTGCAACGTTTAAGCCAGATCGAACTCCTTTTGGTAAGTCAATTTGTGTGATGTCCCCATTAATGACCATTTTAGACCCAAAACCAAGCCTAGTTAAAAACATTTTCATTTGTTCAGGCGTCGTATTTTGGGCCTCATCTAAAATCACAAATGCATCATCAAGTGTTCGTCCCCTCATATATGCAAGCGGTGCAACTTCAATAGTGCCTCTTTCCATTAATCTAACTGTATGCTCTGTACCCATCACATCGTGGAGGGCATCATAAAGTGGACGCAAATACGGGTCAACCTTTTCCTTTAAATCCCCTGGTAAAAATCCAAGACTTTCCCCTGCTTCAACAGCTGGTCTGGTTAAAATAATACGTTTTACGCTACCTGAACGCAACGCTTGAATGGCCATTACAACAGCTAAGTATGTCTTACCTGTTCCTGCAGGGCCTATTCCAAAAACTAAATCGTTGGTTTTGATGGCAGAAATGTATTCTCTTTGTCCGAGTGTTTTGACTCGTATGGATTTACCCTTTGCATTTTTAGTAAGCTCATCCTCAAATAAGGCTTCAAACTGCTCTATTTTTCCAGTTTTGGCTAGTTCAATTCCATAAATCACATCACGTTCTGTAATGGTTAACCCTTTACGAATAACCTTTAATATAGCATGTAATACTTCCTCGACTATCCGAACGTAATTTTCATTCCCTGATACTTGGACCGTTTGTCCCCGTGTTACAATCGTAACGGGTAAGAACTCTTCCAATTGCTTCAGGTTTCTATCTTCTGTTCCAAACAAGGATAGTGCTTCGTCTGGTGAAGCAAGTTCTAAATCTATTGTCTTTAAGTTATCCTGCATTTCTATTCTCCTTGATTAATGGGTTGAGGTTTTGCAATGTCTTCTTTAACAATAAACAATAATTCTAACTTTACTTTACCATTCTCTACCTTTTCGTGCAAAATTCTTTCATCTAGAATCTCAGCATCGTGGTTAGTATGCTTTTTTAATTCTCTTTTTGCCTGTGCAATCCCTTCAGCAATGGCTGTTTTTTCATCTCTTTTCCCTGTTGTAGTTTCTTTCTCGAAGATGGTTTTCTTTTCGATGGAGAAAGGTAACTTAAAATTCAAGAAATACAAGGAATTATCCTCTTTTTCCATGTGCTTTTCCTTATAATCGGGAGAAAGGAAATCCCATATAGGAATAGAGAAATTTCCGATTTTTAGACTGTAGTGATGGTCTTTGTCTCCAGTTAGCGATTGATGCTTATATGTCAGTGGTACCGTTGTTTCTGTTGTATACCAAGTTTCAGCCATTACCGTTCCCTTGGAATGCACGTATTGTTGTCTGTCTTTTTGGTCATCCGCGTCTTCTTTTTCACCATTTATATTCCCATTTCCCTCCTCGATTATACCGGATACAAGAATATCACCTTTTTTCACCTTTTGATAAACGGCTACCTTAGGTGACCCCTTTTCAACTAGCATTTCCATAATGGTGCCATCTTTACTCGCCACAAGGTGCTGTGGCATGCTTTTTTGTTCTTTGTCTACCACTGTTTTTTCCACACCTTGTACAATATAAGTTGTCCCTTTTTCCTCGATTCCAAGCCACATTATATCCTTTAATTCGTTGGTAATATTACGTTCAATATCATCCACCGAACGAAGGGTAAATTTGAATACCCCTTCCTTTAACCCATAATCATCCAATCTTTCTTGTATTTTATACTCCATTTCAGGTGATACCCCAACAATTTTTACTTGCCAAACCATGTTGGATAAAATAAAGATTAGGACTAAGCTTAAAAAGAGACCAATTATCAGGGGCTTTCTAAATCTAAGGTGTGCTAAAATAAAGGGTAGTCCATTTTTTTCTTTTAAAGAAACCTTATATCCTAACCTCCTCCGAATCTGTCGAATGTTAGTTAAATTTTTCAAATGGACCTTTGCCTCAATTTCCATTTCACTATTTCTCCTAATATCCCAAATAGCTATGTCCTCTCGTATACATTGATTTAAAAACAATTCAGGCTTTTTTCCTTTAATTTGTATCGTTATGTACCCCTTAAAAAACAGACCTTGCTTAAATTTCATAACTCCACCCCTTAACATGTACCAAATTCGGCAAGTGCCAGGCACTGAGAATCGATTTTCGCCAGTAATGGCGAAAGTCAATAAAGTGCCAGGCACGTGTTAGTTATCTACATATTGAACATCCTGAATTTTACCCTCTATAATGATTTCTTCTTGAAGCATAGTCTTAAGTACAAAATTCTCTCCTCTAACGCGTACATATCCTTGATTTGTCTTTACAACAATTTCGTTTTCAGTAAATGTTACGAGGCCATGGTGATTCTCAATATATGCGTGTAATTGGCCAATTGTTGTGATTCTCGGAAGATCAAGTAATACATCATCAGGGAGATTGAAATAATGTGCTACCCATTGTTTCATTCGACCTCGCCATTTGTTCATCAAAATAGCCCCCTCCCTGAATATATATGTATGAAAAAAGCACGAAATGTATCACTACATTTCGTGCTTAAAGAAAATTCCTTATTTTATTTTTCGCTGATAGTTTGAACGATAAGGATTATGAGCTCTAGGTGAGCTTAATACTTCGTTCATAATTAAACTTTCGACAATTCGCTTTTGCTTTAATTGCTTTTTCATCGAAATTGAACTAAAAGCTGGATTGTTTTGTTCTTTTCGTCGTTCTAGCGAAAGGGAAGGTTCAACGATTTTGCTCTTGGTAATATCTTGACTACCTACATGGCTGTTTTCAGAAGTTATTGTATGCTCTTTGGTTGCTTCTCTTGCAGTAGTTATGTTTTCGTCTTTCCGCTCCCGCTGACTCACAGTATCCCGTTCTTGGGATCTTGTTTCCTGATAGGTCCTCCCAGACGGGGTTGGAGTTGGTTTTGGTCCGGCTACTGGCCTAGGATTTTTTTCAACCTCCTGATCTTTGCCGGTAAAAAGACTGATAGCTCCAAAGACGAGCGCTACCAAAATGGCTAAAAAGTCCATTTTCTCGCCCCCTTATGAATCTTATTCATCTTATTCATGATCTTCATCTTCATGCTTACTTAATTTACTAATCATGTCTCTCATATCAGTATCAGCCATTATATTTTTCAGATTTTGATAATCCATTACACCAATATTTCCTGACCGTAAAGCTTCAGCCATTGCAAGTGGTACCTCAGCCTCAGCTTCCACAACTTTAGCCTGCATTTCTTGAACGCGAGCAACCATTTCTTGCTCTTGAGCAACTGCCATTGCACGACGTTCTTCGGCTTTCGCTTGCGCAATGTTTTTATCTGCTTCAGCTTGATCTGTTTGCAAGGTTGCACCAATGTTCTTCCCAATATCAATGTCTGCAATATCAATGGATAAAATCTCAAAAGCAGTCCCAGAATCCAGACCTTTAGATAGGACAGTTTGTGAAATTAAATCAGGATTTTCCAGAACCTTTGTATGAGCATCAGAGCTACCGATAGTAGAAACGATTCCTTCACCAACACGGGCAATGATCGTTTCTTCACCAGCACCCCCAACTAATCGATCAATGTTGGCACGAACTGTAATTCTTGCCTTTGCTTTCACTTCAATACCATCCATTGCAATACCCGCAATAAATGGTGTTTCGATAACTTTAGGGTTTACACTCATTTGAACGGCTTCAAGCACATCACGCCCAGCCAAATCAATCGCTGCAGCACGTTCAAAACTCAATTCAATGTTAGCTCTTTGTGCAGCAATTAGTGCATTCACGACGCGGTCAACATTACCACCTGCTAAATAGTGCCCTTCAAGTTGATTTGTGTGAACATCCACACCCGCTTTATGGGCTTTAATTAGAGGGTTGATGACCATTCTAGGAACTACTCTACGTAAACGCATTCCTACTAAAGAAAAAATATTGATTCTGACTCCTGCTGCAATTGCACTAATCCAGAGAGTTACTGGAATGAAGGTAAATAAAAGTGCAATAGCAATAATGATGATTCCAATAAAAACGATTGGCATTAATGCTTCATATTCCATTGATTTTTCCTCCTTTAATCTATTTGTTCTCTCACTACAATACGAGAGCCTTCAACTTTAACAATTTTGACCTCTTTCCCCTGCTGAATATATCCACCCTCAGTTACCACATCTAATCTTTCATCATCAAAAATAGCTGTTCCTGAAGGGCGTAAGGGGGTTAGAGTTTTCCCTACTAATCCAATTAATTCTAATCGATTAATTGTTGAAACAAACCCTTTTTCGGTTGTTGTTCGTTCGCTTAATATAATATTTCGTAGCAGTCCTTTTTCGAGACCTACCTTTTTAAATAAGATGACAGATACAATAATGGAAACAAGTATAGCAATGCTAACACTCATGGCCATATGTCCTAAATCTGCACCTGACATAAACAGAGAAACAAGGATTGCACCTACACCGATTATACCAAGGATTCCTCCTGGCACAAAAAATTCAATTGCAATACAAACTATACCTGCTATTAATAATATAAGGGCTTCAAAGCCTGCGAGTCCTGCTATCATATGCCCATAGAAAAACAGTATAAGTGATGCCAAACCCATTGCACCAGGTATGCCAAAGCCAGGAGAATAAAGCTCCACAATAAACCCAAGACTGGCTACAGACAGTAGAATCGGAACGACCACAGGATTTGTCACAAACCTAGCAATATGTTCTGCTAATGTAGGTTCAGAAGTCTGCACTTGCGCATTTTCAAGGTTTAGCATCGATAACAATTCAGTGCGTTCTTCGGCGATTCCTTCTGCATATTGAACCTCAACGGCCTCGTTGGCACGAAGAGTTAAAAACTCCCCTTCCCCAGCCCGATATTCAGGTAAATCAATAGAGGCATCTGCCATCGCCTGCGCATATAAAGGATCTCGTCCATTATGTTCTGCAGCAGCTGTCATATCCGCTATCCATGCTGATTGTGCTTTCTTATCAGCTGCTGTTCCATCTGAATTAATAACCCCAGATGCTCCCATGGTTGCAGTAGGCTTCATATAGATTTGATCGGCATTCAAGGCTATATAGGAACCAGCAGATAAAGCTTCATTCAGAACATATGCTGTGTTCGGAATTTCTAGGTCTAGCAAAATATCAGCAATTTCACCAGCAGCAGCAACGGCTCCCCCTGGAGTGTTAATTTCAAAGATAATATGATCGGCTCCACTTTTATGGGCTTCCTCGATACTACGTTCTAAAAAAGCGGCCAAACCACGCTCAACATTGTCTTCCACTGGTATAACGTAAACAACTTTTCCTTCCCCATTGCCCTCGGCATGCGTCTGGAAGAGTGGAAATAGTATTAGTAGAAGTGCAGTAACGGTTATCAACCGACTCCACTTGAATCTCGGCATCCCTTATCACTCCTTTCTAGCCTCATATTAACGTTTACGTTTTGATCCATTAAAATGTTTCAAAAAATATTAAGGCTATTAAAATGATGATGATTATGTACACAGTAAACTAGCTTGGGTAAATGTGAAAAAAAGGCTGCCAAAAGTGGCAACCTTTTTCAATTCCGACCTATCTCTGACAGGTTTTCTTTACGATAAGTGTTCCATAACGAGTTGATTCACTTTTCCGCCGTCCGCTTTTCCTTTTACTTTCGGCATTAAAGCACCCATTACTTTACCCATGTCAGATTTTGATTCGGCACCGACAGCTTTTATTGTATCTACAACCAATTCGGTTAACTCTTCATCGGATAACTGCTCAGGCATGTATTTTTGTAAAACATTTAATTCATCCTTAGTTTTTTCAACTAAGTCATCTCGGCCGGCATTTTCAAATTCTTGGAGGGAATCATTTCTTTGCTTTAACTCGCGCGATAGCACAGACAATTCTTCGTCCTCTGTCAATTGGTCTTTCCCCAATTTAATCGCTTCATTTTGAATCGAAGCTTTTACCATACGGATAACACCTAATGCTTGTTTATCCTTACTTCTCATTGCTTCCTTCATATCATGATTAAGACGATCAAGCAAAGTCACTTATACTACACCCTCTTTTACTTTTTACGCTTCCTTGCAGCCTCTGATTTCTTCTTTCTTCTTACGCTTGGCTTTTCGTAGTATTCACGTTTACGGTACTCAGATAAAGTTCCGCTCTTAGAAACTGTACGTTTAAAGCGACGAAGTGCATCTTCAAGAGACTCATTCTTACGTACGCGAGTATTTGACATGCTTATTTCCCTCCCTCCAACTACACAAAACAATCTCGGTGACATGTACCGAGTGATACATATCTTTTCATATTATATTAAAATATACGCCTATGGTCAACTTTTTACCGAACAATTCTATAAGAAATGCATAGAAAATAAAAATATGGACATGAATAGTCGACTTGTCCATACAATGTATTGAGGTGAATACATTGGAAAGTATATGGTCGATGTTTATTGTATATATTGGCATTTTTCTATTTGGTATGATTCTATTAAAAACAGGTATACAGCAAATATCCTACCACAAGACGAAGATGTGGCTCATGAAGCACACTTCCAATCCACTCAAAGGATTTCTAATTGGCATCGCTATTACAGCTGTTTTACAAAGCAGTTCCACGACCATTGTCCTAATCGTAAGTTTGACATCGGTAGGATTACTTCCATTTACTCATGCAATTGCGATTATTTTGGGAGCCAATGTTGGGACAACTGTTACAGCAGAAATCATGGCTCTTTCTAATCTATGGTTGATGTGGTCCACCCTGATTCTTGGTTTCATACTTATGTGTATCCATAAGCAAGTCATTTTTTCCATTGGCTGTGTATTATTTGGCTTAGGAACCATTTTTACTGCTCTCTATGGATTTGAGAGTCTTGTGGAGCCAATTCAAAGGACTCCCTACATT
Organism: Salinibacillus xinjiangensis; assembly: GCF_009649735.1. Lineage (GTDB taxonomy): Bacteria > Bacillota > Bacilli > Bacillales > Alkalibacillaceae > Salinibacillus > Salinibacillus xinjiangensis. The sequence continues at coordinate 248,533 of NZ_WJNH01000005.1, forward strand.
GAAAATGGATTATATACGATTAGTACCAATACCAGTTATAGTATCTTATTTGGAGTCATAATTACTGGCATTATTCAATCATCTAGTGCATTTACAGGCATGATTATGAGCTTTATGAATGAGAATCTATTAAATCTTAGTAGTGGTATTGCTATGGTTTTAGGGGCCAATATCGGGACATGTTTTACAGCTATTTTAGCTTCTATTGGCAGTAGAATAGAAGCCAAGTGGACAGCATATGCGCATGTGTGGATTAATCTTATAGGGGTATTATGTTTCATTCCTTTTATTCATTGGCTTGGAGATTTGGTCGTTAATGTGACGCCTATCCCTGGAAGACAGTTAGCTCATGCATCTGTCCTATTCAACATCATCACTAGTTTATTGTTTTTACCCTTTATTAAGCCTTTGGCAACATTTATTAAGCTTACCAGTAAAAAAATTTAGTCGTATATTAATAAAATTGGAAACAGCCCTATCCAAATAAGGATGAGGGCTGTATATAATTTCGTTAATAAGATTCGTTACCTTCTCCACCAGTTACAATCGCAACACCTGCACTAGCACCAATACGTGTTGCCCCTGCTTTGATCATATCATCTGTTGCTTTACCGTCACGGACACCGCCAGATGCTTTTACTCCCATCTCTGGACCAACTGTTTTACGCATTAATTCAATGTCTTCAACAGTAGCACCGCCACCTGAAAATCCGGTAGATGTTTTAACATAATCAGCTTTAGCTTCTTTTGCTAGCTGACAGGCTTTTACTTTTTCATCATTTGTTAGTAGAGACGTTTCGATAATTACTTTAACCAAGGCCTTCCCTTGTGCTTCTTTAACAACAGCTTCAATATCAGCCCGAACGGTGTCAGCGTCACCATCCTTTAACGCGCCAACATTGATGACCATGTCCACTTCTTCAGCCCCATTTTCTATTGCATTCTTTGTTTCAAATGCCTTCACCTCAGAAGTTGTAGCTCCAAGCGGAAATCCTATCACTGTACAAACCTTAACAGGCGTATTTTTGAGTTTTTCATAGCAATATGAAACCCAATATGGATTGACACAAACAGAAGCAAACTCATACTGCTTCGCTTCATCGCAAATTTGATCAATTTTTTCCTTTTGAGTTTCAGGTTTTAATTGTGTGTGATCAATTTTTTTTGCAAGACCTTCGCTCATGAATTTCACCTACTTTATTTATCATTTTATGTACCGGTTTAATATTAACATTCCCTAAATGAAAATGCTATGTACCATAAGAGTCAAAAGAGGGCTTTCCTAACTAGAAAGCCCTCAACTATGAAACCTAAGACATCCATTTAGGTGGTGTATTTTTATCGTAATAAATATCCCCTAAATTATAATGTTTCTGAAAGTTATCTTTTTGTAAATGGTAATGGAAATTAAACCAAAAGCCCTCTTGTGGTCGATTCTCACGACGCACATGGAACCTAGCTATATCTTGGTTGGTCCTTACATCGTATAAATCAAAAATTCTTTCCCCATAGCCCGCTGTTGTCTCTTCCGTTATACCGAAATAATGAGCATCTTCCTCACCCATCTCCGTTATAATAGAAGTTAATACTTGTTCGATATTCGGTAAAATATAGTTCGTAAATTCATCTTCAACCTGCGTTAAGATTTTAGGACCTAGTTTAGTAATAGCTTGAGCCTTCGCAAGTTCTTTTATGGATTCAACAGCAGTGTCTTCAGATGATTCATCTTCTTGAATGTCGTCATCTACAATGACTGGATTCTCATTGACAATGGTTGACTCATCGTTAACTTTCGCTTTGGATGAGGTAATTTCATTGCTTTCAGCTGAGGCATCCGTATCTAGCGTTATTGGAGGGGTATATATCCCTAATGTTAAAACGGTTACAAGAACGACAGATAATTTTCTTAACCACGGTTTCATTGTAATTCCCCCTCATATCTCTTAATTAAAATTTTATCATGTTTAGAAAAAATGTCTATTAATCTAATGTAATTTTAATAGAAATGTAAACTAACTAACTATAAAACTTTTTTCATTCTTTTGCTTTAACCATGGTAAAATGAACCTTAATCAAAAATTGGAGGATATTTATTTTATGATGTCAGCAAAAAAGAGAGTTGTGGGTATTGCCTTAATAACGGCAATAGCTGTCATGGGTGACTCTATGCTTTTCGTTGTACTACCTATTTACTGGCAAGATTTTGGGCTCAGAGCTCTTTGGCAAATTGGAGTACTCCTTTCCATAAATCGTTTTATTCGCTTGCCAATCAACCCTTTAGTTGGAATGTTTTATCAAAAATTCCAATTAAGAACAGGAGTTTTAATCGCCTTAGGTTTAACTGTTTTAACCACAATGTCCTATGGCATTCTGCAGCACTTTTGGTTACTGGTCTTGATGAGAGCATTATGGGGTGTGGCGTGGTCTCTTCTTCGTTTGGGTGGTTATCTAACAGTTATCGATGTAGCAAATGATCAATCTCGAGGACAATATGTTGGACTGTATAATGGACTGTGGGGAATTGGTGGGCTAGTAGGGATGTTAGCGGGGGGGTTACTGGTTGACCAAACTTCCATTCTTTTTGTTACGTCTCTATTTGGAGCACTGGGTGTTTTAGCTATTCCAGCTGTTTGGTTCTTAGTCCCTGTTTCTAGGAGAACAGATCAAGAGGACAACAAAGAGACAAGTACTATCTCAAAGAGTAAATGGGTATCTAAATATGTGGTGATGGTTTTAGTGACTGGGGTTGCGATGGGTTTTATTGTGTTTGGATTATTTGCTTCCACCCTAAGTCCATTGATCGAGCGCGTTTATATGAACGAATGGAATCTATTACAAATGACAATCGGCGCTGCTACATTAGCTGGTATCGTTCAGGCAATTCGTTGGGGATGGGACCCTTTTGTAGCACCACTCATTGGAAAATGGCTAGATGCCTCAAAAACCATGTTGAGGATATTACTTATTCCCTTGTTCGGTGGGGGTCTTTTGTTTATCGTTTTAGGTAACCTTCAATCACTTTTTATTTTGCTCATAGCATTACTGATCTTTCAATTGCTTTCTACTATGTTTGTGACAACAACTGATACCCTGGCAGCCAGTGCAGCCGCTCAAACTGACCGGGTGAAGATTATTACAGCCCATACGATTGTGGTTGATATTGGTGCCGCCCTAGGGCCTCTTATTTCCTTTATCATAATCGAATTTTACAGTTTAACAACCGTTTACTACATTGCAGGGATGCTTTTAATCTTGTTAGGTGTTGGATGGTTATATTTCTATAAACGACATATATGATACTTTTATATAACCAAAGTATACAGTCTTTAAATTCTTGTATACTTTGGTTTTCAATAGTTTCCTTCCCATACTCTCCTCACCCTAATCAAGAACTCTTCATTAAAAGTAAGTTGATAAATATCAGGCATCTCTAGCTCTTGCCAAAATTTGAAGTTATAGCTTTGATCAAAGTAATTCATGATCAGTACCATGATGTTTCCGTGCGTACCGATAACAATTGATTTGCCATTATATTTTTTTAATAGTTGATGGATGGCTTCAACACCTCTTCTTTGAGCTACAAGGTTAGACTCGCCACCCTTCCAGGAAAAGGTTTCATCCTCCCAAACTTTAGCGATAGCTGTATGAAAATCCTCAACCGATTCTTCTGCTAACCTTCTCTCCTTAAAGGCGTCCATCATTTCTATCTCTTGCCCAATGTGTTCAGCTATACCTTCAACTGTTTGTTTCGCACGTTTATAGGGGCTTGATATCACCTTATCTACCTGAACATTTTTTAATAGCTTCGTAACCGTCTCCGCATCTTTCAACCCTTGTACCGACAACGGTCGACCCAACTCATCTGGTGTATAAGTCGAATGTGCATGTCTGACTAAATAGAGGTTGGTTGTCATATAAAGTCCTCTCCTTATAGCTTACGATTAAATCATTACTCTCTTTTCTAATACATAGAAGATATAAAATGCGACATATCTCTAGCGTGACTTTTTTCCAATGATCTATAAGATGAGTGCTAAACCATCGCTCTGGAAATACACTTCGCTAAAAACAGTACTTTGTTCATTTTGAAGGAGAAACATTTTGTATGTCCATAGCTTTTAAAATCACAAGAATCAGAACACTCCTATAGTGGAGGCAGAATACGGAGACTCCTATGGGAGGAAGCGTGGTGAAGGCCCGGCAGGAAGCAGTCTTTGCTTCCGAGGAGGCTGAGGCTGTGCCCATGGAAAGCGAAGTATTCTGCCGGAACGGTATCCATGCACTCATATTATTCAGTACAGAATAGTCTAAATTTGGCTACGTCGCAGTTTACATCTACTGCAAAGTATAAAAAACAAAAACGCTTACGAATACAGCTATGTATAAAAAAAGAAGTTAACCAAAAATATTGGTTAACCTCCGCTGACTTAAGAAGATAATGAAACCTCATCCATTGTTGCATCGTCCATTACGCGAACAAATTGTCCTTCATTATATGGATAACCCGCTTTCGTAATCTTCACACGAACAATTTTACCAATCATATCTTCCGTTGCTTCGAGCTTCACTTTTAGATAGTTATCTGTGTAGCCCACATAAATGTTACTATCCGGATCCTCTTTCGAATGCTCTTCTGGTATAACTTCTAATACTTCACCCTCATACTTAGAGGCATATTCCTTGGCTAATTGATTGGAAAGTTCGATTAAACGATGAACGCGCTCATTTTTCGTATCATCATCTACTTGGTCCTTCATTCTTGCTGCTGGGGTTCCTGTACGTTTAGAGTAAGGGAATACGTGCAGTTCAGAATAGCCAATTTCTTTAATAAAATTAAAGGTTTCCATAAATTCTTCCTCTGTTTCACCTGGGAAACCTACAATTACATCTGATGTAATCGCAAGACCTGGTAATGCCTTTTTAATTTTATCAATTTTTTGTTTGTAAAACGCTGTTGTATATTTTCTACGCATCCGTTTTAAAACCGTGTCTGATCCTGATTGAAGTGGAATATGCAAGTGGCGAACAATTTTTTCGGATTGATCCAACACTTCAATTACTTCATCAGTTATTTGACTTGCTTCAATAGAGGAAATACGTATTCTCTTAAGCCCCTTAATATTGTTCTCCAAATCACGTAAAAGCTGAGCAAAGTTATAATCCTTCATATCTTCGCCGTAACCAGCAGTGTGAATTCCGGTTAGAACAATCTCCTTATAACCAGCATCTACAAGCTGTTGGGCTTGATTCATCACATCTTCTGGTTTACGTGAACGGAGTAAGCCACGAGCCCAAGGAATAATACAGAATGTACAGAAGTTGTTACAGCCCTCTTGAATTTTAAGAGATGCTCTTGTGCGGTCTGTAAACACAGGCACATCCATTTCTTCAAATTCACGAGTCTTCATGATTTTACCAACACCGTTTATCGGTCCGCGTTCCTGTTTAGATTGCTCAATATAGTCAATCATTTTTTTCCGGTCTTGTGTACCTACAACGACATCAACACCAGGAATCTCTAGGATTTCGTCTGGAGAGGTTTGGGCATAGCATCCCGTTACACAAATGACTGCATCCGGATTTTTACGAATCGCCCGTCTAATCGTTTGACGACTTTTCTTATCGCCGGTATTAGTAACTGTACAGGTATTGATAACATAAACATCAGACTTGTGATCAAAATCAACCCGTTCATAGCCCTGCTCTTTAAAGTGGTTCCAGATACCTTCAGTTTCATAATGATTTACTTTACATCCTAATGTATGAAAGGCTACAGTAGTCACTCTAGCTCACCTCAGTTCTTCAAATTGATACGACATAACGGCTAGGAAATACAGCGGGGCCGTTTCGGTACGTAATATTCTAGGTCCAAAACGGGTAAAACCAAAACCTTTTTCAGCAAGTTTAGCCAATTCTTGATCTGAAAAGCCGCCTTCAGGTCCAATCACAACTAACACATGATCATCTGGTTGAATACCTTCTATCAAATCACTTATGTAGGTAGGAGTGTCCTTCTTCGCTTCAACCTCACTCGCTACGATACAATGATCAAATGCTTCACTTTTCTGCAAGAGTCCTGAAAAACTTTCGAGTTCATGTATAGTGGGAATTTTCGTTCGATGAGACTGCTCACTGGCTTCCTTAGCAATTTTGGAAAGTCTAGTGATCTTCTTATTTGCCTTTTTATCATCCCATTTCACAACCGAACGCTCACCATTAAAAGGAATGAAGGCAGATGCCCCTAATTCTGTCCCTTTTTGAACAATTAAATCAAGCTTGTCACCTTTAGGCAAGCCTTGGGCAATTGTTATATGGACTGGCAATTCCTTATGCTCAGTTATCCATTCTACAATATGACAAATGACTTTGCCATTGGTTATTTCTTCTATTTCGCATAAGGCTGTTTTTCCATCAGGATGGCAGCAATAAATTTGATCCTCTGGTTTCATACGCATCACTTTTGATATATGATGTGCATCATCATTTGTGATCTCAACTTGCTGGTTTGTCCATCCGGATTGAGGTATAAAATAACGTTGCACAATACCTACCTGCCTTCACATTTATGATGGTTTTTTAGCTACAAATGAAATCCAATCTTCCATTTGGTTTTTCTCTACTATCTCAAAACCAGCATCTAATAAGCTTTCCTTGACGACATCTTTTTTCCCTTGAATGATTCCAGATGTAATAAAGATTCCACCAGGCTTCAAACGGTCAAATGCGTCATGTGTAAACTGTACGATGACCTCTGCTAATATATTGGACACTACAACATCAGCCTCTACCTCCACACCTTTAAGGAGGTCATTTTGCTGTGCTTCGATTTGTGCATTTACTTGATTTAGTTTTGCATTAATGGTCGTACTCTTTACCGCAATATCGTCCAAATCAAAAGCATAGACTTGCTTTGCACCAAATAATACGGATGCAATACTTAACACACCTGAACCAGAACCGACATCAATGACAAGATCATCTTTATGAATGTGTTGTTCCAATGCTTGTAAACTTAAAACTGTAGTTGGGTGGGTGCCCGTACCAAAAGCCATGCCAGGGTCAAGCTCAATTATAATTTCATCACTCTCAACTGGTTCATAGTCTTCCCAAGTTGGAATAATCGTTACTTTTTCAGAGATTTTTACCGGTTTGTAGTACTTTTTCCAAGCAGTTGCCCATTCTTGTTCATTGATTTCACTAATCGTGACCTTATTAGCCCCAATATCAATATCAAATTGAATAAGATTAGTAATGGCTTGCTTGATTTGTTCCACCGTTTCTCCAAGAAAGCTATTTACAGGCAAATAGGCCTTCACATAAACCCCTTCGTCTGGATAGTCATCTGGATTTAGTTCAAACACTTCTCCGTAGAGTGAATCATGGTCCTTTACTAAATCGAGAGCATCTTCAATCACAACACCACTTGCACCTGTCTCATGTAGAATATTGGAGATAGGTTCAATCGCTTCATTTGTCGTATGAATACAGACTTCTGACCATTTCATTGGAATCAACTCACTTCATCTTAATATCTTCATCAACCTTATGCCGATTCTCATTCAGCTAAACTATTATTCTTCGCCCTTAAAAGCCCTTTTCATGCGTTGAAAAATATTGTCTTGTTGTTCTTCTGTTGACTCATTTCCTTCAATTTCATTAAATTCACGTAATAGTTCCTTTTGTCGATCCGTTAGCTTCTTAGGAGTCATCACTCGAACACGAATATGCTGATCACCCTTACCTTGACCATGTACGTTAGGTGCGCCTTTTCCTCTTAATCGGAAATGTGTTCCGGTTTGGGTGCCAGCAGGAATTTTTAACTTTACACGTCCATGAACTGTTGGGACTTCAATTTCGTCTCCTAAGGCTGCTTGTGCAAAGGTTAGCGGTAATTCACAGTGGATATCATCGCCCTCACGATCAAAGAACTCATGTGGTCGTACGCGAGCAACAACAAATAAATCCCCAGAAGGTCCACCATTTACGCCTGGTTCACCTTGCCCCGCTACGCGGATTTGTTGACCGTTATCAATACCTGCAGGAATATTGATGTGAATTTTCTTATGTTTTTTCACCTTACCTGCGCCACCACAAGTACGGCATTTATCTTTCACAATTTGTCCAGTTCCTTCACAGTAGTGACATACACGGCGATTGACAATTCGGCCAAATGGTGTATTTTGCTCTTGATTTAGTTGGCCCGAACCTTGACAGTGTGAGCATGTTTCAGGCTTACTGCCCGCTTTTGCTCCCGAACCATTACATGTTTCGCATGTTTCTTCTTTTGGTATCTTTATGTCTGTTTCTTTACCGAAAATGGCTTCTTCAAATTCTAGATCCATCGTATACTGCAGGTCTGCACCTTTTCTTGGTGCATTTGGATCACGACGTCTTCCACCGCCGCCAAAGAACATATCAAAAATGTCTCCGAATCCACCAAAGTCTTCTGCACCAAATCCACCAAAGCCTTGGCCACCTGCATTTGCGCCTGCATGACCAAATTGATCATATTGCGCTCGCTTTTGTTGGTCACTTAGGACCTCGTAAGCTTCCTTTACCTCTTTAAATTTATCAGCTGCATCCGGTTCTTTACTTACATCCGGGTGATATTTCCGTGCAAGCTTACGATATGATTTTTTGATTTCATCTTTAGAAGCGTCCTTGGATACTCCAAGTACTTCATAATAGTCTCTTTTACTCACTTGCCCATCACTCTCCCGAATCTTATCACATAAAGATTATCATAACATTAGTAATTATTCATGTGCAATGGTGAACGAACCAATTTAGTGGTTTTCTAGTAAAAAAGTCAAAGCCAAGATATCCCCTGACTTTGACTTTTTTTGTTTCACTCATTGCTTATCGTATTTTGACAACCTTACTTGTTTTGTTGGTCATCATTTACTTCTTCATAGTCTGCGTCTACAACATCGTCTCCGCCGCCATTAGCACCTTGGCCAGCACCCTCAGCACCTGCCTGAGCTTGTGCTTGTTGTTGAGCTTGTTCATAAAGCTTTACAGATAGATTTTGTACTTGCTCTTCTAAAGCTTCTTTCTTCGCTTTAATATCTTCGAAGTCTTCACCTTCAAGTGCTTTTTGTAATGCTTCTTTCGCTTCCTCAGCTTTTGCTTTTTCATCATCAGAGACTTGTTCACCTAAGTCTTTAATGGTTTTATCGGTAGTAAAGATTAGCTGATCTGCTTCGTTACGAAGGTCGATTTGCTCACGACGCTTTTTATCTGCTTCAGCATTTTCTTCTGCTTCTTTTACCATTTTGTCTACCTCTTCATCAGATAAACCAGAAGAAGACTTAATGGTGATGGATTGCTCTTTGTTTGTACCCATATCCTTCGCACGAACGTTCACAATACCGTTAGCATCAATATCAAAGGATACCTCGATTTGTGGTACTCCACGTGGTGCAGGTGGGATATCTGTTAATTGGAAACGGCCTAATGTTTTGTTATCTTGAGCCATTTCACGTTCCCCTTGTAAGACGTGAATGTCAACGGCTGTTTGATTATCGGCTGCAGTTGAGAAAACTTGTGAATGACTTGTTGGAATAGTTGTGTTACGTTCAATTAATTTTGTTGTTACTCCACCCATTGTTTCGATCCCTAGAGATAATGGTGTTACGTCTAATAATACAACGTCTTGTACATCACCTTGTAAAACTCCACCTTGGATAGCCGCACCAAGTGCAACAACCTCATCTGGGTTTACACCCTTAGAAGGATCTTTACCAATTTCTTTACGAATGGCTTCTTGAACGGCTGGAATACGAGTTGAACCACCTACTAGAATAACATGGTCAATTTCACCTGCACTTAAGCTAGCATCTTGAAGCGCCTTACGTGTAGGTCCCATTGTACGTTCTACTAAATCAGATGAAAGCTCTTCAAATTTAGCACGAGTTAGATTCATCTCTAAGTGTAATGGGCCTGCTTCACCTGCTGTAATAAATGGTAGTGAAATTTGCGTTTGAGTAACACCAGATAAGTCTTTCTTCGCTTTTTCAGCAGCGTCTTTTAAGCGCTGAAGGGCCATCTTATCTTTGGATAAGTCAATGCCATTTTCTTTTTTAAATTCAGAAACCATATGATCGATGATTACTTGGTCAAAGTCATCTCCACCTAGACGGTTGTCACCAGCAGTTGAAACAACCTCAAAAGTACCATCGCCAATATCAAGGATAGAAACGTCAAATGTTCCTCCACCAAGGTCATAAACTAGTACAGTTTGATCTTCATCCTTGTTAATACCGTAAGCAAGTGCAGCTGCAGTTGGCTCGTTAATAATTCTTTCAACTTCAAGTCCTGCAATTTTACCTGCATCTTTAGTTGCTTGACGTTCTGCATCATTGAAGTAAGCAGGTACTGTAATAACTGCCTTTTCAACTGTTTCACCTAGATAATCTTCAGCTGAAGATTTAAGGTGTTGTAGAATAATAGCTGAAATTTCTTGAGGTGTATATTCTTTACCTTCAATTTCCACTTTATAGTCCGTACCCATGTGACGTTTAATAGACTGAATGGTATTAGGGTTTGTAATTGCTTGACGCTTTGCTACTTCCCCAACTTGTCTTTCACCATTTTTAAATGCTACAACAGATGGTGTTGTACGATTACCTTCAGGATTTGGAATTACTTTTGATTCATCGCCTTCCATTACAGCGATACATGAGTTTGTTGTCCCTAAGTCAATACCTATTATTTTACTCATGGTTCATGTTCCTCCTTTATTTCTTTATGTAAGTCTTACTGATTTACTTTTACCATTGCCGGACGGATTACACGATCCTTTAACAGATATCCTTTTTGTAATACTTCGGTAACGGTGTTTGATTCTTTTTCTTCATCAGATTCTTGCATAACGGCTTGGTGAAATTGAGGGTCGAATGGTTTTCCATCTGCTTCAATTTCTTCTACTCCCGCTTTCTCCAAGGCTGTAACAAGCTGGTTATACACCATATTTACTCCGTCAACAAAGGATTTTACACCTTCATCTTCAACCGCGGTCTTTAATGCTCTCTCAAAATTATCTAAGACAGGTAATATCTCTGTCACAACGTCTTGAGATTTATATTTTAAGTCGTTTTCACGCTCTTTTTTTGAACGGCGCTTGTAATTGTCAAAATCAGCTTGAGCTCTAAGCATCTTTTGATAAAGCTCATCTTTTTCCTTTTTCACCTTTTCGAGCTCAGATTGAAGAGAATCTAGTTGCTGGCTATCTTCTTTTTCCTCAACAGAAACATCCTCTACTGTTACTTCTTCCACATTTTCAGTTTCTTCGTTTTCTACTTCCTCATCTACCATTTCTTCTTTGTGCTGATCTTCCACTCCTGTCACCTCGCTTTCTTCTAGTGCAACTATTTAACCGTTTAAGAATATATCATGAAACATTTCAGATTTAAAGCAAAAAGATGGATGGGGAGAAATCCTTTTCCCCATCTATTATCTATTACCGATACTAGGAGTTTTGATACCAACTCTTAAACGTTTTTGTCATTTGATTGGATAGGACATTCAATAGAGAGATAACCTTTGAGTATTCCATCCGAGTTGGGCCCAACAAAGCAATTGTTCCCATATGCTCTTCACCAAGTGCATAGGAAGCTGTTATTAAGCTACAGTCTCTCATTGCTGCATGCTCATTCTCATGACCGATGATGACATTGATACCTTTGTTTTGTGAACGTAGGAGAGGTGCAATTTGATTTTCCTCCTCAATGGCTGAAAACAAATTCCGAACCTTTTCAATGTCCTTAAATTCCGGCTGCATCATAATATTTGTTTTACCACTGACATACAGCTGTGTAGGCTCCTCACTAAACAGGGCCGCTTGAATATAGTCATAGGACTTTTTAAAATCGGTCGTATGCTTCTTCAAAAGAGTCACAACTTCTCGTTCAATTTTTTCATTTAATTTATAGATGGGTACACCCTTAAGTTTGTCATTTAAAATTCGGACCGTTTTTTCCAGATCTGATGGCTCTAGGCCTACAGGAATGGTAAAGGAACGATGCTCTACATGACCTGTATTTGTGACTAGAATGGCCACTGCAGATTGGTTGTTTAATGGCAAAATCTGAAGTTGTTTCAACTCTGTCTCAAACACTTCTGGCCCCAAAATGATGGAAGTATAGTTGGTTAAATCAGATAAAATTTGGGCGGATTTGTTCACAACTCGCTCAAATTCCATCAGCTGATCCCCAAACATACTTTGAATCAAATTCATGTCCTGCCCTGATAATAAAAACGGGGACATTAAATGATCTACATAAAAACGGTACCCTTGTTCAGATGGAATCCTGCCAGAAGAGGAATGGGTTTTTTCTAAAAAGCCCATCTCCTCTAAATCGGCCATCTCATTCCGGATGGTAGCAGAGCTATACTTCACATCTTCCCTTTTTGAAATAGCTCTAGATCCTATCGGTTGGGCAGTATGGATAAAATCATCAATAATCACTTGTAATATAAGTAGCTGACGTTCTGTAAGCAAGATGATCACCCCTGTTAGCACTCATGTTTATCGAGTGCTAATTCTAATAATAACTTATCAAACCGAAATACGATTGTCAATAATCTAGACCTAAATGGAATATCGTCTCAAAACAGCTTGTTGACTGGACTTATTCGAAATCCTCATCCAGTAAAAACATGCTAAATACTTCATTTCCAAACAACATGCCCTCAGGTGTTAGTTTGACAAATTCATCATCTTCTACAAGCCACTTTTTCTGCTTTAACTCCCTAATGGCATCATTGTATAGAACATCCATATTTATCTGGAATTTGGATTTGAATAGCTTCTTAGAAACCCCTTCTGCTTTTCTAAGTCCAAGAAACATTTGCTCTTCAATCTCTTCTTTTTTCGTAATGATTTCTTCATGTAAAATAGGTTTCTCGTTACCCTTTAACCGTTCTATATAATGATTGATGGGGCGCAGGTTAACGATTCGTTTTCCCTGTAAATATCCATGGGCTCCTGCCCCAAATCCAAAGTAATACTCATTGTCCCAATAGGTTAGATTATGCTGACTTTCAAATCCAGGCTTTCCAAAATTACTCACTTCATAGTGATGAAGACCGTTTTGCTCCATTTTCGAAACGAGCAGTTCATACATCTCAGCTTCATCCTCCTCAGGTGGCTTAGATAGCTTCCCTTTTTGATATCGCATATAAAACACAGTTTTGGGTTCAATTTGTAAGGCATAAGCCGAATAGTGAGGTAGCTGATAAGCTAAAGCTGAATTCAACGTACGCTCAAAGTGCTCAATAGATTGTCCTGGCAGTGCATAAATAAAGTCCATGCTAATATTCGATAGGTTGTTTGCTTGTAGCTTGGCCACTGTTTCTTCAACATCACGAACTTGGTGGTTACGATTCAGCATTTTTAAAAATTCATCATCTAATACTTGTACACCGAGGGAAATACGATTGGCCCCGTAATTTCTTAGCATTTTTGCCTTTTCAGATGAGAATTCACCTGGATTTGCTTCTATTGTAAATTCGGTCGCTTGACCGACATCAAAGTAGTCATTAACGATAGACAAAAGTCTCTGAAATTGTGCATCTGACAGACTTGTTGGGGTGCCTCCACCAATGTAGATGGTTTTTACTTGTTTCTTTTCTGTACCTATATAAAGCTCCATTTCCTTTTTCAGTGCATCGAGATATTGGTCAGCTTGTGATTCATTGTAGTAGTTTTTCGTAAAATCACAGTAATGACAAATCTCATGACAAAAAGGGATATGAATATAAACTGATTGAATCAATGACTACACCCTTTTCTCATTGTATAGAATAGCGAAAGCCGCAAGACGGAATCCTGCGGCATGGTTTGATGATTCACTTTAATCTTCATCCATTTGTAATACAGTCATGAATGCCTCTTGAGGGACTTCTACCTTCCCAACCATCTTCATTCGCTTTTTACCCTCTTTTTGCTTCTCGAGTAATTTACGTTTTCTGGAGATATCTCCACCATAACATTTTGAAAGTACATTTTTTCGCATCGCCTTAATGGTGGAACGTGCCACAATGTTATTTCCAATCGCAGCCTGTACCGGAACCTCAAATTGTTGTCTAGGAATAATTTTCTTTAATTTCTCAACAATGATCTTCCCACGGTCATAAGCGAAATCATGATGAACAATAAAGGATAAGGCATCAATTTGTTCCCCATTCAGAAGAATATCCATTTTCACTAACTTAGAAGGTTTATACCCTTTTAATTCATAATCAAATGATGCGTAGCCTTTTGTTTGAGACTTAAGCTGATCAAAAAAGTCATAAACGATTTCAGATAGTGGTATATCATAAACGATATTGACACGGTGTTCATCCATATATTGCATATCAATAAAATCACCGCGTTTCTTCTGACAAATTTCCATAACTGCCCCAACGAAATCGTTTGGAACCATAATGGTGGCATTTACGAATGGCTCTCGAATTTCGGAAATCAGTTGCGGATCAGGCATAAGAGATGGGTTCTCAATCTCTTTTATTTCGCCATCTGTCATTTCTACTTCATAGATAACACTTGGCGCTGTCGTAATTAAATCAATATTAAATTCTCGTTCAATTCTTTCTTGGATAATTTCCATATGTAGAAGGCCCAAGAAGCCACAACGAAAACCAAATCCTAATGCCTGTGATGTTTCGGCCTCATATTGTAGTGCAGAATCATTCAATTCCAAACGTTCCAGAGCTTCACGTAAATCATTATAGTTATTCGCATCAACTGGGAATAACCCACAATATACCATCGGGTTAAGGCGTTTATAACCTGGTAATGGTTCTGCTGCCGGGTTATTAGCAAGGGTAATGGTATCCCCTACTCGAGAATCCCCTACGTTTTTAATTGAAGCCGTCAAATACCCAACATCTCCAACTGAAAGTTCTGTTTTTGGAACTGGTTTAGGGTTAAACACACCGACCTCATTCACTTCAAACTCTTTTCCAGTTGCCATCATCTTAATTTTATCGCCGATCTTTACACTGCCTTCTTTAATACATGTATAAGCAATGACACCTCGGTATGGATCATATAAGGAATCAAAAATAAGTGCTTTTAATGGATCTTCAGGTTCGCCAGCAGGTGGTGGGATTTCCTCAACAATCCTCTCTAAAATGTCATCTATCCCTATTCCTGATTTTGCTGAAGCTAAGATGGCATTATCAGCATCAATCCCAATAACATCTTCAATTTCTTGCTTAACCCGGTCAGGGTCTGCGCTTGGTAAATCAATTTTGTTAATGACAGGGATGATCTCTAAATCATTGTCAAGGGCTAAATAGACGTTGGCAAGTGTCTGAGCCTCAATCCCTTGAGCTGCATCAACAACTAATATCGCCCCTTCACATGCGGCTAAGCTCCTAGAAACCTCATATGTAAAATCGACATGCCCTGGAGTGTCGATTAAGTGAAAGACATAGTCCTCACCGGCTTTAGACGTGTATTGTAATTGAACAGCATTCAGTTTAATAGTAATTCCTCTTTCTCGTTCTAAATCCATCGCATCAAGAAATTGTTCTTTCATTTCACGTTGAGATAATGCTTTAGTTTGCTCTAAAATTCGGTCAGCTAAAGTCGATTTCCCATGGTCTATATGTGCGATGATTGAAAAGTTTCTTATGTTTTTTTGTTTTACGTTTGTCAAAATCCCATCACTCCTGTTTTAAAACACGCACAATGCTAGGTTCGATTATAGCAATAGGGAACGAAACAATCAATGTTGAGGGTACTGCTTAATATAAAATTACAGAAAAAACCAAATCACTGGAATTGTAGCCTAATAATGGGAATTGATTCATTGAATCATTTGCGAAATTTATTGAATCTGATTTGCTATGAATTGCTTTTCTAAATCTAGAAAACCTTTTGAAGCCGAAACTCAGTGACTAAGCCTAGATATCTAAAATTGCACCGCTTTTATATTATTCACGCAAACCTGACCATAAAATAAAACAACCTGATTGATACAGGTTGCTAAACACGATAGAATAATTCAGATATTTGGTAGGCACCTTCAATTAACATATTGAAAAACCATTTCACGCCACCTTCAACAGTTGCCGCTAATTTTTCCGTAAATAATCCTTGATTAATGTCCTGATACTCTTCTTTCTTCTCTTCTATAGGCTTCTGTTCAAAGGATTCACCTAGCAAGTCTACTTGATAATCGTCACCTTGCTTAGAGGCCTCTACTGCATCATATTCATTAACGTCATTTCCGCTCAAGTTATTCATGCCTGTTCCAGCTTGATCAAACCCAACAATGACACCACCTAAAAATAATATAACCATAACGAAAAATGTAATGGTAAACCGTACCATATGATCAACTCCCAATTGTAAAAATAAGCTCTATCTCCAACGCTTTCTCAAGGCGAGCTTCGAATCTATTTACTCTATTAAAATTTATATGGAGAATAGCTAGGAAATAGAACTATTTTTTTACTGCTAGTTTTGAGAAGACAATTGCTCGTTCCGCAATTGTCTTCCTACTTCGTATAATTTTCTTTGTCTTCTTTACGAACTGCCTCGTGTAAAGCACCATTTATGCCAGCAGCTAAAAGATTAGCCGTATCCTCTATAAATCCATCAACTTCCTTTGGCGTAACCATTAAATTATGACCTAAGGGGGCTAACACCTCTTTAATTAATTGACGTTTTTCTTCTTCTGCAAGTCCCCCAACAATCCCCATAAAGGTTTTCCTTTTTTCATCATCTGGAAGGTCCTCTTCAGTAAATTTTTTCTTTTCCCCAAAGGTCATTCCAGATGGGGTTAACGCTTTGGATGGCTTCCCTTGTTCATTCATTTCTCTTCCAAAATGCTTAAGTAAAAAGTCAATCGTATCGCTTGTGATAGTAACTGCATCCACAACGGTTGGAATTCCGATCGAGATGACTGGGATCCCTAGCGTTTCCTTACTCAAATCCTTTCGCTTATTGCCCACACCAGAACCTGGGTGAATACCTGTGTCTGAGATTTGTATAGTTGCATTGACTCGTTCAATTGACCTTGAAGCAAGCGCGTCAATAGCAATAACAAAATCCGGTTTCACTTTATTGATGACACCAAAAATAATATCGCTCGTTTCAATACCTGTCAGTCCCATCACCCCTGGAGAAAGTGCAGAAACAGGACGGTAGCCTTCAGATACATACTCTGGTTGCAGCTTGAATAAATGATTTGTAACGAGCAGCTCCTCTACGGTATAGGGTCCAAGAGCATCAGGTGTAACATTACGATTACCCAGCCCTACCACTAAGCAAGAGGCATCCGGTGCAATATTGTTCATGGATAAATAGCGCTCCAATTCCCTGGCAACAACATTAGAGGTTTCGGTCTGCATCTTAGTATCCTGATTTCGTATACTCTGTGTTTCTAGAGTTAAATAAGATCCAGCTTTTTTTCCAATTGCTTTCGATCCTTCTTCATCAATGTCTACATATGTTATTTTCATATCGCCCTCTTGGCGTTCCTTTACTTTTACCCCTTTAATTTCTTCCGTTTGTTTGGCTGTATCCTCTTGTTCAACAACCATTTCTCTTGCCTCTATCGCAAGGTCGGTTCGTACTTGATACAATTTTTCATTTTTTTCCATACAACGTCCCTCCATTTCATTATTTCATGTTTTCCATTTGAAAAGTTTCTTATACGACAAGGAGGGAATCTTGACACTTTCTATTGAAAACTTTATTATGCTCTGGTAAAATGTCTTTTGTTCTACTATCAGACATTAAAGAGCTTCTTCAGGAGGTGAAATAAATGCCAAATATTAAATCCGCTATTAAACGTGTAAGAATTAATGAAGACAGTCGTAATCAACAGCAAGCATTCAAATCTGAAATGCGCTCTTCTGTTAAACGCGTAGAAGATCTAGTTGAACAAAAAAATGCTGAGCAAGCTAAAGATGCACTAAAAGATGCAGTCAGCAAAATTGATAAAGCTGTTCAAAAAGGAATCATTCACAAAAACAATGGTGACCGTAAGAAATCTAGTCTTTATAAAAAAGTAAACGGTCTTGGCGCATAAAACGAAAAGGAGCAATCCCATTTGGGACTGCTCCTTTTTTGATCTTAATGTTGTTCAACGAAATTATATAAAAGTAGCTCAAACGCTAATTCTTTGTTGACCTCTCCACGTTTCATTTGTTCATCGGTTTTCGTCAACAGTGACATCATCTTATATAACTGTTCAACACTAAAATTACGTTCCCGCTCCAAGGCCATCTTAATGGCATATGGATGAGACTTAATCTTTTTATCCATTTGTGGTTTCGTATAGCCTTTATTTTTTAACAGTTTACATTGTAGAATCAATCTAATTTGAGAGGCTAATAACGCCACTAAGGCAATTGGCTCCTCATTTTGTTTCAGTAAATCTTTAAAAACACCAATCGATGCAACTACATTCCTATTCATGACAGCATCAATCATTTTAAATGCTGATGATTCCGTATGCCTCGATACTAGCTTTTCCACTATTTCCTTTGTAACAGGCTCATTCCCTTCTACATAGTGAGAAAACTTCTCTAATTCCTTTTGCATAGACATTAAATCTGTACCCACTTCATCAATCAAGAGCTGTATGGCATTCGGTTCAATATGTATTTTGAGATCTTTAGCCAATAAATCAATCCACTTTTTCAACTCATATTCCTTTGGTGGCGCACATTTGACGACTTGTCCAACCTTCCTCATTTTCTTAACGATTTTTCTTCTTTCGTCAATCTTTTCATAGGGAGCAACCAAGATAACAACGGTGTGGTCAACTGGATGATCAAGATAATTCTCCAGTACTTCCAACTGATGCTCCACTTTCGATTTATCTGGATTGGCTTTAAAAAAGAAGGCGTTCTTAAGTAACAACACTTTTCGATCCCCGAAAAAAGGGAAGGTTTCTGCATCTAAAATAGCATCCTGAATCGGTGTTTCTTCCATATCGAATGATGAAAAATTCATATCATCGTCTGGATCATCCAGCGTACTTTTGATAAT
Organism: Salinibacillus xinjiangensis; assembly: GCF_009649735.1. Taxonomy (GTDB): domain Bacteria; phylum Bacillota; class Bacilli; order Bacillales; family Alkalibacillaceae; genus Salinibacillus; species Salinibacillus xinjiangensis. Next base: position 267,548 of record NZ_WJNH01000005.1, read on the forward strand.
CTTTTGTTGTAAATCTTGTATTAAATAGGTTTCGCTTCCAAATAGTAAATACAAAGGGATATTATTTCCATTATGTATAGTCTGAATAGCTTCAAAATAAGACACGGTTTTCACCCCAAAAATAGCTTGTCTTCATTCAGTATAAAGAAATTTTATTTGAATGGCTACAAAATTTATCAACCGAGTCATTTTTATGATATGATAAAGAGGGAAATGGGTGCGAGCCATTCCCCCCAAAATCTATATGAACGCCTAAACGTCCAGTCCCGGGAAACTGTCATTTAGACGATGTTTGCTTACATACATAGAGTGTGTTTTATTGAATTGAAATATAGGTGTAAAGTGTTGACAAAGCAGGATTTGGAAATGATTTATGAACTTTTGCTGATCATATAGATTTTTTAAAGTAAATCGACTATACTAAGACATGATATAGGAGGGGTAACAGTGAATGAATTTGAAAAACAGGTACAATCCCAAAACCATGATGTAATTGACTCCATTAAAGGATTTGGATTTTCATTTCTCTTCTTTTTTATCATTTTCTTTATCGGCGTGGTCTTTGAAGTTGTAGCCAAATTCTAAATCGCCAAATGTAGAGAGACTTTAAACAAAGTCTCTCTATTTTTTTGAACTCACTCGTATTTTATGGGTACATGTGTGAAAACGTTCCTTGATTTGCGGTGAAAATATAAATAATTGCACCATGTTTATCTGTTCGATGGATATTAATTTGTTGTTGTTGCAAGCGGGTGATTGCTTCGTAGGCTGGATGTCCGTATATGTTATTCCTTCCAACAGAAATTAGTGCATGTTTCGGTCGCGTGCTTTTTAGGAAGCGTTCAGAAGTAGAAAATTCACTCCCATGATGGGCAACTTTTAATATATCCACTTGTAGTTTTGGATAACGTTCCATCAGTTTATGTTCAATTTCCGAATCAATATCACCAGTAAATAAAAATGACTGATTGCCTAGGCGGGTCAAAAGCACGATGGATTTGTTATTTTCGGATTGGTATTCATATTCCTGTTTGGGATGAAGTACATAGAAGGATGTACCAGCAATATTTAATTTCATTCCTTCAGAAAGAGGCTGGTATTGTGCTGAAGTGGAAAGTTTTTTGTCTATTTTCATATCCCGATGTGTATATAAATTTTTCACATCAAATTGCTCCATAATAAAAGGATAACTGCCTGCATGATCTTGATCTGCGTGTGTGATGATGAGATGGTCGATTTTCGTAATTCCTTTAGACCACAAGAAAGGTTGAATGATTCGTTTCGCTGTTGCATTTTCCTCGACTTCGGTTTCATCATCAAATGGAAGCGTAACTTCGGCTGCTGCATCAATCATGATAATACCCTTCCGTTTTGGTAGTTCTATAACAATGGTATCGCCCTGCCCCACATCTAACATCGTTACCTGCCCGTGAGGATTAAAATAGGGTTTCAATTGTTCAGCTAACAGAAGGAGTACAAGTAACGATGCAAAAACAAGAGCAGGTTTTCTTCTATTACCCTCAAGTTGCTTCATGAAAACATAAAACAAGGCATAATAAACCCCAATTGTAAGAAGGGATATTTCCCCAATGACCCACAAAAATTTTTGCCCATTTGCAAAGCTGAGTAAGGTATTTAAAAATGGTTCATGTATATTCGTTAAAAAAAAGTCAATCGGAAGGGTAAGCAAAGTAGGAGTCCAGGACAAGAGCACAGCGATTAAGGTTATCGGGATCACGATAAAGGAAAAATACGGAACAAACAAAAGATTAGCGAGTAAAGAAAGAGGACTAACATAATAAAAGTGAAGCAATTGCAGTGGAATGAGAACCATTTGACTGATAAAACTAACATACAGGCTCCCCCAAAGGAAAGATGGTGTCATTACTAAAATTTTGCTCGACAATATTAAGGAAAAGGTGACTAGGAAGGAAAATTGAAAGCTTAACTGTGTAATTAAAGTTGGATCAAGAATAATAAAGAAGATCCCCGTAACACTAATTACATCGATTAAGGACCATCTCCATTTAAAAAGAGAGGACAGAAACAAAACCTCTGCCATGAAAACAGCTCTTAAGACAGGCGGAGCACCATTAGCAAGGATTGCATAGATAGGGAGCAAAATGAGGAGAAGATACTTAGTTCTTTCAACAGACATTTGAAATACTCGAGTACACAATAAATACAGAAATAAGATAATTAACCCCACATGAAGACCTGATATAGCTAGTAGATGAGAGAGGTTCCAGTGTTGAAAATCCGTGATTAAATGCGCAGATAGTTGACTCTTATCCCCGAATATTAGGGCCTTTATCCAATTGTAACTAGAGGACTCATATCGTAATTCTAATGAGGTCAGAATTTGTTGTTTAATGTTCAGTGGAAAGGCAATCCACCCCTGTCCTGTACATTCAATGTCAGTTTCTTTAACGTTCATTTGTACAAAGATACCCATTGACTGTAAATAGGACTGATAATCAAATGCTCCAGGATTTCGTGCTGGAATTGGAGTAGTAAGGGTACCTGTGATTTGACAGGATGCCCCATACTGAAAACTGTCTGTATACCGCTCATTATAATCATAGACATTTATGAGAATCTTCTCTTTCGTTAAGCTATCATTCAGGGTAAACGTTATATGTGTCGGGTGTATTTCTGGGTTTGAACGAATTTCCCCCTCAATAAAGGTATTTTCTTTGTTAACTTCATAATGGGTGTCCTCAAATGAAGAATAATGGGAGAAGAATAGGATTGAAGCTGAGGAAAGAATAAAAAAGAGCCAGGATTTAGGTTTTCGCCTTTGGTGTATATAAAATAAAATAAGCAAAAACCACAATCCTAGCCAAACGATCTGGGACTCGTTCCACAATGAGAACAAGGAAAGGATAAAAATCCAATGCCATTTTCCCTTCAATATATCCACCTTTTTTCTTAATCTAGATTCGTAAATAGACGATTTGCTTCCGCACGTAATTCTTCCATTTCATCAGAAGAAAGACCTGCATCTTCTAATTGCTGAAACAGTTTGGAATAAAATAATACTTTTTCCTTTGCTTTTGTATCAATGTTTAAATAATCAAGCTCTACTTTCACAACTTCTACACCAGCATCTTCAAACAATTCAATTGCATAAGGATGATTTTTATAATCTTCCGCATAAAAAACTCGTTTAATTCCGGCTTGAATTAGAGATTTACAGCATTGCAAACAAGGGAAGTGTGTTACATAGACCTCTGCACCGTCGGTAGGTACACCAAATTTCGCACACTGTAATAAGGCATTTACCTCTGCATGGACGGTTCGAACACAATGCCCCTCTATGACATAACAGCCTTCATCAATACAATGAACTCCACCAGATACACTACCATTATACCCTCCAGCAATAATTCTTTTATCTCGAACAATCGTTGCTCCTACTGCTAAACGCTCACATGTGCTTCTTAATGCTAACAAATGGCTTTGAGCCATAAAATATTGGTCCCACGAGATTCTTTCCATGCTATCCCCACCTTAGTAAGTTCTGTTCAACCTGATAACTTGTTCCATATTAGCTAGTTTACCGATTCTACATCATTCGCGCAATTACGGCACGGTAATTTTATCAATAAATTTTTCAAGCGTTTTTTCACCAATACCTGTTACATTTACTATGTCATCCTTACTTTGAAACGGTCCATTTTCCTCCCGATACTGAATGATAGCTTCCGCTTTGGCAGGACCAATACCTGGCAGGGTTAATAAATCCTGTACTAAGGCATGATTGATACGAATCTTGCCACTCTTTTCATTTATCGTGGTGTATTCAACTTCTTCATTAGCCTTCAATACAACAATAGCCATTTCATCATATACACGCTCAGCCAAATTCACTGACAAAGGATCCGCTTGTTCTGTCATTCCACCTGCCAAGGTAAGGGCATCATTTACTCGAGCATCTGAAGATAACTGATATACCCCGGGATGGTGAACCGCACCCTTCACATCTACTTTCACTTGCTCTACCTCAAAATTTTCACTTTTGCCAAGAGAATCCTCTTCCACCTTTACATCTGGTTCCTTCTCTAAGATGACCTGTTCTACTTCAGCCTCTTCTCCACGATTTGTCATTACAACTACAAGAACAAATATTACCAAAATAAAACCAATCCACAATTTAAACAGTATTCGTTTGTTCACTTTCACTTTTTTAATTCTACCTTCTTTCATAATTAATGTTTTGCCTTCATACAAATAAAAAGAGATACATGGGTGTAAAGGAGGGAACAGATATGAAATGGGGAGTCATAGGAACAGGAAACATGGGAAGTGTTTTAATTGACGCTTGGTTAACGAGTGGGGTTGTTGCTGAGGATGACCTATGGATTCATAATCGTACATTAGCGAAGGCCTTTGACATAAAGGATCATTACCCGTCTATTAATGTTTGTACGACACCCGAAAGAGTAGTTAAGAATGCCGATATTATTTTTGTATGTGTCAAGCCCCTACAAGTAATCCCTTTTTTAAATCAAATCAATAAACACCTACGCCCTGAACAATGTATAGTTTCTATAACTAGTCCAATTTCTGTTCAAGAACTCGACCAGGTTGTTCCTTGTCAAACAGCACGCATTATTCCAAGTATTACAAATCGAGCGACAGCAGGTGCTACATTATTAACCTTTTCCGATAGAATAGAGGAAACGATGAAAGCCTATCTCATTCAAAGCTGTAAATTGTTTTCCATTCCTGTTGAGATAGATGAGGCCGTCACAAGAGTATCATCTGATATTGTATCGTGTGGACCCGCATTCTTAAGCTATCTTATTCAAGCATTCATAAGGGCATCTAAGGATTACGGGTTAGATGAGGAAAATGGGACCTTATTTGCTGAGAAAATGATTGTTGGCTTTGGTAAATTAATTGAGGAAGGACATTATTCACTAAAAAGTCTTCAGGAGAAGGTAACGGTTAAAGGTGGCGTTACAGGTGCAGGTTTGAAGGTTTTCGATGATGAATTAGGGGACTTATTTTATCACTTACTCCAAGCTACCCACGATAAGTATGGTGAGGATCGTCATCATGTAGCAAATCAGTTATCCAAGTAATAACATTCGACATGAATAGATAATATCCTTCTTAGTATGACGAAAATCAAAAATTTATCCGAAAATATAAAAGAGGAAGCATTTCGCTTCCTCTTTTACATTATTTTTTACAGACAAAAAAGATTCGATCTGCTTGTTCATCTAAAGAATCGGTTGAAAAATCACTATAAGTGCCAAGTATATCAAACCCGATTTGCTGTAAAGTTTCCTGATAAAAGCTTACTGGAAATGTCCGCTGTTCGTGAAATTCATCAAAACGGTCATAGGAACCCCGATCATTTTTCACAAAAAAAGATAAATCATGTTGAACCGATAATGGCTCTTCCCCTTCGTCACAAAACCAAATGTAAGACACTTCGTCTCGAACCTCGGCAAAGGTCTGATTTGTTAAAAATTCTATATAATTTTCCGAGTGTATATCAAACATAAATAGGCCATCTGTTTGTAGTGCTTGATAAATATGTGTAAACATAGATTTTAAATCTTGTGGATCCGTAATGTAGTTCACGACATCACAATAGCTGACGGCTAAATCATATTTCATGGAACTGTTAAAGGTTCGAATATCCTGTTCTACCCAGGTAACAGATAAATTACGTTCCTGCGTTTTCTGATTGGCAATGGACAACATCTCAGACGATAAATCCACACCTGTGACATCGTATCCAGACTTTGCTAATCGAGCGGAAATCTCACCTGTACCACACCCTAAGTCCAAAATAGACGTCGTTTTGGATTGATATTGTTTGATGATTGTTTGGGTAAAATACAGCCATTGTTCATAGGGTGCCTGATCCATTAACTGATCATAATAATGTGCGAAACTTTGATAGGTCATGTTACCTTACCCCTCACTACTAACTAACAAATCACTGGCAGGCACGAGATCGGCATCTCCCCATAAACGTTCCAGGTTATAATACCGACGCTCCTCTTTATGGAAAATATGACAAACAACATCATCTAAATCAACTAAAACCCAACGCGATTGTTCAAAGCCTTCTGTTTTTTTCACTTCATGTCCCTGTTCTGCAACTTGCTCTTTAATTTCACGAGCAATAGCCTGTACTTGACGTTCATTGCTACCATGGCAAATAAGAAAATAATCCGCGATTAATGAAACATCTTTCATATCAAGTGCAATAATATCTTCTGCTCTTTTATCATCACATGCTTTGGCTGCTAATTGTAGTAGTTCTTTACTATCCATCCCATCATCCTCCATTAGTTATTTAAATATCTGGTTAGATCATTATAAGCCTGAAATGTGTCCGGATAAATCGGCTGCTTTTTACTCATCAAAAAATTTATCGTGTTTTTTAAGGCGTGTCGACAGCCTTGATTTAAATCTTTCCAAGCAGATTCTCTAACCTCATCAACGCCAGGGAACTTTCTACCTGGCTCAATATAGTCAGCTAAAAATACAACTTTTTCAAGTGTCCCCATATGAGCACGTCCGGTCGTATGGTATCGAATCGCATTTAATATTTGTTCATCATTTATCCCATACTTATTTTCTATTACATAAGCTCCCACAGGACCGTGCCATAATTCATGATGATATTCCAATAAATCCTTTGGAAGTTTGGGTTCACTCGAAATGGTACGCTCCATCTCTTCCTTTGGATGGTATTTAGCAATATCATGAAAAGCTGCAGCTAACTCTGTTTGATGTTGATCAACATCATTTTGCTTTGCTAATTTTACCGCTGTATCAACAACTCGCACTGTATGCTCATAGCGTTGTGTTTTTAAATGCGGACGTACAATCTCCAACGCATCATTTAAATCCATATAATTCCTGCTCCCTTATATAATCCAACACTTCATTTAGAATCCAGTAATATACCGGGTTTCCAGCATCCAAGCGTTTCCTGATTTCGGTAGATGAAATCTCAATCATGGGGATTTCAACCTCTGTAATGGAATAAGCACTAGCTAAAGAATAACCTTCTCTTGCTACACCTACAAACTGGACCATACCCATCAATTCATCTATTTTATGCCATTTAGGTAAATACTCCACCATGTCTGCACCGATAATAAAGAAGAATTCATCATCAGGATGGCTAGATTGTAGAGCTTTTATCGTATCAACTGTATACGACCTTCCCTCCCGCTCAAGTTCAAATGTCTCTAAACGGAAGTGAGGATTTTCCCGAATTGACAGATCAACCATTTCCTTTCGATGTTCAGGTTCGGTTGTTGTTGTATCCTTATGCGGAGGAACAGAGGAAGGTATAAACCAAATCTCATCCAGTTTCAGCTTCTGATATACCTCTTCCCCGATAATAAGATGTCCAATATGCGGCGGGTCGAATGTTCCACCTAATAATCCTATTTTTCTCATAACATCTACCTTTTCTACGGTAATTCAATCTGTTTATTTTCAACAGATTCTTTATATAATACAATTGTGAGCCCAATTAATTGGACTAGTTGACTGTTAGACTTTTCTGCTATCTCTTTAGCAACCTCGTCTTTATCCTCAAAACAATTTTGTAATATGCTTACTTTTATTAATTCACGTTTTTCGAGTGCTTCATTGATTTGTGTAATTAAATTATCGTTTACACCTGCTTTTCCTACTTGGAAAATAGGCTTTAAATGGTGTGCCTTTGATCTCAAGAAGCGTTTCTGTTTTCCAGTTAACATCATGAACCACCTTTCAATTTTTGTTCAAGTCGCTCTAGCAAGTTAGATGGATCCACTTTTTGACCTGTCCATAATTCAAATGCTAATGCTGCTTGATATAAGAGCATGCCATGTCCATAATGGATTCGAGCTCCTTTTTTCTTAGCTGTTTGTAAGAATTTTGTTTCAATTGGATTATAAATAATATCACTTATAACCGTATTATTCCTTATATTTTGCAATTCTATTGGCATCAATCCAACATCCGGAGTCATTCCTATATTTGTCGTTTGCACAATTAGGTCGTATTTACTGATATTTTCCTCAGCCTTTTGTAACGACAATATGGTTGTATCAACATCTGGTTGCTTAATAGAACGTATCTTTTCTGCACGTTCTAATGTGCGATTGGCAATATCAATCATTGTAAAGCCTTCACGGTTCAGGGCATCATAAATTCCCCTAGCGGCACCTCCCGCTCCAATCATAAGAACCTTTTTATCACCGGTCTGGTCAAACAAATCTGGATAGCTATTTTTTAAAGATGAAATATACCCTTTCCCATCCGTATTATAGCCTATCAGTTTTCCATTTTTGTAAACAACGGTATTAACGGCACCTATTGACTTGGCACTCTCCTCTACTTCATCGATAAGTTCCATTATTTTTTCCTTATAGGGAATGGTTACATTAAAACCATCCATCTTCATAAGCTTGAACTCTGAGATTCTCTCTTCTAATTGTTCCTCTTGAATCTCATATGGTAAATAACGGCCTTCTACTTCTGCCATCTCCATAAATTGTCCATGAATCCAAGGTGATAAGGAATGCTTAATCGGATTGCCAATGACACCTAGCTCGTAACCCATAAACTCTCTTCCCCCTTAAATTAAAGCCTCTCTTAGGGAAACACGAACCCCCTCAGGAATATAGGCAGTCACCGTTGTTCCCCCTTCTGTCACTGTCACCCAGCCTAATCCCGAAAACACAATATCTGTTTTTTCTTTTATATGAAAGGATTGGGGCTTAAGTGTCGGTAATTCCTCTAAAGTATCAGCATTAGGCGGCTCCAGCAATTCACCTATATGATTTTGATAGAGCTCATCAGCTTTTTCCGTTTTTGTCCGATGAATCATCAACTCATTTGAAAAGTAACAGACAAAGGATTTCCGATCCCCTTTTTCAAAGTCAAGACGTGCTAAGCCTCCGAAATATAAAGTTTGTCCCTCGTTGAGTTGATAGACTCGTGATTTAATCTCTTTCTTCGGTGTGATTACTTTTAAATCCTGTTCTGATATGTAATGAGCCATCTGATGTCGATTAATCACTCCTGGTGTATCGTACATCGACGTTCTTTCATCTAGAGGAATATCAATAAAGCCAAGAGTTGTGCCTGGAAAATAGGATGTCGTAATCGCTTCTTTTTCTCCTGTCGTTTCGTGAATTAAATAATTAATGAAGGTTGACTTCCCAACATTTGTACAACCCACTACATAGACATCTTGATTATTCCTAATCTTTTCAATCCCAGTAGCAACTTCATCCATCCCTATACCTTTTTTGGCTGAAACTAAAAAGACATCCTCAACTTTCAGACCTAAATCCTTTGCCGCTTTTCTCATCCAATTTTTCACCTTGTTAGGATTAATGGATTTAGGTAATAAGTCAACTTTATTTCCAACTAATATAATTGGATTTTGACCCGTAAATCTTGCAAGACCTGGAATAAAGCTTCCATTAAAATCAAAGATATCGATGACCTTAACAACTAAAGCGTTAGAATCGCCAATCTGCGTTAACATTTTCAGAAAGTCATCATCTGTTAAAGAGACATCCTGCACTTCGTTATAATGCTTTAGCCTAAAACAACGTTGACAGGTAATCTCTTCGCGATTTAAAGCAGAAGGAGGTGCATAACCTAGCCCTTTTTTATCCTCGGTTTGTATTTCAACACCACAACCGTGACATATAATTTCACTCATTCTCTATTCCTCCCACGTAATTAAGCCTTTTTTTCGAAACCAGTTTAGGAGCATGCGTTCAATTCTTCGGTTAAATTTTGTCACAACACCATCCGTTTTTACAACGGGGACAACTAAAATGGTATAAAATTTAGCCGAATTCCCACCCAAGACATCTGTAAGCAGCTGATCTCCAACTACTACAATTTGATCTTTTGGCAGGTTCATTGCCTTTTGAGCCTTCCGAAAAGCTCGTGATAATGGTTTTCGGGCTTTATATATAAAGGGGATGTCCAAAGGCTTTGAAAAATGTCGAACTCTCTCTTCATTATTATTGGACATGACCGTCACTTGGATACCGTGGTCTTTCATGAGTTTGAACCATTCAATAATCTCAGGAGTCGCATCTTTTTGGTCCCAAGCAACTAAGGTATTATCTAAATCGGTAATAATTCCATTAATTCCTTTTTCCTTTAATTCTTCAGGCGTGACTTCAAATACTGTTTTGACATGTTCATTAGGTAAAAACCTTTTTAACAACTTGTTCACCTCTAACTTAAGCATCTATTCAATGTTGGTATCATCTAACATCATATACAATTTACGGATTTGATTCAAAATAAATCATAAATAAACTAACTATTTTATGTTGAAATTCAGTTTAAATGACCAAAAACCTTTCGACAAATTGCGCCATATCACGACTGTGGATAACTTTATTAACATAATCAACAGCATAAAAACAACATTTCCAATTAATAACTCACAACTTATTCACAGTACAGTGTGGATATCGGCGTTATTGTGCATTACCCCCATTCGTGATAGAGTAAAAATATAGAAAATTTAGTCTTGCTGAAGTTTCTATATGCCTTAATAAGCGGGGTTTTAAGACCTCATATTAGCTCACAAATTTTTTATTAAGAAAGAGTTTTGTACAGGAGGTGAGCGGCCAACATATTGGCTTCATAATTATGGAACATTTGTCGGACGAGCTGTTAATTGAATCATATCATAAGGCATGTGAACTTAAATTAAGTAAAGAATTTATTCAATTAATCGAGGATGAAATACAAAGAAGATCATTATTTCACAAAATTAGACAAAGTGGTTAACGTAAAAAATCTTTTCGTTTATATATACCCCTTATTACAAATACTTTTTGTAATAAGGGGGTTTTTATTTGATTCAGTTAATAATTTAAAGCTACAATATGTTTGTATATATAATTTAAAATCAGTTAGAATGAAAAAGATATTTTATAAACTGAATAGGGAGGATTTTGTTTAGATGATTTATGCAGTTTTTGCCCCTTTAATCATAACATTGCTCATACCATTATTGAGTAAATGGAAAGAGAGAGTACATACGGGCTGGTTCATACTACCTGTTCCAATTTTAATTTTCATTTACTTTGTTCAATTTGTCGGTGAAAACTTTACACCACATTCTGAATCCTATTCTTGGATTCCTTCCCTTAATATTTCAATTGATTTTTACCTGGACGGATTAAGCCTACTCTTCGTTCTGCTCATAAGTGGTATTGGCTCTCTCGTCGTCCTCTATTCCATCTATTATTTACATAAGTCAGAACAATTAAAGCAATTTTATATTTACTTATATATTTTTATGTTTTCCATGCTTGGTGTTGTCCTTTCAGATAATGTGTTTGTGCTTTATTCTTTCTGGGAGTTCACATCTTTATCATCCTTTTTACTCATTGGGTATTGGCATTACCGTGAACGTTCACGCTATGGCGCATTGAAATCAATGCTCATCACAGTTTTTGGTGGCCTTAGTCTTTTTGGGGGATTAATCACCTTATCTGTGATTACCGAAACCACCAGTATTCAAGCTATGATTGAGCAAAAGGATCTTATTGTAAACCATAGCTTGTTCCCATTAATTCTAGTATTCATTTTGTTAGGAGCATTTACAAAATCAGCTCAATTTCCGTTTCATATATGGTTACCTGACGCGATGGAGGCACCAACACCTGTTAGTGCTTACTTGCATTCAGCCACGATGGTTAAAGCAGGTATATTCTTAGTGGCACGATTTTCACCTATATTAGGCGGAGAACCGAGTTTCTTTATTATCGTCAGCCTTTTTGGAATCGTTACCCTGTTCTGGGCATCCTTTATGGCGGTTCGTCAAACCGATTTAAAAGGAATCCTTGCTTTTTCAACAGTCAGTCAATTAGGCATGATTATGGCAATGCTCGGTTTTGGTACAGATGTCGCCATATTTGCTGCGGTATTTCATATTTTGAATCACGCAACCTTTAAAGGTAGTTTGTTTATGATTGCAGGTATTGTTGACCATGAAACTGGGACAAGAGACGTTCGTAAGCTTGGCGGACTCATGACCTTTATGCCTATGTCAGCAACTTTAGCCTTATTCGGTGTCTTTTCTATGGCTGGTGTCCCTTTACCATTTTTTAATGGTTTCTATAGTAAAGAGTTATTTTTTGAATCAGCTATTGACCTACCAGGCTTTAGTGGCGCCTTTGTTGAGTTCTTGCAGCAAGCTATTCCATACATCGCTGTCATCGGGAGTATTTTCACATTTGTTTATTCCATGTACCTGTTCTTTAGTACATTTAGAGGTAAATATAAAGAACATGAATTAAAAACAAAGCCACATGAAGCGCCTTTAGGTATGCTGATTTCACCTTCCATTTTGGTTCTAGGAGTTATCTTAATCGGATTATTCCCGAACATGGTCAATGAATCCTTCCTAGCTCATGCTGCTACAGCTGTATTTGGAGACGGATTTCATGCACATGAGGTGAAGTTTTGGCACGGGTGGGAATCCCCTGCTCTTCGCATGTCCTTAATTGTGGTAGGTGTAGGTACGATACTAGCTATTACACGAAAGAAATGGACTTCCGTTTATACGGTGTTCCCTAGAAGGCTAAGCTTTAATGAACTCTACAACTATATTGTGGATTCCATAGAAAAGGGCTCAACTAAGATTACAGAAACCTATATGACAGGCTCTATTCGTCACTATGTTTCATATATTTTAGGCTCAATTTTAATCATTACAGGTGCCATTCTTTTTATCACCAATGGGGTTACGATTGAATTCGATGATTTAGCACCGATCACCATTCCTGAAATCTTAGTAGGTCTTACAATGGCTATTGCTGCAATTGCATCGATTTTTACGAACAATCGCTTATCTCTCATTATTATTGTCGGTGTAGTTGGTTATGGTCTCTCTGTGCTATTTGTTATTTATCGGGCACCTGATTTGGCCTTAACTCAATTAATTGTGGAGACGGTCACAGTAGCCTTATTCTTACTTTGCTTTAAGCATCTGCCAGAGCTTAAAAACCTACCGTCACATCCAGGTGTTAAGTCTATTAACTTTTTAATTTCTGTAGGCTTTGGGGTTTTAGTTACGCTAATTGGAATTAGTTCTCACAGCTCCAAACTATTTAGCCCTATTTCGGAGTATTTCATAGAAGAGTCGGTTCCTTTAGGCGGAGGTCATAATGTTGTCAATGTCATTTTAGTTGATATGCGTGGTCTAGATACCTTGTTTGAAATCACGGTGTTAGGTATTGCAGCACTTGCTATCTATGCTCTCATCAAACTTCGCCATGATAAGGAGGCGAAATAAACATGGAAATTATTATGGCAGTACTCGCTGGACTTCTGTTTGCAACAGCGATTTATAATTTACTCCAAAAACAAATTTTACGAATTATTATTGGGACTGTGCTTCTATCGCACGGTGCCCACCTCTTTATCTTAACAATGGGGAAACTAAAGCGAGGGGACCCACCCATTATTGTTGAAGGGGCAGGTCCTTTTACAGATCCCCTGCCACAGGCTCTAATATTGACTTCCATTGTAATTAGCTTTGGGGTCACAAGCTTTTTATTAGTGCTTGCTTACCGGGCATCAACATTAAATAAGACTGATAATATGGAAGAATTAAGGGGAAGTGAACATGAGTAACATAGCAGTTTTACCGATTTTAATACCGTTAGTAGCAGGTATTATTACCATCTTTTTTCATAAAAAAATAAAAGCTGTACGATTCTTTGCTAAATTAGTGACCCTTTTAAACTTAGGAGTAGCAGTATGGATTGGTTATTATGTCATTCAAAATGGAACAGTTGTGTTAGAAACCGGGGATTGGGTTGCTCCATACGGCATTGTAATGGTCGCAGATCGCTTAGCCATTTTCTTGGTCATAACCACGAATATTATTGCAACAGCCTGTGTGTTTTTTGCGCAGCATTCATTATCTCTTAAGCAGGAACAATTTTATTTCTACACATTCTATTTCCTATTAATTACAGGGGTATCTGGAGCATTTCTTACCGGTGACCTATTCAACCTTTTCGTTTTCTATGAAGTTTTACTAATGGCTTCTTATGGGTTAGTTATTTTAGGAGGAGAACGAGTTCAACTAAGAGAATCACTTAAGTATGTTCTCTTAAATCTATTTTCTTCCATGCTCTTTGTTACAACCGTAGCCTTTCTTTATTCCGTTGTCGGTACGATAAACATGGCACAGATTGCTCAACGCGTTCAAGAGGTTGAACAAACTGGGATTCTAACGACTATCGGAATTGTGTTGTTTTTCGTATTCGCAACAAAAGGGGCGATATTCCCGCTTTATTTTTGGTTGCCAAAGTCCTACATCGTACCAAACACTGTTGTATCAGCTTTATTTGGGGCTCTGTTAACCAAAGTGGGGATTTATTCGATTTTAAGAACCTTTACTTTAATGTTCACGAACGATACTGGAGTGACCCATGAACTGTTTATTTGGTTAGCTGCATTATCCATGCTATTCGGTGTTATTGGCGCTCTTTCAACAAATAATATTAAGCTTATCATTGCTTATAACATCATCCCAGCTGTTGGCTTTATGCTAATGGGGATTGGATTACTGAATGATGCGGGTATTTCCGGCTCTGTCTATTACTTAATCCATGACATGATCATTAAGGCGGCATTATTCTTAATGGTTGGAGCTTTAGCCTATCTGGCCGGAACATCTGATTTAACGAAAATGAAGGGTATGATTCACCACTATCCTCTTTTAGGTTGGATGTTTTTCATTGGTTCACTCGTACTAGCTGGGATTCCGCCATTTAGTGGCTTTATCGGAAAGCTATTGCTATTGCGTGGAGGTATTGAAGAAGAACGATTTGTCATTGTAGTCATAGGCTTACTCACAAGCTTGCTCATCTTATTATCCATGATGCGCATTTTTATGAGAGGCTTTTGGGGAGAAAAACCGGATATAAAGGTGCAGCCTAAACAAGCTCGTAAGTTGATGATGCCAGCTGTATTCCTGTTGACTCTTTCTATTATATTAGGTATCGGGGCTGAGTGGTTTTACCCTCACGTCGATACAATTACGACTGAATTACTTGATCAAGGTAGCTATATTGATTCTGTGTTAAAGGAGTAAAAGCGATGCCATTACAAATTGTTTTTAATTTAATAATTGCGATTATGTGGATGTTTTTGCAGGAAGATTACACATTCACCCAATTCTTCGTAGGGTATGTTGTCGGGATTTTCCTATTATTAATCATGCAGCGTTTTATTCCTGATACATTCTACATGAAACGTGTCTTTCGCATAATTAAGCTAATTTTTTTATTCGTAAAAGAATTGATATTGTCAAACATAAACATATTAAAGCTAGTTTATAAACCAAAGCTAAATTTTCAGCCTGGTATTTTCGCCTTACCTACAGACCTTAAAAGCAACTGGGAGATTACCTTACTTGCAAACTTAATCTCCTTAACACCTGGTACATTATCCATAGCAGTCTCCCATGATCACGCCTATCTTTATATACACGCTATGGATATACCAGATGCAGAGGAAGAGATTAATTCGATTAAAGAAACGTTTGAAAAAGCTATTCTGGAGGTGACCAGATAATATGGAACATGAGCTATCACCCCTGTTAGAAACAGTCGTCATTATCTGCATTGTTGGAATATCCATTTCCATTTTTATTTTATTGTATCGCGTGCTAAAGGGACCCACGAATCCTGATCGGGCCGTTGCACTAGATACTATTGGCATTAATTTAATGGCTCTTGCTGGATTGCTTGCTATCTTTTTAGTTACTACTCAATTTAATGATGTCATATTATTAATCGGTATCTTACTGTTTATCGGCACAATTGCTATCGCAAAATTTTTAGAAAAGGGTGTTATCATTGACCGAGATCATAATTAGTATTCTATTATTGATTGGCACCTTTATTGTGATATCTGGTTCACTCGGTATTTTACGATTTCCCGATGTTTATACTAGATTGCATGCTGCGACAAAAGCATCGACATTAGGTGTAGCCAGTATACTACTCGCCGCTTTTCTATTCATGTATTTCGATGCGGAAATTGTTAGTGGGAAACTAATCTTAGGTATTATCTTTATTCTACTAACCGCACCGGTCTCTGGACACATGATTTCCCGAGCAGCCCACAATAGTGGGGTCAGGCTTTGGGAAGGTAGTGTTAAGGATGATTTTGATGAGAATAAGGAGAGTATGAAAAATCATTAATAGGGAGGACACAGCTTCAGTGATGGGGCTGTGTTTTTTTGTGTTTATGGGGGTTGTTGTGCTGCGTGTGTGGGTGTAGTGCTTGTGCGGTGTTGTGCTGAAGTTCCTAGGTAGAATGCTAAAGATTGAAGATAAATGCTTAAGGAGGATGAATTTGCTGAAGAAATGACACTTGATGATGATAATGGCAGTGATGACGCTAAAGTTTAGCCCAAAATACATGAACATCCTCTCTCATTTGCTAAAAGCAGCTCCGAGCTGTCTATCTCACTCAGAAAACAAAGCCCCACAAGGGAATCAAGTAAAAAAATACCATCAAAAAATTCGTTTTTGGACAGACACAAAATAAAACATCTCCTCATAGTGTGAAGATATAGGCTTTTGCCTAAATGCTTAACGGAGGTGTTGCAATTGCTCAGTATATTAAAAACGTTAGCATTATTTGTGAAAGAAATGTTCTTCTTTGCCTCCTATATTAAAAATAATGCTTTTCCTCAACCCCTTTCGTCAGAGGATGAAGCGAAATACTTAAGATTGATGCAGCAGGGTGATGAACACGCAAGGAATATGTTAATTGAACACAACCTGCGACTCGTTGCTCACATTGTAAAAAAGTATGAGAACACCCGTGAAGACCAGGAAGACTTAATTTCCATCGGTACAGTTGGACTTATTAAGGGAATCGAAAGCTACTCACCTGATAAGGGGACTAAACTAGCCACATATGCAGCGCGTTGTATTGAGAATGAAATTTTGATGTTTTTACGCTCTTTAAAGAAAACGAGAAAGGATGTTTCCTTACATGACCCAATTGGACAGGATAAAGAGGGAAATGAAATTTCATTAATGGATATATTAAAAATGGATAATCCTGATATTGTGGATCGTATCCAAACAAATATGGAAATTGAAAAGGTGCATGAATTTTTAAATATTTTGGATGAGAGAGAAAAAGATGTGATCATGAAGCGGTATGGGTTAGGAAATTTTAAGGAGCTAACACAGCGAGAAATTGCTAAAAACCTAGGGATATCCAGAAGCTATGTATCAAGAATTGAAAAAAGAGCACTTATGAAAATTTATCATGCCTTTCATCGGGAACAAAGAAAATCCAACAACTAAGCAGCTTCATTAGGCATTGTCCTATACAATTAAGTTCACCTCTGCATATGGTATGGATAAGAGCACTAAAATGAGGTGATGGCATTGTTCTATGACGGCTATATACCATATGGCTCACCGTATGGCTATGGATACCCTGAGCCTTATGGGCCTTATGGATACAATGGGTATGGTGGCTTTTGGTTAGCTCTAGCAGTAGTCCTATTGATACTCTTGCTCATTTTCGGCGGTTATTATTATTATCAATACTATCTATAAAAAAGCTACAGTCCTTCACAAGCAAAAAGGGGACTTTCTCTTGAATTCGAGAAGGTCCCCTTTTTTCTATGATAACTGATCAATAATATTCATAATAAGGGTCGCTGCATGCTTAGCAGCTTTATCTAAATATTGATCGAAGGATACAGACGAGTCCTTTCCTGCAATATCTGATAATGAGCGAATAATGACAAAAGGCACCTGATACTGATGACTAACCTGAGCGATAGCTGCTGCTTCCATCTCACTTGCCTCAATTTTCGGAAACCTCTCTCGCACAAATTGAACACGTTCCGCATCGTCCATAAATGAATCACCTGTTGCGATTAATCCTTTTACAGTCTGTACATCAGGTAGACTCTCTGCCGCTTTTATTGCCAAGGAAATAAGGTTCTCATCCGCTTCAAAATAAGTAGGCAACTGTGGTACTTGTCCATAGTCATAATTAAATGCCGTTACATCTACATCGTGATGTACAATCCTGTCGGAAATCACAATGTCCCCTACCTCTAATTGCT
The DNA here is from genome assembly GCF_009649735.1 of Salinibacillus xinjiangensis. GTDB lineage: Bacteria > Bacillota > Bacilli > Bacillales > Alkalibacillaceae > Salinibacillus > Salinibacillus xinjiangensis. The sequence goes on from NZ_WJNH01000005.1 coordinate 285,687, forward strand.
TTGCAAAACCACCTGCTGACCCTGTATTAATAATATATTCAGGTTGATATCGCTCCATTAAAATGGTAGTAGACATGGCCGCATTGACTTTTCCAATCCCCGATTTAAGTAAAACCACCTGAATACCATGTAATTGACCTTGATAGAATAAAGAACCTGCAACTTTTTCTTCATACTCTATAGTCATTTTTGATTTTATTAGCTCTATTTCTTCATCCATTGCTCCAATTATGCCTACAGTCACACTATTCACCACTTTCTTGTTGTTCGGTTTGTTCCTCTGTATTTACATCATTTTGATTAGCTTGATCGTCTTGTTCACCTTCATCATTTGCAAATCGGTCTTTTTGATCGTTTTCTTTTAATTCTTCTACTTTTGTCGGTTGCCATCCTTCATTTGCAACCCATTGTAAATACACACGATAGGTTTGTGTTTCAGCTTTGTCTGAAATCGTTGTGACAACTCTTTGTGGGTCACCACCATTTGTTACCCACCAATTGATGGTATCACCTTCACTTAAACCTGCTCCATATGCTGCAGCTCGCCACATCTCTTCCCAGTCCACTGTTCCTTTTTCGTATGTGGTTGTATGTGGTTCCTCTTGTTCTGTGCCAATCGGCTGCCAATCTCTTTCAATCACTCGTAAGACATTTGGGTCCTCACTTGTGCTGATATTCTCACTGGATGTTTCAGGTAAATCCTCATTTTCATTGTTTTGCTCAGCTGATTCTTCGCTCGTATTTGTTGATTCATCCTCGTTTTCTACAGTAGAATCTTCTGATTGGTTGTTCTCGTCTTCAGTTTCTGACGGTTCACTTGTTGCTTCCTCTGCTTCTTCCCCACTGCTACTCGCTTCATTCTCTTGTTCGTTTACGGAATCTGTTGTCGCTTGTTCTTCTTCGTCATCAAAAATCCAAGTAAAGGCGAGAAATACTCCTAATAACACAGCTAAAATAATTAGAGAGTTAATTAATTTTGTATTTTTCCTCCGTTTACTGTACTTATCTACCCTAGAATCATCATCAAAGAATGAATTAGACACGACATATCCCTCTCCCTTCAACAAAAGTATACCGATGGTTGTCCCAGTTGTAAACTTACATCTCTATTACAATTATTTTAGCATACCTGCAAGTTCCCCTTCGTCGATTCCCCATTTTTTATGTCAAAATTTTTCTAGTTTTGACATAACGGAAGGACTTGCTACATATACATCTAATATTCTATGTGAGAAAGGGGATTGAATATGAAAAAAACCATATTTAACCAAGACTTATGGAACCTAACTGAGTTCAAAGAAATCGGATATGATAAAGAGAGTCAAAAGCTTTTTATCTTTTATTTGAATGGGCAGATAGTTGAATTTCATTCTATTAGTGAACAAGACATTTTTCAATTCATTACAGCCTGCGACAAGGAAAAATTAGTTGAAATATTTAAAGCGCAGTTCCCTTTTATTCAGCATCAAAATGATGTTTCAATCTCGATATAATTAATTGTTACTCTATATCGTTTATAAACTGTACCATGTCTTTATAAACAGAATATATATTCGATGAGCTATTGGGTTGGTGGTGTAGATCTACAGCCACCATAGCGTATTTAGGCTTTTCATATGGAAAGAAACCACCAAACCAATAGTTCTCAAAGTCTGTTTTATTATCCCCGTCTGTATCCATTTCAGCTGTTCCCGTTTTACCAGCGACTGACAAGCCCTTTAATGATTCGGCTGTTCCTGATTCTGTAACAAGATGAAGTAATGGCTTTAATTTTGTTGCGGTGTAGGGCTCTATTTGACTTTGGTCCTGTGTTTGTTCTGCAAATGTAGTCATTGTCGCACCATTTTGATATAAAATACGATCGACAACTCGCACACTTTTTTTCTTGCCATTGCTAGCAATTGTAGCCATCATGTTGGCAACAGCCAATGGTGTTACTTTCACATTTTTTTGGCCAATTGATGTTTGGATAATGGCTTTTTCAACAGATTGGTCAGCTTCATTCCCCCATATTTGTCCCTGTTCTTCTTCTGGAAATTGTTCAAAACCCTGATAACGAAATACATCTCCACGCCAACCTACTGGACCTAATAACCCAAGCTTTTCTGCATATTTTTCAATCAATTCTTTATCTTGATTCATTAATTCGATTCCGAGCTGTCCAAATGCACGATTACAGCTTTCCGCAAAGCTTTGTTCAAAATTTAAGTTTCCAAGGTCTCTTGATGATTTCTTTTTCCCATACATATGTAATGAACAATCAAATGACCTCGCCTCATCTACCAAACCTGCTTCAATCGAAGCTGCTGCAATAACGGTTTTAAACACAGAGCCAGGGAACTGTTGAGTTAGCATTTGGTTTCGAATACTTTCCTTCTGATAGGGGTTATTAGGATTGATATGAGGACGACTTGCCATTGCCAGCACATCTCGAGTTTTTACATCTAGTAGAACGATACCGCCTTTGTTGATTTCATACTTATTTAGTAGCTCCTCTGCTTTTTGTTGCAAATTTTGATCAATGGTTGTTTTGACTTTTACAGGATAGAAGCCATTTTCATATCCAGTATATTTTAAGTCAAAACCAAACATTGGGCGTCCATTCCCATCCACATGGAAAAGAAGCTGCTCTTGTTCGCCTTCGATTAGGAAAGAGTCAAACGCCTTTTGCAGTCCTGATATCCCCACTCTACTCGTTTTAAGGTCATTCTTTTTTCCGTATCTCTCCTCATAAAGAGAAGGGTTGTTTCTCACTAGTCCTATCATATGCTGAGCGATATCTGGGTCTTCGTTTTGATAACGTTCGACTAGCTGAACCCCTTTCATATCCTTTTTCTCTAATTGTTTGAACTGGTTTTCTGTAATCGTTACTGGCAATAAATCGGTTAAAAAGATAGGCGAATCCTCTTGAGCCAATTCACCAATCATTCTTGTTTCTGAAATATTTAATATTTTTGCTATCTGTTTATAGGATTCTTCTACCTGTTTCATTCCTGGGAACATAACGACATCATAGATTTTATTATTCCCTATAGCCTCACCATCCCTGCTCAAAAACAATCCCCTTCCTGTCGATAAAGACATTTGGTGGGACCTTTGGGCAACGCTTCGCTCTAACAAATTTACATTTTTTGGTCCATAATTCTTTGTGGACAGTAATTGAATGTCTGCTAATTGGTATAGTATTGTCGAAAACAGCAGGATTGCTATAAAAATTAAAACATTGATACGTTTTTTCATTGTCTTCACCCAATAGCATTTTCACCAGAAAACAGTGGCTTAAAACCTTTGAAAAACATCTTTCTACCAGTAACCGCTATAGTGGGCCTTAAAACGTATGACTGTTCTCATAAACATTGTTGCAGTAGATATAAATTGCGACATACCACTGCTGCGCTGAGGTTCTTTAGCATTGACACCAATACACGCGTAAAGAAATATTCATGACGTACTAGGTAAAAGAATGAAATATGCGTTACAGGGTTACTAATGACAAACGAATTATCAGCGGAAACAGAAAACGGGCGTCATGACTCACTTATGACACCCGTTTATGGCTCTTTGCTGTTCTTTCGGCGTCATGAACCCCGCATGACACTCGCTTTTGGCTTATTACTGTTTTTTCGGGCGTCATAAACCCGGCATGACAGCCGCTTTTGGCTCATTACAGCTTTTCCGGGCCTCACGACTCACTCATGACTACCGAAAAATTCTGCTGAAACGATAAGCATGCATCGGCATCTGAACGGACTTGGTGAGTCTTAAAGCTTTATAAATACGTTGCAGTTTCTATCTTTTTAGTCAAAAACCCCATTCTCATAGAAGGTGTGATGCCAAACATAAAAAAGGAGCGAATCCGTGGATTCGCTCCTTTTTTCACTACTATTCAACTTTAATAATTTTCACATTAATTTCTCCACCTGGCGTAGCAACAGCGACTTCTTCACCGACTTCTCGTCCAAGTAAACTTTTAGCCATTGGTGAATCATTTGAAATTTTCCCTTCAAATGGATCGGCTTCGGCGCTACCAACAATCGTATAGCTCTCTTCATCTCCATCAGGTAATTCCTGAAATGTAACTGATTTACCTAATTGAACAATATTTTGATTTTCAGTATCGTTTTCAATGATTACAGCGTTACGGATCATTTTTTCAATTTGAGAAATTCTAGATTCAACAAAGGCTTGCTCATCCTTTGCAGCATCATACTCGGAGTTTTCGGATAAATCACCGAATCCCCTTGCGATTTTTATACGTTCTACTACTTCTTGACGTCGCTCGGTCTTTAAATGGTGTAGTTCTTTTTCGAGTTTTTGTTGACCTTCTTCAGTCATATAATAACTTTTTTCAGTTGCCATATCCCTAAACACTCCTTCATTACCATTCAGATATAAAAATGAGCAGCACATGCTTGTGCGCTCAAGTCTTCCCCTATTTTACCATTTCTACCCTGTTTGAAGGTTACTAACATTTACTATGGCAGATTTTATGAATTTTTTCAATACCTTTTTGTTACATAATGGAACGTTCTTCAAGGATACTCCTAACCTTTGTCGTCATTAAATCAATGGCTACTAGGTTTTGTCCACCCTCTGGAATAATAATATCGGCATAACGTTTGGTCGGTTCAACAAATTGCAAGTGCATCGGTCTTACAACATTCTCATACTGTTCAATAACCGATTCGATGGACCTACCTCGCTCTTTAATGTCTCGCATCATTCTACGGATGATTCGAATGTCTGCATCAGTATCAACGAAAACTTTGATGTCCATCATATCTCGTAAACGTTGGTCTTCTAAAACTAAAATTCCCTCTAAAATAATGACATCCTTAGGCTCTACATGTACCACTTCATCTGACCTTGTATGTAGCTTGTAATCATACACTGGCTTTTTTACCGGCTTGCGGTCTATTAAATCATTGAGATGCTCAAGTAATAAATCATTATCAAATGCTAATGGATGATCATAATTTGTGTTAAGTCTTTCCTTTAGTGGTAAATGACTTTGGTCTTTATAATAATAATCCTGTTCAATCATTAATATGGTTTTATCAACAAAGTGCTGATAAATAGACCTTGTAACGGTTGTTTTACCAGATCCTGTGCCTCCAGCGACACCAATTACTACTGGTTTATCTGCCATCTTAGCTAGTGCTCCTTTCTCGTCATGTTATCAGCTTATACAGGTTCACTTGATTTTATTTTATACTATCAGAAATTATCCGTTTCGTCGGATGATAGTATAAGAAAAACTAAACAATTTCACATACATGATGAGAAATCTATTTCCTTACAGTAAGGGCCACCCCATCACCAACCGGAACAATAGTAGTTACAAAATCGGGATGGTTGAGTATCCAATTGTTAAATGCTCGGACCTTTTGCCCGATTTTTTGCATTCTTCCCTTTTGAGCACCTTCCTGGTCATCGACTACATATCCTTTAAATAAGACATTATCGGTAATGATTAGACCATCTTGGTGAATTAGTTGCTCATACAGCTCAAAGAACTGTTGATACTGTCCCTTTGCTGCATCAATAAAGAAAACATCATAGGGGCCTTTCTCTTTAACTGTTTCATAAACTTCTAAAGCATCCCCAAAGATAACATCGATACGTTCACTGAGATTTGTTTCTTTAATATTGGCTAGAGCCTGCTGGTATCGACTTTCATCTCTTTCCACTGTTACGATTGTACTATCTGTTGTCGCCTCGGCCATGCGTATAGCAGAGTATCCAATAGCAGCTCCAATTTCCAATATATTCTTAGGCTGTTTAACGCGAAGCATTTGCTTTAAAAGCTCGATTCCTAAAGGCTCCATGATAGGAATTTTATTTTCAGTTGCATATTTCTCCATTTGTAACACTTGGTCGCTTTTAGAACCAATTGTGGATATTAAATATTCATTTATGGCATCGTTCACCCAGAGTCCCTCCAAAGAGATAAGTTTTAACAACCATCCTATTTTAACATTACAAAAGTAGGGTATGCGAATAGATTGCAAAATACCCTACTTTTGAATTGGGAAGCTAGAATTAATGATGAATATATTTTTCTCGTTTACGGTTATGCTCTGCATTCGTTTCAGAATAATAAATAGTTCCATCATCTGATGCAGCAAGGAAATACAAGTAATTTGAATCCTTTGGTTCAACGACTGCTTGTAGTGCATTCTCTGCGAAGTTTGAAATCGGACCTATAGGTAGGTCGGCATACATATACGTGTTATATGGGGAGTCTATTTTTAAATAATCATTTAAAACACGATCTTTATGCTCGCCTAACGCATACAGTACTGTCGGGTCAGTTTGAAGTGGCATACCCTCTTCCATCCGATTGTAGAAGACACCAGCAATTAACCTGCGATCCTTATATTCCCTAGCTTCATTCTCGACAAGGGATGCCATGGTTACTGCCTCATGTATCGTTAGCTCGTACTTCTCAAACTGATCCATATATTGAAGAACAACCTCTTCGGTTTTATCCAGCATTTTTTCGATAATTTGTTCTGGGGTAGGATCTTCCGTAAAAAAGTCGTAAGTAGCTGCAAATAAGTAACCCTCTAAATAATACCGAATATCATCTTTTAAAATATCCTCTGTTAGGACAGGATATAGTTCAATTAAGGATTTTACATACTCACGATCATTTACCCTTTCAAGAAATTCCTCTTCTTTTACCGAAGTATGATTCGCGAAAATGGAAGCCATTTCCTCTATCGTTTTTCCTTCAGGGATAGTTACCCTTACAACGGCCTCTTCCATTACACTACCCGTTTTCAATGATTCAATAATTTCGTCTAAGGTCATAGAAGGTGATAATTCATATTCGCCCGCTTGGAAATCAGCTTCATTTTTAAATTTTACATAGTAACGAAAAACGGTCCCATTATTAATGATGTTTTCTTGTTCTAGAATGGATCCAATTCTCGACACCGTAGATCCTAGTGGAATTTCAACATTTTTCACTTCATCACTGTTCGGTGCAACTGGTTCTAATGCAGATTTCACATAATAATAACCGGATACACCCACAGCAGTTAATATAACGAGAATGATAGCTAGAACAATTAATACAACTCGACGTACGGTTCTAGCCTCTTCATAGCGATTTTTTATCTTTTTCTTTTGTTGATCATCTTGATTTGAAGTAGACAATCTCGTCCCCCTCCTTCCATCTGCTACATTATACTACAAAAAAATACTATTTTTCTACGAAGTAACGAGAAAAAAGCAGAAAAAAATCTCTGTCCCAAAGAAGGTACAGAGATTTCTCTTTCCTTTAACGTCTTTACGATTCTTCGTTTTCCTCTTCCTCAGTAAAAGTAGCAAGCATTTCTTCAACCATATTCCATTCTTCATCTGATTCAATTTGGTGTAGAGTTAAATCATCCTCTTTACTTTCTTCATAGCGAAATGCAAAAACTTCCTGTTCCTCCGCCTCTGCTTGCTCAACTGGTACAACGACCATATAGGAGCTCTCTGTTTGGTCCACATCAAAGGTGAATAGGACCTCAAATAGATGTTCCTCACCAGATTCATCAGGAATAATAATCCGTTCTTTTTCTTCTAGAGCCATGTTGATCCTCCTTAAGATTTAGCATCCAAATAGCTTTGTAAAATGATAACCGCCGCCATTTTGTCTATTACTTTTTTTCGTTTAGCACGGCTCATGTCCGCTGATAATAACACTCGCTCAGCGGCCATGGTCGTTAATCGTTCATCCCATAAATCAACGGGAATTTGAAATTCTTCTTTCATCTGGGCTGCAAATTCTTCACAGGCCATCCCACGTTCTCCTACTGTTCCATTCATGTTTTTGGGATGGCCAACTACTACTTTTTCGATTTGATGTTCACGAATGATTTGGCCTAACTCATCAGTAACCGTGGAAAATTGTTCATTCCACTTGATTGTTTTTATTCCTTGTGCCGTCCAACCAAATGCATCACTAATGGCTACACCAATCGTTTTTTCGCCCACGTCTAACCCTAATATTTTCATTTACTTGCTCCATTATGCTCATTTAAGTAAAATTTCACTAGTTCTTCAATTAATTCATCTCGTTCTAGCTTTCGGATTAAATTTCTTGCTTCCTTATGACGAGGGATATAGGCTGGATCCCCAGACAATAGATACCCTACAATTTGATTAATGGGATTGTAACCCTTGTCCTGCAAAGCAGAATGAACAGTTAATAATATATCATTCACATTGCGTTCAAAAGGCTCTTCCGAAAAATTAAACTTCATCGTTTGATCATTTGAATTCATGGCGACAAGACACTCCTTATGGAAAGAATTTCATCTACTTTCTATTATAAAGGCTTATGGGGCAATCAGGAAACAGTTTGTACATATTCTTTGGCAAAATTAATAGCCTCATCAATTTGATCTGGATTTTTCCCACCAGCTTGTGCCATATCTGGACGGCCACCACCGCCACCGCCACAGCGGGATGCTGCTTCCTTGATAAGCTTCCCAGCGTGATAGCCTTGATCTATTAAATCCTTTGATACACCTGCAGCTAGCTGTACTTTTCCGTTACTTGTTGCACCGAGTAGTATGATTACAGAGCCTAGTTTCTGTTTCATTTCATCAACCATATTTCTCAGCGCATTCATATCGGAGACATCGACTTTAGCAGCTAGGACTTGAACTCCGTTTACCTCTTCAACTGAATCCATAATGCCCTTTGCTTCTACATTGGATAATTTTGCTTTTAACGCTTCATTTTCTCGCTCAACATTCTTTAACTCTGAATATAATCCCTCAATACGAGTTGGGATTTGGTCCTGTTTTACCTTTAATAAATCACCTGTTTCCTGTATTAATTGCTCGCGATCTTGAACCCATTGGTAAACCCCTTTACCCGTAAGTGCTTCGATTCTTCTCGTACCTGCCCCAATACCTGATTCAGCTGTGATTTTAAACATGCCGATTTCCGCAGTGTTGGAAACGTGACATCCTCCACATAGCTCAATACTGTAATCTCCAACAGATACGACTCTTACTTCATCTCCATATTTTTCTCCGAATAGAGCCATTGCCCCCATTGCCTTGGCTTCGGCAAAGCTTTTATATTCAGTTTGCACAGGAATAGATTTCCATACTTTCTCGTTTACTATTCCCTCAATTTGTTCTAGCTCTTCTGTAGTGACTTGACCAAAATGAGTAAAGTCAAAGCGTAGTCGTTCAGGAGAAACTAATGAACCAGCTTGATTAACATGCTCACCGACGACATCCTTAAGAGCTTGATGTAAAAGATGTGTAGCTGTGTGATTTTTTACAACCTGCGAGCGAGATGTCCAGTCCACAAGTGCCTGTACTTGATCTCCCTTTTGTAAAACGCCTTCTTCAACGATTGCTCGATGTAGGTTTTGACCATTTGGTGCCTTTTGGACATCCTCGATACTAACCTTCACACGTTCTGAGGTTAGCACACCTTTATCGGCCACTTGTCCGCCGCTCTCTGCATAAAATGGAGTACGATCTAAAAATAGATATACCTCATCTCCAGCATTCGCTTCTGAAACAAGCTGGTCATCTTTCACAATTTCCTTAATTTCAGATTCAGTTTGTAAATCATCATAACCAACAAACTGACTTTCAAAGGTAATGTCACGTAAAACACCGCTTTGGACCTTCATTGATTCTACTTTTTGTCTAGCCTGGCGTGCTCGAGTACGCTGAGCTTCCATCTCTTTCTTAAATTCTTCCTCATCAATGGTAAACCCTGCTTCTTCGACATATTCTTCGGTTAATTCCTTGGGAAATCCATACGTATCATAAAGTCTAAATACTTCCTTGCCTGGAAAAACACTGCTTCCTTTAGCCTTTTCTTTTTCAATTACTTCTCTTAAGATAGCTAACCCGTCATTTAAGGTTTCGTGGAAGCGTTCTTCTTCTGTTTTAATGACACTTGCGATAAACTCTTGCTTTTCCTTTGTTTCAGGGTAGAAGTCCTTCATAATATCGGCAACATCCGGAACAAGCTTGTGCATAAATGGCTGTTCGATTCCGAGCTGTTTTGCATATCGCACAGCACGTCGTAGCAGCCTTCTTAATACATATCCGCGCCCTTCATTTGAAGGTAGAGCGCCGTCCCCAACTGCAAAGCTTACCGTACGAATGTGGTCAGCAATTACCTTGAAGGCCACATCCTGCTCTTCTTTTTCTCCATATTTGACTCCAGCAATCTCTGATGTATGTTGAATAATAGGTAGAAATAAGTCTGTTTCAAAGTTGGTTTTCGCATCCTGGATAACGGAAACCATGCGCTCAAGACCCATACCAGTATCAATATTCTTCTTTGGTAGCGGAGTGTACGTATGATCTGGGTTATGATTGAATTGAGAAAAGACAAGATTCCAAATTTCTAAATAGCGTTCATTTTCTCCGCCTGGATATAGCTCTGGATCATTGGGGTCATTCCCATAGTCCTCTCCTCGATCGTAGAAAATTTCCGTATTTGGACCACTTGGCCCTTCCCCAATATCCCAAAAATTTTCCTCAAGACGAATAATGCGCTCCTCAGGCAACTTAATATGATTTGACCAAATGTCATACGCCTCATGATCCTCAGGATGTACAGTAACAGAAAGTCGCTCAGGGTCAAAACCGATCCAGTTCGGACTTGTTAGAAATTCCCAACCCCATTCAATAGCCTCTACCTTGAAGTAATCACCAATGGAGAAATTACCTAGCATTTCAAAAAACGTATGGTGGCGTGCTGTTTTCCCTACATTTTCAATATCATTGGTACGAATTGATTTTTGCGCATTGCAAATTCGTGGATTTTCCGGTACCACTCGACCATCAAAATATTTTTTTAACGTAGCTACTCCACTGTTAATCCATAATAAAGTAGGGTCTTCAACCGGAACTAATGAAGCACTTGGCTCTACACTATGTCCCTTTTCCTTGAAAAAATCAAGAAACATTTGCCTTACTTCAGCTGATTTCAACGTTTTCATTTCCTAACACTCCTTCTAATAATAAATATGTATTTACGTAAAGAAAACTTGGCTAGCGCCATTCCATAAGACGTCGGTGGTATTTTAGATGAACTTATACTACACGCCTAAATAGCCTATAAATTCTGATAGTATAAAAAAACTCCCATCTCTGCATGACAGCAGGGACGAGAGTTTTCGCGGTACCACCCTGGTTATGGACTGATTGATGTCCACCACCTCTTACGCTTTAACGGTGCGCTACCGGCGGGGATTAGCCGCACTCTGGATTAGCTTTCCAAGACCCTTCATCTAGAGTTCCTTCCAGCCTCGGGAACTCCTCTCTGAATTACGTACTTCGTAATATTTAGACGGGAATCAAGTACTTAGATCCTTCTACGTTTTCCTATTCGTATCATTATGCCGATATTATAGACTACAGCAGGTGGCCTGTCAATGTTTTGACAATTACAGGCCTGATTTTTATTTAGAAGACCAAGCAGCTCTTATTTTCTTAATCACTGGTGTCGGTTCTACAAATACTTTAATAATTGTTAAAACTGGTACTGCTAAGATCATCCCAACAATGCCAAAGGACTCTCCCCCAACTAGTAATGCGATGATAATGAGAACAGGATGAACATGTAGTGATTTTCCCACTATATAGGGTGATAGTAAATTACTTTCAATGAGCTGAACCCCAATCACTGCCAACACCACAAATAGAACTTGTTTAGCTGAAATAGTAAAGGCGATAATTACGGCGGGAATGGCGCCGAGAATTGGTCCAAAATAGGGAATGATGTTGGTTATCCCCATAAACGTTCCTAAAAGTAAAGGGTATCTCATATCAATGAACCAAAGCAAAGTCGATGAAATAACGCCCACGAATAAACAGACGAGGAATTGGCCTCTTAAATATCCACCTAAGCTCTGATCAATACTTCCTAAAAAGGACTGATACTCACTTTTCCGTTTTTTCGGCGTTATAATTAGAAATGCTTTCTTCATTTTAGGAAAGTCCTTTAGAAAATAAAAGACGAGAATGGGGATTACAGCCGCAACAACGACAAAATCAGCGATTCCCGTTAACGAATAGATAATGTTTGTTAATAACTCTACTAGCACCTCTTCAACTTTGACAAATGCATCATCCATTTTTTCGTGTAGGTCCTCTGGAAAATCAGAGGTGCTTACATATAGATTATAGGTCCACTCTTGATAGGTTTGAATAAGCCGTGGCAAATAATCAATAAGACCCTTTAACTGCTTCACAAATACGGGGACGGCTTTATAAATGCCTAAAGTAAGGCCGCCGAAAATTACTAAATAGATGACTAAAATGGCTGCCCACCTCGGGATAAACCGTCCTAATCCCTCCACTAATGGGTACAGCAAATAAGCAATCAGGGATGAGATTAATATAGGTGTTAAAATCGTGAATAAAAACGAGAAAATAAATTGGTAAAAGGGGTACGTCTTTAATAGCAAATAAAAGATTAGCGAAAGAATGAGCGCAACCCCTAACCCATACAATATCCTCTTCTCTTTACTAGTCATCCACAACCCCCTCATTCCTTTAACCCTTTAAAGCAACGAGGGTCTGACCCCCGTTGCTTTAAAGAGTTAAAGTAGAATAGGGCAGCATGATGGCTGCCCTATTTTTTCATATTTGTTCATTTTTCCAAAGATTATTCAGCCCATTACCACTGGGCGGACAAATCTTCTTCATTAAATAAATCATCAAGTGAGGATAGGGAGCCATCCTCCTCCACCTCATGAACTTTAATTCTACCATTGTCTACTGATAGCTCAATAAGACAATTCCAGCAGTAGAATTGTTGATGTCCGATTTTACCTAGATTATGACCTTGACAATTAGGGCAATTCACGATTCGGGCAACTCCTTTGAAGTTCTTTTCTATACATAAGGATTCCCGAGAAAGTGCCCTAATATACTCATAATCTACATAAAATCATATGGAGATAGCTCCTCTTCTTCCTCCTCCCCATCAGACTGTGGTTCTAAATCTGCATTTTGACTTCCAAACATAAACTCAATCCGTTTTGATAGAGTTGTATGACGAATGTTTTGATCCTCCGTTTGGACTCCCTCTAGAAAAGCCCTTTGATCCCCGCAAATAAACAACGACTTTTTACTTCTCGTAATTGCGGTATATAATAGATTCTTGCGTAACATCCGACGATACTCCGGAAGAACCGGCATTACTACAATGGCGAACTCACTTCCCTGTGACTTATGAATGGAAATACAATAGGCGTGCATTAGCTGATGGAGTTCAGAACGTACATAATATACTTCCTTCCCATCAAAGTCGACTACCAGCTGCTCCTGGTTCTCCTCTGTTTCCTCAGCCTTCAACACGGAAATAACCCTGCCAATATCCCCGTTATAGACCCCTTTTTCCGGTTGATTAACGAGTTGAATAACTTTATCACCACCGCGAAAGACCATTTCATTAAACTTCATTGATCGCTTTTGTTTCTTCGGTGGATTCAGCAGTTCTTGTAGTGTTTCATTTAACTTATTTATTCCCGCACTGGACCTATACATAGGCGCCAAAACCTGAATATCCCGAATGGAATATCCTTTATCGACTGCTTTTTTCACCACGTCCTCAATAATCGAAACCGTTCGAGCTTGAGAGGAAGAAAAAAACGTAAAGTCATCCCCACGCTTTAGGGAGTCTTGATGACATTGATTATTTTTGATTTCATGGGCTAACTCAATAATTCGAGAGCCTTCTTTTTGGCGATAGATCTCTGTTAGTTGACAAGTAGGTATTTCATCAGAAACAAGTAAATCAGATAACACTTGTCCGGGGCCTACTGACGGTAACTGATCTTCATCACCTACTAATATGACCTGAGCATGACTTGGGATTGCTCGAAATAATTGATTGGCTAACCAAATGTCTACCATCGAAAACTCATCAATAATAATCAGTTCACCGTCTAGTTGACGGCTTTGGTTAAACTCAAATTCCTCATTCCCAGACCAACCAAGTAAACGGTGAATGGTTTGAGCCTTTAACCCAGTAGCCTCAGACATACGCTTTGCTGCTCGACCCGTTGGAGCTGCCAAAATGAACGGTGATTGATCCTTCTCCTTACGCGCTTGAACCTTCTTTTGATTTAACCGATCATACACACCAATGATTCCTTTTATAACCGTGGTTTTCCCTGTCCCAGGACCTCCCGTTAGAATCATGACCTTTGAGTTTAATGCCTGCTCAATAGCATCATACTGTTCAGGTCCATAACTGATAGATTCATCCTCTTCAATTTCACCGAGTGCCTTCAAAATATCGGCTGTACCATATTCATCGTTCAGTTCTACATCCATAATTCGCTTTAATTGTGAGCTTAAGCCCTCTTCAGAAAAATATAAGGAAGGTAGGTATACTCGATCATCCTCCAAAACCAAGTATTTCTCTTCCGCTAGCTCTCTAACCTTTTGTTCGATTACTTCATTGGTTGTAGTGGATTCAACTTCATTGAGTAATTTTCGAACTTCATCTGAAAGTGTATGAAGGTATTCATAAACATGGCCAAATTGTGATTTTTTCTGTAATATATGGAGACAACCAGCTTGAATACGAGTTGGATGATCACCGGCAATACCAAGGGATTTAGCAATATCATCTGCTCTTCTAAAGCCAAAGCCTTCGATTTCAAATACAAATTGATAAGGGTTCTCCTCTAATAGCTTTAACGTTTGCTCTTTATATAGTTCATAAATTTTTTGGGTAAGTTGTAGTCCAATCCCATAGTCCGCTAACGCCATAACTACCCGTTCAAAGCCTTGATTTTCACGGAGGGTTTGACTAAAACTCTCAATCTTATTATGGGGAAATCCAGGAATTTCGCGAAGTATGCTATCATCCTTTAAAATCCTATGTATCGCATTCTCCCCTAAGGTTTCGACTACCTTTTCAGCTGTTTTCTTCCCAATTCCATAAAAAATATCACTAGATAAATAACGCACTAGACTATCTTTTGTCTTGGGTACCTCTCTCGTATAGGTAAAGACTTGATATTGCTGTCCAAATCTAGCATGCTGATAAATAGAACCATAGAAGATATATTCCTGTTCTTGCTCTAGAGGTGGAAAATGGCCTTTGACAACTAGCTCCTTTTCCTTAATCGGTTCATTTGTATCTAGAATATGGATGAGGGCTATCGAAAATTTCTCCTCTTCATTATGGAAAATCGTTCGAATTAAACTTCCTTTGATATACCCTTTTTCATCCACATTATCGACTTCCATTGCCATGGATCTAACTCCCTTATCAATTCATTCCCTTGGACAACAACATATGCTATCCCAGAAGACTACTCACTTTGGTCCTTTAATATTTCCTCTATCTTTCCTTTTCCGTTTGCCGCTAACAAATGGTCAGGCTGAATTCTTAAGGCTTCATCAAAGTGCTTCAGTGCTTGTTCAATATCCGATCTAAATAAATAGCCAACGCCTAAATTATAGTGGGCATCACTATGTTCCGATTCTAATTTTAGCACTTTTTCCATGATTTCCATAGCTAAATTAATTTGTTCAGACTGTGCCAAAGCTAGTCCATACTGAAATAGAGCATCCACATCATCAGGCTTCAATTCTGATGCCCGCTGTAAATACGGCAAGGCAAAACGTGGCTGTTCTTGTTGTAAGAGAGACATACCGAGCATAAAATAAACATCACTATTTTCTAGCCCCTTTTGAATGGCTGTCTCAAAGTGCTCTTTCGCCTTTACAAAATCATCTTGCTCATAAAATGTATTTCCTAAACCGTAATAAGCAGTCGTAGCATTCTCATCTAATTCGATGGCTTTATCAAAAAATGCCTTAGCGCGGTCAAATTCATTGAGGTGGAGAAGCAGGTTCCCAAAATTTATGTATCCCACTGGGTCATTAGGCTCTTCTTCAATAGCCTCCGTAAATGCCTTACCTGCCTCTTCAAATTTTTGCTCTTTCATGTACTCAATACCTTGCTGAATGTTATTCATTTCCCTTCACTCCTCACTGTTTATTTTACACACTAGAAAGGCCAGAAAAAACTAGTCATTCATCCCTTTCTGAAGAAAAAGCATGAATCCCTGTTAATTCTGACCTGCAAGTAAATCTTAAGCTAAATGTTCAATATAGCTTTCATTCTTTAAAACCCGATCAATGGTACCACCACCAAGACAAACATCTCCATCATAAAACACAACCGCTTGTCCTGGGGTAATGGCTCTTTCTGATTGGGCAAACTCAACTCTGACTTCACCGTTTCCTATAGGGTATACTTTTACTGCACTATCCTTTTGGCGATAACGGAACTTGGCCGTACATTCTAGGGGCTCCTCTAAATTCACCTCTTGAATCCAGTTCAAATCGGTTGCTTCTAACGCGTCTGAATATAAATGGTCATTATCGAAGCCTTGACCTACATACAGTACATTTTCTTTTAGATTCTTTCCGATAACAAACCAAGGTTCACCCGAGCCGCCAATGCCTAAGCCATGCCGTTGACCGATGGTGTAATACATTAAGCCATCATGGTTCCCTTTCACCTCACCAGCCATGGTCGTCATCTTTCCTGGTTGGGCCGGTAGATATTCACTTAAAAATTCCTTGAAGTTTCGCTCGCCAATAAAGCAAATTCCTGTACTATCCTTTTTCGTAGCCGTAGCCAGTCCATGTTGTTTGGCGATTTCTCTTACCTCTTTTTTTGGAATTTCTCCTAATGGAAACATGACCTTAGACAACACATCCTGTGATAACTGGTTTAAAAAGTAGGTTTGGTCTTTGTTGTCATCTACGCCACGTAACATTTGATATTGACCATTTTGCTCACGAACTCTTGCATAATGTCCAGTGGCTAAATAATCGGCACCAAGAGACATAGCGTGGTCCAAAAAGGCTTTAAACTTAATCTCTTTATTACACATCACATCCGGATTAGGTGTTCTCCCTGATTTATATTCATCTAAGAAATAGGTGAACACTTTATCCCAATATTGTTTTTCAAAGTTTACGGAATAGTAAGGAATATCTAATTGATTACAGACACGAACTACATCCTCAAAATCTTCTGTCGCAGTACAAACTCCAAATTCATCGGTGTCATCCCAGTTTTTCATAAATATCCCGACGACATCATATCCTTGCTCCTTTAATAATAAAGCAGCAACAGAAGAATCGACACCACCTGACATTCCCACTACTACTCTTGTATCCTTTGGTTCTTTTTCCATACTCTCACCACCCTTACCTAGTTAATCTGTTAACAATATCTGCTACCTTCTCTGCACTAGTCTTCACTTGTTCTTCGTCGTTAGCAATTCCGAAGCTAAAGCGGATAGAATTGGTTGTTCTTTCGTCATTAGACCCATACATGGCCGATAAAACATGTGATGGTTCAACCGATCCTGCTGTACATGCAGACCCACTCGAAGCAGCAATCCCAGACAAATCAAAGTTGGTTAATAAGCTTTCGACATTTGTTCCAGGAAAACTCAAATTTATGATAGAAGAAACCGTATGCTGGGAATCTCCGTTTATGGTAAAGCTTACCCCTTTTTCCTTTAATCCTTGCATAAATATAGTCTTAAAGGAGTTATATTGATGGTTCCGACCTTCACGTTCATTATTCACCAGTTCCACTGCAGCTTGAAATCCTTTTACGGCTGCCGTGTTTTCCGTACCGGCACGGCGTTTTCTTTCTTGCTCACCACCATATTGGGTTGGTTCGAGCTGAATGCCTTCCCGAACGTATAAAAAACCGATCCCTTTTGGACCATATATTTTATGTGCAGATGTACTTAAAAGATCAACACCTAATTGATTCACATCAATGGAGAGAAGTCCATAGGCTTGAACAGCATCAGTATGAAAATAAGCTTGATGCTCCTTTAAAAGCTCCCCAATGTCTTGAATAGGTTGAATACTTCCCACTTCATTATTCACATACATAACAGAAACAAGAATGGTGTCTTCACGTAGATTGTTCTCTAAGTCTGTTATTGAAATAAAGCCATTTTTATCTACTGGTAAATAGGTTACTTCAAAACCTTGTTTTTCTAAGTACTCTGCAGTTCGTAGTGTAGCATGATGCTCTACAGATGTGGTAATAATATGTTTTCCTTTATGCTGCTCTTGACGCGCCACACCTAATAATGCCATATTATCCGCTTCTGTACCGCCGCTTGTAAACACAATTTCCTTTTCGTTAGCCCCAATACTGTGAGCGATGGTTGAACGTGCCTGATCGAGTATTTTCCGTGCTTGTCTTCCATAATGGTGTACACTCGATGGATTACCAAAAATCCCTTCTAATACAGGTACCATTTCCTTTACCACCTCTGGATGAACCGGGGTGGTGGCTGCATGATCTAAATAAATGTGATCCATATGTCTTCACCTTCTTTATTTGCTTAAATATAGAACATATACCCTTCTTGATGAGGGTCATCATTAAAGCTTGCTAAATCCTTTAGGGTTGTAGTATCTAAGACATCCCTTACCGCATCACGCACTCTAAGCCAAAGCTCTTTTTTGGCTGGCTCTTCCTCTTCCATTCCTTCAACAATCATGATTGGGCCCTCTAAAATTCGAATAATATCACCTGCAGTCATTTGTTCAGGCGATTTCGTTAACAAGTATCCTCCATGTGCACCACGAACACTTTTCACTAGCCCTGCATTCCGTAATGGTGGAATTAATTGTTCTAAGTAATGCTCTGAGAGGTCATGATCTCTTGCAATTGATTTTAATGATAGGGGCTTTTGATCACCGTGATTCTTCGCCAGTGCAATCATAATGGTTAAACCGTATCTCCCCTTGGTTGAAATTTTCACTTCGTTTCCTCCTCCATTGTACATGTTCAATCCATCGTTTAGACTGTGGTAAGGTGTATCCAACAATTGGGCCGAGAGCAAGCGAAGCAACAATAGTGCCTACTCCTACAGGTCCGCCTAATAAATAGCCTGTAATTAATACGAATACTTCAATTCCACTTCTAACCCATTGTACTTTCCAGCCAAATTTTTCTGTCAAGAAGAGCATGAGACTGTCACGTGGTCCTGCCCCCAGGTTTGCTGCTACATATAACCCCACTCCATAACCACAAACAACTAACCCTACTATTAAGGTGAGGATATCCATCCAAATTGGGCCAGGGTCTGGTAGTATGAATAAAAAGATATCTATAAAGACACCAACGAACACCATATTTAATATCGTACCTATTTTGGGCCACATTTTCATCGCAACACATGATATGGTCACAATGACAAGGCCGGCTAAGATACTCCACGTTCCTACCGTAAGTCCAAACTGAAGATATAATCCATAATGAAAAACATCCCATGGGCCTATACCTAAATCTTTTGCTTTTATCATTAACGATATCCCAAAAGCTAAAGCCATGATTCCGATGATATAAAAGGACCATCGAATCCATATACTGTCTTGTTGTTTATCTGTCATCTTGCTCATTCTCCTCTACCTCAAACTCTTTCTACTCGCTCGACTTACAAACAACAGATATTATAGCACGAATAACAAGTCCCTTGCATTTTTAAATCATGACGCTTACGCTAATTAGAAAAATACGAATTACGTCAAACATGGCGAAAGTCGATGTTTTTACTTATACTTGAATCAGACTAAATGAATAAGCTGTTTTCGTAAACGTTTGTTGCTTTTATACTTCGTAGTAGATATAAAATGCGACGTAAATATAGCATGACTTGTTTCCAAATATCAATTTGATGATTGCGGAACCATCGCTACGGAAATACACTTCGCTTTAGACTGTGTCTAATTCGTTTATTTAGAGCTAAACTATTGGAAAACAAAAGCTTTTAACCACGCATTCATCAAAACACTCCAATAGTGGAGGCAGAATACGGAGACTCCTATGGGAGGAAGCGTGGTGAAGACCCCGCAGGAAGCGGTCTTTGCTTCCGAGGAGGCTGAGGC
>NZ_WJNH01000006.1 GCF_009649735.1 Salinibacillus xinjiangensis
TTTTTAGTATGTGGTCGTAGACCCGAAACCGTGTGACCTACCCATGTCCAGGGTGAAGGTAAGGTAACACTTACTGGAGGCCCGAACCCACGTACGTTGAAAAGTGCGGGGATGAGGTGTGGGTAGCGGTGAAATGCCAATCGAACACGGAGATAGCTGGTTCTCTCCGAAATAGCTTTAGGGCTAGCCTCAAGATAAGAGTTTTGGAGGTAGAGCACTGATTGGACTAGGGGCCCTCATCGGGTTACCGAATTCAGTCAAACTCCGAATGCCAACAACTTCGTCTTGGGAGTCAGACTATGGGTGATAAGGTTCATAGTCGAGAGGGAAACAGCCCAGACCGCCAGCTAAGGTCCCTAAGTATACGTTAAGTGGAAAAGGATGTGGAGTTGCTTAGACAACCAGGATGTTGGCTTAGAAGCAGCCATCATTTAAAGAGTGCGTAATAGCTCACTGGTCGAGTGACTCTGCGCCGAAAATATACCGGGGCTAAACGTATCACCGAAGCTGCGGATTGTACCGTAGGTACAATGGTAGGAGAGCGTTCTAAGGGCTGTGAAGTCAGATCGAAAGAACTGGTGGAGCGCTTAGAAGTGAGAATGCCGGTATGAGTAACGAAAGACAAGTGAGAATCTTGTCCACCGAAAGCCTAAGGTTTCCTGAGGAAGGCTCGTCCGCTCAGGGTTAGTCGGGACCTAAGCCGAGGCCGAAAGGCGTAGGCGATGGAAAACAGGTTGACATTCCTGTACCACCTTACATCTGTTTAAGCAATGGGGTGACGCAGTAGGATAAGGAAAGCGTGCTGTTGGATATGCACGTCCAAGCAGTGAGAGTGTTGTGTAGGTAAATCCGCACAACGTAAGCTCAAGCTGTGATGGGGAGGGAAATTGAGTACCGAAGTTCCTGATTTCACACTGCCAAGAAAAGCCTCTAGTGANAGGCGATGGAAAACAGGTTGACATTCCTGTACCACCTTACATCTGTTTGAGCAATGGGGTGACGCAGTAGGATAAGGAAAGCGTGCTGTTGGATATGCACGTCCAAGCAGTGAGAGTGTTGTGTAGGTAAATCCGCACAACGTAAGCTCAAGCTGTGATGGGGAGGGAAATCGAGTACCGAAGTTCCTGATTTCACACTGCCAAGAAAAGCCTCTAGTGAGGATGTGGGTGCCCGTACCGCAAACCGACACAGGTAGGCGAGGAGAGAATCCTAAGGTGAGCGGGATAACTCTCGTTAAGGAACTCGGCAAAATGACCCCGTAACTTCGGGAGAAGGGGTGCTCGTTCAGGCTTCGGTCTGGATGAGCCGCAGTGAAAAGGCCCAAGCGACTGTTTATCAAAAACACAGGTCTCTGCGAAGCCGAAAGGCGAAGTATAGGGGCTGACACCTGCCCGGTGCTGGAAGGTTAAGGGGACGAGTTAGTCCTTCGGGACGAAGCTTAGAACCGAAGCCCCAGTAAACGGCGGCNACCCCGTAACTTCGGGAGAAGGGGTGCTCGTTCAGGCTTCGGTCTGGATGAGCCGCAGTGAAAAGGCCCAAGCGACTGTTTATCAAAAACACAGGTCTCTGCGAAGCCGAAAGGCGAAGTATAGGGGCTGACACCTGCCCGGTGCTGGAAGGTTAAGGGGACGAGTTAGTCCTTCGGGACGAAGCTTAGAACCGAAGCCCCAGTAAACGGCGGCCGTAACTATAACGGTCCTAAGGTAGCGAAATTCCTTGTCGGGTAAGTTCCGACCCGCACGAAAGGTGCAACGACTTGGGCACTGTCTCAACGAGAGACCCGGTGAAATTATACTATGCGTGAAGATGCGCATTACCCGCGACAGGACGGAAAGACCCCGTGGAGCTTTACTGTAGCCTGATATTGAATGTTGGTACAGCTTGTACAGGATAGGTGGGAGCCTTGGAAACCGGAGCGCTAGCTTCGGTGGAGGCATCGGTGGGATACCACCCTGGCTGTACGGACATTCTAACCCAGAACCGTGATCCGGTTCGGAGACAGTGTCAGGTGGGCAGTTTGACTGGGGCGGTCGCCTCCTAAAGAGTAACGGAGGCGCCCAAAGGTTCCCTCAGAATGGTTGGAAATCATTCGCAGAGTGTAAAGGCAGAAGGGAGCTTGACTGCGAGACCTACAAGTCGAGCAGGGACGAAAGTCGGGCTTAGTGATCCGGCGGTGCCGAATGGAAGGGCCGTCGCTCAACGGATAAAAGCTACCCCGGGGATAACAGGCTTATCTCCCCCAAGAGTCCACATCGACGGGGAGGTTTGGCACCTCGATGTCGGCTCATCGCATCCTGGGGCTGTAGTCGGTCCCAAGGGTTGGGCTGTTCGCCCATTAAAGCGGTACGCGAGCTGGGTTCAGAACGTCGTGAGACAGTTCGGTCCCTATCCGTCGTGGGCGTTGGAAATTTGAGAGGAGCTGTCCTTAGTACGAGAGGACCGGGATGGACACACCGCTGGTGTACCAGTTGTTCCGCCAGGAGCATAGCTGGGTAGCTACGTGTGGAAGGGATAAGTGCTGAAAGCATCTAAGCATGAAGCCCACCTCTAGATGAGATTTCCCATCATTTGAAATGAGTAAGATTCCTCAGAGACGATGAGGTAGATAGGTCCGAGGTGGAAGCGTGGTGACACGTGCAGCTGACGGATACTAATCAATCGAGGACTTAACTTAAAACCAAAAGCGGAGACGACCGGTTAGGTCCGACCGCATAAGCAGAATACCTGTAGTGGCGGTTATGCCACGGAAGGGATTATGCTTATGACGGCGAGGACCTGGGAGTTGGAGCTAGCCGCACTAACGCTAACGTCATCTTGATTCACTTCTTATCTAGTTTTTAAGGTATTTTTTAAAATTCCCTCTTGATTTTTTGTGAAAACAAGATATAATATTTGTTGTCACTGAAATTAAGATCTGTCTGGTGGCGAGGGCGGAGAGGTCACACCTGTTCCCATTCCGAACACAGAAGTTAAGCTCTCCAGCGCCGATGGTAGTTGGGGTTTTTCCCCTGCGAGAGTAGGACGCTGCTAGGCAGTTTTAGAAATACCACTCTAGCTCAATGAATGGTATATTGCAAAACTAATTATATTATTCCACCGTAGCTCAGTGGTAGAGCAATCGGCTGTTAACCGATCGGTCGTAGGTTCGAATCCTACCGGTGGAGCCATTGGAGAGCTGTCCGAGTGGTCGAAGGAGCACGATTGGAAATCGTGTAGGCCGCTACCGCGGTCTCGAGGGTTCGAATCCCTCGCTCTCCGCCATAAAAGCTAGGCCCGTTGGTCAAGTGGTTAAGACACCGCCCTTTCACGGCGGTAACACGGGTTCGAATCCCGTACGGGTCACCATATAAACATATCAATTGGAGGATTAGCTCAGCTGGGAGAGCACCTGCCTTACAAGCAGGGGGTCGGTGGTTCGAGCCCGCCATCCTCCACCATTAAAGAACTTCATATCACAGAAGCTAATATAGCTTTTGCAACATCGCGGGGTGGAGCAGTCTGGTAGCTCGTCGGGCTCATAACCCGAAGGTCGCAAGTTCAAATCTTGCCCCCGCAACCAAATTATTCATCGTAACTACGTTGAGACACTTCAGCGGAAGATGAGATCAGTAGTACTCTTAGGGTGCAACCAATTAAGATATTTTTACTTTGTAAAAAATCTCTGGTCCGGTAGTTCAGTTGGTTAGAATGCCTGCCTGTCACGCAGGAGGTCGCGGGTTCGAGTCCCGTCCGGACCGCCATTAACATAGTTGTTTAAATAAGTAATAAGTAATATCATAAACTGTTACATAGGCTCGGTAGCTCAGTCGGTAGAGCAACGGACTGAAAATCCGTGTGTCGGCGGTTCGATTCCGTCCCGAGCCACCATTCTTAGCCGGTCTAGCTCAATTGGTAGAGCAACTGACTTGTAATCAGTAGGTTGGGGGTTCAAGTCCTCTGGCCGGCACCAGTTCATATCATAATATGGAGGGATAGCGAAGTTGGCCAAACGCGGCGGACTGTAAATCCGCTCCCATCGGGTTCGTAGGTTCGAGTCCTACTCCCTCCACCATTTTAATAATTTAAGTAGGGGTATAGTTTAATGGTAAAACGAAGGTCTCCAAAACCTTTGATGTGGGTTCGATTCCTACTACCCCTGCCATTTTCAATTTCACTGAAAATCATATGGCGGTCGTGGCGAAGTGGTTAACGCACCGGATTGTGGCTCCGGCACTCGTGGGTTCGATTCCCACCGGTCGCCCTTTTAGTTTATCTATAAACTATTGGGCCATAGCCAAGCGGTAAGGCATCGGGTTTTGATCCCGTGATGCGCTGGTTCGAATCCAGCTGGCCCAGCCATTCATATTGCGGAAGTAGTTCAGTGGTAGAACACCACCTTGCCAAGGTGGGGGTCGCGGGTTCGAATCCCGTCTTCCGCTCCATTATATCGGCGGCATAGCCAAGTGGTAAGGCAGAGGTCTGCAAAACCTTTATCACCGGTTCGAATCCGGTTGCCGCCTCCATAAGTATTTGCCGGTGTGGCGGAATTGGCAGACGCGCACGACTCAAAATCGTGTTCCTTCTGGAGTGTCGGTTCGACCCCGACCACCGGTACTTCTAACTAAATTACGTTACTTTTAAAGACTTTTCGAAACTCGCAAATGTTGATATACCAATGTTTGTGAGTTTTTTATTTTTTTGAGTTACGTTCAAATAAGATAGGAAACGATTATTTTTTGCACAGGATTTTACACATTGTATTAAATTTTTACACAAGATTTTACACAAAGAAATGTAATCAAACTTTATTAAATAGATCTAACAAACATGAACCTAAAACTTAAATATAAAGTATGGTAATAGGATGTCATGCATACATCGAGTAAGAAAAAGCTTATCAAGTTAATAACCCTTGATAAGCTTTGGACACATCTCTTTATCTAATTAATCTTTATTATACATATCTTCAAATGTCTTTATTGTAATTTTTTTGTCTGCTTCTCGTCCTTCTTTTGTAAGGTGAATGTATTTTCTATAAGTGGTCTCAATATCAAGATGCCCAAGACGTTCGCTTACATACTGTAATGTGGTACCTTTATGTAATAGCACACTCCCGTGCGTGTGTCTTAGTCCATGAACAGAGATTAGTGGTTTGATTTGAAGTTCTAGTAGTACTTCTTTCAACAAATCATTTGCATGGTTGTTGGTAATGACTTTATATTGAGATTTGGCATTATAAAACACCAAGTGATTTTTGTTATCAGGAATGATTTTAAATAATTCTTTAAATACATCCATTAATTCTTTCGTTACATAAATTACTCTATCTGAATTTATACTTCTATCTTTATTGCCTTTTGTTAAACCAAATCCTCTTTTCATTCTATTGGTGTAACCCCATACCTTGTCCACATTAACGGTGTTATTTTTAAAATCAAAATCTCCAAATGTGAGCCCAACAAGTTCTTCGAAGCGTAAGCCAGTTTCTAAGTCTAATAATAGTAAATGGTAGCCTAGATCACTATTATTAAGTTTACTTAGCAATGTTTTAAATAGTAATTCACTATCAAGAAGATTTAAGTGTTTATCTTTATTCCTCTTAGCAGAAACAGTGTAATGTAATTGGGCTTTTCTCGTAAAGTCCCGAGGTACTATATGTTCATCCTTTGCATCTTGAACACAAGCACGAATATGACCATGTAGCTTACTCACTGATTCTTTTGACTTGTTAGATCCAAACTCGTTCAGAAATTCTTGATAGTCATTTGCAGTTATGTCTTGTAAAGGCTTACTACCGAAATGTTCTTTTATACGTTCAGAAGTGTATCTATAATGTCTTAACGTTGCGTCACTTGAATTTTTTTTGTATAGCTCTACCCAGTTATCAAAATACTCATCAATTGGAACTGGTGTTAAATGAGGAACAATACCCCTAAATATCTTTGCTTCCATTTCTGTAGCAGCTGCTACTGCTTCTGCTTTTTTACTAAAACCGCCCTTTCTAATAGGCTTTTCTTTTCCACGGCTAATTGTATATTGCCACTTATTACCCCTTTTCTGGTAACTTGCCATTGTATCATCTCCTCTTCTTCACCTATCGTCGGAATTTTAACGAACTCTTTATAATAGACAGCTAATATTTTTAATAAGTTGCCTGGAATCCATTTGTAACTACAGGCGACTCAGATTGCGTATAGCAGACTTGTTTCTAAGTTATAATTACTGCGACTTTTCAATTGTAAAGTCAAAATCCTGTAAGATAAGATCAACTAACTCTCCATGACGAATTCCTGTAGTTAAGCCCAAAAGGAATAAATAGTAATCTGACTCATTATTGATTCTTTTCTTAACTTCTTTTACTACTAATTCACTATTTTCAATGTTCAATAATTTCTTGTTAGATGATCTTTTTATAAAGTAAGGAACTTTTCCTTGTTTCAGTTTACTTTCAATAGCTGATAATTTAGCTTCTTTTTTTGTTTTAAACCCACTCTTTGTGTACTGTTGTGTTTTGCCGTTTACTGTGTGGCTAACCGCATATCCCCAAGTTTGTCCTCTTTTTCGAATGCTCGCCATTTTCTGATTCACCTCTATGATTTATTTATTTTCATATCTTACCTTTTAAGAGAATCTAGGTAAAATTTTGAACAGCAGATTTTTGTAGTTTTAAAACAAATTGCATGCAGATTATCATTTCAGTCTTAATCCTTAAATATCTCATGAAAGTTGTCATCTAAGAACTTTGCCATCTTTGAGGATTGGAATGACCATTTATCTCCTTTTGATTCTGGATATTTTACAAATCCACCATTTTGAACGTCAAGAATTTTTCTGAATTTAGAAGGATATAGAATGTTTTCTTTAATCCATTCATTTTTGTGATTAATTCTCTTTTCAAGGTCTTTCATGGACCAATAAACACCTGTTAGTTGTTGTTGCCTCAATTCTTGTAACTCGACTTTTGAGATGAGTACAGAGTCTGAAGGAATTTGAATTATCACGTTTGCTGATAGTTTTTGTTGCATTACAATTACCTCCTGAAAGCATCTAAATCAAAAATTAGTAGAAAAATAAAAAAGCACTCACCGAAAGGAAACCATCTATAAATGAACAGAGTTCACCTAAGACGGTCTCACAGTCGGGAGTGCTCCTCCTCGCAAAACTGTAAAGAACGTTTGTTTGTGTATTTATTTTCTAACGCTATTATAGAATACAAAATGTCATAAAGCAACAATAAATATATAAATTTTTCATCGAGTACTAATTGTATTCCAAAAAACATGTGAAAAATAAAATTAAAAATTTGAATGGATTGTTGTAAAGCAAGGTCTTCGAATGTCGAGATATGGAAGTAGGAGGGGATTCCATTCAAGATTGGGCATAGAGTATTTTCAATATTAAGATTGCATAATCATTGTTGGAAAGAGTATATGTATTCAAATAGAAAAGGTATAGATTGGATCAGATTATAGACTCATCATGTTTAAGAAGTATGCTTAAGGTTTATTATTGGATCGATAGGTTAGTTTGTTTCCACATGCGCAGTTCTAACGTATTGAAAACCAAATTAGAAAGTAGATAAAATTTTGCTATTTATTACTTTTTTTACACATAATTCTAACTCGCTTAAAAATTGTGCTTCTTTATTATCAAGTTTCTTGCAGTGAGCAATTTTATTCCTAATTGAAGTTAAGTGACTAAGTTGGACTTTTTGTTTTGCGGTGAAAATCTTTTGAAGTGGTGGATAGGTGTTAAAGTAATTTAATAGTTCATGAAGATTCATATCGTGAAAAGACTTTGAAGGGCGTTTTAGATACTGCAAAGATGCTCTAAACTCCCAATGTGGGCCATATTCTTCTAACATACGCTCCTGAATTACATAACGTAAACTGGTCTCTATTATATAGAGCTTTCTGTAAGCAATCATCATTGAATCAGCTGCTTCGATTGGCATATAAAGTGGACCTCCTAATATGGATTTTTGTGTGGAATGAAATAGTGGGAATGTTTAGTCACATTATAATCTATTTAAAACAAAATGGCATTATAAAATATTACAAAAGACGTAAAGGTTATATAGATGGACATGTCTACATTCTTCTGACTGTTCTCAATTTCAGGAACTTTTTAAGAAACAAGAATCAGGAGATAGTCTAGTCGTCACTAATTTAGAGCGTTCTGCTCGTTCTGCTATTTCTATAGTTAGGGATTTAATTGAACGGTGATTAGCTAGATGATGGGGACCAACACAAACTTTAGAACAAGGTAAACTTCGAAAAGGAGATAGGTAGATGCTAGAGTACATAATATGAATATCTTGCTAATATCGTGAGTTCGAGAATAGATGATAAAAGTTCATTTAGTTGATTCATGAAAAATCATAGAGTGTGGGAACAAAAGGAGATAGTCATTTTGGGAATTTAGAAAGAAGTTGGTAATAATGATTAACCCACCCTCTTTATAATATAGGGTGGGTTAAGGGTTATTTCTTCACTCCTATACGGAGCCACTGCTCTTCTTGTTTTAAAGATTATCATATTTGGAAGTTAAAAACAAATTATGTCTATTGTATGTGATACGAAGTAGACTATTACTGTGAAATAAAGACTTCTTTAAAATGACTTAGTTTTTCTCATTCTTGAATTTAGCATATTCCTTTAAAAATGTTTCCCAGTTGCCAAATCGATAAATTGCTCTCGCATAAAGGCTTTTCTTAATTTGGGAATAGGCAAGTAGTTTGCCAAACGGATCCTCTAACCTTTTAAAAGCGGAAAATAAGATTCTCTTACGGTACTGCTGATGATTTTCCAGTCCTGCATAAGTGAGAAGATCATCCCAGGTATTAACCGGGAACCGTTTAAAATATCTAGATGGATGAGCCCATCCTCTTGCCGGTAGGAGTAGTTATGCAATTACCGTTATTAGCAAAAGTACACTTATCGGTTAAAGAAACATGTTGGGTTAAATGAGAAGGTATAAATGCAAATTAAAAAACAGAGGACATAATCACACTTTTAGAACTGATATGAGTATTGATGAAATCAAACATTACCGAAATTTAAAAACTAACATGACTTTTGCGTTTATTTTAAAAATGCAGGGTATCAACTAATTGTGTTAAAAATAACAAACCCTCCTTTGTCTTATGGGGGTTGAATATTAAAAATAACTACAAAGGTGATTAATATGGATGATAGAAAAATAAATTGCATGGTTATGGAAAAACCGCAACTCGACAAGAGGCTTTAAAAAAAGAAATCGAATTACATTTTGACGCAATTCCGTATTATGAATAGTATTCAAGGAGGGATGACAGATCATGAAATGAAAAAGGAGAGATCAGGAAAAGAGAACGAAGAAGAAGCTAAAAAAGAGGGAAATAATGACAAATGATGAGATTGTAGTGCCATACTACTTCAGATAATGTATTTGATGCAATCAGACAGCTTGCGTAGTGAAAAAAGAACATTTTAAATTAAAACCTCAGTTTGGAGATTCTGTTCCATTACTAGAGTGCTTATTTAATAAAGATTAGTAGAAGGTTTTGAAGATGAACTTAATATTATGTAGACAGAAGAGGTTATTCAACAATTGACGCAACAATTTAGCAAGAGTGAGTTTTAGTGGAAGTGGTTACAGCGTATAATGTCAATTATATGCTGTATGGAAAATGGCGACTATTTTGTGAGTCTTCATAGTGAGGTTGGATAGCTTTTATAATTAATTTGGAATAAGAAAGAAACCCATTTCCTTTTACTGAAAGGGTTTCTTAATATTGTTTATGTTACC
Source organism: Salinibacillus xinjiangensis (assembly GCF_009649735.1). GTDB lineage: Bacteria > Bacillota > Bacilli > Bacillales > Alkalibacillaceae > Salinibacillus > Salinibacillus xinjiangensis. The sequence continues at coordinate 9,769 of NZ_WJNH01000006.1, forward strand.
AGTAAAATCAGGTGATTCTCTATAATAACAATTTCTCTCCCCCCTAAGTTTATTCTAATGGATTGAAATATCTATTCGCTATTTGCTCTAATACTACATATTCACCAAAGTTCCATTCTTCTAAATCAAAATCATAAGTCTCCAGGGAAAATAACTCATTTACAACAACTGATCCATCATTATTTACCCAAGAAGCGCATTCAATTCTTCCTGTTTCCACATGTTGAATATACTCCCCTGCAATAGCACTTCGATTTACTAAAATATACACAAACATACCTCCCTTTAAATTGTGTATTCATATAAATCGGCAACTATTTGAATGTGTTTAATGATTTTTTAATGTCTTTTATGTAGCAAATGAATGTGACCTTAGAACACACTAATTAAGTACTGTGAATTATTTACAAATCCAATAGTTCGATTTCTTCACGTATGAGTATCACTCGCTAATTGTGCTGGAATATCTAAAATCTTGTATTAATTTAAAGAAAAACATATTAAGAAGAAAAAATATTTTTCCCTTGTAATAGACAGCAAAAATTTCATTTAGTATATTTATATCGTAAATTAAGAAGAATTTTTGTTTTAGCATAATTTTACCGTTTTTTCCCTTGTTAATTTACATGCTTTTCTTTATATAGTGGCTTGTTTAATAAGTTACTAAAGTCCTTGCGGCCGGAAGCACCGGAGCAGCTACCTGTGTACACAGGTTCTGTTCCGGTGCTTTTTTTTAGGACTAAAAGAATTATTAAATAGAATGGATGGAGGGGTTAAATATTGAAATTAAGAAATAGTCATATATCTTGAATTATCTAAAATAGGAAAGGTTGTTTTAAAGGCTAATAATCCTTCTAAAGATAATGTAAAAACGATAGATAACATAAATAAGAGTTTTCTATCTAGAGAGGAGTTATAAATTTGGCTAAATATAGGCAAGTTTTCGTGGACTTTTGGACAGATGGATTTGTTATGGACTTAACACGTGAAGAAAAATATTTTTTCCTATATCTTTTAACCAATAGTAAAACTACTCAATGTGGGATTTATGAGTTACCTAAGAAGGTAATAGAAAACGAAACAGACTTTGGTAAAGAAGAAATTGAGTATCTTTTAAATAGGTTTATAAATTATGGAAAGATTCTTTACAACGAAACAACTAAAGAAGTAATGATCGTAAATTGGGCAAAATATAATATGAGTCACAGCCCACCAGTAAAAAAATGTATAGAAAAAGAGTTAAGAGAAGTGAAAGATAAATCCTTCATAAACCTCTTTTTATCAAAAGTACAACAGTATGGATACAGTATAGATACCCTATATAGAGACTATGGGGAAGAAAAAGAAGAAAAAGAAGAAAAAGAAGAAAAAGAAGATCCCCCCTTTAGCGATATAGTAAACTATCTCAATTATGTAACAAGTAAAAACTACAGCCCTACCTCAGACGATACTATAAGTATTATTCAGTTACGATGGGAAGAAGGGTTTAGTTTGGATGACTTTAAGAAGGTGATAGATATTAAATCAGAAGATTGGCTTCATAACAGAAAAATGAACCAATATCTTAGGCCTGAAACATTATTTGGCCCTAAATTTGAGGGTTACCTAAATCAGAATGATAAAGAGGATGATTTACCTGAATGGTATGACGATAAGGGCTCACAACAAACAATGACGGAAGATGAACTTGCTAAACACCACCAAGAAATAATTGAGATGCTGGAGACTGACTAGAGAACGACATCGTTATTAGTCAATTATAGAAATGGTGTAATCCATAATAAAAGGTTATGAAAGGAGCACTTACATTAACCTAAAATTTTTTAAAAAGCTAGTAGGTATAACTGAAATAACTACTAGCTTTTTAAATTTCTTCTAGATTCTTAGTAAATTATTCTGCCCTGGATCATTCAATGATTGGTATTGTTTTCCAATTAAAGAGGAGGCTTACGTAAAAGGAAGCGTTTTATTAACAAGACGATCCTCATTTTTTACCCGCTTTATATTAATATGTCATATTTCAAATCTCTACTTTAGTATGAGAATAAGCTGAATAATGGGTTGTATAATGAGATGGATAATAATTATTAATTTATTATCCATCTTTTTATCAATTTATAAGTAGTTATAAAATTAGTCACAGCATAGATTCCAGCAATTTCTTTCCCATATTTTAAAATACGAATATTATTGTTGTTAATTTGTAGCTTATAACGTAAAAAAGTGTTCATTTTATATAATTTTAATTCATGCTTTTAAGTAAATTCGAAATTATTAATGGTTGGTTTTCAGATAGACTAAGTAAGACTATCGTTCTAAAAAGATGTACTAAAATTTTTATATCGACTTAACTATTTTTATTACATAGCTAAACAGTCCCATTTTAGTTCAATGGGGAGGGGAGATAGGTTTTAATTTTTTAAAATGATATTTTATACAAAGCCATTTTTAAAATTTTTAATTCGAATAGTCTACTTTAGATGATTTAAATTAGACTATTTTAAATATAAGGAAAATGGGAAATGATTCTTGGATACACTTTTTGTCAATTGGTAGCGCTATGTCAGAGGTGTGCATCTCAATGGCTTTAATGAATTAACTATTTATTAAACTACTTAGTAGCTAAAAAGGATATAAAAAGGTACTGTATTAAGGTGTTTAATGATAAGATGGAATTATTATAATAGTGCTTTTTTAGGAGTGGAGGGAGTTCTATGTCATATCAGTCCGAAGCACAGCTCGAAAAAAACATGATTAAGCAGCTTGTTCGACAGCAATATGAACAGGTTACGATAAAAGCTGAAGATGCACTAGTTCAAAATTTTAGGACTCAATTAAATAGATTTAATAAAAAGAAATTAGAAGGTCAGCCGTTAACGGATGAAGAATTCAGTCGGTTTTTAACTCAACTGAGTGGTAAGAGTATATTTGAAACAGCAAAGCTCTTAAGAGATAAACAAGTGTTTCAACGTGGTGATGGTACGGAGGTTTACCTGGAGCTTTTTAATACGCGTGATTGGTGTAAAAATATCTTTCAAGTAACTAACCAAACGACAATGGAAGGTAAGTATAAGAACCGTTATGATGTGACTATTTTGATCAATGGGTTACCAGTTGTACAGGTAGAATTGAAGCGTAGAGGTTTGGACTTTAAAGAGGCATTTAATCAGATTCAACGTTATCGTAAACATTCATTTAAGGGTTTATTTAGGTTCCTTCAGATATATGTCGTTAGTAATGGAGTGGATACGAAGTATTTTGCAAACTCGGATGGTGATATTTTATTTGGCCATACATTTTATTGGTCCGATTCAGAAAATAACCGTATAACCAACTTGAGTGACTTCACAGAGAGTTTTTTAGAGAAGTGTCATATAGCAAAGATGATCGCGCGATTTATGGTTTTAAATGAAACAGAAAAGAATTTAATGGTCATGAGACCTTATCAAGTGTTTGCTGTAGAAGCACTAATTAAGAGAGCTTTGGACTCCAGGAACAACGGTTATATTTGGCATACGACTGGTTCAGGTAAGACACTTACTTCATTTAAAGCAAGTCAAATCCTTGCTAATCAACCAGATATAACAAAAGTATTTTTCCTAGTGGATCGCAAAGACTTAGACTCTCAGACAATGGAAGAGTTTAATAAGTTTGAGCCGGACTCGGTTGATGAAACAGATAAGACTGATAATTTAGTAAAGCAAATTTCAGATATGACAAAGCCTCTTATTTTAACTACCATTCAAAAGATGGCGAATGCAGTAAAGAATAAAAAATATGAGAAAATCATGGATCAATATCAAGATGAACGTGTAATTTTCATTATTGATGAGTGTCATCGTAGTCAGTTTGGTGAAATGCATAAGGAGATCTCTAAACATTTTAAACAGGCTCAGTATTTTGGCTTTACGGGTACACCTCGCTTTGAAGTGAATAAGAGTCAAGATGGACGAGTGACAGCTGATTTATTTGAAAAGTGTTTACACACATATTTGATTAAAGATGCGATTCATGACGGAAATGTATTAGGGTTTTCGGTAGAGTATATTAAAACAGTCAATATTGACTTTGATGAAGAAGATAAAACACGCGTACAAGGGATAGATACAGATGAGGTATGGCTAGATGAGGAACGGTTAGAACTTGTCGCTAAGAATATCATTGATACGCATGAGAGAAGAGCAAAAAGTAAGGGATATACGGGTATATTTACGGTTCAGAGTATTCCAATGCTTATTAAGTATTACGATATATTCAAAAAAATGGATCACAATTTAAGAATTGCAGGTATTTTTACGTTTGATCCGAATGAAGATAATGAAAACCGTGAAGAGCATTCACGCGACGCTTTAGAGCGTATGATGAAGGATTACAATAAAATGTTTGATAAGAACTTTTCAACGGACAAGTTTCCTAGTTATTTTAAAGATGTGTCTAAAGGTGTTAAAACAGCTCAAATCGATATTCTCCTTGTCGTTGATATGTTTTTAACAGGATTTGATAGTAAAAAGTTAAATACACTGTACGTGGACCGAAACCTGAAATACCATACATTAGTTCAAGCATATTCACGAACAAATCGTGTGGATAAGGCAACGAAACCTTATGGAAATGTTGTTTGTTATCGCAACTTAAAAGAAAATACGGATGATGCTATTCGTTTATATTCGCAGACAGATACGGTTGATGACGTATTGATGAAAAGTTATGAAGACTACCTGGCACAGTTTAAAGCAGCACTTTTGAAGGTAAAGGAACTTGCGGATTCTCCTGCATCTGTTGATGGCTTGGAAAGAGAAGAAGATAAACACATGTTTATTGTTAGTTTTCGTGAATTAACGAAAAATCTAGTGAGGCTTCAGACCTTTACAGATTTTGAGTTTGATCCAGATAAACTAGGCATTGGACAACAAACCTACCAGGATTATAAGAGTAAGTATCTTCGCATTTATGATGAAACGAAGAATAGTGATGCTAAAGAATCCATTTTAGCTAACGTAGACTTCTCATTAGAATTGATGCACACAGACCGTATCAATGTTAGCTACATTATGAATCTAATCCGTAATATTAACTTTGATGATGAAGAAGAACGTGAAAAGACGGTTGATTTGATCGAGAAAGAATTAGATCGCGCAGATAATGAAGAACTTCGTTTGAAGGTGGGTTTGATTAAAAATTTCTTACACAAAGTCGTTCCTACTATGTCGAACCAGGACTCTGTAGATGATGCATATTATGAATTTGAGCAACAAGAGCGTTTAAAGGAAATTGAGACTTTTGCTAAGGCATTTGATATTCCACAGGAACAACTTCAGTCATTTATTGAAGAATACGAGTACAGTGGTGTTATTGATAATCAAGAAATCAGCGATACAATTAAGCTACCTTTTTTAAAGAAGAAGAAGCTGTTACAACGAATCATAACTTATATTTTTGAACATACAAAACGTTATAATTGATTGTTATTTTTAAAAATAGCAGAAAAACATTTGCTTTTCCTGCTATTTTTTATTATGCTTAAATCACTCGAGTTACCAATGCTATTTTAAAAAATTGCAAAGAAAGAGGTGTGGTATTGTTATTACAAAATTATGCTGATGTATCACAGGGGTCATTTCTCTCTCGGATAAAAGAGGCTCCTTCTGATGAATCAATAAAGGTGGCCTTATATACGATGAAAGAGATGAACGAAAGCCTTGGTGTAGAATACTACCGTAGTAAAGAAAAGCCTCAAGATGTTTATGTGCTAAAGGAAAGATACCATGAATTACCTACAACAAAAGAAGGTATGGTGCTTATTAATTTACAGTCTCACCAAGCTGTAGCTGTTCGGAAAGAACATACGGGTAAGTTAGTCCCTTCTAATTTTGCTATTATTGAACCTTTTGATAGTACTGTAGATGTAACTTACTTAGAGTGGTTCATCAATGAACATCCTTCATGTCGAAAGCAATTACGAATTGCTACCCAGGGAACGGTGGTGGCAGCTCTTTCTATTAAAATGCTTCGAGAGTTAAATTTACAATTACCGACAGTTAACAAGCAAAAAATGATTGGCAACATGAATAGAGTACTTGAACGAAAAAAACGTTTAATCAATGAAAGGTTGAAGTTAGAAGAACTGTTAATCAAACAATTATCAATCAACTATCTTAAGGAGGAAGTTAAATGACATTAACTGAAAAGCAGCGCCAGCAACAAGCTGAGTTACATAAAAAGTTATGGAATATGGCAAATGATTTACGAGGACAAATGGAAGCATATGAATTTAAAAATTATATCCTTGGTTTGATTTTCTATCGTTATTTATCGGAAAAGACGGAATACCGAGTTGCTAAGTTGTTAGAAGAAGATGATGTATCATTTGAAGAGGCGTGGAAAGATGAAGAATATAGAGAAGCATTAGCAGAAGAGCTAATTCAACAAATCGGTTATGTTATTGAACCTGAATATCTATTTTCAAATATGATTAAAGAGATTGGAAAAGGTGATCAGGGTAAGTTTGATACAGAAATGCTGCAAAACGCAGTGAATGCTATTACAGAATCAACTTTTGGAGCAGAAAGTCAAGAAGATTTTCAGAACTTGTTTGATGATATGGACTTAGCATCTTCGAAACTGGGCCGTGATGTAAAGTCACGCTCAAGATTGATTGCTAAAATTATGGCGAGTATCAGTGATATTCCATTCCTTCATGATGATGTAGATATTGATGTGCTTGGTGATGCTTATGAATATATGATTTCGCAGTTTGCAGCAAGTGCAGGAAAAAAGGCTGGAGAATTCTATACACCTCAACAAGTATCAAGAATAATAGCTAAGATTGTTACAGCTGGAAAGTCGGATATAAAGAGCGTTTATGATCCAACGTGTGGTTCGGGTTCATTACTTTTACGTGTTGCCAAAGAAGCGAATGTGCGTAAATTCTACGGTCAAGAATTAACAGCGACTACCTATAATTTGGCTCGAATGAATATGCTGTTACATGATGTGTCGTATCAGAATTTTGATATTAAGAATGCTAATACACTTAGAGAACCATACCATGTAGATATGCGTTTTGAAGCAGTGGTTGCAAATCCCCCTTATAGCTCTAAGTGGAGTGGAGATTCGAAGTATTTGGATGATGAGCGTTTTAGTGCCTATGGAAAATTAGCGCCAAAATCAAAAGCAGATTATGCATTTGTTCAACATATGATTCATCAGTTAGATGATAATGGAACAATGGCCGTAGTATTACCTCATGGAGTTCTATTCCGTAGTGCTGCAGAAGGAGTTATAAGAAAATATCTTATTGAAGAGAAGAACTATTTAGATGCTGTAATAGGACTTCCCGCTAATGTTTTTTATGGTACTACTATTCCGACGTGTATTCTAGTGTTTAAAAAATGTCGTGAAGTAGATGAAAATGTATTGTTTATTGATGCGTCAAAAGCATTTGAAAAAGGAAAAAATCAAAACTATTTACGTGATGAAGATGTTGAAAAGATTGTTAATACGTATATAAAACGTGAAACGGTTGATAAATATTCTTATGCTGCTACTTTAGATGAGATAAGAGAAAATGATTTTAACCTTAATATTCCTAGATATGTTGATACATTTGAAGAAGAAGAGCCAGTAGATGTTTTTGAGGTTAAGAAGAGAATTGAAGAAATAGACAAAGAGATTGAGGAAATTGATGTGGATATAAAAGAATTCTTTAAAGAATTGGGGGTGTAATTTTATGGAGACTCCTCAGCTTAGGTTTAGAGGGTTTAATGATTCGTGGGAAAAGAAGGCGTTTGATGATTGTGTTGTGATTAAATCAAAGTTGATAGATCCTCAGGACGATAAGTATTCTGATTATCCCCACATAGGAACGGCAAATATGGAAAAGCACTCAGGTAAATTGTTAGATTATAAATTAGTTAAGGAAGAAAATTTAATAAGTGGTAAGTATGTTTTTGGTGAACAGGATATTATTTATGGAAAGATTAATCCTCAGCTTGGTAAAGTGGTTTTTCCAAAATTTAAAGGTTTATGCAGTGCCGATGCATATCCTCTTAGTGCTAAAAAGAATGTTATGGAACCAGGTTTCTTGTTTCAACAATTGTTAACGCCAAGGTTTTTAAAATATTCTATTTCGGTTTCCATGAGAACAGGTATGCCTAAAATTAATAGATCAGAATTGAGCGGATTTAAATTTATTCTTCCCTCATTAAATGAACAAAAGAAAATAGCATCCTTTTTCTCTCTCCTTGACGGTCGGGTTGAGAAACAGCAAGCGAAAATTGAAGCATTGAAAGAACAAAGGAAGGGTTTACTTCAAAAAATGTTCCCGCAGCGAGGTGAACACGAACCGAGCTTTAGATTTAATGGATTTATGGGAGAATGGGAAGAAAAGCAATTGAGAGATTTGTTTGAAATCAGGGATGAGAGACAAATTCCAACTATCGAAGCTCCTCTTATGGCATTTACCTCAACAGGTGGGGTTGAAGAAAAAGGAGATAGGTATAATCGTGAATTCTTGGTCAAAAACAAAAGTAAAAAATATAAAAGAACCGAATTTAATGATTTAATTTATAGTTCAAATAATTTAGATGTTGGGGCTATTGGTAGAAATAAATATGGAACGGCAGTTATTTCAGATGTTTATGAGATTTTCAAAACTAAGGAAGGTGTTACTCCCGAGTTTTCCGAATTGATAATTCAACAAAAGAACTTTTTAAATAAAGTGTTGAAATATAGACAAGGAGCTTTATATGGGCAATATAGAATTCATGCAGATGATTTCCTTAGTGTTGAAATAAATGTTCCATCTTTAAAAGAACAGACTAAAATAGGGAGATTCTTTTCCCTTATAGATCGACACATCAAAAAAGAAGAACAGAAACTTGAAGCTCTAAAAGAACAAAAGAAAGGCTTCATGCAACAAATGTTCATCTAATAAAGAAAACGGCCATGCTAAAAGAGCATTGGCCGTTTTTATGTACTATTTATTTAAAGTCCGATTCCCGATGCCGCATTATCATCAAACAAATTCGCTTTTTTGATATATCGTTGCAACGAATCACTTCGCTTATGCCTCGTTTGCTTCATAATCTGATGCTCAGCCTTCCCAGCCTTTGCAGCTGTACTACAAAAACCACTTCTCAGACTATGGGCTCCATAGCGTTTCGCATCTAATCCAACATCCTCGCAACACTTTTTTACAACCAATCGAACGGATTGATCGGTTAACCGTCCCATAACATTTCCATGCCGATCCACCCGTCGAAACAATGCACCTTCCGTAATGTCAGCTGCCGCAATCCAATCTTCAAAACTTCTCACAGGACAAGTGGTTGGATTGCTCCCGAATGGGAGTGCAATCATATGCCCTTCCCCTTTTTGATCCGTTTTACTTTTATTTAACTGGAGGATCAATCCGTCCCTAGTTTTTGAAATATCTTCGATGTTTAAACTGACCAATTCACTACGACGTAATGCTGCTGACCAACCAATCACAAGTATAGCGCGATTACGAACCCCGATCAATTTATTCTGCGGCAAGACTTCAATTACCCGGCGTAGTTCATGTAGCCAAAGCGCTTCTTTCCCTTCTTCTTTAATCCCGATTCTTCGCTGAATCCCTTCCCAAACACCCTTTACCAAAGCTGTTTTGGTTGGACTTTTAAATCCAGCTGTTTCATGACGTTGTGAGATCGCCGTCATCTTTCGCTTAATGGTCGCTGCTTTTTTTGTTCTTCCGAGAAATGTTATGTAAGACACAAGGGTTTGTGGTTCGGTTGGAAGGGACTCTAGTGCGTGAGCCTGGCACCATGATTCGAATTGATTCCAGTCAGTTCCGTATGCTCGTTTAGTATTTTTAGATTTAGAGTTTGCTAGATGTTCGCGTGCTTCCTTTTGAAGTTCTTGCACTTCCGTAGAAAGTTCATTTGTTTGCTGCGTTTGAAGTTTGAAATCATCGATCATGTTTCATTTTCCTCCTCTTCGTCACAAATGTCCGCGATGATGTCATATAAAGCTTTATTTTCAGGGGAGAGTTCCTCATAATTTAGGAATCCTTTAAGAAATTGTTCCACCTTATCTTTAAATTCTTCAGACACTTCTTCGTCGTTCGGTTTCATTTTCCATCACACTTTTTCCGTATTATTCATTTAATTCTATATATCGGTAATATGGTTTATCGATAGTTAGAACGAATCATAGCAAAATTAATAATCTATAATCAATTTTACCAATTCAAATACCAATCTGTAAAAATAAAGTGAAATTTATTAGATATGACTTTTTGGACATTTACACCTTCTTCAGTCCCATTGCATTAAAAAAATAGGGCGTTTGTACCTGAAATGATAATAGAGCAAGGTTGTGTCTCGCTCTATTATCATTTCATACATAAATTACACTCACTATTCCAATAAGTTCCTTATGTATGGAGGCTATGTGATTTATTAAGCTAAAGTCATTCTAAATCAATTATCTTAATCAGTAGATATATGTCTTTCTTTTTCGATGCAATCTTCTATTACCTGGACATCAGTAAATACTTCACTTTCACCAGATAATTCTATAGTGATTCTTACCTCATCAGTTTTTGATTTTTGTAAAAAAACATCTGAGTTAAAATCACTATATTTCTCTTTGACCTTTTTTCCGATATCTAGTAATAATTCCCTCTGCTGTTTCCAATGAAGAGAAGGAAACATTGAACAAACTAGTTCTGTAAAATATTCTACAATTTTTAAAGGAGATGGCTCATCAATATGTAAATTCTTATATTTATTATGTTCATCATCTCCTACTGAAATAAATACTACTGGTTTGTTTGTGAAGCCGATTATAAAAATAAAGGAAGGCGTAAATTGTACCCAACCCTTAGATTTATCTCCGTGATCAATCCAACTACCAGATGTTACAATTTTTGTTATGAATGATTTGCCCTTTATAAACTTTTTAGCATCTTCACTCATTAAGCTTAATACACTCATTTCTTAAAACCCTCCGATATGTTAGTTGTTCTTTCATTTAAATTATAAAATCATAGAAGGCTATAGTCTAAATTCGATAAGGTGGAATTAATTGAGAAAACTTTGTTATTAAAAGTGACTTAGTACTAGGATATAAATAGATAATAAATTACTGAACACCTCCTTTGATTTGACGATATATATGTACAACATAAAAAGGAGGTTTTTAGTGTGTATGTGTTATGCGAATGTATTGCATCAGAAGGTAATTATGTCGTTCATAGAAAAACGGGTGAAATTAAATATGCTCGCTCAGTAGATTCTTGTGCGAATGTCTTAATTGATGAAGTATATTGTGAATGTGGGATGCCAGAATGGGTTTATTGGGATGTAAATGAATATTTTGTCTTAGAAAAGATCGCTGGTGTATATTATAATGGTCATTTTGATCAAATAAAGAGTTAAAATGAAGTCTATCTTTTTGCTTATAAAATCCGATTGCAGCACATAATGAGTATATTAATAAATATAGATTACGTTTTCCGAACTTGATTGACCCGCTCCTTTTTAAAGAGTTAGGAGCGGGTATATTTTTGCGAAATGTTTAAGGTGGGTTACTTATAATAAATTAAGAAATAAACAGTAGCATCAGAAGGGTGTAGAAAAAGTTCCCCGCCCGTAGGTGAATTTGTTCATTTTTGGCTATTCTGGTTCATTTGTAATTTAAATATAAAGCACTTAAACGATTTTTTCGCTTTTTTGATGCAACTTTAGGAGATAACGGCATTTTTTATTTTGGTGGAATTGATGCAGAAAAGTGCTTATCTAATTGTGAAAGTGAAGATGAATGTATTGGTGCTAGAAAGTTTCCTAACAGTTTTTCATTTTTTTCAATTGATGAAGTTGCAAACTTTATTGTTTTAAATTATTTTGATGGACAAAATGAATATTTGAAATAAAGTAGATAGTAAAAGGCATTGGATAGATTTGTTCTAATGCCTTTTTACCTCTTCAATAACTATGGCTGCTCCTTAGACAGAGAAGCTCATATTTAAACTACTCACTTTATTATCTCTATTACCTTGATTTATTAGATTTTATTACACCAGGCTCAAAATCATCTTTGCACCATCTGACAAATGTTCCTGCATGACGAAGGTAGGTTTTTTCGGTATTCTTTTCTAGTTCTTTTTCTTTTACCTCTTTCTCATAAGCTTGATAGAGTCCTTCCAATTGCTTTATAAACTCCTGAGATGCTTTCATGTGATCAACTCCCATAAAGACTGTATTTGTAAGTAATTGAACGGTGTGAGATGGTATAGGGGGGGGTAATAGCACATATAAAGTGAGCCACTGCAAGAATGTTTCCACAAAACCCAATCGGATTTATATGGAGAGGCGGGTACGATATCCAGTGGACTGCGAATTTTTTTCCTCCGCATGCTTTCGCAATGAAGTCATGCCCGTAGAGGCTCCATGTCTATCCTACGCGTAAATGAAACAATCTTTAGTTTTTGTGTCTACATATTCTTCTATAGCTAGATTATGTATTGATTAAAAAGGAAACTGTCTATAAACAAATCACATGCTGCTTCAGCTCTTCTTTCAATTTGTTGTTATAGAATTTATAAGTTCTAACTACTATTTTGAGGCTTTGCTAATAAGTGTCATTTACTTATCATGATTATTTTATTAGAAGCAGGGAGATTCAAAGACTCCTCTAGCTAATGCCTTTATAACGATACTGGGTGTTAGGCATGTGCATACATACAGACACTTTCTTCATTTAGGCGGATAGGGAACGCGCTGCTATTAAGCTGCGAAAGCAATAGGAAGGCGTTAGGATGAATTTGGGGACAGGAGCGGGTAATGTGTCGTAACTTAAAAGTTTTGACACTGTTATTTATTCCTATTAAAATTTAGTAAAATCAAGGCATTCAGCTGTGTCAAAACTTAGGTTCATAAATTGGGCGGGAAAAAGGAGCAAATAAGTATGAAGTATGGTTTTGCTAGGGTTTCAACTAAAGGACAGGCTACAAGTGGAAATTCTCTCGAGGATCAAGTGGAGAAATTAAAGGATGCAGGATGTGAAGTTGTTTATCAAGAGGCGTTCACCGGTACTAAAAGAAATAGACCACAATTTAATGCTGTTCTTTCTAAACTGAAAAATGGTGACACACTTGTGGTGACTAAATTAGATCGCTTTGCACGTTCCACTGTTGATGGTATTCAAACAATACAAGAGCTTTTCGATAAAGGAGTTAAAGTTCACATTCTAAATATGGGACTGGTTGAGGACACACCGACAGGACGGCTGATTTTCAACATTATGAGTTCATTTGCAGAGTTTGAGAGAGATATGATTGTTGAACGTACCCAAGAGGGAAAAAGTATTGCTAAACAACAATCGGACTTTAGAGAAGGAAGACCGAATAAGTTCAATAAAAAGCAAATAGAACACGCTTTAGTACTACTCAACAATAATTCGTACAAGCAAGTAGAGCAGCTTACTGGCATTAGTAAAAGTACGCTAATAAGAGCCAAAAGAAAGCAGGAAACAAAGGCATTAAAGTAGCAGTAATGTGGATGCATATAATTAACCATTGTTTGGAAATACTGATTTGCAATTCACCCAATTAATTCACCCAATTATAAAATAGAATATTAAGTACAAGAAGTGCAGTGGCTTTTTAGCCAACAAGGAGCAGCTCCATCTCATCCGATGGAGCTCTTTTTATGTTAGCTAAAAATATTGTTTATTTGGCATTTAATTGCTGAATACAGCTGATCTCATGGGCCGATATTAGATGTATACGTTTAGTTAGTAATCATGAATTTAGATCAAGGAAATATATCACTTGTGTCACGTCAAAACACTTTTGATACAGACTACTTGTTTATTTAAACACTTTAAAGTCCTCTTCTTAACAATTCTTGCGTTACCTTCGAGATAACTTTTTCTATTGTATCACTTTTTGTTGGATTAGTTTTCGCAAAAGCTATATCCTTAGACAATTCTTCATTGAAAATTGACGTTTCCTGATATTTATTTTTACCGTTATGATAGGAAATGGTAACCCTTGTCCTCCCATTTCTCTCCTCATCTTCATTCCTTTTACCGAAAGCATCCAAATAAGTAACAGTTGAGATAGATTGACCGGGTGCAATAAAGGTATTACTTATATTTTCATACGTGTCATTACCTCTCCAGTTCTTATAATTTGGGCTGAATTCTAAAGAGTCAATAACAGCACCTGTCTTTCCAAAGTTTTTAATAATTATGTACTCTTGTACTGTACTCAACACCTGAATGTAATCTCTGTAAACAACAATATAAGGTCTATTTGCTTGTTCAATTGAACGTTGAGTTTGTTTTAGTGATAGAACTGATATTACTACAGCAATGATTGACACCGCTATTCCAATGAGATCTGATATATTCATTACAATCACCGTCCTGCTATTTTATTTATACAACCGGTGCGACCCTCCCAGTTTCACGCTTGATACTACTTATAGAACTATTCTAATCTATCAAAAAGCTTAATTCCATAATCTGGCCCAACTGCTTCTTTTTATATTACTCAAGAATTCCCATTCCCTGCTGTATTTTTATGCTTAGGCATCATTATAATCCTGTTGTAAGGGTAAATCATCCCCTCTTTTATTCAGCCTCTATTAATTTAAAATGGTTTAAAACAAATTGGTGTTGTAAAAAATAGTTATTAAACACTTATGTAACAGGTGATGGGATACATATAATTTAATCAACACTTATTTAACAACTACAGAGAAAGATGAATCTCTATAACTAAAATGTATCAAGGCGGGATAAAATTGGGATTTTACACAGTTGCATACGATTAGAGCGAGAGAGAGGTTCATGTTTACTTGGAGTATCAGCATACGCATTATAAATAATGCCCCGTGTCCATGGATACTGAGTACGTCCAAGCTGTCTGATTAAATCTTATCTGCTATCCAATTATTGCACCATTTACAATAGACGGCTTTTCCTGTTGTATTCTTTTTGCAATAAGGACATTTAACAAGGGATAGCTCTCCAGTTGCTTTATATGTTCTACTTGCACAAATAGAACAATAAACTGTATCTTCTTCATCATGTAAAAAATCCCTTCTTTTACACGAAGCGCATTTTAACATACTAATCTCCTCCAAAATCTATTAGTTGAGTGATTTCCAAGCAAAAGGTAATTTACCACCATGAAACTTCTTCAATTCGGGAAGGACCTCCTCGCAGATAGACCATTCTAATTGTTCTCGGCTTTATAAAATGCAAGAAAACTATAAATTTCTTTATTTCATTTTATAGCTTCTGGATTGCTCTCATCTAAGGAATTTTTTTATTATGACGAATTGTTGTGGAAAATGCTTTTAAAGTTGTTTTATATGGTAAAATTATACTGTTCTAGTAATGAATAATAAAGAAGGTAGAAGTTACTCTTCTTTTGATTATCTTAACAGTAGTAAGGTCCATCTATGTTGATATGCCGTGTATAATAAACAATATTTAACTACGATAGGAGAGTCCTAAAATGAAAAAGATAATGACCTATGTAATCCTGCTTTTAACGACGACCATCTTTATGATTGGTTGTACCACCTTAGAAGATGCCTCCGTTACAAAGGGAGAAACAGAACCACAAGAAGTTACAGATAATTCAACTAAGGATAAAGATACAGACGGAGAAACAGATTCACAAGAAGGAACGTCATCTCATGCAAATAATGATAGCAAGAAGGAGGAAGATACCACTACGGTTGTTGATGAACCAGTAGTAGAGGAAACATCAACAGAAACAAAAGGTGACCTGTTTTCAGGATACGAACTAATAGAGGTTGATGGTGGTGATCTAAGTGGAGATCGAGAATCGAGAGTTGTAGTTGATATAGGATATGGTGACAGGGAGTACTGGGCGTTCACAAATGAGTATGGTCAGTTAGTGAGAGTCGTTGCTGAAGAAATTATTCTACAAGATGATAGTACAGAACCAGTCCTATCAAGTGGTAGATACTTCTCTGACGAGGCTAAAGTTCCAGGTGTCGAAAGTGATGTATTAGATGAGGGGCATGTTATTGCTGACTCTTTAGGAGGAGTATCAAATGCTTATAACATAACACCTCAAGAAAGTACACTTAACCGACATGGTGACCAAGCCTATATGGAGGATGCTATACGTAAAGCAGGTGGTGCTACTAATTTTGAAGCAGTCATCTCTTACTCAAATACGGAAACACAAATACCTTCAAAGTATCAGTATTCCTACACTATAAACGGTAATGAAGTTGTAGATACGTTCGATAATGTAAATCCCGATGAAGTTAATGAGTCTTTAGGTTTAACCGATAAAAACGAATTTTCTAGTTCAGGGGACTCTAGTTCTGATGAAAAAGGAGATATTTCAAGCGTGGATACTAATGGTAATGGACAAGTAACTATTAAGGAAGCAGAAAATGCAGGTTTCAGTATGCCGATAAGGAACGACCATTGGTTATACCCTTATATGCGTGATGCTGATGGTGATGGTATGGTAGGTGAGTAAGCCTCTAGAACTTCCTCTTTGAGGAACAAAGAATTAATCGTTACATTATAATAAAGAGTTGGGGTATCGGGAATCTGAGAAAAAGAATTTTGCGGACTCAAATATAGGCCCTGCCAATATTATTTCAGGTATTGATCTTAGAGACTTTATGCGTAATTATTATGCCGATACTCACTAAGTTTTTTTATAGGATAGAGATTCGAATTTCATTTTGATGAGTTAGTAATGATTAAGGAAAAAGCTGTTGTTTTTACTAACAAACAGTGGTGGGAATGAGATGATGACCATGCAATGGAAAAGACCTCCACATGGAGGAAAATACAAACTGGTTGCTACTAGGAAATATAAAAACGACATAGGACTTATTGTACTGTGTCCGGATCGGCGAGAATATAGTTGGAGAAATGTGGCCCAACTACATAATCATGAACTAAGAGAATACTTGCTATCTTTGCAGAAAGGCATTGAGGTTGGCTGGCATGAGGAGGAATTACTGGATAAAGAGTTAGAATAAAAACCCATTCTGCTTAAGATAATGGGTTCGGTCTTAGAGTGAAATGTTACAAACAGAAGGTAAACACGCAATGGATTTAACATAAGAAATAACAAATATAATCACAATATAATTAGCACTGAATATCGCTCGTAAGCTCAACATAGGGAATGCTAATAGAATGATATTTGCTAAGGAACATGTAATGAAAACAAAGACATATGGCGATAATGATTACGGCCAAGGAAATTTGCCACCATGAATCATTAAATCCTATTCCTGAGTAGGAGATTTGTCTAAATAAAATCCATTTGAGATGTGTTATAATAAATTTATAAGCATTTACTTTTTCTGATCATAATCTATAGAAAGGAGAGGGTGTTTATGACTATGAGACAATTTGCTGATCATGTTATAGCAGTGTCTAACACTAACGCAAGTGGAATATCAAACTTAGAGTTGCAAAAAGTGATGTATTTTGCGTTGGGTGAGTATATTAAAGAGCATGGTTTAAATGATACTGTTTTTGAAATATACACAGAACCATTTCAAGCTTGGCCGTATGGACCTGTAATAAAGACAGAATATTTCAGACATAAAAAATATGGAAGATATTCCATACGAGATGATGGTGAGTATAATCCAGCTTACTCCGAATTTGATGAGTTAATTAGAAAAAATCTGCGAAAATCAGTTAGCCAATTAGTCGAAGAAAGTCATAATCATGCTACATGGCTTAATAATAAACAATCGATATTACAAAATATTCCAGTGAGATATACTTTAGAGGATTTAAACCGTGACTTTACTGACTGATACAAGGAAAAAACAGGGCCAAGCGTTAATTGAGATATTGAACATGGTGCAAGGATCCACTGAATCATCAGTTGATGAAACAACTGTTGATGAAATTGTTTTACAACTTCATGCATTTCTCATTGAAAATGATTTTAACACCTTACCATATGCCGCGATCTCACAGTTTGTTTTCACAAACGAAAACCCAGACTTTTCTTATTTTATTGAAATGCTCGAAGCAAAATTTTCCCTTTTATTAGAAGAGAAGGATGAAACTTATTATAAATGTTTAAAGTTATTGGAACATCTAGAATTAGCTCAACAACAAAAAGATTCCTTATTTTATAAGCAAGAACAAGAAATTGAAGAATTAAGAAACTTAAAAGAATCATTTAAAACTCAAAAAAAAGAGCTAGAGAAACAAATGACTAGAATTAGAAGTTTGCAAGAAACTACTGATAATATGCCTAATAATTTTATAAGTATTTTAGGTATATTTGCCGCTATATTAATGGGAGCCTTTGGAGCTTTACAAGGTTTCACTAGTCTTTTTGATAACTCTACAGATCTACCGATGGGTAAACTTTTAATAATTAGCTCTATAGGTGCCTCGTCAGTTGTATTAATACTCTTTCTTTTGCTTAACGCTATAGCAAAACTTACAGGAAAAGATCTATCAAATACAAAAAATGATGGTGACCCATTGATAAAGAGGCATCCAACCCTGGTAGTTGTTTATGGGATTCTTGTTTTTATCGCACTTGTTGGAAGTGCGTTAGAGTTATGTAATATTCAAGTTAATTTTTCGTGGAGTGGCTTATGGTGGGTATTCCCACTTGGCTGGATAGTCTACTTTATAGTGGCGTTTAAGAAGAATGATTTGCTTTTTTTTATTAAAAGATCTCGTTCGTAAATAATCTCACTTAATAGTGGGATTATTTTTTGTTTCTTTGAGACCAATAAAAAATTTATTACATAATTGCTAGTGATTTTTAGGGGTGTTTCATTGGCTACGAATAAAGTAGATTGTAAAGGTGCATGAATTAATAGCGTTACAAAATTAATGAATCAAATGAAAATGAAATTACAAAAATTCATTTGCTGTGCAGTAAATATACTGTTTAATAGTTAATGAAATACTCAATCGGGCATGAAGACCATAAGCGTAATTCTTCAGTAATAAATAAGAGGAATTAGGCTCTTTAATTTTAAAATTACTTTTTTTGGTGGACGCATTGACATCAAGTGGTAAATTCCGTGGCAACCGCTGGTAAAAAACATGGCAGAGACGGAATTTTTGTGACTGTAATCAAATAAAATAAATTAATTGCTATCACAGTATAAAAGTCACCTAAATAGAGTATAATAGTTATGGAGTTCGGGTGGGGTATCCCCTATATATTGTAAAAAACACGATTTAATTTTTGATTAAATCGTGTTTTTTATTTGTATATATTTTTTAAAATTAAAGATCACTATTATTAGCTTTAAATCCTCTAGTGGCTAAGGTGATAATACACTGGTAAAGTTGAGAAAATATTTAAGGCTTTTTCACAACCTAATGGTGAGGTCAACCAATGTTAAATTTAACATTAATTTAACGCGATCCCATAAAAGGACGTGAAACCAAGGTGAAGATGTTACAATCGATTACTTTTAAAAGCCTATTATAGCGCGATTCTAGTTATAAAAGTTAAAGATGTTACAGTTTAAAACGTTATGGGCGGCATGATATACTAACTAAAATAGAACAGGTACACTCAATATTGACCTAAGGAATACGAATATACTTTTTTAGTTCTGAATCATGGCATACGGACACCAAAAGTATAATGGGGGAAAGTTAAGTAATGGAAGAAATAATATACTTTTTTAAAAGAGGATGGTACCATATAATTACCAATTTGATAAGAGGGTTGTTGTTATGAATAGCCAATCAACAGAATTAGAGATTATTATGCGTGAAGCTCTAATTAACAATAATATCTTTTTTGATGAACAGGTATATACAAAAAGAGAAAGTAAGGTACCTCAATCAAACTCCTCCTATACAACACCGCAGCAAGAAAATACCATAAGTAGTGTTAAAAAAGAAAATGCAAAAATAGCAAAAAACAGTTTGAAAAAAGGATACCATCTAATGAATTTGAACATATGGTATGATATAAAGACTCTTCCTAAACAACTAAAGAAATTGCTTTGGCTATTAAAATTTCCAATAAAGAGAACTCTAGCTATATATTATGAAGAACAGTGGTAAATCCATTATATCCAAACAAAAGAAATGAAACGAGTTTATTTATAATGCCAAATGCACCGCATGTAATAAGGATGCTAAAAGAAAAATTTATAGGGAGCAAATAATAATGTCAATTAACAAAAGCAACTCTAGGAGAATCATTGAAAGCTTATAAAGATATTAATAATTTAATAGACAGTATTGAGGGTAGAGATATTGATGAAATCAAGAGGGAGTTAGAAATAATTCTTACATTTCCTTTGGGGGAAGCGGTATTTAGTCTTTTTGATAGAGTAGATGTAGACACATTGAAAAAAAGTTTAACCGAGTATATAAAAACAAAAGAAACAACAGATCCAGACCAATTTCTTGAGTATATTTCATTATATTTAAAAAGAATAGGTAGATAAATTTAGTGGTTGAAAAATAATTGAGGTGAGGATATGCACCAACTTGGCTTAACAAATGGATTTTATGAGGATATTGCCGTAATTAGGGGACTTAAAATGAAGCCGTCTATTCAAGAGTGTTTACCCTGGTTGGACTCAAATTGCTTAACAAGATCTGCCAATGATTTAAGAATTAGAAATGGAAAAGAATTGATTGAAGCAGATAAGTTATTATTTGGGCTTTCTACAAGTAGAACAAAAAAGAAAACGAAATCAGAAATAGATTTAATTATTAAGAAATATAATAAATTATCCTCTAATAACCTTTCCCAAAAAAAGATGGAGAGTTTATGGGAGCAATTAAGATCACCACAATTTCATTTTTTTGATGTTAATAGAGTTTCACCAGACGCTCTCGGCTTTTATAGACCATTTCATTTTGCACCCTATGATGATTGGGGAATTTACTTGTTTGCGGATAAGTTAATTGATTATTATCATATTATAAAATCTAAGCTCGGTTCCAACACTATATTCTTCCAACCTGATATTCTTTTAGGTTATATCCTTTTTGAAGTTTTTCACCATGAATTTTTCCATCATATTGTAGAGTCAGCGGCCACATCATTAGAGATAATATCAGGAGCTTATGGCAATCCTAAACCCTTATATATTGAGTATTTTAAATCAAATTATCACAAGACTTTAGGATTGGGTCCTCATGAGCATGATCCATTAGAAGAAGCTTTAGCTAACTCTTATTCGTATAATTCTTTTTCTTTTTCATCAAGAGTAAATAAAGGCTACAGGTCTTTGTTGGTAAAAAAATATCAACAATCGATGTTAAAAGGATGGAAGTATGATCCACCAGGATATAGATCAGCAGAGTATTATATTAATTCTGACTACATTTATGGTGCAACTCAATTAATGGCAATGATACTTAACTCACATCAACTCGATCCAATGTCATCTTCTATGGTTGCTAAAAATGTACTCTTAAATGGACATACGGCGTATTGTGCAAAGCCTGATATACCGACTTATTTGATAGGGTCTGATACATCATTGAGAACATTCTATAATTTAATACCAGTCCCTAATGCAACTTATACAAATCTGTTTTGGCATGAAGATCTAAGTGAGATTGATAAATTTATTGAAATAAAGAAAAAAGAAGAAAAAGAACGTAGAAAAAAAGAGAAAAAATAGATTGTTTTAAACATAACTAAAAAGGAATACATAATTATTCAAAATGAATTTAATTAGAGGAGTAGAAATTGTTATGTCAAATTTTTTTAGGCTATGAAGACATTTAAAGATTGGGCAAATTCCTTCGTAAGGAATAGTGAAATTGGCTTTGATGAAAAAGGGGTAGATAATGACTACACAACATATAAATATTCAACATTTGCCAGCAGTTTTAGATAACCCAAGGTTAGTAAGGCGGTTTGATCAGTATTGTAAGTGGGCGAAAATTGGTGACTATGTGAAAGTTGGCATTGGTCAAACAACACAGTTTAATAGACTATATCAATTTTACGACCTTGTAAGGTCTCCAGGGATAAGGGAATTTAAAAGGGCGATTGAGACCTTTCAAAATTGGCAGAAACAAATCATGAACAGTTTTGGATTTGACTTACATAATGGCTCCGTAGAAGGCATTAATAACCAAACGAAAGTCATGAAACGAAATGCCTTTGGACTTAAGCGATTTGATCGATTTAGTTTAAAGGTATTATTACATCATCAATATAAAAATATCGATGTTCGAGTCGTATAAATTAGGAGTGAGCGAAAGTGCTCACCCCAACATTTGACTTAGAACCATTTAAAACAAATCTCCTTCACAGTTGACTTAAAATATCGTTTACTATTTCCTTAGCTATACTTCTAATTTGTTTTTCTAGATTGGCGTAAGAATCACTTTTTTTATTGATAATAGTGAAATGTCTCCATCCATTCTCTGTTAGTCGAAATGCCTTCATTTCATCTAAAGACTGCTTTTTATTGTGCCATGTTTCATGATTAAATTCGATTGAATATTTAAGGAATGTATTATTGTTGTTATCAATAATAATAATAATGGGTAAGTCTACTTCTTTGTCTTTCAAAATTCCCCATTCATCAAACCCAATAATCACTTCTAGTTGTTTATCACTTTCGATTGTTGATATAGTTTCATATAAGAATGCCTTGAAAAGTTCTCTAACCCACTCTTGAATGTTGGACAATGATAATGATTTAGATGCTGTTTTCCTTGCCTTAACCTTGATTTCACCGTAGTTTATTAGACCTTTATCTATTGCATCCCTTCTGGCTTCTGACAAATTTTTTTTAATACCATAATGCTTTAAATAGTTTCCTACCGTCTTAGCATCAACTCCTAATAAAGCACCTAATTGTGCTTGTGAATGTTTCTCTTCTATGTATTTTTTATATAGATATTCTTCAAATGAGATTTGAAAAGTATTCTGAAAAGCTTCTTCAAAAGATATTCTATCTCTATACACAATTTTCCTTTTAATTTCAGCAGTATATTCATCTTCTAAGTTTAATTTTTGGTACTTTTTTCTACTTAAAGTTGAAGATACTGTACTGGCGTGTTTTAATTTTAATTTTAAGGCAATTTCTGTAGTTGAATAGCCCTTTGATAATAGCTCTTCACAAATTTCAACAAAATCTCTACCAGATTCCATCTCAATTTCTGTTGGAGTTTTAAATATTTTCTTGTCCATATTACACTCCTTCCAACCCACACAGAACTTATAAGTAGTATTATACATAAAATTTATAGTATATGCATCTGTATTCAAAATTAATACTTCTCTAATCTGATAGAGAGGTGATTGATTTGTCAGATTTTTTAAAGTTGGTTGGCAATAAGTTAAGAGTAATTAGAAAAGCAAAAGGATTAACTCAAGAACAACTAGCTGAAAAGGCTAGACTTCAATATACATTATTGGTGGAGTAGTGTGGTGAAAGGAATATCTCACTTGAGACTTTAGAAATTTTGTATAACCTAGTCAAAATAGTGTTTGTAAATTTTAATAAGCTTACCGGTACAAATAATATAGGTTAAGTAATACATTATATTATTATACAGATTTTACACAACGCTCTTATAAAGCCTTATAATATAAGGCTTTATAAGACTATCCACATCCCGACCACCTACATTCTACTTAGTAAATATCAAAATTCCAAAATTCATAAGATTTAAATAAAATAATATTTGTAATGTGTTTTGAAGTTACATAACTAACTATGTTGTAACTTGGAACGTACACTTCTTAAAGGGTATACAAGTAAACAACACTATAATAAATCGTCACATTTTTCTTGTGGTAAATTAAAGCTTTTATAAGTATAGTAATTCCGAAATTGGTTAATATAATAATAAATAGTATTGGAGATTTGTTTACTCTAAAGGGAAGGTGTGGTAAATGAATAATGAGAGAGATATCGATATAAATAAACTTATAAATAGTATAGATTTAGAGCCAGAAATACTTAAATATATGAAAATACTTTGTGAATACAACCATCGTAATGTCTCTGTTAGTAATATTCAAACATATTTAAGAGTAGGATACAATAAAGCAAAAAGAATCATTAAAAAATTAGAAGATCTAAACATAGTTGGACCGTACCAAGGAAACAAACCGCGTGATCTATTAGTAGATATAAATGTATTAGAAAGATTATCAGCGCAAATGTCCATGGAAATCAATAAATTAAAATGGTCAAAGCGGAAAGAAAAGGAGAGAAATGGTGATTTAGGACAGCAGGAATTGTTTTACACCGGCAGTAATGAATCGGATTCTTATTATAACAATTTAGAAAATGAAAAACTTAAGGAAGAAGTAATTAAATTAAGAAAGGAAAAAATAGCACTTGAAAAAGAGAATTCTATTCTTTTAAAGGAAAGGGAAACTACCATTGATAACTATCAACTTATAGAAAGAAGTAAGTATAAAGCAGAACTTGACTACCAGTTAGGACTGAAAGTTAGAGAAAACGAATTAATTGTAGATGAATTATTAAATAATACAACCATTATCGAGAATCTCCAAGGACAATATGAGAAACAATATAACACGGTCTTAGAAGAGGTTGAGAACTTAAGAAGAAAGCTAAAAGATCAGGAAGAAAGTCTTTCTATGTTTAAGTTAAAACATTTTAAAATTGCAAGAAGTATTGTTATATCTACAAAGGGGTTTATTTCTTTACTGCAGGAAGTCAAAATTCGTAGAAGTTCCGTTTCTACCTCAAAGAATAAAGGTGAATTTATTCATTCTGATATGATTGCGGAATTGTTAGATATAACTGAAGAAGCATTAAATGATTTGGTGCCCATTTGCGGAGATAGGATTTTCGGAGATGATAATAGCGAAGGTGAAAATAGTGGAAATGAGTTATCGTTTATTATGAGAAGATTTAAGCACATTACTAACAATTACCTAATAAAATTTCAAAAGGTCTTTGTTGATAGAGGGATAGTCCCACCTTGCAACACTGTCTTAAATCAAATTAACACTCTAATAAGATATAGAGAAATAAATGGGATTCCAATATATCACCTTCACTTATTATATTATTTAGCATTAGTATTAGCAGTTATTGCTGAATATGAGAAATTTGAGGGGGTAGGACCAGATTTTATAATTGAAAAAAATAAGAGAAGGGTGGATTTGGCATATGCCAAATTAGATGACTTAACCAGAGAGAAATTTCCTACTGTAAAGAGCTATATTATAGATAAATTAGCTAAATATAGCCAGCTAGGAAAATTACCTAAAAACTTATATGTTAATGAGTATACACAAGAAGAACTTACTGTGTTTAATTTATTTGTGGCAGATAAATTTATATACGATGAAAGTATTCTTGAAACCATAAATGATTACACTCTATTCTATTTATGTGGGGACAAAAATTCAGGTGTATATAAATTTGGAGTAACAAATGATGATGATGCTACCTCAAGGATAAAGGAACATACTAAAACTGCTAAAAAAATAGGAATTGAAAAAATGGTTTCGTTAATTGAATTAAAAACGCCACATGCGTTAACAATTGAAAACTACTTTAAGGATAAATTCAAACAATTTGCAGAAAGATTGGATTTTGGAGGTCCTGAATGGGTTAAGTTAATTACAGCTGAAGAAGTAGATTTTATTCTTAATGGTGTATGGGAATCAGATAGTCAATTACG
Organism: Salinibacillus xinjiangensis; assembly: GCF_009649735.1. GTDB lineage: Bacteria > Bacillota > Bacilli > Bacillales > Alkalibacillaceae > Salinibacillus > Salinibacillus xinjiangensis. Next base: position 35,428 of record NZ_WJNH01000006.1, read on the forward strand.
TTACATTATGTCTTACTCATTTGATTATTTTAAATAGTCTCCCCATTTTCTTAATTAATAATTAAAATGTAAACTTTGTAACTCTACGTAATAAATACAAATAAATTCCTTCAGGTTTGTAAAGTTAACATATGTTTAAATACAATATAGGTCGCCTTACGGATGCTGCAATTTAAGAGGGACATTACCTTAACAAGTTCTTTATATGTTTCATTATCCAATTTTACGTGTATGATATTATTACTATCGTAATATGGATAATTAACAAATTGATGGTGGTTCGACAAACTCTTTTTAACTAGGGATGTTGTGAATTGGGTCATGGACATCCCATACTCAACAGCCATTAATCGCACCCACCTTTTTTCCTCTTCATTAACAGGAATCCGGATATCATGTTTTTTGTCACTACGAATTATTGGTCGTGTTACTATTTCAGTATCTGATACTTTATTATTCTCAACTTTTTTCACTTTTTTTCCCCAAGTTTCTATAATTGGGGGAGCAAGATTGCAAGTTCCCTCGATGTTCCACACATTATTTAGTTCTCTATTCATAACAATCATCCTCACACCTTTACTTATAATTATTTTTTTAGAATTTAATTATTTTATACATTTACTTGTTCATAAGTATGTTTCAGAATACCTATTACTTCTAATGTTTTTGTAGCACGCACGAATTATTTCCCGATTGTATATGAATTTCCAATAGGACCTGTTTTGTGAATACATTTCGTAATATTTGATGTTTTGTTTTGTAATTTTTACACATGATAATTAAATATATAATTTATTTATGCTTGAAATCACTCACAACATCATTTATCCTGAATACAATGACACTATATATGGTGCGGTGGTGCAGAGCTTGTCAAAAAAGTATAAATTATACCAAGACTTAAAAAATAGAAAAAAAGGAAGAAGTTATGATGAATTAGTATCTCTACTCAGAAAATATGGATTTAGAGTTGATGAGAGTAAAGGGAAAGGCTCTCACTGTCCAGTAGTCCACGAAAAATATTCAGACCTTTATTGGACCCTCTCTAGAAAGAAACCGATGGGGGTATACCACGTGAAAAAGGTAGTAAAACTTGTGGAGGAGGTATTAGATCGTGAGTAGATATGTAAAGAGTTTAGAAGAGTTCTTAAATTTAGATTATAAAATGGTGATTACTCCTTTTGAGGATGAAGGAGAAAAGGGGTTTGTAGTAAGCTGCCCAGAAATTAGTGGGTTAGAAGTATTTGGAGAAACTTTAGAAGAGGCGATTGAAGAAGTAAGAGAAGCAAAAATTGCATTATATGAAGTGTTTTTAGAAAAAGGAATTAATATTAGATATCCTGAAGAATATAATTTTGAAGATGAAGATTTTTCAGGTAGAATGACATTAAGAATACCTAAAACTCTTCATAAAAGAATTAAATATTATTCAGAGGATAATAATGTTTCTCTAAATACTGGGATTATTCAATTAATAAATGATGGAATTAACTATGCAGATATTAAGGATATGAAGGGAAAAATCTATAATAGTCTTAATAAATTTAATAAAAAGATAATATTAAAAGTAGAATATAGTATGAATGATCGAGAAGGTGAGTATTATAATCCTTCCTTTAAACGCAGTAAATCCAATTATAGTGTACCTAAATTTCATTTTGAAGAGAATCCTTTTGCTTTAAGACAATAACTTTGGAGGTAGGATTAATATGGATAAAGATTTAAGGATCTCAATATTAGAACTGGACTTATTGAATGTTAAGTATTCCGTTGACAATGATGATGAAAAAGATAATTTAGTCTTAGATATTAATTATGAAATCCTTGAGGACAAGAGAATAAGATTTAATATTGAATTTTTATTTGTTGATAAAGAAATCAGCCTTAAAGGAGAATTTCTTTTTGTTATTATAATTAAAAACCTCGAGGATATCGAAGGCTTTATAAAAGAAAATAAAGAAGATGTAATTTATCCTGTTTATATTAAAATTTCAAATATAATTTCTTTATTAACTGACCAATCGTTTCCATTTCCTAAAATTATTCCTCCAAGTACATGGATTGAAGAAGAAGAGGAGAGTAGTTAATTAATTACACCGTTATTATTGTAAATGTTAGATTAGATGATGATGTCTAATATAGTATTATTTTAAAATTCAAGTCGAAAAAGATAACCTTAAAGAATTTTGTTAATGTTGCCTTTTTAAAAAATGAAAAACCTATAATATTGGAAACATACAAACAAGTTTGTAGTTTGTCGTATTGTTAATGAATATAGACTCCCGATTGTTGTCATATTAACAATCTGGTGGTCTCTTCTTAATTATGCAGGGTTATCTAACCATGTTATTCTATACAAATATATTCCAAAAATGTTTTCGTAAACAGTAGTTAGATCTTTCTACACAAATTTTACACATAGAACCTAAAACACCTTATTAAATAAGGGTTTTCAAGGCTATCTCTAGACCGACCACCGGTATCAACCCTAAACACACAAATAATTAAATATTATTACCGTGATAAATGAGACAGGGAAATTTACCTGTCTCATTTATGGTTTTATACTTAGTATGTCTGTTGTATAATTAATTTTTAAATAAATTTATCATTAAAAGAGGTGGTTATAAAGTGACTGCTGATGAGATAATGAAAGCAATCGAAGAAATGGATAATGGAGAACGGATAAAATTACTTAATAATTATTTGATAGTTACTTTGATAGCAGACCACCAAAAGAGCAGATAATAAAAGAAAAAGAAGAAATTTTTGGGGGTAAAGAAGATGAGTAAAGCAGGTAAACGTGGAGAGATATGGACTGTAAAAAAAGACATTTGTCCATTGTGTTGCCTGGCAGTCTTTGTATGTTAGGTAGTGAGGAAATCATATATGAATGTGCTTATCCATTTTGCAAACTTCAAAAATAAAGCGAGGACTCATGTAAACCATCATGAGTCCTCGCTTTATTTCTGGGACAAAGGTCCTGTCCCTCCGTTTTATTGTAGGTACATCTTTAAAATACAACCATAAACATTTGTATGCATTTTTCGAAATCGTATAATAAAATAACTATCAGATATTGAACAAACGTTAGAAACAGATTGATATATGTGTTTAGTGCCAGATTTAATCGCAATTGAGAAATGCATATTCTCAACAGACCTTTGAATTCTATCTCTGGTAGACTTGGAATGTACGAACTCAAGTTGACTACAAATATCTGAAAATAAAACTTTGTATTTAGTTTGTTCATATTCATCTTGATATTCATAAGGAGAATTTAGTATGATTTTAAATATTTCATGTTCCCAAATTCCAACAGGGCCATTGCTTTTCAATACAACAATATCTTCTTTATTATCCATTCTGAATTCAAAATATAAAGGGTTAGTCGAAAATACTGAAAACACGGACCGTTTGTTTCTAGCTGTGGAAACATAAGGTATGCGATTGCTGGGAGGAGAGATTTCCTGGTCATTAAGAAACTTTATTTTTTCCTTTAGATTCTTCCTTCTTTTTTCCTGCAATTTTCTTTTATAATCATCAGAGAATAATTCAAACTTTAGTTCGGGTAGCTGAAAAGATGCAGGGGTTTCATTTGCATGAGTGTTATTATATTTAGGTTTTAGTTTGTTAATGTAATATATCTCATACAAAGTTAAATCTGTTTTATTTTCAACAGTAGACACCATGACATACTCTACTTCATTTATCCATGCATCACTGTTATGCTGTGAGTCACGTTGATCCATTTTAGTTGTTTTGCCTACATAAAGGACTACATCGTTTTTTCCGTAGTAAATATATATTTGGTGCATGATAACCCCATCCCTAAAAAATATATTGTAATTACATTTAAATGTATCATAAAACAAACTCTATGTTTATTCTGCAATATATTTTTTAGTAGAGTATATAAAAAAAAGGTACCTGGTACTTCAAATGGACAACTGTCCACGAAGCATACCAGGTACCGTTTTTCTTTTTTTAGAATGCCGGAAGAGAGGCGCCGCCTTCACGAGAATTTAAGAACTCGCGAACGTCTTCGCTCGTCATCGCCTTAGCTAGTTGTTGGATCAATTCTGTGTCTGCATTATCTTCACGCGCGACTAAAGTAATCGCAAATTTATTATCTTCTTTTTCGGTAATAAGCGCATCGTCAGCAGGAGTTAAATCTAAGTTACCAGCGTGTGTCGGGTTAATGATCACACCATCCACATCTTCATATAAACGAGTAAGTGCAGCAATACCTGCTTGCTCAAAAGTATAGTTGTGTGAGTCTTCTTTAATATCCTCTAATCCATACTGTCCGCTATCTGTTTCGTTCAATTCAATTAAATCGTGTGAAGCTAACAGGCGAAGGGAACGATCGATGTTAGACGGATCATTGGCAATACCAATCGATGCATCTTCAGGAAACTCTTCGACGCTAGCGTATTCTTTAGCATAAAGGCCGAAGTTGGCATAATAAATCGGCTGAATCTCTGTTAATGTAGCATCTGCATCTGAGTTTTCGTTGAACTGATTCATAAATGGAACATGTTGTGAGAAGTTCGCATCAACCTCATTGTTTGCTAGTGCTTCGTTTGGTTGAATATAGTCACCCATTTCAACGATCTTTACTTCAATATTGTCTTCAGCGAGATTTTCTTTTGCAATTTCAACAACATCTAACATAGGTGATTCCACAACAGCAACTCTGATAGATTGCTGTGTATTTTCTTCCTTATTCTGATCGTCACTTGAATCTTCTGTATTCTCACTGTCATTGCTGCCGCTACATGCGACTAGCACAGATACTAAGGCTGCCATCATGATCATGAGCCATTTTTTCATTAGTAATCTCTCCTTATCGTTTGTCTATTTTTCTTGCTAATGTAATGCCGGCATATTGAATGATTTGGACACATATCACCATAATGATGATAATATAAATCATCAAATCGGTGCGAAATTGTAGGTAACCATAACGGATGGCAAAGTCGCCGATCCCGCCACCGCCGACGACACCCATAATCGTTGAGTAAGATATAAAACTAATCGTTGATGTCGTCATGCTTAAGACAAGTGCTGAGCGTGCTTCAACGTATAAGAATTTGAAAATAATATCTTTAACTGACGCGCCCATCGAAACAGCTGCTTCCATCACGCCTTTAGGGACATCAAGAAGCGATTGCTCGGCAAGGCGGGAATAGTGAGCGATTGCGATGATGGTCATCGGAACAGTCGCAGCTGCTGTACCAATTGCCGTTCCAATAATAAAACGGGTAAACGGAATTAAAAAGATAACGAGTAACAAGAATGGAAAGGAACGAATAATGTTCACGATTAAGTTCAACGATGAAAAGACGAGTTGATTTTCAAGCAATTGCCCTTTGCGACACAAAAATAAAAAGGTCCCAACTGGAAGCCCAATCAATAAGGCCGCTAGGATCGAAAACCCAACCATAATAAATGTTTCACCAATCGACACCCAAATTTCTGATTGATACTCAAGTAATACATCAGGCATGGTTGAAGTCACCACCTGATTTTAACCGTTTGATAATTCCTTCGGCGCTATGTTCCATTTTGTGTACACCTGTCGGCTCAATCTCGAGTTCCTGATAGACTTGCCCATCTGCCATCACCGTCACTCGTTCACAGACGCTTTTGATGACTTCCATTTCATGACTAACAATGATAATGGTGACGCCAAATTCTTGATTGATCCGCTGTATTACTTCAAGCACTTCCGCTGTCGTATTCGGGTCAAGTGATGACGTGGGTTCATCACATAACAACACTTTAGGCTGGTTGACAATCGCCCGCGCAATTGCGACACGTTGTTTTTGCCCGCCACTTAGCTGCCCCGGGTACTGGTCTTTTAACTGATCAAGCCCGACAAAACGCAAGCTCTCCATTACCTTTTCTGCCCGAAGCTTTTTCGGAACTTTAGCTAATTGTAAGGCCACGACGACATTATCGAAAACCGTTTTATTGCTGAGTAGATGATGCCCTTGAAAAATCATCGCTAACGATTGACGTATCTGACGGATTCGCTTGCCTTTTAAATGGTTTAGCGTTTCGCCATCGATGACCACATCTCCTTCATCAGGCTGCTCGATCAAGTTCATCATCCGCACTAAGGTTGATTTCCCTGCACCACTCGCGCCAATAATTCCATGAATTTCGCCCGACTCGATACGTAACGATACCGACCGAATGGCTTCAAACGAGCCGAACCGTTTGCTGACATTATGTAAAGAAATCATAAAAAAACCCCTTCCTTATGTGAAAGGTGATTCAAATCTTACCTATTATAACTGATATTCATGTAGTTGTCATTTCATAGCAATTCTGAAAAATTATACAATAACAAACACTTTTTCAGAAGATTACAGATCACTTTAATATAGAAAATTAATCGAGTTTTAAGTGTCAGGCACCGCAAAAAGACATTTGTCTATTTGTAGTGCCTGACACTTTTTGTTGATCACGATTTAAAGAGAGTATTCACAACAATTCGAAACTACTTTTAACTTTGTGTGTATGAAGTAGAGTACGGTCCACCGGTATTTATAAACACAGTAATACTGACGCTTTACGTTATATACGTAAGGCGTTTTTTTAGTACCTACACGCACGATTTTCACCGTGAAAATCGTGTGCAATAAATCGTGTGCGGGGTGTTTATTATTATGGCAAAACGTAAGTAATGAGTTAAGTATTGAAGAGTTAGAAACGGTACAAAGTGTAGTACCTACGAGTAATTTAACGGTAAGTGAAAAGTAGATTTATTTATTAAAGATTGTTATGGCATAATTTAAGGGAACATACTATTAAATATTACCGTAATGAGTTTAATGCTTTTATGGCATTATTAACACGACAGGTCATTGAAATAAAAGTAGGGGATATTAGTACTATCGGGATAGTAGAGGCTATGCAGGGTGCGAATATCCGTAAGTTTAAACACAAGGGTTAACGGGTTACGTGCTTTGTTTAATTGGTTGCATAGAAAACTGCACCAAAACCCTATCAAAGAAGTTAGCATGTTCAAAACGTTGGTAGAGGGCGTTTGTAAGGAAATACTACATAAGTTTTCGGATGAAGAAATGAGTAACAAAATAGATTTACCTGCGTTGTTTACGAAAGTACGGCAAAGCTTAAACCTTAACCCTAAAGATCCAGAGCTAGATAAAGCGTTAAAAGAAGTATTAACGGGGTTAATTAAGGTAGTAAACGGTATATCCGAAGTACGTAATTCCCGTGGGGATTCACACATACCAAAATATAAAATAGATAAACATCATGCAGTAGTAGTTAATTCGGCAAAGACAGTAGCGGATTTCTTGTTTAAAACATACGAGTACCAACTTGATTAGAGGTACGCTAGTAGTAGGTAAATAAAAATGGGCTTGACGTTGAATGTGAACTATAAAAAGTTGGTAATTAGATTTTATTAAAAATTTAGATGCTAATTTATTTTTTAACCAACGATAAAGGTTAATTTATAAGAGTTATGGCAACACTGTTTTAAAAACTAGGTGAGTATATGGTCTTAGAAAAAATGGGTATGTTGGTTTCCATAATATTATTGGGATTTGGATGTTTATACTTTATAAGGTTAGATTGGAAAAAATATGGATTTCTATATATCATTGCTACTTTATCCGCTAATACTCTTTGTTATTTCTTTACATCTGTAGGATTATACTCATTTCCAAACAATGTTTTACATGGAAATTTACTCATTCCGTATGGATTAGTATCAACTGCATTTCCTCTTGGAGTATTATTTGGTGTAAGATTTAGTCCAGAAAAATGGGTGTGGAAGATTCCTTTTTACTGGGGAATAGTTCATTTAGGTATGGTAGCCGAGATTGTGTTAATGGTTACTCCAATATTTAAATTTGAACCAGAATGGGATTTATGGGATTCTTACTCATTACGTTGGGCTTACTACTTACTATTTGAAATATTAGGAACTAAGATTATTCCTCCTAATTTACGTAAGCCTATTAATCATCAGTCATTTATGTATGGGCGTTGGGCTTGGATAGTATTTCATATTATTGTTATCACCACCATTTTTTTAGCGGGTGTTTATGTAGGTGTAACTATAATTAAATGAAAAATTCTTAGTATGGATAGGAAATACATAAGTTTAATTAGTAAAACTAAATCAAGTAGCGAAAGCCCGTCCGAATAATGCTTATATTGGTATAGTTCAATTATTACGGTTAATTTGTTGTACGGCGTATTCATCGTATTTAGTAAAACAGCCTGCTATACAAAGTAAACGAGGGCTGCTCCAATCAATGTCATCTGAAACCTCTTGTCCGTATTTACGCCAAGTAATGGCATAGTTTATTAGATCACCAGCCAGCACAATTATGGAAAATTTCAATAAAACCGCGTAAAAAAGCCCCTACAGTGCTAAAATTTTAGCGTGGTGAGGGGACTGACCTTTTCCCTATACTCTATTTATTCAATGATTTCATTTTCGTTTCGGTAATCTTTTAATGCCTCGATAACCTCCGCTTGCCTATCTTTTGCTGCATCGCTATTTGAACTGTAAATACTTGGGGCTTGAGGTAAGCCTGCTAAAAATGTAGCCTCATTATAAGTTAATTCACTAGGTTGTTTATCAAAATAATGTTCACTAGCTTCTTTAATACCAACGTTACCTTCACCATAATAAACGATGTTGACATAAAGCTCCAAAATTTCATCTTTGTTATACATTTCTTCAAGGTCGCGGGCTAAAAATAGTTCTGCAACTTTCCGGGTAAAGGTTTGTTTATTTGAATAGTATAGGTTCTTAGCTACCTGTTGGGTGATTGTACTACCACCTTGCACAATTTCTCCCTCTTTCAAATTATTAAGTGTTGCTCTTAGAAGGGAGACGAATTCAAAGGCACCATGCTCATAAAATCGATGATCCTCAATGGCAACCACAGCATCTGTAAAATCAGGAGAAATGTCCATAAGAGACACATAGCTCTTATTTTGCCGCACGGACTCAACTTTTTCTTTAATCGGCATAGTAGTTATGGATTCTTTATACTTATTGTAGCCAAGTATCCCATATATTGTAGCAATACAAAGTAAAAGGATGATTCCTAGGACTATGAGATTTCTTATTAATCTAATCATGGTTTACCTCTATACATAATGACATTACATTTAGTATAACAAAGGACAGGAATTCCATTAAATTAAAAGCCAATCAGTGTTTTTAATTTATCAAAAAGTAACTAAAAACCAATAATTTATTTTTAGAACTGACTAATCTATTATGTTAAAGTAAATGTAAAATGCTTACCACACAGTTAGGAGAAGCCCTCATGCAACCAAAACTAAATAAAAAAGTGATCCAAGACCGTTGTGGGGCTGTCTCCTATAAAAAAGGGGACGCTTTTTATCGTAATGGCAAGGTAACGATCGAGGAAATAACAACAGTATTCGTACAAGCTACAGTGAAAGGCTCAGAAGACTTTCATGTGCAAATCGAAAAAAATAATAAAGGGTATATCTCCACTTGTAGCTGCCCCTCATTATCTTCATATCAAAAAGATTGCCAGCATATTGCAGCAACTTTCATTGCATGGCAGCATTATCAAGTAGAAAAGGATCGTTATGAGAAGGCCGACAATCATACGCCAAGTGAAGAGCTGTCGGAAGGGTTACTAGGATTATTTCAGCAGCCTTCTACTATGAAAAGCGGTCAGCAAATCCATTTCGAAAATAGAAGGGTCTTAGCTGTCACTTTTATCTGTAAGGTAGTTATGGTGGAAAATGGTAAGGCTATGCTCGGTATCGAACTACAATTAGCCAAACAACAAACCGTGAGTATTCGTGAATTTTTGAAACATCTCAGAGAAGGAAACAGGCATGTTATAGGGAGTACGTGTGTGTACGATCCAGTTGAGCATTGTTTTGATGAAGGTACGGATGCCATTCTTCAACAGCTTATTTTGATTATGTTGGATGAGAGCATGTATAAACGTGCCCTGCCTAGCTATAAATCCAGTAAAAATAAACAGATACTACTTATTCCTGCGTCTGCCTGGAAGAGACTAGAACCTTTATTGGTCTGTGCTCCACAGGCACATTTGCACTGGGAGGGAAAAATCATTCCTATTCAGCTAGTGGAGGGTTCTTTACCATTAACCTTTGAATTTACAGGGAACAAACTAAACGGCTATAGCCTATACATTGATGGGCTGCACCAAATGAGCGTTTTAAAAGAGTATGGAATCGTTTTATATAATGGGGAAATGTTTGGCGTTACACAAAAGGAAGGGGAACGACTACATGAATTAAAGCGCATGATAGACCGTTCGACTACAAACGAAATCCCTATACCAACAAACCAATTAAAGGATTATATGGAAAAGCTAGTCCCTTCCTTTAGAAAAATGGGGGAGGTTCATTTATCAGGAGAAATTACCGAAACCTTACAAAAAACGCCGCTGCAGGCAAGGCTCTACGTAGATCGGGTAAAAAGTCGCTTGTTGGCAGGTCTAGAATTTCATTACGATAGTGTGATCATAAATCCACTGGATCAGCGCAGCGTCCAGGTCGGCTCCTTGATTATGCGGGATGTAGAGAAGGAAGAAGAGATTCTTCAATTGATGGAGGAAAGCAAGTTTAGTAAAACAGATAGTGGCTACTTTTTACAAAATGAAGAATTAGAATATCACTTCTTGTATCACCAGTTGCCGAAGCTACAAAGGCTGACAAGTGTCTATGCCACAACAGCCGTGAGAATGCGACTAAAACCGAAAAGTAGCTTTCCTAAAATAAAAGTGAAGCATCAGAAGGAACGGATGAATTGGCTCGATTTTACGTTTGAGATGGATGGGATAAAGGAAGAAGAAATCAAGGACGTGTTAGCAGCATTAGAGGAAAAGCGTAAATATTATCGCTTGAGAGATGGTGCATTACTTTCCTTGGAAACAAGGGAAATGGAAGAGATCAAAAGATTTATGCACGCTGTACCTGTTCAAGATGATGATATAGCCAAAAGGTTTGAAGTTCCGCTTGTGGAAGGGCTGCGGATTCTAAATAGGATGGGCGAGAGTCATGCCGTTTCACTTGAGGCATCATTTCGGGAATTTTTGTCCTCCATTCAAAATCCTGAGCATTTGGAATTTGATATTCCAGAGCCATTAAAAGCCCTTTTACGTCCATATCAAATCAATGGATTTAAATGGTTGAAGTCGCTTGCTAGCTACGGGTTTGGCGGAATTCTTGCAGATGATATGGGGCTTGGTAAGACGATTCAAAGCATTGCATTTATTTTATCTGAGCGGCCAGCTATTCGAAATCGTAAGCAACCCGCATTGATAGTTTGTCCTTCGTCAGTTACTTATAACTGGGAGGATGAACTTACAAAATTTGCACCAGATTTAGAGACGCTAATTGTGGATGGTAGCAAATCAGAACGAAGAAAACTGCAACAAGAATTGATGAATGTTGACGTCATTATCACGAGCTATCCATTGCTACGTAGTGACATTAAAGACTATGAACGTATGAAATTTCATGTCGTATTTTTTGATGAGGCGCAGCTGTTTAAAAATCCACTAACCCAGACAGCCCGTGTGGTGAAAAAAATTGAGGCGAGTCATCGATTTGCCTTAACAGGTACACCTATGGAAAATGCAATTGAAGAGCTTTGGTCCATCTTTCATATCGTTTTTCCTGAATTATTCCTTGGCTTAAAGGAGTTTAGTGAGTTAACGAGAAAACAAATTGCTCGAAGGATTCGTCCCTTTATGCTACGCAGGGTCAAGGAGGATGTATTAGGTGAGTTGCCTGAGAAAAGGGAAACTATTGATTATGCGGAACTCCTACCTGCCCAAAAGAAACTGTATAGCACCTATTTGGCCAAGCTACGCCATGATACGTTCAAACACTTAGACGAGGAGACCATCAGGAAAAATCGAATTAAAATCCTTGCAGGTCTAACCCGTCTTCGTCAGATATGCTGTCATCCAACATTGTTTGTAGAAGGTTATCAAGGGAAGTCAGCTAAGTTTGAACAACTGAAACAGATCATAGAGGAATCAAGGCTTGCTGGTCGACGGGTATTAATCTTTTCGCAATTTACGAAAATGCTGCAATTGATCGGTCAAGAATTGGTTTATCAAGGTTTACCTTATTTTTATTTAGATGGACAAACGGCATCAGATGAAAGGGTAGACCTATGTAATCGATATAATCAAGGAGAGCGAGACCTTTTCCTTATTTCGTTAAAAGCCGGAGGGACAGGACTTAATTTAACGGGTGCAGATACTGTGATTTTCTACGATAGCTGGTGGAACCCGGCTGTTGAAGAACAAGCAGCAGACCGAGCTCATCGCATCGGTCAGAAACACGCCGTTCAAGTCATCAAACTCGTAGCCAAAGGAACCATTGAGGAAAAAATGAATTCACTGCAAGCGAAGAAGCGACATTTGATTGAGGAAGTCATTGATCCAATAGATGAACAAAGGGAAACACTGACAGAAGAGGATATACGTGAGTTACTAGGTTAATAAATGGGGTCAGTCCCCCACCGCTTTAACGCTTTAAAGTGGTGGGGGACTGACCCCGAAATGTTTATTGCTCCGAGCTTACTTCTCTTTTGACTTCACGGGTTAAGTCCAAAAGTGGCATCGGAAAAAGAGTTTTTCTTTACGGTTGTAATGACTGTAAAGTGTCCCTAGTTGTTTCATGTCCTCTTGTAGTTGATCTGTCGGATGTTCGGGGTCTTTTTCCATCGCATTGATAAGACTACTAAGTCGAGTTAATAGGCTTTCAAATACCCGATTTTCTTTATTGAAAATTTGGATTGGACGATTTGGATGATCTGATTCAGGAACATGAATATCATGAATCGTATGACCATATAGGTGATGACAGATGTCAAAGAATTTCTCAAAATCCTTGTTTTTTACTTCAGGATAAACATATTTTATTCGATGAAAAATCAATAAAATGTTTATGGTATCTAAGTCCTGAACGTGCTGATGAAAATCTTCTCGGACATCTTGTTCTGACTTCCCTTGTTGTAGCTGAAGTAATAGATCTTTTATGTTAATGACTCGTCTAGTATCTAAATGTGCTTGATTCATTTTCTCACCTCTTTGTGTTTATATAGCCTTTACGCGAGGCACAAACTTTCTCATAGTCTCCGCCAATTCACATTATACGTAATTTCATAAGTGAAGGGTGTGATTTGTGGCATTGTGGGGCAATGGGGGAGGCACTACAATGTTGCCCGAACCCATTTGTCATAAATGTTTATGAAACTTTATATATTTTTAAAAATATACAAAGGGAGTGTTGTGTAAGATGAAAATGATTGATTTGAGTGTGCCGCTAAGTCCTAAAGTAAAAGAACCGACGCCTCCATCAATTCGTTATAGTAGCCATGATGAAGGGGCTGAAGAGGGTGTACAAACCCTCAATCAATTTGGCTTAAATTTGAAAAAGGAAGATTTTCATAGAGAAAAAGCGTGGGCAACAGAAGTCATAACAGCAAGCACACATGCGGGAACACATGTGGATGCACCCTTCCATTACGGAGAAACATCTGAAGGAAAGCCTGCTAAAACCATCGATCAAGTACCATTAGAATGGTTTTATAGTGATGGAGTTCTATTTGACTTTGGAGACAAGGAAAAGGGATACGGAATTACAATTGAAGATTTGCAGGAACAGCTAAAGCAAATGGATTATAATTTGAAGCCTAATGACATTGTTTTAGTAAGAACTGGGGCGGATCAACATATTTATGAAAAAGATTATGCCTTTTGTAGTGCTGGAGTAACTGCAGAAGCAACCCGTTGGTTAATCGATCAAGGAATTGTAGTGATGGGGACGGACGCCTGGGGGTGGGATATCCCACTTGATATACAGGCAATGAATTACAAAAAAGACCCTGAAAACAATAGAATTTGGGATGCGCACTTAGTGGGACTAGAAAAGGAATATTGTCAAATTGAAAAGCTTGCAAATCTTGACCAAATCCCCAAAAAACATGGTTTTAAAGTAAGCTGTTTTCCTGTGAAAATTGAAAGTGCCAGTGGAGCCTGGGCAAGACCAGTAGCAATCATCGACTAAAAGAGAGAAACCGGATAAACAGCCCTATGCTTCTACAATGTATGAATTATCCCCAAGCACAAACACTAGTTTTACCGACATCATAGGGTGGGGTGAATTCATGATACTCAGATTCGGCTATGTTTCAACAGCGCTTTCCTTATGGGAAGCTTCTCCTTCTAGAACCCTCACATTTACAAATTGGAAGAAACAAGCTGGGGAGAGGAGAAGGCAGAAGCTATACGATTTAACCGAGGAGAATTTAAAAAACACCATTCGTACCCTTCATTTTAATATTGCCCACGGCATTGATGTTTATCGAATGTCTTCATCGATTGTACCGCTTGCTACACACCCAGAAGTGAAGTGGGACTTTCTAACTCCATTTCAAGAGCTTTTTCAAGAAGTTGGAGAACTAGTGAAAACCAATCAATTACGGGTAAGCTTTCATCCGAATCAGTTTACCTTGTTTACGAGTCCGCAGCAACATGTAACAGAGAATGCCATTATTGATATGATCTATCATTATGAGATGTTAAAAGCCATGGGATTACATAAAGATGCGAATATTAATATTCATGTTGGCGGTGCTTATGGAGATAAAAAGGAAGCGATTAAACGGTTTAATGAAAACTTTGTAAAGCTTGATCAAGATATTCGCATGCAAACAACCCTTGAAAATGATGATAAGACCTATACAGCACTAGAAACCCTTCAAGTTTGTGAGAAGCACGAGATTCCATTCGTGTTTGACTACCATCACCATTGGGCGAATCCTGGGAATGGTGAATGGGAGGAGTTACTCCCTCGAATCTTTGCTACGTGGGAGAATACGGGAAGGGTGCCTAAATTCCATTTATCCTCTCCAAAATCGGAGAAATTAAAACGAGCACATGCGGATTATGTGGACACTGACTTTGCTAGCCCCTTTATCCAAGCATTAAAAAGCTATGGAAAATCAGCTGATATTATGATTGAAGCGAAGGCGAAAGACAAAGCAGCTTTAAAGTTTGTGGAGGACCTGAGCAAACGGCGGGGTTTTAAACGAATCAATGGAGGTGCCATTGAGATTTAGAAATATATCGCCTGCTAGCTGCCGCTTTTCTGCACTAATATACCGCGTTTCTCTAACCTAATAAAGTATTTAAAGGACTTATCAAATTTTGATGGGTCTGCTTTAATTATTTACATAGTTGTGAGTATCAATCCCTCGCCCAGAATTTTTCAATTGATATAATCGTCATAAAATTCACGTAATATATTGCATTTTGCAATCGGGAGTAGTATGATGTTTTCTATTGATATATTGCATATAGATGATGAAAACATCATAGGAGGTTCAAATCATGAAACTGACTTTTTCGTCTTACGCAGCAGTTGGTGTTATGTTGTTCGCACTATTTTTTGGAGCTGGAAACCTGATTTTTCCGGCAGGTTTGGGGCAAAATGCTGGGACAAGTCTTTGGCCAGCTGTTATCGGATTTTTAATTACCGGCGTGGGGCTTCCACTCCTTGGTATCATTGCAATGAGTTTTTCCGGAAGCCGTAATCTGCAGGATTTATCATCAAGGGTCCACCCAGTGTATGCCGTGTTTTTTACATCATTACTTTATTTAACAATTGGACCATTTTTCGCATCTCCTCGTACAGGGACGGTTGCGTATGAGATTGGTATATCGCCCTTTATAAATGAGTCTTCACAACAAATGGGTTTATTTATTTTTACTTTATTGTTTTTCGCTATCGTACTTTTATTTTCATTAAATCCCGCCAAACTTGTTGATAATGTCGGAAAAGTGTTGGCACCTGGACTAGTTGTTCTGATTCTAGTTCTTCTTGTGACAGCAATTGTCAATCCTATAGGAGCGATGGAGGCACCGCAGGAAGCGTATACTAGTGGAGCGTTTGTTACGGGATTCCTTGAAGGCTATAATACAATGGATGCACTAGCATCATTGGTATTTGGGATTATCGTGATTAATGCGATCCGGGCAATGGGGGTAACGTCCAAAACGGATATTCTCAAAACAACCGTTAAGGCAGGAAGTATTGCTGTATTGCTTCTCGGAGCGATTTATGTAGGGATTGCATATATGGGGGCAACAAGCACGCAGGTTTTTGGAGTCTTTGAAACTGGCGGACCGGTGTTAAGTGGTGCCGCTTCCCATTACTTTGGTACGTTTGGTTCCGTTTTACTTGCTATTGCTATTACATTGGCGTGTTTAACGACTGCTATCGGACTGACAACAGCCAATGCGGAATATTTTCATACGTTGTTTCCGAATATCAGCTATAAAACCCTTGTGGTCTTCTTTGCAACATTGACCTTTGTAATTGCAAATTTCGGATTGGCAAACATCATCACTTACTCTGTTCCGGTCTTGATGTTCTTGTATCCATTGGCGATTGTCCTAATGATCTTGACATTTTTATCTCCACTGTTTAATCATGCACGAACCGTATATGGGTCAACTATTGCTGTAACGTTTTTAATTAGTATTTTTGATGGCCTCAAGTCGCTCTGTAATTCATTAGGAATCGAATATTATAGCTGGATGCAGCCTGTTATAAACATTTATGAACAATCGCTTCCTCTATACGGTCAGGGACTTGGATGGTTGCTGCCCGCAGTTGCTGTTATTGTAGTCACAGGTTTCATCAGTCATTTCCAAAAAAATGAGACAGCTGCAGCTCATGTTTCATAATACAAACAAAAACCGGTTTCCTTTTCGGAACCGGTTTTTTGTGTACCCGTTTTATTCAAATTCCTGTAATGTACCTAGCCAGTTTTCTTTCATAATGGATGCGGCTTGATCTTTGTTTCCATTTTTCATGGCCTTAATAATCGTATTATGTTCCTCAATAGACCTTTCTGATAACACAATAGAATTATAGAAAAAATGCCTTCGAACATGTGCCTGTAATGATTCTAATACGCTTTGGATATAAGGATTCTTAGTTATGTCAACAATTAATTGATGAAATTCTTCATCGACCTTCAAAGCAGCGTAGCCGTTATTGGAATGAATGGATTGTTTGAAGCGTTCATTGATCTGTTCGAGTTGGCTAATATGATCTGCTTTCAAATGATCAGTAGCCACTTCGGCTGATAAAGACTGCAACGCCGCCAATGGGGGGAGAAGATCTTTAATGGCATCTCGTCTGATTTCGGTAACCTGTGTTGCTTTGCCCGGATACATTTTGACAAAACCCTGCACTTCGAGAAGTTGAAGTGATTCACGAACCGGGGTTCTGCTGACTCCCAGTGATTCAGCTAGCTCGGAATCATTCAGTTTTTCGCCTGGCAGCAAAGTTCCATCAATGATCCATTGTTGAATCTGATTTAATGCGCTTTCCTTAGCCGATTGACGAACAGGTTTCGAATGGTTTGCAGGTACTGGCATGCCCCTTCTCCTTTCTAGATACTCATTTTGTATGGTATATAGTATACATGAAAATACACCTGAATAAAATATGCAATAACCGTTCTGTTCTATTCCGCACCTCTTATTTTGACAGCTTTAGGCGGAGTGTATAGCGAAAGGTTAGCTGTTGTAAATATTGGGCTAGAAGGATTCATGGTGATGGGTGCTTTTATAGGTATTGTGTTTAATCTTACTTTTGCAAGTGTTTTCGGTTCATGGACACCTTGGATATCCATAGTAGCTGCAACGATCATTGGGGCTATTTATTCCATTATTCATGCAATAGTTTCCGTATCCTTTAACGCAAATTAGGTCGTTAGTGGAGTTGCGATTAATGTGCTCGCTGTAGGTATAGGGGTTTATTTAACAAAAGTATGGTATGGTAAAGGACAAACAGATATGGTTGATCAGCCATTCTATACAACGAGTATTCCTGTGTTGGATGATATTCCAATCATTGGTCCCATATTCTTTCAAGGGATTTATTGGACGTGCCGAGGACCCTGAGCAAATGGGGGACCATATATGCAAGGGAAGATAAAAGAACAAATGAAAAAGGGACAGACTAACTTCTTCATATTAGGAGAGAAGCGGGACTGTCCCTAAATTTACTTCATTTAGCTTCATTCAACATGATAAAATATAAGAACATTCTACACTTCATAAGTAAGGAGGATTTTTTTGACAGAAAGAGTTGGAATTATTGATATTGGTTCGAATACCATTCGACTTGTTATATATGAGCGTTTAGAATCCTGGAAACATTTTGAAGAATTAGAAAACATAAAGATCACAGCCCGCCTCCGTTCTTATTTTGATGAAACACAATCACTAAACGAGGCTGGCATTGAGAGATTAATGACAGCACTAGAAGAGTTTCATAACATACTAGAGCATTATAAGGTTAACGAATTCATTTGTGTTGCAACAGCATCTATTAGACAAGCTGCTAATAAAGAAGAAATCTTGCAAATCGTGAAGGAAAAGATACAAATTACCATAAAACTGTTAGGTGATTATGAGGAAGCCTTTTACGGAGTTAATGCGGTATTACACTCCATACCCATTAACGAAGGAATTACAATCGATATCGGCGGTGGAAGTACCGAAATTACGTACTTTAAAGACCGCACCATAAAGCAATACCATAGCTTTCCGTTTGGAGCATTATCATTAAAGCTTCAATTTGTAAAGGGCGATATTCCTACCGATGAAGAAAGAAAACATATACGTAAGTACCTTTTTGAGCAATTTCAAGCTTTCCCTTGGATCACGAATAGGCAAGCCCCTGTTATAGCAATAGGCGGAAGTGCTCGAAATGTTGGCCAAATTCATCAGCAATTAATCAAATATCCCCTTGATGAAATGCATCAATATGAAATGAGTTTAGATGACATCGTTAAAACGAAAGAAGATTTGCTTCCGTTATCTTATATAGAATTACAAAAGACTGATGGCCTATCTAAGGATAGAGCAGATACAATTCTTCCTGCCTTTGAAGTATTTGAAGTCGTTTGTAACATGGTACATGCTACCAAGTTCATTATTAGTCGGAGAGGATTACGGGATGGGATTCTATACCAAAAGTGGATGGATAATGATCACTCCAATCTTCCTTTACTTGATGTTAGTATTGCTAAATTTCGCAAAAATTTCTATATTGGTACACAGGATGAGAAGCAGTTACTAAAAATTGCTGCTGTCCTATTTGAAGCAGTACAAACTAAAGAAGAAATTAGTGATCAGTTTACCAAACAAGATTTTACGTTATTAGCACTTGGTGCACGGATATTTCATTTAGGTAAAAAAGCAACCGCAGAAACGAGTAGTGATACCTTTCATTTATTAGTAAATCGAACCATATTGGGTCTTTCCCATCGAGACAAGTTGAAACTTGCACTTGTTTCCTCATATAAAGGGAAAGGCACATTTCAGAAATATTTACGCGCATTTAAAGAATGGTTTACACCGAGTGAACAAAAAACATTATGTGTCCTAGGGGCCATATTAAAAATATCACAAAGCTTAAATATATCGAATCAAAATACAGTGATTGATTTGCAAATAAGTAAGGAAGATAAAGTCCATTGGATGCTTCATGTCATTTGTAAGGGTTACTATCGTCCTGAGGAATATCACTTTGAAAAACAAAAGAAACATTTAGAAAAGCTATTGAAGCTAACACTCGATGCAAAGTTCCATATCAAGTAGTCAGCGTATAGAGGAAGTTGTTTACAAACATTTTACAGAATTTTTACAATATATTTACGATGGATTGCGCTGATTTTGTTATGATTGTAATATATCTGTCGAAAAAAGGAGATGTATGACAAGTGGAAGTAGCAGAAAAGAAACTCAGCTTAGAGAACCCTTCCTATTATAATAACCGAGAATTAAGCTGGTTGAACTTTAATGATCGAGTGTTAGAAGAAGCATTAGATGAACGTAATGCTCTTCTAGAAAGATTAAAATTTATGGCTATTTTCAGTTCAAACCTTGATGAGTTTTTTATGGTTCGCGTTGCCGGTTTATTGGATCAGGTGAAAGCTGGTTTTAATCGACCTGAAAATAAAGCTGGTTTAACACCAATTGAACAACTTGAAGAAATCTCTATGGTAAGCCACGATCTAATTGACAAACTAGATGATGCTTATTTAAACCTGCTCACACCTCTTTTAGCAAAAGAAAACATTAGCATTCTTCCTATCGAAGAGGTAACGAAGTCAGATTTATTATTTTTAGAAAAGCTGTTTGATGAGCATATTTTTCCTGTATTAACTCCAATGGCAGTGGATGCATATCGTCCATTTCCAATGTTATTAAATAAATCATTGAACCTAGCCATTCGGATAAAGGATACCCATGGGAATCTCGATAATCAATTGAATTTGGGAAACTTAGCGATTGTACAAGTCCCAGCTGTGATAGACCGATATATTGAATTACCAATGAAGAAGGGGAAGAGGTCATTTATCCTTCTAGAACAAGTAATATCTCACTTTATTCATAAATTATTTATGGGTTATGAGGTGCAATCCGTTACAGCGTTTCGGATTACAAGAAATGCCGATTTAACCATACATGAAGATGGTGCGGAAGACCTGTTACAGGAAATTGAAGATGAATTAAAAAAGCGAAAGCGAGGAGCTGCTGTACGCTTAGAAATTCAAAATAGCGTCTCCAATCATCATGTCATTGACTATTTAATCGAAGAACTGGAAATTCATGAAAAGGACGTATTTTATGTCCGTTCTCCACTCGATTTAACTTTCCTTTTCTCTTTTTACAAAACCTTAAAAACTACACATGAACATTTAGTAGATCCTACTTACATTCCGAATCCACCGAAGGATTTGAGAGGGGGAAATGGCTTATTTGAGACGATTTTAGAAGAGGACATTCTACTTCATCATCCATACGAATCATTTGAGCCAGTTGTCGACTTTGTCTCACAAGCGGCAGATGATCCAGATGTACTTGCGATTAAACAAACGCTTTATCGGGTCAGTGGCAATTCTCCAATCATAAAAAGTTTGGAGCGTGCTGCAGAAAATGGTAAGCAAGTGACCGTTCTGCTAGAGTTGAAAGCAAGATTTGATGAAAAGAATAATGTTCAATGGGCAAAGGAATTAGAAAAAGCTGGCTGTCATGTCATTTATGGGATAACCAACTTGAAAACTCATAGTAAAATTACGCTGATCGTTCGTCGCAAAAAGAATAAGATTGAACGATTTGTTCACCTTGGAACAGGAAATTATAATGATGCTACCGCCCGGACATATACAGATATAGGTTTGTTGACATCTAATGAAGAGATTGGGATTGATGCAACGAATTTTTTCAATGTTTTAAGTGGATATATGGAAAAACCAGCATTTTATCATTTAGTCATGTCCCCGTATGATATTCGAGATGAATTTTTCAAATTGATTGACCAAGAGATTGCCTATCATGATCAATTTGGAAATGGTCATATTATCGCTAAAATGAATTCCTTAACGGATAAAGAACTTATTTTAAAAATGTATGAAGCATCCAATGCTGGGGTGAAAATCGAACTTATTGTTAGGGGGATCTGTTGCCTACGTCCTGGTATCAAAAATGTAAGTGAAAATATTACCGTTCGAAGTATTGTGGGTACATTTCTGGAACATACAAGAATTTTTTGCTTTTACCATAATGGAGAAAAAAAAGTTTATTTATCTTCTGCGGATATGATGACACGAAACATGGAAAATAGAGTTGAATTACTCTTTCCTATCTTAAAGCGTCATTTAAAAGAACGCATTTTTAAGTGGATTTATGTTATTCTGGCAGACAATGTAAAAGCACGTGAACAAGATTCTAATGGAAAATATGATTATGTGAAACGGCAGGAATATGAACCCGAAATAAATAGTCAGCTAAAGCTATATGAACTTGCCCATGAAGCAGCAAACAAAGAGCCAATCCACCCTATTGCTGAAACCGCTCAAGGTAGTAAGAAAAAGCAAGGGATCCTTCATCATTTTAGCAAGTTTTATAAAAAACAGAATAAATAAGGTATTGGGGTTTCTAGTCTATTACAAGTGAGGGCAGTTACAGAATCGTAACTACTTCTAATACTAGGACCTTGTTCTAAGATTAGGGTCAGACCACTAGGGTCTGACCCTAATCCCTTTACTCTTGAATCTCCAATTCTCCATCCTCCGTCATTTGCACATCAATTTCGATATAATCTGATTTCATGCCCACACCTTCTTGGAATGCTGCCATAGTGTTTTCCGGTGCATGGGCAGATGCTCCTCGACGGGCACATTTATCATCTGTTGCTGCTCTTGCTTGGAGATTTGGCCTTCCTTTTCTGTCGCAAGTACTGGAACTGCTAAACTAGTCACTAAAATGCTCATGAAACAGATAATAAAAAAGAAAACGCTTCATATTAACGACCACTCCTTTTAATTTGATAACTCTATTATAGAAAGAGCATATGTAGCGCTAATTAATAGACAATTTTGCACTGATTTTGATTTTAAATGAATAAATGGATTTGATTAATCCTTAATTTGTGTTAAGGTGTGTATATAGATATACACACCTTAACACTTTGGAAGGGATGATAATGATGGACTTTATTTTGGGTTATATATCCGTTTTTATATTGTCGGCCATTCCATTTTTCGAGGCATATGGGGTCGTTGCCATTGCTACTGTTGCGGGATTGTCCGTTTTCCCCGTTATGGGGCTTGGTTTAGCCGGAAATATATTGACTGTTTTTCTTGTGATTATCTTTGTCGAACAAATTAAAAGTTGGAGAAAAAAGCGTAGAGAAGGGAAGGAAACAAAAGAAAGTAAGCGATCTGTCAGAGCCCATAATTTGTGGAGGAAATTTGGTTTGCCCGGATTAGCCATACTTGGACCATTAATTGTTGGTAGTCATTTAACAGCTATGGCGAGCATGACATTTGGTGGCACAAAAATGAAAACATTTTATTGGGTATCTGCGAGCATTACGATTTGGAGTATTGTATTTACGGTTTTACTTTATTATGGCGTTGACTTTTTGGGATTAGAAGATCGCGGCTTTGTCAACTTCTTCAAGACTAGATAAGAGGGGTGTTAGGATTGTTTAATGATGCTGTTTGGTTAGCTAGAAAGGAATTTAGACATCAATGGATGGGCTTTTTGATAACGATTATCGTAACGATATTCATGGGTATGCTGACATCAGGATTACTTCTGTCAGAGTCTGAAAGTGCCATTATAAAACTGAGAGTAGACTCCAATTCCATTTTCGCAGACCGCTTTTTACTTGATCTCATTTTTATCGGGATGGCACCATCTTTCGCAACCATCTTTATGGCTAAGCCATATTTGAGTTATCGAGTGGCAAAGGATGACCCGCATGGGAAGCGGATGGCGGTGCTCCGTTCATTACCTATTCCCGTTTCCGTTTTAGCATTAAGTCGCACACTGTTTATGCTCATGATCTTAGGTGTGTTGGCGTTGACTTTTTATGGGACGGTTGTAGCTTTTGTGTTTGTATTTAGTAACTCTTATGAATTCATGACGATAAGTGAGTTTGTTACGTTTATTTTATTTTGGTTTGGCTATATGTTGGCGCTTGGTGGAATGAGTCCGTATATTGAATTTGGAAAAGGTGGTAAGATCCTGCATATATTACCCTTCGTTTTCCTTGGGTTATTCTTGGTTTTACAAATTACTTTTTATACGTATTTCGGATTTGGAATCGTAGAAAAAAGCATAGAGTTAGTGAAAGAAATGGGTTGGCTCATGACAGTCATTTCTTTATCTATTGGTGTCATGTGTAGTTTTGGTTGGAACAAATTACTGAAGAAGCGTTTAGCGAACAGAGATTATTTATAGAAGGGAGTGGTGTCACTTGAAGATACCAATCCATATCTCCGAAGAAAGCAGAGAACCCATTTATCATCAAGTCGAAACACAAATCAAAACACTCATCGTAAGTGGTCAGCTTCCACCAGGCACCTCCCTTCCCTCGATAAGGGCTTTAGCGGGAGATTTGGGCTGTAGTGTGATCACCACAAGAAGAGCCTATCAAAACCTGGAGGCAAATGGTTTTATTAAAACAGCCCAAGGTAAAGGCACTTTTGTGAATGATGTTGAAAATAGAAAAATAGAAGATACGAAAGAAAAATTAGCTTATGATGCTTTTAAAAAGGCTGTTGAACATGGAATACAAGTCGGTTGTTCCGAAGAGGAAATAAACACGATTTTTAACAATATTATGAGGGAATATTTTAAAAATGGGGGATGAACATGCAAGCCTCACTTTTACAAGTAAAAGAGTTAACGAAAACATATAAAAGGTTTACACTAGGTCCACTCGATTTAGAAGTGGAACCAGATATAGTAGTAGGTTTAGTGGGAGCCAATGGTTCGGGTAAAAGTACTCTGTTTCGTATTTTAATGGACATCGTTAAGGAAGACACTGGTCATATCAAATTCTTTGGTCAGGAATGGACTGAGGATGACATAGAATGGAAGTTACATGTGGGATATTCTGGTGAGATACTAGAAGCATACGAGTTTTTAACGATTACAGAAATGAAGAATCTGATTTCGCGCTGGTATCAATCTTGGAATCATAACGAGTTTGAAAACTTGGTCAAACGTTATAAGATAGATGTAGATGAAAGGTATGGCAAGTGCTCAAAAGGTACGAAGAAAAAGATAGAATTTATTTTTACCCTTTGTCATAATCCGACTCTCCTTCTTTTAGATGAACCAACAGCTGGAGTGGATTTGGTTTCACAGCGAAAAATGAAAGAAGACTTAATGCGGTTTATGGAGGATGGCGAAAAAGCCATAGTGTTGGCTACGCATAAAATTGAAGAGATTAATCAGTTGTGTGATGAAATTGTGGTACTAGATTCAGGTCGTATTACTCACTCCTTTAATAAAGATGATATATATGATACCTGGGCAAGGATTTGGATATCAGATGTAGTAGAACAGGTGATACAACACCCAAACGTAATTCAGTTTGAAATGGATCCTCCCCAAATCGTTACCAATGATGTAGAAGCTTTAGAAAGCATAATGCAAAAGGAACAAATGAGTATTACACATATACAACGACTATCAATTGAGGAAGTATTAGAATTTTTAATTGATCAAGAGTAGGGGGAGTGTCGGGCACCTTATTTGGTGCCCTCTACCTACTTTAGATGTTATGTTATATTGTATGAAAGACTTGAAACTAGGAGTGAATTATATTGTTAGTTGGTCATATCCAGCAAATTGTACGCCATCCTATCAAATCATTTAGCGGGGAATTTGTACAAAAGTCTAAAATAATGGACTATGGTTTATATGGAGACCGAAGCCATGCTTACATAGATGAATCGAGAAATGGTGATTTTCTAACTATCACTCGATTCCCAGAAATGGTTCGATATAAAGCGAGGTTTGTCGGGGAAGAGCGGATGGACGAATATCCAAGAGTGGAGGTAACGACACCTGAGGGGAACGTATTTGATTGGGAAGATGAAGAGTTAATTAGCGATCTGGAAGAGAAATCGCAACGAAAAATTTCGACTACTGAGTATACACCTTCACATGTACCGATTGGGCCAATCGCTGTTGAACACATTCTTCTTACAACTGATGCTTCCTTAAATTATTTAGAGGAAAAATGGGGAAAAGACAGGATTGACTTTAGACGTTTTCGCCCTAATCTATTTATTTCATTAAAAGATAAAAGACCGTTTATTGAAGAAGAATGGATGGGAAAACGGATCAGAATAGGTAGTGAAGTGGAAATCGAGTTGGTAGGGCATTGCAAAAGGTGCATGATTATTACGGTAGACCCGGATAATGCAGAACGAGATTCTAGCCTACATAAAACACTTATCAAGGATCGAGATAATAACTTTGGGGTTTATGCTTCAGTGATCAAGACAGGAGATATTCATGTGAATGATGAAGTAATACTTATCGATTGAATGGGACAGTGTACCTGTCCCTCCGTCCCAAGGAGGTATTAATATGACAAAAAATTTGTCAGAAGAGCAACGTGAGGAATTGTTAAACACATTGAAAGCCCGATTTGAGAAAAATATGCACCGCCATGAAGGTTTAGAGTGGGGTCAGGTCCAAGCAAAACTGGATGCCAATCCTGATAAGTTGTGGTCGCTAAATGAAATGCAAAAAACGGGCGGTGAGCCTGATGTTGTTGGTCATGACCAAGACACGGATGAATACATATTTTATGACTGTTCAAAAGAAACCCCTAAAGGTCGCAGAAAGGTATGCTATGACCGTGAAGCACTAGAGTCAAGGAAAAAGCATAAGCCAGAAACGAGCGCTATGGATATGGTGGCAGATATGGGTATTAAGCTCTTAACGGAGGAAGAATATCACAGTTTACAGGAACTTGAAGAATTTGATTTGAAAACGTCGAGCTGGTTGGAGACCCCTTCTAATGTGAGAGAACGCGGTGGGGCAATTTTTGGTGACCGTCGCTTCGGGCGCGTCTTTGTTTATCACAATGGAGCAGATTCTTATTATGGAGCCAGGGGTTTTCGTGGCTCGTTAAGGGTCTAATTTTAAACGTGCTATCACGAAAAAGGACTTAGAATAAATTTCTAAGTCCTATAAAACTTAATAACCTCATATATACATGCTAATAATAAAAATGGTAATTCACCATCTTGAGTATCCATGAATATATCTCGAGGTGGTAATTTACCGTTACTAGAAATATATGAAATCTGTTGTCCATTTTTGTGGAAATTGATGGTGCGTTCACTGACATTTTTAGAGACATTTATGATTTCATTTTTGTATGGAAAAGAGAGGACTTTGCTGGATAACAATTTCTTATCCCCTTTTATCATAAAGTTTTCTTCACAATTCTTAGAAATGATTTGTACTTCCCACCTATTTTGTAACAAATCTTTTTTCTCTCTCAATTTGTGTATTTTTATTTTTAAGTTTCCGTTAGCATCCTCACCATACAGGTCAACAAAATAATTAGGCAAAAACATTGTAGTTAGCATTTGAAAAGGATTATCAAATCCTCTTTTCACATAACCTACATAGTTTGTTTTCATATCAAATATTTCGACTCGTTTTGTCATGGCCAAAATAGGGTTTTCCGTATAAAATGCTTTATTCCCTATTTCTCCATTTCCTTTTGCGGTTGTTTCTACCTTTCCTCGTGTTAGCCAATATGTAATGCCAATAAATAATATGAAAATAATACACGCAATCCATAAGAACCATTCTGGAACATATCCTACTCCGTATGCCACCATAATTCACCTCTAATTACTTTGAAAGTTTCTTATCTAATTGAATACGAGGATTTTTAGTAACCAACAATTGAACAAATTCATATTCATTTTTAGGCGATATATTCATAATGTTATATTTGCCATAAAGGATTTCCAGTCGATCAATCGAAAGCGCAGGTGCTGAAAATGGGCTTTTTGTTTTACTCAATTTTTTAATTTCACCAATTTTTATCGTGCTTTTAAATGGACCAGAGCGAACCTTAATAACTCCACGCTCAACCCTATACCCCGTCCCGAACCAAATCCATAAAAGTAATCCTATAATCAATCCACTTATAATCGTTCCTAACACACTATCATAGGTTATGAACTGCATGCCAACAGGCTCTGAACCAAAAATGTAAATGAAGATAATAAAAAGTATAATCCCCCAAAATATGAAACCCAACCAAATGTCCTTTTTAGATGGAAAATACAACTCATTCACCTCACCTTTACTAACTATACGTCTGAGAATAGGGTGAAGTTTCGTTTTCAAGAGGAAAAAACAGCAGCCTATATCACGGACTTTTACAGAGGAGCTGGGGGCTTTATGGAGCTTCTGTGGAGTGGCGAAACAGTAGTGGGGATGTAAATCCTGAGGAATATATGAAAGGTGTTACTCCGTATATTTTGAAGGGGGTTCTTAGAAATAGGTAGCGGTACTCAAAACCGTTTCACTCATTGTACGATTGAACCCTATAAAGACCAATGCTTTGACTCAAGTCGGAGCATTGGTCTTTCATTTCCTAGTTATTTTGGATGTGATTTAACATATGATTAGGTAGTAGATTGTCAATAATTACTAAGTGGCCCATAATTTTGTAGTTCATAAATCCTGTGTTTTCTTGAAAATTAGTCATTATGGAATATTGACCAATTGTGAAAATAGTTTCAACCTTAGAATAAAAGTCTGCTAACGCAAGGGGTGTGTTGGGATTGAAAAGATTAACTGTCGTATTACTTTTTTTCATGTTAGGTTTGTCTGGCTGCAGTGAAGATGAAGCTCAAAAAGGACAAGAAGAGAGCCCGACAAATACTGAAGTTGATACGGTGGAACATGAAGAGGCAGTGGAAGATGACCAAGGTGAACAATCGTTAGAGATAGATACTTTTCATTCTATTGATCCTTCTCGTGAAGGCATGAAAAATCAAACTGGCGGAACTTTTTTGGAGGATATTTCCTTAGAGCAGGAATTGGATATGAATGTTGAAGAATTTATGGCCCAAAATAAACAAGAGCTAACGAATGATTTACAAAGGATAACAAATGAAAATCAGGAGCCTGAGGCATTAGCCAAGGCGTTAGCACATTTATTAGGAACACCAAATTATACAAAAGGCATTGAGACGGCGGAAGCTTTTCAACCAGATTTTCCTGAGCCTGATTTACCTGGTGCAAAGCGGGTCAATAGTGAGGAAGAAGAGAGTGCCTCAGTAAATGGAAAGGCAATTCTATTATTAGATGCTAGCTCTAGTATGCTGTTATCAGTTGAAGGAAGAGTAAAGATGGATATTGCCAAAGAGGCGGTTCAACAGTTTGCAAATGTAATCGGACAGGAGAATGATGTATCTTTAGTCGTTTATGGACACAAAGGATCTGAGGCTGATTCCGACAAACAGCTTTCCTGTGAAGGAATTGAAGAAGTCTATCCAATGGGTACTTATGACAAAAAGAAGTTTGAAGCATCGCTGAACAATTTTGAGAGTAAAGGATGGACGCCATTAGCTGATGCAATTGATAAAGCAGCTGAAATGAGCAAAGGGTTAGAAGGTGAAATCACTTTATACATTGTGAGTGATGGTGTAGAGACCTGTGATGGGAACCCAGTAGCATCAGCAGAGGATTTTGTAAAAGAGAATGAGCACCGTAAAGTCAATATTATTGGCTTTAATGTAGATGAAGATGTAGAGGAACAATTACAAAAAGTTTCTGAAGCGGGAAATGGTGAGTTCTACTCGGCAGATGACGCAAATGAATTAAAAGAAACAATTGAATATGAATGGTTACCATCGCGAGTGGATTTGGCATGGGCACATACAAAAGCGCCAGGCCCTTGGGAAATTTTAGCTGAATACGATAAATACGATGTTGATCATGATAAAATTCGCGCATTAGTTAAGAAGGAAGACGAAAGGTATAACAAGGTTATGAAGATTCTGAGGGAAGAAGAAATGGTACCGGAAGAAGTAAGAGATGAGTTAGATGATCTTATAAGCGAAAACTATAATGTACGAATCGATGAGCTTCGTGCGTTGCGGTCAGAAAAAATAGATGAGATTGATGCCATTGCAGATGAAATTAAGAAGCGAGTGAATGAATGGAAGGAAGAGATGGAAAGAAGAAAAGATGAGCGCGGTGATATTTGGTAATTTCTATCAGGGTTCCTGCCTGTCCCTCCAGATATTAGTAATTGCTGGTATTTTGTTGACATTACGTCGTTCTAGTTATAGAATAAACTTTCATGTTATGAAACTATAAATATAACATTAATTCTTATGAGGTGAAAAAAATGAAGAAGATATTCTCCACAAAGATGGGTTTCTTCTCAATAACATTACTATTATTTTGGATAAAAACGTATTTAATATATAAAACACAATTTGATTTAGGTGTTAGTGGATCAATGCAGGAATTCCTATTATTTTTGAATCCTCTTAGTTCTGGATTAATCTTTTTAGGATTGGCATTGTTCTCTAAAGGTGACAAAATAGGAAAACGAATCATTATAATGTATGTAATCATGAGCTTTATTTTATATGCGAATGTGGTTTATTATCGTTTCAATAGTGATTTCATTACATTCGCAACTCTAATGCAAACCGATAACTTTGGTAGTCTTGGGGGAAGTATTTTAGACCTGATGGCACCATATGATATTCTGTTTGCACTGGATCTTGTTTTATTGATTGTTCTTTACCGTAGAATTAAGCCAAACTGGTCAATTGAGCGAATGAAGATGCGCAAGCCATTGGCAATATTAATGGTTGGTGTCATCGCATTTACCGTTAACCTTAATTTAGCGGAAGAAGACCGTCCGCAGCTATTGGAAAGAACCTTTGATCGAAACTATCTAGTAAAATATTTAGGTATGTATAATT
This sequence comes from Salinibacillus xinjiangensis, assembly GCF_009649735.1. GTDB lineage: Bacteria > Bacillota > Bacilli > Bacillales > Alkalibacillaceae > Salinibacillus > Salinibacillus xinjiangensis. The sequence goes on from NZ_WJNH01000006.1 coordinate 65,834, forward strand.
TCATGATCTATGATGCGGCCCAAAGTGTTGAAAATTCAACACAGGAGGTATTGGCAGATAGTAATGACATTACGGAAGTTCAAAACTATACAAAAGCTAAATATGCAAAACCAAATGAGGAACTATTTGGCGTAGCAAAGGGAAAAAATGTGATCAAAATCCATTTGGAGTCTTTCCAATCCTTTCTTATTGATTATAAGTTAAATGGGGAAGAGGTAACGCCATTTTTAAATTCCCTAGTTCATGATCAGAATAAGAATTTCACTTACTTTGATAACTTCTTCCATCAAACTGGGCAAGGAAAAACAGCAGATGCAGAATTAATTATGGATACCTCTTTATATGGGCTTTCACAGGGTTCTGCATTCTCAACTAAAGCAGATAATACGTACCAAGCCTTACCAGCAATTATAGATCAGCAACAGGGATACACAAGTGCTGTTTTCCATGGGGATGGTAAATCATTCTGGAACCGAGACAATATTTATAAAAACTTAGGCGTCAATAAGTTTTATTATGATAGTTACTATGACATGAGTGAAGAGAATACCATTAACTATGGGTTAAAAGATAAGCCATTCTTTGAGGAATCGGTGCCATATCTGAAGGATTTGGAGCAGCCATTTTATGCGCATATGATGACATTAACTCATCATCATCCTTATTTGATTGATGAGGATGAAGCGACGATTGAGCCGGCTAAGACAGGCGATCCTTCAGTTGACCGCTATTTCCAGACAGCTCGTTATTTGGATGAAGCTTTAGAACAATTCTTCAAGGATTTAAAGGAAGCGGGATTATACAAAGACTCTGTTATTATGATTTATGGAGACCATTATGGTATTTCTGAAAACCATAATCGCGCCATGAAGGAAATTACAGGGAAAGAAATTACGCCATTAAAAAATGCTGAATTACAACGTGTTCCATTTATGATTAAAATTCCTGGTGTAGACGGTCAAGGTGTTAACCATGAATATTCCGGACAGACTGATGTAATGCCTACATTGCTACATTTATTAGGTATTAAAGCACAGGATTATATTTTATTTGGTACCGATTTGTTTTCAAAGGATCATAAAGAATTTGTTCCGTTCCGAAATGGGGACTTTGTAACACCTAAATACAGCTATGTAAATGGTATCTTTTATGATAATGAAAGCAAGAAAAAGATTTCAGAACCAACAGAAGATATGTTGAAAACAAAAGAGAAAGCTCTACATGAACTGGAGCTTTCAGATAAAGTCTTAAACGGGAACTTACTTCGTTTCTATACTCCTAATAAGGAATGGGAACCAGTGGACACTAGTGAATATTTTTATCCTGAAAAGAAAGTAACGGATAAAGAAGAGACAGATGAAAAAGAATAGACATGTTCAAAAACCGCCCAGTTGAGGGCGGTTTTTTTGTGGGTAAAGGGGACTGGTTCATTGTCCCAGCTTTGCTTGGACAATGAACACAACCCATGGTGTTTTTTATCACATATATTATGGCTGAATTGTTGTATACTGGTAATAGAAATAAGCGAACTGTCTAGGAGGGTTCAAAGTGGAAAAACGGAATAAAGGAATTCAGCGTCATGATTCGTTATATCCACTATCACATCATCATCATCACGCGTTGTTTTTGGCGTTAAAACTTAAAAGGATCGGTACCGAAAAAAGTGAGCTTAAGTATTTTTGGGAAAAGGATGGGAATCAGCATTTTAGAGATGAAGAGGAAATTGTATTGCCCGTGTTTGCGCAAATAAGTCGATTGAACAACAACCCGAAATTACCGAAATGTTATTAGAACATGTGATGGTTCGGTCGTATGTCCACCAAATTCTTACATCTAAAAATGATGCTACTTCCTTAATGAATGACCTTGGTCAACTTTTAGATACACACATTCGAAAAGAAGAGCGGGTCATTTTTCCATTGATTGAAGAAGCGTTGCCGGAAGAAGAGTTACAAAAAATAAAACCATGTTTGCATACGGATGAAATCCCACCAAAATTGTGAGGTGGGTCAAGGGTGTGGGTCAGGGGGACAGGTCCATTGTCCCAGCTTGTTTGGGACTGTGGACCTGTCCCTCCGTCCCACTTTCTCCGTTTACCTACTTTTAAATAATTTAAAATTATCATATAATAGTATACATATTAATCTAGTAAATTTTATGATAAAGTTATAGTAGATGCAGAAAAGGTGTGTGTGACGTTTACATTTTTTCTAGAAATTTTACGGAAAAGGTTGATAAAAATGAGCAACGGAGAAACAAAAACAGACGTCATTTTAATAGGCGCCGGAATCATGAGTGCAACGCTAGGAACTCTACTAAAAGAACTAGCACCAGACTGGAATATCAAAATCTTTGAAAAGCTCGGTAAAGCAGGCGAGGAAAGTTCAAATGAATGGAACAACGCCGGAACAGGGCATTCCGCGCTGTGTGAGCTAAACTACACGCCCGAAAAACCGGATGGGTCGATTGATATTAACAAGGCAATCAAAATTAATGAACAGTATCAGCTGTCCAAACAGTTTTGGTCCTATCTTGTAAATCGCAACCTGATTGATAACCCGCAGGACTTTATCACGCCATTGCCTCACATGAGTTTAGTGCAAGGGAAAGATAATGTTTCTTTTTTAAAAAAACGATTTGAAGCGCTATCAAACAATCCGCTATTCCAAGGAATGGAATTTTCTGATGAACCTGAAAAGCTGAAAGAGTGGATTCCGCTTATTATGCAAGACCGCACATCAAATGAACCGATTGCAGCAACAAAAATTGACTCTGGAACGGATGTTAACTTCGGTGCTTTATCACGTATGTTGATTGCCCACCTAGAGAGCACGAATGTGGAGATCAACTATCACCAAAGTGTTCAAGATATAAACCGTACAAGCGACGGAGGCTGGGAATTAAAGGTGAAGCATTCCGAGACTGGTACTGTTGAACGACATAAAGCAAAATTCGTATTTGTCGGCGGTGGTGGAGGAAGCCTTCATTTACTGCAAAAGTCCGGTATCCCTGAAGGAAAGGGGATAGGTGGATTCCCTGTAAGCGGACTGTTTATGGTATGTAATAATCCAGAGGTTGTAGCGCAGCACCATGCAAAAGTATACGGAAAAGCTAAAGTTGGGGCTCCGCCAATGTCTGTGCCACATCTTGACACTCGATTTATCAACAATAAGAAATCACTGTTATTTGGACCGTTTGCCGGCTTCTCGCCAAAGTTTTTAAAAACTGGATCCATGTTTGACCTGATTACTTCAGTGAAACCGCATAATCTTTTTACGATGTTAGCGGCGGGAGCTAAAAATATGCCACTAACAAAGTACTTGATTCAGCAAGTTCTACAGTCAAAAGAAAAGCGTATGGAGGAGTTACGTGAATTTATCCCTGACGCTAAAAGTGAGGACTGGGATTTAGTCGTAGCAGGCCAACGTGTACAGGTCATTAAAGATACGGAAGCAGGTGGCAAAGGAACGCTTCAATTTGGCACCGAAGTGGTTAGCGCTGCTGATGGTTCGATTGCAGCATTGCTCGGTGCTTCTCCAGGGGCATCTACCGCTGTTCACGTTATGCTTGAAGTGATCACAAAATGCTTCCCTGAAAAAATGAAAGAATGGGAGCCAAAAATTAAAGAAATGATTCCTTCCTATGGCATGTCACTAATGGACAACCCTGAGCTATTGGGTGAAATACATGCTTCAACAGCCCAAGCGCTTGGGTTGATTGAAGGAGAAACGGAGAAGGAATTAGCTTATAGTTAATTTTTAAATTGTATAGTGAGTTAAACGGCCAGTGCTTCGAGTTTAAATTTGAGTATTGGCCGTTTTTAGTTGTTGAATGGGACGGTGAACCTGTCCCTCTGACCCAGTGAGGGCATGAGACGGGAATGTGTGTGGGTTTGACAGGAGTACTTGGTGAAGTGACGTGATTATCGCGACATGTGACTTGAATATTGCTATTTGACTGAATAAAGGGGAGAAGCGGAGTGATTAGGGGAGAAGTTGACGTGGTTGATGGCTAATTAGGCAGAATTCCCGCTCCATCTGACTTGATTAATCCAGAGGTAGACGGGTTGCCACCCACCGCCACAACAACAAGACGTTATTCTCTAGAACTTTGACGTGATTCCAGCCTGTGCAGACTGAATAGCCCCCACAACCGACGTAAATGAAGGCATACAAGACGTGAATCAAGCAGCAAAACTTACTATACAACAAAGAAAGTAGCTCAGAGCAAAGAGTCTCTGAGCTACTTCTAGTTCTGACAACGTCAAAAAGGATCACCGGAAGTGGGACAATGGACCTGTCCCTCCGTCCCTAAGGTGGGAAAACTCCCATCCCACTTAACTGTTATCTCTTCCTGAGTCATCTGCTATTTTTCTTAAATCATGGCCAGATGGGTTCTGGAATAATCGTAGTCCGAATTCTGGTGCTATGGCAAACAGATGATCAAAGATATCGGCTTGAACTGCTTCGTGCTCGACCCAGCCAACTTCATGTGTAAATGCATAGATTTCCATTGGTACCCCGTGTTCGTTAGGGGCTAATGGGCGGACCATCCAAATCATATCCTGATTAATACCTGGGTGAGACTTTAGATAACTGCTGATATACGCTCTAAAGACGCCAATATTTGTAAGGGCCCTGCCATTCACTGGATTGCTCCTGTTAATTTCGTATTTGCTATTGTACTCTTCAATTTCCTGTTCTCTACTGGTGATATAGTCCGACAGATAGTGAATATCCTTAAATTTCTCAATCATATCTTCAGTACAAAATGAAATGCTATTTTTATCAATCAATAAAGAACGCTTCATCCGTCGTCCTCCAGAGGTTTGCATCGCTCGCCAATTTTTAAACGAGTCGGATATCATGGCATAGCTTGGAATGGTCGTAACTGTGTTGTCCCAATTCTGCACCTTCACCGTATTCAATGAAATATCAATAACGTCCCCATCTGCTTCGTATTTAGGCATTTCAATCCAGTCACCAACTCGAACCATATCATTGGCCGTAAGCTGAACCCCTGCAACGAGTCCTAATATCGAATCTCTAAAAACCAACATCAACACAGCGGATAGAGCACCAATCCCGCTTAGAAGCATAAGTGGACTTTCACCAATTAGGTTTGCCACCACTAGTAAGAATCCAAGAATGATGACAATAATTTTCGCCACCTGAATATAGCCTTTAATTGGCCGAGCCTTAGAAACTTCATAGGTTTGATAAATATCATTAATGGCATCTAATAGGCTATTCATCACCATTAATCCAACAATGATGATGTAGGTAATCGCAGCCTTCTCAATCAAATTTTGAAAGGCTGGAAAGGTTGATGCAAAGAAATATATAATGAGGGCGGGAACAATATGAGATAACTTATGAAACACCTTTCGATCCATAAGCACATTATCCCATTGTAGTTTGTTGTTGTTTACGATGTGAGCAATCACCCTCATCACTATTTTTTTCGTAATAAAATTCGCGATAATACAGATGAGAGCGATAAAAATAATCATAATGATAATAGACAAATACTTAACTAATATAGGGTCAAGGTCATAAGCTAAAAGCTGGTTTCGAATGAATTCCATAGATGTACCTCCACGTAGTGAAATATATATTATTATATCAGAACAATTAGACCATCTTCTGCTCTAAAATAAAAACTATCCTTTGTAGTTCAGGATAGCTTAACAAAACCATAACTTAGTCTCTATTTGGTCCAAATACCCGCTTTTCAACGGAAGATTGTTTTCCATTTAAGCGTTTCGTTAACGTTCGTTTCCAATTTTCAGCTAGAAACTCGCAAGAAATAAGTTCTTCGGCAAGCTTCAGATCATCTTTTTTCTCATGCATCACTTCATTGCATTTGGCGATAGTCCACTGTGGGTAAGGACGCTCTAGCAATGTCAACTCTAGTTTCTCATGAACAAAGCCCTCATGTAAAACACGGAAGTACCATCCTGTTCTACCTGACTGCTGGATACGTAATGCAAAGTCCATAATACGGAAGCGACGTGCAGGCTTCCAGCATGGTTGGCGTGGTTGGGCCACTTGGATTACCGCGTCACCAATTTGATATGAATCCCCGATGCAAACAGAGTGCTCTTCCATATTGTTGACAGCTAAATTCTCTCCCATAGCACCAATCCCAATCGTATCTACATCTAGTTCCTTCTTCCAATCGTCATAGTGCTTCGTAGGATAGGCAAAAACGGCTTTCTCTGGTCCACCATGATTTTTCTTATCTCCGACTTCATCCCCTGTTAATCCATTTTTACCAAGCCATACGTTATCACTAATATTTTCTTTAAAAATGCCACTCACCCACTCACGATCCATTGGATTTGAAGCGGCAGAATCCCCAATTCGTTTGGCTTTTCCTATTAATAATTTTTGAATAGATGGTTTACTCATCGTAATCCCCCCCTTTTATAAAAGAATACTATACAAAAACCAAAACACCAATGACGAACTAGTCCCTCCATCCAATGCCATCATTTGTCAATATTTGTTTAAAATGCTTAAGAAAAATCTCACTTAGCTCTGAATAAAATGTGAGTAAAGGAGTTGATAATAAATGAATAATTATCATTTAATTAGAAAACAAGAAAAAGAGAGTAAAATAGTTCGTTGTTTGAAGTGCGAGAGAGTACTAACAACGATGGAAGAAAACGATATACAAGTATGTGATCATTGCTCGCGTCGAAAAAATAATAAGCAAAACAGACATCGTTCAAATATAAAAGCTCTTTTTTTAGTAGAAAAGCTCTCTTCTCGAAAATAGTTCAATGAAGGATTTGCAGGTCTTAATCAACTAGAACTAGAGTAATACGCTGGTGTCAGTATACGATTATCGTTTACTGACACCATTTTTTATAAATAGGCCTCTCTCGCATTTAGTTCACTTAACTGTTGATCAATATGGAATATGACAAAGTTACATTCATCAACCTCGAATTCGTTCGTGTATTTCACATAATAATCCAAGCACTTAACCGCATGTTTTCTCCATGACACTAATTCATCTATTGAGCAATTTTTAATTTGTCGCTTAACTAATTCTCGGTTCATTTGAGTCATCCTTTTACGAAACCATTTTCCGTATTCGCTTACCGTAATTGTATCAGTAATTGGCATCTATTGGAATTGTTCGACAAGTTCCAGGTGCCAGTATTGACAACTTATGGAATTAAATACAGAATGATAGTTAGTTTGTAATTTTATAAATTGGTGCTTATAGTGCTTAGTGGAGTATGTTTATCGTAAATAGAAGAGAGGTTTTACCTGATGACAAGTAATAAAAAGAACCCAAAAGTTGATGAATATATTAGTAAAAACGCAAAGTGGAGGGCTGAAACGGAAAAATTGAGAATGATTGCTCTTGATTCTGGATTGGTCGAGGAATTGAAGTGGCATTTACCATGTTACATGTATGAAGGTAGTAACATCGTTATCATACAGGGGTTTAAAGATTACTGTGCACTTATGTTCTTCAAGGGCGTTTTGTTAAAGGATGACAAAGGTGTTTTAACCAAGCCTGGGGAGCATTCGCAGTCACAGCGTCAGATTCGGTTCACCAGTGTTCAAGAAATAGACGAGATGGAACCCATTGTGAAGGACTATATTTATGAAGCCATTGAAGCTGAGAAAGCCGGGTTGAAAGTAAATGTTCAAAAGAAAAAAGAATTAGATATTCCTGAAGAACTTCAAAATAAATTCGATGAAACACCTGCATTAAAAACTGCATTTGAGGCATTGACACCAGGACGGCAAAGAGCATACATTATTTATTTTTCCAAAGCCAAACAATCCAAAACTCGAGAGTCTAGGATTGATAATTATACGCAGCATATTCTTGATGGAAAGGGATTACATGATTAGAATCATTGCCTGTACAAATGCTTCTAATATGACATCAATGTAGTAAGGAAGTAATTGTATTTATTTTACAAATTTTAAATAAAATTATCCGAAAATTGTGTTAATATAAAAATGTGAAATTCATAATTGCCATTCACGGCGTATTGGAGGTGTATCTATGAGCTATGAAATTGTAACATTACCAGCTTATCGGGCTGTAGGCTTAAAATGGGAGGGAACATTCTCTGAGATTGTACCAAATTTAAAAAACGTCATTAAACAAATGCAAGCGCGTGCCCATGAGTTAAAGCATAAGCTCAATCCTAATATTTTGTTAGGTCTTTCTTATCATATCATTGAAGATGGCTTTGTGCATTATTCGGTGTATGAAGTGAGTAAAGAGCAGGAAATTCCTGATGGGATGATTGAAATACATGTTCCTGAATGGACGTATGTAAAGACGACACACAACCAAGGTGAGGACATAGCCAAGACATATACGGATTTACATAAATGGTTGTTTGATAGTGATTATACCGCTTATAGAGAGGCGGGGGTAGATTACTATGATCCTTATATGCCAATCAAACATGAGCACTATCAAGTCGGCTATAATTCGGATGACCCACAATTCGATATCTTTATACCGATTGTGAAAAAATAATGTAATTAAGGAGATGGAGGTATGGATTACAAAATTGTAAAAAAGGAAGGCTTTAGGGTTATCGGGAAAGAGATTCGAACATCAACGAAGAATGATGAAAACTTTAAACATATTCCTCAATTTTGGGAAGAGTGTAATGAAAATGGAACAGCGGACAAACTAAGTGAATATGCGGGTGACTTGGGGTTATTAGGAATTTGTATGGAGTTTGATCCAGAAAACGAAGAATTTACATATGTAATCGGCATCGAAAAACCAGAACAAAATCCAATGGAAGGACTAGTAGAAAAAGAAATTCAAGGTGCGACCTGGGCGGTTTTTGAAGCGGTTGGTCCAATGCCTGGTGCCATTCAAAAAGTATGGGAGGGCATATTTACGGAATGGTTTCCATCAACAGGCTATGCGCACGCTGATGCACCAGAATTTGAAGTGTATCCATCTGGTAATCCATATGATGAAGATTATCGGAGTGAGGTATGGATACCGATAGTAGACGATAAATAAAATCTCTGAGACTTTTAACTTTTTTAGGGCAGTCGTATGTGCTGTCTTTTTTACTTACAAGGATAAAAATAGAGTTCATTGAGGAGGAAGTAAAAATTGAAACCTATAATTTCACGGATCTTGATGGAACACAGCCAGATTGGGGAGAGCATTACAAAAAGAAATACGGACCTGTTTCAGTAAGATAGTTAGGTGGATAAAAGTATGTTTCATGAAGAAAATTGTCCATTTTGTCATACGGACAAAGATAAGGACCAGAATATCATATTTGAAAACGAAACCTGTTACTTCCTACAACATAATAAAGAACAAGATGTGTTAGAGGGGTGTGGGGTGATTGTGCCTAAAAAACATCACGCAAATGCCTTTGAGTTAACGAAAGAAGAATGGAACGATACATATGAACTCTTACAAAGTCCAAAAGGGTACTTAGAACAAGAGTTTTCTCCTGATGGTTATACACTTGGTTGGAAAGTTGGGGAAGTTTCTAACCAGTTTATTTTCCATAGTCGTTTTTACGTAATCCCAAGATATGACGACGAACCATTAGCAGGCAAAGGAGTTCGTTATTGGTTAAAGCACCCTGAAAATAAGAGGATAAAGGAATAAGGTGAACAAAAAGAGTATTTGACAGAGTAAATGCATGGTTTCATTTGAAATACCATGCTTTTGGCTTTTAATATATTTTATTTATCCTCACGCAATATATAGTTATTTCCATCTTGGTCCTTAAATTGGCACATGGTACCAAAAGGCATTCTTTGCATTTCATCTACCTCTACTCCGTTTTCCTTCAAATTAGGAATACCCATTTTAAAAGATAAAATTTTTTATTCTAAACTGCCATAAACCAACTTCATTCACGTCTAATAATTGAGTAGCAAAAACCGGGGGAATTTCGACATGTCGAAGAGTGATATCGTTTCAGAATGGTTTCATCAATATAGCCATGATGTCTATGATTTTTTAGTCTATTACACAGGAAACAGGGATGTTGAAGATTTGGTTCAAGAGGTTTTCATTAAAGCCATCAAAGGGTTGAAAACCTTTAAGCAGCAATCCAGTCCGAAAACATGGCTGTTTAGTATAGCACGAAATGTGGCAATCGATGATGCAAGAAAAAGAAATAGGAAAAAGCTAGTTTTAACATCGGAACTTGATGACATGTTAAAGGTTGATCAAGACCAAATGCCAGAAAATCTAATAGATCTGAATGAAAAACGTAAGGAGCTTTATATAGCCATACATTCATTAAAACCAAATTATCGAGATGCAGTGGTATTAAGAGGATTAAAGGAGTTATCGGTTGCCGAAACAGCTGCGGTATTAGACTGGAAGGAAGAGAAGGTTAGAACTACGTATTACCGAGCGTTAAAGGCTCTTCGGAAAAAACGAGGAGGTGTTGAAGATGAGTAACCATGATGATTTTGAACAACTGGAACGTGAATTGAGGCAATTTCCTAAGAACGAATTGAGAGAGAAGGACTTTCAGGAAATTCATCAAAATGTAGTGGAATTTGCTAATCAGTATGAAAAGCTAGAAGGAAAAAATAGATGGATGAAACGGATAGTTGGTGGGATCGGTTCTATTGCGGCTGTTCTAATATTCACCTTTATCACTATTAGCCTAGTGAGTGAGGATGGCCAAACAGCCAAGGAACATGGCCAAAACGAAACCCGGATGGATAAATCTGGTGAAAAGCAAAATAACGAAGACCAAACAATAGAGCCTTCCATGGACCCACGAATTGCAACTATTAAGGAAACATTGAGTGATTTTGAGCTTCCAGAAAAAGGGCGAATGAACCCTGAAGAGGCACAAGAGCATATTCAAGGCTATACAAATGCTGATGATTTAATTGTCTATGAAAATGGTTTTGTCATAAATGAAAAGAAAAAGAGGGTTACAAGTGTAATTCACTTCGATGGTCCGAATCAATCACCAGTACCCAAAGGAACCCAAGCATTGGCGTTTTTTAAAACGTTAGTCGGTGCAGACTTGTCAGAACACGCTGTATTAAATGGTAGCGTAAGTATAGGCGAAGATATTCCAGAGATAGACGATGACATTCGTCGCTATATGGAGGACTATGCGAAAACCTACAATTCAAATCACAATGCAGTCGGTGGATGGCATGATATTGAATCGAATATGGAGCGAGATTTAAGCCTTATTGAACGGGTTGAAAAACCACTCAAAAACTATAAAGTATTGTCAGATTGGTTACAAGAGGCCAAATCCCATTACCTAAAAGCACAAGAATTAGGGATTGAAAACTGGGAAGCGGCTTACAACGAATATCGCAAGGCCACACACATGTTTAACGATTTAGCTAACGCTTTACAAAGCAATCACAAAATGGAGAATCCGCTTATTCAATACAAAGTGGGAAGAACCGACGAGATCACGCTAGAGTCATTCGTTACCACTACAGCGGAAAACCTTCAACCTGATTCTGAGTATCTTTCCAATCAATCGAAGGAAACGGCCATTTTCACACTTGCACATTCTACAATTCGTTATATAAACAATTTCCATGAGGATGTTCAGAGGCTTGGAATGACGGAGGATTTTGATGAATGGAGGCAAATTTCTGAGGATATCGTGAGGAGTGGGGGCAAAGGAGAGGAGTTTCAGGAACTAATGAAAAAATTTGAAGCTAAGGTTAAGGATATTTCTGCTTCGATGTAAAAATGTGAAATCCTTGTTTAGGGCTTGGCCATGTTAGAATAAGGGTACTAGAATCGGGGGATCTATTTGAAAAAAATTCTTGTTATTACATTCTCAATTATTGCTACAATCGCCATTTGTTTCTTTTCCGTTCAATATATCATAGGAGCACTTTCTGGTCTCAATGAAAGTGCAACTGAAAATGGTCGTACAATAGTGACGAAAAAAAGCCAAGCGTTACAGGCTGAGGAAAAAAGGATAGAAGACAAAGCAAGATTGCAAGAGGCTTTAGATCAAATAAATGAAGATTATCTCCAGCTAAAGCTAGATGAAAGTCCATCTGAAATGAAAGTGATTGATGTACTCCATGAAATGGTCCATCAGAAGGTTAAAGCTGAGAAAAAATGGGGTCAGATTCCAATGCACCCTAAAACCATAGAGCAAGTGAATAAGGTTATTGAGCAAGGTAATTTTGAACGTAAAACGGAGTTATTGGATATGGTTGAAAAATGGGAGGATGGAAATTTTTCAACAGCTGATGAGGATCACAACTTTCTATGGTCCATAAAGGAGGGTAATGTCGGTAAGGCCTACGGTATCTTATCCCTACAAGAAGAAATAAAATACATCCACGACCATTTTATCGACTAACCGGGTCGGGGGGACAGGTCCCGCGTCCCATCGGTAAAGGATTCCTGGGACAGTGGACCTGTCCCTCCGTCCCAACTTTAAAAATATTGTTATCAGTTATATAATGGAAATAGGTTTAATAGATACATATGGTTCATTTCAAGGGGGATGCTTAATTTGAATACGAAGTTCTTAGATTTATTAGCTCAAAGATATGATTCTGAAGAAAAAGTAGTCAAGGAAATTATTAATCTAGAAGCTATCCTCCATTTACCCAAGGGGACGGAGCATTTTGTAAGCGATTTACATGGGGAGTACCAGGCTTTTCAGCATGTTTTAAGAAATGGTTCAGGCAAAGTAAAAGAGAAAATCAGAGACCTTTTTACGGATGTGTTATCGGAAGAGGAAATTAATGAATTTGCGACATTGGTGTATTATCCGGAAGAAAAACTACAATTGATTAAGAATAATTTTGGCAATAAAGAGGAGTTGCTCGAGTGGTATAAGGAAATTATTGAACATTTAATTAAGCTTGTTTCGTATTCTTCCTCTAAATATACAAGGTCAAAATTACGGAAAGCATTGCCTCAACAGTTTGTGTATATCATCGAGGAGCTACTGTACAAAACGGACGAGTATACCAATAAGAAGCCCTATTATGCCAAAATCATTCAGCAAGTTATTTCCCTCAATCAGGCGGATAAGCTCATCATCGGCCTTGCATATACGACGCAAAGATTGGTAGTTGACCACCTTCATGTCGTGGGAGATATTTATGACCGTGGACCTGAGCCGGATAAAATTATGGATACACTTATCAATTATCATTCTGTTGATATTCAGTGGGGGAACCATGACGTCCTATGGATCGGTGCATATGCAGGGTCAAAGGTGTGTCTAGCTAATATCATTCGCATCTGTGCGCGTTATGATAATTTGGATATTATTGAGGATGTTTATGGAATCAATCTGAGACCTCTTCTAAATCTTGCGGAGAAATATTATGGGGACAATCCAGCTTTTCGTCCCAAGCGTCTTTCTGATAAAAAGTTATCTGAACATGAACAAGTGCAAATTACGAAAATTCATCAGGCTATTTCCATGATCCAGTTTAAGCTAGAAAGTCCGATTATTAAAAGGCGTCCATACTTTAATATGTCAGAAAGGCTTTTGCTTGAAAAGATTGATTATGACCGAAACGAAATAACCATTCAGGGAAAAACATATCCATTGGACAATACCTGCTTTGCAACGGTGAATCCAAACCAGCCAGATGAATTATTAGAGGAAGAAAAACAAGTGATGGACAAGCTCTTATTTTCTGTCCAACATTCAGAAAAACTAGCCCGACATATGAAGTTTCTAATGAAAAAAGGGAGCCTGTACTTGAAATATAACGGAAACCTATTAATTCACGGCTGTATTCCGATTGATGAAAACGGCAATATGGAGAAAATGACAATTGATAATAAAACCTATGCGGGCCGGGAGCTACTGGATATTTTTGAGCATTATTTACGACATGCTTTTGCGCACCCAGAGGAAACGGATGACCTAGCAACCGATATGGTCTGGTATTTATGGACAGGGGAATATTCATCACTTTTCGGAAAAAGGGCGATGACAACCTTTGAGCGATATTTCATTAAGGACAAGGAAACCCATAAAGAAAAAAAGAACCCATACTATTATTTACGTGAAAATGAGGACATGTGCAGGAAAATGTTAACGGAATTTGACCTCGATCCTGATCAAGGTCACATCATCAATGGTCATACACCTGTTAAGGAAATTGACGGTGAAAATCCAATTAAAGCAAATGGGAAAATGGTCGTCATTGACGGTGGCTTTTCCAAGGCATATCAGTCTACAACAGGGATAGCGGGCTATACATTATTGTATAATTCCTATGGTATGCAGCTGGTTGCACACCAGCAATTTAATTCCAAAGAAGATGTTTTACTAAACGGGATGGATGTCTTATCGGTAAAACGATTAGTAGACAAAGAACTGGAGCGAAAAAAAGTTTTAGAAACCAATATTGGAGAAGAAATCTTACAGGAAATCACTATCTTAAAAAGCCTAATGGAATATCGTTACATGAAGTAAGAAGTGGGTCGAGGGGACAGGTCCCTTGACCCACTTTATCAACATTTTTGGGACGATGAACCTGTCCCACCGTCCCATTTTAAAATTCTTCATAGACAGCTGGGTCTTGGTCATTAATCCTTCCGTCTGGACGAGTTAGCTCGGCAATGATATTCATTTCTGTATCATTTAAAGAAAAATCGAAAATTGAAATATTTTCTAGTTGGCGTTTAGGGGATGCGGATTTAGGAATCGGAATTGCACCAAGCTGATAATGCCAACGTAATATGATTTGTGGAACAGACTTCTTATGGTCATCAGCAATCTTTTTAATGGTTTTATTTTCAAAAACATCATTCGCTCTTGCTAATGGACTCCAGGATTCCGTTGTAACATTATTTTCTTTGTGCCATTTTAATTGTTGATCTTGGTTGAAAAAGGGGTGTAATTCAATCTGATTTATACTAGGCTTTACCCCTGTTTCTTCTTCAAGTCGCTCTATATGTTCGGGTAAGAAATTACACACTCCAATAGAGCGAATGAGTCCCCATTTTTTTGCATCAATTAGTGATTGCCAAGCTTCTACATACTGGTCTTGTATGGGGTTTGGCCAATGAATAAGGTATAAATCATAGTAGTCGAGATTTGCGCGATATAAGGATTCCTGAATGGTTTTCACGGCCTTTTGATATGTGTGATAGCGTCCTGGTAACTTAGATGTAATCCGTAACTCCTGTCTTGGGACTGTGCTACGTCGAATTGCTTCCCCTACAGTACCTTCGTTTTCATAATTATAAGCTGTATCAATGAGTCGATAACCAATATCTATTGCACTTGATATAGCCGCTGCGCCTTCACTTCCATTCAGATTATATGTACCAAAACCTATAGATGGTATTGTAATTTCATCATTTAGTGTGATTTGTGGTATGGCTTTGCTCATAATCGACACTCCTATTTTTAAAAATTTTTAGATAATATATGATTAGATTACCACTAAAATAAACTTGGGTCGAGGGGACAGGTCCCTTGACTCAATTCTTCATCATTTTTGGGACGATGAACTCGTCCCATCCTTGTAAACTTATCCAATAAATGTTAAAAATGAAAGTACAAATGTTCTGAAGGGATGGAAGGTAACAATGAAATTTGTGCAATTAAAAAACCAAAAAATCCCACCCATTGCATTAGGGACTTGGTCCTGGGGTAATGGGGTAAATGGAGGAGATGCTGTTTTTGGCAACAATCTTAATGATAAAGATTTAAAACCTCTTTTTGAAGCGGCAATGCAGGCTGGATTTAACTTATGGGATACGGCAGCAGTATATGGAATGGGAGCATCGGAAACCATTTTGGGGAAATTATTGAAAGAACAGTCAAATGTCGTCATTTCCACAAAATTTACTCCAGGTGCTCAAGATGATATGGAGAATTCCCTTACGGAGAGTTTAGAACGGTTGGGCGTGGATCATGCCGATATTTACTGGATTCATAATCCAAATGATGTGAACAAATGGACAGCTGAACTAATTCCTTTAATGAAAAGTGGTAAAGTAAAACATGCAGGTGTATCAAACCATAACTTAGAGGAAATAAAATTAGCTGCGTCTATTCTTGAAAAAGAAGGTTTACAACTTTCAGCAGTACAAAATCATTACAGCTTACTTTATCGCTCATCAGAGGATGCGGGGATTATAGAATGGTGTAATCAGAATAATGTACTATTCTTCTCTTACATGGTATTGGAACAAGGAGCGTTAACCGGTAAATATAATGCCCAGAATCCTTTCAAAAGTGGGACAAGAAGAGGGGATGCCTTTAATGTAGAGGTTCTACAAAAGTTAGATCCATTAATCGATTTAATGAAAAGATTAGGTAGTATACACGATGTTGAACCGGCGCAAATTGCTATGGCTTGGGCGATAGCGAAAGGAACAGTACCTATTATCGGAGTAACAAAATCCAGTCATATTGAGGGAGCCATTTCGGCCGTTGATGTTAATTTATCTGAACAGGATCTGAAGGACTTAGAAGATACAGCAAAGGCCACAGGTGTTGAAATCAAAGCAGGGTGGGAGAAGAGTATGGACTAAAGAGCGGATAAAGTTTCCTTGTCTAAAATGGGATTTGGACCTTTCTCTTTCCCACTGGGGTAAACTTCCTATTTATATTCAAATGTTATAAAAAGATATGTTTCCTTCAGTCTTTTCAACTACGATATCTTATAGATTTTATTCGAAGTAATATAAATAGGGATTGGAAATGTGAACAAATTAATGGAAGTCATCCTTGCATAAGATTGCAGCTTTTTCAGGTCCCTTTACTCCAGGGGAGGAAATGATTGGACAACTAATGTTTGACCATAGAAAGACTGATTCGTATCAACTAGTACTTGGCTAAGCATTAAAATCGGTTTCCAACGAACAAACGTGGAAATTAAATAGTGCTGAGGCAAAATATTTGGGACGTGGGACCTGTCCCCACGTCCCGTGTCCCTCTGTACCACTACTCAATAATTCGTTTTGAGAACAGATAGTTTTTCTTCCAGTATGAGTTATCTAATACATTTTTCGTTATAGTTACCCCTCGAGAGCTTGAAGCATGAATCATATCACCATTGCCCATATAAATACCAACATGTCCGACTCTTCCGTCTGAGTATAGGTCTTCAGTAGTAAAGAACATTAAATCACCAGCTTTTAGACTCGTAACCACTCTTCCCTTGCTAGCCTGATCTCTAGATACGCGTGGAATATCTATCCCAATTTGCTGGAATACAAGCTTGGTGTAAGAAGAGCAATCAAATAGTTTAGGGGCTTCGGCTAGTGTTGCTCCAAATTTATAGCCAGCACCGATATAATCCTTCGCATGATTGAGTAATTTCTGTCGCTGATCTGATACACTGATTTGATTCGGATTCTTCACCGGTTCCCGTTCTTTTTTAGGCTCCATTTCCTTTGCCTGCTCTCGGGAAGGTAGTTTTAATTTTTGACCATCAACAATCAGGTTTGACTTTAGGTTATTGACGGATTTTAATTTATTAACAGTGGTGTGGTGAATTCGCGATATATTCCAAAGTGTATCTCCTGTATGGACAATGTAATATTGTGCAGGTTTTTTTACCTGAATCGAGCCATTTTCCTTTTTGAATGTAATATTGGCATTAAACAGCGCACCACCAGCGTGTAGGGAAATGTAAGCAGTATCTTGAATCCAACGTGGTGGTTTTATATTTACATATTCATTTCCTTTCTTGGCTCTTCTTCCACCCATTGTCGTTCTAATTTTGGTTGAACCGTCTGTTATTTCGTAAGTTTTCGTCTTCTTTTCAAATTTAATGCTGTTGTACCCCAATACCTTTGCTAATTTTACAAATGGTAAATAGTACGTCCCGTCAATTTTAATCGGATTAATCCCATCCACAGCCTTTCCGTTAATAGCAATCTCAGCCGTTGGGATGTTTTGAATTTGGGCATTTGTTTTTACTGTACCATTTACGACAATTCCGAGGACAAAACAAATAATTAATAACTTACGAAATCTCTGCATTAAAATAACTCCTTTCATAGTGTCTGTATTCAAAATTAAGTTGTGAAATGGGTGACTTTTTATACCTTTATTAACTTTACAAATAGATTACATTTACTTAAGCTCGTAGTTTTGCGGTAAATAAGTTTTCAAAGGAGAGGATAAAATGAATAGGTCATTAATTGAATTCACTAGCATGCATGACAAATTTATTGAGGATTGGAATGCGGCAATGACTTCAGGTGATACAACATCCTTAGAAAGAATGGCAGAAGATTATTACGTTGCTTTTTTTAAAGGCGGAAGTGAGAGACCGGTTATATTCAAGCGGGATGAGGCAATTAGTGGTATGCGGCAGTCTGTAAAGCACTTCTTAGGAGCTGAAAAGAAATTTAATAATCGCGTTATTCGATTAAGGGATTACGAGAACGCTGTCGTTTTTTACGAACAAGTTATACAAAAAGATGAGGAGGTCTTGGCAAGACTGTTTACAATCGAAAACTGGCAGAACTTTGATGGAGAATGGATGTTAGTGAGAGAAACCGAAGAGCCAATTGGGTCATAGGGACAGGTCCCGCGTCCCACCACCGGCTAGAGGACGGGGACAAGGGACCTGTCCCCCCGTCCCGGTTTTAAATATCCTCCTTTTAGCATATATATGGTTACATACATATCTAGAGGGAGTGGTTGTTATGGGGTAATATCAATCATGAATTATAAGGGAGGTGTTGGGAAGACGACGTTATCGGCTAATGTTGCAGCTGAAATGGCATATCGCGGGTTGGAGGTTCTGTTAATTGACCTGGACCCACAGGCTAATCTAACGTTGTCTTTTGTTAGTATCGACGATTGGAAAGCCCTTGATCGGCAAGAGCGAACCATTAAGCATTGGTATGATCAATATTTAGATTATAACCATGATATTTCCTTGAAAGAGCTTATCATCACACCAACAAGATTAAATGAAAAGCTAGCTCAAAGTAGAAGCAGTGGAAGGCTTGATTTGATTTGTTCCCACTTGGAATTGGTTGAGGTTGATATGGAGCTTTCGAGTAAATTAGGTGGTCACACCGATCGAGCAATTAGAAATAATTATGTAAATGTATTATCTCGCCTACGTTTTAAGCTGGAGGAAATTAAAGAAGACTATGACATGATCATCGTAGATTGCCCGCCAAATTTTAATCTCATCACACAAAATGCTATTGTTTCGAGTGATTATTACCTCGTCCCTGCCAGAACAGATTATCTTTCTACCCTTGGAATTAATACATTATTGAAACACGTAGATACCCTGAAAAAGAAATATAATCAACATCTTCATGAAACCAATCATCGTCATATGCCACCTATTTCACCACAAATGCTTGGGATTGTGTTTACCATGGTTTCCTACCATAAGGGTGTCCCGATTTCTGCCCAAAGGGAATATATTGCACAGGTCAAAAGAAGTCGACTTCCATTCTTTAATTCCTATCTTCGTGAGAATAAAAGTTTGTTTGCAAGTGCACCTGAAACTGGAATACCTGTTATCTTGCATCAAGGGAATATCCAACAGAAAAAAATCAAGTGGGAAATTCGGGCTTTAGTAGACGAGGTTTTACACACAATGAAGGCGAAGGTGAGGAGTTAAAGGTTATGTCGAAAAATGAGACGCAAGCTTTGTTCGAGCTCATAACAAAATTTATTCATTCACTAAGCGAGGAGCAATATAGAAGCTTAATCAGCGGCAAGGGTAAAATTGAATTTAAGGAAAATAATCAAGGAGACGACAAACGCATTGAGAAAATCAAAAAGAGTAGAACGATTCGCGAGGTTGAAAGGAACTGTACTGGCATGTTAAAAAAGGACATTATTTCAGTATGTGAATCCTTAAAGATTGACGCCAAAAAGCGGGATACCAAAAAGGTTCTCTTTCAGAAGATTGCCGCTCATTTTCAAATAAAAGACGAAAATGAAGATGATGAGCTGATAAAAGTAAAAGAAACGCTTCAAAAATTCAAAAGTCCAGAAGAAGCTAAGGAATATCTTACCAATCAGCAACTACTCAAAACAAAAAAAGATATCATCCATCTGGCAAAATTGCTCGATGTGTACATCAACCCCAAACACACTAAAACCATGATATTAAATCGCATCATCGAATCCGTCATAGGCTCACAGCTCAGTGCACAAGCAATCCGCGGTGGGACGTAGGGGCAGGTCCCTCGTCCCACCCCCTAATGATTCACGACTTCCATTCCATTTATCTTAAAACCACCATTTTCCTTATCAAATGTAAAACGGTAGGTCATTTTCTCAATCTGGTGATCAACCTGCTCCTTAACCTCCACAATTAAGTGATAGAGATAATAGTTACGATTAATCTCCAGCACGTCTATACCAGTCAATTTGCTTTCAGGATAATTACCTAGTTTCAAAGCGGAATAAGCCATTTCTTCATTCAACGAAGATTTAGCCAGATTCTCCCGTTGTTCAGCAGTAAGATTGTCATCTGAGAGTTTATAATAGGATTTAATATGTTCAACACCCGACTTTTCTAGAGAGTTATCCGAATAAAAGTACGGTGTGAACAACTGATAGCTAAAAAAAAGAATGAATAATAGGCTACCAAATAAACGGATAGGGGCTTGCAAAGGGAGCGTCTCCAACCATCTATCCAACCTTATTCCAATCCAGCATACAAACGCAAAAATAATCGCTAATATAAGGAAATAAATAACAGTATTAATATAGAGAAATTCAAGCCAATCATCATTGGTTACAAGAAGAAAAAACAAGAATATAGAAACTAAAAAAATGAAACTCTTTCTAATAAGGTTTTTCAATAAAATTCCCCCATCATTTAGCATCCTCACCCTTATACTAATCTACCATTTAGTCAAAAATCAAATCCAAAACTGACTATTTATGATCTGAGGCAAATCCTGATACAATTAAGGCACAAATAAAAAAGATCATCAAACCAAACAAGGAAAAGTTTTCGAAAAGCATACCGCCAGTTACGAAAAATAAGCCGAATAAACCAATTTGAAGAATCGCAAGCATCATCCTGAGTATAAGGTCTGCTTTGTTATCTTCTAATAAAAAGGTTTTTAAATTAAATATTCCCATCCACAATAGTAAAATAGAAGATATTACATAAAAAATAGCGGGAAAAGCAATATGTTTAAAGAAACCTATGTGATTGTGAGTATTAAAGAGGTAATCAAAACTTATGGTCATGAAGTTCATAATGGACGTCTGTACCGAATGAGACGAAAGGTGCTGCGCAATCAGAGCAAGTGCAAAACTAATCCCAATCAAGCACAACTGAACGATATGATTCCTAAACAATTTCTGCCCTAAATAAAACAACAATATCTCCTCCTTTGTTCACATTATATGAAGCTCGTCTCATAACATTACAGTGGGTCATGGGGACAGGTCCCGCGTCCCACTTTTTTCGTATTACCGGACTCGTAAAGTTGAATAATAAGTGTAAATGTTGAAAGTGCTAGGAGGCCAAACACGTGCGAACCTTATTAATAGTGTCTCATCCTGATATTATTGAGTCATATAGTCAGCAATATTTTTTGAATGCAATCAAAGGTTTTGAGGACGTAACCGTTCATCACTTAGAATCCCATTATCCGAATTGGGATATTGATCCCAAAAAGGAACAAGAGTTACTGAGACAGCACGACCGTATTTTATTCCAATTCCCATTTTATTGGTATAGCTCCCCACCTCTTATCAAGCATTGGCAGGATGTTGTTTTAGAAGAGGGAGTTGCTTTCGGAAAGAGAGGGGGCATTTTAGAAGGCAAAGAATTTGGTTTGATTTTAATGATTGGTGTCTCCGAAAGAGAATATCAAGCAGGCGGTAAGGAGCAATTTTCAATCAGTGAATTAACCAAACCCTTCCAAGCCATGGCGAATAAAACAGGCATGCACTATCTTAGACCATTCGAAGTTTATCAATTCCCTTACCTAGAAGATGAGCAAAAAATGGACATATTGATTCCGTATTGGCAAAAACTGACGATGGAAAACAACAATAGTTTAGCAACAAGGGAAAGCTGGCTTATCCGTCAGTTGCAGCAGCTCGCTAAGTCTAAAAGTAATTCTGAAGAGGCGAGGATTTTACAATTTGCAATGGAAATTATCGAGGAAAACCGGACGAATATGGATGGGCTACAGATTGTCTTGGACCAAATGTATCATGAATGAGACCGAAGCGAGGTGTGAAAATTGGAACAACAGACCTGGATTCTTCAAGAGCTAGAGCGTCTATTTCATAAAACAGACGATTATTATCAGCGCACGCTCATTAAAGCAACGGAAGATATTTTAAAGGAGCAAAGTAAACGCATTTATCAAATGGAAGGAGAAATTGAAGGGACAATTTGGAGTCCGAAAAGGTGGGGGGAGTAGTGATTGCACTATAAAGAATGCCAGCATTTGAGCTGGCATTTTTTTATAGTATCCAGGGCTTGTAACCCAGCCCTATTAAATTATATTATAATACTTCAAGCCTTTAGAAATACCGCCATTAGTATTGGTATCCGTAACAAAAGATGCGATTTCTTTTAAGCCTTCAACAGCATTCCCCATTGCAATGCCGTAATCGACTAACTCAAACATCTCCATATCATTATTCCCATCACCAAAAGCGAATGTAGGAATATCCTTAATCTGCAAAATTTCAAGGAATGTTTTAATCCCGGATGCCTTTGATCCCTGCTTAGGTATGACATCCATGCTAAACGGACTATTTCGAATAAAGCTTAGTTCTGGAAATGCTTGTTTATATTCTTCATCTCCTGTATCTGCCAAAACAAGGGCCATGTTTACATTTGTTTTATCAAGCATGTCTCCATCAATTGGTGGAACAGGAGAATGGATTTTTTCATAAGCTTTTTGGACTATATCATTATGACCTGTCACTCTTATTTGATTAACATTATAAAAAGCTATCTCTTCTCCTCGTGACATTACCATTTCTCGTAATCTTTCTAAAATGTCGATAGAAATCTTGTTTTGATATAGTGTTTCTCCGTTAAAAATTCCGTGTTGACCATTCATCGAGATAATAGAATGTATTCCGGTTTTTTCCAAGACTTCTTCCACTTCAACAACAGATCTCCCAGTTGCTATAACCGGCTCATACCCATTTTCTTTTAATTCCTCAATAACTGCGATTACGTCAGGATCCACATCTGACGTAGCATTTAATAATGTCCCATCTAAATCAAAAAATACTATTCCATTCATCATATGTTTGATTACCTCTCTACTAGTCTATTAAAGTGAATGATTTTTTCTTATCCATTTTATATAAATATTATTTCAATTTCTAGTTTTTAAAATAAATTTCAAACTTTTTATACTTTTTTGTTGACAAAGTTCGACAGCGGTAATAGAATGAAAGCAGTTTCAGATGCGCATTTGATACATACTTGCACATATGTGCAAAAAGAGCGGAGGAGGTATATGAACTGGGAAGAGGAACGTTTATTATATCGAATCGCCAAACTTTATTATGATGAGGATTACACACAGGCCGAGATTTCAAAAGAATTAGGAATCTATCGTACAACAATTGGTAGAATGCTAAAAAAAGCTCGGGATAAAGGGATTGTGAAAATCCACGTTCAAAGTAACGCTAATGAGCTTTTTGAAGTAGAAGAAAAGATTATGCGACACTTTGGAATGAAGGAAGTCATGATTGTTCCATCATTTTCTGAGCAGAGTACACAAAATCTCTCAGCTACAATTGCAAAGGCTAGTAATCAATTATTGAACCGCATTTTACGAGATGAAGATATTGTTGGACTTGCCTGGGGAAAAACCTTAGGAGATATGGTTCATCAAATCGGTGAACTAAAGCCTAAAAATACATTATGCGTACCCTTAGTTGGCGGACCTGGTGGGATGAATACGGACTATCATGTAAACGCAATCACTATGAGGATGGCAAATGCCCTGCAAGGAAAATCTCATTTCATTAATGCTGCAGCTGTTTATAATTCCAAAGAAACCACTCAGGAAATACTTGAATCGAGTTTCATGCAGGAGATTATACAGCTTTGGGATGAATTGACGGTGGCAATCGTTGGGATCGGCGCTCAAATTAGCTCATCAAATATGGTTTGGTCAGGATTTCTTGGAGACAATGAGCAAAATGAACTGAAAAAGCATCAGGCAATTGGAGATATTTGTTCTCGCTTTTATACGATAGATGGTGAGGTTGTAAACTCCTCTGTTTCCGAAAGAACCATAGGCGTAGAATTAGAAAAGTTAAAGACCCTACGTTATTGCATAGGCGTTGCTAATTCAAAAGAAAAGGCTGAATCTATTATAGGTGCAATGAGAGGAAGGTTTATTAATACACTCGTGACCAATGAAGAGACAGCACTAGAAATAAATAGAATGATAGAGAAAAATTAATGGAGGAATATCGGTTATGGAAATTATTTTTATTTTGGTTGGCATAGCGGCTGCCTGGATACTGCAAACGATACTTGGAACAGGACAACTTAGGAATTTTAACAAACATTATAATGCTCTTAGACAAAAGGGGCGGGTATCTATCGGCAGGTCAAAAGGGATATTCCGTACCGGGGTTGTTCTATTAATGGGTATTGATAAGCGTGGAAGAATTCATACTGCGCGAAAAATGCAAGGGGTTACAATTTTTGCTAGATTTAGAGATTTTAAAATACTAGAAGGACAAGACTTACTAAATATCGATCAGGACGTTTACAACAAAATGGATCGCTATACCAAAAAAGCGTTTGATGATGCTGTAGACGTATACAAAAAAGTAGCAAGAGGAGAAGAAATTCCACAACAAAAGAGTCCGTTTGGAAAATTAATCTCCAGTTTTGGTAAATAAGACAATCAGGAGGGAAAAACATGGATTTTTTAGTTAAAGCAGCAGAAGGCTTCATCGGTCTATTTGAACGTGGAGCTGAAACGTTCGTAGGATTTGTTACTGATATCATTCCATTAATTATTGTACTAATGGTTGCCATGAATGCACTTGTTCAATTAGTTGGGGAAGATAAAGTGAATAAATTAGCAATGGCTTCCTCGAAAAATATCTTTTTACGTTACTTAGTTTTACCTTTTGTAGGAACTTTCTTTTTACTTAACCCGATGACTTTATCTCTAGGACGTTTTTTACCAGAGAAATATAAACCAGGATATTATGCAGCATCAAGTTATTCCTGTCACTCTATGAATGGTTTGTTCCCGCACGTTAACCCAGGTGAGCTATTCGTTTTCCTAGGGGTTGCTGCTGGGATTACAGAATTAGGTTTATCAACCGGAGACCTCGCACTTCGATATCTACTAGTCGGTATTGTAACGAACATGTTAAGAGGTTGGATCACAGACATTTGTGTAACATACATGGAGAAAAAACAAGGCATTAAGCTGCAAACTAAATTAGATGAAGGAAAGGGTGTAGCATAACATGGCTGAGTATAAAACAATAAAAGTAACCGCTGGCCCAGGCGGGTTCGGTGGACCATTAACTATTCCTGTCAATGAGCAGAAGAATAAAATAGTAAACATAACTGGTGGAACCATTTCCCCTGTAGCAGAAAAATTTGCGGAGTTAAGTGGAGCTGAATTAGTAGATGGCTTCAAAACAAGTGTCCCTGAAGAGGAAACCGCAGCTGTCGTAATTGACTGTGGTGGTACTTTAAGAGCAGGTTTATATCCTAAAAAGCGAATTCCTACTATGAACCTAATGGCCACTGGTCAAAGTGGTCCAATGAGAGATTTCATTACAGAGGATATTTATGTATCCGCTGTTAAACCGGAAAATATTTCTGTAGCTGGTGAAGGTGAAGTAGAGGCTGCTGCGACAGCAGAGGTTGTAGAGGAAGCTCCTGCTTCTAATCAAAACTCAAATCAATATGACAGTACAAAAAAGATTAGTGAACAACGTAATGGTGGTATGATCGCTAAGGTTGGCCAGGTAATGGGTGGAGTCATGTCTGTTCTTTACCAAGCTGGTCGTGATGCGATTGATACTGTAATTAAAACTATTCTACCGTTTATGGCGTTTGTAGCTATGTTAATTGGTGTAATCTTAGAATCTGGTATTGGTGATCTAGTTGCGAATGTGTTAACTCCACTTGGTGGAAGTGTATGGGGATTAATTCTATTATCAGCAATTGTATCTTTCCCACTCTTCTCCCCATTCTTAGGCCCTGGAGCGGTTATTGCACAGGTTATCGGTACATTAATTGGTGTTGAGATTGGACGCGGAAATATTCCTCCACAATTTGCTTTACCTGCATTATTTGCAATCAACTCACAGGCTGCTGCGGACTTCGTTCCAGTTGGTCTTGGCTTAGCTGAAGCAAAACCTGAAACCGTTGAAGTCGGTGTACCAGCCGTTCTGTATGGACGATTCTTAACAGGAGCACCTACTGTATTTATCGCTTGGTTAGCAAGCTTTGGAATGTACGAATAATACTACTTAGGAGTGAACAAAAATGGCAGAAACCGTTTATTCAACAGTTGTAACTAAATTAGGTGAATCAGTAAATGAGTTTTTAGAACAAGGTATGTTAATTACGTTTAAAGATAATGCACCAGCAGAATTAGCAGAATTTTGTATTCTTCATTCTGAAAATAACTTACGTAAAGATATCCAAGCTGGAGATGTTCTAACCATTGGCAGTGAACATTCTTATCAAGTTACTGCAGTTGGGGAAGCAGTAAACAAAAATCTACAATCACTTGGACATATTACCCTACGTTTTGATGGAGCTACTGAACCAGATTTAGCTGGCACACTTTCACTTGAAGCGAAGGACATCAGTGCCATCAATATAGGCGATGAGATTAAAATTGAAAGATAAGAAGTCGTGATCAACGACTTCTTTCTATATTAAGATCTTTACTTACGGTATTAAGATTCATAGAAGATAACTTGAAAAAAGAATGGAGTAATGAAAATGAGTAAAGCATGGACAGATTTAGCAGGAAAAGTAGTCATCGTAACAGGTGGTAATTCAGGAATTGGTAGCCACATTACTCAAACTCTTCAGCAAAACGGAGCAAAAGTGGTTGTTGCTGATTTAAGCGTTGAAACTGGAGAACAAGCAGAAAATCTATACAATGTTCAAACCGATGTAACCAATAAAGAAAGTGTTGAAAATATGGTTCGTCTTGCTGTCGAAAAATATGGACGAATTGATGGATTGGTGAACAATGCGGGTGTAAACCTTCCACGCCTTCTTGTTGATGTAAGAGGGGAAAAACCAGAATATGAAATCGACGAAAAAGCGTTTGATTTCATGGTTAGCGTAAACCAAAAAGGACCTTTCCTATGTGCACAAGCTGCTGCCAAGCAATTTGTAAAGCAAGATAGTGGGGTTATTGTAAATATCACGTCTGAAGCAGGTATGGAAGGCTCTGCTGGACAAAGTGTATACTCTGCAACTAAAGGAGCACTAAATGGCTTTACAAGGTCTTGGGCGAAAGAACTTGGTAAATACAATATCCGTGTAGTTGGAGTTGCTCCAGGAATCAATGAAAAAACAGGCCTTACAACAGATGCTTATAATGAAGCATTGGCTTACACACGAAACGTAAACGTAGAAGATTTAGAAGGTAACTATGCTAGTTCCATTCCTCTGGGACGCGTTGGAAAGCTAGACGAAATCGCTGACCTTGTAACGTATCTAGTATCAGATCACTCTACTTACATTACAGGTACAACGATTAATATTTCAGGTGGTAAATCAAGAGGATAATTGAAAATAAAGTATGAAAAACATCGAATTTCGCCATTATTGGCGAAATTCGTGTTTTCTAATTATGAACTTTTCGGAGGTAGAAATATGAGGCTATATATCGATTCTGCAAACATCGAAAAAATTAAAAAGTTAAATCAATATTATCCTATTTCAGGAGTCACCACGAATCCTACTCTTCTAGTAAAAGAAAACAGACCTTATCTAGAAGTTTTGAAGGAAATCCGTACTATGATTGGGGAAGAGAAGGAGTTATTTGTTCAAGCTCTAGGAGATACGGCAGAAGAAATCGTGGAGGAATCCCGCTATATTACGAATGAGCTTTCTGGGAAAGTGATTGTAAAAGTACCTGTAACTGAAGAAGGGATAAGGGCAATAAAACAACTAACAGCAGAGGGTATACAAACTCTTGCAACTACAGTATACACGGCATTCCAAGCCTTAATGGCTGCCATGTCTGGTGCTAAATATGTAGCTCCATATGTGAATCGTATTGATAACTTAACAGGGAATGGTGTAGCAGTTGTGGAAGAAATCGCCAAGTTATTTGCTACCTATGAATTAACCTGTGAAATTTTATCAGCGAGTTTCAAAAACCTGCAACAGGTACACAATGTTTGTTTAGCAGGTTCAGAAACGGTAACTGTAGCTCCTGACATCATTGAGAAAATGGTTGCTTTTCCTTCAACTGCATCTGATGTCGTAGATTTTAAACAACAGTGGACAGAAGCATTTGGACCAAATAGCAGCAACTTATCTAATTCCTAACCTCAATATTGGAATCATCATCCTTTCTATGTAAAAATAAAATACATAGAAAGGATGATACATATGCAATCACTACAAGGCAAAAAAGCGCTCATAACAGGTGGAAGTAGAGGGATTGGCCGAGCAACAGCATTGGAGCTTGCCAAAGAAGGAGCAGAGCTCGGGCTCATCGCAAGGTCAGAGGAAAGCTTTGAGTCAATTCGAAAGGACCTAACCGAAATAGGTGCGAAATTCGTCACCGCTGCTACGGATGTATCCGATGAAACCGCTGTTCAGCTAGCAGTAAAGGAAATCGGGGAGCAGCTTGGTACCATTGATATTCTAATCAATAATGCTGCTGTTGGAGCACATGGACCATTTTTAGACATATCAACGGATACTTGGAAAAAGGTTTTGGATACCAATGTCATGGGGATGGTGTATGTGACTAAAGCTGTTCTCCCAGGTATGATGGAGAGAGACCGAGGCGACATTATCAATATCTCCTCTATGTCGGGAATTTATGGCACAAAGGGATCCAGTGCATATAGTGCATCAAAGTTCGCCGTCATCGGATTGAGCGAGTCCCTCATGCAAGAGGTACGTCCTCATAACATCCGAGTCAGCGTTTTGACACCAAGCCTAGTGGAAACAGATCTCGTACGAGGAGACTCTGGTGAGCGTAACCCCAAGAAATTCACTCAAGCAGAAGATTTAGCTGAATACATCACAAGTCTACTTAAGCTAGAACAACGCACCTTTATCAAAACATCCGCAATCTGGGGAACCAATCCCTTTTAACTGGGACGGAGGGACAGGTCCCTTGTCCCACCCCAGTATAAAAAAGATACAATTTCTCCTAAGAGAAATTGTATCTTTTTCTTCATTTGTATTCCCCAAATGCTTTAATCTCCCTAAACATATACAAACATTAGGAAGAGACCTTGGGACAGTGAACCTGTCCCTCCGTCCCACAGTTAAATTTAATAAAACATAGAGTAGGCTAAGGGATTTTTGTACAGAATATGGTTAGAAGATAAACAGGGAGGAAATTTTTATGCCGATTCAAAATGAAAATGAAATCCGACAACTAAGTGAGCTTTCTCAAAAATTAGAAGAGGAAGCGCGCCAAGCCATCAATCATGCAGACCCTCAGGAAATACAGCAGCTCCAAACACAATTACGTGAGGTACAGGATAAGATACAAGAGGCTCGTGGCAAAGCAATCAATGGTAGTGGTACATCAACAGAACCACTTTTTGATGCTCAACAGCGAGTGGAGGATGCCCAGCATCATATGAAAAGAGCGCTCACGAACTTAAATGCTCAAAATGATGAAGTTCAGCCATAACTTTTATATGTAATTTTTCAAGAAAAAGACCGTTTCCTTACTTAATGGGAAACGGTCTTTTAGTATGAACGAGAAGAATTTAAACAATCCCTCCTAGTCAAGGAGTCCCGTAAAAAAGCAGTTATATATAAAAGTTAATCATAACTACCTAAGTACAACTCGCACATACTATTGTAAAATTATAAATATATAAATTATTCTGTCAATTACCCAAAATGTTGCGTATTGGCAGAGTAATAATAATTATAATAGGAGGGCTTTTATGTTTAAAAGAAAATCTATTTTTATTTTTGTCTTAATTTTTACTTTACTAATCCCTACCACTCTTTCCTTAGCTAACGTTGATTCCCCAAAATCAAGTAATAGTCAAATCATTCATCAAAGCTTTTATTCAGAGGAGCTTCAAAGAGATTATAGCTACAACATTTATTTGCCGACGGGGTATAAAACATCAGATAAGGAATACCCTGTACTTTATTTATTGCATGGTTCCTACGGCAACGAATATGATTGGGTTCGAAATGGAGATGTGAAGAAAACTGCAGATAAAATGATGTCAGAAGGTGAAATTCCTGAATCAATCATTGTAATGCCAGGTAGCAATAGCTGGTGGGTAGATGGACATAATGAGAATGCCGATTCTGCGTTTATGAACGACTTAATTCCTCATATTGATGACACGTGGAGGACGATTGATGATAGAGAAGGACGACTCGTTTCAGGTTTATCTGCTGGAGGCTATGGAACAGTTAATTTTGTCTTAAAGTACCCAGACATGTTTGCCGCAGGTGCAGCGTTAAGCCCTGCTGTTTATGTTCCAACTCCGCCAAGTCATTCATCAGGAAGAACTCATCCAACTTATCAAAAAGACGGAAAATTTGATCCAGAAAAGTGGGAAGAATTGAACTTCACACAGTATATTGATGACTATAAACAACAAGATCTAAAAGTTCCCCTATACATCAATTCTGGGGACCATGATACATTTGATATTGCTTATCATGCAGCAGTACTGTATCAAAACTTAAGAGAGCATCAGCCTGAGTTAGTGGAGTTTAGAGTTGTAGATGGAGATCATAATTGGGATGTATGGAGAGAAACTTTGCCTGAAGCAATGGAATATATGTATCGTTTTGTTGAGGTAAATGAAACCGACTAATTAAGTAGTAAAGTGGGTTTTCTCCCTTTGCCAAGCTAAACCTTGGGACAGTGAACCTGTCCCTCCGTCCCTTGGCCTAGTATTAATTTAGGTCAACTTTTTTTGGCTTGAGGGGATAGAACTTCTTCAATCTTATCCAACTTATCAAACCATAGAGATGGATCTGATAACTGAAGCTTTCCAATAACAGTGATAAAGGCCTCCACCAAATCTCCATCAAATTGTCCCCAGGAGCAGTTCCGTAATTCCTCAAAAGCCTTCTCAAAAGTAAGGGTTTGCTTATCATAATTCCGGCGATCAATGGTCATCGTATCAAAAGCGTCACATATAGAAATGATTCGCCCTTGTAGGGAAATTTGTTCACCAGACAAGCCCCGTGGATATCCCTTTCCATCCCAACGTTCATGGTGATCCCGAACAAAAAGTGCAGCTCTAGGGGCATTTAATGTTTTTCGTAATATATTATTTCCTATATGTGAATGAGCCTTGATAATTTCAAATTCTAGTGGGTCAAGCTTAGCTGGCTTTAAGAGAATATCCTTCGATAACCCCATTTTTCCGATATCATGAAGGAGGCTAGCTACACGCATATCCTCATCTAAACATTGAACTTCCTCTGCTAACAGGCTAGCAAAATGCATAACGCGATAAGAATGAAACTTAAAAACGCGTAGAACCTCATTATCCTGTGAAATTCTCTCAAATAATTCTTCTGCTTGTGAAAACATATAAACCTCCAGAAGTAGGTGGTGATTACCAATATGACCAAACGAACTTCAAACCTTACAGTGTCTCTACATTATAACTTAGTAGCCAAGCAAATGAAATGCCCACACAGTTACAAATCATAGGTCTTGAGATCAACAGTAAATTTCTTTAAAGCTTCTTCATCAACCTCATAGCCAATGCCAGGTTGGTCTGGGACCTTTATCACGCCGTTTTTGACGGAGACCTCTGGTTGAATAATATCTTGTTCCCAGTAGTGTGATGATCCTGCTGTATCTCCTGGCATCACAAATTGGGATAATGTAGTTAAGGCAATATTGTGAGCACGCCCCACCCCGGCTTCTAGCATGCCCCCGCACCACACTGGTATATCGTGTTTCCTGCAATAATCATGAATGCGTTTGGCTTCCGTAATACCGCCAACTCTTCCTATTTTAATGTTTATAATTTTGCAGGCACCTAATTGTATTGCCATTTTCGCATCGGTTAGAGAATGAATGCTCTCATCTAAGCAAATAGGAGTGTTCAGTTCTTCCTGTAGTTTAGCATGGTCGAGGATCTCATCATCTTTCAAGGGTTGTTCAATCATCATTAGGCCTAAGTTATCTAGCTGTTTTAAGTGCTCCGCATCCTCCAATGTGTAAGCAGAATTTGCATCTGCCATAATTGGTGTATTAGGAAAATGCTTACGTACTTCACGGAGCACGTTAACATCGTGACCAGGCTTAATTTTTATTTTCATCCGTTTATAGCCTTCCTGTACATAATGTTCGATTGTTTTTAATAAGTCCTTAATTGTCGGTTGTATGCCAATGCTAATCCCTACATCAATTTCTTGCTTCATACCACCAATGGCTTTTGACAAAGGGATATTCTCACGCTTGGCATATAAATCCCAAATAGCCCCCTCTAATGTGGCCTTAGCCATATTATTCCGTTTCACACTAGAGAATAATTGGGTTACGTCATCTGGATACTGAATGTCATTTTCCTGCAAAATTTTTATAAGGAAATTCTCTATGACGTGCAAAGAAGTTTCCACGGTCTCCTCTGTATACCATGGGCTTGCAAAAGCAACCGATTCTCCAAAACCACGATTCCCATCACCATCTATCACTTCCGAAATAAAGAACTCTTTTTCCTGTACTGAGCCGAAACTTGTAGTAAAGGGATTGTTCAAGCGCATTTTTAATCTATGTAATTTCATTTGTTTTAAAGGAATTGTCATATGAGCAGTCCTCCTAGTAATAGCTGTACTTTATCATAATTTATACAAGTTCTACATAAATATTGTTTTGTTTTAAAAACGATGTCAATAACTACCACTGCTATTTAGGCCAAATTATCTAAAATTTTTAGTATAATAGAAATATAGAGATAGACACGAGGGGGAGACAACTTTGAAAAAGAAACGCTTAATGAAATGGGGGATAGGGCTAGTTGCAGTCCTATTAATCATAGATATTATAGCCAGTCATTATTTTTATAATCTAGCAATCGAACGGAATGTAAAGGATTTTTTAAATGGAAATGAGGATTTAGAAGTATCCGGGGAAGCCATGGATGTTTTACTGGAAGGGAACTGGCGTGACTGGGTTGCCGATCAAGATTTTGAGGAATGGGAGCTTGAGTCCTTTGACGGATTGAAGCTTAAGGGCTACTTTTTAGAAGCAAAGGAGCCAACCGATAAAACGGTTATATTTGCACACGGCTATCTAGGGAACGGTAAACAGATGGGCTTGTACGGCCAATATTATTATGAACAGCTCGGGTACAATATTTTCACAGCCGATATGCGAGGACATGGTCAGAGTGAGGGAGATTACATTGGTTTTGGCTGGCATGATCGGTTAGATTATCTTGATTGGATTGACATGGTCATGGCAAAGCAAGGTCCATCGACAGAGATTGTTTTACATGGAGTTTCCATGGGAGCAGCAACCGTATTGATGACAAGTGGTGAGGAGCTTCCTAGCAATGTGAAAGCTGTCGTTGCAGATAGTCCTTATACATCCGTATATGACTTGTTCAAGTATCAAATGAACCGTATGTATAACCTACCAGCATTCCCGGTTTTACCTAGTACAAGTTTAGTAACGGATCTGCGTGCGGGCTATTCATTAACAGAGGCTTCGGCATTGAAACAGGTGAAAAAGGCGGACGTTCCGATTTTATATATTCACGGAAATGACGATGCGTTCGTGCCAACAACGATGTCTAGAGAATTATATGAAAATACGAAAAGTGATGCGGAGCTGATTACCTTTGACGGGTCTAGCCATGGTGAGGCGTTTGTGATTCATGAAGAAAAATATGTGGATAAGTTAAATCAGTTTTTACAGGAGTATATGGGTAAATAGCAAAAGGGTGCCGTTCATTTTCGGCACCCTTTGTTACATACTCAAAACGGAGATCCATAAGCCAATTGCAAAACAAATTTCAAAGTACCAGTGGTGTCGAGCAGCCCATTTCATGCTGTATATTTCTTCCATCAGGAGGGGGGCAGCTTTGGAAGTCGTTGTACTGATACTAAAAGGACCACATATCTGACTAATATGTGTGTTCCTAAAATCATAATTTACCTTGATATGCTTCTTTTAATTTTCCTATATCAAATTTTTTCATCTGAAGAAAAGCTTTGATTAATCGCTCCATTTGCTCTTTTGTCCCATTTGCCATCATTTCTCCCATCACTTCTGGCCAAACTTGCCAGGATACACCATACTTGTCCTTCAGCCAACCACATTGTTCTGCTTTTGGATCTGATGAAAGTTTTTCCCAGTAATCATCTATTTCCTTTTGGTTTTCACACCGAACCAAAAGTGAAACAGCTTCATTAAATTTGAAATCATGGGAATGAGCGCTGTCCATCGCAACAAACCACTGCTTCTCAAGCATAAAATCGGTAAACATCATAGTCCCTTCCTTATCCGGTTCCATGCCTGCTGGATAGCGAGCAATTTGTCCACGTTTCGAATCCTTGAAAACAGAAAGATAAAAATCACTAGCTTCCTCTGCCTTACCACAGACATCTTGAACAAACATCAATGAAGGTATAATAAATGGTCGTTCTTCATCATCTGGGTTCATGAGATTCAATTGCCATGTCAATCCATACTTATCCTGTATCCAACCGTACCGCTGACTGAATGGATATTCCTGAAGGGGCATAAGTGGTGTACCGCCTTGGAACAGCTTATCCCAAAGCTGATCCAGGTTTTCCCTTGCGTTCGCATCTTTAGAAGGATCAAAATTGACAAAAAATGAAATCGATGGGTTGAACTGAAAATGTGGCCCTCCATTGATGGCCATGAATGAATATCCTGAGAGGTGAAAGGAAACGAGATCACTGTCACCAGATGGGGTGTCGTGGATGGTGGACATATTGGTGATTTTTGAGTCGGGAAAAATGGATGTGTAAAATTGAGCGGCTTCATTTGCTTCTTGGTTAAACCAAAGGTGCGGGACAATTTTTTGTTCGCTCATTAATCTGTCCTCCTTTTCATTATTTGTAATTCTTGTTAGACCAGTTGTTGTGTTAAGTATTCCTCAAACGAATAAGGGTCGTCAAGTAATATAACGATGTTTTTTCAGAACAGTATGAAATACCTATTCAATTAAGTAGTTTGAATAAAGAATGCAATAGTGTTGCCTACTATTTCACAAAATAGCCATACCTTTGTTACACAAATGTGAAAGAATGAGCAAACTTATTTTCAAAGTCCAGAATCGTGTTAAGATGAGAGTGTAATAAGGAACAGCAAGAATTCTTGTTAAACATTATGTGAAACAATGAACAAACAAAATAATAAGGGAGTCGATAAATATGTTTAACCAGTTTATTCGCCATAATAATATTGTTGCAGGAGTATTAGCATTTATTCGAATCTATCTAGGGTATCACTGGATCACATCTGGCTTTGGCAAAATCACAGGTGGAGGCTTTGATGCAAGTGGCTTTATGAAAGGAGCCATTGCGAGTGCAGGTGGGGAACATCCAGCCGTTCAAGGTTGGTGGGCAACATTTCTTGAAAATGTCGCACTACCGAACGCCGAAATTTTCAGCTACATGGTTATGTGGGGTGAGTTCTTAGTCGGGATTGCACTAATTTTAGGTTTATTCACAAACTTTGCCGCTATCATGGCTATTACAATGAACTTTGCTTTCTTATTCAGTGGAACAGTTAGCACCAACGCTCAAATGGTATTATTAACTGTCTTTATCATTGCTGCAGGCCACAATGCTGGTAAATTTGGTCTTGACCGCTGGGTAATTCCTTTCCTACGCGACCACAATCTAACTTTTAATAGAGGGAATAAAAATCATAAAAAACATGTTGCTACTGTTTAATAGAAGAGGCTGACGCTTAGGGCGTCAGTCTTTTTTTATGGACAAGACGGTATCAATCCGTAAAATTGCTGCCCAAATCAGCAAAATCCACAACTTTATCCGTAAATCTCCTAAAAAGGGAATGCGCCATCTCCTCACGAAATATACATAGAGTATGACTGAAGGAGTGAGGAGCTTGGTTAAGCGGGAAGAATTTTTTCTAAATGCTGAGGATGGGACGAAAATTATCACTCAGAGCTGGACAGGAAATGCGAGTCAAAAACCTAAGGCGCTTGTGCAAATTGCTCATGGTATGGCCGAGCATATTCAAAGATATGATTCTTTTGCTAGAAAGCTAGTTTCCGAGGATATATATGTGTTCGGGAATGATCATCGGGGTCATGGAAAAACAGGTGAAGGCCAAGGTAGTTTGGGCCATTTTGCTGATTCGAATGGGTTTGAGAAGGTCGTACAGGATCTGTATTTGCTTACCGTAAAAATGAAAGCGCAATTTCCTAATATCCCGTTTATTTTATTTGGACACAGTATGGGATCTTTTTTAGCTCGTCGGTATGTTCAGCTTTTCGGACATGAAATCAAGGGATTAATTTTGTCAGGTACAGGTGGAAATCCTGGGTTGATGGGTAAAATTGGAAAAATGGTGGCCAAGCGTGAAATCAATAAACACGGAAAAACTCGTCCCAGTGATACTATGAATAAGTTGACGTTTGGAGGCTATAACAAAAAATTTAAACCGGCACAAACAGAATTTGATTGGTTAACACGCGACAAACAAGTAATCAAGGAGTATATGGAGGATTCCCGCTGTGGTCAAGTCTGTTCTGCTCAATTCTATTATGACCTTCTAGATGGCATTGACGTGATCAATCGTCGTGAAAATATCGAAAAGGTACCAAAAGAGCTACCGATTTTTCTCCTATCAGGTGATGAAGACCCGGTTGGCAACTTTAAAAAAGGGGTCATCGAAACCTACCACGATTATGAAAAGGCGGGATTAATCAATCTATCGTGCAAGTTTTATTCGAATGCGCGTCACGAGATTTTGAATGAAATCAATCGTGAGGAAGTTATGGACGATATTTTAAGCTGGATTCATAACCAATTACAAAAGGAGAGGGTATAGATGATGGAAAAAAATGATCGAATACGTGAGGAACTTTTGGGGAGTATAGACGGTTTGACCGATGAAAGGCTGAACCAACAGGTAGAAGAGGGGGCCTGGTCGATCATGCAAATTTTGGAGCATCTTTATCTCATTGAGCAATTTGTTGCTAAAACCATTGAAGATGAGGTAGAAAACGGACAACCTAAGCCTGCTCGTGACAAGCCCATTCATTTAACTCCAAACCGAAAAACAAAGGTAGATGCGCCTAAGTTTCTTACACCTTCTAGTGAATTTCATACAACAGTCGATATCAAACAGAAACTAGCAAACTCTCGTCAAAAGCTGAAGGATGTGGTAAGTGGGGTTGATGTAAATGTGCTTAAGGGTAAGGCCACAAAACATCCGGCATTCGGCACTTTGCGTTTAGACCAGTGGGTACAATTTGTTGGCTATCATGAAAAAAGACATTTGGAACAGATTGAAGAAGTAAAGGAACAATTAACAGAAAGCTGAAACTTTACATTTTAATTTTCTGAATAATCTGTTATAATTTGGTTGAACTTGAATTTTTTCGCATGAACATACCAACTGGTTAGTATTATGAAAATAGGAGCTAGTGGTTTGTTTCATTGCGAAAGAATGTAAGCGTTAACATAGGGCTTAGGGAGGAAAAAATGGTGAGCATTTTAGATCAATTATTTCAACTCGATGGAAAAGTAGCGTTAGTAACCGGAGGAGGAAGAGGGCTAGGAAAACAAATTGCCCTTACATTTGCAGAGGCGGGGGCCAAGGTCATGGTTTGCTCTCGTAAGGTCGATGCCTGTGAAGAAACGGTTAAAGAAATTGAGAATTTAGGTGGTGAGGGGTTGGCTATCGCCTGTGATGTATCAGATCCCGAGCAAGTCCAAAAAGCGGTCGACCAAACCTTAGAGCACTTTGGTCAAATTGATATTTTGGTCAATAACAGTGGAGCCTCTTGGGGAGCACCAGTCTTAGAAATGCCGATTGAAGCATGGTATAAAGTGATGAATGTCAATGCAACGGGAACGTTTTTGATGTCCCAGGCTGTTGGTAAGCATATGGTAGACCGTAAAAGCGGTAAGATTATTAATATATCATCTGTTGCGGGTTTAAATGGGGTTGACCCCCGTGTACTTGATGCAGTTGGTTACAATGCGAGTAAGGGTGCCATTGCCACCATGACGAAGGATTTAGCGGCGAAGTGGGGACCGTATAATATCAATGTAAATGCGATTGCACCAGGATTTTTTCCAACAAAGATGACGAAGGGTGTATTGGCAATGGCTGGTGAAGCTATCGTGGAACGCACTCCATTAGGGCGACTAGGTAGTGACGATGACATTAAAGGAGTAGCTTTATTTTTGGCGTCCAAAGCTTCTGATTATGTGACTGGAGATATTATTTCTGTTGATGGTGGGATGAATGCCATGTAAAACGTGGCAAAAAATATACCTTTAAGGGAGGAAATCTATAGTGGAAAAAGTATGGTTTAACCATTATCCACAACATGTCCAAACAGAATTGGAGATTCCGGAGCAGTCAGTTTATGATATGCTGGCACGTACAATTTCAACGTACAAAAAGCATAAGGCCATTTATTTTTATGGAAGGGAAATTACCTACCAAGAGCTCGGTGTTCAAACGGGCGCATTTGCATCTAGACTTCAAGAAAACGGTTTAGTCAAAGGGGATCGAGTGGCGATTATGCTGCCAAACTGTCCTCAATATGTCATCAGCTATTACGGTACATTACAAGCAGGTGGGACGGTAACACAGGTTAATCCCATGTTAGTGGGCCAAGAACTGCAGCATATTCTAAATGATTCTGGTGCAGAAACGATTGTCATCTATAAGCCTATCCTTCCTGTTCTGAATCAAATTATCGACCAAACATCTGTTAAGCAAGTCATCCAAGTAAGCCTTGGAGAACAGGCAGCAGAGGATGATTTAGCTGTTGAATTTACCGAGTATCTTAAACAAGCGAGTAAGCCGCCTACACCAGTAGACATCAATCCTTCTGAGGATGTGGCTGTATTGCAATATACAGGGGGAACGACAGGGCGGTCTAAAGGGGCCATGCTCACCCATCGAAATATTGTCTCCAATACACTTCAGGCCTATGAATTTTTTAAGGATGAAATTACCCTTGGAGAAGAGCGATATTTAACGGTGATCCCACTTTTTCATGTGTTTGGCATGACATCTGGAATGAATTTATCCATCTTTACCGGCTCCATGAATATTCTACTACCGAAATTTGAATTAGAAGAAGTTCTTCAAACCATCAAAGACCTCCAACCAACTACTTTTCCAGGTGTTCCAACCATGTATGTAGCGATCACAAGTCATCCAAAAGCAGAGGAATATGGGTTAGGTAGTATACGTATTTGTAATAGTGGAAGTGCCCCTATGCCTGGAGAATTATTGCGTTCCTTTGAGAAGAAAACAGGCGCATTGATTTTAGAGGGCTATGGATTATCTGAGGCGTCTCCTATAACACACTGTAATCCGATGTTTGCAGAAAGGAAGCCAGGAAGTATTGGCATTGGGTTTCCTTCTACTGAATATAAAGTGGTGGATCTATCTGACGGTAGCAAAGAGGTTCCTTATGGAGAAAATGGAGAGCTCATTATTAAAGGACCTCAAGTGATGAAGGGGTATTGGAATATGCCTGATGAAACCGCCAATACGCTACGTGATGGCTGGTTATATACGGGTGATATTGCTCGCATGGATGAGGACGGCTATGTGTATATTGTCGATCGGAAAAAGGATTTAATTATTGCCAGTGGCTACAATGTTTATCCCCGAGATGTAGAGGAGGTTCTTTACGAGCATCCAGCTGTTCAGGAGGCTGTTGTCGTAGGGATTCCAGACGCCTATCGTGGTGAAACAGTAAAGGCTGTAGCGGTACTGAAAGAGGGCCGCCAATGTACCGAAGAGGACATGATAGCCTACTGTCGGGAAAATCTAGCAGCCTACAAGGTACCACGAATGGTAGAGTTTAGAGATGAATTGCCTAAAACAAACGTCGGAAAAATTTTACGTCGAAAAATTAGAGAAGAGATTGCTTAAAGGATAAGGCTGTCCCCTTTCTACTAGTTATCTCCATGGGGGCTTGGATATGAAAGAAAAAATTATCTCAACTTGTATTAAATGCTTTGAACAAAAGGGATTTAGTGAAACTTCCATTCAGGATGTTGTTGATGAGCTTGGGGTAACCAAGGGGACGTTTTATTACTATTTTTCAAGCAAAGAACAAGTGTTAATGACCATCCACCGTAAATATATTGATACTTTACTAGAACAGCAAGAATCCATCATATTGGATTCGACATTAACGAATAAAGGTAAACTGCAGGGCTTGATTCATATGTTGATTACCAACATCAAGCCCCAAGGAAATAGTGCGCGAGTCTTTTTTCGGGAATTTCGCCATCTAAAGGAGTCCCATTTGGAAGAGGTTCGGGAAAAACGGGATCAGGTTCGTCTTGCCATGGAGATTGTAATCAAAACGGGTATGGAGCAAGGCGAATTCCGTCCCGACTTAGAACCGGACATCGTGACCTTAGGGATTTTGGGAGCGTGCAACTGGAGTTATCAGTGGTATCAACCAGAGGGACATTTCATGGATACTGAAGTAGCGGATATTTTTCTAGATATGATTTGCAAAGGAATTGAAACGAAATAGGTTTAAGGGGAGGACGTCAAACATGTCAGCAATTCAAAAAGTAGCGGTCATTGGAGCAGGATCCATGGGGCATCAAATTGCCATGTTATCTGCATTAGGGGGATTTGAAACAAATTTACAGGATATCGAACAAAAATCCCTGGAAAAAGCGAAGGACCAGCTTGAAGGCCATATGGAAAAGTGGGTGAAGAAAGGTAAAATAACGGATGAAAAAAGACAAGAGGCGTTTGAACGATTACATATGACGACCGATGTAGGAGAGGCGGTGACTGATGTTGATTTAGTTATTGAAGCGGTCGTAGAAAATCTTGATGTGAAACAGCAGGTGTTTAAGCAGCTGGATCAATTAGCACCACATCACGCCATCCTCGCTACCAACAGTTCAACAATTGTCAATTCGAAGCTTGCGGAGGTAACCAATCGTCCAGCACAGGTTTGTAATATGCACTACTTTTACCCGCCACTCGTGATGGATTGTATTGAGGTGGTTAAAAGTGAGCAGACATCTGAAGAAACCATGGATGCCGTGATGAATTATTGTGAACAAATAGGTCGAACTGGTTTTCGCTTGGAAAAAGAAATCTATGGATTCATTGCCAACCGAATTTTATTTGCCCTTAATAAAGAGGCGTTGAAGCTCTATGAAGAGGGCTATGCGGATTATAAAGATATTGATGGCATTGTAAAGAAGGCGCTAGGTCATCCACTAGGACCGTTTGAACTCATGGATTTATCCGGTATTGATGTGGTTCATAATGCGAATCTACAACTCTATAACGAAACAGGGGATGAGGATGATAAACCCGCAAAATCAGTGGAAGAAAAGGTGAGGGCTGGAGAATTTGGCCGTAAAACAGGGAAGGGCTGGTATGATTATTCGAATTAATGGCTTTGAAATAGTCGATAGAAGTAGGTGAAAAGATGAGAAATGAATGTACGGTGAGAGTAAGAGCTAGTGAAACCGATGCTTTAGGCCACGTCAATAATGTAAGCTATTTTATTTATTATGAAGAGGCTCGAATTGAGCTGTTTCGTGAGCTCGTGCCTACAATCACTTTGGAAGACTGGCCGTTTATCTTAGCCTATACCTCTAGTAGCTTTAAACAACAAGGATATTTTGATGAAAAACTAACCATTCAAACGTTCGTCAGGCGTATCGGGAATAAAAGCTTTGAATTACAACATGAAATATTGAATGAACGGGGAGTCATTTCGATTGGAAACGAGACAGTGGTTTATTTTGATTTCAACACGCAAAAAGCAGCCCCGATTCCTGATGATATTCGACTGAAACTAGAATCATACTTGGAAACAAATGAGATCAAGGAGGGTTAACGTGACCATTCAGTCAAACAAAGACACCATCCCAGTTCGAAAGGGAGAGGAGCTAGAAATCCATAAACTAGAAGACTATATTCGTGAGCACATAGACAATCTACCTGAAGAATCTCTTCAAATTGAACAATTTCCTTCTGGGCATTCCAATTTAACTTATTTACTAAAAATAGGTGATTGGGAGGCTGTATTGCGTCGCCCCCCACTAGGACCAGTGGCACCAAAAGCCCATGATATGAAAAGAGAATCTACTATTTTAAAATCAATTCATCCTTATTTTTCATTGTCTCCGAAGCCTTACTTATATGAGGATGACAAGGAATTACTTGGAGCTCCGTTTTTTATTATGGAGAGGCGCCAGGGGGTTGTATTGGATACCGAGTTTCCAAAAGGGGTAGAAGCTACACCTGAAAATGGTGCGCTCATTTCTGAGACCATGGTGAAAACACTAGCTGACCTTCACAAAATTAATTACAAACAAACAGACCTTGTT
This sequence comes from Salinibacillus xinjiangensis, assembly GCF_009649735.1. Taxonomy (GTDB): domain Bacteria; phylum Bacillota; class Bacilli; order Bacillales; family Alkalibacillaceae; genus Salinibacillus; species Salinibacillus xinjiangensis. Next base: position 108,517 of record NZ_WJNH01000006.1, read on the forward strand.
CATATCACAAAACCAGATGGATTTATGGAACGGCAGGTAAAAGGCTGGAATGGACGTTACGAAAAGGCGAAGACCGATGATGTGGAAGGAGTTGAGGAGCTCATGATGTGGCTAGAGGACCACGTTCCTGCTGCATCTGAAGCTACCATTATCCACTATGATTTTAAATTAAATAATGCGATGTTTAACCCTAATGATTTAACTGAAATGACAGGCCTATTTGATTGGGAAATGACAACAGTCGGGGACCCACTCGCTGATTTAGGAGTGACGTTAAGCTATTGGCTAGAGGATTCAGACCCAGAGCTTTTAAAGCAAGGCTTTGGGAAACCATCCGTTACCGTTCAACCCGGCTTTTATACGAGAAGAGAATTCGCTGAAAGATATGCCACCTTAACAGGGCGAGATGTTTCAGATCTTTCCTTCTATGTCACCTTTGCCTATTTTAAGCTGGCTGTCATCGTGCAACAAATTTACTATCGTTATCACAAAGGTCAAACCCATGATAAACGGTTTGCCAAATTCAATCAAACAGCCAAAGCCCTAATTAACCATGCCAATCAAATCGCCCAAAAAGGAGTCTAGAGTGGGTCGAGGGGACAGGTCCCCTGTCCCACTTTCATAACTCCATACACAAACATAAAGGAGGGTAATTCATTGACAACGACACAACATGTAAAGGGCGGCTCTTACTTAGTTGGACAAATCTCGGAACAGGATGCTTATTTTCCTGAAGACTTTACCGATGAGCATCAATTAATTAAAAGCACCGCTGAACAATTTGTGGCCAAGGAAGTAGAAAAGGAGCAATCGGAAATTGAAAATCAGCAATATGAAGTGGTCGAGGATTTAATGAAGAAAGCTGGGGAATTAGGTTTGCTTGCCCACAGTATTCCTGAAGCCTTTGGTGGACTAGGGCTTGATAAAGTGAGTAAAGGAATTGTCGGGGAGCAAGTGGGGAAAACGGGCAGCTATGGAGTAGCACATTCCAATCATACCTGTATTGCCACCCTGCCGATTACCTACTATGGGACCAAGGAGCAGAAGGAAAAGTATTTACCAAAACTAGCAAGTGGAGAATTCATTGGGGCCTACTGTTTAACCGAGCCTGATGCCGGATCTGATGCAATGTCGGGAAAAACATCGGCAACGCTTAATGAGGCTGGGACCCATTATCTATTAAATGGAACAAAAATATACATTACCAATGCCTCTTTTTCGGATACCTTTATCGTCTACGCCAAAGTAGATGGCGAGGATTTTACGGCATTTATAGTCGAAAAGGACTTCCCAGGCCTATCTCTCGGTCCTGAGGAGAAGAAAATGGGGATCAAAGGTTCTTCAACAAGACCTGTTATTTTAGAAGATTGTAAGGTCCCCGTCGAAAACGTACTTGGCGAGGTTGGAAGAGGGCATATCATTGCCTTTACGGTTCTCAATTTAGGACGATTTAATTTAGGAATGGCCTGTATGGGTGGGGCTAAACGGGCTCTGGAAGTGACTCTGAATCATATTTTAGAACGAAAACAGTTCGGGAAACCTCTAGCCGCATTTGGTTTAACCAAGGAAAAGGTAGCCAAAATGACAGCGCGAATCTATGCTGCAGAATCTCTACTCTATCGAACGGCTTACTTAATTGAGGACGTACTACATGGGTTGGATCAAGAGGAGAATGGTAGCCTTGTTGTAAAAGGGCTGTCTGAATACGCACTAGAATCGGCAATATGTAAAGTGTACGGATCAGAGACGCTAGATTTTCTAGTGGACGAAGGCGTTCAGCTTCATGGTGGTGCTGGATTTATTAGCGAGTACCCGATTGAAAGAATGTATCGAGACTCGCGTATTAATCGTATTTTTGAAGGCACCAACGAGATTAACCGTTTATTATTAACAGGACAGTTTTTGAAAAAAGCCCTTAAGGGTGAGCTACCGTATGAACATGTCGTAAAGCAGGCTTTTGAACGGTTGCTTACGAATGAGCCTTCCGCTAATAAAGAGCTAGATTTTATTCAGGATGTACGAGCTATTTATCTCGTTTTAACGGAATCAGCCCGTCAGCAGTTTGGGAAGGAAATCGAATCCCAGCAAGAGCTTCTAAGCAAACTATCCGATATTGCTATCGATTTGTATGCTGCAGAATCAGTTGTGCTTCGTCATCAAAAGGCAGATACACAAGTCAGTCAAATGCTAATGGAGACCGTGCTGGAAGAAACGGTTAGTCAGGTTTTACAGAACACAAGACCACTTGTTGATGCATTACTTGCTCATGACCGAGAACTTGGGGATAAAATATATCGAGTGCTTTTGTCTTATTCCTTTGGTCAAGCGATAGAGCGAAATCGGCGTATTGCTGAAATGGTTTATAATCGAAATGGTTATATTAGTTAAAGCTTTTGATCCGCCTATTTTACCAATTGGCGGATTTTTTAGTTTAAAATACTACATACTTTCACAATTTGCTACAATAAACAACATAAATATCAAGAATGGGGGAAGAAGCGTGATCAAAAAATTGGTTGGCGAGGAGATTGATCGTTTTTGTTCGCTCGCGAATCGTGCGTTTGAGGGTTTACACGCGGACAAATGGTTAAAAGAAAATATTGAACAGGCCACAAATGAGGAAATGTATGGCCTGCTTAGGGGTGGGAAACTAGTAGCAGGAATGAGAGTCTTTCAATTTGATGTCACATTCTCATCCATATCCATTCCAATGGGCGGACTGGGAATGTTGGCCGTTGATATGCTACATAAAAAGGAAAAGCATGCATTATCATTAATCAATGAATTCTTTGAAATAAGTCAACAACAGAATTGTCACATGGTCATGCTTCATCCCTTTCGAACGGATTTTTATCGAAAAATGGGATTTGGTCTCGGAACGTTGGTCCATCAACTAGAACTGCCTCCTAGATCGTTCACGAATTATAAACAAAAGAGCCATTTGGAAGAGTTGACTTTAAAAGACAGGGATGACGTGTTTCATTGCTATAACCGTGTAGCAGCACAGACTCACGGAATGACGAAAAGAGTATACTATGAACGGGAATTGAACCGACCGTTTCAGTTTGGACGCTTGATTGGCTATAAAAAAAACGGACAACTTTTAGGCTATATTGCTCATAGTACAGCGGGTGGTCAAATAAGAATTCATGAATTTTTCTATGAAAACTCTGAAGTTTTGCAAGAATTTTCTACATATTTGTATCAACAGGCCGACCAATTTGATAGAATCATTGTAAATGATTATGGGAGAGAGCTTCTATATTTTGTACAATCCCAGGAAAGTATATCTGGTGAAATGACTGAGATTCCATCTGCACCTGGATTAAATCATCTTGGGAATCATGGTTTAGGGGTCATGTACCGGGTTATTAACATTCATGGACTTGTGGCTGATTTGAAAGCAAAGGGACACCGTTTTAACGACAAAACAATTAACGTAAAAATTTCACTTCAGGATGATTTGCTGAAGCACAATAATGATTCTATCACGTTGGCTATTCAAGATGGGGAAATCGTAAACTTGAATGAAAAGCATGCTGATGTGGAGATTTCGATGGAGATTGGGGATTTTTCCTCCTTATTGATGGGTGCTGTAGATTTTAAAGCCCTACATAAAACTGGTTTGGCCAATATAACAGATGATACCTTTATCGAAACCATTAATCAGTTATTTTCCCAAGATAAACCTATTTGTACAAAAGCATTTTAACTAGACGATAGGAGAGGAGAACATGCTAACAGATTATCATGTACATATGATCGAGACAGGTGAGTTTTCAACCGACTATTTACGTCAGTATGTAGCGAAGGCAAAGGAAAAGGGCATCCAGGAGCTGGGTATTTCCGAGCATGCTTATTTTTTTGAGGAAACGAAGGACATCATTTCGAATCCTTGGATTGATAATCGTCGGGGGCTGCATTTCAAAGATTACCATAAGCTATTTAATCAAGCTCGTGAAGAAGGATTACAAGTGAAAATGGGCATTGAAATGGACTACACACCAGGTAAAGAAAAAGAGATGGAAACATTCATTAATGCCTACCCGTTTGACTATGTTATTGGCTCAGTCCATTGGATTGGCGACTGGGGTATTGATCTGCAAATTTATCGTGATGAATATGAAAAACGTGATATTTATGAGGCTTATGAGCAATATTTCGATCAAATCGTAACCTTGGCTGAATCAAAGCTGTTTAGTTTTGTGGGGCATATTGATTTAATTAAAATCTTTTCCTATAAGCCTGATGACCAAAGTTTTGTAGAGAAACAATATGATCGAGCAGTAGAAGCACTCGCAAAATCAGGTACAAGCATTGAGATTAGTACGGCTGGCCTGCGCAAACCTGTTGGCGAAATTTATCCAGATCCGATTTTATTGAAAAAGTGCTATGATGCAGGTGTTGGAATTGTATTGTGCTCTGATGCTCATGCACCGAAGCATGTCGGGTATGCTTATGATCAGTCATTAGAACTGGCGCGCTCAGTTGGGTATGATGAGATTCAAGTGTTTAGTGAGCGGAAGAGGGAGAGTCGTCCGCTGGGGTAGGATTTGTGTGTTGCGGCCACACAAGCTGATAAATAAACGCAATTGAAAAAATGCTTAGGAACCAACCAGTTCCTAAGCATTTTCAACTCCTATTATAAATCTATCGGTGTAACATCATAAATATCTGTGACCTCTTTCAAATCCACAAGCACATCCTCATCAATTTGACGATCCACGGTTAGCATCATAATCGCATCTCCACCAACATCAGACCGCCCCACCTGCATGGTCGCAATATTAACATCAAACTGAGCAAGGAGACTTCCGACACGACCAATGGCACCAGGCTGGTCTTTATGACGAATTAGCACTAAGTTGCCCGTTGGCACCACATCAACACTGTACGTATCAACCTTGACAATTCGCGTTCCCAAACCATTCAGCAGGGTACCAGCAACTTTTGCGAAGCCATTCCTTGTTTTGACTTCCACAGTTAGCAAATTAGTAAACCCTTTGGTAACGGAGGTTTTTTGTTCATTAATCGTGATGTCTTTTTTATCAGCAAAATAAGTAGCATTGACATCATTCACATGTTCACCAAGGAAACGTTTCAAAATCCCTTTGACCGTATTACGAGTTAATGGTGTAACATCATGCTCTGTTAAATCTCCAGAATAATAGATATTTACTTCCTCAACCGCCTCTTTGGCGATGTGTGCCACAAAGGTTCCTAGTTTTTCAGATAAATTAAAGTAAGGCTCAATCCGCTTCATTACCTCAGCTGGTAGGGATGGCAGGTTGACTGGATTGCGAGCCACGCCACCGTTCAGAATATTGATGACGTCATGACTGACATCAATGGCCACATTTTCCTGCGCCTCCACCGTACTTGCACCAAGGTGTGGTGTGGCGATGACTTCTGGTAATTCAAGCAAATGGAAATTTTGTAATGGTTCCTCTTCAAATACATCTAGGGCAGCTCCTGCAACTTTACCATCTAAAATTGCCCGATATAACGCATCCTCATCAATGATGCCACCACGTGCGCAGTTGATAATTTGAACACCTGGTTTCATTTGCTTGAAAGCATCATCATTAATAATGTGTTTGGTCGCCTTGAGCAATGGCGTGTGCACGGTAATAAAGTCTGCTTGATGCAATACCTCTTCTAGTGTGGCACATTGAATACCCATTTTGTCCGCACGTTCTTCCGTTAAGTAAGGATCATAAGCAACAACATTGAGTCGCTGACCTTTTGCACGGTATGCAACCTCTGCACCGATTCTTCCTAAACCAACAATCCCAAGTGTTTTTCCTTTTAACTCAACCCCAACATATGATTTGCGATCCCATTTTTGCTGCTTCAAGGAATAAAAGGCCTGAGGGATTTTTCTAGCTAAGGACATGAGCATGGCAATCGTGTGCTCGGCAGCTGAGTTGGTATTGCCATCTGGTGCATTGACCACAATAACACCGTGCTCTGTAGCTGCATCAAGGTCAATGTTATCGACACCTACTCCTGCGCGACCAATGACTTTCAAATTCTTACCTTTCTGAATTACTTCCTTTGTTACCTGAGTTTGACTTCGAACGAGTAGGGCGTCATATTGTTCAATATTGGATAACAATTCTTCTTCAGATTGTCCTGTAGCTACTGTAATTTCCATATTATCTGTTTGTCTTAGCGGATGAATACCTTCTTCACTTAGTGGATCACTGATTAAAATTTGAAAACTCAACTTATCTCACCTCATCTAATTTAATTTACTGATTCAAATAAACTGCTTGGGCTGCTGCAACGCCCTTTCCAAGCTCCACTTCTTTTCCAATCCTGTAAAGACCCATTTCGAGTAAACTAATGGTCTGTAAAACATCGGAAGGGGAGGTATAACCCATATGGCCGATGCGGAAAATTTTCCCCTTTAATTGCTGTTGTCCGCCTGCAAGAGTTAAACCAAATTCTTGTTTAACTGTTTTTCGAAATTGCTCGGAATCAAAATCCCCAGGCTTAATGGCCGTTACCGTTGGTGAAGCAGTCTCATCTGATGTAAGCAGGGGAACACCGAGAGCTTTACAAGCGGATCTCGTCATATTTTTCATGAGCTCGTGACGCTTCACTACCTCGCTAAAGCCTTCTTCCTCAATTAAATTCAAAACTTGATCTAAACCGAATAAAAGAGATAAGGCTGGTGTAAATGGTGTTGAATCCTCTTGGAGTTTGTTCTGATACGATGATAAATTTAAATAAAATCGTGGGCGTGGATTTTCCTTGATGACCTTCCAGGCTCTTTCACTTGCGGCTACAAAGGTAAGCCCAGCTGGCAGCATCAATGCCTTTTGTGATCCGGTGATCAGAACATCGACACCCCACTCATCCATTCGGCTTTCCACGCCGCCAATGCAGGAAACCCCATCGACAACAAGAAGGGCTTCAGATAATTGATGGACCACGCTTGCAATCTCTTTAATTGGATTCAGCACGCCTGTTGATGTTTCGCAAAATGTAGTGAAAACGACCTTAATGGATGGATGTTGTTTAAGGTATGCCTCGATTTGTTCGGGCTGCACGGCTTCTCCCCACGGGACATTGATGATATGTGTTTGAAGCTGATAGGCCTCGCAAATTTTGGTGAAACGATCGCCGAATGAGCCAGTTACTACTACAAGTACTTCGTCATTTGGCTGAGCGACATTTACAACAGCGGTCTCAAGTCCTGCTGTTCCACTTCCTGCAATGACCATTACATCTTGACCCGTTCCAAAAATCGGTTTTAGTCTGGGACGAATATTTTGAATTAAATCCTTCGCCTCTTGCCCCCGATGTCCGATCATCGTTTGGTTCATCGCACGCTGAACACTTGGTGGGATAGGGGTAGGACCGGGAATTCTTAAAAATTGTTGATCAGCTAACATGTACATTCACTCCTTTAATTGGTTGCTGGGAATTTTAGATTAAATATAAAAAAACCTCTCACCCCTTGGTAAAAGGGGCGAAAGGTTTACTTACGCGGTACCACCCTTGTTTGCTGCTTGCTAAGCTGCAAGAAGCCTTCATTGGTCTGTCATGCATAACGGGCATGTGCCGAACAGATCTACTTTAAATTCAACCTGTTACTCCGAAGTGCTATCCATTACAACCACCACTGGTTCGCACCAACCACCAGCTCTCTTAAAGTATGATTCGTAATAGACATATCTTCTTCAACGCGTTTATGTATTAACGTATTGAATAATTTTATCTTATGATATCAGACTTTAATTGAAAGTCAACCGTTTTTTAAAATAATTCTGTCAATAATTTATAACAAAATGGAGCGTTCTCCATAGTCACATGAAATGTTAGCTTTGCTGCATACTAACTGATATCAATTTTAAGATTAGGTGAATTCCGATGAAATATTTAAAGCAATGTTTGCGAGAAATGCCCACACATGCATGGTTTATAAGTGGTTTTATTTTATTTGCTATTCTTTGGCAGGACTTTATGGTGTACGGTTCTAAGGCTGAAGTGGTATGGATATTGGCGCTGCTTATTGTTATGGTATTTACCTACTATTCAGGTCTGCCAGGCCTTATTTTCTCATTTTTAAAGATTATTCTATTTTATGTGTTATGTGAAATAATTGAGTCATTTATGTTTCGTGAACAAAATAACTATTTAGACTTCTTATCTGTACCCATTATGATCCCCATCCTTATTTCTGTTGGATTTGGTTTGCTAACGTATTATTTAAAAGTTAATCAACGTCTGTTAAGGGATATTTTTGAAAGTGTAAATGTCTCTATTTGGTCGAAAAGTATGACGACAGGTAAGGTGATGATATCCGAAGGTCACTCCAAGGTGTTTGGCCGCTTGACAAAGGAATTTTTACAGAATAAAGGGATGTGGGAGAAATATATTCATCCTGAAGATTTACCAAAGTATCTTCATGAAAGGAAAGAGCTGGAGCAAGGAAAAGAAATGGCTCTAGAATACCGTGTTTTTAAACCGAATGGCGAACTCATTTGGATTGAGGAAAAGGCGAATCCCATTTGGAACGACCGGGGCGAGGTTGTGAAAATGAATGGAATTGTAACAGACATTACCAAAAGAAAGGAAGCAGAGGAGAAGCTAAATGAGCTGGCATATCAAGATGCTGTAACCGGATTGCCGAATCGCAAATGGTTTGGTCAGTATTTGGGGGGAGCTGTAGAACGATCGATAGAAAGAGGTACCAATATTGCTATTTTAATGATTGATTTTGATAATTTTAAAAATGTGAATGATACGCTCGGCCATAAGGTGGGGGATGAATTTTTAAAGGAAGCATCAGTACGAATTGTTCAGTGTCTTGCAGATAACCAAGTTCTTTCACGGCAGGGTGGAGATGAGTTCTTAGTTTTATTAGAGGACGTTTCAGAAGCAGAGGTTATAGAGGTTGCAAGTAAAATTACGCAAGCAATGAACGAGCCACTTCATTTGTCAGGAAACGAACTATTTGCAACGGTTAGTATTGGGATTAGTACAACATCAAGATGTGTTCAGAATCCGGATGTTTTACTGAGAAATGCAGATATAGCGATGTATCTTGCTAAGGAAAAGGGAAAAAATAATTTTCAGTTTTATAACGAGGAAATCAATCAAAAAATGTTGCGCAAAACCCAAATTCGAAATGGTCTATTTAAAGCAATGAACAATCATGAATATAGGCTAGTTTATCAACCCAAAGTGGATATTACTTCGGGTAAGGCTGTTGGGGTGGAGGCATTATTAAGGTGGAATCCTTCTTTTGGTTCGGTATCTCCAGGTGAGTTTATTCCGGTGCTCGAGGAAACCGGTATGATTGTCGAAGTAGGGGAGTGGGTATTGAGAGAGGCGTGTATCCAGTGCCGAAATTGGGAGGATAAAGGAATGCGTATTTCAGTAGCAGTAAATGTATCTGGTCGTCAACTAGTTGAAGAGGGATTTGTGGAGCTTGTTCAGAAGGCCCTAGAAGATTCGGGAATTGAACCTGAATTATTGGAAATTGAAATTACCGAAAGCATTATTTTTGATGTGACGGAAACAACAGAAATTGTAAATCAATTAAAAAGCCTAGGAGTGCGAATTGCGATTGATGACTTTGGCGTAGGATTTTCCTCTCTTAACGTCGTGAAGAACTTTAATTTTGATAACTTAAAAATTGATCAATCCTTTCTCAATGATGTGATGAAAAATGACAAAGCAGCCATTATTTTAACCTCGCTCATTGATATTGGAAAAAAGCTAGGAACACCAGTCGTGGTTGAAGGCGTTGAAACTGAGGAACAATATGAGTTTCTTAAGCCCCTAGGTGTCGTTGGGCAAGGATATTATTTCAGTAAACCTCAACCGCCAGAAAGAATAATGGAATTTAGTGCTGTGAGGGGTTCGTGACGCAACTCACATGAGTAAAGCAAGTGGCCTCCCCCACTTGCTTTATGAGATGATTCGGTATTTGTTGTTAATCCATTTGAGGAGAAGGATAATAAAGCCCCCTCCGATTAGAAATAAGTAATTTCCTTTTTCAATCTCATATCCAAAGTCAGGAATAAACTTAATACTAAAAATACTTAGAAAAAAGATTAAACCTATGCCTACGCCGATAAATACATTTTTTACTTTCGTGTATTTTTTATATACCGAACGTTTAAGCCATACAAAAAAACAAAAAATCATCAGCGCTGTGCTTAGCAAAAAGACCAACACCATAACAACACCTGTGCCAATATAGAAAGACGGATTAAAATCAGTGAACATTTCCAAAATGAAACTTGTTCCACCATATCCGAGTCCACTCCAACCAATGAGTTGGAGGATTAAAAAGCCAATAAAAATTGCCGCATTTTTGAAACCTTCCTTAGGTAATTGCTTCACCATTTCATCACAATAAGACTTTGAATCAGTTCCGAAAATTTCAACGGCGGTTTTGCCTTGTTTCTGGGCTTCTAGCAGATGGTCGAGTAGTTCCATTAACAATTCCTCTGTTTGTTGCTCGGAGAGTGAAATGTGGGTACGTAAATACAGCAGCATATCATCGTAATAAGTTTCATTCTCCTTAGTTAATTGCTTTCGCTTTTGATTATTTAACTCAATTAATTTTTTGGCGTCCATGACGGCTTCCCCCCTTGCAAAATTTCTTCAACAGGACCTTGAATATTTTTCCACTCATGTAAAAATTCCTCTAACGCTTCCTGCCCTTTGCTAGTCAAATAGTAATATTTTCGTTTAGGACCAGCTGGGGAAGGGCGCATTTCCCCTCTTATCAATTTTTCCTTTTGTAATCTTAATAGAATGGGGTAAATAGATCCCTCACTAACATCTTTGAGTCCAAATTGTTGTAATTTCATCGAAAGTTCATATCCATAAACTGTTTCACGAGCAATGATGGAAAGGATACACCCTTCTAAAATGCCTTTTAATAATTGACTTCTTAGCGACATGTTTTCAACCCCATGGCTATTTGGTATAACAAGATACCTAATTAAAATAGAACTATCTTGCCTGACAAGATAGATAATATTTAGTTTAAAGTAATTGTTAAAATTATGCAATATAAACATCGAAAAAACTCAAGATTTTCTGTAACAAAATGAAACCCCGAAACGTAGATAGGTGAGGAGAGGGGGGCGCAAATGTCAGCAGGCCAAAGTTTAGATGAAATCTATCAGTCTTATGTGCACGACGTTTATCGCTATTTGCTCTCCCTTTCTAGAGATACCTATTTAGCGGAGGACCTAGTGCAGGAAACATTTTTTAGGGCTTACTTGCACATTGAAGAGCTTCACGAAGAAAATCTGAAGCCTTGGTTATTTCGCGTGGCACACAACACATTTATCGACCATCATCGAAAAAACAAACGAAATATTGTTAAAGATAAACAATTTTTTCAGCAGATAAAAGGGAAAGCTTCGACTGAACATGAGGCCTTACAAAATCTTGAAATATGGGAGATCACCAACTTGCTAAACAATTTGTCAGAAAAACAACGGCATGCAGTATTATTAACAGATTTTCATGATCTGTCATATCAGGATGCAGCAACGATCATGAAAATCTCTATCTCTCATTTTAAAGTAGTACTTTTCAGAGGCAGGCAAGCACTCCGGGGATTAAAGGAAAGGAAGGATCAAACATGAGTGAGGATTTTAAGGGAAAACTTAAGGCATATATGGAAGGTACCCTGTCTGAGGAGGAGCACAAGGAAGTAGAAAAAGAGCTTGAAAAGATGGAAATTTATCAATCATACCTTGATGAACAGCTTGGAGAAAATAAGGAGCAACAGAATGAATTAAAAGATAAACAGAAGAAAAAGATTATTAGAAAAGGGAAATGGAAGGCTCGAATTAGCAATGCCTTGACAGCTCTTGGGATTCTAATTATTGTGGCTGTCTTGAGTAGTATAATCAATATGATTATTTATACCTGGGGAGAACCAGATAGAATGAGAGTATACAATGATGTGATCCAATCAACAATTGCGGTAACTCAACCAAATATACAGGCTAAGAGTGGTGGGTCTAACTCGGGTTTTTTCTTTCTTACCAATGAAAGAGAGTTGAGAAAAAGAATTGGTGATAAATATGAAAATGTTGGGCATTTTGAAATGAAATTTTTATATGGCCTCCCCTTCGCTCCAATCGTTGAACGAGAAAACTATAATCAGGGAATGTTTTTCTATCCGCCAACCGGTGAGAGTGTCGGGGATGACCCAGATTGGAACCGTTTAGAACATTTATCTGAGGGGACAGTGACTGAAGCATATTTATCACTGGATCAACTTTACTCAACTGGGGATCTTTTAGCTAAATTTAAAGACAAAAATCTTGAGCCAGTATGGATGGCGGCAGATACAGGTGTTGAGAAGCGAGAAATAGAAGAAATGGGAGCTGCGCCAACAGATCCGATTGGCTTTCCAACTATGCCGATGTGGCACCCAGAGGATATGGAAGTCACCTCAAGGACGGAAAAAGAAGGACCTTTCGGGGTCAAGGTGGGATCTGAAACAGGTACTTACCCTGAATTTGATATGTATGGGAGTGAGGATTTACGTAACGAAAACTTTATCCAAACGCTTGAAATTATGGCGGAACATGAGAGACTTGCTAACCAAGTGTACCGCTATTCTGATTTGGAGCTAGAAAAACGAATTGAGTATCTCAAGGAAAATGGGGTTCAACTATATGGTGTTGTCGTCACCGGGCCAACGAAGGAAATTTTGAAGCTAAAAGAAGAAGATTGGATAGCCAGTATGTCAATAGGTGAGGTCAGGTTGTGGGATTGGTTTAATGTAAAGGAACAACAAGAATAGTAGTAATCAACAAAATTTGACCAGATTTGTAAAGATTTAACTTAACACGACAATTTAGAAAATGGTTGTGTTAAGATGGTTTAAAGTTTAGAACTTTTATGAAATGCGGAGGTAACCATGGAACCAGTTTTAGAGCTAAAAAATTTAACGAAAAGACTTGGCAATAATAATGCGGTTGATGATTTATCTTTTACGGTCAACCCTGGTGAAGTATTTGGATTACTTGGTCCAAATGGAGCTGGTAAAACCACTACCATTCGTATGATTGTGGGGTTGATTTCCAAAACAAAAGGGGACGTCCTTATTAATGGCACAAACATGTATGAAGACTTTAAAAAAGCGATGTCTGATGTTGGAGCCATTGTAGAAAATCCTGAAATGTATAAGTTTTTATCAGGGTATCAAAACTTGCTTCATTTCGCTCGTATGTCCCAAACAGAGATTTCTAAAGAACGTATAAATGAGGTTGTTAAACAGGTTGAATTAGAAGAGAGCATCCATAAAAAAGTGAAAACCTATTCACTTGGGATGAGACAGCGTTTAGGGGTGGCTCAGGCCATTTTACACCGTCCATCTTTACTTATTTTAGACGAGCCGACAAACGGTCTTGATCCTCAAGGTATCCGTGACTTCCGTGATTACTTAAGAAATCTCACTAAAGAAGGTATTGCGGTTATGGTTTCTAGTCACCTTTTATCAGAAATGCAGCAAATGTGTGACCGAGTCGCAATCATTCAAGAAGGTAAGCTCATTAATATAAGCACAATTGATGAATTCTCGAATGAACCTAATGAGGGTACACTCGTTCATTTTGAAGTGGATGACGCTGAAAAGGCTCAAAATCTGCTTGCAGAACAGGGTAGTAAAATTGTAAAAGGTCAACTTCAAGTAATGACGAAAAAGGAAAACATACCTGCAATGAATGAAACGCTTGTTCAGGGAGGGGTCAAAATATACGGTATTACAAGTAAAAATCAATCGCTGGAAGATAAATTCCTGCAAATTACGAAGGCAGGTGAGAAATAATGCTATCCCTAATTAAAAATGAAAATATGAAAATATTTAGACGTATACGTACATGGATTATGATGGCAATCATGCTGGGGGCAGTTATTTTAGTCGCTGCGATTACCAATGGAGTTGCCAATCATGAAGAGGATTGGGAAACAAAGGTCGAAAATGAGATTCGGAATTATGAAGATATTATCCAAGAGGAACAAAAAATAGCAGAAGCAGAACCTAGAAACTCTATAGATTCAACTCGGGTCATTAATGATTTGGAGGGGGAAATTGATCGACTACAACGTTATTTAGATGAGGGCGTTAACCCATATGAAAATAATGTGTGGACCTTTGTAAATGAATCCACATTTTTAATTTCACTTATTTCCTTATTTGTGGTCATTGTGGCTGCTGACATGGTAGCAAGTGAATTTTCGTGGGGTACAATTAAGATGCTTATGATTCGCCCCTTTACTAGAGGTCAAATTTTACTTTCTAAATTCATGGCGATTATTATCTATCAAACCGTATTGCTAGCTCTGTTATTCATCCTTTCATGGATCATTGGCGGATTTGTGTTTGGTTTTGCTGGCTTTGATTATAAAACGATTGAGTTTACTACTAATGGTGATGCTGAATCTACAATTGAGAGCCTTGCAGCACTAAAAATCTACGGTCTAAGATTCTTGAGTCTTATGGTTGTGGCCTCCTTGGCCTTTATGATTTCAGCAGCCTTTCGTAGTAATACGATTGCGATTGGTGTGGGAGTATTTGTCCTACTATCTGGGAACATTTTCACCATGCTCCTCAGCCAATATGACTGGGGCAAATTTATCCTATTCCCGAATTTAAATTTGGCTCAGTATGTGGATGGAACCCAAATGTTAATGGAAGGATTATCTCTGTCCTTTTCACTGATCGTTGATGCGGTTTATTTTGTGATTTTTATGGTACTTGCTTGGTGGATTTTCAAGAAAAGAGATATTGCAGCCTAATTTTTAAAAACCTGAGCCCAAACGGACTCAGGTTTTTCTAACAGAGAGTTCTTTAATGCTCAGGCTCGAAGGTTTTACAATCGGTTTCCTGCTGATCAGATGCTTCTTGCCCATGATGACTGACTACATAGATGGCATCGGCTGTACATTTGTTGCCTTCTGCCCAATAGACGCAGTTTTTCACTTCACATAAAACATCTTGAGCCATGCTTAGCACCCCCTGTGGTTATAGATATTCCACTTTGGATTCAATAAAATTCCTAATCAGAGTGAATAATTTTAATGTGAATGGCGATAATGCAATTTTCCCGAACATTTCTTGGCATAAAATCATATTTTATGAATAAAATTTTTAAAAACTGTTGAACAGTTGTCCGTTAGTTGTTATAATTCTTTATATCAATTGAAAACAGTAATTTTTCGACAAAAAACGCGGGTGTAGTTTAGTGGTAAAACCTCAGCCTTCCAAGCTGATGTCGTGGGTTCGATTCCCATCACCCGCTCCATTTATAATTGTTACCAACGCAGTGTTTCGTCTGGCTTGCCACGAAGCATTGCGTTTTTTAATGTTGTTCATAAACCCACAACTCCATTTCTTGAAATTCATACCTGAGCCTAGTATTGTAAACATTGACAATACAATGATGAGGTGTTTTTTCGAATGCAGAAACTTCAGGCTCAGTTACGGGATATCGATGGAAAAGGATATAAAGGCTACAAATCCTTACAAGGTACGTATCAATTTCAAAGTTTTAAATTAGCGATTGATTACGTCCAGGGAGACCCCTTTGCATCTCCATCTAAAATAAGAATCATCGTTCCTGAACGACAATTTTCGATAAAAAAAGATTGGTACAAGAGCAAAATGAGAAAAATCTATACGGAGGACGTTATTGCCCGTCATGTGGGTCGTGCTATCCGTAAAAACAATGAATCCATAAGGGGATCAGGTAAAAGTGGATTATTAACAATTGACGCACCTGGGCAGGAAATTTTAGAACGTACGGCTGTCACAATCGATGGAGAACAGACTACCATATGTCTGTCGGTTGGTTTGCCAGCAAATGGGCGGAGAATTAACGGAAAAGAAGCAGAAAAGCTGTTCTTTAAAGTGTTACCGAATATCCTTACACAATCGCTTTTTGCGATGAAGGAAAAGGATATCGAGAGTTTTGTTCAGTTAGCTGATCAACAAGAAGTGATTCGAGAAAAAATGCGGGAGAACAATTGGGTTGCATTTGTTGCAGATGGAGCCATTTTGCCACGAGAAAGTGGAATCAGTAACCGCCCACTAAAGAAAGCAGTTCCTTTTAAAAGCCCGGAGGAAAACCGAGTATCGATTGACATTCCATACCGAGATGAGCCATTAACTGGTATGGCCTTATCAAAAGGCATCACCGTTATCGTTGGTGGTGGATATCACGGGAAAAGTACTCTGTTAAACGCGATAGAACGAGGCGTTTACCATCATGTGCAAGGAGATGGACGTGAGTATGTCCTCACAGATCCGGATGCTGTGAAGGTTAGAGCTGAGGATGGCCGGAAAGTTAGCCATGTAAATATTTCGCCCTTTATTAATAATCTTCCACATGGTGAAGATACCAACGAATTTAGTACGGAAAATGCCAGTGGAAGTACTTCACAGGCAACAAATGTAATGGAAGCATTAGAGGTAGGTGCGTCGACTCTTCTTATCGATGAGGATACAAGTGCAACCAACTTTATGATACGGGATCAACGTATGCAGGAGCTAGTTGTGAAGGAGAAAGAACCGATAACACCGTTTATTGATAAGATTACACGGCTTCGAGTCGAACACGATGTTTCAACGATTTTGGTTATGGGTGGCTCTGGGGACTATTTTGATGCCGCCGACCAAGTTATCATGCTGGATGAATATATTCCATTCAACGTAACAACAAAGGCAAAGGATATCGCTAGTCAGTTCCCGAGTCAGCGTAAGGATCTGAGTGAATCCTTTGGCGCGATTTCCAATCGTCGCTTTTTACCGTACAGCTTAGATACACGAAAAGGGAAAAAATCTAAGGTTCAAGCAAAGGGTTTATCTAAGATTATTATGGGAACAACGGATATAGATCTGCAGCAAGTAGAACAGCTTGTGGATACCTCCCAAACACGGATGATAGCCCAAATTATTCATTATTTGGAGCAAAAAGGCTGGTTGAAGTCAGAAACCTCTTTGACTGAGTTACTAAATCAGATTGAAAAACAAATTGATTCAAGAGGGCTTGCTTCATTCACTTCTAGACCGAATGAGCATCCAGGCGAGATCGCACGCCCAAGAAGATTCGAAATCGCCGCCACCCTCAACCGACTCAGAACCGCCCAAGTCCAAATCCTTTAACACTCTAAAGCAACGGGGGTCAGTCCCCAGTTGCTTTAAAGCAGTAAAGTGGGGGTTGTCTCAGCATGAATGATATAGGTGTTGTAAATTGTTATGGAAAGGAGGGGTTGTGATGTTTGCTGACCTTAAGCAACAGGTGATCGACCATAGTAAAGAAATTGGTATTGATAAAATTGGATTTGCGTCTGTAGATGTGTTTTCGACTTTGAAGGAGCGGCTAAAAACACAGCAGGCGTTAAATTACCAGTCTGGATTCGAAAAGGGTACAAATGAGGAACGTACAACCCCAACCAAGCTTATGCCAGAGGCGCAATCGATTATTTCCATTGCATTGGCCTATCCAACTAAGATTAAGGATGCCCCACGGAATACAAAGGAAGAGCGTCGTGGACAATTTTGTCGCGCCTCATGGGGAACAGACTATCACCACATTCTTCGTGATCGCCTTGAGAAACTGGGTGAATTTCTACAGGATCAGCATCCAGATGTGAAATACAAAATCATGGTGGATACTGGCGAGCTCGCCGATAAAGAGGTTGCAGCTCGTGCTGGACTCGGATACACAGGAAAAAATACAGTGTTAATCACACCAGAGTATGGCTCTTATGTCTATTTAGGCGAAATGATTACGAACATTCCGTTTGCGCCAGACCAACCTGTTGAAGAGGATTGTGGCGACTGTACACTTTGTCTCGACGTATGTCCAACTGGTGCTCTCGTTCAAGGCGGACAATTAAATGCCCAAAAATGTATTGCTTTTCTAACCCAAACGAAGGATTTCCTTCCTGATGAATTTCGAGAAAAAATCGGAAATCGTCTTTATGGTTGCGATACCTGTCAGGCAGTTTGTCCGAAAAACAAGGGCAAAAATTTTCATTTTCATACGGAGATGGAGCCAGATCCAGATGTTGTGAAGCCGAAATTAAAGCCAATCCTCAAAATCTCAAACCGAGAATTTAAAGAGAAGTTTGGTTTTATTGCTGGCTCTTGGCGTGGAAAAAAGCCGATTCAACGTAATGCAATTATTGCGCTTGCCAACTATAAGGATCAAACGGCAGTACAGGATTTAATTGAATTAATGAAAAAAGACCCACGTCCTGTGATTCGCGGAACTTCTGCATGGGCGCTAGGCAAAATTGGAGCGGATGAAGGTCGAAATGCGATTCTAGCCGCCCGAGAACACGAATCCGATGAATCTGTACTAGCAGAGATGGAAAAAGGGCTCTCTTTTTTTGATGAGCCGGTTCATAGTTAATGAAAATCAGCTGCTTAAGAAGGAAATAAGCAGCTGATTTTCATTTTAATCAAATTCACTCCCCTCAAATGATCACTCAGACTGAACTCAACTAAAAACACAACCCCATAGCCATTTCCCATCAATCTTTAGTAAAATAAAACCATAAATCAATAAGAGGGAGACTTATTAAATGATTGAAACCTTATACCAAAAGCAAATCCAAACCCCAGTCGGTCCAATGACTATCATTGGCAATCAAGACCACATTTACCGGATCGATTACGGAACCATCGATGACCTTCAGGCTGCCTATGAAACATGGACAAATAAGCATTTCACAACGGTAACCATACACCAAGCTTCCCCAACAGAATTAAATCACGTAGAGCATCAGCTTAACGAGTACTTTAATGGCGAACGTACGCTTTTTGATTTGTCCTTTCAACCACTAGGCACACCATTCCAAGCTAAAGTGTGGAAAGAGCTCTATGAAATTCCCTTTGGAGAAACACGCACCTATAAAGACCTTGCCATTCAAATCGACAAGCCAAAGGCGGTTAGAGCAATCGGGGGAGCGGTAAACAAAAATCCGTTATCCATTATCCTGCCGTGTCATCGTGTGATTGGTAGTAACGGAAAACTCGTTGGGTACAACGGGGGACTAGATAAAAAGCAATTTTTATTACAACACGAAAACATCGCAACACCGGCTCTATAGCCCAACTATTTTTTCATGCCATTCCCTCCCCCTTCATACAAATGAAAGGAAGGGAGGATGACATCATGAAAAGGCATCTTTTAGAAGAGGAATGGGAGAAAATCATACACGAATCAGAACGGGATTTTGATTGGTGGAATCGCAAAAAAGAATCCTATGAAAAGCGGGGCGTACAGCTGTTACGAGTGACTGGTGATGGGCAGCCCTATCAACGAATTAGAGCCAGACGTAACGAGGACGAATTGGACTATACCCTCCATTTACAATATTTATTAAAGCAAGATGACCATACGTATATGGAGGAAGAGATTATTCCTGGAAGGTTCACGCTAAAACATAACCATTTGATTCAACATGATATTACTAACCCACCAAAAGAAAATCAGCGTTATGAATTGAATTTGACTAAAGACCCATCAGACCAAAGTAATGACAGAGCCTTTAACTACGATCGCCGTAAAGCCGTGCAATATGCCGAACGTTGGTGGAATGGTTACAACCCAGCATATCGAAAATTTGAGGATGATTGTACGAGTTTTATTTCTCAATGTCTCCGTGCTGGTGGAGCACCGATGTGGGGGGGGCCGAATCGGTCAAAGGGCTGGTGGTACCAAGGCAACAATTGGAGTTATAGCTGGTCTGTGGCCCATGCTTTACGCTGGTATTTAAGTGGATCGAAACAAGGATTAACAGCCAAGGAAGTGGACCATGCAGAAAATCTGCTACCGGGCGATGTCATTTGCTATGATTTTGAAGGAGACGGCAGATGGAACCACAACACAATTGTGGTTGCTAAAGACGGAAGGGGAGAGCCACTTGTCAATGCCCATACGGTGAATAGCCGCCACCGCTATTGGCGCTATGAGGATTCTACTGCCTGGACGCCGAATTGCCAGTATAAGTTTTTCCGTATTGGCGAATAACATATGGTATAATAACCGGAGGAATAGCAACATACGAGGTGATACAGATGGGAATACATGTCGTTTTATACCAACCAGAAATCCCAGCAAATACAGGTAATATTGCACGTACTTGCTTAGGAACCGATGCATCCTTACATTTAATCCGACCTTTAGGCTTTTCTACCGATGATAAAATGCTGCGTCGGGCTGGACTTGACTACTGGCATGATGTGAATATCAATTATTATGATTCCATAGAAGAACTATATGAGACATATCCAAAGGGTTCTTTTTACTATATCGAAAACTTTGGTACTAAATTTTACACAGATTATGACTATAGTAATCCTGATGAAGATATTTTCTTCGTATTTGGTCGTGAAACCAATGGGATTCCTAAAGAGCTGCTTAAAGGAAAGAAAGACCGTTGTCTGCGAATTCATATGACCGATAAAATTCGTTCGTTAAATCTTTCTAACACTGCTGCTATTATTGTTTATGAAGCACTTAGACAGCAGGGGTTTCCAAACGTCCATTAAACTAAAAAAACGCCAACACTATGGTATTTAGTGACGGCGTTTTTTCTTCATTTTATTTCGGCTTACCTGGCTTTGCATCGTATCCAGCAGTAAAAATAGATACAAGAAATGCTATGCTTACACCAATAATTAATAGTAACTTCATGGTAAATATCCTCCTTTGAAAATACAGAAACTTACCGTATGTAATCGATGCTAATTCGTATTATACCAAAAACTACTAGGTTTTGAACATGATTTCATAAAGTTCAGAGATAATTCATGAATTTTTCACAAATGAATTCCTCGTATTACCATTCGCATTATTATATACTGTTTACAAACTACCTAGAGATATACATACGAAAATTTATTGGGGAGGTAGGTACATATGAATATTGTTGTTCTTGGCGCTGGTGCAGTTGGCGGCTATTTTGGCGGAAAAATTTCTGCAGCAGGTCACCCAGTGCAATTTTTAGTTCGAAAACGAAGGTATGAACAGTTAAAAAATAGAGGGTTAAAGGTTGAAAGCGTTCATGGTGATTTTTCTATTGAACCGAATTTGATCATAGACCCAAGCGAGGCGGAAAATCCTGATCTCGTTATCCTAGGCTTAAAAAATTATCACATCGAAGGGGCTATTCCGCAGCTAAAACAGCTAGTGGAAAAAGGGGCAAAAATTTTACCGTTGCTCAATGGCATTGAACATTTAGATTTATTAACTGAAGAATTAGGCCAAGAGAATGTTCTTGGCGGCTTGTGCTATATCGAATCCACCCTGAATACAGAAGGGGACATTATTCAAACAAGCTCCATGCATGATGTGATTTTTGGTCCACTAACGTCAGTAGATCAAGCTTTTCTACAAGAAGTAGAGTCTATTATGAAGCAGGCGGAGTTTAATGTAACTTTGACAGATTCTATTTTAGAGGAAATCTGGAAAAAGTTTGTCTTTATCACCTCATTTAGTGGCATCACATCAGCTGTTCGTGCTCCTATTGGAGTAGTAATACAGGATCAAGTAGCATCTGAATTTTTACGTGATTTAATTACTGAGGTTTATGAAATTTCAAAAGCACGGAAGATAGCGCTACCTGAAGACACTGTTGAGTCCGTTATGCAAAAACTCCAAGGAGCTTCACCAAAGTTTACCTCTTCTATGCATCGAGATCTACAAAAAGGATTGCCTTTGGAGTTAGATAGCCTTCATGGTTATTTACTTAAGCTAGGCAAACAGCATCAAATTGAAACACCAACGTTAAAAGCCATCTATGCATTGTTACATCCATTTAAAGAAGGAGAATAATGAACAGTGAGCTGCCATTGTGGTAGCTCACTTTTTTTAAAGTGGAAGGGCAATTACGAATCTACAAGAGCAATACTCAATTTTTTGGATTAATTAGCTGTTTTCTGTTTTTAAAAGTACTTCAGAGTTTCCATTCATCCTTAAGAATATCCTTACCGTGGTTTAAAGCTCACCCCTTAGTTTGAACATCCAAACTTATCCGTTGACAAAATTCTATAAGGCTTTTATAATTGATTTGAATTCGAGATAAATTAATTCATAAAATCTAAAATGAAACTAATTGAACCAAATGGACTACACCGAACACCAAAGTATGAACACACCAAACATAGAGAAAGATTTAGACATAGAGCACATCCTATTATAAGGAGGACAAACAAGTGAAGCATATTTTCCAAAAAGGTTCTAATCCAGATAAACCAACCCTCTTATTACTTCATGGAACTGGGGGAAATGAACAAGATTTACTTCCACTTGCTACCATGATTGATCAGGAAGCATCTGTGTTAAGTGTACGAGGAAATGTGTCTGAAAATGGTATGCCCAGATTTTTCCGTCGTCTAGCGGAAGGGGTTTTTGATGAAGAGGATTTAATCAATCGAACCAAGGAATTACATGAATTTCTTGATGAAGCTTCGCAAGAACATGGCTTTGACCGCAACAACGTGGTTGCAGTTGGATATTCAAATGGGGCCAATATTGCGGGGAGTCTTTTATTCCACTATAAACAGTCGTTAAGAGGAGCGATTCTTCATCATCCAATGGTGCCAAGGCGTGGTGTTGAACTACCAAACCTTAAAGGTACCCCGGTCTTTATTGCAGCCGGTAGCAATGATCCAATTTGTTCCCCACAGGAATCAAATGATCTTGAGGAGCTGCTCAAAAATGCGGGTGCTGAGGTAGAACTCCATTGGGAGAACTTTGGTCATCAGTTAACAAAGGGAGAAGTTGAAGCTGCAACGATTTGGTACAACAAACACTTTGGCTGAGAATGATTGATCTCATTCAAGGGGGTGGTCGTCCGTTTAGGAGCAATAAGATACGAACATAAGGAGTAATGATAATGGGCTTATTTAGTAAATTATTCAAAAACACGCAAAAGGAGACGATGAATATGTCAAACGTAAAATTAGCTGTCATTTATTATAGTTCTACAGGTACAAACTACGAGTTAGCTAAGTGGGCTGAAGAAGGTGCAAAGGAAAATGGTGCAGAGGTAAAGGTTCTTAAGGTGCCAGAACTTGCTCCAGATGCAGCCATTGATTCTAACCCAGCTTGGAGAGCACATGTGGATGCTACAAAGGATGTTCCAGAAGCGACTTCTGATGATATAGAATGGGCAGATGCCATTATCTTTAGTGTTCCTACACGTTTCGGTAACATGGCTGCTCAAATGAAGCAATTCTTAGACCAACAAGGTGGACTATGGGCAAATGGTGCAACAGTAAACAAGGTTGTTAGTGCGATGTCATCTGCATCTAACCCACATGGTGGTCAAGAGGCAACTATTCTTTCCCTTTATACATCTATGATGCACTGGGGAGCTGTGATTGCAGCACCAGGTTACTCTGATCCTGTTATCTTTGGTGCTGGTGGAAATCCATATGGCACAAGTGTAACCCAAGGACAAGATGGTGGCATGGTTGAAGACGTTGAAGCTGCAGTTAAGCATCAAGCAAAACGTACTGTAGACGTTGCGACTTGGGTAAAAAACGGTAATCAATAAACATAACAAGTGAAAGGGAGTTGCTTCCATAGGAGGCAGCTCCTTTTTTGCCATTGGTTAAGCCTCTTTCCTCACGACTTTTCTATATAATAATTCATCATTAGCTCGTCCTCGACATATATTGTACAAATCGTACAAATCATCGTAAATCTAATATACAAAAATGGGAGGGCGATGAATGAGTATTTTAGGTAAGATCGAGGACCACCGCAAAGAAGAAGAGTCTCTACGGTGGGAAGGTACATTTAAGGAGTACTTAGAGCTTTTAAAAGAGAAGCCGTATTTGGCACAATCGGCACATTCAAGAATTTATCAAATGATTAAAAATGAAGGCGTTGAAGAAAAAGATGGCCATAAAGAGTATAAGTTTTTCAGTCATGAACTTTTCGGCTTAGAGGAGGCGCTTGAAAGACTTGTTGAGGAATACTTTCATCCAGCAGCTGAACGCTTAGATGTTCGAAAACGAATTTTGCTTCTCATGGGACCTGTTAGTGGGGGGAAATCGACCATTGTTTCATTACTCAAGCAAGGGTTAGAGCGTTTCTCCTATACGGATTACGGAGCTGTATATGCGATTAAAGGCTGCCCGATGCACGAGGATCCACTTCATTTAATCCCACAACATTTACGGGAGGACTTTTACGAGGAATACGGTGTTCGAATCGAGGGGAATCTCTCACCGCTGAACATGATGCGTCTTGAAAGGGAGTATGGTGGAAGAATAGAGGATGTCATGGTTGAGCGGGTCTTCATATCAGAAAATAAACGTAAGGGTATTGGTACCTTTAGTCCGTCTGATCCAAAATCACAGGATATTGCAGATTTAACAGGATCCATTGATTTCTCCACAATTGCCGAATACGGTTCAGAGTCTGATCCACGAGCTTATCGTTTTGATGGGGAATTAAATGTGGCAAACCGCGGATTGATGGAATTTCAGGAAATTTTAAAGTGTGACGAAAAGTTCCTATGGCATTTGCTATCCCTAACTCAGGAAGGAAATTTCAAGGCAGGGCGTTTTGCGTTAATTAGTGCTGATGAGTTGATTATTGCTCACACAAACGAATCTGAGTATCGTTCCTTTATTGCCAATAAAAAGAACGAAGCACTCCACTCCCGAATGATTGTTATGCCAGTACCTTACAACTTAAAGGTGAGCGATGAAGAACGAATTTATCAAAAAATGATCCGAGAAAGTAATATGAAGGATGTTCATATTGCCCCACATACTTTAAAAATCACTGCTATTTTTTCCATTTTAACAAGATTGAAAGATTCAAAGCGTCAGGATATAGATTTACTGAAAAAGCTGCATTTATACGATGGGCAAAATGTAGAGGGCTTTAGTGAGGTTGATGTAGAGGAGTTTAAGAAGGAATTCCCTGAGGAAGGTATGGATGGAATTGACCCGCGTTTTATTATGAACCGAATTTCATCAGCTATTATTAAAAAAGAAACCAATTCTATTAACGCTTTAGACGTTCTTCGTGCCTTAAAGGAAGGCCTGGACCATCATCCTTCCATTACCAAGGAAGACCGTGAACGTTATCTATCCTTTATCTCTGTTGCACGAAAAGAATATGACGTGATTGCGAAAAACGAGGTTCAAAAAGCCTTTGTTTATTCCTATGAAGAATCGGCAAAAACCCTGATGGATAACTACCTGGATAATGTGGAGGCTTATTGTAATAAAACAAAATTACGTGACCCACTTACAGGTGATGAAATGTCTCCGGATGAAAAGCTAATGAGATCCATAGAGGAGCAGATTGGGGTATCAGAAAATGCGAAAAAGGCCTTCCGTGAAGAAATTTTAATTCGTATTTCAGCCTATGCTAGAAAGGGTAAGCGTTTTGATTACCAATCTCATGAAAGATTACGAGAAGCCATACAGAAAAAGCTATTTGCTGATTTAAAGGATGTAGTGAAAATTACGACTTCTACTAAAACACCTGATGAGCAGCAATTGAAGAAAATCAATGAAGTCATAGCCACATTGATTGATGAATATGGCTATGATACAACATCAGCTAATGAATTATTGCGTTATGTTGGTAGTTTATTAAATCGATAGAATGATACCCAATGAGAAGAGCAGGGATTAGAAGCCTGCTTTTCTTATTGGCTAGTTATAGACAAGCAAAGTTCATAGTCTTATACTCCTGGTACTTTTTAGTATATTCAGATAATATGGTAGGAATATAGACTTTCGTAGAGTTATTCTAGCTATGGGTGAGATAATACATCTATAACGAACTATATAAGCTATTATAAATAAATACAGAGTTTTTTGAAAATTTAACTTTTTTGCAAGTTTTGGGATAATTAGAGTTGTCTACAAAAAAATTAGGGGGTTAGACAGTTATATGAAAAAGAAATTATTACTTATGTTTGTGTTATTCGTATCGATTGCCATGTTAGTCGCTTGTGGAACGAGTGAAACAGATTCCTCATCAAGTGATAGTGGTAATGAAACTGAAGACACTACTGAAGAAACAAGTGGTAGTGAAGGCGCTGAAGAATCCGAAGAAGCTTCAGAAGAGGCATCCTCTGTTGCAGGTAATACATATACAGTTGCAACAGACTCGAACTTCCAGCCTTTTGAATACATGAATCCTGATACACAAGAGCTTGAAGGATTTGATATTGATCTTATTTCAGCTGTTGCAGAAGAAGCTGGATTTGAAATTGAATTTGAAACGATGAACTTTGATGGTTTATTAGGTTCCATGAGAACGGGTAAGCATGATATTGGTATTGCTGGGATTTCGATTACTGATGAACGTAAAGAAACCATTGACTTCTCAGATAAATATTATGATTCAGGTCTAATTTTAGCTGTACCTAAAGATTCAGACATCGAATCGATTGAAGATATCGATGGTCATAAAGTAGGGGCGCGTCAAGGTTCCACTAGTGAGCAATACCTTCAAAACAATACGAATGCTGAAGTATCTGCATTCCCTGAAATTGTAACAGCTTATATGGATTTAGAAGCAGGCCGTTTGGATGCCGTTCTTTATGACCTACCAAACGTACAATACTATATTAAAGAAAATGCTTCTGACACATTGAAAACAGTTGGGGACGTTTTAGAAGGTCAACCTTATGGTATCGCCTTCCCGAAAGATTCTGAATTAGTAGAGCCAGTTAACGAAGCACTAGCCACTATTAAAGAGAGTGGTAAATATGCAGAAATCTATAAAAAGTGGTTTGGTACTGAGCCACCACAATAAAAATATAATCACCTAATGTTGTTTACTAGAAATCAAGCGTAACAAGTACTTAGCTTGTTACGCTATTTTTTAATCGGATGGGTGAGAAAATAAAAAAACAGTTCTAATCAACACAGTAAAAATAATAGTAATAAAGAAAAACTGTCTAATGAGTAATAAAGTGGCAAGTTTTAAAATCAAGGAGAGGTTAATGAATGTTAGATGCATTAATGGATTCAGCATATATAAAATCCTTACCATTTTTGTGGGATGGGTTAAAAGTTACCGTTGGAATTACCGCAGTTGGGTTATTTTTTGGTATAATCATAGGAGCAATTGCGGGTCTTGGTAAGCTGTCTAAAAGTCGTATTATCCGAGCAATATGGACGGTTTATGTAGAAGTGGTAAGAGGTACGCCGATCCTGGCTCAAGCCTTATTCTTATATTTCGGTATTTCAGAAGACTTAATCGGATTGAATTTGGACTCATTTACTGCAGGTGTTATTGCTATTGCCGTTAATGCTGGTGCCTATATTGCGGAAATTGTCCGTGGGGCCGTTTACTCTATTGATAAAGGACAGCATGAGGCTGGCCGTTCATTAGGTCTTTCACAAAAACAAACGATGCGTTATATTATTTGGCCTCAAGCATTTAAACGAATGATTCCACCTCTTGGTAACCAATTCGTCATTAGTTTAAAGGACACTTCTGTATTCTCCGTAATTGCCGTACACGATTTAGTTTATAAGGCAAAACAGTACTACAATATTACCTTTGAGGTTTTCGAAACATTAGTTATGGTATGTTTACTTTATCTATGTATTACCATTCCAACCGCTCTATACTTGAGAAGATTAGAAAGGAAGCTGGACGTATAATATGATTTCCGTAAAAAATTTGCATAAATATTTTGGTGACTTAGAAGTTTTAAAGGGAATTGATGCAGAAATTAAAGAACAAGAAGTGGTTTGTGTAATTGGTCCATCTGGGTCTGGTAAAAGTACATTCCTTCGTTGTTTAAACCTTCTTGAGGAAGTTACTTCAGGACAGGTGACCATAGATGGAGAGGATTTAACAGATCCATCAACCGATATTAATAAACTAAGAACTAAGGTAGGGATGGTTTTTCAGCATTTTAATTTATTTCCACATAAATCGGTACTGGAAAACATTACTTTAGCTCCTATTAAAGTTAAAGGCTTATCCCAGCAGGAAGCTAAAGATGCAGCATTGTCCTTACTAGACAAAGTCGGACTTGCAGACAAAGCTGATGTGTATCCGGATAGTCTATCTGGTGGACAAAAACAGCGTGTGGCTATTGCGCGTGCACTCGCTATGAATCCTAAAGTGATGTTATTTGATGAGCCAACCTCTGCATTAGACCCTGAATTAGTAGGGGATGTTCTTCAGGTTATGAAGGATCTTGCAAAGGAAGGAATGACCATGGTCGTCGTTACCCACGAAATGGGATTTGCGAAAGAAGTGGGGGATCGAGTCATTTTTATGGACGAAGGGATTATTCAAGAGGAAGGGGATCCTGAGCAGGTCTTCGATAACCCTCAAAATCCAAGAACTCAATCATTCTTAAGTAAAATTTTATAATCACACCTCTGGGCATACTCATATAATAAAAAGCGAAGGATATATATATCCTTCGCTTTTTATCGTTTATATGTTAGTGTATGAATATATAAACATATATAGGTAGGTGTTGGAATTGGGACATTCACATGGGCATAATCATGACCACGGTCATAGCCATGGTGCAAATAAAAAAGCTTTATTGATTAGCTTTGTATTAATCGGAACATTTATGGTGGTGGAAGTAATTGGAGGAATTATCACCAATAGTTTAGCGCTGATTTCGGATGCCGGTCATATGTTAAGTGATGCAGCTGCTCTGGGGTTGAGCTTACTGGCCTTTAAAATGGGGGAAAAGGCAGCAAATGCAAGCAAAACCTATGGATATAAACGATTCGAAATATTAGCCGCCTTTATCAATGGAATTACCTTACTGGCCATTTCGATATACATTTTTTGGGAAGCGTATCATCGATTTCTTGAACCACCACAGGTCGGTTCAGGAATGATGATTGTAGCAACTATTGGTTTGATTGTGAATTTGGTTGTCGCTTGGATTTTGATGAAAGGTGACACAAGTGGAAATATTAATATGCGTAGTGCTTTTCTCCATGTTATGGGTGACTTATTAGGATCTATCGGTGCCATAGTTGCAGGATTGCTTATTCTTATTTTTGACTGGAATATTGCAGATCCAATCGCAAGTGTTCTAGTTTCCTTCTTAATATTGGTAAGTGGTTGGCGTGTAACAAAGGACTCTGTACATGTATTAATGGAAGGAAAACCAAGTCATATTGATCTTAAACAGGTAGAGACAAAGCTGAAGAGCTTACCAGGAGTAATTGGAGTCCATGACTTACATGTTTGGACGATTACATCTGACTTTCCCACCCTGACTTGTCATGTGATTGTAGAACAACAATCCGATCGAGATGATTTATTACAAACAGCATCAAAGCTTATGCACGAAGAATTTGAGCTAAAGCACACAACCATTCAAATAGAAGGTGAAGGTTCTAAATTTCATGAGACAGAAGAAAATTGTAATTAATGGGGGAACAACTGATGAATGAAGAGAAAAAACAATACGAAGAACTAGACGAAGAAACACTTTTTGTGGTCTCACAAACCTTTAAAGCTTTATCAGATCCAACCCGGTTACGAATCCTTTCTTTATTATCGAACCGGGAGTATTCCGTTAGTCAAATCGCAGAAATACTACAACTGAAGCAATCTAATGTTTCCCATCAACTTCGCTATTTAAAAAACTTACGATTGGTCAAGTTTCGGAGGGAAGGGACGACAATCTATTATTCTCAGGATGACGAGCATGTAATACGCATGCTACAGCAAACTATATACCATGCTTTACACCGATAAATCTTGCTTTAAACATGTATCTGCTAAATTAAGACATAATAATTAAAAAAACTTGAAATTTCTTGACTCACAGACTTTTCTGTTATGCTTTTTTTTTATATACTGATTAGGTATGGTAAAGATGTAAGCAGAAACACCCACTTTTACCTATTGTTTTAAAAACAACAAATTATTAGGTAAAATAAGTTGAGACCTTAGGGGTGTAGTTTTATAATAGTAGCTATGTATACGTTTACGAATTTCTAATGGGGGTAGTGTACAGTGACAAACAAAGGGTCAAATGAAAGTATATGGGATCAGTTTCACGGCCCAAACATGGGTTACATTGAAGAACAATACGAATTGTTTTTGGAAGACCCTGAATCGGTTGATCCGTCATTACGAAGTATTTTTGATGAACATGGTGCACCTGAATGGATGTCTACAGGTACTGCACCACAAGTAGGTTCACAAGGAATATCTGACCAGGATGTTACCAAGGTAAGCACGGCAATGAAACTAGTTGAAGCCATTCGACGTCATGGTCATTTAGAGGCAGATATTTATCCAGTCGGGCGAAAAAAGAATCGTTACTCGGCTCTAGTGGATCCAAAAACGTATGGTTTAACAGAGGCAGATTTGAGAACGATTCCAGCAAAATGGTTATGGAAAAACGCACCAAGCAATGTGAAGAACGGCTTGGATGTTGTCCATAGCTTAAAAGAAATATACTCAGGGAAAATTTCCTATGAGTTTTACCATGTTCATGATGATGAAGAACGTGAATGGTTGCAGCAAAATGTTGAAGCAGAGAAATTCAAGGCTTCTCCAAGTGCTGAACAAAAGAAAGAGCTTTTAAAGAGCCTGGCTGAGGTAGAAGGCTTTGAACAATTTTTAGGTAAAACCTTTGTTGGTCAAAAACGTTTTTCAATTGAAGGTTTAGATATTATGGTGCCCATGATTAATCAAATGATTAATGAAGCCAACAATGATGCTGTTGAGCATGTCATGATGGGCATGGCTCACCGTGGGCGGTTAAACGTACTGGCTAATGTGTTAGGTAAGCCTTATGATAAGATTTTTTCCGAATTTCATCATTCACCAGATAAGGAGCTTATTCCATCAGAAGGTTCAACAGGAATTAACTATGGTTGGACTGGAGATGTAAAATATCACTTTGGTGCTGATCGTGATGTGAAGGGAAATAATGAGAAAAGTACTCGTGTAACACTTGCTCATAACCCATCACACTTAGAATTTGTGAATCCAGTTGTGGAGGGTTATACTCGTGCGGCACAGGATGATCGTTCAAATAAAGGATATTCCAAGCACAATCCTGATAATGGGTTCAGTATTTTAATTCATGGTGACGCAGCGTTTATTGGTGAGGGTGTTGTAGCTGAGACGTTAAACCTATCACGTCTAAAAGGCTATCAAACTGGTGGAACCATTCATATTATTGGGAACAACCTAGTTGGTTTTACAACAAATAACATGGATGGGCGTTCAACTACGTATGCTAGTGACCTGGCGAAAGGATTTGAGATTCCCGTTATTCACGTCAATGCGGATGACCCTGAAGCCTGTTTAACAGCAGTTCGTTTCGTTTATGAGTACCGAAAGAAGTTTCATAAAGATATTTTAATTGATTTAGTGGGTTACCGTCGTTATGGACATAACGAAATGGATGAGCCACGCTCAACACAACCATATTTATACCAGGACATTGACCAGCACGAATCCGTACTTCATGTTTATGCCGAGCAATTGAAACAAGAAGGTGTCCTTACTGATGAGGAATTTGCGCAGGTAAAAGAAGATGCTAGCAATCATTATAAGTCCGTATATGATAGCATGAGGGAAGAAGACGATGAGCCTGAAGAGGTTGTCGTTCCAGAGGCAGTAACTAATGGATTAGACAAAATCGAAACAGCTGTCCCATTAGATACATTAAAATCCTTAAACGAAGATATGTTGAAACGACCTGAAGGCTTTGCTGTATTTAAAAAACTAGAGCGTATCTTGAAAAAACGTGGCAAGGGTCTTGATGATGGCAACAAAGTAGACTGGGCATTAGGTGAGGCACTAGCATTCGCCTCCATATTAAAGGATGGTACACCAATCCGAATCACTGGTCAGGATTCAGAGCGTGGTACGTTTGCACATCGTCATGCCGTTTTACATGATGTAGAAACAGAAGAAACCTATAGTCCACTGCACGGATTAGAGGGTGTGGAAGCATCCTTCGATATATACAATAGTCCACTTTCTGAAGCTGGTGTATTAGGCTTTGAATATGGTTATAGTGTGCAGTCCCCTGAAACATTAGTTTTCTGGGAAGCGCAGTTTGGAGATTTTGCCAATACCGGTCAAGTCATTTTAGATCAATTTATTGCTGCAGGTCGTGCAAAATGGGGTCAGAAATCAAACATGGTCTTACTCCTTCCACACGGCTATGAGGGGCAAGGACCTGAACATTCAAGTGCTCGCTTAGAGCGTTACCTTCAGCTTTCGGCGGAAAATAACTGGACAGTTGCGAACGTAACATCATCTGCTCAGTATTTCCATTTACTCCGCAGACAAGCTGCAATTGGCGGAAAAGATTCGGCTCGCCCACTTGTGGTGATGACACCAAAGAGTCTATTGCGTAACCAGCGTGTAGCGGCAGAA
This sequence comes from Salinibacillus xinjiangensis, assembly GCF_009649735.1. Lineage (GTDB taxonomy): Bacteria > Bacillota > Bacilli > Bacillales > Alkalibacillaceae > Salinibacillus > Salinibacillus xinjiangensis. Next base: position 140,913 of record NZ_WJNH01000006.1, read on the forward strand.
CATAAAGAATTTACGGAAGGCAAGTTTAAACCGGTTCTTGAACAGCCTGGTCTAGGTAGCAAGAAGACAAAAGTAAAACGTGTCGTACTCGGTAGCGGAAAGGTTATGGTAGAGCTTGCAGATGCCATTGAAGCTGCTGATGATAATCTAGATTGGTTACACGTACTTCGGGTAGAGCAAATTTATCCGTTCCCGGCGAAAGAGGTTGCAGAAATCTTGGCTAGTTATAAAAATGTAGAAGAGATTGTTTGGCTACAAGAAGAGCCGAAAAATGCAGGAAGCTGGGATTATGTAAAAGAGGAACTTTATGAGATTGCGAAGGATAAGGAGTCCATTCATTATATTGGTCGTCCAAGACGTTCTTCACCTGCAGTTGGTGAACCTAATGTTCATAAATCAGAGCAAAGTCGCATCATAAATGAGACACTCTCTAAAGGAGGAGATTCCAAGTGAAAGAAATAAAAATTCCTGAACTAGCTGAATCCATCACAGAAGGTACCATAGCCGAGTGGCTGGTTAAAAAAGGTGATAAAGTCGAAAAAGGCGATGCTGTCGTTGAACTTGAAACAGACAAAGTGAATGTTGAAGTGAACTCTGATTATGCAGGTGTAATCGTTGAGGTTGTTGCTGGCGAAGGGGAAGATGTTGAAGTTGGCGACGTGATTGCAAAGGTAGATGAAAATGGTACGGCAGGTGGCGGAGCTAGTGCTGATAGCGGAGAAGCTAAAGCAGAGGAAGCTCCTGCATCAAAAGAGGAAAAGGCGGCTGAACCAGCTCCTGAACCTAAGCAAGAAGAACAAGAAGAGCAAGACGAAACGCAAGCACCTGTTGCATCTCCAGCAACTAGAAAACGTGCTCGTGAGCTAGGCATTGATTTAAATGAGCTTTATCCAAAAGATCCACTAGGACGCATTCGTGTTGAGGATGTAGAGCAAGCAGCACGTGAGAAGGCAGAAAGCGATAAGAAGGCTGCTAAGAGTGCTGGTAAAGCTGAGGCGAAAAGCTCTGAAAAGACTGAGTTTGATAAGCCTGTAGAGCGAATTAAAATGTCTCGTCGTCGCCAAACCATTGCAAAACGTTTAGTTGAAGCCCAACAAACAGCTGCAATGTTGACTACATTTAATGAAGTAGATTTAACAAATGTTATGAAATTACGTTCAGAGCGTAAAGAAGAATTTCTACAAAAGCATGGCGTAAAGCTTGGATTTATGTCCTTCTTTACGAAGGCAGTAGTTGGAGCTCTTAAAGAATTCCCACTTGTAAATGCTGAAATTCAAGGCGACGAAATCGTCATGAAGAAATTCTATGATGTAGGTGTAGCCGTTTCAACAGAAGAAGGTCTTGTGGTACCAGTTGTCCGTGATGCAGATCGCTTAAGCTTTGCTGAGATTGAAAAAGAAATTGGCAACCTAGCGAAAAAAGCTCGTGACAATAAACTAGGCCTAAAAGATCTACAAGGTGGTTCCTTCACCATTACAAATGGCGGAACATTTGGTTCCATGCTATCTACACCAATCTTGAATTCACCTCAGGTTGGTATCCTAGGTATGCACAACATTCAAAAACGTGCTATGGTGATGCCAGATGATTCCATCGAGGTTCGCCCAATGATGTATTTGGCCATGTCCTATGACCACCGTATCATTGACGGACGTGAAGCTGTACAATTCCTAGTACGTATCAAGCAATTGCTTGAAGATCCATATAGCTTGTTACTTGAAGGTTAATATAGGATTAAGAAGAGCACCACTATGCTGCGGCATGGTGGTTTTTTTTTATGTTTGCTGTTTTGTAAGTTATAAGAGAGGGGGAGGGAGACATGATTAGTGCTTGAAGCGACGTGATTACAAGCTTTGCAGACGTAATTTTTATTGATTCTGCGTGATAAATGGATGTTGACATAATTAATGTGAAAACGACGTAATCGGGATAGCTTTTGAAACGATTCTATTAGCAACAGACTTGATTATCAATGAGTTTGACGTGAATTTTACCGTAACCGACGCAATTACTGACCTTACAGCTTCCCCCACCTCCAGACCCTCAAGCACTAATCCTAATTTACCTTATCAAAGACCATGAATCCTGCACTAAATTTGCATAAATTTCATTTTTTTGTGAAGAGAAGTCCAACTCCTGCATAAGATAGAGTAATAAATTCTTAGGGGGGAGATTAATGGATGATAAGAAGAGTTTTGTGATATCGGAAGAAGATTGGTCTCTCCATAAAAAAGGCTATGACGATCAAAAACGTCACCAGGAAAAGGTAAAAGATGCCATTAAAAAAAGATTGCCAGATTTAATTACAGAAGAAAATGTAATTATGTCGAAAGGGAAAGACGTCATCAAAATTCCTGTTCGTTCCTTAAATGAGTATAAAATTAGGTATAATTTCGATAAAAATAAGCATGCTGGCCAAGGGCAGGGAGACAGCAAAGTGGGCGACGTTGTAGCGAAGGATGGGAAACCAGATCAGCAAGCTCAGGGTCAAGATCAGCAGGCTGGAGACCAACCAGGTCAAGATTACTATGAAACTGAGGTTTCCTTTGCTGAATTGGAGGAGGAGTTTTTTCAGCATTTAGAGCTGCCGAATTTAGAGGAAAAAGAGAAGGACGAAATTGTTAACACGGATACGGAATTTAGAGACTTGCGTAAAACAGGTTTAACAGGAAATATTGATAAGAAGAGGACGCTTAAAGAAACGTTAAAGCGAAATGCTCAAGAAGGAGAGGCATCGTTTTCACCAATCTATCCGGATGACCTTCGTTTTAAAACATGGGAGGATATTGAAAAACCAGATTCTAAGGCTGTTATATTAGCCCTGATGGATACATCTGGTTCGATGGGAATGTGGGAAAAGTACATGGCTCGCAGCTTTTTCTTTTGGACGACAAGGTTTTTACGAAAGAATTATGATACGGTCGATATTGAATTTATTGCTCATCATACAGAAGCGAAAATAGTAACGGAGGATGAATTCTTCTCAAAAGGTGAAAGTGGAGGAACCATTTGTTCTTCAGCCTACCGAAAAGCCTTAGGGGTCATTGAAGGAAAATACAGTCCATCCCGTTACAACATTTACCCGATCCACTTTTCAGATGGAGATAATTTAACTTCTGATAATCGTAATTGTGTAAGATTAGTAGAGGATTTAATGGAAAAATCAAGTATGTTCTGCTATGGAGAAGTTAATCAATATAATCGCCATTCTACCTTAATGTCAGCGTACAACAAATTTGATGATCCGAAATTTCGATATTATGTGCTGAAACGGAGAGCAGATGTATTTCATGCGATGAAGGAATTTTTCAAAAAAGAGGCAGAGGAAGTATAGGTTATGATTCATCCTTTCACTTAGTGAGGTATCTACCTCACTATTTTTTTGGTAAATATGGTAATCTAAAGATATATAGGAAAAAAGGAGAGTTTGATATGAAAAAGATAGCTGGTTTATTTATCTTGCTCACAATATTACTAACAGGCTGTTCATTATTTAATGAAGTCAATGAATCACTTGATTATGTGAATGAAACGAAGGATTATATTCAGACATTGAGTGACTTTGGAGCAGAGGCTCCTCAGTTAATTGAAGAGGCGAATAGCAATCCAGAAGTAGAACAAGAATTACAGCAGCAGCTGGAAGGATTACAAGGTGAGGTGGATCAATTTCTGCAAATGGAGCCACCAGCCGTAGCAGAGGATTTACATCAACAATTAGTCAATCATAGCGAAAATTTAGAAACCACCATTAATCAAGTTATGGAAAACGGAAACATTGCTATTGAACAGCTAGAAAACTCTCAACTAATACGGACAATCAATGAGATTAACAATTTATTAAACCAATTGGAAAATTTACAATTATAATCTAAGAGAGCGGAGCCTTTTAAAAGGTGTCTCCGCTCATGTTCATTTTTTTATCAATTTCTCTGACAGCTCTTTATATTTCTGTATGGCATCAACAGTTGGTTGAAGAGATGTTTCCCAAAACGCCTTCGTTTGAATATCCACACCTAAGTATGTTTCTGCAAGCTGCTCCACAGACATTCTCCCGGAATTTTGCAGCAGTTCATCATATTGTTTTTGAAATGAACTACCTTCCTCTTTTGCCCGTGCATAAACTCCATTACTAAACATGAAGCCCACTGTATAGGGAATATTATAAAAAGCCTTTTCCATGTCATAAAAATGACCAGTAGTAATCCATTGAAAGCTGTCCATTTCCTCAACAATTCCATCATAAAAACTGTTCGCGGCTGCTTTTTTCATTAAATCAGAAATTTCTTCACCTGAAAGTAGCCCATCCTTTCGTTTTTGATAGAGATTCCATTCAAAGTCAAACATAATAGGAATTAAGCCTAAATAAATTAAGCTACTCATAATTTTCATTTCTAGTAGAGCTAGTTTTTCTTCATCGTTGTCTGCTTGGTTTATGGCAGCATCCAGGACTAAGTTCTCCGCAAACGTCGAGGCTGTTTCAGCTACACTCGTACCTTTCTGCTGGGAGAAAAAGGGCTCTTCATGCAATATTGCATTATGATAGCCATGACCAAGTTCATGGGCCATCGTCACCACATCCTGCTTATGACCAGCAAACGTTAGAAAAACACGACTCTCCTTAGCTACTGGCATGGAGGCGCAAAATGCCCCAGGTGCCTTGTCTCCCCGATTTTCAGCCTCCACCCAACCATTTTGAAAGGCCCTCTCTGCAAAATTCCCGAGTTTTTCACTAAAACGATGGAATTGCTGAATGACTGTATTCATAGCCTCTTGATATGTTAATTTTTGGTTTGATGTAAAGCTTGGAGATAGAATATCATACCACCCTATTGAATCTACTCGTAAAACTTTAGCTTTTCGTTTTAAAAATGATTTTAGGATCCCTTGATTTTCTTTAATGGTTGTCAACATCATCTGCAATGTTTGTTCTTGAATACGATTTTGTTCTAGTGACTCTTTTAATAGATGATCCCATCCTCTTAGTCGATACACGTCTAAACGAAATCCGGCAATACGATTCAGAATCGAAGCAAAGGTCTCAGCATTTTGATTACAAATATGATGTAGAGATTGGGCAATTTGTTGGCGTTCTTCACGGTCGCTAGAAAACATGGCCTCATTAAACGCCTGGGCTATAGAAAGCATCTTTTGATTTCCATCTTTCCTAACAGGAATTTCTAACTCGGATATGAATTGATCGTAATGATTTTCCCAGCCTTTAAATCCATTTACGGATAATTGACTAATAACTTTTTCTAATTCGACTGGAAGCTGATCCCTCGCTTTTTGTCTTCGCTCCTCTAAATAAAATTGATTCAGTTTGATTTCTGGGAATTGGAGCAGGTGATTCCACTCCAGGTCTGTGAGGCTTCCTAGTAATTGATTTATTTCAACATTGATGGAGTCAAGATTTGCTTTAAGGTGGGCACTTTCTTCTAGTAACTTAGAGACATCTTTATTCTTTACATCAGCAGAGGAGGCACAAATCAGAAAATCATCAATCTCAAAGGCTTGCTTCATTGATGCTTGTACCTTTTTAATAATACTGACAAGGATGGATTGCTCACTCAAATTTTTATATCTAGCTAATTCTTCCTTTAGTTTTCGAATGTCTTGCTTAAGGTTATGTATACAATCTTTCAATCTAGTAGATTCGCTCACTCCCTCATAAAGCGAATCTAGATTCCAATTTTCACTTCCAATTTCCCCCATTAATAACCCTCCTGATCAAATCGATATATAAATTATAAAACAACACGGACACGAATGACTCCTGCTCAAGAAGGATTTTTACAAAAATTTCATTTCATTTACATGATTAACAACTATTTACACATACTAATGGTGATTTTCAAAGAAAGGAGAGATTAAGGTGAAGAAATGGTTAACTACATTAGGCATCATGCTGCTTTTATTAACAGTTCAAAGTATGGATGTTGCTGCTCAAACGGATACATATACAGTAAAGCGCGGCGATACACTTTGGAAAATTTCTGTTAGGTATGAGGTTGGGCTATCCGAAATTATTAATGCCAATCCCCAATTTAGTAATCCTGATTTAATTTATCCAGGTGATAAAGTCACCATTCCGTTGGCAAAGGGTACCCAGTCAGTGGAGCAGCAGGTTGCGAAAATTACCAACGATTATCGTGCTCAAAATGGTTTAGGCCCTTTAACCTTTGATTGGCAATTAGCTAGAGTAGCCCGTTATAAATCGAAGGATATGCGTGATCAAGGCTACTTCTCGCATACTTCACCAACCTATGGATCACCTTTTACAATGATGAAGAATTTTAATATTTCCTATCGAAAGGCTGCTGAAAATATTGCAGCGGGTCAAAGAACACCACAAGAGGTAGTTCGTTCCTGGATGAATAGTCCCGGGCATCGCAAAAATATTCTAGACCCAGACATGACTCATATTGGTGTAGGCTATGCACAAGGAGGAAGCTACGGACATTATTGGACGCAGATGTTTATTAAGAAATAGGAGGAAAAGCCCTTGTTATTTATACAAGGGCTTTTCTTCTTCAAAAAACTTTCGCAATTATACAAATAAAGATATGAAAACCACTAGACAAATTAATTGAAAATGATTATCATTAAAGCGTACTATTTGAGAATTATTTTCACTTATAGCAATGAAAGGGGAATTACATAATGAAGAAAAGCTTTTTTGTTCTAATTGGTATACTTATCTTTTTCTTGGCAGCCTGTGGAACAGAGAATGAAGGAACGAATGATAATGAAAATCAAGGAAGCGCAGAAAACAGTGATGATGCACGTGTAATTGAACATGAAATGGGTAGCACGAAAATTAAAGGACAGCCAGAAAATATTGTCGCCCTTGAATTCTCTTATGTGGACGCACTAGCTTCCCTTGGCATCTCTCCTGTAGGCATAGCTGATGACGATGACGAAAATCGAATTATTGCTCCTATAAAAGAAAAGATTGGCGATTATACATCAGTGGGAACACGTAAACAGCCTAGCTTAGAGGTGATTAGCTCCTTACAACCAGACTTAATCATTGCTGACCTACAGCGACACAAAGATATATATGACCAGTTAAGCGACATTGCACCTACAATTGTCCTTTCTTCACTGTCTGCAGATTATGAAGAAATTTTATCAAGCTTTGAAACTGTTTCCGAAGCAGTTGGGAAAAAAGAAGAAGGGCAAGAAATATTAAAGGAACATAAAAAACGAATGGAAGAACTCAGAGCTCAAGTTCCAGAAGATGAGACAAGGACGGTTATGCCTGCAGTGGTAACTGCTGATGCTGTTTATGCTCATAATTTTGAATCTTACACAGGATCTTTACTAGAATCTATTGGATTAAAGAATGCCATCCAAGATGGTGATGATCGTTATAATAAAATCAACCTTGAGCAAGTAGTTCAATTTAATCCTGATGTTATGTTTTTAATGGAATCCGGTGAACAGACTATTATTGACGATTGGGAAGATAAACCTCTTTGGCAAGAGGTTAATGCTAATCAAAACGATGCCCTTTATTCTGTCGATCGGAATATGTGGTCAAGATTTAGAGGATTAATTTCTTCTGAAAAAATACTAGAAAGTGCAATCAATCATCTATATAATCAATAGTGGTGAGGAGGTGGAGGATATTCTCCACCTTTTTTCACTTTAAGGATTCCGGGTTAAGTGTATTTTCGCCCTTTTAGGCGATTAGTTGCGTTTTCTAATTAAGGTGTGGTGGTATGAATAAGGATGGGATTCATCAACAAAAAAAGGATATAGGAATGTATCGGATATTCCTCACTTATTTTGTAGGTCTAATTTTATTGTTTTTTAGTTTCCTATTTAGTTTAAGTGTGGGGGCATATCAAATTGACTTTGTAACGGTTTTAGCTTCCTTATTCTCAAATCAAGAGACGAAAGAAGTTCTCATTATCCAAGATGTACGATTACCAAGAGCTATCATTGGAATCTTGATTGGGGCAAGTTTAGCGATAGCAGGAGCTTTAATGCAGGGCATTACAAGAAATCCACTGGCATCCCCGCAAATCTTTGGAGTGAATGCTGGGGCTTCATTAGTGTTAGTGATTATAGTAATTCTCTTTCCAATATTTTCACAAACAACAATGGTTTATTTTGCCTTTTTGGGTGCAGCTATCGGCGGATTGACGGTATATGCATTGGCATCACCAGGTGGTATGAACCCTGTAAAGTTGGCTTTAGCTGGGATCACTATGCATCTATTTTTAACATCGATTATAGAAGGTTTGATTATCTTTCATGAGGAATCTACGGAAGATGTTCTATTCTGGTTGGCAGGTGCCATTGACGGGACAGATTGGGGACATGTTGAGACCATTCTTCCCTGGTTAATCGCCGGTATGATATTAGCTCTCTTAATAGCCAAACCGTTAACCTTACTGTCACTTGGTGATGATGTAGCAAAGGGATTAGGTCAAAAGATTGGTTGGATACGTATTGCATCTGCAATGTTGGTCATTTTATTAGCTGGAGCATCTGTTGCAGTTGCTGGACCAATTGGATTTGTTGGATTAATCATCCCTCATATAGCTAGAAAGCTGGTAGGAGTGGATTATATACATGTCATTCCATGCTCTGCCTTATTAGGTGCAGTTCTCTTAGTTAGTGCAGATGTATTGTCCCGTTTCATCTCATTTCCATCTGAATCACCAGTCGGGATAGTGACAGCCTTAATTGGAGGACCATACTTCCTCTATCTTGCACGTAAGGGGGGGAAGTAAGATGAAAACAAGTGGGCCAAAATTTTGGTTGCCGTTATTAGGGATTATAACGATTCTTGTGGCAATCGTTGCATCTGGTATTGGAGCGGTATTTGTTTCCCCGATTCGAGTCATGTCAACTGTTTTGGGTTTGGATTCAGGAAATCATGTTTTTATTTTGGAAAATTATCGTTTTCCAAGAGTTGTGCTCGCATTGCTAGTAGGTGCAGGACTTGGGGTCTCAGGAGCTATTTTGCAAGGGGTGATTCGAAATCCTCTAGCCTCTCCTGATGTTATCGGGATTACAAAGGGAGCGGGTTTAGCTGCTGCAATGATCATTATTTTAATCCCAAACTCGCCTGTATTTGCTCTACCATTAGCGGCTTTTGTTGGGGCGGGAATGGTTACTTTGTTTCTGTATATATTTGCGTACAAGCAAGGTGTGAACCCATCAACATTGGCTTTGGTAGGGATTGCAATTGGTGCTGTTTGTCAGGCCGGTATTCAATTTTTAATGGTCAAGTTCCCTGTAGAGATTAATGCCGCTTTAGTTTGGCTAACAGGAAGCATATGGGGAAATGACTGGAATGATGTAGCTCTCTTGGCGCCATTCATAGTCATACTGGTTCCATTGAGCATAATGGTAGCGATAAAGCTTGATGTCTTATCTCTAGGGGATGAGGTAGCACAAGGTTTAGGGGAAAGCGTAAAACGGACCCGAATATTATTGTTATGTCTATCGGTTGCCTTAGCAGGTGCCAGTGTAGCAGTGGTTGGATCTTTAGGTTTTATCGGATTAATCGCTCCTCATATTGCACGTCAACTGGTCGGTAATCGAAGCAAAATTTTACTTCCGGCATCCGCATTAACTGGTATGATTATCGTCTTATTGGCTGATGCTTTAGGACGAGGTGTAGCACCACCTGTAGAAGTTCCAGCAGGGATTTTCACAGCCGTTATAGGTGCGCCTTATTTTCTATATTTACTAAGACGAATTAAAGTAAAAGGTTAAAAAACGAGGAGACAACACCCCTCGTTTTTGTGTTGGTAAAGAAAAAAATTTCATTATATGTTGGATGAAAGCTCAAAAAACCACAAACAATAACAACAGTATGTTTAAGGAGGCATGTGAAAGGTGGATATTTTATTAGGACTTTTAGCCATTGTTATAGTACTAGCTATTGCTTATTTAATGTCAAACGACAGGAATATAATTAATTATAAGGGCATTATTATTATGTTAATCGCCCAGTTTTTAATAACACTATTTTTATTTAGCACGGAAATTGGACGAATTATTATTGACAAAATTTCTGCAGGCTTTAATAAACTTATTGAGTTTGGAATGGATGGAGTAGAATTTATTTTAGGTGGGGTTGAAGGTTGGTCAGGTACATTCTTCTTTAATGTACTGTTAATTATTATCTTTTTCTCCACATTATTGGCCGTTCTAACACATTTGAAAATTTTACCTTTTATTATTAAATATATTGGATGGGTTTTATCGAAGGTTACGGGACTACCGAGAGTCGAGTCCTTTAACGCGGTAAACAGTATCTTTTTTGGTCAGTCAGAAGCGCTTTTGGCTATTAAATCACAGTTTCACTACTTAGATCGAAACCGTCTATATATTGTAAGTGCGTCTGCAATGGGATCTGTATCTGCATCAATTGTTGGGGCATATATGCAAATGATTCCTCCAGAATATGTACTGGTTGCACTACCATTGAATATGTTTAGTGCGCTGATAATCGCATCTATTATAGCTCCTGTAAAAGTGGAGAAGGATGAGGATATCGTTGATGTAAAAAACGTTTCTGAAGCCAAAAGCTTTTTTGAAGCCATGGGTAATGGAGCCTTAGATGGTGGAAGAATTGCATTAATTGTTGCGGCTATGCTAGTAGCGTTTATTGCCGCATTGAACTTTGTAAACTGGTTGATCCAGTTCGTGTTTGCCGGAATTACGCTACAAGAGATTTTAGGTTATATTATTGCTCCAATCGGGATGCTAATGGGAATTGCACCTGGTGAAGTAATTGATGCGGGTAGTATTATGGGAACGAAAATTGTGACAAACGAATTTGTTGCTATGCTTGAATTTGAACCTATGATGGAGCATATGAGTGAGAAAACGGTCGGAATTGTTTCTGTATTTTTAACTAGCTTTGCGAACTTCTCCTCAATTGGGATTATTGCTGGTACAGTTCAAGGTATCGATGCTAAAAAAGCTGGAGATGTATCAAAGTTCGGTATGAAATTATTAATCGGTGCTACATTAGCATCTATTCTATCAGCTACGATTACTGGTTTGGTAATTGAAATAATGCCATAATGCTTTATAGTCATAAAAAAGTCTGGTCCTCTAACTTGAGGTAACCAGACTTTTATGTTTTTTCTGGATAAATATAAGTCGTAATCCCAACGTCAGGGCGCCTGCTGAAAGTCCGGCGATTAAACCAATCCAATAACCAAATGGGCCAAAATCAGTGTAGTTAGCCAGAACAATTCCTAGAGGGAGTCCGATGACCCAATAGGAGATAAACGCCATTATGGACGTTACATTGACATCCTTATAGCCCCTTAAGATGCCCTGTATTGGTGCTTGAATTGCATCTGATAGCTGAAAAAAGACAGCATATAACAGAAAATGTGGGATTAATTGTATCACTTCTGTTTCTTCAGAATATAACCTGGCAATTCCACCATCAAATACCACCATAATTGCTCCACCTATAACGGCTAGACTGATTGCTGTTACAATTCCAATCACACTATATTGCTTTGCATCTTGATAACGCCCGCCACCAATCTCAAAGGCTACCGCTATGGTTAATGCCATGGCAATGCTTAATGGGGCCATATATAAGAGAGATTGAAAATTCATCGCGGCCTGGTGTGCAGCGATTGTAGCCGTGTCATATTTACTCAAAAATAGTGTTACAGCTGCAAAAATACTGGTTTCAAAAAAGATGGCAAAACCAATGGGGATTCCAATCCTTAATTGTTCCCACCAGGAATGAATGGATGGCCGTTTCCACTTCTTAAAAATATGAAATGTTGTAAATGGTGTCATTTTTAATAACACGATGATTGATACGAGTAAACAAACAAAATAGGTCAAGGCTGACGCTACACCAGCACCAATTCCACCTAATGCTGGCATGCCAAACTTCCCAAAGATAAATAGATAATTTAAAATGGCATTAATAGGTAAGGATAGCAAAATAATAAACATGGAAATCCTAGTTTGACCTAAAGCATCAATAAAAGAGCGGATTAAATTAAAAACAAATAACGGAACAATCCCTAAGCCTAACGCTACTAAATAATACCTAGCAACATGCTCCACTTCCTTTGATAAATTCATAAGACCTAATATGGGATCTAGCACAAAAGCACCAACGATAAATACAAATACGGCCAGTGCAATAGCTAAATAAATCCCTTGCTTTACAGATTCTGACACATGACCACGTTGATTTGCCCCCATATGTTGGGCAACAATGGGTGAAATAGCTAATAATATACCATTAAGCCCTGTGAAAACAGGTAGCCATATGCTTGAACCTATTGCAACTCCGGCTAAATCTTTAGCCCCTGCCCGACCGGACATGACAGTATCAAAGAAGTTCATGGCATACATACCGATTTGGGTTACTAAAATAGGGAATAGAATGGTTAAAAATAAGCGGCTTTTTTCTGTTAATGTGTTTGTTGGATACATAAAGTACTTCCTTTTCTAAGTAATTTCTTTTACGATATAATGAGTTGTTATTTCAAAGGAATCAGTGATTATTTATATACTTTACTTTCATCATAGAAAGATTAGAAAGGACGACCAAAATACATGAGAAAGAAAACAATAGTATTTACTGGCGGAGGTACAGCAGGGCATGTAGTTGTAAACCTAGCCTTAATACCAGAGTTTATCAAAGAAAATTGGGAGATTCACTATATTGGTTCACATAAAGGGATTGAGCGTGAATTAATCGAGCCTCTTGAAAATGTCACCTATCATAGTATTTCAACAGGTAAACTCCGCCGTTACTTCGATAAAGAAAATTTTAAGGACCCATTTCGTGTCCTAAAAGGAACTTGGCAATCCCTAAGGTTGCTATCTAAAATCAAGCCACGTGTTATATTTTCAAAAGGGGGCTTTGTAGCTGTACCTGTTGTGACGGCAGCGAAGCTTAAGGGCATTCCGGCCATCGTTCATGAATCTGATTATACACCAGGTCTTGCTAATAAACTTGCTTTTCCTTTTGCACGTAAAGTGCTAGCTACTTTTCCGGAAACCATGAACTACCTCCCTGAAAAGAAAGCAGAATGGATTGGCGCTATAATTCGAGATGAGCTTTTCCAGGGCAGTAAACAAGCAGGACTAAATCGCTGTGATTTTGTGAGCGATAAGCCCACTATTTTGATTATGGGTGGAAGTTCTGGTTCCCAAAAATTGAATGAGATCATCCGCGGGAATTTAAATCGATTATTAGAAAAATACCAAATCATTCATATTTGCGGAAAAGGAAAAGTTGATCCCTCTATTCATAAGTATGGTTATAAACAATTTGAATATGTTCAGGATGAATTAAAGGACCTACTTGCAGCAACTGATTTTGTTGTCTCACGGGCGGGATCCAATTCCATTTATGAATTTTTAGCCTTACACAAGCCTATGCTTCTCATTCCATTGTCCAGACAGGCAAGTAGGGGAGATCAAATTCTGAATGCCAACTCTTTTGAAAAACAGGGCTTTGCTCATGTGATTGAAGAAGAGGAACTAAACGAAGAGCGTTTCCTTAATGAGCTGAATAAGCTGTGGAATGAAAGAGATCAGATATTAGATCGTATGAAATCCTACAAGAGTGAAACTGCAAAGGATGATGTGGTTCAAATGCTTAAGGAAATTAAATGACGCTTTTCCTCACCACGCTTCCTCCCATAGGAGTCTCCGTATTCTGCCTCCACTATAGGAGTGTTCTGATGAATGCGTGGCTAAAGCTTTTGATTGCCAATAGTTTACCTCTAAATCGACGAATGAGGCGCCGTTTTTTAGCGGAGGAAATACACGGAGACTCCTGTGGGAGCAAAGAGATAGGTGAGCCCCCGCAGCGTTAGAGAGGAGGCTCACCGATCGCCCGCGGCAAAGAAGACACTATGAAAACGACCAAAGGGAGTTTGAGTAGATGTCGCACTTGTGCCCTTGGGTGAAAGCGAAGTGTATTTCCAGAGCGATGGTTGTGCACTCATCTTATCGATCATTGGAAAATACGCTAGAGTTACGTCGCATCTTACATCTACTGCGAAGTTAACAATACAACAATTTTTCCAATAACAGCTTTAAATAAAAAGGGGGAGTCTACTTGAGTCATAAAGTCTGCAATATTTGTGGGAAGGCGATACGGGATCGTGATGAGCTTTTAACTGCATCGAAATGGTTTCGAATTAAATCCTTTCATGTCGAGTGTTTTGAGGAAATGGAAAAGGAAGAAACAGTAGCACGAAATATGTGGATTCCAGTAAACGGTACGTCCGGAAATATATCTTTCATCCTGATGCTGGCCCTTGCAACATGGATGTTATTCACCGAAACGCTTGGGTATCTAGGAGATTTAATTGGTATCATAGCATTATATCCAATTATATTACGAGTGATTTCCTTCCTGTTTATTGAATACAAGCTACCTAAGTTCATAGCCGATAAAAAACCTTTGAATCGAGAATAGCTAGCAAGACTCTTCAGAACATCGCTGGAGAGTCTTCTTATTTGCCATTCATAAATTAAAATATTATCATCAAAATATACTCAAGTTGAAAGGAGTCGTTTTAATTGAGTCTTACTACAACCTTAACCTTACATAATGGTGTCAAAATTCCAAAAGTAGGCTTAGGAGTCTACAAAGTAGAAAAGGGGACCGAAGCAGTAGACACAGTCAAGTCAGCCCTTGATATAGGCTACAGAAGTATTGATACGGCAGCTTTTTATGATAACGAAAAAGAAGTAGGCCAAGCCATTCGTGAAAGTGGTGTTAAACGCGAGGATATTTTTGTAACTACAAAGGTCTGGAATACAGACCAAGGATATGAAAATACATTGAATGCCTTTGAGGAAAGCTTTCAAAAACTAGGATTAGATTACATTGATCTCTATTTGGTGCATTGGCCTGTAACCGGTAAATATAAGGATACATGGCGTGCTCTTGAAGAATTATATGATCAAGGAAAGGTTCGCGCTATTGGCGTGAGTAATTTCCATATTCACCATTTAGAAGAACTCATGAAGGATGCTAAAATTAAGCCGATGGTGAACCAGGTTGAATTTCATCCCCAGCTTTTCCAAAAGGAACTTCTTGACTATTGTAAGTCCAATGATATTCGATTAGAGGCTTGGGGGCCACTAGGGAGAAGCCGTTATTTAGATGATCCCGTTTTAGAAGAATTGGCGAAAAAGTACAATAAGACACCAGCTCAAATTATTATCCGTTGGGATTATCAGCATGACATTATCACCATTCCAAAATCGACAAAGTCTCACCGCCAAAAGGAAAACGCAGATATCTTTGATTTTGAGTTAACAGAAAAGGATATGAATAAAATCGATGAACTAAACCGAGATTATCGTACAGGACCACATCCGGATGATTTTTAATCGTAGTAAAAAGACAACATTCACATAGGGAACGATGTCTTTTCTTCATTTTTAATGTAATTTATTAATAAGGTTATCGATTCATGTAGAAATTTCCCGGGAAATTTCTACATGAATCCCGCTAATAATCGTTTACAAATAAGGTATCTGACCTAATACAATTCCATGAATTTTATATTTGTAATTGGCAATAAAATTAAATGTTATTACCGTTGAGATATATTTTTGTCTATTCTATTGATTATTGATCTGGATTCACATTGACATATATATCTTTTCAATTTAAAATTAAATAAAGATGAGTCCGAAAATATATAATATTAACCATTTCATTAGGAACTTTAGTGTACAGTGAATTGAAAGGTTGACTGTACAAAAAAGTCCCTTTAGATGTTTTGGTTAAGATTATGATATGTCGGATATACTTTATCTCCTTGTCAAAAGATAAAGTATATCCTTGTTTTATTTAGGGGGAGAAGGTTATATGGATTTTTCTAAAAAGACAAAAGGGGCATTGGAAGCGGAAATAAGCCAAAAGTTAACACAATGGGAAAAAGACTTTCTTGGACGTGGATCTGTCTCTGTTAAAACTGATATTCTTAGAGATATGATTATAGTTACTTTACAAGGTATTTTAACCCCAGCTGAATATAGGGTTTGTAAGACAAGTGATGGAGCAATCTCTATCAAAAATACTCGTTCAAATTTAGTTGAATCAGGTCGAACAGATCTTGGCCAATTAATAAGGGAACTAACTGGGGAAGAAGTGATAACCTTCCACACAGATATAAGTACAAAAACGGGTGAACGTCTTATGGTGTTTAAATTGTCAAGTAATCTGCAAAAAAAGATGAAATAGAAAAATTTAGTTGATATAATATAAGCGGGAGACCTTTCCAACCATAAAAATGAGTGGGAGGTAAAACGGTATATTTATTGGATTTGATTAAAAGGAATAGGATTTTTTCTTTAGAATGCTAAATATAATAAACCTAAAAAAGGGAGCTCTTCAAAAAACTTTGCTGAGTTAGTTGAAGTGAAACCGACAATTTTCAAGGTTCAATGAATTGAAATCATCATTGAACCTTGAAGTTGTCGGTTTTTTTATTGTATAAACATAATTCTATTTTAAAAGATATAGAAAATCATTCCCAATAATTTTTTTATACTATGAGGGGAGAATATTTTATGTTAGTTTCGCTGAGTTCAACAATGTTGTTAACATTATTCTTTATTATGCTAATTGCTTCAGGGCTAAGTGGAATATTACTGTTACATCCAAGAGTACCGTTGAGTTTTGTTCGTATCCATATAGGGATTAATGCTATACCGCCCTTGATTTCCTTATTAGCTCTTGTTAATACCAATGTGAATTATGATACTATTGGTCCTTGGTTTTTAGATTCATTAGCTTGGTTAGTAGTCTTCTTTGTTCTTACTATTGGTTTAATCATTCAACGTTTTTCTATACGTTATTTTATGGGGGACTACTCTTATCGAAAGTATTTTGCATATTTTACTTTCACTACAGGTGCTGCTTCAATTACATGGTTATGTGGTGATCTCCGCTTTTTGGTTTTATTTTGGGGAGTGACTTTAGTCGGATTGACCATCCTTATAGGGTTAAACCGAAGATGGCAAGTGGTTAGTGAAGCGGCAAGAGTTTCTAAGCGTTTTTTTATGCTAAGTTGGCTTTCATTGTTATTCGCAGCTATTTGGCTTTTTCAAGCTACAGGCCAATGGCAATTTTCATTAGCTTTAACAAATGAAAATTTAGCACAGCTTGGAACATGGGAGAGAACTGGTATTAGTTTATTGATTGTATTAACAGTAATTATACCTGCAGCTCAATGGCCTTTTCAAAGATGGTTAATTGAATCTGTAGCTGCTCCAACTCCTGTTTCTGCTATTATGCACGCAGGTCTAGTGAATGCTGGTGGAATAATACTAACTCGATTTTCGCCTTTGTTTAACGGTGATATAGCTTCAATTATTTTAATTATTCTTGCAAGTATTTCCGTTTTGTTAGGATCTGGAATTAATTTAGTACAGGTAGACTATAAACGACAGCTAGTAGGCTCCACGATGGGACAAATGGGATTTATGCTTATTCAATGTGCATTAGGTGCGTATGTAGCAGCTGTTATTCATCTTGTATTACATGGTTTGTTTAAGGCTACGCTGTTTTTACAGGCTGGCTCTGCAGTACGTCATATTGAATTATCCACTCACGTTAATGAAAGTTCATCCTATTTATGGATTATGGTAGGGCGAGCTTTAGGGTTAATTGTAGGTGTTTCTTTCTGGCTCATGGCTCCTGTTGCGGGATATCCATTGATTAGTGCATTAATCTTAGGATGGTCATTGTCCGTTTCTTGGACACAGCTCGTAGCTTTGGGAGAGGGGAGAATTGGTCGGATTGTTGGTTTATCAATTATAGGAGTTTTTGCTATCGTTTATTTTATTATTCATAACCTCTTTTATGAGTGGTTGCATATAAGCGTTAATCAAAGTGTTCAACTTCCAATATCAGTTGTCATCATTGTCGTAGGTCTCTTATTACTCGGTAGTGCTATTGGTACGTGGGGTGCTCGTAATCATTCATCCTCTATTTTCCCAGCACTTTATCTTTGGTTAGTACGATTAGGTGAAGCAAAACTAAAGTCAGTAGATAGCCATCCAAACTACCTTAAACACTTAATAAACACAAGGAGGTAATCAGTGATGAGCGGAACATCTGTATTAACGAAACAAAAAATAAATAAGAAAGATTCAGATATAAATCATAAGGAAATAGATATTGAAGTATTAACTAAATCAGCTAGCCGAGTAATTGCGCCACTTTGGTCTATTTCTACATTTGCTGCACGTAATCCTTGGATGGGACTCGAAAAGCATTCCTTTGACAGGGTAGCAGCTTGGTTGAAAAATAGTCGTAATGTTGATATATACCCTAGTGCATCTATGATCATTTCTGCAAAGAGCAATGGTGAGATAGATGAAACTTATATAAAAATGGGTCTGCAGCGTTGGATTGATTCACATTCCTTTAAAATACCGCGGGAAACATTAGAGCAATATTGTCATTCTGCACTAAAATTAGATTCATTACCTTCTTACCTATTATCATCACAAAAGCTTAAGGTATTGGCAGAAGAATTTAGTGGATTGAATACGGATAGTATCGATCATTCAATGCAACCAATAAGTTCTCGTATAGACATTGAAGGAGGTAAACGTTTAGTCGACCTTCTCGATTATCATATGATTATGTGGTGTAAATTGTATCTTGATGATTCACAGGCAGGCTGGAAAATGCCCAATCGTGAGGAAGGTTTTTATCGTGCATGGCAGCGTCTTATTCAATATGATCCAGCACTAAGTAAAAAACAGCGTAAACATCTAATAGGTTTTCCAAAAGAGGCAAAATTGGCTTTGAAAAAGGCTATATTCGCTCTAGAAATTCCTGAATCACAAATACAGGGTTACCTTGAAGGTCATTTGTTATCCTTACCAGGGTGGGCAGGGATGATGCTTTGGCGCTCCCGACAGTCTAGCCAAGAACAAGAACTCCTAACAGAATATTTAGCAGTACGAGTTTCCATGGAATATGCTCTCATTAAGCCGTACTTACCTTTACACAATCAACAATCTGAGAGTGAAGTTTCTGTTGTTCCTCTAATAGCATCATGGCTCCATTGGGGAGGGCTTTCCATTGAGGATTGGTCAAAGTTGTCTGTTGCTGAGCAAAACGAATATTTAACTTTTGCCTATCAATTTAATGATATGGTTCGTAGGAAAATTTGTCTAGAAGCATGGGAACAAACATATTCTGAACAATTATGTCAGAAAATAGGCGCTAAACAACGTGAGGCTGATGATAAAAAGTCTAAATTAGCACAATTTGTCTTCTGTATTGATGTACGATCAGAACCTTTTCGTCGCCAACTTGAAAAAGAAGGTCCGTTTGAAACGATTGGAATTGCCGGTTTCTTTGGGGTACCCATTGCAACTAGTGAACTTGGGAGTAATCACAGTCATCCTTCCTTGCCGGTTATATCAAAGCCTCAGCATATAATAAAAGAGTCCGTAAATGACTATGAACTCAAATCATACCAACAACGTAAGTCGGCAGTGAACTCCTTAACTTACACATTTAAAATGATGAAACAGAATGTACTTTCAAGCTTACTTTTACCTGAACTAAGTGGACCATGGCTTAGTCTACAAATGGTAGCACGTAGCTTTGTACCGAAAAAAGCAAATCGTTTTATACGTAACCTTCGTGAGACCTGGTTACGTAAACCTAATACAGCGCTCACCCTTAATCATGATAAAAACATAGAAGCAGAGTTACCTGTTGGTTTTTCTGCAGAAGAAAAAGTGAAATATGTACGTGAAGCTCTAAAGCTAATGGGATTAACAGAGAATTTTGCATCGTTAGTCGTTATATGCGGTCATGGAAGTCAAAGTACAAACAACCCTTATGCTTCAGCACTTGAATGTGGTGCCTGCGGTGGAGCATCAGGTGGTTTCAATGCAAGGGTTTTGGCTACTTTATGTAACCTTCCAGAGGTAAGGGCAGAACTGTCTTCTGAAGGGATTGAAATTCCCGAGAAAACCGTTTTCGTGGCCGCTGAGCATAAAACAACGGTAGATGAATTAGACTGGATTTATGTTCCAGAACTTTCGGAAACAGCTCAAGAAGCATTTAATTATATCCAAGCCATACTACCGAAAGTAAGTCAACGTGCAAATTCAAAGCGTCTAGCCCTATTACCTAATTTTAAATCGGTTTTTAAAGATCCCAATGCTGAGGCACACCGTTTTGCGGAAGATTGGAGTGAAATACGTCCTGAGTGGGGCTTAGCACGTAATGCTGCTTTTATAATCGGACAACGTGAACTAACTAAGGATTGTGACTTGGAAGGTAGGGTATTCCTTCATAATTATGATTGGAAGCAGGATGAAAGTGGAGAACTCCTAGCAAATATCATTGCAGGACCAGGTACAGTTAGTCAATGGATTAACCTGCAATATTACGCTTCAACGGTAGCGCCTCATTATTATGGTAGTGGGAATAAAGCAATGCAAACTGTTACTTCAGGCATCGGTGTAATGCAGGGGAATGCGAGTGACTTATTGACTGGATTACCTTGGCAATCCGTCATGGAATCAGACCATGAGGCTTTTCATTCTCCTCTTCGTTTGCTGATTGTCATCCAAGCACCTAGCAAATATGTAGAGCGGTTATTAAATAACGATTCCTCATTACGAGAAAAAGTTCAAAATAATTGGGTTCGTTTTGCAAGTGTTGAACCAGACGGACACTGGATAAACTGGAACTAAAATAAAAACTCCCAAAAACATTTTCATGAAAGAAAATATTCTATTTTCTTTCCTCATCAGGGGAATGTAATGTGAACTGTGTTAGTAAGAAATGCCTATTGATTCTTACTAACACAGTTTTTTTATGGTTTAGGACATTATAAAATTATGACAAGTTTGGTCTGATATTAAGCGAAGTCCTGGTTACTTCGTCATCTGTGAAAGTAGGTTTCTTCTACAAAATAATATCTGCGGTTAAATTCAAGTCTTTTGTGTCAAAGCATAAATGGCACCCCCAATTACGAATACTAATCATAAACAATCTCCTAAGCATGGGGATATAAGAAGGTCAAATCAGAATATAATAGTCAGAAAAGGAAGCCATTAATATGAAAATGCAGTTAATCGAAATATTTATTCCTATGAAGCATTTTGAAAAAACGAAAACAAAGCTTCAAGAATTCCCCCATCTTTCCTTTTCCACCTTTAAGGAAAGAGAGGACCTATATCTTGTGCGAATGGTCGTAGAGAGCAAAGATGTAGAAGATATACTAAATTATCTTGAGAGTGTATCAGCTGTGGCTGAAGGGTTTGAGACGATATTAATCCCAGTCCAGACATATATGTCCAGAGAAACCTTGCAGGAGAAGAACGAATCCAAAGAGGAGAAGGAGGAAGAAGAGCAATCAACTCTGATGAGGGCGAGTCGACAGGAGTTGATTCAAACCATTGACAAAAACAGTCATATTACCACTAATTATACACTTCTCATTATTTTGTCAGCGATTGTCGCCACTGTTGGATTCCTGAAGAATAGTGAGGCAGTCGTCATTGGAGCAATGGTTATTGCCCCGATGATTGGACCAATTATATCGATTGCCTTTTCGGCTATATTAGGAGACTATAAAAAGGTGGGACAATCCACACTCACTTTTTTATTTGGTTTTGTCATCGTTGTCGCTATTTCAATCCTGTTTAGCTACTTTTTTCGAATGGGGACTGAAAATGATCAGTTTATTGCCCGAACAGAGGTTACCATATCGGACTTTTTCTTAGCTTTAGCCTCTGGTGCAGCGGGTGCGCTTGCTACGTTGAATCGATTATCCGGGAATCTGGTAGGTGTAATGGTTGCAGTAGCCCTGCTTCCTCCAACCATTGCTGTTGGATTATCTATTGGACAAGCATTGTGGATTGACGCTTATGGATCCGCCCTGTTAATTACGGTGAACACTACTTGTATCCTGCTGTCCGCAATCACTATTTTTTCCATCAGCGGCATACGCCCTGTTCGTTGGCGTGAGGTTCAAAAAGCCAATGTGTCGAGAACCTTTTCGTTTATTTTTGTTGGAACCATTGTGGGCATTCTTGTTCTAGTTATTTTGATTGGACAGGGAGTTAAGTTCGAGTAAAAAATAATCATTAGGAAAAATTTTCTTAAAAACTATTGACGTAACTTTTTGAAAAATATATAATTTATGAGCATTGAAAAAATCGTAAATGAAAAGGAGGTCACGAACAATGATTAAAAATCGAGGAATTGATCAACAGCAACAACAGCAATATTCAGTATTATTAGTAAACAACTTCACATTTTTATCCGTGACCTCTTTGTCTCGTCATCGGTAAGGAACTCTTATGGTTTCATACTGTTGTCAGCAACATTTTTACCCAAATTAGTTTGTAAAGGTCACGGAACATATTCGTGACCTTTTTTTAATCCTTAAATAGCTTTAAGGATTAGTAGTATAAGAGAATTTTGTGTAGCAGCATTCACAAAACACAATTCTCCGTACGCATACGTCACGAACGTATGCGTTTTTTGTTTTTTTAGGGAAGGGAAGGTGTAGGTATGTTTAATTTTCGAGTTCATTTATTAATGAAACATGAAGGAGGAAGGTTTATGCTACAGCTATCAATTCAATGGTTAGGTAAAGAAAAGGATCGGATAGATGGTGGATAGCGAACGTTCAAACAGCAGCTAAAGAAATGGGAGGGGAAAAATAATGTTTAGTGTATTTAGGAAACTATCTTGGTATTTCAAAGAACAATGGCTAAGATATTTATTAGCTATTTTAGCCTTAACAATAGTCAATGTCATTGAACTATTTCCACCCAAGTTGGTGGGGATGGCCATTGATGAAATTCAATATCAAACCTTGACATCTGGTAGACTTACTGAGCTTTTGTTAATTTTTATTGGTCTTATTATATTAAGCTATGGATTGTCGTTTTTTTGGGATTATACCTTATTTGGGCGAGCTATTTTATTAGAGCGCAAGATGAGATCGATGTTAATGAGTCATTTTTTGAAAATGACTCCGCGCTTTTTTGGTCAATATCGCACAGGGGACCTAATGGCCCGCTCTACTAATGATTTAAAAGCCATTATGATGACATCAGGATTTGGAATTTTAACCTTAGTGGATGCGACGATTTTTATGGGATTTATCATCCTGATGATGATATTTACGATTAATGCGAAGCTAACTTTGGCGGCTTTAATTCCGCTGCCATTTATGGCCTATATCATTCATAAGTATGGAAAAAAGATTCATAACCGCTTTATGAGTGCACAGAATTCATTTAGTGAGTTAAATAACTATACGTTAGAATCCATACGTGGTGTTCGAGTGACAAGATCATTTGGACAGGAAAGACGGGATGAACAGCAGTTTGGAGATATGACGGAGGATGTTTATCAGAAAAATCTTGAGGTAGCAAAGGTAGATGCGTTTTTTGAGCCTACGATAAACGTTTTAGTTGGATTCTCCTATACGATTGGAATTGGTTATGGAGCACTGATGGTTTTTGATAATCAGATTTCCTTCGGGGACCTTGTCACCTTTAACGTGTACTTAGGGATGTTGATTTGGCCAATGATTGCCGTTGGAGAACTAATCAATGTCATGCAAAGAGGAAATGCATCCATTGACCGAGTAGAAGATATCTTTGCCAAAAAGCCTGATGTTAAGGATCCAGAGAATCCGAAGACAGTAGCTTTACCAGAGCTGATTCAATTCAAGCAGGTTTCCTTTCGTTATCCAGAAACAGAGGGACTGCAATTAAATCATATCAACTTGACCATCACTCGTGGAGAAACGATTGGCATTGTTGGTAAGACTGGAGCAGGAAAAACGACCTTACTCAAGCAATTATTGCGTCAATATGAGCCTCCTACAGGGGATGTCCTAATCAATGGAATTCCAATACAACAATTCACATTGGATCAGACAAGACAGTGGATGGGCTATGTACCACAGGATCATATTTTATTTTCTAAAACAGTAAGGGAAAACCTGTTGTACGGTTGTGGTCCGAAAGATGATGATGAGATTGAGAGTATACTAGAATCTGTTTCCTTAAAAGAGGATATCGACAATCTGCCAAATGGACTTGAAACCCTTGTTGGTGAAAGTGGAGTAACACTTTCTGGAGGACAAAAACAACGTGTTTCCTTAGCAAGAGCTTTACTGATGAATCCAGAAATTTTAATGCTTGATGACTCTTTATCAGCCGTAGATGGGAAAACAGAAGCCAACATTATTTCACATTTAAAGCGTGAGCGAAACGAGAAGACCACCTTCATTTCTGCTCACCGATTATCGGCTGTTAAGCATGCGGATCAAATTATCGTCTTAGAGAATGGCAGGATTGTGGAAAGAGGTACCCATGATGAATTAATCAGTCATGGTGGTTGGTATAAAACCCAATATACGATTCAACAAATGGAGGAGGTGGATAGCTAATGAAAGGGTCTACCGAAAAACGTTTATTTCAATATGCCATGAGTAGCAAAAAAACGATCTGGATTGGTATTGTGTGCTTAATTATATCTGTAGGGCTAGAGTTAACCGGACCGTTTATTGCCAAACTGGTTATCGACAACCACATTGTAGGAGTCACCAATCCGGATATGGAGCCGATTGCAAAGCTGTTAGGATTATATTTAGGATTACTATTCTTTGCGGCCTTCTTCCAATATTATAAGACATATTTGCTACAGTTATCTGCCAATCGAATCATCCAAAAAATGAGGAATGATGTGTTTGGACATATTCAAGAACTTCCCATGCAGCATTTTGTCGACAGGCCTGCAGGTAAAATCGTAGCGAGAGTCACCAATGATACAGAGGCCATTAAAGAATTATATATGAAGGTCCTTGAAACCTTCGTCGATGGATTTGTTTATATGGCTGGTATTTTTATTGCCCTATTTTTATTGGATGTAAGACTGGCGATGATTTGTTTAGTCTTATTGCCTATTATGTATATTTGGATGCGACTTTTTAAAAACTATGCTGGAAAATATAACCGTGTCATTCGCTCAACCGTGAGTGAAATTAACGCCAATATCAATGAATCCATTCAAGGTATGCCTATTATTCAAGCCTTCCGTCGTACTAAGATGGCTAAGGATGAATTTGAAACTTTAAATGAGCGTCATTATGACTATCAGATCAGAATGAACACCTTAACCGCTCTCACGTCATTTAACCTTGTAAAAATTTTGAGAGGGCTAGCATTTTTAAGTGTTATCTGGTATTTCGGCAGTCAATCCATTTCAGGGACTACCATCGTCACTGCTGGTGTATTATATGCCTTTGTGGATTATTTAACGAGGTTATTTGAGCCTGTCAATCAGATTGTGAGCCAATTTCCACAGCTTGAGCAGGCGCGAGTTGCTGGAGCGAGGGTTTTTGAATTGCTTGATGTCCCAGGTGAGGCGGTCAACGATCAACTGATGGAACGCTATCAAGGAGATGTGCGGTTTAAAAATGTTTCCTTCGCTTATGACGATAAGGAATACGTAATTCGTAATGTTAGCTTTCATGTGAGACCAGGGGAAACAGCGGCCTTCGTAGGGCACACTGGTTCAGGAAAGAGTTCCATAATGAATTTATTGTTTCGGTTTTATGATCCACAAAAAGGGCGGATGGAGATTGACGGCATGAATACCATGGAATTATCCAGACAGCAAGTTCGTAGCTCAATTGGTATTGTTCTGCAGGATCCCTTTATTTTTACAGGAACCATTTTATCTAACATTACGCTCAATGATCCATCTATTAGTCGGGAAAAGGCGATTGATTCGCTCAAGGCAGTAGGTGCTGATCAGTTTATTGAAAAATTACCAAATGGTTATGATGAACCCGTGAAGGAAAGCGGAAGTGAATTTTCAACAGGCCAACGACAGCTTATTTCCTTTGCTCGAGCCCTTGCCTTTGATCCGGCCATATTGATTTTAGATGAGGCAACAGCTAATATAGATACAGAAACAGAAGGATTAATACAAGAGGCGATGAATGTGGTGAAGAAAGGACGTACTACTTTAATCATTGCCCATCGTTTATCAACAATCCAGCAGGCTGACCAAATTTTTGTGCTAGAACGTGGTAAAATAATAGAAAGAGGTTCCCATGAGGAACTAATTAACCACGAGGGCAAATACTATCAAATGTATAGAATGCAGCAGGGGAAAATGCAATTGACATCCATATCGTAAGGCCGTGATAAAAAGGGGTAATCATATGAATGACGAAAAACAAAAGCCAGAAACAATAGATGAAGAGGATTTATATGAAGATCTTGAAGTTGAAGAGGTCTATGAAATATTACAGGAAGAAAGAAACAAGACTCGAATAAAGGAAAACCAAAAACAACAGCCAAAGCGTCCCTACCCTAAGTGGGCGTTTTGGCTTATTGCCATTTTTATGGTCATTAGTGTTATGCAGTTTTTACCAAAAACTTTTTCCCTCCCTATCATTGACTTTCTACAAACTTCTGCTAAATTATCTACATTAGATGAAATAGATTATTATCAGGAATCCGTTGTTGTTGTAGAAACTGGGGAAGGCAAAGGAACAGGCTTTGCCATTTCATCTGATGGCTACATTTTAACGAATCATCATGTCATCGATGAAGGTCCTCATTTAAACGTAGGATTTCCTAATGGTGAACTATTTGAAGCCGAAATTGTCGGCGCATACCCCGAAATCGATCTCGCTCTTTTAAAGGTTGAGGGTGAGAATCTCCCGTATTTGACATTATCCTCTACAGCATCATTTGAGGAGAACGAACATATCTATTTTATTGGCAATCCATTAAACTTTAATGGTATTGCGAATGAAGGTGAAGTCATTGGACTAACGGAGACAAGTAGTATTGAAGGTTCAGCCATGATGCTACAAGCCCCTATTTATAAAGGAAATAGTGGGAGTCCAGTGATTAATATGGATGGTGAAGTGATTGGAATCGTGTTTGCCACGACGAACCGTGATGAACATGGAAAGATTGGACTGGCCATTCCCATTTCGAGCTTTTATGACAAAAATGGGTCAAGCCTGTTACCTAAATGAAATAAAAATGAAAAAAACCGTAATATGACACTCAGTAAAATGAGATTAAGTACGAATACTATAATGTTTGGAGGTGGAAAAGGTTGATTGGACGCCTACTTAAACGAAACAAGGGGGACTCAAACTCCTTGGAGGATCAGGTTCTTTCCGCCCAAAACGGTGATGAAAGAACAAGAAATGATCTACTGAAAAAGTATCAACCTTTTATCGCCAAAAATGTATCTGAAGTTTGTAAAAAATATATAGATCCCAAAACAGACGATGAGTTTAGTATTGGACTTATCGCGTTTGATCAGGCGATTAAGCAATATTCAGTTGATAAGGGGAACTCCTTTCTATCTTTTGCAAAGCTTGTAGTGAAGAGAAAGGTCATTGACTATTTACGTAGTGAACAAAGAAAGCAAGTGGATTTGTCCATTGATCAAGATCATGAAGATGAAGAGCAAATGGAAAATCTCTTAGAGGTGCAAGTAGCTAAAGATAAATTTCAGCAAGAAACCGAAACGTGGCAGAGAAGAGAAGAAATTTTGGAGTTTCAACGGCAATTGCAGGAATATCAAATTTCCTTTGAAGAATTGACCAAAATATCGCCTAAACATGTGGATGCAAGACAATCTGCCATACAGGTCGCCAAAATAATTTATCATGAAGAGCCATTGCGTAACTACGTAAAAGAGAAAAAGCGCTTGCCGATGAAGGATTTAGTAGATTACGTATCTGTTAGTCGCAAAACCTTAGAGCGTAATCGAAAATTTATTTTAGCCTTATTTGTGATTTTGTGTGGTGATTATATTTATTTGAAGGATTATTTGAGGGAGGTGGATCTGTGAAAAAAGGGATCGTGATGGAAAAGAACCGACAGCATGTGATTGTAATGGCGGCTGATGGGACCTTCCATAAAACAAGGTATAAAAATGATTGTCAAATTGGTGAAGAGATTGAATTTAAGGTGGCACGAATCAACTTTTTTGAGCAGATTTCCTCTTTATGGAATACCCGTGTTGTAACGTCGATTGCCCTTGTCCTATTACTCGTATTCACACCCATGTTGTTTTGGAACCAATCGAATGAAGCATATGCTTTTGTAAATGTTGATATCAATCCAAGTATTGAGCTTGCCATTAACGAAAAGCTCAATGTAACTGAGCTAACCCCTTTTAATGATGAAGCCCAGCAGGTGGTTGGGCAGCTCGGTGATTGGAAGAATAAATCGGTTGAAATTGTAACGATGATGATTGTACAACAAACAAAAGCATTTGGCTATATGGAATCAGATCAAGATGTCTTGATTGGGGTAAGTTATCTACAGAGTCTTGAAAAAAAGGAAGATATTTCAGAAAAAATTCTATCCTATATGAATCAGGAAAAGGATGACTCTGTTGAGGTAGTGACGTTC
Source organism: Salinibacillus xinjiangensis (assembly GCF_009649735.1). GTDB lineage: Bacteria > Bacillota > Bacilli > Bacillales > Alkalibacillaceae > Salinibacillus > Salinibacillus xinjiangensis. The sequence goes on from NZ_WJNH01000006.1 coordinate 169,365, forward strand.
GAGGTACCTAAAGAGATCCATGACCAAGCGGAAAAAGAAAAAGTGTCTATGAATTATTTATACGCTCAAGAGGTAGCTAAAAAACAGGAAAACATTTCTTCAAACACAACGAACGTGAATGATAAAAGTAAAAATGATAAGGTACATCAAAAATTAATAGAGAAGTTTATCGAAAAGGATAAACCAGTTCCTCCCGGGATTAAGAAAAAAGTGAACGATGAGGAAAAGGAGGACGAAAGCATTCCTCCTGGTTTACAAAAAAAGGATGAATTGCCCTCTGGGTCATTTAAGGGTGCTAATGACACACCTCCAGGCCTTGAGGACAAAAAAACACCCCCGGGTCACCAAAAGAACGATAAGAAAACACCTCCTGGCTTAGAAAAGAAGAAAAATGGTAATGGCAACGGTAACCAGAAGGGGAATCATAAAGGCAATGGTGAAGAATTTACTCCACCTGGCCTGCAGAAAAAACTCCAATAGGGCAAAAGTCCTATCATATAGCTAAAACATCCCTATTATGATGTAAAGGGATGTTTTTTTTATTTTTTCCATTAACGAAAAGGGGAATGAGGTATATAATGGAAATTAGATTATAAAAAAGGGGAGTGCGAGATGAACCAGAAGTCAAACAAGAAAGGGTTAATCACCATAATTTCTATCATTCTAGTCATAGGAATTGGAGCGATAGGAGTATATGGATATAACCAATTAGTCAATAAAAACCCATTGGTTCAATATGTAACCGCAGAGAAAAATACATTTGAAGAAACATGGGCTTATTATGAGGATTATTATGGGGATTCAAAAACTATAAATGAAAAACTAATGAGCGATCCCTATGAAGCAACTTCAACGTTTTCGGTTAACACCGATTTACCCATGCAGCTGGCGCAAGCCGATCCAATGATAGGAATGATTCAAGGGGTCATTTCATCACTAGAAATAACAACGGATACGAAGGTAAACCCTTCTACAAAAGAAACGTATATTGGTGCAGATGTAGCCATGCAGGGAAATAGTTTATTAGATGGAAACATATATCAAAATGAAGAGAACACGGCTTTACAAGTCCCTGTTCTTTATGATGAGTACTTCGTTGTCAATAATAAAACATTTGGTGAGGACCTACGTCAAAAAGGAGCAACTGAGGTTCCTTTTGAAGAATTGCCTAATTTTGTAGACCAACAGCTATCTCCTGAGCAGCTTGAGGAAATGGCAAAGGATTATTTAAAAATCATTTCAGATCACCTAAGTGAGGATAAGGTAGAAGTGTCCGAAGGCGAAGAATATCAGGGCTCAACCTATACGAAGCTTTCAGTCCACTATACAGAAGAAGAGGTCCGGGATATTTTTAAAGAGATTTTAACAGAAATGAAAAATGATGAGCGTTTTACTGCGCAATTTGGAAGTGCAGAAATTCAAAAGGAAGAAATGGATGTATTGATTAATAATCTTGATCAACTCAATCTACCGAATGGCTTGGATTATGAGGCTTATATGACAAAGGACTACGTTGAACATCGTATTCTGAGCTTTGATGTAATGGATACTGCTTCCCAGGAAGAGGTTGCTATCACATTTAATATGGATACGGTTAACAAAGGTGATGACCAATATGAATTTAATTTCCAAGTTAAAGCTGTGCCTTCCTCAGAGGATGGGCAATTATTGGTTCAATATTCAGAGGATGGTTCACCAGATGGTGAGCAATACAAAGTCAATCATAACTTAAATGTTGCCTTTTCAGATAATCAAACGGAAGTGGACTTTGGAGTAGAGGCTGAAACAGTCCTCAAAGAAAATAACTCTGAGACTCACTTTAACCTTGTTGTTAACAAGCCTGAAGTTCAAGAAATTCCTGATGTTAGTGGCTCTTTAATCATGAATGTTTCTGATGAAGATGATAAAGCCCAAAGAGACTTTGAATTTGGCTTAGATGTAGCTATGGAAGACCCTAACATGGGGCCAATCACAGCTGGTGTTACCCTTACAGGTGAAACGGAATACACCTTTACAGATAATCCAGAATTCCCTACGATTGGGGAGAATGCTGTACATGTATTTGAGAAGTCTGATCAAGAATTACAGCAAATTCTGAAGGAAATTGAACAAAATGCAATGAATTATTATCAGTCCATGTTCGGTGCCCTAGGTGGAATGGGCGGATTCTAGAATTTTGGTAAAATAGATAAATAGACGTTTAAATATAAGGGAGCGGGTTGGGATGATCTGGACATTGTTGCGATATAAATGGAAAAGGATCATGAAACAACCTGCTCTTTTTTTGATACTCATGTGTTTTCCATTTGTTCTACTAGGTAGCTTTATTTACGTGTTTTCGCAAGCGACAACAAACCAAACAGAAAAGGTTCATGTTGCTTTAGTCGATCATGATCAAACATTTGAAACTCAAACTCTAGCCAATCAATTACAAAATGAAGAAGCGTTACAAGATGCCATTGAAATTACGCCTTACTCAGAACCAAAAGCAAATAAAGCCTTTCAATCCAATCAGGTCGTAGCGTTAATTGAGATACCTGAAGGCTTTACGAGTGATTTACGTTCGGGGGTAAACACCCCCATAACGGTTACCACAAATGAGGACAACCCTTTATCAGCAAATATGGTCAAATTGCTTCTAGATAGTGGGGCTCAATATATATCAGCTGCTCAAAGCGCCATCAACACGGTGTATGATTTGTATATTCAAGACTTAGTGGAACAGGACAATCCCAATGAATTATTACAGCAATTCATTGTCCAATACACTCTTTTTGCCTTAGATCGAAATGAGCTGTTTGAGACGGAAATGATTGAATCCGGCTCGGCACTAGGGTGGAAACAGCATGGAATGATTGCCTTTATTTTAACTAGCTGTATGCTATCCGCAATTTTCTTTCAGATGTTTACTCAAAAAGACGAGGACCAAGGGATTCGTCATCGCCTACGCACCTTTCACTGTACCTCCTTTACATGGTTTTGGAGTCAGTTTTTGCTATATGTTATTCTTTTGTTTCTAAATCTTGTATCCATAAGTTTACTACTATATGGCTTGATGAAAATGGACTGGTTGTTGGAGTTCAAAACCTTTGGGACATGGCTTGCCATTAGTCTCCTATTTGCAATTATTCTTAGCCTATTGGATTGGTTTATTGCCAATCAAACCAGTCGTACAGGACTCTTTATTATAGTCATATCCCTTTTGTATTTCATGAGTGGTATTTGGTTGCCATTGGTTTATCTTCCCGCATGGGTTGAGAGTTTAAGTGTCTTTTCACCCTTTTATCAAATTTATGAAGGTATTGAGATATCTATATTGTCAGAAGAAATACCATTCCAAAATTGGATTACTCTTGGTTTCATGATCGGCATTTTAATGTTGTTCACCTTGTTCAAGGTTTGGAGAAAGGAGAGGAAGGATGGGTACCTATCTCTTACTTCTTCATAAATTAATCCATCAAAATAAATGGAGACTTGTTTTTATCATTCTCCTTCCCTTCTTTTTGTTATTAGCGATTGTTCCATTTGTAGCCAACACAGTGGAACAAAGTGAGGTTCCCATTGCATGGGTAGCAGATGAAGAAACAGACATGATTCAAACACTTGCCAAGCGAATAGATGAGCATCCTCGAATTTTGCTTTTTCACTTGAATGAGGAGGAGGCCTATCGAGCGGTATCAACTCAGGAGGTTGAAGCTGCTTTTATGCTCAATCCAAATTTTCAGGATGATATTACCGCCGGAAAAATTCGTGACCAAATAATCTGGATTCGGACCGAAAACTCAGTCTTAGATACTTTTGTTAAAGAGAAAGTAGCAGCCGAAGTGATGCGTTTTACATTAAACAGTAAAGCTGCCAATGACTTAGCAGAGTTAACCAGAAATTCCTCAGAAGAACAATGGCAAACTGCATTTGAACACTCCGACAGTTATTGGGAGCCGGAGCCTTTATTTCAGATGGAATTTGTCAGCTCAAGGAATGAAGCTGAACAACCTTTGAGGGAAAATGCCATTGATGATCAACTCGCTGCAGGTTTGTTTGGCTTTTGGATATGGTATGCATGGATTATTTTTGCTATACAGTTACTGGTTCTAGATCAGTGGAAACAAAAGGGTTTATTCATAAGACTTCAAGTGACAAGCGGTAGCTTAAAGGGCTTTTACGGACGCTTTTATTTATTAAATATTATATTTTCCGTCCTGATTTTAGTAGCAATTTGTATGTTGACGACCTTGAAACTTCCGATATCTGAGGGTCCTTGGATTGTAAACTCTTTTTGGATACTATTGGCAGCCTGTTTACTAACTATTCTTTTAAGACAAGTTTTATGGAAACGAAATGTGTTTTTAATGGTGGGCATCGTGTATTCGTTATCCTCGTATCTGATAGGAGTTTTGACAATGGTATCTGATTCAGAGCACTGGTGGCAGCAATTTTTGCCCCATGTCTGGTTTTATCAACTGTTTTAATAAAGTGAGGGATCTACATGATTTTGTTAGATCAAGTCGGTAAAGAAATAAAGAAGAAACACATCTTAAAGAGTGTCTCGACACAAATTAATCAGGGAGAATCCATTGGTATTGTGGGGCCGAATGGGGCAGGCAAATCAACGTTTATAAAGCTTATTGCTACAATTATCAAACCTGATACAGGGAGGATTCTATATAAAGGCAATCCAATTGAAAAAAGTGTGAAAGCCTTTCGTAAACAGGTCGGTTACATCCCTCAAGATATCGCATTGTTTGAGGATTTTACCGTAAAAGAGCAGCTATCCTTTTGGAAAAGTGCAGTCCAGCTAAGTGTTTCGGATGACTATGTACAAAACATGATGGCATCCTTGGACCTACATTCTGTTGAGCACCAAAAAGTAAAGGAATTATCTGGTGGCTGGAAGCGAAAAGTAAATGTATGTGTGGGCATGCTACATAATCCCGATATTTTGTTACTTGATGAGCCTACTGCTGGAGTTGATTTAGCTGCTAAGGATGATTTGATTCAATGGTTAACATCGTTACACCATGCCGGAAAGACGCTCTTAATCATCAGTCATGACTGGGATGTTATCAATCGTCTTTGTGAGAAGGCGATGGTTTTTCAGCAGGGAGAGCTGATCTTTCATGATCAGCTGGACCGGTTAAATGATATTGAGCAAAATCTTCGTTTAGATCATAATCATCAAGAGCTAGTGAAAATTTTAAAACAGCGGATGAACTGATCCAGGCCGAAATGAGATAATAAGTTCAGCTAGCAATCATACAGTTTCGTGAACAAAAGTTTTATCCATTACAATTTTAGCTAATAATTAAACCAACAAAGCATTTTACAAGGAGTGGTTTTGAATGCTAACAGGTCAGTCAGCCATTATTACAGGTGCTTCTAGAGGAATTGGAAAGGAAATAGCCAAACAATTAGCCAACGAAGGTGTTAAGCTTTCCATATTGGGAAGCTCAGATCAAATTCATAAAACGAAGGAAGAGTTGCACGCAGAAGGATATGAGGATGTGCTCTCCTTTCAGGTGGATGTGGCAAAGGAAAAAGCCGTCGAGGAAGTCGTCCAAGCCACCAATAACGCCTACGGAAGTGTCGACATCTTAGTAAACAATGCTGGAATTGGCTTATTTAAGCCTGTGGAAGATGTAACGGTGGAAGAGTGGAGAAAAACCTTTGACGTCAATGTACAGGGCGTATTTTTATTTACTAAAGCCGTCGTACCAATAATGAAGAAAGCTAAATTTGGAACAATCATTACCATTTCATCTGATGTGGCTAGGTATACCATTCCAAATGGGGCTCTCTACACAGCAACTAAGTATGCAGTACAAGGCTTTATGGGAGCGATTAGCCAAGAAGTACGTGAACACGGGATTCGAGTAGGAACAGTCAATCCGGGTATGGTGGATACCTATTTTGCGGATAGTAAGCAGGGTGATCCTTCTAAAAAGGATTGGTTGAAGGTAAAGGACATCGCTAATGCTGTTACATATATGGCTCGTGCGCCAAAGCATATGATGATTGATGAGTTACACCTGCATCCATTTGCGCAGGATTATCCAAGAACTTAACAGAGAGGCTGTCCCGTTGGTGGGGCAGCTTTTTTTATTGCATAAATAGATGGCGATGTGACATGATTGGGTGTGGATTTGACCGAATTTTACGGATGAGTGACGTGAATATTGATGAAAATGTCTGGATCATGGGCATGAGACAGAAATAATAACAAAGCTGACGTGTTCACAGTGGCTGACGACGTGATTAACTGCCGCGTTGAAATGAATCCATAAGGAACTGACCGAATTACACTATCATTAAACTGAATAGTTTTTTGGCATTATTTCATCCCAACATCACTTCTCAGCCCTTTTTCATCACAACAAGCAGGAAATCCCCCCTTTAAAGTATAATATTTAGGTTAAGAAACTTTCAGAAAGTTGTGGTTGTATGCTTGATGAACAGTTTAAACTGGAGACGTTAAAAACAATTGCCGAAACGCTAAATGAGTCGGTCAATCAACAGGAAATGCTACAGTCTGTTTTAAAGCAGTTTATTCAAATTACTCATTTTGAAGCAGGTTGGATTTTTATTCGTAAAAATGGTGTGCTGAAGCTAGCAGCTGATGAGGGACTACCAGAAGCACTGTCCGTTAACGAAAAGGCGCCTATGTGTAGTCAGGATTGCTATTGTATGTCTAGGTATTTTGCGGGTTCTTTAACGAAGGCGACGAATATTATTGAGTGCAAGCGCCTGAATGCGGCTATTCAGGAAGGGCAATACGATACAAACCGCCTTACCCATCATGCTACAGTTCCCCTTGATACCCCAGAAAAGAGCTACGGAATTTTTAATGTCGCTGCTCCAGAGCGGACAGAATATGAGCCAGACGAATTAAAACTGCTAGAATCAGTGGCATATCAAATCGGAACGGCCTTACGTAGAATTGAGCAGTATGAGCGTGAAGAGTTACGTGTTAGGCTCTTAGAAGAGTTGAATCAGTTTGTTCAACAATTACGACAAATAAGAGGCATTCATTCCTTTTTAAAAATGATTGTCCAGGAGCTTATGAACATGTATCCCTTTAAGGCTGTGCAGATCCACATCGGTGAATATGAATATCAATTTGGAGAACCTGACGTGGAACAACAAACTGTAGTGAACATTCCCAAAATTGACGGGAAATTACTCTATACACCACAACATCCACTAACAGATATCGAGCATGAGGTGTTACAACTGGTTGTAAGCCACATTGCGATTACATATCGAGATTTTTTGGTGAGAGAAAAAGAAACGATGATGGCTAGAATGCAGGAAAGAGCGAGCCTAGCACAGGATTTGCATGATTCTGTTAGTCAGTTGCTTTATTCCATTGTTCTAACCGCACAGGCGGCTAGATATACACGGTCAGCTGAGGAAAATGAGGAGCCAATAAAGGATATTTATAACCTTTCCTCTCAGGCGTTACAGGAAATGAGGTCCCTTATAGCTGGGCAAAAACCTACCGGACTGGAAAAAGGCTTACTCACAGGTCTTGTTGAATATGCCGAGAAGGTGCACCTGGACCCTCACATTCATGCAGAGGGGAGTAATTCCATTCCTTATTCCATTGAGGAAACGTTGTACCGGATTGGTCAAGAAGCCATTCACAATGTAAAGAAGCATGCAGGAGTACAGGATATTTATTTGACTTTAAAAAGAAATGAGCAAGGGTTTACACTAATTATTGGAGATCATGGCATTGGCTTTGATCAAGAAAGATGGAGAGACTTTCATACCTACGGGTTAAATGGTATGCAGGAGAGAGCCACTTTGTATGACGGGAGAGTTAAAATCAAAAGCGTACCTCAAAAAGGTACCACGATTGATGTTTTTATACCATCACCTAAAAGATGTGAAGGGCACTAGGACAGGGGGAGGAGAAGTTGAGCATAAGAGTGTTAATTGCAGATGATCACCAGGTCGTCCGGAAAGGGTTAATTTATTTTTTTCAAACCCAGTCAGATATTGAGATTGTCGGAGAGGCTGGAAATGGTGAGGAGGTCTTATCTTTTTTAACGGATAAAAAAGCTGTAGATATCGTTCTCATGGATGTACAGATGCCTAGAATGGATGGGATTGAGGCAACGCAAAAAATTCATGAAAAATTTCCAAATGTAAAAGTATTAATGCTAACGAGTTTTTCTGATTATAATTCCGTAATTCCCGCTATAAAAGCAGGTGCAAGTGGCTATCAATTAAAGGATGCCGATCCTGAAAATTTAGCAGAGGCGATTCGAAAAGTGAAAAATGGGGAAAATATGGTTGACGAAAAGGCCGCATCACATCTTTTTCGTCATGTTTCCAGAAGTGAGGAAGAAGAGGAAAAAGCAAAGCTTAGGGAGTTAACGAAACGCGAATTAGATGTGTTAAAGGAAATGGTTAATGGAAAAAATAATAAGCTAATTGCAGAGGATTTATACATTACCGAAAAAACGGTAAAAACCCATGTTTCCAATATTTTATCGAAGCTTGAGGTTCAAGATCGAACTCAAGCGGCTTTATTTGCAGTTAAGTACCTAGAAAAATAAATGAAGAGGGGAAAAGCCCCCTCTTCCAGTTAAACATAATAAACAGGTGTGTCCTGTGTAATCGCATGCTCTAAATAATGAATCAAATTGTGATGGGATCCTACAACGGTTTGTTCATCGTATCCATAATGGTAAGCGTGTAAAAATGTTTCAATCTTTTTGGATAAAATGTCGTCCTCAGTTCGAACCATTAAGACGAGCAAATCATCCCATTGCCCCCATAATGTAAAGTACATCGCTTTATCATAATCCACCATATTCACTTCAAATGCCCCCTTGATCTTAAGGGTTCACCTTTAGTATGACTCAAAGTATCACGACACTTACATGGCCTTTTTTGGTTATGAATCCAATGAATAATGCCTCCTTTGATTGGTAAATTCCTGGCTGAATAAACGACGAATAGCATCAAATAATAATAAGGAACCACCTACAAAGGAGGCATTGCCAATGAACAAAGTAAGGTTAATTGGTGCATCTTTAATCACAGCCGTAACACTTGTTGGTTGTCAAGGTGGAAATGAGGAAGGTTTAATGAATGGGGATAATAATGGCCTTGAACCCGTCAGGTACAACAATACAACCGATATAGCCCCTAACCGTGAACGAAATGACCGTAATGATATGGGTCCTCGTTACAACAATGCCGAGAATTTAGGTGTTGATAACGGGAATCAAGATAATATTAATGGGCGCTTTAACACCAACGATGGTAACAACAATGGTGCAACAAATGTCCGTGATGAAAATAACAACAGAGGGTTAAATGGTCATAACAATGATGGTTTAACTAGAAATACCAATGATGGCAACAATAATCATAACCAATACGACGTAGCCGAAAAAGCAGCAGATCGTATTACCGATGAAGTTAATGAAGTTGATGAAGCGTATGTTTTTGCTGGAAACGAGAATGCGTATGTGGCTGTAACATTAAATGAAAATAACAACAATGAAGATTTAACCAATGACCTTAAGCAACGCATTTCTAGAGCTGTAAAAGCAACGGATGAGGATATAGACGATGTGTTTGTATCTGCAAACCCTAACTTCTTTAACCAAGCTGGAGATTATGCAGATCAGCTCGAAAACGGTGAACCTATGGAAGGATTATTTGAAGAAATGGGAGACGTGTTTAATCGTATCTTCCCAACCAATACAGACCGTTAATAAATATTAACGAAGGGCAAATTGCCCTTCGTTTTTTTATAACAGGCTTTGGCTATATATTATGGGAATAGCCTAGCACTTTCTACATATGTTTGTATTAGACGAAAGGGTGTTTTCGATACGATATGGGGGCGGGTGTGCTGCTTGGGACAGCATTTGGTAATATTGTGGATTCCTTAGTAACAGATATCATTCTCCCTCCAATTGGAAAGATGCTTGGCAACGTAGATATTTCAAATATGTACATTAACCTTTCCAACAAAGAATTTGATTCACTACAGCAGGCAAAGGAAGCAGGGGCCGTCACCATTAATTATGGGGAGTTTGCCAATAACATTCTTCACTTTACCGTGATTGCTTTTGCTGCATTTGTAACCATAAAACAAATCATAAACTACGGAACCTTCCATCTGACTCCATCTTAAAGAAATCCTGTCCATATTGTACAACTGATATCCCCAACCGAGCTACCCGATGTCCTCAATGTACAGCCATTTTAGAGGAAGATAGCGATCTCGAACGTACCCATTCTCCCAAAATAAACATTAAGGCAAGTTGAATTTTTTTGAAATCCTCAGGTGTTTTCCACATATAATATATAATACCAAAAAATCGGTGTATTACACTTGTGTGTTGTAAATGCGGGTTTGTAACACCGAAATTAAGGGGAGAGATTTAAGCTTATGGCAAATAGCATACAGGGGAATTTGGAACGGGCAATTGATGAGATTACCGAAATTGCGGAAGGGTTTGGGCTCGATTTTTATCCAATGCGCTACGAAATCTGTCCATCCGATATCATTTATACATTTGGTGCCTATGGAATGCCAACTCGCTTTTCACATTGGAGTTTCGGTAAACAATTTCATAAAATGAAGCTTCAAGAAGAGCTTGGTCTGAGTAAGATTTATGAATTAGTCATTAATTCCAATCCATGTTATGCATTTTTACTAAATTCCAATAGCCTCATTCAAAATAAGCTTATCGTGGCGCACGTTCTCGCTCATAGTGATTTTTTTAAGAATAACCTACGATTCCGTAATACAGGCGGAGATATGGTAGAAAGCATGGCAGCAACAGCTGACAGAATTCAAGAATATGAGAAGCATTATGGAAAAAATGAAGTTGAAAAATTTTTAGATGCCATCTTAGCCATTCAGGAACACATTGATCCATCCCTAATGAAATGGGAAGAAAAAGAGGAAGAAGTAATCGAGCCAATTGTAAAACCGAGACGATCTGTAACAAGTGAATATGATGATTTATTAAACTTAGATGATGAAGAAAAAGACAATGCTTCACAACCTCAATCGAAGAAAAAATTTCCTGCCCAACCTGAGAAGGACCTCCTCCTATTTATTCAAAACCATAGCCGCGAACTAGAAGACTGGCAGCGCGATATTATGACCATGATGCGCGAGGAGATGCTTTATTTCTGGCCACAATTGGAAACGAAAATCATGAATGAAGGCTGGGCTTCGTATTGGCACTCCCGTATTTTACGCGAGATGGATTTAACCACTGAGGATACCATTGAATTCGCTAAACTACATTCTGGTGTCATCGCCCCGTCAAGCACATCAATCAACCCTTATAGATTAGGCATCACCATTTTTGAAGATATAGAGGAGCGTTACAACAACCCTACAGAAGAAATGAAAGAACGGGGTGTTGAACCCGGATCCGGAAGAGAAAAGCTTTTTGAAGTACGAGAAATCGAATCGGATATTTCCTTTATTCGCAATTATTTAACTCTAGATATTGTAAAAGAAGAAGACTTATATTTATTTCAAAAGCAAGGTCGAGACTACAAGGTTGTGGAAAAGGACTGGACAGAAGTTCGAGATCAACTTATTACAATGCGTGTAAATGGAGGGTTCCCATATCTTACTGTAGAAAATGGAGATTATTTACGGAATGGGGAGCTTTATTTGAAGCATCAGTATGAAGGGGTAGAGTTAGATCTTAATTATTTGGAAAGAACCCTTCCATATATTCATCAGCTATGGGGTCGTACAGTTCATATGGAGACGATTGTGGAAGGCAGAGGAACCGTGTTTACCTGTGAAGGAGAGAAAGTCAAGAAGCGATATATTTAATTCGGGGACTGTTTATGCAGTTCTCTTTTTTTATGAAAAAATAAAAGAAAGTCCGTACTTAAGGTGAGGTCATTAGGAAAATGGAGGATTAATTGGAGTCAAAATAAATAAGTGGGATAGTACTTCTAACTATAACTATGGATTAGTAAGTACGGATTACATAACACAAAGCATTGATTACTTTTTAGTAATCAGTAATAATAATATCTCTATCTAATATTGATTCAATAACCTCACTGATTTGAAAGGAAACCTGTGGTACATCATAATTTTCAAAGGTATGTTCACATTGATCTTTGTAACACATCGTATCATCATAATGAGCAAGATGCCGTTTAATATCCTCTTCACTATCCTGTCGTTCTTTTTGCCTGTAAAGAACAGTTTCCCGATCAGCATAGATAAAGAAACGAATAACATTATCTCCATACATTTGTTTTAATTTCTCGGTGCCTTCAGGGTTTAAGGCCAAATATACGAGATTGTTGGACGTAAATGCCTTGGAGATATCCTCTTCTCGAATTCCATAATAAAAACCGTCAATCTCTACACTTTCTAAAAACTCTTGATTTTTCTCCATCTTTTTAAAGGTTTGTTCGTTCACAAAGTGATAATCTTCCCCATCTGTTTCATAATGACGAGGTGGACGAGTGGTGTACGATAAAACCGTCACCATTTCAAACATCGTGGCGACCATTTGCGCAATCGTCTTTCTCCCTGATCCATCAGGTCCAGTGTAAATGAAAAGTTTTTGCTTTTCCTTAAATTGATACATAGGAAGCCTCCTTTATAAAATTTTCCCGCTAAAAAGTCATTTCCAGTGTTAGGCTTTCAAAAGATGACGATATGTTAAGTATACCATATTTTTGCATTAATTTTAGATTATTCTGATAATTATTTTTTTATTGTCTAGATGATTCCAATTGTTATACACTTTAATAATATCTTTTTGGAAGAGGTGGGAAGCAAATGATACAAGATGAGGCCGTCAACGAAATTGTTTCAAGTTTGAAAACGGATCCACTCGTGAAGGCGATATTTCTAAAAGGTTCCATGGGGCGTGGAGAGGACGATGAGTACTCAGATATTGACCTTTATTGTTTGGTTGAAAAACAAGATGAAGAACACTTTTTGCAAAACCGATTAACGCATTTACGTGCATATAAGGATTTATTGTTCTATGATGACATTTTCATTATTGCCCCACAAATCATCGCAGTCTATGAGAATATGCTTCATGTTGATTTATTTACGGTTACGGAGAAGACCTTCAAAGAAAAGGATTATTTTAAAGTATTGTATGATCCACAAAATCGCCTTGAGAAGTTTCACAAAACCCAAAACTTGATGCTTTCCTCTGATGAATTTCGAGACGATGTGATGGATGTCGTATGGTTTCTTTTTCAGTATAAAAAGTCAGCAGATCGAGGGAATGACATATGGTCAGTATCCATGCTGAGGCACGTTATGATCCACTTAGGGAGGGTTTGGTTTTATTACACCATTATCAACCGAACAGGGCACAGTTAGGTTTAAAAACACTAGAATCCTCATTACCTGAAGCATTAGTTGGAGAAGTCATGGATGTTTTTCAATATATCACCCCAACGGATCATCCAATAGCGGCTCAACTGATTATAAAAAGGGTTAATGCTGAAAAGGAATGGATGCTATCTCTTCTGAACAAAGAAGATTATGCAAATATACAGCCATTCTTAGAGAAAATAGTAACAAGATTTAGGTCATGAACCTTATTAGATCTCTATACATACAGTAATATGTAAGGAGGTTGATTTCAATGCGTTTGCCAGCAACGGATTTAGGAATTATGGCCGAACATCTTACCACTCATGAAGGTATGATTAATAAGTTCAAGCTCTATTATACAAAAGCAAGGAATATGGAATTAAGAAATTTGCTATCGACTCATATCCAAGTTTTGCGAAATCACGTTCGAGTTATGCTTATGCTAATCGACCCAGCTCAAAAGGAACCTGTTCAGCTTCATCGTTTTGATGATATCCAGTTAAGCTTGGGTTACCATCAGTTTTCAAAGCAGGAGAAAGACATTATACTGGAGGCAAAAGCATCTGCAAAACTGATGGCTAGTAATAATTTTATGTCTGCCTTAATGATGAAGGACCCAAATGTCAAGCAAGTTCATATTGAAATGGCAATACAGGAAGTCCAGTTGCAAGCTCTATACGATCAAATTATTGAACATATGAATTGGATTTTCACTCCAAAAGTCACAGAACAGATGCAACTTACTACCTTACAAGAGTATTATCACCTATTAAATGAATGAAAACACACCTCTATATGGTGTGTTTTTTTATTACAAATTCAAAAAAATCCTCCACTTTATACCAAAATGTTTTATAATAGAAATCGTCACAATTCGACAATACCTTCAATGTTACGATTGTCACTTTTTTTGTAGGGTGAGCGAATGTTTATAACTATTCAGTTTTATATTCTTTAACTAAAAAATAAGCGGGTGTCAAAATGAAGAATTTTTTAATTTATATACTAACTATTACACTTATGTTTATATTGTTCGTTCCAAGAGCTTTTGCTTCCACAGAAGATAGTCCTCCAACTATTACAAGCCAAGCAGCTATTGTTATGGATGCGAAAACAGGCGCTGTAATCTATGAAAAGAATGCAGAAAATCAATTGTATCCGGCCAGTCTAACTAAAATTGCAACTGCTATTTTTGCTATTGAAACGGGTAATTTAAATGATGTAGTAACGGTGAGTGAAGAGGCTGTTGATGTAGAAGGAACGCTCGTATATTTAGATGAAGGAGAACAAGTGACACTAAAAAAGCTTGTACAGGGATTACTCATAAATTCCGGTAATGATGCAGGAGCGGCCATTGCTGAGCATCTTAGCGGAAGTGTAGAACAATTTGCTATCGATATTAACCAGTATCTTCAGAACAAAGTTGGGGTTAAAAATACTCATTTTGAAAACCCCCACGGTCTTTTTAATCCTGAGCATGTGACCACAGCTAAAGACTTAGCAGTGATTACGCAATATGCGATGAAAAATGAAACGTTTCGTGAAATTTTTGGAACAGAGGTATTACCATGGAAAGGTGAAACTTGGGATACAACCTTATATACACATCATAAATTGATGCGTGAAAATCCTTATGAAGGTATTACTGGAGGAAAAACAGGTTTCGTAAATGAATCAGGACATACATTAGCTACAACGGCGACACGAGACAACTTAAGCTTAATCGTTGTAACATTAAAAAACCAAAACAAAATGAATGCCTACAAAGACACTGAAAATCTATTAGACTATGGATTTGATAACTTTGAGACCTCCAGTCTTGAGGGAGGAACCGTTATTCAAGTAAATAATCACGGTTATAGACTCCCAGATAAAGTATACTACACACATTCAAGTAATGAAGATCATGTGGAAAAGCAATTAGCGAAGAACGGAACATTAAAGCTTGTTGCACAGGATGGTGAGTTGACATCTTCAGTTGAATTAAAGCCTGTCGAGAAAAAATCAAGCCAGACTCAAAAAATCAACTCTAGTGGTGGGGTAGCATCGAATTTGGACTATATATCTTTGAGTTTCGTATTCGGCTCTCTACTAATTGTTTTAGGATTGGCCGTCATGATTTATAAGAAACGTAAAAACAGGAAGAACCCATATTATTTAGGGTTTTGAGAGAAGAGGATCTCAAAAGCTAATTGACAGACTTCAGCTAGCACTTTATACTTATCAAGGAAAAAGAAATATCCGTCAATACACGGGAGAGGTTCTTAGCTTAAACCCTCTATAAAAAACTAAGGACATATGACGTGATACAAGCCATATCCCCTTAGGATATGGCTTTTTTAATGACGAGAAAAGGGAGGTTACAACATGACGGGAAGAAAAGACGAAAGTTTAACAGACCTATCTTTACTTGGGAATCAAGATACGAAATATTCGTTTGATTATACACCAGAAGTGCTAGAAACATTTGATAACCAACATCCAAACCGGGATTATTATGTGAAATTTAATTGTCCTGAGTTTACAACACTCTGTCCCAAAACACACCAGCCTGATTTTGGTACGGTTTACATTAGCTATATTCCAGATGAAAAAATGGTGGAGAGTAAGTCACTGAAGCTCTATTTGTTCAGTTTTCGTAATCATGGCGACTTTCATGAAGATAGTATGAACATTATCATGAACGACCTAATTGACTTAATGAATCCTCGTTATATTGAGGTATGGGGTAAGTTCACGCCACGAGGTGGGATTTCCATTGACCCTTATTGTAATTATGGGAGACCAGGTACAAAATTTGAGAAAATGGCAGAACACCGGATGATGAATCACGATATGTATCCTGAAAAAATTGACAATCGTTAAAAGAGGGTAAGTTAGAATCCTCCCCAGATAAAGGAGAGGAATAAGTTTGTTTGTTTATTTAAATGCTTTATTTGTTGGATTGCTCGTACTATCCAACATTATTGGGGTTAAGTTATTTAGTGTAGGTGATTTTGTATTACCAGCTGCTGTTGTTGTTTATGTTATTACCTATTTAATCACAGATGTCATTGGAGAGGTGTATGGAAAAGAGGCTGCAAGGAAAACCGTTCAGGCGGGCTTTTTTACTCAATTAATAGCGCTTATTTTTATTTTCATTGCTATTCAATTACCTGCTGCACCCCTATTTGGGAGCCAGAATGAATTTGAAATGATATTAAGCGGGAGCTTCAGAGTAATTCTAGCTAGTTTGTTATCCTATTTAGTTAGCCAGAATTTCGATGTCGCCATTTTCCATCGATTAAAAGAAAAGCATGGGGT
The DNA here is from genome assembly GCF_009649735.1 of Salinibacillus xinjiangensis. Classification (GTDB taxonomy): domain Bacteria; phylum Bacillota; class Bacilli; order Bacillales; family Alkalibacillaceae; genus Salinibacillus; species Salinibacillus xinjiangensis. The sequence continues at coordinate 186,025 of NZ_WJNH01000006.1, forward strand.
ACAAAAACTATGGCTTCGAAATAACGTATCTACAATGACGAGTCAGCTTATTGATACATGCATCTTTATTACAATTGCATTTGCAGGCACTGTACCGACCTCTGCACTATTAGGTATGATTATGACGCAGTATCTATTTAAATTAATCATCGCTATTATTGATACTCCAATTGCTTACGTGTTAGTTAAAATAGCTAGGAGAGAAAAAAGCAGTTCAACCATCAAAGCTAGTGCATAAATAACTGAAGCCAGCAGATGGATTGCTGGCTTTAGCTTTATTTACTACTGCTTTAGCGAGAATGGCCTACTTTTTAGCATTTTTACTCTAAGTTCAACAGTAATACATAAAACTTTAGCAAAAACACAGTTTTTCAGCATTTAAATAAATTCTTCAGCAAAATCAGCTAAATTTTCAGCATTCCAATCGTCATTTCTGTAATTCTCCAAGTCCAATCGCTCGATGATTGATCAGAATTTGATTAATCATAGGGATCTGTTGCTCCGAACAACGAATAATAAGGATCACTTCCGTTTTCTGCTCTTTTGGAAGATACAGCTTGTTCTTTCTTTTGATGTAAAGATAACGGATAATAAAGCCAAGAGATATGCCTGAAATAAGACCAATTAATCCCCAAATAATGGGCCCCCATGTTAAAACGAAGCCGTAAATGGCACCGAGTAACATAAAAATGGTCCCTAAAATAAACCCAAGATCCAATGTTCCATGGCCATCAGATTGATATAAGGTATCGAGAATATGGTCACCGTTTTTAATGGACTTTAATGGAATCGCTACAATATTATTTTTTAGAACGCCGTTTTCCTCCAACTTTTTTAAAGCAAGTTCTACATTTGTTGAAAATGGGAATGAAGCAATCACGTGCATAGCATTACGTTCTCCTTATTATTTAAGAAAGTATAAGAATCCCCCGTTTAACGATAGACATGGGCGGTAAATCGTTTTTTGCTAAAATAATCCATCCAAGTTCATGTGTTGATAATTGGCTTTTAAATATTGAGTCTGCTTTAAATTAAACAACCGATTGTTATCATTAATGGTCGTATAGGCACAAAATAATGAAAAGCCATATATAGAAGGTAAATACAAGGTCCATTGAGGGTCTAAAATATCAATGGCTCCTGTAAAATTTCCCTCCGCTGATAAGTGAACACCCATTAAAAGGTTGGAATTATAAAGAATAACCACCCACCATATAGCATTAAATATGAAGGACCAAAACTTTTGGAGGTAGACATATGCAACGCTTGGTAATAAAATGGTCCAAACCAACCCTACCCACGGCACTTTCTTATCTAAAAGATTAGCCTCAATGGTGGATAGTTTAAATGCAGGTATATAAGAAACGTCATAAAGTGCGAGTTGATTTACTTTGTTTAGTTCGACTGTTCTGCGATAGCTATCCCATACTGCGAAAATATAAATCACAATATAGAGAAGGAGCCAATGCTTATCTAGTACCTGCTTCGCTAACTGGAATTCCCCAATCATGGAATAATATATTGACAGGTTGAGATGGGTGAATGTATTTAAAGCATACTCAAAGCTCATGAAAATGAATCCCCATAAATAGCTATTCACTAAATAATGACCAAAGCCCGGGAATGCGATGGACCACCAAGCTACCATAAGTGGACTTTGATAATGTATATGATTTCTTGTAAGGGAGTTACTCTTATGTAAAGTGTAGCTCGTGTTGTTTTGCACCTAATCGCTCCCCTTCATGTAAATAACTTACATTTACAATTATTTACTAATTGAACCATCCCCATTCAAATAGTTATATTTATATAAAAATTTATCCAGGGTAGTTTATGCTTATAAACCTTTATTTTGAAAAGAGGGATAATATGAAGGTTGCAATCATGGGTGCGGGTTTATCTGGACTTACATGTGCAATTGTACTTGAACGAAATGGTTTAAAACCGACGATTTATGAAAAGATGGGGCAGGTAGGAGACCGATTTATCAATGCCGAGGCCTTTATGTCAATATTAAATAGGCCAATACATGATGTCATTCGTTATATCACGGAGGAATTTCATATCGATTTAAAGCCGGTCAGCCATATCGCTAAGCTAAATATACATACAGAAAATTCACATGCAAAAATTGAGGAACATATTGGATTTATTAATATTCGTGGACGTCACCAATTTTCATTTGAAATGCAACTGCTTGAACAACTCAAGTCAGACATTCACTTTAATTCATCTCCACCATACGATGAGATTTCAAAAGAATTTTCTCATGTCGTTTTAGCTACTGGTGATTCGGCTGATGCCTTGCAATTACATAATTATAGAAAGAATTTATCTGTGTCGTTAAAAGGTGCCACTGTAAGGGGAGAATTTGATCGTTATACAGCCACGGTATGGTTAAACCATAATTATGCGCCAAAGGGTTACGGCTATATTTTGCCATTTTCAGAGCATGAGGCAAACCTTGTTACAGCCCATCCTAATTTATCTACAGTAACAGAAGAAGATCAGCAGAAATATTGGGATGCTTTATATCAAACTGTTCAAACACAAACCAACCAATCCCTGCCTGTAACTGATCAATTTCAAATTACTAATTTTGTCATAGGGTCCTGTATACATCCACGAATTGGAAATACCTTTTTTACGGGGAATAATTTCGGAGCAATTATGCCGTTTATTGGATTTGGACAATTTGTCTCCATTTTAACCGGTATTTATGCGGCCTATGATATTTTAGGCTACGGATCTTATGAGGAATTGACCAAACCCTTACGTAAAAGCTATGAAAGGTCATTGGTGCTTAGGCAAGTAATGGAAAGCTTGTCCAATAACCAGTATGATCATATTGTTAGCATGCTGAATGGTAAACTGGGTAAACGGATATTTAAACCAAGTAATCAGGACCCGTTAAAATATTTAAGTTATTTTTTAAGGTTTTTTGTGCGTCGTTCATAAACCTTTTCTCCTTTTGTAAAACATACCAACTATACTTTTTTCAATAAGTGTAAAAATAATAAAAAAATAAACAAAAGGAGCAAAACAACATGATGAAAAAACGTTTATTAGTAAGTGTCATAAGCTTACTTTTACTCATATTAGCAGCATGTAACACCGAAGAAGGCGCAAGAGAACAGCAAAATCAAGATGATAATATCTCAAGTATTAATACTAGCGAAAACAGTAAGAGTTACCCACACACTCAGCCAATCAAAATCCAGGATGCAAAGTATAAGTTCATTCGTGTAGAGCGTGAACAACAGCATAGACAACAGCAGCAAACGGATATGCAACAGAATTGGCAAGCTCCGCAACAAAATCAACAGCAGCAACAACAGATCCAACAGCAGCAGGATCAAAACCAACAAGCTCAACAACAGCAACAACAGCAAAACCAACAACAAGATCAAAATCAGACTAATCAACAGCAAGAACAAGCCAATCAAACTCAAGGGCTGAGCGAGTTTGAATCAAAAGTGGTTGAATTAACAAATGCAGAAAGAAGTAAGGAAGGATTACCAAAACTTAAAGCTGATACTTCCCTAAGCAACGTAGCACGAAAAAAATCTCAAGATATGCAGGCTAAAGGGTACTTTTCCCATACAAGTCCAACTTACGGCTCTCCATTTGATATGATGAGGGACTTCGGTATTGATTACCAATCAGCAGCAGAAAATATTGCGAAGGGTCAACGAACTCCGGAAGAGGTTGTGAATTCCTGGATGAACAGTTCAGGTCACCGCAAAAATATAATGAATTCAGAATTCACCCATATTGGTGTGGGACTTGAAAAAAATGGTTATTACTGGACGCAAATGTTTATCAAAAAATAATGTGTTGAGTAAAAGGCACTTCATGGCGAAGTGCCTTTTGCATTTACCAAATTATGTTCAAAAATATTTCAATGGAATATGCAACCTATAAATGTTAAAATCATACTATGAAGTTAAACATAAACTTTTGAGAGGAGTAAGGCCTTAGATGGACGTGGAAGATAAACGGGTTTCGAGGATGTATCGAAGAATCTTGACTTCCAATGAAACAAAAGGGTTGATTACTTTCCAACGCATGGACAAATCCATGCAAGAAAAAGTGAAGCAAAAAATGGTGCAGAATGGCTCAGATTCAGCACATAAAATACTTAAAAGGATTGAATACATGCAAGAGATTGACTAAGGTCAATCTCTTTTTATTGTCTGTGGCCATTATCATAAATCTCTTTTTAACACGGTATACTAAAAGGTAGTGGTTAAGCTCTTTTTAGGAGGACAATCTCATGTGGATTGCCATTGTCTTACTCATTTTCACTTCATTTTTTTTATCAGGCAGTGAAACCGCTCTAACAGCGGTAAACAAGATGAAGGTTAAAGCTGGAGCCGAAAATCATGAACGGAAATCGGTAAAGCTGTGGAATTTAATTTCAAAACCAGATGAATTACTGACTGCGATTTTGATTGGAAATAACATTTCAAATATATTACTCCCTACTTTGGTCACGATAGTAGCCATTGAACACGGGATTAATGTGGGACTAGCCACAGGGATTTTAACCGTCGTGTTAATCATCTTTGCCGAGGTTTTACCAAAATCGATTGCAGCTACTTTTTCTAATCGTTTAGCCTACTTGGTCGCTCCCGTGATTGGAGTATTACTTGTCATCCTAAAGCCTTTTACTTATTTGCTGTCAAAATTCACTGGATGGGTAATTAAGTGGCTCTCCAAAGGGGAGAAGGGGCAAGCTTCATTTTCTAAAGAAGAATTCAAGACAATGATGGACATAGCTTCAAATGAGGGGACGTTTAAGAATGAAGAGTCCTATCGTATAAAAGGTGTTATTGATTTTTATAGTAAAGATGTAAGAGATGCGTTAACAACACCGCGAATCGATATTGTTGGGATTCCATCAAATAGTAGCTTTTCGGAAACACAGGATATTATTTTGAATAATAATTATACGCGGTATCCTGTTTACAAGGATTCCATGGATAACATTGTTGGGGTTTTCCATTCCAAACAGTTGCTTAAGTGGTCATTTTCAAAAGAAGAGCCACTGGAGCACTTCACCGACAATGAACCACTCTTCGTCGTGGAAACCACCTCAATTGAAAAAGTGTTTAAAATGATGCTTAAAGAAAAAAAGCATTTATCCGTTGTGATTGATGAATACGGTGGAACTACTGGTATTCTTACTCATGAAGATATTATTGAAGCTATGATTGGTCAAGAAATAGAGGATGAGACCGATGATGATGAGGAAGTCTTAATTGATGAATTAACTGATTCACACATTATATGTCATGGCAAATTGGTCATTCGCCGTTTAAATGAAGTTTTTCATACGAAAGTGCCTGAGGATGAAGATATTATTGCTGGCTTTTTATATAAGGAGTTTGGACATATTCCATCCGAGGGCGATACATTAGAGTTTCAACATTTGCATTTTGAAATTATTGAGATGGAAGAAAATCGGATCCATAAAGTTAAAATTACAAAGAATATTATTTAAAATTTATAACCTCAAAAGGTGGAGTACGAATATATACTTTTGGGGTTATTTACGTTAGGGACAAATATTCAAATCAATGGTAATTCATATTAAATTTCGAGATAATAGAAGATATGTATTATGTTAGGAGTGTCCCTTTTGTGTATTATACATATATTTTGAGGTGTAAAGATGGAACGCTGTATACGGGTTATACAAATAGACTAAAACATCGCTTGAAATTGCACAGAGAAGGTAAAGGTGCTAAGTATACGAGAGGACGTGGACCTCTAAAGCTTGAGTATGTTGAGGGCCATCTAACAAAGTCTGATGCATTAAAGCGGGAATATGAAATTAAGCAGCTATCTAAAAAGGAAAAATTAGGGTTAGTTCAGCAGCTGTGTGTTTTACCTTTTCTCAACGAATAGGAATTGACGTTTATTTAGGAGGCAGTTTAGATGGCTTGGTTAAAGGTATGGATCGGGGCTATATTTGAAGTCATGTGGGTAATAGGACTAAAACATGCTGATGACATGTGGTCATGGGCAGGAACGGCTGTGGCTATTTTTGTTAGTTTTTATTTACTTATTATGGCGGGAAAAGAATTACCTGTTGGCACTTCTTATGCTGTTTTTGTTGGTTTAGGGACGACAGGGACTATTCTTTCTGAAATTATTCTTTTCGGGGAACCGATTCAATGGATGAAAATTTTACTTATCGGAATCCTTTTAGTTGGTGTTATAGGTCTGAAAATGGTCACCAAAGAAAGTGAGAGGAAAGGGGCAGAGCAATAATGGCGTGGTTTTGGTTAATCTTAGCAGGACTCTTTGAAATGATTGGCGTTACAATGATTAATGTTCTGCACAAACAACAAAATTGGCTTTCCCTTGTTTTGTTGATAGGAGGCTTTGGTTCAAGCTTTTTATTTTTAACCTTGGCGATGGAAACTTTATCTATGAGTACAGCGTATGCCATTTGGACAGGAATTGGCGCAACAGGCGCTGCAGTCGTAGGAATGGTTTTTTATGAGGAGCCTGCTGAGTGGAAACGGTTAGGGTTTATAATCTTGGTGATTGGGTCAACGGTTGGATTAAAATTAGTTGCATAAATTAGAAAAAGGTGTAGAAATGTTATTCCTACACCTTTTGTGTTAATCAACTATACTAGTGTTTCAATTTTTTTGCCGCGGTAAAATCACTGCGCATCAATCTTTTGACTTATTCAATCAAATCTTTTCAAAATCTTAAATAATGAAAGCCCTACCTCTCTTTCATCCATACGATTCCTAGATCGCGCCTGTACAATTAAGATCATTCCTGGCACAGGACGCCATAATTTATTATTTGTAAGCAAAATTGAAATTGCTGATTAATCATGTTCATCTTTTAAATAATACATGTTCATTATTGATTTGTCAACCTTTTGTTAGAATTCCCTTCCAAAATTTCTGAATAATTTACTTCAGTGGAGAGATTCTAAGCTTGTAGCCAATTGGAAGGAGGGTGGAAATGGGTATTTTAAGTGGAAATTCAAAGGAGGAGCCACTACATTATGGTGAGGTTCATGGAGTTTGGTCAGCAGTTTATACAACTCAGGGTATGGTTGCTGCCTACCAAACCATGATGAATCATGTAGGGGACAAGGATCTGAAAAAAGTATTAGATGAGGCGCTTCAACTATGTCTGCAGGATTTGAAACAGCTAGAGCCTTTATTAAAGGAACATGGGGTTGGGTTACCTCCAGCACCACCTGAAAGGCCAGATGCAAATCTTGAAGACATACCTACTGGTGCGCGTATAAACGATCCTGAAGTTGCAGCAACCCTTTCTGCTGATGTAGCAGCAGGTTTAGTGGCGTGTAGTACAATGATAGGTCAGGCTATACGGGAGGATATAGCGACCTTATTTGGACAAATGCACACTCAAAAGGCGCAGCTAGGAGGAAAGCTACTTCGTTTAAATAAAGAAAAAGGTTGGCTTGTTCCTCCTCCATTGCATAAAGGTAAAACGGAAGAGTAATGTATAAGATCTTACCTTAGGGTAGGATCTTTTTTTATCTAAGGTAGTTTTTCGGTGCATGAAAAGATTCATGAATATGTGCTTTATACATATGTTATAGGGACAGAAAATTTATACGAGATGGGGGTAGTATGAGAGGACAGAGGTTTATGTCTATTGTAGTTCATGCCTTACTTGGTACGATGCAATTTTTGCTCGGGGCGAGGATAGTTTGTAAGCTATTTAGTGCCTCAGATGCTAATTTCGTTCAATGGGTTTATCGTGTAACGGACCCATTAGTGAGTCCGTTTAATTCTTATTTTCCTGAAACCTTAGTAGGTGGCATTTTTGTACTCGAGCTTGGAGCAATTTTTGCCATCATCCTTTATACAGTATTAGGATTAGTATTATTGCGGCTAGTCTCACGGCCAGAAACTGACTGACTCTATATTGAGAGTCAGTTTGTTATTTTTTCTTCTGAAACTTTACCATTATTAATGTAAATAAAAATAATGTATAATGTTTTTAATCATAATAAATATAGAAGTTTTAATAATAATGGGGGTTATGGATATGACATTACCAAAGGCTTTAACCATCGCGGGTTCTGATAGTAGTGGAGGTGCAGGTATTCAGGCAGATTTAAAGACATTTCAAGAGCATGAAGTATATGGAATGTCTGCATTAACAGTAATTGTGGCCATGAATCCACATAACAACTGGTCACATGATACATTTCCGATAGATATAGATGCGGTTCGTGCCCAACTAACGACGATTACAGAGGGTATTGGTGTAGATGCCATGAAAACGGGTATGCTGCCAACAGTAGACATAATCGAAATCGCAGCTAAAACCATCAAAAATAATGGAATGAAGAATGTAGTCATCGACCCTGTTATGGTTTGTAAGGGAGCGGATGAGGTTCTTTATCCTGAACTAGCTGAAGCCCTTCGTGATGTATTAACACCAAATGCCAAAATTGTTACACCAAATTTATATGAAGCTGGCCAACTAAGTGGTATGGGGGCTCTAAAGACCGTTGAGGATATAAAAGAAGCGGCAGCAAAAATTCACGATTTAGGAGCGGAAAATGTTTTAATTAAAGGTGGAGGAAAGCTTGAGCACGAGCATGCCGTAGATGTTTTATTTGATGGGAACGATTATGATGTTTTAGAGGGAGAACGAATTGATACACCATATACCCATGGAGCCGGATGCTCTTATTCCGCAGCCATTACAGCTCAATTAGCTTACGGTGCCACTGTAAAAGAGGCTGTGTATGGAGCGAAAAAATTCATCACAGCTGCGATACGTCATTCCTTTAAGTTAAACCAGTTTGTTGGACCTGTACACCACGGAGCCTCACGTTTTCATAAAGAGTAAATTCATACAACCTTATCCATTAATGGATAAGGTTGTTTATGCTTCATCAGGTTGAAAAAGTGGAATTAAGTACATAAGGTTTCCAACCGAAGGATTTGAGGGTATAATGGGTAAAAAGGGGTGAATGTAAAATGAATCAACAACTCTGCCCTAAATTCGAAAAAGCTATGAATTTGTTAAATAAAAGGTGGACAGGATTAATTATTTATCAGCTCCTGTTCGGTTCGCAGCGATTTACAGAAATTGAATCTGCTTTACCTGTAAGTGGACGCCTTCTTTCTGAACGGTTAAAGGAATTGGAGGAGGAGGGAATTGTCACGCGCCAGGTATTTGCTGAGGTTCCTGTCCGAGTAGAATATTCACTAACGGAAAAAGGACGTCAGCTTGAACCCGTTATTAATGCCATTGAAAATTGGTCCGATCAGTGGATAGAGCTAGTTGAATTAAATAATTAATGAGAAAAGAATCCTTTATTTTTTAGGGTTCTTTTTTTTTGGTGGTTAAATTGCTGGAGGATCTAAATTTAACCTCATAATCTAGTGATAGAAAACTGATAGAATGTTACAATGATGTTAAATAATGGTTTTGGGGGGTGAGAGGTTGAAGGGGAAAGCGAAAGAGAAATCACATTTACCATTACGTCTTAATATTTTATTCTTTGTTATATTTATTCTGTTTTCATTACTTGTCATACAATTAGGTGTTGTGCAAATACTTACGGGTGAAGAGGCACAAGAGGTGCTAAATGAAACCGAGGATACGGTGACCAATATACCAGTTCCAAGGGGGAAGATGTATGATCGATATGGCAATTTAGTCGTTGATAATATTCCTCGATATGCTATCACCTATACACCTCCTAAAAATGTTCAACCTGATCAAAACTTAGAAGTTGCACAAGTGCTGGCTCAGTATATAGAAAAATCTGATGAGGACATTACGGAGCGAGATATGAAGGATTATTGGATCCTCACTAATCAGGAAGAAGCTTTTGGTAGACTTACAGATAAAGAGAAAGCAGCTCTAGATGATGATGAGGAATATAAAGAAGTGTTGGATCGAATAACTGATGTAGATTTAAATAACCTAACAGATGCGGATAAAGAAATCGTAGCAATTAAACGAGAGTTAGATCAAGCTATTGAGCTTACTCCTCACATGGTAAAAAATGAAGGTGTAACCAAGGAGGAGTATGCTACGGTTGCAGAGCATTTAAGTGAGATGCAAGGCATCAATGTTACGACCGATTGGGAGCGTGATTTGGTTAAAGGTGATACCTTTGCTAACTTCATTGGTGGGATTACAGATCATGAAGAAGGCATATTAGGCGAAAAAGTTGACTTTTATTTAACTCGTAATTACAACCGTAATGAACGGGTGGGAAGAAGCTTCTTAGAGGAGCAATATGAAACGATTCTTTCAGGTCAAAAGGAACGAATTCGACACGTAACCGATAATCAAAATAATGTGATTCGTACAGAGCTATTACAAGAAGGTAAACAGGGAAAGGATTTGGTCTTAACCATTGATATGGAGCTTCAAAAAAAGGTGGATCAGATCGCCCAGGAAGAATTAGAAAAAATCATTAGGAAATATCCAGGCCGAAATCAGTACCTTGAAGATGCACTTGTTGTGATGATGAAACCAAAAACAGGAGAGGTCTTAGCTTTAACAGGTGTTCGTTATCATCGAGCAACAGAGGAAAAACCGGCCTACTTTGCTGATGAATCTTATCGAACGATTTATGATGCGCACTTGCCAGGTTCTACTATTAAGGGGGCTACCGTATTAGCTGGATTTCAATCTGGCGTAATCACGAAGAATACAGTTTTCAATGATCGTCCGATTAAAATTGCTCAAACAGACTGGAAGAGTTCCTATAGCACACTGGGACCTGTGAATTATTTAAGTGCTCTTGAAAAGTCATCAAACGTCTTTATGTTTTTTGTGGCTATGCGTATGGGGGGAGATTACACCTATGTGGAGGATGCTAGCTTAGATTTTAACCCAGATGCTTTTAGACAAATGAGAAATTACTTTAAACAATTTGGTTTAGGTGTGAAAACAGGAATTGACCTGCCATACGAGGCTACAGGACTTGAGGGGGAAGGCGGATCACCTGGGTTGCTCATGGACTATGCCATTGGACAATATGAGCCCTTTACTGCGTTACAGCTGGCTCAATATGTATCCACGATTGCCAATGATGGCTATCGAATTAAGCCACGCTTAGTGAAAGAAATTCGGTACCCGAGTGAGGATGGTGAACTAGGTCCCGTATACAAAGCATTAAAGCCAGAAATCATTAATCACCTAGAAATGGATGATGAGTACATTAATGCTGTGCAAAATGGCTTTTATCGCGTATTCAATGGTTCAGATGGAACGGCATCTGGAACATTTAACAGTTTAGATTATGTTGCGGCTGGAAAAACAGGTACAGCTCAGCACATGATTTATAAGGAAGGACGCATAGAGGCAGAAACAGAGAATCTAACCTTAGTAGGATATGCTCCCTATGATGACCCGGAGGTAGCTTTTTCAGTTATTGTTCCAAAAGTAGGATTAAAGTCAGGAGATACCATTAACTATAAAATCGGAAAAAGAATATTGAATACTTACTTTGAAATGGAAGAGGAAAATGAAGAAGAAGAAAGCTAAAGAAAAGGTGCCTACAAATACATTGGTGGTTACCCCCAAAAGTTAGAGTTTTTATTATGTAGCTGATTGGATGGATTGAGTTCGATATTCTACTGGACTCATTCCATTCAATTTTTCTTTTGAACGTTCATGATTGTACCATTGGATGTATTCTTCAATCTGTCT
>NZ_WJNH01000007.1 GCF_009649735.1 Salinibacillus xinjiangensis
TTTTCGATAATGATAGATATCCAAGATGCCCATACAAATACTCGGTAACAAGCTTTATTTTAAATTCCTCACTATATTTGACCATAAAAACACCCCCGAAAGTTAGATTTTCTACTCTAACTTTCGGGGGTCGGTACCATTTTGTAAGCACCTTTTTCAATCGAAATAGTTATGTAATAAGGGCTATGATGACGATTTTTCACGCCATTCTATTAACAATTTCACAATTTTTAAAATGACTTTTTGTTCCTCAAAATTTGCTTTATTAAGATATTGTATAATTTCAATTAACGTTTCATTTTGAGCTGTTATTTTAGTATCAGTAAATCCGACGATTGCGTCAAGGCTAACTCGTAATGCATTCGCTACTTTATCGATTGATTCAAGAGTAGCATTTTTTTCTCCTCGTTCCAATTGGCCTATATAGGTCGGATGTAATCCAGCTCGATGCCCTAGCTCCTCCTGGCTAAGACCAGCCTTTTTTCTAAGTAAACGAATTCGATCACCTATGACTTTTGATAATGTTTCACGCGATTTCAAAGAACTTCACCTCTAGTTTATACTATACCCCGAAAAGAGGGCTGCACGAAGATTCTATAAATATTGTTTTTATCTATTGAAAGCCTATAAATATTAAAGTAATATATTTAGTTGGGAAGATTATACAAAAGTTGCTTTATGCTATCAGTATTTTAAAATTAATTCCTTATAAGTGTGATTATAAATGTATGTAAGAAGGTGAAAATAATGTTTGAAAAGCTATCAGATCAAGCTTTAAAAGAAGCTTACGAAAATGCTGTCTTATTAGAGTTAGATATAGATTTTATTCTTTTATTAGAAAAAGAAATAAATCATCGTGGAATAAAAACAAATCAACTAACAACACATCGCAATCCAACAAACGCCTAATCTTTATGGGGATAAAGGGGAAAGCCATTCGTAAAATTATGGTTAAGCTCATTTGTATCAAGAAAGGTCTTCATCTCTAATCCCTATCTTTCAGCCAATCTTCCAAGCGAATTCCCCTTTTTGAAATCTCATCTTCTAGCAACTTGATAAAGTCTTCTTCACATTCTAGTAGTATAGCCTTCTGGTATACCTCTATAAGTAAATCATTTGTTAAGTAATACACAAGTATTATCCCCTTTTTCCAGCGAATGGCATTCTATCCCTTCACCTAACTTAAGTATAAAAGAAAGATAAGATATTGTGCTATAGTAACTTTTTCCAAAAGTTCCTCATAATTCCCACTCATTTAGACACACTAAAATGTAAGTGATCCTATAATTCAAAAAGGAGATTTCGTGTGTGGAACAAAAGGAGCAAACCATGGAGCTAAGTAACTACGTCAGTAAACTACTTAGAGACAATTTTGGTAAAGGTCCAGAGGCTGTTTATGTCTCAATGGGATATACCTTTATCACGCTTTATATACGGAATTTTATTACCCCAACAGAAAGAGTATTGATGCAACAAAATAATGAAGAATTCCTTCAAGAGATGAGGGGTGCGGTTATTTCTACGTTAATCCCTGAGATTAAGGCATACATTCGTCTAATTACTGGAATGGACTTACAGGAGTTTTATTACGATTGGAATTTACATAATAAATCCGGCATGCTGGTGGGAATCAGCAATGATCAAACGCGTTGTTCCTTTCCATTAACGGAAGATTATAAAGGAAAGAATGAACTTCACCAGGAATTGACTCAAATAACAGCTGATGTCCAAAAGGCACCGGAGGAACTATTTTCTTATCAACTTAATCCACGGACCATTTTAGCCATACGAAATGGTATTTTTGTGAGAATTGAAAAGGAGTTAATACGTCAAGGCATGCAGGAAAGCCTAAGAATAGCCAAACGTAAACTGGAGAAAAGAGTTCTTCATAATAATATCTACTTTCAGCGTATCCTCCAAACTAAGGTCATGGACATATTTGTGGATTGGGATTTTGATTTGGACAAGGGTGTGATTTTGTTTATCCTATCAGAAAATATCAAATCTATTCGGTAAAAAGTATAAGTGCAACTACACATCTGTTTTCGATTTGCAGGAGTTTTCTTTATTGTGAATCCTTCCACTTGAAGTCTGAATATTTCTGAACGTAATAGGAAAAATAACGATGGAGGTGATGAAAATGAGACATATAATGGCGTTTGGAATTAAATATTTAGTCATTACCATAGCCGTTCTCTCGGTTTTTTCTGCTTTTACAAACCCTACCATAATCGGGATGCTAGGTATTAGCGCTTTAATTGTTGCATTAGGCTATTTCATGGGTGACTTACTCATTTTAAGAAAGTTTGGTAACCTCATGGCGACATTAGCAGACTTTGGATTAGCTTTTTTGGTCTTATTTTTTTATGGGATTGCTTTAAACATACCTACAGGACAAGTGGGTACTGCCGCGCTTTTTGCCGCATTTTTTATCGCAATTGCAGAAGGGTTATTCCACTTCTTTATGGAAAACCGTGTATTTAGGGATCCAACCTATACCGATGAGGATCGCTACCACGTTCATCAAGTGTCCTCTAGCAAGCTACAAACAGAGACGTCTGATGAAGTGTTTCCGTATGATGTAAAGCGAAAAAATAAGCAACAGCAGAAGGATAAGGAAGAGCGTTAAACTACAATACTGTCAACTTCACATACAACAATAAAGAGAGAGGGGTTTCCAACCAAATAAAATAGCAGACTGAAACGTTTCAGTCTGCTATAGATTCTCATCAAGAATGAACTCTTCCTTATGACAGGCTTTGTTCCTGATTAGCTTGCAATTGTCTTCGCTCTTTTAAGTCCGGTAATATCTTTTTGGTGATGGCCATTCCCAATAAACCACTGGCAAAAATGAGTAATGACATAACTTCAGTACTAAATATGGCGCCTAAGGAGACAAAAATGGAACTAATCATCATCGATCCATTAAAGACCATGCCATAGACCGCCATGTAAGAGCTGCGCTTATCATCACTCGGTATACTAGCCATAAAGTCCGATTGAATGGGGACACGCATTAATTCACCAATCGTAGCAACGGCCATAAAGATAAACAGTAGCCAAACATTATTGAAATAGCTGATAGCAACGTATCCTACAGTAAATACGAAAATGGACATTAAAAAGGCACGATCTTCCTTTAGTTTTGATACCCACTTTGTAATAAAAACGGTAAGTAAGACAACGATAATTGTGTTCTCCGATTTAAGAAAACCCACCATTTCTACTCCTGTTACATCAAAAAAGAATAGGGATTGAGCAGGCATTTCTTCATTTAGACGTACTCCAATATAATTCTCCATTTGATTTTCAATGGATTGGATTAATAGTCCGGCTATAACGAAGTAGATGAAAACCTTATCTCCGGCCACTTCCTTGTAGCTTTTCACAATACTTCGTAGTACTCTTTTCTCCTTCGTTGCTTCCACTTTTTCCATTGTTTCTTCAATAAAAAAGATAACAAGGATATTTGATAGGACATTTGTGATTGCTAACGTAAGTAAAAGTTCAAATAGATAGTTTTTGAAAGTAAGCGCGCCGACAATTCCTCCGACCGCAAAAGCCAGGTTAAAGCACCAATACATAAGAGAATAAACTCCCTTGCGTTGAGAGGGTTTTGTAATATCAATAATCATGGCATCTGCAGCAGGTCCATCAAGGCCAAATGAAGCCATAACTAACAGCGTCATGATAAAAGTCAGCTCTGGTGAAATTAGTACAGACGAATTAGCAAAAGCCATGATGAAAAAGGCAAACATTCGAATGACTCCGGCGATTACCATTAATTTCTTGCGCCCCATTCGATCTGAGTAATACCCGCCGTATATACCGACAATGAAGCCAATCACGACATTTAGAACTAACAAAATCCCAGTTAATTTTGCGCCAAAGTACTCAGAGAAATAAATAGCCATAAATGGAAAAATAGCTCCGGCTACCATATCTGATAAAAAGATTTGTAAAATACGAATTTTAATATTGCGATGATAGTCTCTAAATTTAGTCATCGTAACCCCCTCTATTCCTGTGGCCCTTAAGCAATTTAGCATAATCCATCTTATCGGAATGAAAAGCAATTGAACACGGTCTAGAGGATGAGATTTCCTCCTACCATAGGGTGCTTAAACTTCAGATTTAGATGATTGAATGTTCCAACAGCCTCATGTACTATTTAGTTGTAAAGTGTATTCTGACAAAGGATTTTTTTTAAACGTTGTTGCTTTTTATACTTCGCAGTAGATGTAAAATGTGACGTAGTTAAAACTTTTAAGAATCGTTCTGATGAATATTGAGTGCATGCAAACAGTTCCGGCAGAATACTCCGCTTTCCATGGGCACGGCCTCAGCCTCCTCGAAAGCCCAGACCGCTTCCTGAGGGGTCTTCACCACGCTTCTTCCCATAGGAGTCTCCGTATTCTGCCTCCACTATTGGAGTGTTCTGAGTAATGCATGTTTAAAAGCTTTTATTCTCCAATATTTCATCTCTAAATCAACGAATGAGGCACGGTTTTTAGCGGAGGAAATATACGGAGACTCCTGTGGGAGCAAAGAGACAGGTGAGACCCCGGAGCGCAGCGAGGAGGCTCACCGCTCGCCCGCGGCAAAGAAGACACTATGAAAACGACCAAAGGGAGTTTGTATAGATGTCGCGCTTGTGCCCTTGGGTGAAAGCGAAGTGTATTTCCCGAAGCGATGGTTTTGCACTCATCATATTGAAAAAGAAGTCATCCTTGAGTTACGTCGCAGTTTATATCTTTTTAGTAAAAAACACATTCTTTTGAAAGGAGCGTTGACAAAAAATAGTTTAGCATTCATTTACAGATTATAACGTAAAAATAGTGAGGGAATAGATATTTTTTTTGGGGGAGTAAACATGCGCATCATTTCAATTTGTCCAAGTAATACCGAAATTGTAGAGTATTTGGGTTTAACCTCAAGCCTTGTTGGGGTTGATGATTTTTCCGATTGGCCTAAGGAAGTAACACGTTTACCTAGACTCGGACCTGACTTGAATATCGATATGGATAAAGTGGAAGAACTACAGCCTGATATTGTTCTAGCTTCCTTAAGTGTCCCGGGTATGGAAAAAAATGTAGAGGAACTTGAAAAAAGGAAAATCCCACATATTGTTTTAAATCCCAATTCTTTAGAAGAAATAGGCGAGAATTTGTTATTTGCAGGACACCACTTAGGAGTCTCTTATAAAGCAGAGGCTGTACATAAGCAATATCGAGATTTTCTTGAACTGTATCATACATTGTCATCCAAGGTTGACCATAAACTGAATTTGTATTGGGAGTGGTGGCCAAAACCAATTTTTACGCCTGGGAGGGTGAATTGGCTCACCGAGGTAAGTGAATTAGCAGGGGGAAGGAATGTTTTTGCCTCGGAAAACCAAGCAAGTGTGGAAACCGATTGGGAGGATGTAAGACGACGAGACCCTGATATAATTTGTATGGTCTGGGTGGGGGTGAAAACTGAAAAAATGAATCCCGACTTAGTAAGAAAACGTCCCAATTGGTCGAATATGAAAGCCATTCAACAAGATCAGATTGTACTATTAGATGAAAATTTATTTTGTCGTCCATCCCCAAGATTACTTGAGGGAATCCAAAAGTTAGGCTCTTTGCTGCATCCATCTATTTTTCCGGAGTATATGCAAAAGGATCCGTTACGATCAGGTGAAAAATAAACTAAGCTTTTATCTTCTCAAAAGTTTCCAAATGTTTTATAATGGTATCAATTTTCAAAAATCTATCTTCAGGAAGTGTTATACATGCAAGCAAATTCTGCAGAAAAGGTATCAAATGTACCAACTGGTGCTGGAGCGGCCTTTAGGTCTGGTCTGATTACAGGGTTTCCAATCTTTTTGGGGTATCTACCGATTGCCTTAGCCTATGGCGTTCTTGCTGCACAATCTATGACTCTATTACAATTAACTGCTATGAGTGTACTTGTATTTGCAGGCGCTTCCCAATTCATGGGGGCCAAAATGATTGGTGCAGGTACCGGGTTATTAGAGGTTGTCGTGGCTACATTTGTTTTGAACTTTAGGCATTTTGTCATGAGCTTATCCTTTATGAATAAAGCTCGTCCTATTCCCATGCGTTGGAAGATTCCATTGTCGTTAGGGTTAACCGATGAGACGTTTGCTGTATCCTCCTTGCATGGAGAGGAGGCAAAAAAGCCATACGGAAAGGTTTTCTTTGCCACTGTCATTGTCCTTGCTTACTCTGCTTGGGTTGGCGGTTCGCTCGTCGGCGGTTTACTAGGTGAGTTAATTCCTGCCCAATTAAGTCAAAGCATGAATATTGCCTTATATGCTATGTTTATTGGTTTGCTCGTTCCTTCTGTTAAAAAGGAATGGCGCGTAGGTCTGATTGCGATTATAAGTATGCTCTTAAATTATGCACTTGTGAATATACATGTAAATGAGGGCTGGGCGATTGTGATTGCAACTATTATTGGCGGCTTTTTTGGTATCTTTTTATTAAAGGGGGATGATGAGAAGTGATTTGGGCGATTATTATTGGGATGTCCATTGTAACGATGCTTCCCCGTTTAATTCCAGTATTTATAGTAGATAAGGCCTCCTATCCTGATTGGGTAAATCGTTGGCTAGATGCAATTCCTTATGCGGCCTTAGGTGCGTTGATTTTTCCAGGGATCATGACTGTAATTCCAGAGAAACCGTTTATTGGAATTGTCGGAGGAATAGTCGCTATCGTGATTGCCTTTTTTGAAATCAATGTTATTTTTTCCGTTTTAGGGGCGATTGTAACGGTCTTTTTATTCACTATGTAAGGTAGATTAATCCTTACCCTAGTTTAGGCTTGGGTCATTACTTTTCTGTTCACCATTTTCCATTCCTTTACATAGTTTATAGGGACACTAAACTAAGAGAGGAATGGGTTATTCATGTATAGACAAAATCTTCCGGGTCAAATTAGCGACTTTTTTGACCAGTTTCAGCAACAGCAAACACCACAAGGACCACCGTTCGGCCAGGGGTCAGGTCAATTTCCGTCATTCGGCCAGGGACCAGGTCAAGGACCAGGACAGTTTCCGCCATTTGGTCAAGGCCCGGGCCAAGGCGGAGATCAGTTGCCACCAAGGCCACCTAGCTTACCCGAGCAAGCTCAGGGCGGTTTTGGATCTGAAGCACAGGGACAATTTGGGGGCGGCCCTTCCATCTACGCTGTCGATCCAGGCTCTTTTCAAGGGTGTTTAAGAAGATTGACGATTGTACGATTAACAAATGGTAGAAGATTTTGGTTCTATCCAACCTTTATCGGGAGAAGGTCTGTAGCTGGTTACAGATGGTATCCACGACGTTGGCGCTGGGTTTACACTGGGTTTGACACAGATCGAGTCACTTCCTTTCAGTGCTATTAACCGTATCCAGCTGTAGTTTTTCATCTACAGCTGGTTTTCATATATCAAGGGGGGAGAACATGTTTAATGTTAGAGAAGCAACAGTTAAGGATGCTGAAGAGGTTGCTAAGGTTCATGTAGATAGCTGGAGAAGTACATATAAGGACTTAGTAAAGGAAGAGGATTTAGCACAGGAAACATCCTACGAAAACCGAAAAGTGTTTTGGGAAACCATTTTAAAAAGTCAGCTCACTAAACAGATTTTATATGTAGCCGAAAATCGTGAGCATCAAGTGGTTGGTTTTGTATCAGGGGGACCTGAGCGTTCGAAAAAGTTCCCATATGAAGGTGAAATATATGCAATTTATATTTTAGAGGAATATCAGGGGCAAGGTATAGGGAAAAAGCTATTAACATCATTTATGCATAAGGCAATGGAGATGGACTATGAGTCTATTTTGGTTTGGGTACTAACAGCGAATCCATCGAGTCAATTTTATGAGTACTTCGGGGCAAAACCAATCGACGCAGAGGAAATTACGATTGGAGAAGGAACATATGAGGAAACAGCTTATGGTTGGGATGATGTGAGACCGTTAATTCAGTAAAAATAAAACACATGAGAAATCGAGTTTGATTCTCTTGTGTTTTATTGTTTGCTTAAACTTGGGTGGGGGGAGGAATGCTGAACCATTGGGAGTTGTTGCTATAGGTTGGCGGGTTGATGCTAAAGTTTCTATGGAGAATGCTAAAGATTAGTTTATTTGCTAAAGATTGGGGTGCTGACGCTAAAGACGGGTGTGTGTTAGCTAAAGAAAGCAATGTAAATGCTAAACTTAGCCTTGAAAAAGCTAAACCATAACCCCCTAGCTAAACCGCCAACTACCACCATCCTCTTTCCAAAACCCAGGGCATCAATACTCCCCTGAAGCAATCCTGTCATCACTTATAAGGCTCAATATGAATATGTGTATGGCTAATGCCAAATGTATCTCCCAAATAATCCTCCACTTGGTCTGTAATACGATGACCCTCTTCAACCGTTAATTTTGGATCGACGAGAATGGTGGCTTCGACAAGAATTTGGGTTCCGTGGAGTCTTGCTTTAATGTCTTTAACCTCTTCCACTCCGTCCACCTTGCCCATGCCTTTTTTAATTTGTTTAATTTCTTTACTATCAAATCCATCTGTGAGGGTGTGTGTAGCGTCTCGAAAGATTCCATAAGCAGTTTTACAAATAATCAAGCCAACAGCAATCCCGGCAATTAAATCTAGCCAAGTGAATCCGAGCTGACTCCCAATAATCCCTACGAAGGCTCCAATACTAACAAGAGTATCAGATAAATTATCCTGAGCCTGAGCATACAGCGCACTACTTTTAATTTTTTTGGCTAAAAATAAGTTGTACCGATAAACCCCAAACATAATTACTGCGCTAAATATGGCAGTATATCCTGCCAGCATATTTGGTGTCTCGGTTTCATTTTCGATGAGCTTATGAAGAGCGTTTAAGACCACTTCAATGCCGACTGTAATCATAATAAAAGCGGCGACGAGTGACGCAATGGATTCGGCCCGAAAATGTCCATAATGATGATTTTGGTCAGGTGGTTTACGAGAGATTTTTAGGCCGATTAGAACGGCAATCGAGGCTACGACATCTGTTGCATTGTTTAATCCATCAGCTCTAAGTGCTTCAGAGCCGGCGATAAAAGCAATAACGAGCTTAAGAGTGGATAGACCTAGATAAGCGATAATACTTAAGTAAGCCCCTCTCTCTCCCCGCTTTAAATTTGCATATTCCTCCATGAAATTTTCCTCCGATATTGACGCATTCCGTATTACCTAGCGTATCAAAGCTGCTATGTATGGGTCTAGAAATTCGATGAAAAGAAACAATCCTTCATTATTTTGTTCTACTACCCAAAATTATATGTTGCCCCAACTTGGAAAAAGGGGCAATCAATTATGATATAAGATGAATTTAAAATTCAAAAGAAAAACTTACCAACCCTAACAATTTTATATTCATGGGCGAATGTTCTAATGAAAAAACAAAAGGAGTTGCTCGTTAAATGAAAGGGAATACGTATTTGAAAGTAATTGTTGTTTCAGCGCTTATATTTTCACTCCTCAATCCACTGACAATCTTTGCAGAGGAAGATAAAGATCAAGTGGAGCTAAATACAAATGAGTTATCCTCTCTTACCTTATTTGACTTCTTTAAATCATTCACAAACCATTTACAACTTGCCTTAGCAGATAATGAAACTGGGAAAGCAGAAGTATTAGTTGAAATGAGTGAAGAAATCATTTCAAAAGCTGAACGATTGTTAGCTGATGGTAAGCAAGAAAAAGCTGGAGAGCTATTGCAAAAGGCAGCTGACATGATGGCTCAGGCAGAAAAGCTTGGGGCAAACGTAGAAACGGATGTTGTAGAAGCTGATGCCAAAGAATCTGAAAAAGAGGAAGAGGTCGAAGTAGTTGAGTTAGATGACACGTTTTACCCAGAAGAAGAGGATGAAAAAGAAACGCAATCATCTAATTTACACGCTAAAATCGGTCAAAATGTGATTGCTCTTACATTAGCCATGGAAAAGGTGAAAAATCCAGTTGCAAAGAAGGCCTTACAACGAAACATTGAGAAATCTTTAGCTCGTTTAAAAGTTAAATACGGAAATATTGTTGGACTAGAAGAGAAGCTCGATCAATTATCAACGGACTCAACCGAAGACGAAACAGAAACTGACATGGAAGATCGTGATAAGGATATGGTGAAGAAAGAAGAACAAAGCAGGAATGAAGGAGAGTCTACAGTAAAATTAATCGACCAATTTGATGATTTCAAGAAAAAAGGTAAGCAGAAAGACAATGGCAAAAAGAAAGGACATGACAAGAGGAATAAACATAAGGGAAAGAACAAACATCCATGGAAAAATAAATAACGATGATACCTCATGTGGTTACCCTCCTATAAGAGGTTCATATAGATCATCTCCCTTGCCCAGCTCGGCTTAAAGTCGGCTGGGTATATTAATATTAACTACAATGGAAATAAATTCTTTCCGTTTAATTTGCATAAGTCATGATAAACGTTTAGAAATCATTGACTGTTTTACCATATACATATAGAAAGAAGAAAGATATGTTTGGAAATTCGTCAAAAAGGGAAAATGTTATATAAAAATATTCTGAAAATTGTTGCAAAATATAGTGATTTCTTAGATAATAGTAAAAAGGGAACAAGGGGGTATGTTCCATGAAAAAACAGAAGACTTCTTATATACTAGTGAAATACAAGAATTGTTCGCCTCAACCTTTTCGTGCCAAAAAGGAAATTCCTTATGAAATTAAGCTAGCCGCACGACTGTTTCTAGACGAATCTATGTTTAACTGGCAAAAAGCTAGACTGGAAAGGCAAATTAATTCGGCCATTGACTTAGGGGATCGGAATCAATTTGAAGAGTTAAGTATAAAGTATCAGCCATATATTAAGGAATAAGTGTTGTTCAGTGAAGTGTTTGTTGGATAAATCCTTTGTCATTTCAAAATGGCGAGGGTTTTTTTTGGCTTTTATAAGAGTATAAGAAAAGCTTTTACAAAAGTAAAATATTAACATAAATAAAAAGGATTTTGTCATAAAAAAAAGAATAAAGATAGAAAGGTTGAAATCTGGGTGGAGGACGAATGGGATATGACTTATGATCAAAAGCAATTTGAAAAGAAACAAAATAGGACATTATTGCAAATCATTGTTTTTGCTATTGTTTTGGGCGTTACAGCGGAGCTTGTAGTAGGTGCACCTGTAATTAATACGATAGCAATTGGAGGAATCGGAAGTATAATTGTTGCCATTATGTACTTAATGTTTAGAAAAGATTGGAAAACAAAAGTGATTCCGTATTTAGCCATTGTCGGGATTGCACTTGTTTCTTTGGTAGTCATACATAGCTCTGATTATGTGACGAATATGTTATTTGTCTTCTTTTTACTTGCTGTCGCAGCCGTAGCATTATCTGTTGCAGTGTTAACCACTGGAGCGGTCCTCGGGATTGGTGTTTTAAGCTATTTCGTGATGATGAAGGGGGAGCTTCTAGGGTTAAACAGTAGAGCTATTGTCATTGCATTAGTCTTTTTTGTTTTGGTTTACGTTTTATTATATATCCAGGTTCAAATGGCAAAGGGGTTGCTTACTGGCGTTAATGATTCCCTAGAAAAATCAAATGAGCTATTAGCTGAACGTGAAAAACAGAATGAACAAATCAAAAGTACGGCTGATGTCGTCTATATGTCCATAAAGGATATAAATGAGAGTAGTCATCATCAATCAGAAGCAATGCGAGAAATGACTCAATCCTTTCGAGAAATTAGTGGAGCAGCAGAATCACAGGTTGAATCTGTATCAAATATTACATCGCTATCAAGCGACTCAAACGATAAAATTCAGCAATTGATGGCCTCATTTCAAGAGCTTGCTAACGCTGGAGAAGAGGTGCTTGCCTCCTCATCTCATGGGAAGGAGTCTATGGAGGACTTGAGCGGGACGATGCAAGGCTTTCAGGAGTCCTTTCAGTCTATGCAAGAAAAAATGGCACAATTGGCTAAGACCATAGGTGAATCTACTGGTTTTACCAATCAAATTCAGGACATTGCAGAACAAACCAATTTATTAGCGTTAAATGCAAGTATTGAAGCAGCAAGAGCAGGAGATGCTGGCCGTGGATTTGCGGTAGTTGCTGATGAAATTCGGAAGTTAGCTGAGGTTTCGAATCGTACCGCAAAACAAATTGACGAAAATCTAAAAAATGTAGAGATTAACACGAAAGAAACTGAGTCACAGGTTAAAATAAATAGTAAAAAGTTAGTAGAAAGTCTTTCCATAACAAGTGAAGTAACAGACTCACTAAATGAAATTAGTAAAAATGTACAAGTTTTTGTAAAAAGACTTAATGATTTTGGCGGAGAAGCCAACGTTATCCATCAATCCTCTGAGGGTATTGATCAATCTGTAAATGAATTAGCTTCTTTAATAGAAGAATCAACTGCCACAATGGAACAAATGCAAACGACAGTTCAGGAGCATTTAGAAAGACAGGAACTGTTGCTTGAATCAGTGGAAAAGACGAGTGAAGCGATTTCAAGCTTAGAAGAGAAAACAAACACTGACAGTTAAACCAAAAAAATCCTTTGATAGCTTTTTATAAACGGTGTTATAGTGAAAGTAGAATGTCACAAAGAGACTAGAGAGGGATTTATATGCAGAATAAAAAATTGTGGCTGCTTTCATTGATTTTGATTTTTACTCTTAGTGCGTGTCAAAATGACGATTCCGCAAAGGGGAAAGAAGAACCAGGAGAGAGCAATACGGCTACTGAACAGAATGAAAATCAAACAAACGATAATCAAGAAGATTCTCAAAAACAGAACCAACAAGAAAATCAAGATGATGAAAAGCAAGAAGAGGAAAGCAACGAACAAGAAAACAATGAAAAAAATATCCCGGATCGTTTCGAAAATGAAGTGCCAGATGAAAATGGAATTATTACGGTGTTAGAACCTAAGGCAACTGATATTGTGGTTAATAAAAAACGGAAGCTACCAGATGGTTATGTACCACCTAATTTAGTTTATCCAGATATCCCATTTTCTTTTGATGAAAAGATTGATAAAAGAAAGATGCGGAAGGTTGCTGCAGGGCCAATAGAAGAATTGTTTAAGGGTGCGGAGGAAGCAGGGATTGATTTAGTTGCTGTTTCTGGCTACCGTTCCTATGCAACACAGAAGGCTATTTTTAACCGCAATGTTCAGCAAAACGGTGAGGAACATGCCAAAATGTACTCCGCCATGCCGGGACATAGTGAACACCAGACAGGGTTAACGATGGATGTTTCAACCGTAGCTGTTACTTTTCAGTTAGTTGAGGATTTTCGTGAAACTGAAGAAGGAGCATGGCTAGCAAAACACGCTCATGAATACGGCTTTATTATTCGTTATCCTAAAGGAAAAGAAGATATAACGGGATATGCATATGAACCTTGGCATATTCGTTACGTTGGTAAGGAAATGGCTACAGAGATTTATGAACAGCAGCTAACATTAGAAGAATATTTTAATTTATATCCGAACTAGAAGAAACAGCGCTCCGTGATAGGGGGCGCTGTTTTTTAGACTATAGACTCATCGTAAATTAGCTGTAAATTTTTCATTTTTTTGGACTATTTTCAGGCAATTTCTGCTATTCTTAGGAAAAGAGTAGTAAAAGAGGTGAATACATGAAGAAGAAAAAGATGATTCGAAGCTGGATGCTTTATGACTGGGCGAATTCTGCTTTTGCGACTACGATTATGGCGGCCGTGTTACCTGTTTTTTATACGGATTATTATGCATCAAATATATCGGATAACCTAGCCACCAGCTATTGGGGTTATACACAGTCAATTGCGGTTTTGATTGTCGCGCTTCTGTCGCCAATTCTGGGAGCCATCAGTGATTATTCCCAAGCCAAAAAGAAGTTCCTCCGTTTTTTTGCCTACATGGGTATGATTGCTAGTGTGTTGTTTGCCTTTGTTGGAGAAGGTCAGTACTTATTCGCATCTATTTTAATGATTATCGGTTCCATTGGGTATTCAGGCGGAAATGTATTTTATGATGCTTTTTTACCTGAAATTGCAAACAAAAAAGAGATAGACAAGGTCTCTACCTCTGGATTTGCCTTTGGTTATATTGGCGGCGGGGTATTATTAGCTATCAATCTTTTAATGATTTTAAAATACGAACTTTTCGGCTTTCCCGATGTCGCCGTTGCCACAAAAGTAGCCATTGCGTCTGTTGGGCTATGGTGGTTTGTTTTCTCCATTCCGTTATTTAAAAATATCCAGGAAGAGAAAAGGAATAAAGTGAAGCATGATCGATCCTATGTCATGATCGGCTTTCAGCGTGTGGGTAATACCTTTAAGTCTTTACGTCATTACAAGCAGCTGTTTATTTTTTTAATCGCCTTTTGGCTTTATAATGATGGCATATCGACCATTATTAAGATGGCCACAGTCTACGGACGTGAGATTGGGATTGCTTCGAATGATTTAATTGCAGCATTATTAATTACCCAGTTTGTCGGAATTCCTTTTACGTTTATTTTTGGCTGGCTGGCAGGAAAAATAAATCCTAAACGGGCATTAACCTTTTCACTACTCGTTTACGTCGGTATAGTGATTTTAGGATATTTTATGACTTCAGCACTCCATTTTTATTTATTAGCAGTCTGTGTTGGTTTTGTTCAAGGTGGGGCCCAGGCCCTTAGTCGATCTATATTTGGTCGAATGGTACCTTTGCATAAGCAAGCAGAATTTTATGGTTTTTATGGGGTCTCATCCAAATTTGCGGCCATTGTCGGTCCCTTTGTATTTGCTTTAGTAGGACAATTAACAGGGTCGAGTCGACTCGGTATTTTAGCCCTCGTAATATTTTTTATTGTTGGGATTATCCTTTTACAAAAGGTTAATATTGAAAAAGGTGAGAGCGAAGCGTTGGACGCGAGTAAGTAGGCGCCAAAACAAAACCACGACTGCACATTCGGCATGTCGTGGTTTTGTTTTAAACGATAGGCTCACAATATCTGTTTTCCAGCTTTTGTCGCAATGGTTTTCCGGTATCGTACGAAATATTGCCAATCATAGTTTCTACTAGCTCTTTATTAGAAATACTTGGCACCTGCCAATATTGAATAATAGCATATAAAGTCTCCATGCCTTCTTTTCGTGCTTGATTGTATAAATCCAGAAAGCTTTCATCATGAGGCTCATTTGTGGCAGGGTGATACCAGGTAGTATGATTAAGGTTTAAATAATCTTTTTGCACTTTGATAGGCTGGTGCGAAAAGGAGGATACCAGTGAACCTAATAATCGATTTTTCCAGCTGAAGGGATCGAAAAGTACTCTTAGGGCTCTTTTCATATCCCGATAGGCAGCTTGAATAAAGTGTGGAGGTAAAGTTTGCAATTCATCACCACAATGCTTCTGAATTAAAGACGCTAAAACTTTGGCAATGTCGTAGTCAAGATTAGCTCCAACATCAATCTCCTTGTAAACAGGCACCTTCCAAGTATCCAGATTACGATACTCCTTCATCATGAGCGTATCAATGATGACCTCTAGCTTTTGATGCTTATTTCCTTCATATCCTGCGCGATAATGAATATACGGATGTGTGTTTCGATCTAATATATGATGGCTTACAAAACCTAAAATATATGCCTTTGCTTGTGTAGACATGGACTCACCCGATTGGATTAAATCCATAAGGAAAGGTCCACATTTTTCTTTATGAAGGAACTCGCCCACTTGATTTACACGTTCATCATTTTTCCATGGCCAAAAGTTATGATAAAAAAATGGATCAGGCCCTTGAGCACCTAAGTTGATATATCTCTGAGCTTCCTGAAAATGAATAGAATCATTTAATGTATCCATAATTTCTTCGCTAAACATAATGTGTGTCCAGATGTTAGGCATGTTCATCCCCCCTTTCCATCTTATCTCCACTTTCATTATACTGGACAATTTTAAAAAAATAGAAGGTTAATCTGACAATTTTTCGTCTACAAGTAGGCAATTTTCGAAACATTTGGTATGGTTAAAGGGTGAGAAAAAGTTACATAAGGATTATGGAGGAGGATATTTGTCATGGACTACCGCATTGAAAAAGATACAATAGGCGAAATTAAAGTAAGCGCTGATAAGTATTGGGGCGCCCAAACTCAAAGAAGTAAGCAAAACTTTCCGATTGGAAATGAAAGAATGCCACAGGAAATTGTAAGTGCTTTCGCTATTTTGAAGAAAAGCGCAGCAAAAGCCAATGAAGAGCTTGGATTGTTAGAAACGGAAAAAGCTGATGCGATTACATATGCGGCTGATCAAGTTATTGAAGGGAACTTAACAGAACATTTTCCACTCGTGGTTTGGCAAACAGGTAGTGGAACTCAATCCAATATGAACGTGAATGAAGTGATTGCATACGTAGGGAACCAATGGTTAGAGGAAAAAGGAAGCGACGTTCGTCTTCATCCTAATGATGACGTAAACAAATCCCAAAGCTCAAATGATACATTCCCAACTGCCATGCATATTGCAGCTGTGTTAAAGCTTGAAGATCTTGTTCTTCCTGCCCTACAAAAATTAAAAGCAACCTTAGCAGAAAAAGCTGAAGCCTATAAAGATTTAGTGAAAATTGGTCGTACTCACCTGCAGGATGCTACACCACTTACACTTGGTCAAGAGATTAGTGGTTGGCATCGTATGCTTGAAAAAACAGAAAATATGATTGAAGGTAGTCTTCCAAATATTTATGAATTAGCTATTGGTGGTACTGCTGTTGGGACAGGCCTTAATGCTCATCCGGAGTTTTCGGAAAAGGTTTGCGAAAACATTAATCAATCTACAAACAAAAAATTTGTTTCTGCTCAAAATAAGTTCCATGCCTTAACTAGTCATGATGAGCTTGTTTATGCACATGGAGCCTTAAAGGGACTTGCTGCAGACTTGATGAAAATTGCTAATGATGTACGTTGGCTGGCAAGCGGTCCTCGTTGTGGTATTGGGGAAATTACAATCCCAGCTAATGAACCAGGAAGCTCCATCATGCCAGGTAAGGTAAATCCAACTCAAAGTGAAGCCGTAACCATGGTGGCTACACAAGTAATGGGGAATGATGCAGCTATTGGTTTTGCCGCAAGTCAAGGTAACTTTGAATTGAATGTGTTTAAACCTGTAATTGCTTATAACTTCCTACAATCAAGTCAGCTACTTGCGGATAGCATGGTGTCCTTCAACGATCGATGTGCTGTCGGCTTGGAGCCAGATGAAGAGCAAATCAACAAATATTTGAATGACTCCTTAATGTTAGTAACAGCATTAAACCCACACATTGGGTATGAAAATGCAGCTAAGATTGCGAAAAATGCCTTTGCTAAAAATAGTACACTAAAAGAATCAGCCGTTGAATTAGGATTATTAACTGCTGAACAGTTTGATGATTATGTGGATCCAAAGAAAATGACAAAGCCAAATGCTTAATTTTGTGTATGGCCCTTGAGTTTGAATGAACTCAAGGGCTTTTTCGCGCTTTAAAGCAGTGGGGGACAGACCCTCACTGCTTTAAAGTGTTAAAGGTGCTGTGCTTTTATTAGGTGATGGACTGGAATTGGGGTTAAAAATTACCAATGAAATTTACTCATATGTTTTACCACTCCTGCTCACAATATATAGCACAGGAGGTGATAAACAATGGCAAACAACAACAGCAATAACAGCAACCAATTAGTAGTACCTGGAGCAGACCAAGCAATTAACCAAATGAAGACTGAGATTGCTCAAGAGTTTGGTGTAAACCTTGGCGCTGATACTACTTCTCGTGCAAACGGTTCTGTTGGTGGTGAAATTACTAAGCGCCTCGTATCTTTTGCTCAATCTCAAATGAGCGGCCAAGCTGGTCAACAATAATAAATAATCATGGATATTGAGGAGGAATCCTTAGATTCCTCCTCCCTCTACATAGAAAAATAACCGCGTGGAGAACAGAGGCGTATTAACGTTAAAACAGTCGGGTATCTGTAATTTAATCAGGGACATAGGTTTACACAGTATTTCAACTTAATACGAACGGCGGCATGATTTAACACCTGAGACTGGGGGGAGCCGAGATGTATGTCTGTCCTGTATGTAATGGGCTAACCAATATGGAAAAGACTTGTCAGGTATGTAGTGGTCAAATGGTTGATCGGGGACGGCTTATTGATTATTTTGATGATTATAGCCCATATTTAGAGGATGAAGACGCTAAGTTAGTTGACGGTTTTTTAGAAACGAAGTCCAACCACCTATGCGTACATGTTTACCATTGTTTATCATGTGATTCGGAAGTTGAAGTAACAATAGAGGAGCAAAATCGATGAATTCGGAGGTCGGCATGAGTCTGGCCTTCGGATTTTTGTTTGAGTGGAGAAGTTGTGAGCGGTGTGCGCTCGCTTGCTGCTCTTGACTTGCTAGCGACGGGATTCTGTGCCGTTGTGACTGAATTATTGAATAAAGTGAAGGTATTATTCAATGACTAGACGTGATAATAGGGGGGAGACTGGAAAACGGGGGAGGAGCGACAGAATTATGATAAGGGCCAACATGAATTAAATCACTGCTGACTTAATCATCACTTCAACTGACGGGAATAACCCCCATCCAGACTGCATTCCAAAAATGACCTAATTCATGAGACATGATTTATAAGCTTTGCGACCGATGTATTATGAAAAATGATCGAATTAAGCCTTCTCTGGACATGAAAATTAAAATAATGACAGAATCCCTCACCCTCACCCTGACACACACACAATAAAAGACCAGGCTACATAACCTGGTCGAAACACATTTCTATTCTGTTCGTTCATCTTCACTCCTGGCCTCACGTGCATCTGGCCAATCTTCACCTTCTTTAGGGAGTTTTCTGGCTTCTTCAATTTGTACACGGTTGTAATGTTTACCCACGGTACCACCAGCCATCCCTTCATTAATCATCCGGTCAACGTCATTATCATATTCAACCCGACTGTCCTTTTCTTCTTTAAAAGGATCTGGCATTGCAATTCCTCCTTCCATTCTCCCCTTAGTTTGAAACGCCAAACCAAATAACATTCACACCATTTCACTTTAGCGCTTTAGCGAAATGAGGGACTGTCCCCCGTTGCTTTAAAGGGGTAAAGGGTTGTGTATTGGTTGGTGACATCATATACTGTCATATAGTGAGCATATTTTGTATTGAGAGAGGTAGAAAGCATGGAAGCAATTTTAATATTATTATTTATGGTCATAATCGGAGCAGTGATTGGTGGATTAACGAATTCTCTGGCGATCAAAATGTTATTCAGACCATACGAAGCAAAATACATTGGCAAGTTTAAAATCCCATTTACACCAGGGTTAATTCCAAAGCGTCAATCTGAACTAGCCAGGCAGATGGGAAGAACCGTTGTCGTCCATCTGTTAACACCTGAAGCGATGAAGAGGAAAATCCAAAATAAACAGTTCTGTAATCAGGTCGTTCACTGGATTCTGCAAGAGCTTCAGAGCTTTGCCCATTCAGATGCTACGGTTAAGCAGCTTTTACATAAGGTTCAAATTCCGGTTTCATCAGCAGCTCTTCACAAAACTTCAAGCGACTTTATTGAAAAACAAATGAACAAATGGATTCAGGAAAATAAATTTCAACCCTTGAGTTCCATTATTCCAGATGAAATAAATAGAAGTGGACGTGAACTTACACCAAAGGCTAGCCGATATATTTTACAAACCGTTGATGAGTACATTATGAGCGAGGAAGGTAAACAAAAAATTGGCAGTCTTGCAGAGGGCTATTTAGGGGGAACCGGTTTCTTTGGTAATATGATTTCTTCCTTCTTAGGTGGGGATGGATTAGCTGGTAAGATTCAGCCCGCAATTTCACAATATGTACGTTCTGAAGATGCCCATGAAATGCTAACAGGTTTACTAAATAGAGAATGGGATAAACTGCAGAATAAAGAGCTTTATCAGTTCGAATCCCTGTTATTATCGGAGTCTATTCAGCGACAGCTTGCTAATGAGTTGGCGAACATGGTCCCATTTGAACAATTGTTAAATACAAAAATAAGCACCTTGTACAACCAATTCCAGCCGGTTATCGAAAACCAAGTGATACCTACAGTTGTAACAAAGGTACAAGCATACTTAGTGGATCAAATGGGCTCGCTAATGGAACGACTAAATTTGCAGGAGCTTGTAAAAGAAGAAGTGGAAAAATTTGATGTGGAGCGTCTTGAGTCTATGGTCCTAGGGATCTCCAAGCGAGAATTAAAAATGATTACCTATTTAGGCGCTTTGTTAGGTGGATTTATCGGGCTCATACAGGCGATGATTGTTTTGCTATCAATATAAGCTTCCTCATGTAGTCAACGTCAAAAGGCATGATGTTAACTAGTAGGCTTTTCCTATACAGTGGGGTAAATGTTTGATAAAGTGTAACAGTATAATAAATTAGGAGGCTAACAATGGCAAACTTACATGACGTAGCTCATGAACTTGAAAAAAATCTACGTGAAAGCGAAGAGTATCAAGGACTTAAAGAAGCGTATGAAGCAGTAATGGCTGACGATGCATCTAAGAAAATGTTCGATAACTTCCGCGAAACGCAAATTCAACTTCAACAAAAGCAAATGCAAGGCGAAGACATTTCAGAGGAAGAAGTTGAAAAAGCTCGTAAAACCGTTGAACTCGTTCAACAAAATGAAAAAATCTCCAAGCTAATGGAAAAAGAACAACACTTAAACAATGTGATTAACGATATTAGCCGTATTATTACAAAACCCCTTGAAGAATTATACGCTGAATAAAATTTCAAGAGCAGAGCTGTCTTAAACAAAAATTAAGACAGCTTTTTCATTTAAAAAAGATTGCCCATAAGGACAATCCTTTTGCTACCGATGAAATAACACTAAGTGGCCATTCGGTGATACACATCGATGAGTATATTCTGTGTAGCCTTTTTCTTCTAAAAGCTGGGTGCCTAACTTTTTGGCTTCCTGGTCATCTTTTGCTTCAAAGGTTTCATCAACTAAATTATTTCCGTTTTTCTCAAAAACGGTTAAAAAATAGCTTTTCATGTTGATCCCTCCTCATCCATCCATCTATTTATATTATTTCGCACTATTTCAAAAAATTCCTGCTAGAATTGTCAAAATTTGAAACCTTCATTATAATAGTTTCGTATGTGTTATCGGAGGACAGACAGAGAGGGGTAAAACAATGACGTTAGAGTTAAATGCGGTAACGAAGAAGTTCGGATCCTTTACAGCAGTGGATCATTTAACCCTAGAAATACCCGAGAGCCAAATCTTTGGGTTTTTAGGTGCAAATGGTGCTGGTAAAACGACTACATTTCGAATGATTTTAGGTTTGTTAGAGCAGACCTATGGCACGATAAAATGGAATGGTGATTCAATTGGCTATAATAAGAGTCATCTAATCGGCTATTTGCCAGAGGAAAGAGGTTTATATCCGAAACAAAAAGTCGATGAGCAGCTGGTTTATTTAGGACGCCTCCGCGGGATGGAAAAATCAGATGCGATAAAACAGCTTGACTACTGGCTTAATCGCTTTAATGTGCCAGAATATAAAGGGAAAAAGGTTGAAGAGCTGTCTAAGGGGAACCAACAGAAAATTCAGTTCATCAGCGCAGTTATTCATAATCCGAAATTGTTAATTTTAGATGAACCATTTTCCGGTTTAGACCCGGTTAACGTTGAGATGTTGAAAAAAGCTGTTGTAGATTTAAAAGAGCAAGGAACTTCAATTGTCTTTTCCTCCCATCGAATGGAGCATGTGGAAGAGCTTTGTGAACACTTGTGTATTATGCATCATGGGACACCTGTCGTGCACGGTGGATTACGTCAAATTAAACGTGACTTTGGGAAGAAAAATGTGATCGTACGGGCTGATTTTGACGTGTCCTTCATTAAGGATATTCCAGGTGTTGTACGCTACCGACAAGTTCCTGAAGGCTGTGAGGTTCAAATTGAAAGCGAAGAAATCTCTCAAAAGATTTTATCAGAGCTTCAAGGTAAAGGCTTTGTACGCACCTTCGATTTAGAGGAACCGTCTCTAAACGACATCTTTATTGAGAAAGTAGGTGCATCGTATGAGTAAATTTTGGACGATTTTACGTCATACATATTTGAGTCATTTAAAAAGTAAATCATTTATCATTATGACCATCGCTACTCTTGTCATTATCATCGGGTTAACCAACTTCCAAAATATTGTAGATCTTTTCAGTGGAGATGATGAGGATTCAACTAGTCAAATCGCTGTAATAGATGAAACGGACCAGCTTTATACGGCCTTAGAACAAAACATCGGTGCTGTGAATGAAGAGGTCGAGCTCACACAGTATGATGGAACGGAAGAGGAAGCGAAGAATGCAGTTAAGGATGGGGAGTTCCAAGCATTTGTTCACCTCGTACTAGATGATCAAAATTTACCAGCGGCAACCTATTACGCCATGAATGCCTCAGAATCCAGTACGGTTAACCAAATCCAACAAAGCTTAAGCCAGCTGAAAACGGGAATGGTAACCCAGCAAGCGGGAATCGATGTAGAAACTGTGGAGCAGATGTTGGCTCCGGTTGAAATTGAAAAAGTTGCTTTGGCAGAAGAATCTAAAACGGAAGAGGAACTGAACCAGGCACGTGGACTTGTATATTTCATGATCTTCCTTATCTATTTTGCCGTACTAGTTTATGGCAATATGATTGCAAGTGAAGTAGCCGTAGAAAAATCTTCTCGTGTTATGGAGATTCTTGTGTCTAGCGTATCCCCGATTACACACATGTTTGCAAAAATTATCGGGATCGCCCTTTTAGGTCTTACGCAATTTGGATTAATCATTATCGTTGGTTATACGTCTTTAAAAATGAATCAAAATGAGCTTGTAGGCGGCATGTTTGAATATTTAGGTTTAGGAGATATCCCTATTAGTACCATTGCATATGCGTTACTGTTCTTTATCTTAGGGTACCTCCTCTATGCTATGCTTGCTGCAATGCTAGGATCACTTGTCAGTCGTACTGAAGAAGTCAATCAAATCGTTACGCCAATGATGCTACTTGTCATTGCAGCCTTTATGATTGCAATGTATGGATTAAATGATCCAACCGCAAGCTTTGTGACGATTACATCTTATATTCCGTTCTTCACGCCGATTATCATGTTTGTGCGCGTAGGAATGCTGGATGTTCCAATCTGGGAAATTGCCCTATCCATAGGTATACTCCTAGTCACCATCTTTATTTTTGCTAAAATTGCAGCGAAAGTATTCAAGGGCGGAGTGTTAATGTATGGACCTTCATCTTCTTTAAAGGATATTAAAAGAGCGATTCAATTAACGAAAAAGGATTAGTGAACAGCAAAAGCCCTTTAGGACAATCCTAAAGGGCTTTTGCAATTACAAGACTATTGTGACCGGAATTTTTAAGGAATTGTTCTTGTTTTTTTGCTAAAATAGGGATGATTGCTTTTTAGGAATACTAGGAGGAATACTGATGACTTCTTTCGTAAATATCGGAGTTAAACTATCCATTTTCTTTCATTTTCTGTGGTTAACTCTTTTCTTTGCTTACATCTTTGGTTTTATTGGCTTAGAAAGTGCCTTTTTACAGCCAGTTGTCTGGCTTTCAAGTCCAATTTACGGCCTGATCATTTCGATTTTAGCTATTAGAAAAAAGGTGGCCCAAGTACCAGCCATATTATCGATTATATTCTCTATATCCACGTTTTTCCTTTGGTTTTTAGTATTAGGAATTAGTAGTTTTTAAATGAGGAAGCTTGATTTTAGGATCAAGCTTTTTTTAGTGATCAGGTAATACTGTTATGGGAATGGTGTTTAGCATTTTCAGTGTCCACTTTTAGGTTTTAAAAGCCAAACTTCAGCGAACCCCACACAATCCTTAGCTTTCATACCTAAAACTTTAGCATTATTCACTATCTTTAGCATAAGCTATCGAATCTTTAGCAAAAACAAGATAATCTTCAGCCCGCAGCCCGCCTCACGCGCTTGCACGCAGCCCGCCCCTCACACACATCACCCCAAAAACCCACACGAACGTGCATTCGCTTTAATAATTTGGTAAAATATTGATAACTAGAACTAGATTATGAGGAAGGAGCTTAACAAGATGCGGAAAGCTCTACGATTTCTACATACAGCAGACCTACATTTGGACAGCCCCTTTAAAGGCATGACAGATGTCCCTGAACAACTGTTTCAGCAAATGGTAACAAGTACATTTCAGTCCTTTGATAGAGTGATCGAAGCAGCTATTGAGTATCAGGTTGATTTTGTTTTGATGGTTGGAGATTTATTTGATGAAGAGGCTAGAAGTCTAAAGGCGCAGATCAAACTAAGAAGAGGACTAGAAAAGCTTCACGAGAATCAGATTGAGGTTTTTATTAGTTTTGGAAATCATGATCATCTTGGGGGAGAATTTTTAAAGCTAGATTATCCTGAAAATGTCCATATTTTCGACCGTGAAGAGGTCACATCAATTCCTTTTTTCAAGCAGGGAGAGCACCTAGCAAATCTATACGGCTTTAGCTATGAGCAAAGGGCAGTGACAGCACCCAAAATTACAGAGTATAATCCAACGAAAGAATCCATCTATCATTTAGGTATGCTAC
Source organism: Salinibacillus xinjiangensis (assembly GCF_009649735.1). GTDB lineage: Bacteria > Bacillota > Bacilli > Bacillales > Alkalibacillaceae > Salinibacillus > Salinibacillus xinjiangensis. The sequence continues at coordinate 24,631 of NZ_WJNH01000007.1, forward strand.
ATGGTAGTTTATCGACTAATCAGGGGCATGATGTATATGCCCCCTTTTCCATCACAGACCTAAGCGAGTCAGAAATGGATTATTGGGCACTTGGTCATATTCATAAAAGGGAGCAGCTACTACAATCTCCACCCACGATTTATCCTGGTAACATCCAAGGACGCCATATAAAGGAATCGGGAGAAAAAGGCTGCTATATTGTCGATTTAATTGATGAACAATGCCACCTCAACTTTGTTCCCACACAGCAAATCCAGTTTACAGAAGCAGTAGTTGATGCAACCGACTGCTCTACAATAGATGAGGTTGAACAGATTATTCAACAGGAAAAGGATTTGATCCGGACAGAGATAGGAAAAGCTGTTATTCGAATTCAGCTGAAACTTGATTTAGCAAAAATGGAACAGTTCACCGAAGAGCAGGTAGGTGAGCTTGTAGATATGATTAATGAAGAGGAAGAATCAGAGAAAATCTGGGTTTGGACTGAAAAGTTACGTCTTGAAAAAATAGCCCAGTGGGACCGAGAAGAGCTTAGGGAAGGTAGACATTTTATCGGCGAATTTCTAAGGGTCATCGACGATTCAACCGAGTGGGAAGAATCTTTAAATGAAATAACAAAACATCGAGAGATTCGAAAGCTATTAGAACCTTTTACAGAGGAAGAGCTAGCTGAAATGAAGGATGATGCTGAACAAATGGTACTAGAATCGTTAATGAAAGAGTGATGGATGATGTTTATTGAAAAAGTACAGATTTATGGATTCGGGAAATGGAATAATGAGTCTTTCACTTTAAGCCCTAGCTTAACCGTGATGAAGGGCCCGAATGAGTCAGGCAAAACGTCGCTAAAACAATTTATTTTATATGTATTATTTGATTTACCGTCTTCCTCTAGAAAGTATTTTGCTCCGAAAGAAGGAAGTCGTTTTGGCGGGCGTCTTTATTTAAAGCTAGAAAACAATGAATCTGTTATTATTGAACGGGTTATGGATAAACGGAAGAACAAAGTACAATGTTTGCTAGAGGATGGTCGTACAGAGGGAGAGGAATACCTTAAGAAGCTATTAAAAGGTATGGACCGAAACACATATGAACAGATATTTTCCTTTAATGATCAAGATTTACAAAAGCTACAAACCATTGGTGAAGAGGACCTAGGAAAAGTGCTTTTTGGAGTTGGATTATCGGGCTCAGATAATATTGCTAATCTGGAAAATGACCTTACAAAGAAAATGGATGAACTATTTAAAAAAAGAGGAAAAAAGCCCATTATTAATCAGCAAATTAAACAAATAAAAGAATTAAAAAATAAAATAGCAACGATAGAACAGCAAGAGGATCAATACAATGAATTAAGTGATAGGATCGACAGTCTTTCCGAACAAATCGCTGCAGATCAAGCGGAAATTCAACGGAAGGAAGGTAACCTACTCCTAATTGACCAATATTTTCAGGCGAAAGAAGCCATTCAGCAATACCATCTCATTGAGGATCAATTACAGGCTTTTCAAGAAATAGACACGTTTCCTGATATGGGGTTAGAACGTCAGCGTCAGATCAAGGATATGATGCTACCCATTAAAAGTGAAATTCATGCACTAGAAAAGAGAAAAGAGAAGCTTGAGGAAGAGCTAAGGCAGTTAAAGGAAGGACGGTTAAGTGAGGATGCTTATCAATCGCTGCAAAAGGTGGATGAGCTAAAGAGCGAATATCAATTTATCAGAAGAAATATATCGGAAAAAGAGCAGGAGCTAAAACATTTAGACATTGCCTTTCAGCAAGAGCTATCCCAGCTCGGATGGGAGAAGCAAAATGTTAACCTGCTGTCATATCAGTTTCCGGTTTTTCTAGAGGATAGATGGAAAACAATTGCTAGAGATCAGGAGCTTTTACATGAAGAAGAGGAACGTTTAATCGTAGAGGAACGACAATTAACCACCTCACGAACGACAATCCAAACTAGATTAACAGAGTATGAACAACAATTATTACCCACTGAAGCGTATATCTCCTTAAAAAACAAAGTGGACGAGCACCGAGAAGCGAAATGGAAACAGCAATTTTTACAGGAGCAGCAGTCTCTTTACGATGCCAATCAACAAAGGCTAAAAAAGGTAGGAAACCAGTTAAGGAAGCTGGGAAAGCTTTCGCTAGTCTTAGGCTTCATCGGAATCACAGGTCTTTCTTTCTTTGCCTATTTAACGGAAAATATGTATGGCTATTTACTTGGAAGCGGAGTATTTCTGATTGGGCTATTGATTTGGATGATGGTTGGAAAAAATGTAATCGGAATGGAAAAGCAAGCTAAGCAAGAAGAAAACAGAAACATCAGTGCAAACATATCCGAAAATGAACTGCAGCAGCTCGTAAAAAATATAAATCAACATGAACAGGCTCTAAGTGACTTAAAAGAGGAGCAAAAAAATCGTGATGATATTGAAAAAGCTTTACAGAACTGTCAGCAAAATCAACAAGATTTAGCTAGGAAGCAAAATCAGCTCACGGAGCGTATAGAAGCGGAGCTGCAACAGTTTCCGTTTTTAGCTAGCTTTGATGTAACCCATTGGCCCTCCTTATATCATAAAGTTATAAAACTGCAACAGTATGAAAAGGATTTGCTTAATGTTGAAGACACCATTCGTAATTGGGAGCAAACCAAAGGAACAATAGAGTCACAAGCCCAGCACATAGCTGAACAGTGTTTAAAAACGTTGCCAATAAATGACGAGATATGGGAGGAATTGGACAATAAGAAGGAGAATGAAAATAATAAAAGGGAAGAATCTGTACGTATACAACAAGAGCTTGATCAGGTGAAACAAGACCAGAGCGAATTATACCACCGATTAGCCCCATATCAACAAGAGCAACAGGATCTGTTTTCTTTAGCACAAGTACAAACGGAGGAAGAGTTTGTCACCAAAGGGAAGAGGTTTGAGGAAAAACAGCAATTATTGAAGCAGCAGGAAGAGATGCTGAGACAGATTCAGCTAATTTTTAAGTCTAATGCAGTCCACATTTTGAAGGAGCAGATACTCTGGGCTGAGCTTGAACAGAAAAAAGGCCTGCTTTCAACTGAAATGAAGGACTTATCAGAGAGAGTAGAGCAGCAAAGACAAGAGTTATCGGATTTAAGGGCTGAAATCAAGCAATTAGAGGAAAATGAACAACTGTCGAACCTACGTCACCAGTTAGCTTTTCTCAAAAATGAATTGAAAGAACAGATTCGAAAATGGGCTACATATAAGACTGCTCATTCGTTCATCAAAAAAACGAAACAGGTCTATCAAAACGAATACTTACCTGACATTGTCGAGCGAACAACCTACTTCTTTCAAAGACTAACAGCTGGACGTTATACACAAATCATCCCCCCAATGGAGGATGAGGGCTTTGTAGCTGAATCCGCCCATCAGGTTCGTTATCAGGCTTCTGAGTTATCGACAGGGACAGTCGCCCAGCTATATGTGTCATTAAGACTTGCATTAAGTGAAATCATGAATGATACGTTTGGTGTTCCCTTCCTCATCGATGATGCGTTCGTCCATTATGATGCTGTCAGAAAGCAGGAAATGTTGGCCATTTTGGAAGAGGTAAGCGAGAAGCAGCAAGTCATGTACTTTACTTGGAATGAAACAGACCAGTTAACCAAGGCAGGCAAACAGGAAATCATACTTGACCAAAAAGCCACATCTGTTTTTTGAACTCGCGTAGACTCTCGAATCGTGGTAAAATATGAAAAGCAAATCAAGCTTAGGTAGAATGCTTGGAGGGTTTTCAGTGGAAAATGATGAAGTAAATAATCAGTGGACAAAACATGAAGAGACCATCGATAAATTTATACAAGTAATTGCTAAAAATATGAATTTATATGGAATTACACCTTCAGTAGGTCGTTTGTATGGAACGCTATATTTCTCAGATGACTCGATGACACTTGATGATATGCGTGATGCACTAAAAATGAGTAAAACAAGCATGTCAACAGGAGTTCGAGCTTTATCTGACATGAAAATGGTAGAGCCCTCCTTTAAAAAGGGGATGCGAAAGGATTTATATAAATCTGAAGAGGATTGGTATAAGTCATTTACTTCTCTATTTGGGAACCGTTGGCGCCATCATACTGAAACGAACATCGAGGAAGCGGACGAAACCATTCATGAGTTATTAAAATTAAAGGATAACACAGAGGATGACGAATTAAAGGAAAAAATCATCTCAGATATTGAGAAGCTTGAGTACGCAAAGGATTATTATAGATGGTTGATGAAATTTATACGAGTCGTAGAATCCGGTGAAGTTTTTAAATATATACCAAAGGAAACAAAGACAAAGGATGATTAGGGATTCGGAGATACCTGTTATCTCCGTTTTTTACTATCTGAATAAAGATGTTCAATTAAGGGAGGGGCTCTATATGTTAAAAGAAATCGGTTTTGTTGAAGTGGGACAGCCGTTTGAAGGGTTTCTATTAATCAAATCGGCAAGTAAGGGAGTTGCTAGTAATGGCAAGCCATTCTTGACGCTCATTTTACAGGATAGTTCTGGGGACATTGAAGCCAAGTTATGGGAGGCAACTGCTGAGGATGAACAAACCTTCACACAAGAAACCATCATCAAGGTTACGGGAGAAATTACTCAATTCCGCGGCAAGCCACAATTAAAAATTCAAAAACTAAGGCCCACACAGCCAACTGATGGAGTAAAGCTGGAGGACTTTCTAGAGAAAGCACCAGTGGAGATTAACGAGCTTGAAGAAAGATTAACCCAGGTTATATTCGAAATGGAAAATCCAAATATACAGCGAATCGTTCGCTATTTTATTAAGAAATATGAAAAAGAGTTGTTTCTATTTCCTGCTGCGGTAAAAAACCATCATGAGTATGTTTCAGGCCTTGCTCACCATGTATGTACAATGCTAAACATTGCAAAGGATTTAAAGCGTCAGTATGATGACATAAATCTTGACCTTTTGTATGCAGGGATTATTTTACACGATTTAGGGAAACTGAAGGAGCTGTCAGGACCTGTAACGCCAAGCTATACCTTAGAAGGCAAGCTGTTAGGTCACATTTCCATTATGGCAGAGGAATTGGCTCAGGCTGCACAGGAACTGAATATTGATGGAGAAGAGGTACTGTTATTAAAGCATATGATTTTATCCCATCATGGAAAAGGGGAGTGGGGAAGTCCAAAAGCCCCAATCCTGCGTGAGGCTGAGCTTCTTCACCTGATTGACTTTATTGATGCAAGAATGAACATGATGAATCGTTCTCTTGAAAAAACGAAACCTGGTGAATTTACAGATCGCATTTTTGCAATGGATAATCGTAGTTTTTATAAGCCTACATTTGAAAAGTAACTCATCATCTTAGCTGCCATCATTCTTTGTCCCTAGGTCTACTTGAGGTTCTATTTTACCTTTTGTCCGCATAGGTTTGTACAAAAGCCTTTTAAGGGGGACGAACTATGTTTGCCACGATTCCGTGGTGGGTAGCAGTGATGATTGGTTTTATCATTTTTAGTGGATATATGGCCTTTCGTGCAATGCGAGCGGAGATGAAGTTAGAGCGCGAGTATATTGAAAAAGAAGGCCAAGTGTATATGGAGCGGATTGAAGAGGCCAGACGTCGTAAAGAGGATGGACAATCCGAAGAGAAAAATGAAGTACAATCTGTGGGATAATCATATTCATGAAAAAAGCCTTGCTAAACCAGATGGTTTAGCAAGGCTTTTTTTATTACGCTTCTGTTGTTTTAAATAGGTCTTTGAACTGATCAAGCTTAACGTCAATGTTAGCATCTTCCATTAGCTTGTTAACTTTTTCTTGTGCTTTTTGTTGATCCGTTTGTTCAAGAGCTAGATTTCTTTTTACATCATCTTTAATGTCTTCAAGAGGCTCGATTTCTTCCTCTACATCACGCTTGTCTGTTACTTTTATAACGTGCCAGCCGTGAGTTGTTTTAACAGGCTCACTTACTTCTCCAACCTCAAGACTAAATGCTGTATCTTTGAAAGGAGCTACATAATTGTCACCGATGCCAATAAATCCGTAAGAACCGCCTTTTTGTGCAGAACCTGGGTCTTTTGAGTGTTCTTTTGCAAGCTCGGCAAAATCGGCCCCTTCAGCAAGTTGATTTATTAAGTCTTTTGCCTTTTTTTCCTCGTCAACTAAAATGTGGCTAACCTCAACTTCATATTGCATACGGTCGTATCGTTTTTGAATAGCTTCATCTGAAATTTCAATACCATCTAAAATGGCTTGTTCATATAAAAGGTTGAATTTTAATTGATTACGAAAGTCTTCTTCATTCTTAAAGTTGTTTTGCTGTAAGAAAGCTTGAAACTGTTCGCCAGCTTGATCTTTATATTTTTTCACTTGCTTGTCCACTTCATCTTTAGAGACATCGTACTTGTCTTCAAGCACTTTGATCATAACCATTTCGTTTAATACATTTTCACCAAAACGGTTTTTTAATTCCTCATAAAATTCCTCTTGGGTAATGTTTCCTGCTTCTGATTCAACAACAACCTCTTCGTTTCCTTGTGAACAGGCAGCAAGGGATAATAATCCGATAGCAAAAATGACTGAAATGATGGATTTCTTCATGTTAACACTCCTACTCTTTTCTACAAAATATTTATTTATCTTTGAACAATATAACATATTTTCAGTATAATCCATAGCTTAATTATACCCTTTAACCGTAATAAGGTTAGAAAATTTTTTTATAATTGTGGGATTCGCCTACTCAGTCACCTAACCAGTTACATAAGATATTGTAAACAATAAAGGAGGTGCTAGAATGAGCTACGGCGGATACCATGGTGGCTTCGCGTTAATTGTTGTGTTGTTCATTCTGTTAATTATTGTTGGAGCAGCTTGGTGCTAAGGGATTTTTATAAAGAACTTAATGATCAATGAAATACTGCTGATACTAAAAAAAAGGGAGCGTAACTCAACGCTTCCTTTTTGCCTTCAATATTATAATTTACAGTTTCTTTACCCTAAATACAATACCTCTATATAGGATGAAATGAGTAAAATCGTAATCGAGATATTAATGGTGCGAAAAACTCGATGAGATTTCTCATTGTTCATTTCAGATTTTACACAAAAGGAATGTGTTAAGGAATTAAACACATATAAGATAAAAATGGCAAATGGCACATAAAATAATGTCACCTCTAAACCCCCCCTTATGTACCTATAAAATACTTTATCAAAAAATATGCCTATTGAACAGATAAAATGATTAGAAAGTGGAAAAGCACCCAAATTAATGGGTGCTATTTTTAATTAAAATGTCGTATCCGTCCTTAGCTTCTTCGATCAAACATTTTTTCGGTGCATTTACAATTTGCTTTATATATACAAAATCTTTAAAGGACAAACCAATATTAATCGCTGTATAAAGTAGAATATAAGGATAATAGCTTGGTAGAACAATTGCTGCTACAATTCCTGGGATAGTGAGAAATAAGGTTGGACCAAGCCACATAAACATTGTTGTTTTTTTGGATAGGAAAGACCTAAGCTTGCATGTTAGTGTTGGTATAAATCCCATTGTCAGGTGTAAGTGTACCTTAATCCTTCTATAGCACAAAATAAGAGGAATGACATGGGTCAATTTATGAACTAAAGGTAAAGTTAGTAAAGTAATAATCAAGGGCAAAAGGCCATGATCTTTAATGAGTACATTGTGATGATATATAGAATAGGGTAAAAATAATAGAATAAAAGCGAGTAAAGCCATAAAAGATGACATGATATAAATTCGCCCTTGACCAATTTCTCTAGAAATGTTGACAGTCTTCCAACAGTTATTCATCTCTAGGTCCCTCCCTTACAAGAAGTTATGCATTAACGTTTCTGATTTCCCTCAAGGAATCATACTTGGTTTTCGATGGAAAATCAATAGTTTTTTACACTTTTTTATTGCTATTCCGTTCCCAAATTCTTGTAATGGTTTTTCCTTATTATTAGATGAATAAAAAGAGCTTCCTAGACTAGAAATGAAAGAAAAAATAGGGATGTTAAAAAATCGAACATGGTAGGGACTTTTTTTCTATATTTGGTCCCACCTAGGTCGATTTAGATTAATGTTTTATATCCATAATTATGTTAGTTTTTAGACTTGATCTTGTTCTAGGACTTTAGCTGAATTTTCATGGTTTTCTTTTTCGACATTTTGGAGAGATCGATTGAATATTTCCATATAATCATCCCCATAGACCTCACGTATCACAGCAATCATATCCTGAAATTCTGGAAATTGTCCATATAGCTTTTTTAAGCTAAGGGAACCGTTTACTACTCTGTTGTTTTTAACCTCATAGGATTGCATGATTTCATATAAAAGATCAATTCCCTTATCTGTTAATTCAACGTACGTATTTCGCTTGTCATTTTCCTTTTTCGAAAAGGTAAGCAAGCCACGTTCCTCAAGGTTTTTGGAAAAGTTAAAAGCTGTCGAAACGTGCATGACACCGAACTTAGATATTTCAGAAATACTAGAACCCTTAAGGTGATAGGCGATTAACAAAATATGATGCTCGTTAATATTTAATCCATAAGGCTTAACCCAGTCCTGCCAATCCTTTTCTATCGCCTTCCATAACGCTTTACTTAGCTGAGCCATTTTATGACTATATAGGATTGCTTCTGGCATGGAATACTCTACGCTACTCATATAAATCAACTCCTCTATTAAACATCCCTTTTTTTCTATTATGCCAGTAAAAGTAAGATTAATAAAGAATATCTTGCAAAATATTCTAACACATTTGCATAGGAAAAAAGTACCAGCCTTTTTAGCCGGTACTTTTTGCTTTATTTATTAAGGTGAACTGGTGTTTATCGTTTTAAATTCATAGCTTTTAACTGGTTTTTGGTTGAGTTGATTAATTAATATGAGTCGGTAAAATTCCTTTAACTTTTGGTCTTTTATATAAACATGTTTGTTTCCGTTGTTTAAATAAATAGGGGTTTTATTTATTGTTGAATCTCTAGTTTGAATATTGGCTTCATAATAATTTTGTAGATCTTCATCATCAAGATAGAGAATCATTTCTTTTTGTACAGGATTATACCAAGCATAGCCTCTATTATCCCCGTTTGATGTTTGAATGAGGTCATACATTTCCGTTTCTGTATCGATGATAAACTGTTCATCGTTTACCTCTTGTTCACTGGCCTGCTCTTTGGGGCTAAATACATTGCCTCCAGTGAATAGACCTGTAATGAAAAAGATAGCACAGGCGGCTGCAACGAGTAAGCCTTTATACCAAGTACGGAAAGACTTCCTTTTATGCTGTTGAACACTAGTGGATAGCTTGTTCCAAACGGCCTTTTTTTCTTCGCTTGGCACCTCTACTTCATCATTTAAGGTTTGGACCCAAAAGGTATAAAGCTCCTGACACTCAGGACACCATTCAAGGTGTTCTTTTACTTTGTTCACTTCTTGTTCGGAAAGCTCTTGGTTAATATAGTCTAAAATCCATTCTTCAGGTATGTGATTACGCATCATGTTGATCACCTCTTTGTATATCCTGCTGTGCCACAATCTGCTTTCGTAGGTTTTTAAGCCCATAGCGGATTAATGATTTGACGGTCCCTAATGGTCGCCCTAATTGCTTTGCCGTCTCCTTATGAGATAACGATTCGATATAGTTTAAATAAATGGCTTGCCGTTGCGCATCTGGAAGTTTTTCTAGTGCTGCAAGAAGTCGCTTTTTTTCTACGTTTGACAAAGCCAAATCCTCTACACTTCTATCCGTAGTTTTCTGTTGGTAGAGTAATTGATCCTTTAAGATGACTCTCTTTTGTTTTCGAATGTAATCAATCGCTCTACTTTTTGCCCGAACTGCTAGCCAAGACTTTACACTGCCTCTACTGGGATGATAGGTATGGGCCTTCCGAAAAACTTCTAAAAATAAGTCGTGGCACAAGTCAGAGCTATCCTCTTTGTCCTTTAAAATTGAAAATACAATTTTATAAATTAAGGGAAAGTGTCGTTCATATAGCAATTGAAAATCGTCAACAGAGCCTTTTTCTACTGCTTTTAATAAATCGGCATCTGTCTTTTCATTATCTGGCATCTCTGTTCACTCCCTATCCTGACATATAACCCTCTTATACAAATAAATAAAATGTATTGATGATTTTGTCAACTATTAATTTTTTTCTAAAAAGTTAAATCCAATCTTTTAGGTGGTGCGTACTAAAAAGAAAAAAGGGAGGAAGTTAACATGAAACAAAAATTTCTTTTACTTATGACTAGTTTTCTTTTACTATTTGCTAGCCTATTTCCAACCTCGGTACAGGCTGCAGAAGGGATCACATTGTATACGCCATTAACAGGTTTATCGCTAACGCCTGGTGAAAAAGCTACCTATGATGTAGAGGTCATTAATAATTCTAGTGAAGTCAAAAGTTTAGATTTAGGTGTTGAGGATTTACCAAAAGAATGGAATTACACCATTACGGCGGATGGTTATGCTGTGGATCATTTAGCAGTGAAGCCAAATGGTACGAAAACATTTCAATTAGATGTAGAAGTACCTTTAAAGATTGAGAAAGGAGAATATGATTTTAACGTTACAACTACATCAAGGACAGGTGCGACCACAAGACTACCCATGACAATTAATATTGCAGAAGAAGGTGTATTTAAAACAGAATTAAAATCTGAACAAACCAATATGGAAGGGGATTCCAAATCTACCTTCAGTTATGATACAGAGCTTGTGAATCGTACAGCAAAGGAGCAACACTATGCACTTACAGCTGATGCTCCAAATGGTTGGAAAGTCAAATTTAAAGCGGATGGTAAGGATGTAACAAGTGTAACGGTTGATTCAAACCAAACGAAAACCATTAGTGTGGATATCACGCCATCACCGCAAGCTGAAAAAGGAACATATGAAATTCCGATAAAAGCTCAAGCAGGAGAAGCAAGTGCTGATTTAAAGCTTGAGGCAGTCATTACAGGAACATACAGCATGGAGCTCACTACTCCGGATGGACGGTTAAGTTCGGACATTAAAGCAGGGGACTCCAAAGTATTAACCCTACAAGTAAAAAACACAGGAACTAGTAAACTGACAGATGTTAAGTTATCTAGTAAGAACACTCCATCTGAATGGGAGGTAGAATTTGAACCTAGCTCCATAGATGGGATCCCAGCTGGACAATCAAGAACCGTGAAAGCAACGGTACACGCTAGTGACAATGCGATTGCTGGTGATTATGCGGTTGAAATGAGTGCCGATGCTCCTGAAACAACTTCAAATGCTCAATTTCGTATGAGCGTAAAAACTTCAATGGTATGGGGTTTTGTTGGAGTTGCCATTATTATTGCTGTCATTGTAGGGATGTTCTTCCTCGTTAGAAAATATGGGAGGAGATAAACATGACGGAAACCATTATAGAGTTAACGAACGTATCAAAGCAATATAAGGAAACAACTGCAGTAAAGCAATTGGACCTGGCGATTAATCGTGGGGAAATTTTTGGCTTACTTGGTCCTAATGGTGCAGGGAAATCGACGACCATTTATATGATGCTCGGTTTGACGGAGCCAACAAAAGGGGAAGTCCATGTATGTGGTGTACAGGCGACCAATTATCCCATTGAAGTGAAAAGGAAGGTCGGCTTTTTGCCAGATGATGTAGGATTTTATGAGGATCTAACAGGGCTAGAAAATTTAAAATTAACAGCTAAGCTCAATGGTCTATCCTCCGTTGAAGCAGAAGAACGGGCTAATGAACTGCTTTCCCAGGTGAGGTTGGAGGAGGCAAAGGATAAAAAGGTTGGAAAATATTCAAGAGGGATGAGGCAACGATTAGGGCTCGCAGACATCCTAATGAAGGACCCTGAAGTAGTGATAATGGATGAACCAACACTAGGAATTGACCCCAAGGGAATTAATGAGCTTTTACATCTCATTAAAAGCCTGAGTGTGGAAAATGGACTAACTGTTCTCCTATCATCCCATCAGCTTCATCAAGTACAACAAATTTGTGACCGTGTGGGGATTTTTGTTAAAGGAGAATTACTAGCTCAAGGCGATATTGAAAAATTGCAAACAGAGCTATTAAAGGATCATACCTATGTATATCGAGTGAAGGTTAATAATGCTGATTCTCAGCTAATAGAGAAATTGAGCATGGAAGCAAACATCGAACAAATTGAAGAAGAGGATGGATTCTACTTAGTTCGACTAAAAAATGAAGACCAAGGTGAACTCGCACAATTTATGAATGCAAATCAATATCAGCTCCTATCCTTAGAACGAGTTTCCTATGGATTGGATGATATTTATCAACGTTATTTCCAAGGGGGTGAATCAATTGAATAAGGAGAAGTGGATCAAGAAAATTCAGGATTTTGCACACAGCCCTCTGTGGGTATTGACCCAAAAGGAAATTACAGATCATATTAAAAGCTTTCGTTTTAATATTTTAATGGGCATAATATTGCTCACCTGTGTAGGTTCCTTATATACAGCCTTATCCACCATTAGAGATGTGGCTTCTAACATTGAAAGCAATCAACAGCTATTTTTGTATTTAAAGGTCTTTACGATAACAGATGAAGGAGGTACATTGCCTTCCTTTGTCACCTTCGTTAGTTTTCTTGGTCCCCTACTTGGTATTAGTTTGGGGTTTGATGCGGTTAATAGTGAACGAAATAAGAATACCCTATTACGTGTGATGTCACAGCCGATTCCCCGTGATTATATTATATTGGCAAAATTTCTAGGTGCCATTTCAGTTATAGCAAGCTTTATCTTTTCTCTCGGATTTTTAGTCATCGGAATTGGAATCGTATCAATGGGCATTCCGCCAACGTTTGAAGAATTCATACGGATAATGACGTATTTAGTTATGATCATTGTCTATATCGGGTTTTGGCTTGCTTTATCGATTCTCTTTTCGATTCGATTCAAGCAGGCAGCAACCTCTGCTTTAGCTGGGATATCTATATGGTTATTTTTTAGCATTTTCTATGGAATTTTGGTTAATTTAATTGTCAATACATCTGTACCTGACCAGTTATTTCAACAAGCTGCTAGTGTCCAGCAACAGAGTCAGGAATTGCTCACCACACTCATGCGTTTTTCGCCGAACTATTTATTTACTGAAATTACGACTATTCTTTTGACGCCGAGTTTTCGTACGTTAGGGCCGATATCTATGGAACAGGTAGCCGGAACAATTCCAGCACCTTTGGAATTAGCCCAAAGTTTAACCATTATTTGGCCACAAGTAATCGGTATTTTGTCCGCTGCGGTCATTTGCTTTGCTATTTCATACTTCATTTTTTTATTTCAAGAAATTCGTTCCTAATTATTATAGAAAGAACCCGGAATGTACGGAGGCATTTACATTCCGGGTTCTTTCATATATATCAATTATTTCTTAACTTGTTTTTTAGGGTCCATGTCTTGGAAGGTTGCTTCTATTAAATGAAGGAATTCTATCATATCCCCAATTCGACTTCGTAGTGATTGGCGGTTTTTCTGGTCTGAGTAGTGTCCCTGTTCTTGAAGTACATTTTCAATTTCCTTGAGAGATTGTTTTTGTCGATCTGCGGCATCTAACCATTTATCTATATAAGCACTCATAAACTTCCGATATAAATGTTCACTGGCTTGGTATAAGTCTTTTCTGACACCCTTTTTCCAAACACGTTCCACAAGGTTCGATTCCAACAGGCTTCTTATTCCAGTACTCATTGACGTTTTACTTTTGCCCATGGCTTGACTCATTTCATCAAGTGTCATCGGTTCCTTGTTTATATATAAGGTAACGAACAGTTTTGCATCAGATGGAGATAGGTCGAACATTTCAAGCGTCTGGGAAAACTCAGAAATCAATTGATTATGTACGTTTTCTAGTAATTCTTTTTCGTTTGTCTTATGCATATTAAAAAAGGGCCTCCTTAAGAACTTATGCTCAAATAGCACATTACTCTAAATATCACATTACTAAAGATAGGAAAATTATAAAAATAAGAAAGCAGGGAGTTATTGTTAGCAAATTAAAGTAATTTGGAGTAAAAAGTATGATAAGTTCGTACAGTTTTAACTGTACGAAAAATTTATTCTAAAATAAGAGTTTTTAATGTTTGTAATTTAGGTAGTAAAAAAGATATAGTTATATAGGTGCTTGATGAAAAGAAGGAATACATAGTTTTGTGCATGTGCGAATTTTGTAGAATATTGAAATCATACCTACTTATTAAGGTTGATGTTTATTATGAGTTTCTTTGCAAATATTAAAGAATATAAGAGATTTGACTTATCGTGCAGAAAACGCAAGACTATTATCCTATCTGTAATAAAGTGTGAATCAAGTGGTAAATGGAGAAACACGGAGTACTCCAAATCATAAGTGAGGTGACAAAATGAGTTCAATTAAGGTAGACCGATTAACGAAAATTTTCGGTAAACGTCCGAAACAAGCCGTGAAATACCTAGATGAAAATAAAACTAAGGACGAAATCCTGGAACTAACGGGTATGACGGTAGGTGTAAATCAGGCTTCATTCGAGGTTGAAAGCGGTGAGGTATTTGTCATTATGGGTCTGTCTGGAAGTGGTAAATCCACACTAGTCCGCTTGTTAAACCGCCTGATTGAACCAACATCAGGTGACATCTGGCTTGGTGATCAAAACATTTCAGAAATGAATAAGGAAGAATTGCGTAATTTACGCAGAAAAAAGATGAGCATGGTTTTTCAAAACTTTGCCCTTCTCCCACACAAAACCATTCAAAAAAACACTGAGTTTGGTCTAGAAATCCAAGGTGTCGATAAAGAGGCACGTGCCCAAAAGGCAAAGGAGGCCCTGGAGCTAGTAGGACTTGGAAATTATTTGGATAAGTATCCAAATGAACTTTCAGGTGGTATGCAGCAACGTGTTGGTTTGGCCAGAGCGTTAGCTAATGATCCTGAAATCTTATTAATGGATGAGGCCTTCAGTGCATTGGACCCATTAATTCGAAAAGATATGCAGGACGAATTAATGGATTTACAACAAACAATGAATAAAACCATTATTTTCATTACACATGACCTTGATGAGGCATTACGTATTGGAGATAGAATTGCATTGATGAAAGACGGAAGCATTGTTCAGGTGGGTACTGCTGAGGAAATCCTTATGGACCCAGCCAACGATTATGTTGAACGCTTCGTTGAAGATGTTGATCTATCGAAAGTAATTACTGCTGGTCATGTCATGAAGCGGGCAGAAACTGTAAGGGTTGATCGAGGTCCAAATGTAGCCCTAAAGTTAATGAAGGAAAATGGTGTATCCACAATTTATGTTGTGGATAATAAGAAAAAATTACTTGGCTATGTAACAGCGGATCAAGCGGCATCAGCAGCACAGGAAAAGAAAGGGCTTGAAGATGTCCTAACAACAGACATTCCAACCGTTCATCCTGAGACTGTATTGGCTGATGTATTCACACCGATGTTTGATGACAAGGCTCCGCTGTCAGTCGTTGATGATGCAGGTCGATTAGTAGGAATTATTGTACGTGGATCTGTTATTGGAGCACTAGCTGGGGATAATAATGTATTAAATGGAAATGGGGGTGAAGAACACAATGGATGATACACAAATTTTACCAAAACTCCCATTATCGGATTGGATTGAATCATTTGTAGACTTTTTGAAGGCTTACTTATCAGGATTCTTTGATGCTGTTACAGCTGTTTTAGAATTTATTGCAGAGGGATTTGTTTCCCTAATGGCAATGGCACCACCTTATGTACTAATTATCCTGATAGCATTACTGGCATGGTGGGCAGTAAACTGGAAACTCGGTATTTTCGCAGTGATAGGTCTTGGACTTATCAATAACCTGGGCTACTGGCCTGAGTTAGTTGATACCATTTCATTAGTTCTTATATCTGTATTTATTTCCATGCTTGTTGGTATTCCAATTGGTATATGGATGTCACAAAAGAATTCTGTGCAGTCTGTTATTACACCAATTCTTGACTTTATGCAGACAATGCCAGCATTCGTATATTTAATCCCAGCAGTTGTATTCTTCAGCCTTGGTGTTGTGCCAGGTGTCGTAGCAACAATTATTTTCTCTATGCCACCAACTGTTAGGCTTACAAACCTTGGTATTCGTCAGGTTGATAAAGAACTTATTGAAGCTTCCAATGCATATGGTTCTACGACCGGACAAAGACTGATGAAAGTACAAATTCCACTTGCTAGGCCAACCATTATGGCAGGTATCAACCAAACAATTATGCTTTCTTTATCAATGGTTGTTATCGCGTCAATGGTAGGGGCTCCAGGTCTTGGAACAATCGTTTACAGAGCTGTAACACAGGTTCAAGTTGGACTTGGATTTGAAGGTGGTCTTTCTCTTGTTATTCTTGCGATGTTACTTGATCGCATTTCACAAGGTGCAAACAAAAAATAGCATGTTCCCGGGTTTTCTACATCTCTTAGTAGATGTGGAAGCCCGAACATATAAATTATTTAACATAAGGAGGAATTTTAATTATGCTTAAGAAATTTAAATTTCTTGGTTTAGCCGCAGCACTAGTATTTGCACTATTATTGGCTGCTTGTGGTGGCGGTGAAGATACTGAACAAGAATCCGGTGATACTCAAAACGATGGTGGTAATGAAGATGCTGCCAGTGGAGTAGAACTTGGTGAAGACGAACTAAATATTCCATATGTTGCATGGGCAGGTGCTCTTGCTCGTACACCATTAGTTCAACAAGTTCTTGAAGAAGTAGGCTACACTGTAGAAACTACACAGGTTGAAGCAGGTGCTATGTGGTCAAGTGTTGCTAATGATGATGCATCATTTATGACTGCTTCATGGCTACCAGCAACACACCAATCTTATTGGGAACAGTATCAAGATGACGTAGAGGTTGTAGGTGAATTCGTTGCACAAGCACCTCTTGCATTAACAGTTCCATCATACATGGATGTAAACTCCATTGAAGACTTAAAGGGTAATGAGGAACTAGGTGAAGCAGTTGAATGGGAAATCGTTGGTATTGACCCAGGTGCAGGAATTATGCAAAATACACAAACAGCACTTGAAGAATATGGCTTAGAAAACTGGTCACTTACTCCTAGTTCTGAAGCTGCAATGCTTTCTGAGCTAAAAACAAAAATAGAAAATGAAGAACCAATTCTTGTTCCACTATGGAAGCCTCACTGGGCATTTGCTGAAATGGATCTTAAAATGCTAGAAGATCCTAAAGAAGTATACGGTGGTGCAGGTGACCGTATTGAAGCTGTAGCACATAAGAGCTTCAAGGAAGATTCACCAGCAGCATATGAAGTAATTCAACGTATTACAGAAGATTATAACGAAGAAATGGAAAATGAGTTACTTGTAGCTATCAATAATGGTGCAGAACCAGCTGATGCAGCAAGCAAATACCTTGAAGACAATCCAGATCTACTTAAAAAGTGGACAGAAGGTATTGGTGAGTAATTCATAAAAATCATTTAATAGAGCTGTCTCATAGGATGAGGCAGCTCTTTTAGTTATCAACAAAAAAGATGTATGTTCACAATGGAACATACATCTTTTTTTATGCTTTACTTTTCTGTGTATTCATCTTATCCTCTAAGTCTTTCAAGCTTTCTTCGACTTGCTTTAAGTGTTCCTGTATGTTGGCCTGGTGGGGCTCAATTGTCTCCTTCCAGCTATCAATTGATTCCTTTACATCTTGAGATAGCTCTTTAAGTAAAACGGCTCCTTCTTTAGTCGTTTTAGTAAGTTGATTTTTTAAATCTAGGCTTTCATTTTTTAATTCTAGAATGGTTTGTTTAAGCTTCAGGCTTTGCTCTCTTGTTTTGCGGCGAATATCTTCACCTGAGGCCGGAGTGGTTAGTAATGTTGCGGATGCTCCAATTACACTACCAAAAAGAAAGCCAAGGAATAATGATTTTCCGTTTGCCATTATGTAACCCCCTTCAATATTTAAAGCGTCATAAGTATCCGTTTCAATGAAATAAAAAAGGTTAATAACTTCCGTCAGATTGATTCATTATTTATCATTTGACGATTTATTATTATTATAACGTGTTTTGTGGAGAATGTTTAGGGAATTAGCTAGAAAAACTTAACTTGTCACATATTTATTCTAGGGTAAAACAAAAATCTCTAGAGGGTTAGCTCTAGAGATTGAGTGCGACCGCCTATTTACGCTTCTTGTAACGAAATGGACGAACGCTTCATAATGGATTGTAAGATTGGATAAACAACAAAAATAATTACTGTGTTGGCAATTGTTGCTGGTATGACAACTGTTGCAAATAGGGCACCGAATCCAGCACCTAAGTCTACACCGACAATAAATAGGGCAACAGATAAGAAAACGGAGCCACTAATCATCGTACCGAATGCTGTCATAACAGGAGCTAATACAACATCTTTAACAACTTTAGATAATAGTACATATAATCCGAAGAATGCAAAAGCGGTAATTGGTTTGTCAATCAGGTTAGAAATTTGGCCACCTGGCATTGTCGTGGTAATTGCCGTTAATATTCCTGTTGCAAAAGCCAATACGAGAACATATTTGACTCTTGGAAATAATAAAATTCCTAGGAACATCATGGCTAGTTGAAGATCAGGTTTCATTCCAAACAATACACCTGGCATGACTAAGTGTAAAACCGTACCAATTCCCAACAGTAAAGATAGTAATACTAAAATACGAATATTCATTTGTTATTCCTCTCCTCTTCTAAACTAAACTCATCTATATTCTTTCCAGCCATATCCTCACGATTGACTGCGAAAGTATAGGAGTATTATACCAGATATAGGGCGACATATAAAGAGTTATTTTCTACATTTGGTTAAATTTTCTGAATAATATATGGTGAGCCGGTCCTAGCTCGGAATGAAGGCCTAAGGATAGAAGGGGAGTTTAAGAAATGTCCATCAGCAGGGGGATAAAGGCCAGGAGGGAATCAAATGGCTACTGTAAAGTCCTTCAACAAGGGTATGAGGGACAAAGCGAGAATGAAGTAATAAAAAAAGTCCTTCATGAAGAGCATGAAGGACAGAACCGTTAAATTTGACAAAAGACTGGTACATCCTTTTGCCAAATGAATATGTATGGTGTTAAATGTTTTTACGAATTTCGTTTGATAGTTCCTGCAAATCATAAGCATCATTGTGTGTGACCCATTTGAGATCAAATCCATCCTCATTATTGTCATACCTTGGAATAAGATGAATATGTAAATGAAATACAGTTTGTCCAGCGAATTCACCATTGTTTTGAAGGATGTTCATACCCTTTGGTTCATACGTTTTCTGAAGGGCATTAGCAATCTTCGGTATACGAGCAAACACCTTTTGTGCTGTTTCCTCATCAGTTTCGTAAATATTTTCAGTATGATTTTTCGGAATCACAAGTGTATGCCCCTTTGATACCTGGCTAATATCTAAAAAAGCGTACACATCTTCATCCTCATACACCTTGGCAGACGGGAGCTCGCCATCTAGGATTTTACAGAAGATACAATCGGACATTGAAATTCCTCCTTTTACCACTTTTCTTTATTGTAATAAAGGGAGGGGACGAATGCAATTAGCAGAGTTAAGTATTTTATATCGCAATTGATAGAAGATGCGACATAACTCTAGCGTGACTAATTCCATTTATTTATGATGAGTGCACAACCATCTCTCCGGTAATACACATTGCTTTCACCCAAGGGAACAAGTGCGACATCTACTCAAACTCCCTATGGTGGTTTTCCGTTCAAGTGTCGGTGCTCTGCCACAGGGACGTGGCCGTTTTTAACTGACCAGGGGTCTCCGTGTATTTCCTCCGCTAAAAACAGTGCCTCATTCGTTGATTTAGTGGTGAACTATTGGTTAATCAAAAGCTCTTAACTATGCATTCATCAGATCACTCCAATAGCGGAGTATTCTGGCGGAACGTTTGCATGCAGTCCATATTAATCAGAACGAATTAAGCAACACTAAAGAAGCTACTTACGCCGCAATTTCTATCCATTACGAAAGAACACCAACAATAAATTTAATCAAAAACAAAAAAGACAGAGCACACTATGTGTGCTCTGCCCCAAGGAACGGGGTTGCATACTGTTGATGAGATGGGGATTACGTTAAACTAAACATCGTCTAGCTAAACGTAAGAAGTCTACAGATGCTTGCCGAATAATCAAGTGTGTGAAAGGAACTTGTCTTTCACCGACACCCCATTTCTAAAAATGGTAATCTGAACGTGAAAGAATTTGATCTTTCACCAACACCCCACTTTAAATGGTTTGACGTGTCTGACAATGTTTCACAACTGACCATCCCCGTTCCTTATCCTATATTGTGTTCAGACGTACAAAAAATATTCATCTTTTGCAAATTATATGGATGATGGTAAAATTTAGATTAGGTATGAAGAAAGTAGGGAGATAATTCAATGGATACATTATTAGAATTAAAAAATGTCTATGGTGGTTATACTCAAAAAAATGTACTTAAAGATATATCATTCGACGTACGCCCCCATGAAATCGTAGGGTTAATTGGCTTAAACGGGGCGGGGAAAAGTACGTCCATTAAACATATTATTGGTCTGATGGAACCTAAAAAAGGATCTATCACGATTAACGGGAAAAGCTTTCATGAAACTCCTGAGGATTACCGAAAACAGTTTGCTTACATACCTGAAATGCCCGTATTATATGAAGAATTAACCTTGTACGAGCATTTAAAGCTAACGGCGATGGCTTATGAAATTCCTGAAGATGAATTTGAAAAAAGAATTGAACCGTTATTAAAGGAATTTCGTTTAGAGAAAAAATTAAAGTGGTTTCCGGTTCATTTTTCAAAAGGGATGCGACAGAAAGTAATGATAATGTGTGCGTTTTTAATTGAGCCTTCCTTATATATAGTGGATGAACCTTTTGTTGGACTTGACCCTTTGGGGATACAATCGTATTTACAAATGATGAATGATATGAAGGAGCAAGGGGCTGGTGTCTTAATGTCGACCCATATTTTAGCTACTGCGGAACGTTATTGTGACCGGTTTGTCATCCTTCACGATGGGGAGGTTCGGGCAAAAGGGACCTTGGCGGAATTAAGAGAAGAATTTCAGATGCCGAACGCAACGCTTGATGATCTATATGTGCAGCTGACAAAGGAAGATCAACATGTTTAATCCGAATCAGCTGTGGAAAAAGCGAATAGCACGTCATGCCAAGGAAACCGGTAGATATTTACGTTTAATGTTTAATGACCATTTAGCCTTTGCACTGTTATTTTTTATCGCGGCTTTTGCTTATTTTTATCAGCAATGGCTTGAGACCATTCCGGATGAATTTCCAGCCGACTGGTTGATTGCAGTGATTTTAGGTTTTTTCGTAACTCGAAGCCCTATTCGAACGTTGCTGGTGGAGGCGGATACCTTCTTTTTATTACCAGCTGAGCATAAAATGGGACCGTATTTTCAAAAGGGTTTCTGGTATAGTTTTATGATTCAGCTTTATTTGTTAGCTTTATCATTAGCAGCACTAGCCCCTTTATATCTAACTGTTATTTCGGAGGATGGTAAGTCACTAATATGGCTGGGTGTCATTCTCATTATCTTTAAGATTTGGAACTTGTTTGCCACCTGGTGGATGTTAAAAGAGAGGGATGCCAAAAGCCGCCAGATGGATGTTGCCATACGAGCAGTCTTAAACATATTAACGTTGTTTTTCCTGTTACAAGGAAATGCTTATCTGTTCGCGAGTATTTCGACCATTTTGTTTGTTAGCTATTTGATTTATACGTATCAGTCTGTTGGAAAAAAACTAGGGATTGCGTGGGATTTATTGATTGAAAAGGAAGAGGCGAGCATGCAGGCCTTTTACCGAGTGGCCAATATGTTTACCGATGTCCCTCATTTAAAGAAAAAGGCCAAGAAACGTCACTTTCTTGTCCATTTACTCATCAATTCCATTCCATTTCGTCAGGACCAGACCTTTCAGTATTTATACCGAATCACATTTGTTCGCAGTAGTGATTACTTAGGAATGTATGTCCGATTACTTTTGATTGCCATTTTTCTTATATTTTGGGTTCCCATCGTGTGGTTTAAGCTAGTATTTGCAGTTTTGTTCATTTATTTAAGCGGCTTTCAGCTAATGACATTGTGGAATCATCATCGAACAATCGATTGGATTGACCTGTACCCAGTTACCAAAAAAGTACGCAAACAAGCTCTATTACAATTTCTATTGATGATTATGCTAGTGAAAACAGCGATACTGGGCATTTTCATTCTAATCGCCGCTTCATGGCAGGAAATGCTGTTACTTTGGGGCATAGGAGGCGTATTTAGCTATTTATTTGTACAAATGTATGTGAAAAACAGGTTAGACAAACGAAAAGTATCATAAAGGATTGGTGTCATGACTCCATATGAGCGAGAGGTTTTGCAGGAAGCTAGAAAATGGGAGCGGAAAATGCAACGGAAGTCCTCGATGTTTCAAAAGGCTTCCAAATCTGTACAAACGAAAATAAATCAAAAAATACCAGAAAAAGCCCATAAAGTAGTGACCGAAAGTGTTCGAAAAATGATTGAAATTTCCTTAACGAGCTCCTCTTATATTTATAAAGTGGATGTGAATCCAGCGTGGGATTTAGAGAGACGGGAAAAAGAGGTTCAAGATCGCTTACAGAAATACCGTCATACAGCGACAATTGAAGGGGCAGGAACTGGTGCTGGTGGAATATTTTTAGGACTTGCTGATTTCCCTATGCTATTAAGTATTAAAATGAAGTTTTTATTTGACGCTGGGCAGCTTTACGGTTTAGATGTGAATAAATATGAAGAGAAAATGTATCTGCTCCATCTCTTTATGTTGGCTTTTTCAAGTGAACAAAGTAGACGCAAGGTTCTTGAGCGTGTTGTGAATTGGGATCAGGAAAAGGATTATTGGAAGGATTTAGATTGGAAGGAATTACAACTTGAGTATCGAGACACGATTGATTTGGTGAAAATGCTTCAGCTTATTCCTGGATTCGGGGCTGTTGTAGGAGCCTGGGCAAATTCGCGGTTATTAACACAGCTTGGTGAAACGGCCATGAATGGTTTTCGGTTACGACTATTAGAAAAGAAAATAGGGTGACTCGTTTAAGTAGCACACCTTTGATGGAGAAAGACATATGAAGGACAAAACTACATAGAAACGCGTATGAAATGTCCTTCATAAGACAAATGAAGGCCAAAATAACACAGAAACGCAGGTGAAATGTCCTTCATAAAGGCTATGAAGGCCAATATAACACAGAAACGCGTATGAAATGTCCTTCATAAGACAAATGAAGGACAAAAGCACTCAGAAACGCAGGTGAAATGTCCTTCATAAAGCCTATGAAGGACATTAATTTTGCTTCTGATAACTCCGGTACGCCTGTATTAAGGTTTTAGCAGCAAGTGGCATGGCGCGCTCATCAAAATCAAACATAGGATGGTGATGGGGATAATGATGCCCTTCCTTTTGAGCCCCTGTAAAATAGAAAGCACCTGGTCGTTCCATTAAGTAATAAGCAAAATCTTCACCGGTCATCGTTGGTTCAACCTCTTCAGCACCTAAAATTCCTGGGACATTTTTACAATCATTTAAAATGATTTCAGCCTCTTTTTTGTGATTGACAACAGGAGGATACCCTTTTAAGTAATTTAAATCAAAATCCGCATCATAAGGTAAACAAACACTTTCTGCAATTTTTTCGATTTCAGCAATGACTTGGTCCTGCACATCGGAATCAAACGTTCTAACTGTGCCAGAAAGCTTGGCAGTATCCGCAATTACATTAAAGGCCTGCCCTGCCTCAAAGATCCCTACTGTGACAACGGCGGTTTTTAAAGGATCGATACGACGGCTAATGATTTGCTGTAGCTGAGAAACCAGCTGTGAACCAATCACAATGGCGTCCTTGGTGTGATGTGGAATTGCTCCATGACCACCTTTTCCTTTAATCGTAATTTCAAAGCGGTCGGCACCAGCCATAAAGTTTCCTTTTGTCGTATGTAGAACGCCAAAGGGTGTATCTGACCATAAATGAGTACCAAAGACCGCATCTACCCCGTCCAATGCACCTGCTTCAATCATCGGCTTAGCCCCACCAGGTGCATATTCCTCTGCTGGTTGATGTAAAAACACAATCGTTCCCGGCAACTGCTCCTGGAATGGTTGAACAGCTTTAGAAAGAGCGAGCAAGGTAGCAGTATGCCCGTCATGACCACAGGCGTGCATGACTCCTGGCACCTTGGATTTGTAAGGTACATCTTTTTCATCTTGAATAGGTAATGCGTCAAAGTCAGCTCGTAAAGCGATGGTGTGACCTGGTTTTCCGCCTTTTAATGTCGCAACAATTCCGTACCCACCGACATTCGTTTTGTATGGAATTCCGAGTTTTTCATAGTGATTAGCAATGAATTGAGCTGTTTGTTCCTCTTGAAAGGAAAGCTCTGGATATTGATGAAGATAGCGACGATTTTCCACCATTTCATCATACAGACCATCAATAGCTTGAAAAATATCCTCCCACATAAATAGTCTCCCCTCATGTAGTTTACATTTAGTATAGCAAAAAAAATACCCGACCCCAATCGTGAGACAAGGGGACGGGCTAATATTTATATTAAAAATCCACTAGCAAGCGTTCCATTTCTTCCTTGTGATGCGTTTCATCTGCAATCATGTCCTCTAATTTGATGACGAGTTCAGTATATCCTAATTCGTCAGCTTGTTTCTTGCGTGTTTCATAGCGTTTGATTGTATCAATTTCAGATTGTAGGGCTTGTTCGAGCATGTCCTTTACGTTTTCTAATTGTTTTACCTCAGCAGGAGATGTGGTTGGAGTCCCGCCTAGAGTCTTTATTTTTTCAGATAAGTATAAGGCATGTCCTGCTTCGTCAGTGACTTCTCCTTCAAAAAAAGGTTTTAGCACTTGGCGATAGATTCCTGATACTACGGCAGCATCATAGGTGTACATGATCATTGCTGCATATTCGTTTGCTAAGTCCTCATTTAAGCCTTCGATTAATTGTTGAAGTTTGGCATCCATTGAAATCAGACTCCTTTCTTGCCATTGATACATCTACATAGTTACGTTACCCTTATGAATTAGAAATAAACGTTTTAATATACCTCTCCGACTTAAGACGGAGATCAAAACCATCCCTAGCTTGTTACTCTATGTTTAATATTCCATTACAATTTAAAGTAACAATTATTAAAAAGGTGGTTTCCAATGGTCCAAACCGATGTAATGGCGCAGGATGGTGTCGAAAAGAAGGTAGAAGTATTTAAAAATAAAAATTTTCTATACTTGTTTATAAGCTCACTTATGTCTGCTCCAGGTTACTACGTTTACATTATGGGTGCAGAATGGCTTATGCTATCCATTACAGATAATCGATTTTTCTTTGGGCTATTGTTTATTTCTGCCTCGATTCCAAGACTTTTATTTTTAAGTGTTGGCGGAGTGTTAGCTGACCGAGTTGAGAAAAAAGTGATTCTGTTTCTTACCGATATTACAAGAAGCTTCTTCGTTTTTCTTGTGTTATTGCTTATTGTGACCGATCTCATTCAAGCATGGCACTTGATTTTGCTCGCCGGTTTATTTGGGATTTCAGATGCTTTTAGTTATCCGACTACAGATTCTCTAACAGCAGAATTACTTAATGAACACGAACTCCAAAGAGGAAACTCACTTATCCAAATGACCAAACAGGTAAGTCCTATACTTGGCCCTGTATTGGGAGGTAGTTTGATTTATTTCATTGGATTTACAGGGGTATTCACAGTAGCCTTTGTGATGCTAGCTATCGCCTCTTTGACGGTTTGGCGTGTTAAAATACAGGCTAGTGAACAGGAAGAGATTAAGGAAAGTGCGTTTGCTGATTTCAAAAAGGGGATTCAATATATTAAGGCTAACCAGCTCCTTCAAAGCATAATGATCATGGGATTTGTAGTGAATTTTTTTGTGGCTGGTCCTTTATCAATGGGGATTCCAATTTTAGTAAAGGATGTATTTCAGGAAAATGCGTTAGCCCTTACGATTCTTCAGGTTTCATTAGGTGTTGGTGCAATCCTAGGTTCTATCATTCTATCGATTCGAAAAGACTTTAAAAAGCCAGGCAGGGTGTTGTTAACTTCTTTAACAATTTTCGGAGTTCTATATGCCTTAACTGGATTTGCTTTTCATCTTTATCTAAATGCATTACTCATTTTTGTCGCTGCGATTTGCTTACAGTTTATTAATATTCCACTGGTGACCCTAATCCAGCGCACCACAGATAAAAAAATGATTGGAAAAATGATGAGTATGCTCATGATGGTTTCCACAGGCTTAGTGCCAGTTTCATTTCTTGTAACATCTATATTAATGGCGTTTCAAATTCAAATCACACAAATTATGATTTGCGGAGGAATCGTTACGAATTATTCGCTTTATATCAGTTTACCAATAAAAAATTGATTCAAATGCAATATGGGAATAAAGATTCATAGCAGGAAAAAGTACGTCTTTGTTTAATATATAACTAATGGAAAGTTGAGGGGGAGAACATGAAATCGCGTAGTTTACTGACAGTCATCGTTTCAATGATCTTAATTGGATTAGGAATATTACTTATTCTTGCAAATTTCGATATTATTTCCATGGAAATATCAACTGTTATTGGAAAAAACTGGCCCTTACTGCTGGTTGTTGTAGGGATGAAATGGTTTATTGATGCTTTTCGCTCGAATAGAGGCGGAAGCTGGACAGCTGGTTCGTTTTTAGCCATCTATGCCTCACTTGTGGTGCTTGGAAATTATGGTGTACTTGATTTTGGATTTGGTGATGTTTGGGAGCTTTGGCCGTTGCTGTTAGTCTATATAGGTTTGCATTCGTTGTTATTTGCCAAAAAATCAAAGAAAAAGGGCAAACGGGTGAAAGTGACGTTTGATTCGGATCGTGGAGAAGGCCAAAACCATAAATCCTTTGTCGGGGATCATAGCTTTAGTGAGGAAAACTGGAACCTTGAGCCTATGGATTTATGGACTGGGGTAGGGGACTATTACTTTGATTTCACAAAGGCCTATATTCCAGATACAAATACGTCTATTCAAGTTAGGGGTTGGGTTGGAGATATTCGCATGCTCATGCCGCAGGACCTAGAATTCCAGGTTCAAGCTACGGCTAACGTTGGCGATATAAAAGTGTTAGACCAGGAAGCGGCTGGCTTAAGGAAAGAGCTATCATATAAGACACAGAATTATGATGAAGCGACGAGAAAGTTGACGATCAATTTAGATTTTCAAGTTGGCGACATTCGAATTGATCGTGTATAGGGGTGATGGCTAATGTTTAAAAAGCTTAATAGCTTACGGTTTCGGTTTGTACGAGCACAGTTTCAAACAATATACTTCTCATTATTAGTCATGGCGTTTCTATTCTTTTTTACGTACTCCGTATTTAAACCTACTTGGCTTACGTTAAATGCTATTTTTATGGCTATTATTTTAATCATTGTAGTTATGACTCCTGTAGCTATTTATGTTAGTTTCCACGATGCGAGTCATTTAAAGGAACGTATTGATGGCATTTCCATCCTCATTTCACACCTTGCTAAAGGAAAGTATTCTGCACGAATCTATGACAAGGAATATGGAGATGAAATTAGCCATATCGTCAAGGAGTTAAATGAGCTGGCGGAAAAAATGCAAAACCAGGTAAAATCACTACAACGGATGGCTGATGAGAAAAACGATTTTGCTAAAGAAGCTCATAAAGTCGCTACAATGGAGGAACGACAACGATTAGCCCGCGACTTGCATGATGCAGTAAGCCAGCAGTTATTCGCCCTAACGATGATGTCGCAAGCCACGGTCAAACTATTAGACAAAAATCCAGATAAGGCCAAAAGCCAAATGAAGGAAATTGCTCAAATGGCCCTTCAAGCTCAGACAGAAATGCGGGCTCTTTTACTGCATCTGCGTCCTGTTCATTTATCAGGTGAATCTTTGAAAAGCGGTGTGTACAAGTTGATAGACGAGCTTAAAGAGCGCTGCCAAATTGCATTTCAGCTTGAGGTTGAGGAAGTTACAAACCTATCCAGTGCATCAGAAGAACAGCTGTTTCGTATGATTCAAGAAATCCTTTCAAACATTCTCAGGCATGCCAACGCCTCTAATGTTTTAATTGAACTAATAGAAAAGGAAGAGGAAGTATACTTACATATTAAGGATGATGGTGTCGGCTTTCAAGTTAATGAAAAAATGGACAACAAAACCTCCTACGGTTTAAAAACCATCAAGGAGCGTGCCGAGGAGCTTGGTGGGACATTTGTAGTGAGGTCTAAAGAGGGAGAAGGTACATATATTATTATACGAATTCCGTTATAGGGGGAAAATTATGGGGAGTCCGATACGAGTTGTGGTTGTGGATGACCATGAAGTCGTTCGCAAGGGAATTGTCACCTATTTACTAACAGAGGACGACTTAGACGTCGTTGGTGAGGCTTCTAGTGGAAATGAAGGAGCTGAACTGATTAAAAAAGAAAAACCTGACGTTGTGCTAATGGATTTAATGATGGAGAATGGTAATGGCATTGATGCTACGAAAAAAGTGATGTCGTTTTTACCAGCATGTAAGATTATTATTTTGACAAGCTATTATGATGACGAGAAGGTATTTCCTGCTCTTGAGGCGGGGGCATTCAGCTATATGTTAAAAACATCATCAGCCGATGAAATAGTAGATGCTATTAAAAAGGCTGTGCGTGGAGAAAATGTAATCGAATCAAAGGTTGCAAGTAAAATGATGAACCGTTTCCGACAGCATGATGTGAGTCCACATGATGAGCTGACAGAACGAGAGCTGGAAGTGCTCGTTTGTATCGGGAATGGGCTAACCAATCAAGAGATTAGTGAGAAATTATATATTGGAATTAAAACAGTGAAAACGCATGTGAGCAACATCTTAAGTAAGTTGGATGTTCAAGACCGTACTCAGGCTGCGGTTTATGCGCATCGAAATGGAGTTATGAAAGAGTCGTAAAGTAGTCAAGGTAAGAGCAGCCACCTAATGTTGGGATGGAGTGATCCTGGTAATAGGTGGCTTTTTTGTGTTGGTTTGAGGCTGATTCTGACTTGATTATGTGCAAGTGACAGGAATCGTGCATAATTTGACCGGATGCTGGAGGTTGGGATCGGATTCAATAAGTTTTAGACGGGATTCTTTTAGAATATGACTGATTTCACAGGGGAAGTGACCGAATCCCAAAATCTCCACCACTCCCAATAAATGGACAGATTGAATAATAGAATAATAGACGTGATAAAATAGCCTTTAGACGGAATTAAATAATCAAGTGACCGAATTCAATCAACAACTGACCGAATCGGTTAAACACATGTTTGATAGAAATAACCAAAATCCACATAATAATTTTAACAGTGTACAATAAGGGGATTCATCGATGATTTATTTACTTTTTACTATGCTAGAACGTGTTGGTATAATCGTTTCCATTGCTTTTGTTCTTACACGTTTGCGTTTTTTTCAGGATATGTTTTATCAAAATGAATTGCGTAAGAGACAGCAAATCACAGCGCTCCTGTTCTTCGGGCTTTTTGGAATCATTGGAACTTATTCTGGCCTAACGTTGAATATGGATACGCTTGATTTTAATCGAGGAGCGGTTCATTTGGCTGAGGATGAGGCCATTGTCAATTCTCGGGTCATTGGTGTTGTGTTGGCTGGATTGCTAGGTGGTTATAAGGTTGGGATTGGTGCAGGTTTAATTGCTAGCATTCATCGTTTCTTTCTAGGTGGATTTACCGCATTTGCATGTGGAATTGCTACCGTCATCGCAGGGATTCTAGCTGGCCTTTTTCACCGCAAAAACAGACATGTACGACTTTCGAGTGCATTTCTAGTTGGTCTATTAGCAGAATTGATACAAATGCTGGTGATATTAGGAGTTGCGAAACCATTTGAAGAAGCATTGAATCTTGTAGAAGTGATTGGGATTCCGATGATGTTAGCGAATGGAGTGGGGGCTGCGCTGTTTCTCTTAATCATTAAAAATGTTGTTAGTGAAAAAGAAAAGGCAGGAGCTTTTCAGGCGCAAAAAACCTTGCGAATCGCTGACCAAACTCTGGCCTATTTACGTACGGGAATGACCAATTATACAGCTAGAAATGTGTGCGAAATTTTATATAATGAGTTAAAACCAAGTGCGGTCGCGATGACCAATAGAACCCGTATTCTAGCTCATGTTGGAATGGCTGATGATCATCACAAGGAAAATAGCCCGCTGCAAACAGAAATTACTAAAACTGTAATACAAACAGGGGAGCTAGTCGTTGCAAACGATGAAACCATCCATTGTGTTAACGAGCACTGCCCACTAGGAGCAGCAGTGGTGGCTCCTCTGAAGCAAAGGGGTGAGACAATCGGAACACTAAAATTTTACTTTCAATCTAAAAAAGAAATTACGGGTGTAATAATTGAACTCATTTCTGGCTTAAGTGTGCTGCTAAGCAACCAATTAGAGGTGGCAGAGGCAGACCGGGCTCATAAGCTAGTAAAGGATGCTGAAATTAAAGCATTACAGGCACAAATTAGCCCACATTTTTTATTCAATTCCATTAATACCATTGTATCTTTGATTCGAATTGATCCGAAAAAGGCAAGGAAATTATTAATTTCTCTTTCTCAATTTTTGCGGCAAAATTTATCCCATACAACCGCTGAACTCACATCGTTGCAGCAGGAGCTAACCCACGTGAAGGCTTATCTTGAAATTGAGCAAGCAAGGTTTGTGGACAGGCTACACATTGATTATGACGTTGATGAAGGAGTTCTATTTAAAAAGCTTCCACCGTTAACCTTACAGCCGATTGTAGAAAATGCAATTAAGCACGGGTTTAAGGATAAGGAGCAGGATTGCATCATAAAAATTTCGATTATAGACGCGGACTCAAAAATACAAATATCGGTGGAGGATAACGGGAAAGGCATCCGTTCTGAGCAAATTGAGAAAATAGGAGTCAAACAATTGGATTCTGAGAAAGGGACTGGCCTTGGACTATACAATGTGAACCAGCGTTTAATCCTAAAGTTTGGAAAAGCCTCAAGCTTACACGTGGAAAGTGAGCCTTTAAAAGGAACACAAATCTCATTTTTCATTCCGAAAATGGAGGAGTAATTATGGAACAAACAGAAAAAATTCAGACCTTAATTGTAGATGATGAGCATTATGCTCGTGAAGAATTAAAGCACTTATTAGGAGAGTTTTCCTCTATAAAAATTGTGGGTGTAGCGGAAACAGGTGAAGGGGCTGTGATGCAAGCTCTTAAGCTACAGCCTGATGTTGTCTTTTTAGATATTGAGATGCCTAAAATGAACGGAATGGAAGCAGCCCAGTCGTTGAGGGAATTGAAAAAAGTCCCGCTGATTGTTTTTTCGACTGCCTATCCGGAATTTGCTGCTGAGGCGTTTCGTTATGAGGCGCTTGATTATTTGTTAAAGCCATATGATGAAGACCAGCTACAACAGACCGTAGAACGAATTGAAAAACAGCTCTTCACCCCGGATGCTAGGGAGAGGAGTTTGCCTTCTTCCGGGAAATTAGCCGTTGAACGCGAGGGGGAAATTGTGTACATCAAACCAGCTAATATTTTGTATATCTATCGGAAGGAGAAGGTGTCCAAAATTATTACCACCAATGGCGAATTTGAAAGCAAGACGCCTTTGAAGGAACTAGAAAATCGCTTAGCTCCTTTTTCATTTTTTCGAATCCATAAAAGCTATGTTGTTAATTTAGATCACATCACAAGGCTAACTCCATGGTTCAATGGGGCATATCAGCTGGAAGTAACTGGGGGAGAGGAGAAGCTTTCTGTCAGTCGGAACTATGTAAAGACGCTTCGGGAGCGGTTAGAATTATAGTTCGCTCCCTATCCCCAACTCTAAACCACACGTAAATCTTTAAAACCTACCTTTCAATTCCATTTTTCGACATGATACAACCAAAATTCACAAAAACGTCAAATCCTATCTTATAATCTATGTAAACGCATTCAATTTACCTCAAGGGGGTTACTTCATGTATACTTTTATTGCTGGTATTATTCTATTAATTATAGGTTATTTTACTTATGGTAAGTTTGTTGAAAAAATGTTTGGCGTCAATGAAAATAGATCGACACCTGCTTACACGAACCAAGATGGTGTTGATTATTTACCAATGAATTCACGCAAAAATTCATTAATTCAACTTTTAAATATCGCAGGAGTGGGTCCGATCTTTGGCCCGATTATGGGAGCGCTTTACGGACCTGTTGCCTTTTTATGGATCGTGTTCGGGTGTATTTTTGCTGGTGCCGTTCATGATTATTTGACCGGGATGATTTCCATTCGAAATCGCGGAGCTCATTTACCTGAATTAGCTGGTAAGTTTTTAGGCAAGGTCATGAAGCATGTGGTCAACGCATTTGCTATTTTACTTTTAGTTTTAGTTGGAACCGTTTTCGTCACATCACCAGCTGCCCTACTACATGACTTAATGGGTGGATGGTCAACAATGGGACTTATCGTAGGTGCAATATTCCTTTATTATATATTTGCAACCTTACTGCCTATAGATAAGATTATTGGTCGTTTTTACCCAATTTTCGGGGCATTGCTACTCATTAGTGCGATTGGTATTGGAATCAGCCTAGTAGTCACTGGCGCACCAATTCCTGAACTCTCATTAACAAATTTACATCCTGATAATGCACCGATTTTCCCATTACTATTCTTAACCATCTCTTGTGGAGCATTATCTGGTTTCCATGCAACACAAACACCAATTATTTCTCGTACAACACAGGCTGAAAAGCAAGGACGTAAGATTTTCTACGGTATGATGATTGCTGAAGGTGTTATTGCGATGATTTGGGCAGCTGCCGCTATGAGCTTATTCAATGGTTCAACAGGACTAAACGAATTAATTGCAAATGGTGGGGCCGCTGCAGTTGTTAGTGAGGCGTCTACTCTAATGCTTGGTGCTGTTGGTGGTACCCTTGCTGTGATTGGTGTAATTGTGCTTCCAATCACATCAGGAGATACAGCCTTCCGTAGTGCTCGGATGATCATTGCTGATTATGTTAGTTTCTCACAGAAGAAAATCGTCAATCGTTTATGGATTGCAGTTCCGTTGTTTGCGATTTCCTTTGCATTAACCAAAATTGATTTCGAATTGCTATGGCGTTACTTCTCATGGGCTAACCAGTCCACGGCTGTCATTGCCTTGTTTGTCGGGGCCATGTACCTGTATATTGCAAAGAAAAATTACTGGATTCCGTTAATTCCAGGTATGTTTATGCTTATGGCAACGACAACATACATTTTGAATGCACCAATAGGATTCGGAATAGAATTGAGCACATCTTACGTGGGAGCAGCTATCATTTCCGCTATTCTAATCGCATTGTTCTTCTACGCTGCCAAAAAGAATCGCGCGAATAGCATTCCATTAGAGGATGATGTTTCAGGATGGAATAAAGTAGCATAATAGAGAAGGCTAGGGCAACGCATCTCAAAGGTGCGTTGTTTTTTATTTATGTGCTTACAATGGGGCATGGGGGGGGGGGGGGGGGGGGGCGGAGCGGAATTATGTGTGGTTTCGACTGTATTACGAGAATCCTGACGGAATTATAAAGTGATCTGGCATGAATATCATATGGTGACAGAAAGAAGGTGATAAGTGACAGGAAAAGAAGCGAAGTTGACGTGAATAGAAGCGAACCCAACAGGTTAATCGACAAAACTAACTGATATAATTACAAAAGTCGATCGAATGCCATCCTGGTGAAGATACAATAACAAGAAATGTGAGCAATATGACGGGATTCCTATTGTAACTGACAGAATAAACTAGTTAACTGAACGAATTCAAGCAAAACTAACAGGATCTCCCACTCTAACCCGCAAAGCAAGAAACTCTTCTATTGAAAATAAACATGGTATGATAAGATAGAATAAAAATTCTTACAATAGACTGAAAGATTAACATGTGAGGAGTTCTGCCATGACAGTAAATAAAACGATTGAAAATTTACTTCTTATCATGTGGGGAGTAGCTTTTATTGCAACATGTGGAAGTTTATTTTACTCTGAAATTATGCATTATGAGCCTTGCAAATTATGTTGGTTTCAACGGATTCTAATGTATCCTTTGGTTATCATTTTAGGTACGGCTATAGCGAAAAAGAACCTACATATGGCATGGCCGGGATTCATTCTTAGTTTAATTGGTGCACCACTGGCGTTATATCATTACATCGTACAAAAAGTAGAAAGTGCATCTACAGGCGACTTTTGTGGTCAGGTATCCTGCACAGCTGAGTATGTGAACTATTTTGGTTTTGTTACTATTCCGTTTATGTCCTTTGTCGCATTTACAGCCATTCTCATTATGTATATGGTTATATTGGTGAAAGGTAAGGAGAGATAATTATGAAAAAGCTAATCATCTTTGGAGCAGTCATTGTGGTTTTGTTTGGAGCTTTGATTTTTGTGGTTCAGTATCAAAAAAATCAGGATGCGGATTTGTACAATAACCAAATCACACCTGGTGAATTGCAGCTGTCATTAGATGAAGGGGAAAATAAAACGATTTATTTTTACAGTCCTGAATGTTCACACTGCCAAAAGGCTACTCCAGTGGTTGTACCGCTAACAGAGGAATTAGGTGTGAATATGGAGAAAGTAAACGTTCTTGAATATGATGAAGCTTGGAATCAGTTTGATATTAAGGCAACACCAACCATTATTCATTATGAAAATGGGGAAGAGGCTGCACGCCTTGTTGGTGCTAAACCAGAAGAAGAATTTCGGGCATTTTTTAAAAATGAAGTTTTGAATTAAATAAAAAGCTAGACAGTTAGAAGCTCAGCTAACTGTCTAGCTTTTTTATTCCCCTACTACCATGTGATATTGAGTAACATAAGAGTCGCCTGCACTATAGGATGGTTTTTCCTGTTTTTTTGCATCCTGCTGTTTATGGGCTTCCTTGAAGGAGAGAGAGTTTTTCCAAGAGATAAAGCTATCCTCATCTGCCCATTGACTAAGTACGATATAGGTATTCCTTTGTTCAGGACGGAGAATACGTAGGGCTTGAAATCCAGGCATATCTTCAATTTTTCCACTGCGGTTTTTAAATCGATCCTCAAAAATAGGTCTGCCTTCGTCGGTGACCGGAATATGGTTCATCACTACAAAGCCTTCATCCTGCATTTCACCAACCATATCTACTGTTTCGTAAATACGTTCTTCCTCAAAGACCTCGTCATTGTTCCCTTCATAATAGGCTAATCCACTAGTAACGTTTTGCATAACTTGAATATTGGCTTCGGGGTATTTTTGTTTGATTTTCAGTAAATAATCTACGGTTCCACTCGTCATTAAGACCTTCATATGCCATGCTCCTTTCTCTTACTATTATATTCAGTTTCACATATTTTGTCCGAGGTAAACCTCCTTTTTCCATCATAGCCAAATTATCCCCAATTATAGACATTTTGTTATTAGATTCGACATTCTTATCGTATAATAAGAGTATAGTGTAAAATTTGCATCGGAATAAGAGGTGCATGTCAATGAAACAACGTAGTGGGAAACATAATGCCTCAAAAAAGCACCCCGCCTTGAAGTGGGGTGGGATTCTCATTTTAAGCACCCTGCTTCTAGGTGTCATCGGATACCTTATTATTATTATCGGTGGGAAAATGGTTGTAGATGACCGAGGATTTGTTTTTTCCGAGGCAACGGTCATTGAGACAGCTGAAGGAGTTGAGGTTGCCACCTTATATAGTGAAAATCGGACCTTTATCCCAATTGACCAAATCCCCAAGCATGTGCAAAACGCTTTTATAGCCATTGAGGACCAGCGATTTTATGAGCATGCAGGAGTCGATATGGTTTCGGTTGGACGGGCCTTATATAAAGATATTCTAGCGCTTGAAAAGGTGGAAGGTGCAAGTACTATCACCCAGCAATTAGTGAAAAACTTATTTTTAACCAATGATAAATCCTGGCTCCGTAAGACCAAGGAAGTAATGGGGGCAATTTACCTAGAACGAACGCTAAGCAAGCCGAAGATTTTAGAGTACTACTTAAATGAAATTTATTTCGGTCATGGGGTTTATGGTATTGAAAAAGCAGCTCAGTTTTATTTTGGGAAGAGTGTTTCTGAACTTACTTTGTCAGAAGGAGCTATGTTGGCTGCGATTCCGAAATCTCCTACACATTATTCACCTATTGACCATCCTGAACAAGTAAAGGAAAGACGAAATCTGGTGCTTGCAAGCATGCAGGACCTGAATATGATTGATGCTCAGGAAATGACCTCCCTACAAGGGCGAACTACAGAAATTAATCAGGGAGAACAGGTAGAGCGCCCATGGATTGAATCCTATGTTGATCTTGTCTTAAAGGAAATGGAAGATAAATATCATATTAGCGCCAAGGAGGTTTATCGTGGTGGCTATAAGATTGTAACGGGGATTAATCCAACCATTCAAAAGGTAGCTTATGAACATTTTCAGAATGACCAATATTTTAACGGCTCAACCGAGGGGATGGAGGGTGTATTTATCTTAATGGACCAAGAAACAGGTGCCATTGTCGCTGCTCTTGGCGGAAGACAGTTTGAACGTGGGGACCTAAATCGGGTTTTTGTGAAGCGACAGCCTGGGTCTATCTTTAAACCACTTGCTGTTTATGGCCCTGCTTTGGAAACGGGAGATTACCATCCATACTCGTTGCTAGTAGATGAAAAGCTTACATATGGAGAAACATATACACCGGAGAATTTTAATGATGTATATGAAGGGCGAGTTTCCATGTATGATGCTGTTAAGGATTCTAAGAATGCAACTGCAGTTTGGCTGTTAAATGAAATGGGGGTACCCTTTGCCAAACAATATTTATCATCAATGGGCATGAAGATTCCTGATAAAAATTTATCAATTGCCTTAGGTGGGCTAACAGAAGGGATAACACCATTGGACATGGTCAAGGCGTATCGTGCCTTCGCTCATAAAGGAAGTACAGTAGAGCCCTATACAATCCTAAAGGTTAAAAATCGTGATGATGAAATATTAGAGAAGGCAGAGATCCAGGAAAAAGAAGTATTTCATCCACAAACGGCCTGGAACATGACCAAGATGCTCCAAGCGGTTGTCAAAAGTGGAACTGGAAGTAGTGGAAATTTTCCCAAAGCATTGGCAGGAAAGACAGGTTCAACAGAGCATCCCCATCATCCAAAAGCCTATAAAGACGTTTGGTTTACCGGCTATACCCCGCAGTTTGTCGGGGCCGTTTGGATGGGGTATGATCGAACGGATGAGGATCACTATGTGAAGTCTGGTAGCCGTATGCCGACAGAACTGATGAAGGACATTTTAACTGAGGTAGATAAAGAGCAGAATTTAGCAAGTCATTTTAAGCAGCCCGACAATGTTCATGATCTTCCTGATCCGATATCCCTTCCCGAAATCACTGATCTTCATGCTGAAAAAACATTTGGCTTTTTTAAAGGGGTATCAGCTAAGCTAACGTGGACCCCAGTGGAGGATGAGCGTGTGGTGTATCATGTTTATCAAAGAACCAATGATGGATCAGAGCGGATTGGGACAGTAGAAGGACAGGGAGAATTTCAAGATTTTGATTTACGAATGTTTGATGAGAAAACTTATTATGTCATACCGTATAATCCATTGACGAAACAAGAGGGTAAGCGTTCCAATGAAGTGACCTTAGATTAGGGCTTAAGCTCTTCAAATAAGGCAATTTGGTGACAAACATAGCGCTTTTGTGTACAGTCAAAAGGAATTAGTTTACCATAGAGTAGGTATGAGATGATAGAAATAAAGGGTGAACACTTTATGCAGTTTAATGATACGATTTTAAAAGCTTATCGTGGGGAAGAAACATCCTACGTTCCATTATGGTTTATGCGTCAGGCAGGGAGGTCTCAGCCTGAATATCGCAAACTTAAGGAAAAATACTCATTATTTGAAATTACCCATCAACCGGAGCTGTGTGCCTATGTGACGAAGCTTCCCGTTGATCAATACGATGTAGATGCTGCAATTTTATATAAGGATATTATGTCCCCATTACCTCCAATTGGCGTAAATGTGGACATCAAGCCTGGGGTTGGACCTGTGATTGATAATCCAATCGGTTCCAAGGCAGACATTGACCGTTTAGGTGAAATTGATCCTGAACACGACGTTCCATATGTGTTGAAAACGATTGAAATATTAGCGCGTGAGCAACTAAATGTCCCACTAATTGGATTTAGTGGTGCCCCATTTACTCTAGCCAGCTATATGGTAGAGGGTGGTCCATCGAAAAATTATAATAAAACAAAAGCAATGATGTATGGAGATTCTACAACTTGGTTTGCTTTAATGGATAAGCTCGGCGACTTAGTGATTCGCTATTTAAAAGCGCAAATCCATGCTGGCGCCAAGGCGGTACAAGTGTTTGATTCTTGGATAGGGGCTGTGAATGCCGACGACTATCGTTATTTTATCAAACCGACAATGGACCGTATCTTTACAGAACTTAAAGATGAAGGGGTGCCAACTATTATGTTCGGCGTAGGGACAGGTCACCTCATCAAGGAATGGAATGACCTGCCTGTTGATGTCATCGGATTAGACTGGCGTACCTCGATTCAACAAGCCAGAGCAATGGGTATTACAAAAACCGTACAAGGAAATTTAGACCCAGCTGTATTAATGGCTGATTGGTCAATTATTGAAGATCGTGTAAAACGCATATTAGATCAGGGAGTTAGTCAACCAGGATATGTCTTTAACCTAGGGCACGGTGTATTTCCAGAAATTCACCCTGAAACATTAAAGCGATTAACAGCATTTATTCATGAATATACTGCGCAATCTTAAAAGAGGTGTTGGAAATGGCAAAGAAAAAAGTAGGATTATTAGTAATGGCATATGGGACTCCATATGAGGAAAAAGATGTGGAGCGTTATTATACGCACATTCGACATGGAAGAAAGCCAACATACGAAATGCTGGAGGATTTAAAAAACCGATATAAGGCAATTGGTGGAATTTCTCCACTAGCCCGAATTACACAGGAGCAAGCTAAGTCCCTAGAGCAAAAATTAAATGAACTGCAGGATGAGATGGAATTCCACATGTACTTAGGTTTGAAGCACATTGAGCCCTTCATCGAGGATGCTGTGAAGCAAATGAACGATGATGGCATTGACGAAGCGGTAAGTATTGTTCTAGCCCCTCATTACTCAACCTTTAGTGTGAAAGCCTATAATGGTCGAGCACAGGAAGAAGCTGAAAAGTATGGCATCCAGATGTCATCAGTTGAGGATTGGTATGATGAGCCAGGTTTTATTGATTATTGGGTCGAGCAAATCAATAAAGTATACGCAGAAATGACAGACGAACAACGAGACAAGGCCGTGCTTATCGTTTCTGCGCATAGTTTACCAGAGAAGATTTTGCAAAATGGTGATCCATATCCAAAGCAATTGCAATCAACTGCTGATTTGATTGCCGAAAAGGCTAATATCAAGAATTATGAAATCGGCTGGCAAAGTGAAGGGAATACACCCGATCCATGGCTAGGCCCTGACGTTCAAGATTTAACCAGAGATTTGTATGAACAAAAAGGTTATCGTACATTTGTGTATGCACCTGTTGGATTTGTTTCCGATCACTTAGAGGTACTTTATGATAATGACTATGAATGTAAGGTTGTTTGTGACGAACTAGGGGCAGATTATTTCCGTCCTGAAATGCCAAATAGTCACCCTCAATTTATCGGAACTTTAGCAGATGTTGTACTTAGAAAAGTCCAAAGCGGGGATCATCATGAGTGATAAGCAAATTGTCATAGTCGGCGGTGGGATAGCAGGTCTAACCGCTGCCTACTATTTGCAAAAGGAGATCAAGAGCAAGCAACTCCCCTATAAGCTTCGATTGATTGAAGCAAGCAATCAATTAGGTGGAAAAATTCAAACCGTACACAAGGATGGCTTTACTATTGAACGTGGTCCGGATTCCTTTTTAGCACGAAAGGAAAGTGCTGCTCGGCTAGCTAAAAATGTCGGATTAGGGGATGAACTTGTTCGGGTTTCATCAGGAAAATCCTATATTTTAGCGAATGGAAAGCTTCATAGCATGCCAAAGGGTGCATTTATGGGGATACCAACTCAGATTACACCATTTGTTTATTCTAGTTTGTTTTCCATACCGGGTAAGCTACGAGCTGCTGGTGATTTCATACTTCCTAAGGGGAAACCACGGGAGGATCAATCATTAGGAGCCTTTTTCCGTCGACGGTTAGGAGATGAAGTGGTAGAAAACTTAATTGAACCACTACTCTCAGGGATTTACTCCAGTGATGTCGATCGTCTGAGCATGATGGCTACATTTCCAAATTTTTATCAATTGGAGCAAAAGTATGGCAGCTTAATTAAAGGTCTGAAAAAGACGATGCCTAAGCCGTCTAAGGCTAGTCCGAAAAAGAAACAAGGGATGTTTTTAACATTGAAAAACGGTTTGACGTCCTTAGTTGATGCCCTTGAGCAAGATTTTGGGGGGATTGTCACTAAGGGTGTAGCTGTTAGTCATTTGACGAAGAATGATCAAACCTACGAGCTTTTATTAAGCAATGAGGAAAAAATTACCGCTGATGCTGTAGTGATGGCAGCGCCTCACAAAGCAGCACAAAAAATATTAAGCCAATACAACTTTATGAATGAATTTAAAGATATGCCAGCGACCTCAGTTGCAAATGTGGCGATGGCTTTTGATGAGAAGGATATTCAAAAGGATATTGATGGGACAGGCTTTGTCGTCTCACGTAATAATGACTATCGAATCACAGCGTGTACGTGGACACATAAAAAATGGCCGCATACAATACCAGAGGGAAAGGCGCTTGTGCGTTGTTATGTAGGTCGTCCTGATGATCAGGAGGTAGTTGATTTCTCTGATGAAGAGATTGAAAAAATTGTCCTGAATGATTTGAATAAAACGATGAACATCACAGCAAAGCCATTATTTAAAGTGGTCACACGGTGGAAAAATGTCATGCCCCAATATACGGTAGGTCACAACCAGCGTGTGGAACGTGTACAGACCAACATGCAACAGCATATGCCAGGTGTTTTTTTAGCAGGGAGCTCCTTTAAAGGAATTGGATTACCCGATTGTATTGATCAAGGAGAAAAAGCTGTAGAGGATGTATTGGCACATTTAAGTGAATAATCTATAGTTCCTTCTAAGCCTTTTGAGTTAATCAAAAGGCTTTTTTATAATCAAATTTAGAATATAACAGTAGATCAGTGAATGGTTTGTAGTGATTTGCTGTATTATAACAGTATGGTTTAAATTACACAGAGAAGTAGAGCAGTTTTATAACTGCTCTACTGGAGAGGAAATTTGCACATTATCTTTTTAACGTTCCATTAAACTTATCGAGCTGGATGATCACATTCATCACAAAGATTCCCATAACAATCGGCTTTCTCGTCAATCTGGCTACCGCAGTTCATACACTTTTTCTTTGGTAAATTACGGAAAAATTCTAAAATACTCGGCAAGGTTAATCCCTCCACTGTGTGTGTTATTTGATGTTGATTTACTTACATTGTATTATAACACAATGGAAAACGCAATATTCTGTTTTATAACAATTTTATTTTTTTGGGGAGGAATAAAAGTGAATGTCCAAATTATTGGTTATTGGGGTGCTTTTCCTGAGGCGGATGGTGCCACGTCATGCTATTTAATCGAAAAATCTGGTTATAAATGTTTATTGGATTGTGGAAGTGGTGCTTTATCGAGATTACAAAAGTATATGAATCCATTTGAATTAGATGCGTTACTTTTATCCCATTATCATGCTGACCATGTTGCAGATGTAGGTTCATTACAATATTTATATCTTGTTCAAAATATGATTCAAAGTAAAGATAAAGTGTTGCCAATTTATGGTCATCAGCTGGATCAGAATAAATTTTCATCTCTAAGTCATAAAGCAACGAAGGGGATCGCTTATGACCTGAACTCAACTTTAACTTTGGGGCCATTACAAATTCGGTTCCTAAAAACGCATCACCCTGTACCTTGCTATGCGATGAGAATCACAGATGGAGAAACCACAATCGTTTATACTGCAGATACGAGTCACTTTGAAGGATTGGTCACGTTTAGTGAGGGTGCTGATTTGTTAATTGCCGAATGTAGTTTGTATGCCGGGATGGATGGGAGTGGTCCAGGTCACATGACTAGCGAGGAGTGTGGAAAGTTAGCCCAAGCCGCGGGAGTCAAACAGCTTTGGCTCAGCCACCTCCCACATTTCGGTGACCAGCAGAAATTGAAAATAGTAGCCAAGCAGCAATATCAGGGCCCTATCCAAATCGCTAAAGAAACTCTATCCTTTAACGCTTTACCATAGGGGGGGACAGGCCCTAACTGCTTTAAAGCGCTAAAGCGAGGTGGGTTATGTTTTGATTTATTGAGGGCTTATCATTAAAATAGGTAATGAGTATGATTATAGGTTAGGAGGCGCATCACATATGATGTACTTTATTGATAATGAAGGAATTACAGATCCACGAATTAATTTAGCAATCGAAGAATATGCACTAAATAACATGGATATTGAGGGTGGCAATACCTATTTACTGTTTTACATAAATGAACCATCCATTATCATCGGTCGTAACCAAAATACGATTGAAGAAATTAATACGGACTTTGTGGAAGAGAATGGAATTAAAGTCGTTCGCCGTTTATCTGGTGGTGGAGCTGTTTACCATGACCTGCAAAATTTAAACTTTAGCTTTTTAGCTAAGGACGATGGCGATAGCTTTCACAACTTTGCTAAGTTCACTCAGCCGGTGGTTGACGCTTTACGAGAGAATGGAGTAAATGCTGAGCTATCTGGACGCAATGACCTCGAAGTAGATGGCCGTAAAATTTCTGGGAATGCTCAATTCTCCACCAAAGGCCGTATGTTTAGCCATGGAACATTAATGTTTGATTCTGAAGTAGAAAATGTTGTGAGATCCTTAAAAGTAAAATCAGAAAAAATTAAATCCAAAGGAATTAAATCAATCCGTAGTCGTGTAGGAAATATTTCTGAATATCTAAACGAAAAAATGACAATGGACGAGTTCAAAAATATGATCCTTCGTTATATTTTTGATGTTGAAGATGTAAAGGATGTTCCTAGATATCAGCTTACCGAAGAGGATTGGAAGAACATTCATGAATTATCTGAAAAGCGTTATCAGCAATGGGAGTGGAACTATGGAAAATCTCCTTCATTCGATATTCAACATTCAAAACGAATTGAAGGTGCTGGTACCATTGATGTTAGGCTTGACGTGAAAAGAGGAATTATTGAGGACTGCAAAATCTATGGTGACTTTTTCGGTGTTGGAGATGTCAAAGATATTGAACAAAAATTAATTGGTACCCGTTATGAACGTGACGCTATTTTTGAAGCATTCGAGGATGTAGATCTAAAGCATTACTTTGGTAATGTAACATTAGAAGACTTTGCAACTCTTGTTTACTAAGTGATTTTCCTATAGCATAATAATAAGCATGTGGTTTCGATGACGAAACCACATGCTTATTATTTTGAGTGAACCTCAATGGTTAGA
This sequence comes from Salinibacillus xinjiangensis, assembly GCF_009649735.1. Lineage (GTDB taxonomy): Bacteria > Bacillota > Bacilli > Bacillales > Alkalibacillaceae > Salinibacillus > Salinibacillus xinjiangensis. Next base: position 68,397 of record NZ_WJNH01000007.1, read on the forward strand.
GAAGTGACCGCATGGTTATTTTGTTGCACTGTTAATTGAACCTCTCCACTCTCTACAAACATATATGGAGAGCACCGATAGACTTCCTTAATTCCATATTTATTTTGTAGCTTATCGGGTTCAATTATGGAAACGGTTGGCCACCAAATTTCTTCTTTTCCAGAAGGGTATTCAACAATAAGTTGCACATTCTGATTCAACCCCAATTCTTCCCATGACGCCAAATAAAGATTAGTAGCTTGACCCTGACGTACAAGGCTGTCTGAAAAATACCCTAATTCACCAATCTCTCCAAATATCGTATATTCGTTATCCTCTATCGTAATATCTAAAAAGGGAGGTTGATAGGTTATGCTGTAATAAATTCCATAGGAAATGGATAAAAGGGCTGCAATTGACATACCTATCATAAATTTTTTATAGGTACCTTTTTTAAAAGAACTCATCATAGCAGAGGTAGGTGCGACTTTGTCAGCTATAATAAATATGGCAACAATTCCTAACAAGATAATACCAATGAGAATATACAAGCCCACAACGTCCCCTTTCCCCAAAATGTAATCATCATTTGATTCAGTACTTTCGTATACGAATATCCCATTTGAAAGGTTTCAAAATATATTCCTAAATTTATCCATTGCTTTCCTCATTATAACTTATATACTATGAAAATAGAATTATTTTAAGAAAATTTAATACATTTGAAATATAAAGTAAAATAGTGTTGACTTAAAATGATTTGACATGAACAATAGAAGATATTGCTTCATGTTATTGAAAAAGGAATATACGGAAGAGGAGATTGTGTTTATGAAAAGCACTTCCATTACTCAAACGCAACCAGTAACCACACGGAATGCTTTATTAGTATTTGGCATTATTCTAGTTTCATTTAATTTACGCCCTGCCATTACAGCTGTTGGTCCATTAATTGGGTCCATACGCCAAGACTTGGGCATTTCAAATGGTATAGCGGGATTTCTTACAACCTTACCCCTACTTTCTTTTGCGGTATTTTCTTTCTTAGCTCCGCGGCTAGGTATCCGATATGGTCAGAAAATGATGATATTAGCTGGTTTAATAGCATTACTAATGGGTATTTTGGTTCGTTCCATAGGGATGGTTCCAACTGTGTTTATTGGAACCATGCTAGTAGGGGTTGGCATTGCTATTATGAATGTCCTACTGCCGAGTATCATTAAAACTCACTATCCTGAAAAAATTGGGCTAATGACTGGAACCTATACAGCCTCAATGAACGTCTTTGCAGCTTTAGGTTCTGGCATAAGTATTCCACTGGCTGTTCATCTTGGACTTGGATGGGAGAAATCTCTTCTCTTTTGGGCATTTGTCTCGGTTCTAGCTATGGTCGTATGGGGGCCTCAAATCAGAAAGTCTTCAGAGCAAAAAAGGAATTATCAACCTAAATTAGACCTCTCGGAACCCTCGATTTGGCGATCTGCTATTGCCTGGCAAGTGACTGTTTTCATGGGGCTACAATCGTTCCTTTTTTATTGTACGATTGCCTGGCTACCTGAAATATTAAATGGAAGTGGCCTAGATATTTCCACAGCAGGGTGGATGGTTTCCATTATGCAGTTAGCAGGCATACCAATGGCGTTTTTTACTCCTATTCTTGCTGACAGATTTCGAAACCAAAAGGTGATTGTAATACTTATTGGCATCGTTTATTTTACTGGTGTCGCCATTTTATTTGTTGATGGAGGAAATTTTGTATTCGTTACGTTAAGTGTTCTTTTAATTGGTCTCGGGCAGGGAGCTTCCATTAGCTTATCTTTAGTACTTTTGAGTCTACGGGCTAGCAGTTCAGAGCAGGCTGCCCAACTTTCTGGAATGGCACAATCTGTAGGTTATTTATTAGCTGCTATAGGACCAACCTTAGTGGGGGGCTTATTTGACTGGACACATTCGTGGACTATTCCATTGCTATTATTCATGGCAATCGTTATCATCATGGTCGGAGTCGGTCTTGGTGCTGGACGGGATCGAAGCTTATATTGAGTAAAATTATCAAATCGTGTTGGATAAACATGTAAACCTTTTCTTGTACATATCCTGTTCCTATCTTATAATAGAGGCAGGTCCTTATACTATCATATTAGTTGATAGTATAAGAAAAAACTTAGGCTATTAGTAATAGCCCAAGTTTTTTCTTATTATACCAATATGAATGATTATTCATTCATATTTTAAAATTGCTGGGGAGGGATTATTACATGAACTTAAGTGATCAACTAACATGGACAGCTAAGAATCACTTAAGGAAGACCGCTTATATTTTCCAAGGAGAAGAAAAAACATACCAAGAACTAGAAGGAGCTGTGACTAAGTTTGCCTCAAGCTTAAAGCAATTAGGGTATGGGAAAGGAGACCATATCGCATTAGTAGTGGGAAATACGCCACATTTTGTGATTAGCCTATACGGCGCACTTCGAATTGGGGCAACTGTTATCCCGATTAATCCCATTTATACACCTGATGAGATTTCGTACATTATTAATAACGGGGATGTAAAGGGTGTTATTACGTTAGACGTCATATTAGAAAAATTTGAGCATATGGAAAAGTTGATTCCAAATGTCAAGCATTACATTGTTGGTGAGACCAATCCAGAGCTAGAATTTTCAGAATCTCCCTTATCTTCAAAATTGAAATCGTTTACACAGATTGTCCAGGAGGGATCGATAGAACTGGAGAGACCAAACTTAAATGATGAGGATACCGCTGTTGTTCTTTATACATCTGGAACGACTGGCAAACCAAAAGGGGCAATGCTTACCCACAAGAATTTATTTTCAAACGCAAAGGACGTTGCGGATTACTTACAAATTGGACCAAGTGATAAGGTGATTGCGGCTTTACCAATGTTCCACGTTTTCTGTTTAACGGTTGCCCTAAATGCTCCACTCATGAATGGGGGAACTGTACTCATTATGCCGAAGTTTTCACCTGCTGAGGTGTTTAAGGAAGCAAAGAAACACCAAATTACCGTTTTTGCAGGTGTTCCAACGATGTACAATTACTTACTTCAACAGCCTGATGGAGATGTATCAGCTTTTGAGAGCATGCGCCTCTGTATATCGGGTGGAGCGGCCATGCCTGTTGCTTTATTAGAGAACTTTGAGAAAAAGTTTAATGTGAAAATATCAGAGGGGTATGGACTATCGGAAGCATCACCAGTAACGTGCTTTAATCCTCTTGATCGCGAGCGGAAGGCAGGTTCAATTGGACAGAGTATAATAAATGTTGAGAATAAGGTTGTAGATGAATTTGGTGAAGAAGTTCCTGTTGGGGAAGTAGGGGAGCTCGCGGTTCGAGGACCAAATGTAATGAAGGGCTATTATAAATTGCCAGTAGAAACTCAAGCTACGTTAAAGGATGGTTGGTTATATACTGGTGATATGGCCCGTATGGATGAAGAAGGTTATTTTTACATTGTAGACCGTAAGAAAGACTTGATCCTTGTTGGCGGCTACAACGTTTATCCGCGTGAAGTGGAGGAAGTATTGTACGATCATCAGCAGGTCGCTGAAGTGGCGGTCATCGGCGTTCCTGATCCTGATGCAGGTGAGGCAGTTGTGGCATTTGTTGTCTTAAAAGAAGGAGAACAGGCAAGTGAGGATGAATTATTTACTTACAGCTCACAACGACTAGCCAAATATAAGGTACCAAGCAAAATTGAATTTTTGGATGAGCTACCAAAAAATACAACTGGAAAAATCTTGCGTAGGGCTTTGAAGGATGTTGTACGAAATTAATGTAATACGTGTATAAAGGGGGTGGGCGACCATCCCTTTTTTTATTTTTACTATAAATCTACTTACATCGTAAATTTAGGCTTGAAAATTAGGTTAATATTCTTTACACTTTAATACATAAAAGCATAAACGCATAAAAGCATAAAAGCGCCGAAGTGCTAAAGGGGGAGCTTGTAATGAAAAAATTAGGAATGATTCTATTATTTGGTTTACTATTATTCCTTGCAGCTTGCGGTACTGATTCAGAAGATACTTCATCCTCTGATGAGCAAGGTAATGCAAGTGGTGGGGAAGATGCAGGTTCTAAAGAATATGTGGTTGGAGTACTCCAGCACGTTGAGCATCCATCATTAGATGCTGCAACAGAAGGGTTTAAAGCCGCATTAGATGAGTCGGATTTGAATGTGCAATTTGAAGAAGAAAATGCACAAGGGGATTCTAAAAATAACCAATCGATTGCTAGTAAATTTGTTGGTGATGAAGTAGATTTAATATTTGCAAATGCAACACCAAGTGCTCAAAGTGCTGCCAATGAAACGGAAGAAATTCCAGTCGTGTTTACATCTGTTACCGATCCAGTTGGCGCAGGACTAGTAGATAGCATGGAAAGCCCAGGTGGAAATGTAACAGGAACTTCAGACTCTAATCCAGATGCGATTCCAAGTACAATGCAGCTAATTAAGGATATGGGCTATGAAACTGTAGGTACAGTTTACAATTCAGGAGAACAAAACTCTGTTACACAGATTGAGCAAATGAAAAAAGTAGCCGATGAGCTAGGATTGACAGTAGAAGAGGCAAGCGCTGCTACCTCTGCTGACGTAAAACAAGCGGCCGAATCACTTGTTGGGGAAGCTGATGTATTTTATATCATCACAGACAATACAGTTGTGAGTGCACTTGAATCAGTTATTATGGTCAGTGAACAGGAAAAGCTTCCACTATTTGTTGGTGAACTAGATTCTGTTGCACGTGGAGGGTTTGCCGCTTATGGATTTGATTATTACGATATTGGTTACGAAGCAGGTCAAAAAGCCATACAAATATTAAAAGGTGAAAAAGAACCTGGTGAAATTCCAGCAGAATATCCACAAAACTTAATCCTTAATGTAAATGAGGATGCAGCAGCAAATATGGGTGTAGAAATTACAGATGAGATAAAAGAACAAGCAACAATTGTCCAAACACAACAAGAATAAAAGGGTGAATAATTATGGTTGGTGCACTTTATGGTGCCTTTGAGTCTGGACTTATATATGCCTTAATGGCTTTAGGTGTTTACTTAACATTTCGAGTGCTAGACTTTCCGGATTTAACAGTAGATGGAAGCTTTGTTACAGGTGGAGCCGTTAGTGCGATTATGATTGTAAATGGTTCAGACCCCTTTCTAGCCACGTTGCTAGGAGGGGTTGCTGGCTTTCTCGCAGGCTGTGTAACAGGACTTCTCCATACAAAGGGGAATATCAATCCTTTACTAGCTGGGATATTAATGATGACGGCCTTGTATTCTATTAATCTTAGAATTATGGATATGCCAAATATACCACTGCTCAATCAATCTACTATTTTTACAAAGATTGAAGCATGGTGGAATAGTCTTCAGTTAGATGAAATTCTCATGAAACCATTTACGGCTTTAGGAATTTCCGATTACGCTCCAAGAACGTTTCTAGTGATTGTTAGTATGGTCGTTTTCGTAATAATCATTAAATTTGTGATGGATTGGTTACTGCAAACAGAAGCAGGATTAGCACTAAGAGCAACAGGAGATAACATTCGCATGGTAAGAAGTTTATCCGCTAATACAAACCGCTACATTGTGATGGGATTAGGGCTTTCCAACGGCCTTGTTGCTATTAGTGGGGCTCTTATCGCTCAATACAATGGCTTTGCTGATGTCAATTTAGGAATTGGGATGATTGTCGTCGGTTTGGCGTCGGTTATTATTGGGGAAGGGCTATTTGGTACAAAGAAAATTGCCCGAACCACTCTTGCCGTTATTTTAGGTGCTATTGCTTATCGAATCATTATTGCATTAGCTCTACGGGTTGATTTTGTCGATGCTAGTGATATGAAGCTGATCACAGCGGTGATTGTTGTTGCTGCACTTGTAATACCTCATTGGTGGAAGCAAGTAAAAGAAAACAACCGAAGACATACAAAGAAGAGACAGTTACATCAGAATGGAAAGGGGGAAAATACACATGCTTAACTTAAAACAGCTAGAGAAGGTCTTCTATGAGGGCACCCCTGATGAAAAGAAAGCCTTGCAAGGTGTAGATTTAACCTTAAATGAAGGTGATTTTGTCACTGTCATTGGTAGTAATGGTGCGGGGAAATCAACCTTGCTTAATATTATTGCGGGCGTTTTATTCCCGGATTTTGGTGCAATTACGATTGATGATAAGGATGTTACCTTTATACCAGAGCAAAAACGTTCCAAATGGATTGGCCGTGTATTCCAAGATCCCATGGCCGGTACGGCGCCTAATATGACGATTGAGGAAAATCTAGCTCTAGCATTAGGGCGAACGAAGAAACGTTCATTCTTACGTGGTGTGAATGCCAAAAGAAGAGAGGAGTTTCAGGACCTACTATCGTCCATTGATATTGGCTTAGAAGATCGTTTAAATACGAAGGTCGGGCTCTTGTCAGGCGGTGAACGTCAAGCGCTCTCACTTGTTATGGCGACCTTTACCAAACCAAGAATTCTCCTCTTGGATGAACACACAGCAGCACTTGATCCGGCTCGAGCAGAACTCATAACGAACATCACAAAGGATATTGTGAAAAAGCATCAGCTCACAACATTGATGGTGACACACCAAATGGATCAGGCGATTGAGCTAGGAAATCGACTATTCATGATGGATGCAGGACAAATTATTTTTGATGCAGATGAAAAACAGAAGAAAGATTTAACTGTTGAGCAATTGATTGAAGAGTTTCAAAAAATCAGAGGAAAACAATTTACAAACGATCGGGCCATGTTGTCTGTATAAGAAAAGGAAAAGGTCGGTGTATTCACTGACCTTTTCCTTTTTTGTTTATGCTTTTTCTAAGAGAATGTTGTTTTTGACTTAAAAGAGATAAAATGCGACATAGTTAGACTTTTTTAGTGTTGCTTAAGTCGTTCTGATGATTATTGAGTGCATGCATACCGTTCCGGCAGAATACTCCGCTTTCCATGGGCGCGGCCTCAGCCTCCTCGGAAGCCCAGACCGCTTCCTGCGGGGTCTTCACCACGCTTCTTCCCATAGGAGTCTCCGTATTCTGCCTCCACTATTGAAGTGTTCTGATGAATGCAAAGTTAAAAAGCTTTTGATTAACCAATAGTTCAGCTCTAAATAAACGAATGAGGCAATGTTTTAGCGGAGGAAATACACGGAGACTCCTGGTCGGTTAAAAACGGCCACGTCCTGTGGCCAACACCGACACTTGAACGTCAGGTTCTTCGTGGGAGAAAAGAGACAGGTGAGACCCCGCAGCGAGGGTACGACGTTGAATGGACTCCTTTGCTCCCTTGCGCCGAGAAAGCCTACTTCGAAGCGATACGAGTAGACGCAGGCGCACACGAACTTCGAGGAGGCTCACCGCTCGCCCGCGGCAAAAAAGACACTATGAAAACGACCAAAGGGAGTTTGAGTAGATGTCGCACTTGTGCCCTTGGGTGAAAGCGAAGTGTATTTCCGGAGCGATGGTTGTGCACTCATCTTATCGATCATTGGAAAATACGCTAGAGTTACGTCGCATTTTATATCTACTGCACAGTACAAAAGGCAGTAAAGTTTTACAGAAACAGCCTTTATTTAAAATGAAAGTTTGGTCTGCTGATTAAATAATCGAAACTGATGTGCTAGATTGATTACTGGCTATATCATACTTAAAATATACAATCAGGATATTAATATTCCGTAGTATTCTTTAGGCGGATATTTTTTTGTTGCAATATACATGCTAAGCATATAAACAATATGCTAAAGGTGGAATTGTGGCATGAATTTAGCAAACGTAATGACAGTAATTGGATTTATTGTCGTTCTTCTAATTATACTGATTCTAATTGCAAGTGGCATTTATTTATATTTTGTGGATCGCACACAAAAGCAGCATCCAATTCTACGAAATTACCCATTAATAGGCCGGGCACGTTATCTTTTTGAAAATATTGGCCCCGAACTACGGCAGTATTTTTTTAATAGTGATACTGAGGGGGAGCCCTTTTCACGGAACGAGTTCCAGCACATCGTACGGAAATCAAAATATAAGCGTGATGTAATTGGTTTTGGCTCCCAGCGCGACTTTGAAGAAGAGGGTTACTATGTACGGAATTCCATGTTTCCGAAGTTGGCGGACGAAATGAAGATGGACAGGGAGACCAAGGTGAAGACGAAGCGATATCTCCTGATTAAAGATTGCCAGAATCCGTATGGTTGAACCATTTAAATCCATTGACAGTCCGAACAGGTTCCCTGAATTTAATGATTATCCATCCCTTTTTGACTTTATCGAACGGGTGAGGGAGCATTCTGGCAAGCCTGTTGGGATGAAGGTGGTAATCGGCAGTCATTCAGAGGCAGATGAACTAGCAAAACATATTCGGGACACTGGAATGGGTCCGGATTTCATTACAGTTGATGGCGGTGAAGGAGGAACAGGAGCATCTTATCAGGAACTCACCGACAGTGTCGGCCTGCCGATTCGATCAGCCCTACCGCTTGTACACCACGCACTACAAAAATACGATGTTCGTGATACTATTAAGATTTTTGCCTCTGGTAAACTAAGCTCACCTGACCGTGTTGCCATGGCACTTGCAATGGGAGCAGACTTGGTGAATATCGCACGTGGATTTATGATAACTGTGGGGTGCATCCAGACACTTCAATGCGCTTCAAATATGTGTCCTGTTGGTGTTGCAACGACCGACCCGGATTTACAGAAGGCCTTGGTAGTTGACGAGAAAAAACACCGGACAGCAAACTATGTCATTACGATGCGTAAAGGATTATACCGAATTGCGGCTGCAGCAGGAATTGACTCTCCAACCCAATTCAGACGTGAACACGTCGTCTATAAGGATGAAAAAGGGAAAACATGGTCCATGGATGACATCTATCAGAAAATGGTTGCGCCTGGAAGTGAGGGGCAGCGAATGCTTGATTTAGCAAAGAGGATGTATGGGACTATCGGGCAAGCCACTATGTAGAGGTTAAAATTTATAAAAGGTAAAAAACATCGACTTTCACCAATACTGGTCTTAAGTCGATGTTTTCTTTCGCATTCCTTATTTAATCTACTAAATCAGTGACACGGTCGTATACCCGTTCTTTGTCAAATGCCTCACCCATAGGAAACTTTTCAATTAGCTGGTTATCTTCATTCAACAAGTATGCAAATGAGGTGTGGGTAATAAAATCAGTTCCGACATCTTTAAATTGAAAACGAAATGGCTCAGCTAGCCTTTCCGTATCTTCTAAACTTCCGCGCAGAAATACCCAACCGTCATTTTCTTTAATTCCATAACGATCCATATATTCTTGGATTTCTTCTCTCGTATCATTCTCTGGGTCAATCGTAACAGATATATATTCTATCTTATCCTTAAATACGCCATCCTCTTCAAACATCTTCTTTAAGTGCATCATTCGTTGTGTCGTTAATGGACATACATCAGGGCACTTGGCATAAAAGAATTCTACTAGCTTTACCTTTGGCTCCATTTCTCTAAAGGAATAACTTTCTCCACTAACCGTCTCCATCGTAATGTCTTCAGGTAGCTCAATTCCTGCATCACGCCAAAACTCGAGATATAAAATTCCTAAGGCGATTCCAACCGCAATCACAGTTGCGAAAATGACATTATACTTCTTTGGCATAAAATCTCCCCCAAAACCACTTTAAATCATCTAAGCTACTTTCATAATAGCTTGAATAGGCGAGGTATAGCGGGGAGAGATGTGAAAAATAATCGACGATTCTATTTCGGTTTTGTGTACGTCACTAAGAATTCCTCATCTGTTATATAAAAAGCTTGATCGGGGCGCCGAGGTAAAAGGTTTAATTTTTCCAGTTTAAAATAACTAACCTTCTCATATGGATCCCCGTCAATCACGGGTACCTCCTTCGTTTGCTCTATATACTGGTCGACAGCCCTTTGAATCAAATCCAAATCCATTGCTAATTGTTTCTGACTTTCTGGAAATAGTTCGTAGGTTTCCTTAGACATATAGTAGGTTTCTTGTGGGATGCATTTCAAGAACGGGGCTAATAAGGAATAATCAAGCGTTAAATCATCCTTAATAATAACGGATAATGGAACATTAGAATGGAGCTGGTCTCCGTATTGACGTATCGCTTGGCGTAACTCATCAATGGTCACCGAGCGAATAGGGTATGTCGCTTTAGCTTGATTCTCTTTCTTGTTTTTTCTCCAAATCATATTGAATTTCCCTTTCCGTTTATTTTTTATTATAGACAACTTTAGCCCATAGAGGAAAATTTGTTAAAAATCCTTTTTTGTTGTAAGTATTTTATAAAAATTTAATTTTGTGAAGACGAAATTAAGAAAATAAAGCTTACATAACCAATATTTTTCTGAAAACATATTATTTTCTGAGTATATCATTTTTCTTACTTTTATGATATATTATGGAAGAAAAATAGGAGAAAGGAATGAAATGAATGACCTTGTTGAAAAAAGAATATGAAATCACCCCATTTACACTCGCAGTCATTCCAGAACGAATTGACGATATTCGAACCGGAACACGAGTACTGGAGGAGCATAACCAGTATGTTTTGCGATACAGTCCAAGGAAGATCATGGACAATGCGTGCAAATTCTTTGGCAGCAGTTTGCGAGGTCTCAAAGTTATGGTGGTAATCAAAATTTAATAAAATTCTACATTTTTAATGTAAAATTCTTTGTTTTCATCATAATCGTATTCAATGTTCTTTACCACGATTTGCACAAGGTTTTTCTTATTCCGATCATCTAGATTGTTCCAATTTGAAGTAAACTCCTGGAGGGTTCGATAAAACTCCTCCCGATCTATCGATACATTTTCTTCAGATTGCACATTACTTAAAATCGCTTTTGCTTCTTCCTCAATTTTATTTTCCTCGCGCATTCTCTTTTCGAAGTCACTGTCACTCATCCCCATGTTGTTAGCCCATGCGTACTGCCATTTCTTTTTGCGCTTTTCGACTTCTTTAAGGTCCTTCTCAGCTTGTTTGATTTCAGCCGATTTATCTTCTGCTTTTATATTACTAACAGAAACTTCTTTCGCTTCATTTTCTAAGTTTATTTTCTTCATGCAATGAATAAACTGCTTTTCTAATTTTCTTTCAGATATTGTCTTTACTCCTGAGCATTGACCGGTTTTTTTGTGTAAGCAACGATAATTTTTGTAAGAGACTTTTTCGCCTTTTGCGTTTTTTGTATACACTCTATACCCAGTTAAAGAATAACCACACTTATTACACTTCAATTTTCCTGAGAAGATATGATCACTATATATTTGCATAGGTGAAAGGCCCCTACGCTTTTCAATCGTCTTTTGAACCCTTTCAAAAGTTTCTTTATCGATTATAGGCGGGTGAGCATCCTCAATCATTATTTCGTTTTCGGTTCCTTTTAACCAGGTAGCTGTCCCTTTATATGTTGGATTACGTAGTAACTGTATTAAGGGTTTATCGTTCCAAGTATTACCGTCCCTTGTAGTGATGTTCCTGGCATTTAAGTACTTACAAACACTGTTTGCTCCCTTACCATCTAAATAAAGCCTAAAAATCAGTCTAACAATCTCTGCTTCATCATCTTTTAAGGATAAAACTCCATCTTTAAGCGTGTACCCAAAAGGTCTTTGGTTATGTGTATACTTTCCTTGTCTAGCCTTTTCCTGCAACCCCATACTAATACGCTCAGCCATGTTTTCTCTTTCAAATTGCGCCAATGCAGCCACCAACGTGATAAACATTCTTCCCATAGCTGTTGAAGTTTCATAAACCTCTGTAGCCGATTCAAATTTACAACCGTATTTTTCAAATGATTCTAGCAGCTTGTACAAATCTAATACGGATCTAGTCAATCTATCTAACTTATAAACTAATACACACTCAATTTCTCCGGTCTCTATATCTTTCAGCATACGTTTTAGTTCAGGTCTGTTTGTATCTTTAGCTGAAATCCCTTCATCTACATAAAAACCTACGATATCCCAACCCTGAGATACACAATAAGCCTTTAATCGTTCCCTTTGAGCAGAAATTGAATAACCGTGCTTGGCTTGTTCATCTGTACTTACACGTATGTAGATACCAGTTTTCATATCACCACACCCCCGTTAAAGATTCTTTGCACAAACATCCCCATTCGTTTTTTAGCAAAACAATAATCTACATTAAATGTCTCCATGATGTTGTATACATTTACATCCTTCAATTCCAACAACATAAAGGTTGGAGCACAAAAATGATGGGCAAAATTTATGGATTGCCATTCTTGTAAATCTCTAAAAGGCAATGGCATATTTAATTGATTACCTTCGTGCCATAAAACATGACATAGTTCATGACCAAAATCTTGCCATTCTTTTTGCTTGGAAGACTTTTTGAGAACAATGTTGTTTCCAAAGCGAAAACTTGAATCTCCGTAATAAATGTTTATATTAAGTTTTCGTGCAATTTCCTCCATTTCTAATTGAGACGGCTTTTCTATTGATAGATACGAGTATAATTGATTAATATAATCTTCAACGTGTGTATATATTTCAATAACCCCCTACAAATGAGAATATACGTTCTGTTTTCGCCTGAAAAGAAAACCCCTAATTATGGGGTTATTCTGCAATATATAATTTGTCAGTTTCATCTAGCCCAGTGATTGGCAGCCCCTCACTCCTGTAAGCAATCCTCGAATCCAATATCAGACCTCCGTATTCTGAATCATCAGAAGGGGAGTGAATCCTTATATAAGCTGCGTATGTATTCAAACCTTCAAAGGTATCGGAGTTTATAATTTCCTTTGAAAGATGTTCAGCTAATTCTTTTAGTTCTTGCTGTTCTTCAGATTCTGTAACAGCTCTCACGGATAGTACGTTATCCCTGCTTTCATCTCTTTCTACAATTTCGTATTCCGGAATATTCGAATTAGATAACGTAACACTAACAGGTATCAAAATAAATGCTACTAAAGTGAGAATAATTGGTTTTGCTTTACTAGATTTTTTAATGAAAGATCTAATAAGCAGAATTACTCCTCCAATAAGTCCAAGAATTCCTACAATCATAATAAACGGCCCCATCTAATCCTCCTTTTTATGTAGTTTAAATTTAATAAAATCATAAACCTCTTCTAATTGCTCAGCAGACATGTTCGCTAAATCATTAAACATTAAATCTGCATCGGGGAATTCATCCGAAATCTTATTAATTATTTTTGTTTTATTATCCACATTTTCATTATATGTGGGACTTTCAGATTTACCCAGTAAATAATCAGCTGTACACTCAAGCGCTTCAGCTAACTTAGAAACATCCTCGTAATCCGGATCAGTATAACTTCTTTCCCAATTAGATATAACTTGCGGAGATTTATTCACCCTTTCTGCTAGTTCTTTTTGAGTTATTCTTTTCTTTTCTCGTAATTCTTTAATCTTTTTATTAATAGACACTAGAAACCCCGCCTTAACGCTACTGTTTTCCTAAATAATACCACCAACTAACGGAATATGATATAAAACTAACGGTATATGAGAATTTTTTTAAAATACTGCTTGACATTAACGGAATGCGTTAGTATTATATTTGTAACGGAAAACGTTAGTTGGAGGTGAGACATATGATTCATGAAAATGTAGAGAAAATCCGTAAAGCTAAAGGAGTAACTAAAACACATTTAGCTAAAAAGCTTAATCTATCACTACAAGGGTACCGTCACATTACTTCTGGAGAAGTGAAATTGGATGTTGAACGTTTGAACGTTATTGCAAAATCGTTAGGCGTAAGTCCAGCCATTTTTTTTGACAACAAACTAACGGAATCCGTTATAAAAGATTTGAACCAAGCGAATTCCAAGGAGGTGATCTAATTGAAATCATCCATAGATCGCATTCGCTATTACACCAGGAAAGTTACGCAATACACGGCGATTCACCCAAGCAAGATAAAGAATCCATATCGGTGTCGGCGTTTAATGGCTTATAAGAAAGCGATGCACAAACAAATCTGCAAGGAGGGCGTTTGATGAATCAATTCCCAAAAGTTTTAAAAGGTGCACAATGTCTTAACGATAAGTACCGCATGATTCAAATGGATTTAGATCAAGTGAATTCTGTGGATGATGTATTGTTTCAAGTTCAGACCGAAATCGATTCTATTACTTTCGATAATAATGATTGGCTCCTAGATGAATTAGAAGAAGAAGGGAAGACCGAAAAGCAAATAGATCGAATGAAATCAACTGCATTAAAACATCTCAATAACTTTTTAAGTTATACAAGGAGGTAATCAAATGAATCAATTAGTTTTTATTCAAGACAATCAGGTTGTAACCGACAGTCTTACAGTATCTGAAGTATTTAATAAACGTCATTCCGATGTTTTGAGAAGTATCCAAAACCTTGAATGTAGTACTGATTTTACTGAACGCAATTTTGCGTTGAGTGATTATACGGATGTAACAGGAAGAGTATTAAAAAAGTATTTCATTACTCAGGATGGATTTTCTTTTTTGGTTATGGGCTACACCGGAAAAAAGGCTGCTGAATTCAAAGAAAAGTACATTACCGAATTCAATCGGATGAAACAGCAACTCCAAGAACAAAACAAACCTTCATATATGATTGATGATCCAATTAAACGAGCTGAGAAATGGATCATGGAAAGAAAAAAATTAGAAAGACTCGAAGAACAACGCAAACTGGACGAGCCTTTCACAACATTCGGGAAAGTCGTATCAAACTCCAACGCAGCCATTAACGTCGGAGCGTTCGCCAAAATGATGTACGACAAACACGGAATTAAAATGGGGCGGAACAAAATGTTCCAATGGCTGCGTGATAAAGGTTTTCTAATTAAATCAGGCCGAGAAAGAAATAATCCAAAACAAAAATACATCGAGCAAGGGCTGTTTGATACTTCAGTAACGGTTGTTAGCCGTACTCATGGTGATGTGGAAAGTGTAACCACATTGATTACTGGTAAAGGCCAAGTCAAGATAGCTGAAATGCTCACGAAAGAAAAAGGAGTGATGGTCTCATGAAAAAAGATGTGAAGGAACCACAAATCAGCCATGAAACCAAATTAACAATTGTTCGTTTTTTCGCTGAGCATTCAACTCCAAAACTGATAGCCAAAAAAAGAAAGGAAGATTCAAAGAACACAAAGGCTGTTTAACCCTATAAATCTATAATACTACCTTTCTCTAAGGATGAGTATTCCAATGCGGCATATAAGAGGGGGTGAAAAAGTGAAAGTCGGAGCATTATTAAAAGCATGTCGCGATCGGGCTGGGTTCAACCAAGAGGAATTAGCGCACAGATTACATATTAACCAGTCAGACATATCCAAGTATGAAAACGATGTGAAGGAACCACCGTTATCTATCTTTCAACAATGGTGTGTAAACACTCAAACACAAGAAGTTATGGTGGCATTCACATGTGGCATGGACGGGCTATCGATTCTACAAGATTTACCTAATTTGATTGTAGTAACAATATCACCAATTTTAGGAGGGATAGCGTGAAGTTTGAAAAGCAATTTTTACCGGAAGATATTAAGGAAGCCGAAATTGAAAAGGCTTGTGCAGATTACTTAATAGCAAGAATGGATTTAGAGTTTGAACACTGCAACTATGAAATGGTTAATCGTTTGGCTGTGGATCTAGTTAAGTCATCTAATAAACTTGCTAGTTTAAAAGAGAAAAAGGAAGTTCGTGAACGATTTGAAGGAATACTTGTCAAAGCGGTACCGTTAAACCCATTTACCATCCAGAAGATTAAGAGGGGATTGAGTGGGGATGAGTAATAAAGCTACTGATTTAGTGTTCTACGTGGGGTTTGCCTTATCCCTGGTCATTCTTTACATCTCTATAGCTATGAACGCATAAAAAAATCAGCAAGCTAAAAAGCTTACTGAAAAGGATTACTCTATTGATTTAAATTTACCACAACTGAATATAAACGGCAAGGCTTGGCTTTGCCGTCATGCCCGGGAATGGATTCCTCCCTTCAAAAGTAGCGTCTAGAAATAAAGTGATCGAATTCCCTTGTCCGTCCTTTGTGTTGTGTATTGTTTATTTTGCCATAACATTCCCGGGTATGATGGTGCGGCTAAGCACACTATAAAACGAAAGGAGGGCAAGTCTATGACTCTAGAACAACTAGTAAAACACGCTCAAGCTGCTAAGGCGGCAAACGACAACGGCATTTCAGTCATGTGGGGAAATGAGGTATTGGTTAATCCTCAAGTATTTCTAGAAATATTAGAAGCTAACAATTTAAGCAGAACAGTAAATCCAGTACCAGGCGGTAATGTTCAATTGAAATTTGAATTGGGTGGTTTTAAATACTTCACGATTGTTAACACGAAAACTTATGCTCAAATGTTCGAAAAAACGGCATAAAAATAGACCCTCGCGTAAACGTGGGTCAAATAAGGGATTTTGCTAAAATCTAATACCTTTAGTTTAGCTGATAAAGGGCGAAAAAACAAGGAGGAATACACATGGTTAACCAATTAAAACTCCTAGAATTACATCTTAGTAATTTTAAAGGGATTAAGCAATTTGATTTAAACGCAGCTGGGAAGGACATCAAAGTATTTGGTGATAACGCTACTGGAAAGACGACCATTTTCGATGCGTTTGTATGGCTCCTGTTCGATAAGGACAGCCAGAACCAAAAGGATTTCGGTATTAAAACCTTACAAGGCGGCAAAGTCGTTCATAACTTAGAACATGAAGTGGAAGCAACCTTCCTGGTTAATGGGAAAGAGTTAACGCTCAAAAAAGTGTTTAAAGAAAAGTGGACGAAAAAGCGTGGATCAATAACCAGTGAATTTTCTGGTCACACTACTGATTACTTTATTGATGGGGTTCCTAGCAAAAAGAAAGAGTACACGGAAAAGATTGCATCGATAGTGGACGAGGATATTTTTAAACTGTTAACGAGTCCAAGCTACTTTAATGAACAGCTGCATTGGAAAAAACGTCGGGATTTATTGCTAGAAATTGCTGGAGACGTAACTGATGATGATGTGATTGAATCCAATAAGGATTTAAAGGAGTTAACGGACATTTTGAGTGGTCGTAGTATTGAGGACCATCGAAAAGTTATTGCAGCTAAAAAGAAGGAAATTAACCAGGAACTCGAGCGAATTCCAATTCGAATTGATGAAATCAATCGTAATCTTCCCAATCTGAACGGCATTGACCAAGCGGCCATCAATCAACAATTAGAAAGTATTAATCAGCAGATTGAATCTAAACAGTCGCAAATCAACGATATCAAGAACGGTAGTCAAGTGAATAATCTACGAGCTCAAATTAGCGACCTAGATTTAAAGATTGCTAACGTCAAAAATGAACACGCTAACCAAGGACAACAAGAGGTTTTCAAGCTTAAGACACGTCTTCAGGAAGAGCAATCGAACGTGAACATTTTGAAATCAAAAGTCAGTAATCATGAGCAACGAAAAGACATGAATGAAACAAATATAAAGGCTTTTGAAAAGCAAATGCAGAAGCTCCGTGACCAGTATAAAGAGCAAAATGCACAGGAGTTTGATCATCAATCCAACTGCAGTTGTCCAACTTGTGGTCAAGACCTACCAGAAGAACAGTTAGAAAACGCGAAGGCTAACTTTAACCGTAACAAGTCTAGCTTACTCGAAAAAATCAACAAACAAGGCGTTGAGCTTAAAGAAAAAGTGGAGTCCATTAAGCAAGATAACGTCGGTATTGACTCCGAAGTTCAAAAGCTTACTGAGCAAATCGAGAAAAAGCAATCAGCGATTTCAGGCCTTGAGAACCAAATCGCTGATGCTGAGAGTAATGTAAAACCAATAACTGATAACGCTACTTATCAACAGCTTATGAAGGATAGACAAGCCATAGAACAACAAATTTCAGAAATTCGGCAATCGGTTCAAACATCAGTCCAAGAAGTACAAACAGAAATTACATCGCTAAAAGAAAAACAAAACGCACTTCAAATTGACCTAAGCAAGATTGAGCAATCAGCGCAGTCTCATAAGCGTATTGCAGAACTTGAAAAGCAAGAAGAGCAGCTGGCAAAGGAATATGAGGAATTAGAGAAAGAGCTCTATCTTACAGAAGAATTCATTCGTACTAAGGTTGATCTCCTGGAAGAAAAGATTAATAGCAAATTTAAGTATGCCAGGTTTAATCTATTCAAACAAAATATCAATGGCGGCTTAGAAGAGATTTGTGACACTACATTCGAAGGAGTACCTTATGATTCAGGTTTAAATAATGCAGCACGTATCAACGTTGGTTTAGACATTATCGACACACTTTCCAAGCATTATGGGGTGCAAGCTCCAATTTTTGTTGATAATGCGGAATCGGTTACGAAGTTAATTGATATAGATTCGCAGGTTATTAGCTTAGTGGTTTCAGAGAGTGATAAGCAATTACGAGTTGAAAATAAAGCAGAAGTAGGGGTGGCGTAAATTGAGCAAAAACAAAAATGAATTAGCAATGGTTAAAAAAGATACCGTCGATGTTGTGGCTAACAAGGTTAAAGAATTTCAAGAGGCCGGGGAACTTCACTTCCCGGCTAACTACAGCCCAGAGAATGCAATGAAGAGTGCGTGGCTCAAGCTACAGGAAGTAAAAGCGAAGAGTGGTAATTCTTATGTTCCTGTTTTACAAAACTGTACGAAAGATAGTATTGCGAACAGTTTGCTAGATATGGTCGTTCAAGGACTCAACCCAGCAAAAAATCAAGGCTACTTTATCGCTTATGGTAAGACGTTAACATTCCAACGCTCCTATTTTGGGACCATGGCTGTAACAAAAAGAGTGACCGGAGCAAAGGCGATAGATGCAGCTGTCATTTACGAAGATGATGACGTTGATTATGAAATGGTAAACGGACGCATTAAGAATCTAAAGCATAAACAGAAGTTTGGAAATAAGGATAAAGACAAAATCACTGGCGCTTATTGTGTGATTGATCTAGGTGACGATAATGTTTACACCGAGCTCATGACCATAGATGAAATTCGCCAAGCCTGGTCTCAGTCTCAAATGTGGGGGAAGGACCAAAAACAAGAAAGAAAGGGCAGCACTCACGACAACTTCAAACAGGAAATGGCTAAGAAAACAGTCATTAATCGTGCTTGTAAGAAATTCTTAAACAGCTCAGATGATAGTAGTTTAGTGCTTAACCATTTCAACCGACAAGATGAAGTTATGGAAGAAGCCAAGGCCCAACAGGAAATTAACGAAAATGCCAATTCGGAGTACATCGATGTTGAAGTTTCAGATGTAGAAGAAACTCCACAACAAGAACCAGAACCACAACCGGAGGAACAAACCACAGTAGACCAGGTTATGGATGATATGGAATCTCAAGAGAGCCAAGATGAAGGACTGGCATTTTAATGATTGATATAAAGACCTTAGCGAGCAGCAGTAAGGGGAATTGCTACCACATTACAGATGGTAGTACCCCTTTACTTCTTGAATGTGGAATAGGGTTTAAGGAAATCAGAAAGGCGCTCAAATTCAATACTAGCAGTCTAGCAGGATGTATGGTTACTCATGAGCATGGAGACCATACCAAAGGCTTAAAAGATGTTGTGAAGGCAGGAATTAATGTCTATATGTCTCCAGGAACAAAAGAGGCCCTAAATATTGACCACCACAGAATAAAGCCTGTGGAGCCTAAGAAACAGTTTCAGATAGGTACATGGACCATATTACCTTTTGATGTTGAACATGACGTAAATGAGCCTGTTGGTTATCTGTTGGCCAATCAATCAGGGGATAAACTTCTTTTTGCAACAGATACCTATTACATCCGGTATAAGTTCAAAGGGCTTACACATTTGCTTGTAGAGGTTAATTATAGCCGAGACATTCTAGACCAAAACATTCTTGAGGGTACAGTTCCCCAAATGATGAGAAAGCGTCTTATACGGTCTCATTTTAGCCTGGAGAACTTCAAAGAGTTTTTAAAGGCTAATGATCTAAGCAAGGTTGAGGAAATTCACCTGCTGCATTTATCGGATAGTAACAGTGATGAGGAACGGTTTAAGCGAGAGATACAAGAACTGACAGGGAAAGTAGTTTATATAGCATGAATGGGGTGAGGTAATGGTTAGGCCAATTAAAGAAGGTCTCGATTACTTCCCACTAGATGTTGACATAGATCAGGACGACAAAATCGCATTAATTGAAGCAACTCACGGACTTGAAGGTTTTGGTGTAGTGATAAAGATATTAATGAAAATCTATGACAACAGTTATTTCTATGAGTGGGGAGAAAAGGAACAATTATTATTTTCTAGGAGAGTTAATGTAGACATTAACCAAGTTAATGAAATCATTAATGATTGTTTAAAATGGGGATTGTTTTCAGAACCACTATATGAAAAGCACCAAATCCTTAGTTCTAAAGGGATTCAAAAGCGATATTTGGAAGCATCTTCGCGAAGAAAAAAGGTTCAAATCGACAATGAATACCTCTTATTGAATAAAAAAGAGGTTAATTCATACAAAAACCTAGTTATCGTCAACATTAACTCGATAGATGACAACATTAGTACACAAAGGAAAGTAAAGGAAAGTAAAGGAAAGGAAAGTAAAGCAGAGGAAACAGAAACTGATCATTCAGAAACAACTTCCGATGCCATTGTTTTTTATCAAAATAACTTTGGAGTCGTAAATCCTTATGTAACCCAAGAGCTATTGTCCTGGATAGATGATCTAGGAGACGAAATGGTTATTGAGGCATTAAGTAGAGCCCTAGACAGAAATAAACCTAATTGGAGCTATGCTAAGAGCATTTTACAATCCTGGGTGAAAAAGAACATCACTACTTTAGAACAGGCGAAAGCTGAAGAAGTCCAATTTCGAAATCAGCAGCAAAAACGTTATGGATCACCAAAAGAAGATGTCCAACCGGATTGGTTTAAAAAGCAGCTGGAAGATGAGCAAAAGCAAGAACCTGAGAAAGAACAAAAGAAAAGTCAGGTTGAACTTGATGCGGAGAGGATAGAACTGTCACTTTCCCTTAACAAGGATCCCATGACCATTGTTCCAAGTTTAGAAAAATTGTATGGAGTGACAGCTGTAGATATTCAAAGAGTCGTAGATAAAGAGATATCAGCTCTAGATTTACTCAACAGCAGAACTAGCACGTCGGTTCCAGGAGGTTAATCAACATGACGGTTTACATAGCTCATGAGAAACGAAACTTTGGTTGGGAACCTGAAGAGCTAGTGAAGTTTAGAGAATTGTGGAATGCAGGAGCGTCTATTTTTGATATAGCGAAAGAGTTAAAAAGACCAAAGATGGAAATTGGGTTAATCATATTAGATCAGGCAGATGAAGGAATGATTAAACCGCGAAAAGGCGGACTATTTGGAGGTGCCTAATGAAAGCTGTAGATGTGCTGGAAAAGGCTAAGAAGAATCACATCATTGAACAGCTTCATGAGAAAGGTTTTAAAGATACCGAGGGCAAGGATTACAAGGAATTAAGGCACAAACTAGCTGTGATTAGGGCGATGGAGATTGATGTTAGTAAAGACGAGAACAGGTGGGTTTAGCAATGAATCAACTAACTATATTTGATGTGCAAGTATGTGAATGCGGGTATCCCGAATGGTATGTTGAGAGGTTTGGTTCTTACGGTTACTTGCATTATGGAAAATGTATTGATTGTTGGAAACCATTATCCCAATCACAAGTAAATAAGTTTCTTAATGTTGATAAGGAGCCATGGATAGCCAAGAAGTTAAGTTTAACAGGCTATTCAGTAAATTCAGGGAAAGGCAGAAAGCCAAGGAGGTCATCACATGGCCAAAAATCCAATCTTGAAACAAAAGTATGAGGAAGGTTATTTAGATGGGTTTGCAAATGGGGCAGATTACGGCAGAAGTCGGACGGTGGATTTCTTCGTTGAAAGATTCAATGGGTTAGAGAATGTACCAGGCATTGGAAGTAAGACACTTGAGAAAATACGGAAACAGCTAGGGGAAGAGTATTTTAGGAGGATTGAGTGATGGATTCATATACAGAAAGAATGCACCAGGTCAATAAGGCGGTATTTGAAGAGCGCGAAAGACAAAACGAAAAGTGGGGAAGACAAAAACACTCTTACCTTAGATGGTACACCATTCTAGGCGAAGAAGTCGGGGAAGTAGCTGAAGCGTTGCAACAGGATATGGTAAATGCAAAAAGCACGGATGCTGATGATCTATACAAAGAATTAATTCAGGTGGCAGCTGTAGCAAGTGCATTTGCGGAACAGGTGAAATCAGAATCCAAGAGGTGATTCAATGGCCATTATTAGCAAAGTGCGCCACTCGGATAAATACAAATGTGTGAAGCTTTGCATCCAGAAAGAAAAAGAAGGCTTTGAATGTGTGAAACCCATTGAGAGAAAGTATTCATTTCAAAAGCAATTTAGGCGTGATGGGAAGTTCTTTGATTATCAAACTACAAGTCTAGATAGCTATTACGAGGCGATTTATAGAAAAGGGTGAGGACATGAATAAAAACTATCAAATTAGCAGTTTAGAAATCGAAAATCAGCAATTGCGAGATACCTTAGATCAATACCAGAAACGTGAAAAGAACCACTTTACGAACTATGTGCTGTTTATTTTCTTTATCTTCCTTTTTGTCGGGATGTGGATGATGCTGTGAAACGTCGTAACAAATACGGGAATCACAAAATTAAGGTGGATGGTCACACCTTTGATAGCAAAAAAGAGGCCCAATTTTATCAGGAGCTCATCTACAGGAAACGCGTGGGAGAAATCAAAGGTTTTACCCTTCAACCCCGTTACGAACTCTTAGAAGGCTTTAAAAAGCAAAATAAGACGTATCGAAAAATGGAGTATGTAGCCGATTTTGAAATTGAGCATCTAGACGGGTCCATAGAGGTTGTTGACATCAAAGGACATGAGACGGAAGGGTTTAAGCTCAAGCGTAAGCTATTTGATTATAAATACCCTTTGAAGCTATCGGTCTTAGCTTATGACAGGAGATTTGGTGGCTGGATTGATTTGGACGAGCTGAAGAAGGTGAAAAAGAAGGGGTGAATGTCATGGCAAAGGATTGAGGTTGTGTATCTGAAAGAAGATGTTGATGATTAGAGACATCACAACAAAAAGGAAGGGGAGTAAATCCCCTTCAAAAGCTATGTAGGATTCTTATTATATTGTTTCTTAAATAATTCCAAAACACCCCTTGATATTAATTTAACGATAACTACGAGGAAAGCAGAGTAAAACCATTTCCATCTTCCAATAAATTTAAGAGTTTTGGTTTTTCGCTCTAATATGATTTCATACACAGCTTGGGGTATTCCAAATAAAAATAATTTACCTATAAGGCCAGATAACCTTGAATTATAGGTAGACTTACAATACCAGACGGACAGATAAGGACAAACTAAAAAATCATATACGATATTTATTTTAAAGAGCTTAGGGAGAAATCTGACAGGATATTTTACTTGCTTAGTTTCCACTAAAATCTTATCAAAAATAAAATTAACAATGCAGTTAATAAAGTAAAGTGGTAGCCAAATTGGAGATGATTTTTTAAGTAATGTTGGAAATGAAGCTACACCAAAGATGATTCCGAAAAGTATGATCATCCGATTAATCATAAGTACCAAGCACCTACCTTTAAAGATAGGTTGTCCTATTTAGTGAAAAAAATTAAGGTTAAGATTTACGAATTTGAAGTTATTATTCACGAACCACTTCGCCCTAATTTATGGCAAAAAAAAGAACCCGAAGTTGTAGGGTTCTATTAAGGGTTAGGACATGATGTACCCGCTAAAAGAAAATGAAGAGTTAATTGATATTAATAATTGTATGTAACATTGCCAAAGTTTGTAACGGACAAGTAAATCAGGCTAAAAGTGGAGATTGCAATACATTAATAATCTTAAGTGATGGAGGACGTGTATATGACTAGTAGAGAAAATGAATGCTCTTTAAAAATAAGGAAAGAAGTATATGGCGATAAACCGATAGAGGAGGCATATAGAGAGGCATTAGAACCATATTTCAACCCGGGCCAATACTGGAAAACAAAATAAAAAGCCGAGAGACAGGCTCCCGACTTATACCCTGTAAATCTATTATATCATGGGGGCCTGCTCTATGCGATTAGAAGATGTCAATGTAAACATAGTTTCAAAGAAAATGGAAATAGAAATAAAAGGAAATCAGCCGTTTTGTGTCGTATATTGTAATGGGAAGGCGAGAAAGACTTATTTACCCGTCCATGGGGAGACGAAAGTGATCACACACCAGGGTAAGGTAAAGCGGGTGAAGTTTGATGAGGGGGAAGAGTTTTGAATTCAATACCTATTAGCATTGAAAGGTGTAATAGCATTAATTGCATATCACTAGAGACGTGGTTAACAATAGGTGGAACTATTTTAGGAACATTAATTGGTACCTTAATAGCCGGAGTTATTACACTTAAAACTCTAAAAAAACAAATAGAATATAATCATGATTTGGAAAGAAAAAAGGAGTTGGAAAATTTTTTAAAAGTGTTTTCTGATATAGGAGTGACTATTAATAGATCAATCCAGGATTTAGGTTCAATGATAGAAAGATTAGAAAAGTGTAACGAGGATGATTTTGTAAAAGAATATAGTAAGATTGGCCACTCATTAGAGCCATTTATGAATATTATAGATACTATTAATTATTTTGATATACCAGTAAATTTATACGCAAGAATAAGTGGAATTAGGTTTCTATTTAACAATCTAATAGAACTTACTAATAAAGTTGAATATAGTAAGAATAAGAAATTAGATCATGAGGAGAAGAAATTATTTGAAGAACAACAAGAAAAAATTTTAACAAAATTAAAGGGATTTAAAAAAGATGCTAATGACTTTTATGAACAACTTGTTGAACATGATCGCGAAGCTGTACAAGAATTAAAACTAATTCAAAAAAAGTGGAAAAAGAAGATTTAGTCCCACCAGCCCACTGGAGGACACTGATTGAGTTAGCTGTTAACGCGGCTGCTTGATTGGTGTTCTTTTTTATTTGAAGAAGGAGAGGTCTTATGTCCGAGCAATTCAGGAAGCAATTGAAACAATGGTCTAAGCAGAATAACTTTCCTCAACATAGAAAACGCAGCAAGAAAAAAAAGAGAAACTGTCTCAGCGTGATATTGAAGATTTGATGGTACTAAACGTCCTACGTACAAAAGAGGTCGTGGGGGTGCTTATAAACAAAAGGGGTGATGGTGTGAATAAGAAACAGATAGAATCGATTCTAAAAGATTATCACTGGATGATGAATTCAATCAAGCTATTACGTGAATCTATGGAAGATGCAGGAGAAAACATCACAACTAAATATGGAATCGAAAGCAGCATGCCAAAAGCACAAGGCCGGAATTCTGACCCCGTATTCCAGGAATATAAACGTCGAGAAAAGCGCTGGGCGATTGTAGAGAAATACGAAAAGAAGGTCAAGATCATCCAGGAACGGATCCATTTAATTCAAGATGAAAGGGAATTAGAAGTCCTTCACTGGCTCTTGGAAGGTAAAAGTTATCGTTGGATTGCATTACACATGGGATTATCACACTCACATATCAAAAGATTGAGAGATAGCATTGTTGATCAATTTGTGAAAAATGTTCCAAATGTTACAAAAGGTACGAAATTGAAAAAAGAAAAACAATGCGTGTAAACTGGAAGGCAGGAACGGAGAGTTGTTAATATTTCGCGTACTAGATGCCCAGCTGACGGCCACCTCCTCCGTTGGTTGGGTAATTTTGGATATAAAAGAGGAATTATATTCCTTTTTGTCGAAAGTTGGTAATTGAGGGGGGTGAATGATTTGAATTACTTTAACATTCATTTTGAATTCGTTAACGGAAAAACAAAGGACTACATTGGTTATAGGGCTCAAAATTATAACTACGTAGCTGGTGAAGTGATGGGCGATAACGAAAGATGGTTTGGTACTAAGGGAGATTTGGTTAATTTAGATAATGTTATAACCTGTGAAATCTATGAAGTTGATGAAAATGGATATTCAAAAGAATAAACCACGAATAAGAATAGCACCCAATGCGGTGCTTTTTCTTTTGAAGGATAATATTCTCTTATGTCGAATTTATTCGATGGAGGAGGATGCAAATGGAAACACTTCAAGAAACATTAAACGGATTAGCATTAAAATTGACTGTATTAGGCGGTATTATACTATTTTTGGTTGGTATAACAGTGGTCATTTTAAGATTCATACCTCTATTTTCTGAAATCAAAAGATATATTATAGGCCTATCAACACTGTTAGGTATGTACATATGGGCCCAGATATATTTTTATTAAATTAAAAAAAGGGAAATAATTCCTTTTGTCGAAGTGTATCGATAAAGGAGGGTGAGGAATTGGAAGATAAAGAATTATTGGAGAGGTTAAATTTTATCGAGTTTAGGCAACGTCTGTTATTTGAGAACAATTCATATTCTAGACTTCTTTTTGATCATAATATAACAGAAAAGCAGAGCAATCGTATTTATGACTTATTAGATGAATATCGCAACCGTATTGATAATGGTGAAGATGTACATCATGGTTCATTTGAACAAAGTATTTATGAAATAGCTCCACACAAACAAGGTGATTATCACTTTGCTGAAGATGTTGCTCAGATAAATCATGAAAGAGGAAGCTATGAAGAAGTATTTGAACAACTTTATGGTGATATGCCAAAATTTCAAAATTACATGAGTAATCACAAGAAGGATTAAGCACCCACTGAGGTGCTTTTTCTTTTGCTCCAA
This sequence comes from Salinibacillus xinjiangensis, assembly GCF_009649735.1. Classification (GTDB taxonomy): domain Bacteria; phylum Bacillota; class Bacilli; order Bacillales; family Alkalibacillaceae; genus Salinibacillus; species Salinibacillus xinjiangensis. The sequence goes on from NZ_WJNH01000007.1 coordinate 95,222, forward strand.
AACAAACGAATATATATTGGAGGTGGGTGAGGATGTAGATGGCCAGGAAAAGAGATCCACGTAGAGATGAATCCTTTGAATTATGGAAAAAACATGGCGGAAACATTACTAATAGGGAAATTGCTAAACAATTAGATTTACCTGAAAAAACAATTGGTGGATGGAAATCTAAAGATAAATGGAATAGCAAATTGAATGGAGTACTCCAAAAGAATATACGGAGTACTCCAAATAAAAAAGGCGGGCAACCAGGAAACCAAAACGCTAAAGGTCATGGTGCCCCCAAAGGAAACAGCAATGCGGTCCTTCATGGGTTGTTTGCTAAATACCTGCCTGATGAAACTAGAGAGATAGCTGAGCAGGTCGAATCTATAAACCCGTTGGATATCCTCTGGACGAATATAAGAATTCAATTTGCTCAAATCATGCGAGCTCAACAAATTATGCACGTTGAAAATAAGGATGATCTCACTAGGATACTGAAAAAGAAAAAAGACGGTGACACCTTCACCGAAAAAGAATGGGAGCTGCAATTCGCTTGGGATAAACAGGCGAATTTTTTAAACTCTCAAAGCCGAGCGATGGGTGAGCTCAGGAGCATGCTAAAACAGTTTTATGAACTTGCCCATGCTGACGATACAAGATTGCTAGAGCTTAAGAAAATGCGAGCTGTTATAGATAAAACAGAAGCCGAAACTGAGAAACTCACAAAAGATGATACCAATACAAATACAGTAATCAACATCATTGACAGTTGGAGTGATGAGGATGAATAAAACAACTGTCAATATTCAAAAAGAAGTGAACCCTCATTTTAAGCCTGTTTGGAATACTAAAAAGCCTTACAACATATTAAGGGGCGGGCGTAACTCATTTAAATCGTCTGTCATAGCTTTATTACTTGTTTATATGATGGTTAGATTTCTCAATAAAGGCGAAAAAGCAAATGTGGTTGTTGTCCGAAAAGTAGCAAATACCATTCGAGATTCCGTGTATTTAAAAATACAATGGGCCATATCTAAGTTTGGATTGCTGGATGATTTTGATTGCACGGTATCACCTTTTAAAATCACACATAAGGCTACAGGATCTACATTCTATTTTTATGGCCAAGATGATTTCCAAAAACTAAAATCGAATGACATTGGAAATATTATAGGGGTTTGGTACGAAGAGGCAGCAGAGTTTAAAGATGCAGAGGAATTTGACCAAACGAACACAACATTCATGCGGCAGAAACATCCATTGGCTGATATGGTTCGTTTCTTTTGGTCCTACAATCCACCAAGAAACCCTTACTCATGGATAAATGAATGGTCTGAGAGCTTGAAAGGTGAACAAAACTACCTGGTACATCATTCCAGCTACCTTGATGACGAGTTAGGGTTTGTTACAGATCAAATGCTGCAAGACATTGAGAGAATAAAGAAAAACGATGAAGATTATTACAGATATTTATATTTGGGTGAACCAGTTGGACTAGGCACAAACGTTTATAACATGAATCATTTCCAACCGTTGCAAGAATTACCGGAAGATGATGATATTTTATTGATTGATACTGCATCAGACACCGGACACCAAGTATCCGCAACAACGCATGGAGCTTTTGCGTTAACGAAAAAGAGAAATGTCGTCTTACTGGACACTTATTACTATTCACCAGAAAACAAAGTAAAAAAGAAAGCTCCTAGTGATCTATCTGAAGAATTCTATGAATGGCTGCAGAAAATACGTGATTATAAAAAGCCGATTGATATACAAACGATAGATTCAGCAGAAGGCGCTCTTAGAAACCAGGTTTTTAAAGACTACTCCATTCGATTACACCCAATCGCAAAAAAGAAAAAAGTAGATATGATTGATAACGTCCATGACCTATTGGCTCAAGGGCGTTTTTATTATTTAGATACACCAAATAACAAAATATTCATAGAAGAGCACAAGAAATATCAGTGGGATTCAGACACGCTTGAAAGTGATGATCCAAAAGTAGTAAAAGAAGATGACCATACGTGTGACATGTTCCAGTACTACGTGAATGACAATCTACGAAAATTAGGGCTTAAATTCTAGGTGGTGATGCAATGTTCAAAAAACTACTCAATGCACTGAAAAGGGGGTTGGTGAAAATCGGACTAATCAAATCCATTGAAAAACTTTCTGACCACAAAGATATAGCCATGAATGAGGAACTGTACGAACACATCGATGTTTGGAAGGACCTTTATAAAGGCTACCATGAACCATTTCATAAAATTAAATATCACACGCTTGATGGCCAGAAAACCCGAAAAATGTACACGCTTATGATGGCTAAAACGTCAGCTGCCGAAATGGCGAGTCTCGTTTTCAATGAAAAATGTGAGATTAGTATTAGCGATGAGCCATTATCTGAGTTTATTGACGATGTATTTAAGAAAAATAAATTCTACAAGAAGTTTCAGGACCATTTAGAATACAACTTTGCTTTTGGTGGGGCTGTTATTAAGCCATATGTAAAAGACGGGAAAGTGATGTTGTCATTTGTGACGGCTGATTGTTTTGTTCCTATATCATGGGTAAATGACACGATAACAGAAGGTGTCTTTGTTAGTGAGTATAAGCAAGGAAACAAGACATACACTCATCTGGAATGGCATTTGCAAAGTGTTGATGAAGTAAAAGGTCCTGGATACACAATCAAAAATGAATTGTATGAATCGCAAGGCACTGATCTAGGGACAAAAGTATCTTTATCAATTTTGTTTCCGAACCTTGATGAGCAAATTGGGATACATCCATTAGAAAAGCCCGTTTTCACATACATTAAACCCAACACAGCCAACAACGTAGACACCCAGTCACCATTGGGAATTAGTATTTATGCGAATGCCTTAGATACCATGAAAGCCATTGATACTGCTTTTGATAGTTTCCATCGTGAATTTAGGTTAGGGAAAAAGCGGATTATTGTACCTAGTCACATGGTCAAATCTGTTGTGGATCCGCAAACAGGTGAGATGCACCGTTACTATGATCCAACAGATGAAACCTATGAATCTTTTAATGGTGATATGGACAATGACGAAATTAAGGATATAGAGATTACCTTACGGGTAAATGAACACATATCTGCAATTAATGCCTTATTAAACCTATTCGCCATGCAAACAGGATTCTCAGCTGGTACATTCTCTTTTGATGGGGATTCGGTTAAAACAGCAACAGAAGTTGTTTCTGAGAACAGCAAAACATTCAAATCAAAGAAATCTCATGAAACGATCATTGAGGCAGGTTTACAGGAAGTTATTGAATCCATTGTGGCTGTAGCTGAATTATATGACTTATATAGTGCACCAGAGGATTACGAGGTAACAGTCACCTTCGATGATTCCATCGTTGAAGATAATGCTGCAGAGCAAGCTAGGCAGATTCAGTTAGTGATTAATAAGCTCCAACCTAAAAAGAGAGCCATGATGGTTATTCATGGTGTTACTGAAGAGGAAGCTGAACAGCTCATGAAAGAAATTAACGAGGAACAAGCTGCAGCCACAGCCGAGCAAGTAGACATGTTTGGGACTGGCGGCGGTAACTGATGGATAAACGCAAGCTACAGAAACTCTCTCAGCCACTCACAGACGTTTATTTAGGAATTGAGGAACAAATACTTATGAACATTGCAAAACGTCTCAGAAAGCACGATTCTTTGCTCACAGAAGATAATATTCAGGCATGGCAAACCCGAGCACTGGATGAATTAGAGTCATTGAGTGATGAAAACATCCGTTTCCTGGCTAAACAATCTGGAAAAACAGTTGAAGAAATTCAAAAAACACTCAAAAAAGCGGGTTATGGTGCTCTTATGGAGCAAGAGGATGACCTAAAAGAGGGTGCCAAGGCAGGAAAACTAAATGAAGCACCACCAATTGAGGAAAGTGCTGCATTACTTGGAGTTCTAGAAACATATGAAAGACAGGCTAAGAACAATTTTAATTTAGTGAACACAACAATGTTAGATCAGTCTAGGCAAGCTTATCTAGATATCATCAACCAAACTACAGGACAGGTGTTAGCAGGAGCGACAACAGCTAGACAAGCACAAAGAAGGACGATTCGAGAATGGTCTGAAAATGGTATTCCAGCTTTGATAGATAAAAGCGGCAGACGATGGAGCACCGAGGCTTATGTGAGCATGATTACGAGGTCCACAAGCAATAACGTGGCTAACAGTATGCAAGACACTCGAATGGATGAATATGGCGTTGACTTAGTTGAAATAAGCTCACACGCAGGGGCTAGGCCTTTATGTGCTCCATATCAGGGGCGGATATTCTCTAGAAGTGGCAATCACGAAAAATACCCACCCTTGAGTAGTACAAGCTATGGTGAGCCTGCAGGCATCAGAGGTGTTAATTGTGGCCACATTTTCTATCCGTTCATTGAAGGCGTTTCAAAACAGAGGTATAGACCAAGAGATCCAGAAGTGAATGACCGAGTTTACGAGAATTCCCAAAAACAAAGATACCTTGAAAGGCAGATTCGCTATGCTAAGCGAGAGGAAATGATGTTGAAGGAAGTTGGAGATTCAGAAGGTGCTGAGAGAGCCCATAGGAAGATGTTAGATCGTCAGGCCAATATGAGGTCGTTTATTAAAGGTACCGGAAGAACGCGGCGTTATGACCGTGAGCAAATCTCTTAGGAGGTGCTACATGAAAAAGAAAGAGTTAGAGGAAAAGGTGAAGCAACTGGAACGCATGTTTCTGCAGTTAGCGCAAAAAGTTCATGAGATGGAGCAAAAGGATAAAGAAACACAGTATTTTGGATAACCACCCCTAGCGTGAGACTCGTTAGGGGTTTTATTATGCCCTTTTTAAAGGCTTGGGGTAAAACTAAGCGGATTCCTTTGCGTGGAGGGTTACACGTCAAAAAAACTAATAAGGAGAGATTATAGATGGATTTAAAAGAATTGTTAGGTGAAGAACTTTATAGTCAAGTGCAAGAAAAAGCAGGTGACAACAAGATAGCTATCGTTTCGGATGGTTCTTACATTCCGAAAGAGAAGTTTGACGAGGTAAACAAGCAGAAGAATGACTACAAAAAGCAAGTAGATGACCGTGACGAGCAGATTAATGACTTGTCGGAAAAGGCCAAAGGCAACGAGGAATTAACTAAGACAATTGATAGCCTAAAGCAACAGAACGAGGACACCAAGAAGCAATATGAAGATCAAATTAAACAGCAACAGTTTGATTATGCTCTAAAGGATGAATTAACTGCTGCTAAGGTTAAGAACCCTAAAGCCGTTAAGGCGCTTTTAGACACTGAAGCTATCAAACTTGATGGTGACAAATTACTAGGTTTAGAGGAGCAGCTGAAAGGCATTAAGGAAAGTGACCCTTACATGTTTGAAGAATCTCAAGACCCACAAGACCCACCAAAACCTAGTTTTACACCAGGAACACATCAAAGAGGAACAAATAATGGTGAGCCTTCAAGTCTAGCGGATGCGCTAGCTCAAAAATTTACACCAAAACAATAATATTTAGGAGATGATTAAATGCCAATCACATTAGAACAAGCTAAAGTCGGTATGGCCGACCACATTGATCAACAGGTAATCGATGAGTTTCGTCGTGCTTCATTTTTATTAGACCAATTGACTTTTGATAACGCGGTTTCACCAGGTACCGGTGGTTCAACACTTACTTATGGTTACACTCGATTAAAAACACCTTCTACTGCTGGATTCCGTGCATTGAATACAGAATACAGCGCAAATGAAGCTGATCGCGAGAACCAATTTGTAACGCTTAAACCATTCGGTGGAGCATTTGAGATTGATCGTGTCATTCAAGATACTAGCGGCCAAATCAACGAAATGGAATTCCAAATGCGCCAAAAGATTTTAGGTGCTGCAAACTTATTTCATAACACCGTTGTAAACGGGGATTCAGCTGTAGATGCCAACGCATTTGATGGACTAGACAAGGCGTTGACAGGTTCCAATACAGAAATAAATACAGATTCAGTAGTAGACCTATCAACAGCGAGCGCGCTCGATAGCGAAAAATTTACTCTGCTTGAATTAGTGGATGATTTTCTATCTGAATTAGATGGCCGACCTTCTATGTTGATGGGTAACAGTAAGCTCATTAATAAAATTAAGGCCGTTGCTCGTCGTGCTGGATATCTTACAAGCACAGAAGATGCTTTCGGTAGAACAGTTAACTCATACAACGACATTCCTTTAATTGACATGGGGTATTTCTATGACGGCTCAAATACTAGCCATGTTGTAAAGATTGAAGATCGTACCGTTAACTCAACAGCAAGAACAGGATTAACTGATCTATATGCTGTCGGACTAGGAATGGATGGTTTCCATGGTGTTTCTCCAACAGGGAACGGCGTAATCCAAACATTCTTGCCTGACTTTAATGCGCCTGGAGCTGTTAAGAAAGGTGAAGTCGAAATGGTTGCAGCTGTTGCTCTTAAAGCGACTCGCAAAGCTGGGGTATTACGTAACCTTAAAGTTCAATAATGATGAAGGGAGTTATTCACATGGCTAAAATCAAAGCACCTAATAAGGGTTACACCGGTACTAGTGCCGGTGTTTCTTTTGTTAAGGGTGAAGCAGAAACAGATGATAAATGGTTAATTGAATGGTTTAAGAACAAGGGTTATGAAGTTGATGATTCTGCCGAGAAAGAGGCGGAAAGAAAAGCTAAAGAGGAAGCGGAACGATTAGCAAAGGAAAAAGCTGAAGCAGAGGCAGAAGCCAAATCAAAACAAGAAGCGGAAGCCAAGGCTAAGAAAGAGGCGGAAGAGAAGGCAAAACAGGAAGCCGAAACAAAAAAGAAAACTGCCAAAGAAGATAAGAAAGCATCCTCTAACTAGGGGGTGCTTTACTTATGACATATATCGACAAAGCATACTATGACGGTGAATATAAAGGGACTCCAGTGGGTGATGTTGACGAATTTGCACGTCTTGAACAACGAGCGGGCGAGGTCATCGATGAGCTAACGAATTATACGATAGCAAACTATGAATTTACTCAACTAGCAACCTTTGTCCAAGAGCAAGTAAAAAAAGCAACCGCAGCACAAGTTGAACACTATGTTCTAAACGGTGGTTATGAGGCAATTCAGGGCGAAAACCTCTCAAATGTTCGCATAGGCTCATTCAGTTATACAGAAGAAAGTGCTAGTAATGAGGTTAGTCAAAAGGCTTATAAGTTACTGGCTCCTACTGGATTGCTATACAGAGGATTAGGTGTTCGTCATGGCTATTAAACCAATTCCTAAACAGTTGCTCATTCACACCATTGAATATGAGGAATTCACAGAAAATAACGGATGGGATGATAGCTGGGCACCGCCTGTCACCATTCAAAATGTTCGTGTAGAACCTATTAGTAGATTAAATCGAAGTTCTAATTCCGAAGGTGAACAAGCAAACCATGTCGTTATTGTAGATCGTGTTCACTCCTCTCATTATCCAGAGTTTAAAGAGAAATCCAAGATTACGTTTGATGGGAACTCAAGGGAAGTAGTCGAGGTTAAACCGTTCTACGCTTTCGGCAAGACTCCGCACCACTATGAACTGGGGTTGGGATAATGTTTAGAGTCAAAGTGGATTTAGGAGACATTCAAGGGAAGGTTAGTAAAGCTGTAGGTTTTGGTCAATTTGCGTTGGATGAGCAAGTGCTAAAGGATAGTAATTTTTATATTCCGAAAAATGAGGGGACGCTAGAAGAAAGCGGAGTTATTCACTCACAGCCGTTAAGGGGCAAAGGTGAGGTTGTTTGGAATACACCTTATGCCAGAAGACTTTACTATAACCCACAATATGATTTTTCAAAGGACAAGAACCCAGAAGCGCGTGGGCTTTGGTTTGAACATGCAAAGTCTCAGCATTTAAAAGAGTGGTTAGAAGTAGCTGATGATGCTACTAAGAAAGGTTTATAGGAGGCGTGTTATGGACTTTCTAGATCGATTAAAGGAGCATATAGAAGGATTGTCGTTCACACCTTCTACTGTGGGTATTGGGATGTATCAAGAAGATGGGAACAGCGTAGCCATACGACCAAGTCCAGCAAATCCAAATGAACGTTATATGAACAAAGGAAAGATCTATCCTTTCTCTTTTCAAATCTTAGTACATCATCAAGAAAATGTGACTGCCTATGACACTATCGAAAAAATAAATAGCAATCTAGATAATTTAGTACCAGGGGCGATCACATCAAGTGATGGCTCTTTTAATTTGGTTACTATGCAATGCACGACAACTCCTAACTACGTTCAGAAGACCAGTTACGGAGTATTATGGACGGCCTTATTCGAGGCTGAATTAGACATGAAGGAGTGATAGACAATGTCAGATTTTTTACTGCAATCTAAACATAAGTTCGAGATTAATACGACACCAAGCGGAACTGCGACGTATGCAGTTATGGGTCCGGGATTTTCAAGTGTTGAACCAGGCACAAACGAAGAAACCGACCAAACAGCGTATTTGAATGACGATGGTTGGTTAACCACTACAGTGCTAGGTGGACAACTTACTTTAACGTTTTCTGGTCATCGCTACTATGGTGATCCAGCTCAAGACTTCATTTTCTCTAAACAAATTGGTTTAGGGGCAGAACGTGAAACGGATTATCGTTGGACTTTGCCAGATGGCACGGTCATTGAAGGACCTATTACATTAGCTGAAATTACAGGTCCAAGTGGAGAAGCGAATGCAAAAGGTGAAATATCTGTAGCCGTACATTTCAACGGTAAACCAGAAGTGACGTCAACTCCCTGATGAACCCCAAAATCTAGCAGTAGATAGTACCACAGCAACAACCGTTGATTTATCGTGGGATGCTGTTAGTGGGGATATCACCGAGTATCGTATTTACCGTGACGGAGCACAAGTTGGAACATCTACTACAGCTACATTCTCAGATAGTGGCTTAACTGCATCAACAACATACACCTATGAGGTTACAGCTGTAATTATTACGGAATCTGAAGCAGTAGTTGAATCAGATAAGAGTGATTCAGTGGATGCTACTACCACAGCATAAGGAGTCGCCTTGGGCGGCTCTTTTCATTTAGGAGGGATACTGTATGGCTAATTTAAATTTCTCATTCGAGAAAGCTTACGACACTATTTCGATTAACGATAAAGACTACAAACTCTATTATGACGATGATAGCTTGCGTAAGTATCAGGATCAGGCTTTAAAGTACAAAAAAGAGGTAGATAAATACCTCAAAAAACAAAAGAAAATTGAAAACATGACCGAACAGCAGCAAAAGGAACTCGAGGAAAAAGGCATGGTGTTTGTTCGGGAGTTTGTGGAAACATTTTATGGAGAAGGTTCATATGAAACCCTTTATCAAGCTAGCGGGAAATCGATGATTAATTTTATGCCACTTATCGAATACACGCTTGATTGGTTAGACTCCAAAGTACCTGATTTAGACGAGAAAAAGAAAGCTTACTATACGAAAAAGCGTAAGTGATAGCTATGAAACTCACAGATCGTTTTGAAGGTGATTTTATCACCATTAACGGAACCGAATACGAATTAGATTTCTCATTCGATAACATTCTACGAATCAAAGAATTAGAGATAGATGACGAAGTGCATGATCATGACAAAATAGCCTTTATGTTTGAAATGTTAGTCATCGATTGCGAGTTGAACTTAGACTTAGAACAAAAACGAGATATCGTGGAACATATATTAAATCATCTACTGGTTAAAGAAGATGTCTCAGACCGATTTGAAGAGGATGAACAAGAGGAAGCAGGGGAGCAAGAGACAGCTCCACAAAAGAACACATATGATTTTGACCAGGACGCGGAGTTGATATTCGCGTCTTTTTTAATGGATTACAACATGGATTTGATCGAACAGCAAGGAAAGCTCCATTGGAATAAGTTTATCGCTCTATTCAATGGACTAAGCGAAAAAACGCCATTCATGCAAGTGATCCACATTCGAACCATGGAAGTTCCTAAGCAAAACAAACATAACCAAAAAGAACGTGAACGAATTTTAAGGTTGAAGCGGCATTATGCGCTCAATCAATCAGAAGAGAATGCTGTTAAAGAAATTGATAACACATTTGATGCGCTGGGTGAAGCGTTTAAGGCAACCGCCAAAAAGGCAGGTGGTAAATAGATGGCAGATGGAAAAATTACAATAGATACGAAAATAGACCAATCGGGTGTCAAACAAGGAACAAAAAAACTTGAAAAAGGTCTACAAAGGACCGCGAAAAAAGCCCAAAAGATTGGCGGCAATATGACCAAGTATTTAACAGCTCCTTTCGTTGCGCTTGGTGGAGCTGCTTTCATGGCTGCAGATGATATCGACAAGGCTTTTCGTAATATACGGGTAGGAACGGGTGCCACAGGAGATAAACTTGAGGACCTAAAAGAGTCTTTCGAAAATGTATTTACGAGTGTGCCTGAAAGTGCTGATCAAGTATCCAATGCTTTAGCTACTGTTAATACCTTAACAGGAGCAACAGGCGGAGTGTTAGAAGATCTAACTAAAAGCGTGCTAGATGCCTCACGTTCACTTGGAGAGGATGGGGTAGCGAATGCTGACGCTTTCGGTAAAGCCATGCAACAATGGCAGATACCTGCAGAAGAAGGACCAGCTAAACTAGATAAGTTGTTTAAAGCGACTCAAGACTATGGTCTAGGATTGGGGCAAATATCTAGCCATTTAACGGAATATGGTTCCGTTCTTCAAAATGCAGGTTTTAACATGGATGAATCAGCAGACCTATTTGGACGTTTAGAAGCATCCGGGTTAAAAGTATCCAGGGTAATGCCAGGTCTAAACATGGCCTTCCGTAATTGGTCAAAAGAAGGAAAAAACTCTAGAGAGGAATTTCAAAAGATCATTCAAAAGATGCAAGAGGCTGAAACAGAAACAGAAGCCTTAGCCATTGCGACAGATCAATTCGGGGCAGAAGGTGCTCAACGTTTAACAACGGCAGTTCGTACAGGTGCCATACCTGCATTAGATGAGTTAGGTGGTGCCTTGGAAGGTACTAAGGGGCTTGTGAATGATACTACTGAGGATACAAAAACTGTCGGGGAGCAATTCAGCGAATTAAAGAATCAATCCATGATGGCACTACAACCTTTAGGAGAAATTCTTTTAGAGTTAGCAAGAACAGCATTACCACCTTTAATAGATGCGGTTACAAGGTTGGCTGAGTGGTTTTCTAATCTTCCAGGTCCAGCACAAATGATAATAGCTATACTAGGTGGTTTGTTAGTAGTTCTTGGACCTTTATTATCAATGTTTAGTGGGCTGATAATTGCAGTTACAGCTCTCAGTTCAACTGTACTTATGTGGGGCGGAATAATCCTTGGAGTTGTAGCCATTGTTGCAATAATAGTTGTTCTAGTAATTAAATACTGGGACCAAATCAAAGCATTTACTATAGCGGTTTTCACAGCAATATGGGATTTTCTCAAAATGGTTTGGAATGCGATTTGGACAACCATTAAATTTGTTGCTACAGCCATTTGGAATGGACTGAAAGCCATTTGGAATGGAATATGGAACACAATAAAGGCGGTAATAACTGCAATTGCGGATGGAATTAAAGCTGTTTGGAATGGAATCAAAAAAGTTACTTCGACTGTATGGAACGGTATAAAAGACTTCTTTGTAGGTTTGTGGGATTGGTTTTGGGATTTGTTTAACAGAAGACTAGAGATGATTAAAAACATCTTTTCAACAGTCTGGAACACAATCAAGAAAGTAACCACATCCGTTTGGAATGGTATTAAAGATTTTTTCTCTGGTATATGGGATGGAATCAAAGCAGGTGCCGAAAAGTTTAAGGATGTTTTCTTAGGAATCTGGGAAGCCATCAAAAGCGGTATTCGTGCTGTTGTTAATCCTATTGTGGGAATCATGAATGGGCTAATCGGCGGTATCGAATCAATGGTAAATGCAATATCAGGCGCGATAAACGGACTTCCTTCATTCGATATTCCTTCTTGGGTGCCGGTTGTCGGCGGTGAAAAGTTTGGGTTGCCCAATATTCCTGAAATATCTCTACCCAAAATACCTAGTCTGGATGTTGGTACAAACTTTGTTGCGCAGGATGGATTAGCTATGCTGCATAAAGGTGAAGCGGTTGTACCGAAAGAGTATAACCCAGCTGCAGGTGGAGGAAATAAGCAACCACAATCATTAACACTATACCTGCAACTAGGCATGAATGACTTTGTAACTTTTGTTAAAGACATATCAACCGTGCAGGAACGAGAACAGCTCACGCTAGAAATGTTTAGGGGGTGATAATTTGTTATTTAACGGATTGGATCTTACACCATATTTAAAAATTAAAGCTATAAGTGGTCGAGGGATATCCCAAACCGAATTGGCAATGCTTGAAGTTCCGGGTATGAATGGTGCTCATTTACAGAGAAAAAGGCGTCCTCCTAGACCACTAGAAATCGAGGCTGATATTAGAGCAAACAATCCAGAGGAATTACGTATTAAAATGGATGAACTAAACGGCATTCTAGCTGTTGATGAGCCTGTGCCTATAGTGTTCCTCGATGAACCAAATATTACTTATTATGGTATTCCAGAATCAACAGGGGAAAATGATGAATTTCCGTTTATGCACCAGGGACAATTAACCATCATCTGTCCTGACCCCTATAAATATGGACCCGAACTCACAGCCGATATTCCAAGTGATACCGTTACACTTACCAACGAAGGAACAGCCGATGCCGACCCAATTTTTGAAATGGAAGTCCTGGCACCTGTCACCTTTGCCATGATCCAGAATCAAAACAATGAGTATATGATGATTGGGCAACCTGTTGATGTGGACGCTACTGTTCCCTTTCAAAGATTCGAACGCATTTTTAATTCAAGTGGTTCTAGCTTAGTCGGATGGACTGATGCAACAGCCGTAGATGGTGGAAGCGTTGCTGGGACAATGGAAACAAACGGTACACGTTTCCAAGCAGCTGATTACGGAACAGGAACGTCATGGCATGGGCCAGCCATTAAAACATCATTATCTGAAGTGCTAACTGATTTCCGATTAGAAACAACGATAGGTTTTTGGAATAAGCAGCCTGACGAGGTTGGGCGTGTGGAAATATACCTTCTCGATGTTAACGGCAATCAAGTGGCTAAGGTAGCAATGAAAGATACACAAAGCGGGCATGCGCTGGCTGTTGGTGAAGCAAGGGCAGGGGAAGTCAATAATGGCCACTTCCTTATAAAAGAATACGGGGATAGCCCTGGAAACTGGAATAACTTCTTCGGTGTACTAAGGATTCAAAGGGAAGGGAATCAATGGTACGCCTATTTTGCAAAAGTAGACCAATCGACAGGTAAACACCACACTAGAAGGACGGTCACTTGGTCTGATAACGAAGGATTATATACCCGTACGGTTGCTCAAGTAGTGGTTCACGTAGCAAGGCATGGAACTCATACAAGTGGTGCCATGGGCGTTTATAGTGTGGAAGTGTTTAAAATCAACCAGGAGTCTACGGGTATTCCTTATATTGCGGATGCCGGTGATATTATTACATTTGACCATCAAAGTGAGGATCTGCTGATCAATGGTGAATCAAGAACCGATTTAAAAGACTTTGGTGGTTCTTATTTCAAACTACAAAAAGGTGAAAATCAGCTAGTAACCCTTCCAAGTGGAAGCTTTAATACAAGTATTAAATATAGGGAGCGTTATAAGTAGGGGGTGAATTGATGATCCATATTACAGACGGACAAACCGACCAAATATTAGATGTGATTACAGTATCAAATATTATTTCTGATAAACACCGTCAATCATTAAAAGACAACCTAGAAACATTTGACTTCACCACTTTTTCCGATAAGAGGTTTTCTCAACATCTAGCTAAACGGAATCGTATTATCATTCCTGGTGAAGATGGTGAATTACGAGAATTCACTATCCATGAGACGCTTAAAGGCTTGAGTAGGCAATCTGAAGTTTACGCAAGTGCTAGTTACCTAGAATTAAAGAAGGCAAAAGTCATTTATCCGCAAACAACAAATGCTGATAGTGCTGAGGTACACGTTTCTAACACCCTATCGGGAACAGAGTGGCAGCCGGGCAATATCGCTTTTAATGGTGTTCGAACACTAACCATTGAAAATCACACAAATCCCTTTGCTCAATTAAAGAGAATTGCTAGTGAATTTGATTTAGAACTACGTTTTAGAGTAGAAGTTTCAGGTAGTCGTGTTATTGGGCGTTATGTAGATTTGGTGGAGCGCGTGGGACGTTGGCGAGGTCGAGAAGTCACGTTTGGAAAAGACTTAGTAGGAATTAAACGCCGTGAAAAAACAGATAAGATTGTGACAGCTCTATTAGGGCTTGGTCCTGTTCGTGAAGATGGTACGCGTTTAGAAGTATTTGTTGAAGATAAAGATGCGCTGGCGCGTTGGGGACGTAATGGTCAACATTTAATCGAGACTTACGAACCACAATCTACAGACCAAAACATGACCGAGAGCAGGCTTAGGTCTTTAACTGAAAATGAGTTAGAAAAACGTGTGAAAGCTGCATTGGAGTATGAGTCGAACATTGCTGACTTAGAATATGTTCCAGGTATGGAGAATAAAAAAATTCGATTCGGTGACACGATTAAAATTAAAGATACAAAATTCAATCCTCCATTATATCTAGAAGCTCGTGTCCATACACAGGAAAGAAGTATTGTTGATCAGTCTAATAAGAAGGTGACGTTGGGAGACTTTATCGAGTACACCGAGGAAGAGGTAACAGCAATATGGAAATCTCTTCAGAAACAGGTTGCATTCAAAATTGGTCAATCGGAGCTTGCTGATTATACCTATACCAAAACCAAAATTGACGATAAAGACAGTGCCATTTATACCGATAGTACATCTTATGCTTACAATCAAGCACAAACGGCTCAAAGCAACGCTGAAACCTATGCCTATAATCGATATGAGAACACGAAAACAACAGTTGAAAATAACGCTGCTACTTGGGATAAAGCAGGGGTATTCAATGCGGATGGTACGTTAAACGTGGATTGGTTAAGCGGTCTTTTGACCGACGATCAAATAGCTAGCGCCGGTACGTGGAATGCACAAGGTACTTATATAGACGAAACAGGGGTTTATACGGGAACTATTTTAGCAAACCAAGTAATTGCCGATAATTTAAGTGCAATATCGGCTAATCTAGGAACGGTAACGGCAGGCACTTTAAAAGCAGTAACGTTGGAGGGGGTTACTGGTACATTTTCAGGTCAATTAAAAACGAAAAACGCTATTATAGGTGATGGGGACGGTTCTAAGCTAAACTTGCAATATACCACGGGTAGATACATTAGGTTAGAGGGCAACTACCCATCGGACACAGTATCAGAATTAAAAATTGGCGACGTGACAAGTGCTACCGATACAACTCTTGGTCAATTTGATAGTTTAACTTTACACACACTTGATTTAACGGTAGGAAGTAGCGGTGACGGCTACATCACCGCAGGGACAATATATTCAGATAAATTATTCGCAAATAACGGGGCGACTATTGATGGCGATATAGTATCGGACGGCGCGCTTTTAATAGGCGGTTCATTTACAAGAGAGTATTCATCCACAAGAAAATTACATGAAAACAGCACAAGCGATAATAATAGACACTACTTCGCGCCAACAGATGATAATGGAAATTGGAATTGGGGTAGAGAGTTCGGTTACGACTGGAACTTAGATACATGGTATGTAGATAACGCATTGAGAGTAAGTGCGTCTGAAATACTATCCGCAAATGGGTATTTTCGATTGAGGTCTAAGGACGGTCAGCATAACGGAAGTATTATCATTAATAGAGCCACCGATGAAATTTCCTTTTACCAAAATGGGGCATTTAGACACTCCTTTAATCCGGACGGTTCCAAAGCCGGTGGTTCGATTGATGTTGACGGTCAAACACTAGGAATGTCACCTATCGATAGCCCGCAAATATTGCTAGAGTACGTTGAATTTGATGTACCAATCACCTCAGAAGGCACCAAGATTTACTTGGATCCAACGTACCTAAAAACCGTAGAGAATTTTGCTGCTTTCCCGAACAATGGAAAGATTGTTGAAAAGGGAATCGACTACGTTGTGATTTCAGGAGAAGGGATAGCCGATATACGATTTATTGGTGAACGTATTGGCTATGCAGGTGCTTTCTACTCTGATATGAATGTTGATGGGGAGGCAGCTGCATGATTAATAATCGATGGTTTGAACGACCAAAACGAGTTGAAACTGAGGAAATCAATCTACAAGGGAAGAAGATAAAGGTGATTAAGAGGAGGAAACCAAATGCAAGTCAAAATCGAAAACGGTCAACTAGCGCAGGTGAGTAACCTGCTTTTTAATTTGTCTTTAAAAGGGAAGCAGTCTAGGCACCGTACGAAGTTTATTAAGCTACTAAATGAAAGAGTGAAAGAAGTTGAGGAGCAACGCATTGAATTAGCTAAAGAACATAGCAAGGTGGATGAAGGTGGTGAACCCATCATAAATGGTAACCAATTTGAACTAAAAGACGTTGAAGAGTTTCAAAAAGAATTAAAGGAGCTCTTTGACGAGGAAATGGTGATTGAGGGTGGTGATTATCAAGGAATGCTGAAAACCGTTCAAAAAGTGTTAGAAGAGTGTGATAAGGAGTTTAGTGGCCAAGAGGCTTTTACCTATGATTACATTTGTGAACAGTTTGAGAACGCCGAATAAGGCGTATTTTTTATGTCACAAAATGAGAGGAGGCTCAGAAACATGGGTGAATATAATGGAATGAGATTCAGAATGACACCTATCGATAGTCCAGAAATTAATTTGGAAAAACTTCAGATAGAACAAGCAGATTAGATAGAATGCGGTATCAAAATTCAATTACAGGATTTCCCCTCCTTTTGACGAATTATGTAGAAGAAAGGAGGGGAGAAGTTTATGCCTGATAATAACAACAAAATGTCTTTTGATGATGCAGGTTTTTTTGTTAAAGCAATTAATAAAGCTAAAGATGAAGCCGTTTCTGATGTGTTTGCTTTAGCAAATATATTGATTAGACAGGGAGTTATTGATGAGCAAGAGTATAGGGAAGAAAGGTTAAAAATGAAAAAGGAATTTGAAGAGCATAGAAAAAAAGAAAATGAATCTTAAAATCTTAAGAACGCCAATCTAGGCGTTCTTCTTTTTATGCCAATAAGTTAGGGGGTCGACTATGACCATTGAACTAGGGGTTTTGATATCAATATTATCCATCATTGTAGCTTTTTTAGGATATTCATTAAAGAAGACGAATACAGTCAAATCCGATGCGAGTGAAAGCGCTGAGTTAAAAGCAGGGCTAGACTACATTAAAGCAGGGGTTGACGATATTCGGATTGACCTACGAGCGAATGAAAAACAGATTGGTGACTTAAATGAACGAGTAACAAGAGTTGAAGAATCGAGCAAGCAGGCGCATAAGCGCTTAGATAATTATGAAAAGGGAGCTGAAAAACATGGATAAAGGAACAATCATACGTACAGTCGTGTTGGCTGTGGCATTAATCAATCAAATTTTAGTAGCTAATGGGGTTTCAACATTGCCGTTTACAGGAGAACAAATTGAAGCGTTCTTAACCAATGCTTTTACAGTTGTAGCGGCGCTAGTTGCATGGTTTAAGAACAACTATGTAACTAAAACCGGAGGACTTCAGAAGAAAGCACTCCAGGCACAAGGCTTAATCAAAAAATAAGGCATCCATAACGGGTGCCTTTTTATTTGAGGTGAATAAATGAAAGTACGCAAAACCAACGATGAAAGGTATTTATTTTATTGCGAAGGATGCGAAAACTGTCATGGTATAAACGATAGTTGGAGTTTTAACGGTGATTATGATAATCCGACATTTTCTCCTTCAGTATTAGTTAGGGGAACAAGACCTATTACAGATGGAGAATACGACAGACTTATAAGTGGAGAAAAAATCGAACCGGAAAAGTTTGTTTGCCATTCGTTTATCAGAAATGGAGAAATCCAATATCTAAATGATTGCACTCACAAGCTTGCTGGTAAAACAGTTGATTTACTAGATGAGAATTATTGGTTTGAAGATTAAGATTTAAAGGAGGGAGTAAATAATGGCCGGTATAGCAGAAAATATCATTTGTATTGACCCAGGTCATGGAGGTAAAGATCCAGGTGGAGGTTCTAATTCTCACTTTAAAGAGAAAGACATGGTACTTAAAATTTCGAAAGAACAGCGTAAACATTTTAAACGGAATGGGATTACTGTAGTTATGACTCGTAACGATGATGAGTACCTGGACTCTTATCAACGTACAACCAGGGTAAAACGAAGCGGTGCAAAACATTGTATATCTAACCATATCAATGCTGGTGGTGGTGAAGGGGCTGAAGTCATCCACTCCATTTATTCGAATGGTAAAATCGCTGAAGGCATTTTAAAAGCTTTAGTAAATGCAGGGGCGAAATATCGTCGTTACTTTAGTAAAAAAGGTTCAAATGAGTTGGACTATTATTTTATGCATCGGATGACTGGACCTGTAAAAACAAACATCATTGAATACGGGTTCGCAGATAATAAATCAGACACTAGAAAGATACTTAATGATTGGAAAAAGTACGCTGAAGTCGTTGCCAAATATTACATCGAACATGTATTTAAAAAAGAATACAAGCCTAAAAGTGAAGTGAAAAGTATGTCTAAGAATACTTCTAAATATGTTCTAACTGGTGGACTTAATTATGATATGATCACTGAGGTTACACGTTATGTACTTAAACGCGAATGGTGGGCGAGAATCAATTTTGATGGGGAAGGCAACAATCCTGAATTAGAGACTGGTGGATTAGGTCCTAAAGAGTTGAAAGAGTTTGAGGAATGGCTCAAAGAACGTGGTTGGTGGTATAAAGTTAAAGAACGCTGATAAAACTAAAGCCCTCACCTTAGTTAGTGAGGGTTTTTTGTTCTTCTGAAAACTTTTTTGCCTCACTCTTCACTTATAGTTGAAAGTTTCCGATAACTAAATCAAAAGAGAAACTAGTTATAAAAAGAGGAGAGATCGAGGAATGGAATTTAAAGAATTAATTAGGACAATTAACAGTAGCGTGGATGAACTTGATTTAGTAACAGCACGAAGGTTAATAGAACATAATATTGAAATTTTGCAAGAACATAAAAGCCATTTGAATCGTAATTCTAGGGAATTACTCAATTTCTCAATTGATAGTTTGAACTCAGGTAATAAGATGCCCTCTAGAAATGAAATGGCCACCATTCAGACGGTAAACCAATATGCTTCGTCGTTTAATTTGAGAGGAATTAAATTAATTATAAAGGAAAAATCAACGTTATTTCTCCGGAAAGACATTGTTACATTTTTGAATAAAGATGCTAAAACTATATTAGAAGGAATGGGAGCTATTCCTGAATCCTAAATAAAAGTAAAGAGTCTTCACCTTAACTGGTGGGGCTTTTTTTATGAAAAAGTTATAAAAGAGAGACAAAATTACCCATTTTATGTTTTAATATAAATAAATTGAACATATAAGGGTGTTAGGAATGACAAATAAAAAAAGAAATTTTGAAGAGGAATTTGAAAAAGCTTTACAATTTTTAGAGCAAAACCAAGAAGACTACCTAAACATTATCGAAAAGATTACAGATAACTATATTCAATCTAATGCTAACTATTCAACAAATACATATGTTAATTTTCAAGTTCACTTTTTCGAGTTGCTTGGTGTTCATGCAAATGTAATTCTTCACTATTTAAAACAAGATAAACCATTTAATTATAATGGGCAGTATACGCGAGCTTTTCGTCGAATAGAAAAGGTGAGAAAAATTAGTTATTTTCATCTTAGCCAAGTAGATCAGGTTGTTGTTAACCCTAATAAAATTAAAGGAACTTTATTTTCTTATAATGAAGTCCATCCATGGGAAATGACAATGGTTGCATTAAGACAAGATGGATCTAGTTTTAATATTGCCATGGATATTAACGATTCAATGAACATGACCTCACAGTTATTAGATAATATTAGAGGGAAGTTAACCAATGGGAGCAACAATATTGATACTAATCAATATGACAATTTAATCAATAGCTTCGAGGAGTTTAAGCAATCTATGAATGATGCGATTGAAAAGATTAATAAGGAACAAGAGTAATGATTTTTTTTACTATAACTGAAACAGAACAAGTTACTAATAATTCAATATCATTATTAGAACAAATTATTGTATCAGCTTTAAGTGGTATTTTGGGTTCAGTTTTGACTCTAATAGGTGCCATATTTGTATTTTATAAAGGAAGAGAAGACGCAAAAAAGGAGTTCTTATTTAATTTATACCTAAAAGAACTTTTTCCATTAGTTTACAGACCGATTCTAACAGAATACTATAATTTTACAAATGCTAGCCATGATGGGAGTATTTATAATATTGATACAAACTTGATTGAAAATACAATAAGTGATAATTATACGCTTATTAAATTTGCGCCCAAAAAACTTAGAACAATTATATTTACTTTATATTCCCAATGTAAGGCAGTAAATTCAATTCAAAAGTATGACCAAAAACAGAAGGATATTTTACAATGTTTGGAGAATATAAAAGCTGAAATAGACGATAATTTTAAGGAGTATTTAAATGGGGAATAAAGTAAATTACCAGTATATTTCTAATATTATGGAGTCCTTTCATGGTTATGAAGACGATGATATCGGGGTCCACATAGCTGATTTAAACTCGAGAATAGAAATATTAGAAAGAGCTCATAAAATCACAGAACAAAAGAAAAATACTACAATATATTATGACTTCCAAAGAATAAAAAAACAGCATAAAGATTTAGAAAGTGAATACATTAATTATGATAAGAATTCTCTTGATAAGAAATTTACAATGATTTCTATGATTGACCAAATCCAAAAGGATATTTCTATATTGGAGGAAACTAATAATGAATAAGGAAATAAATTTTATGTTTAATACACACAAAATTTATAAGAATAGTTTCTTAAATGAAATTAACAATAAGGTTGATCATATCATTGTGAATAATAATAATGTGCTTGTTTATAAAAAGGGATCACTCGAGATAATGATTGATAAATCTGGCTCTGTTTATATAACTGGTGATGTAGAAGGTGAAGATAATTTAAATGTATTTATTCTTGCGGCACTTGATGAATATAGTGACCTAAGTAAAATGGATAACAGATTTGAAGTAAAATACCCATTTAAAATAATAACTCCAAAGGATATCACAAATTCAGTTAAGAATAGTTTGAAACGTTTGAATTACACATATACATTTAATGAAATGGTTAACGATGATTCCTTTTATGTATACTCTAATTAGAATTCAAGGTTTATTTAATATTACAAACATAATATTTAACCCCTCTAAAGAGGGGTTTTTTCATTTCTCCATCATATCAACAATCTCCACTAATTCTTCAACAGCCTTTTTCTTCGTATACTGAGCATCATTCTCTAATTGTGCTGCAACGTTTAATATGTGTGTTTTGACCAGGTTCTGCTCATACCTTTGTTCCAGGTCCATAATCTAGTCCTTTCTTTTTGTATTAGTCTTTACCTAAAGATGGTGGTACACTCATCTTAGCTATAAACGGTTTAACAACCTCGCCACTTGATCTAATGATGTTGATTGCATGAAATCTTTTCAGTTTTAAAGCATTCTCTACAGTAAACGGTACAATTTCCTCTGATAAGTCTGAAAAAGTTTTCTTTGATGATGGATAGATATGATAATGGGGTCCGGCTGCTTTAATAATCTCCCCTAAATTTCGGGGTATCTGTTCCCAGGAATGGAACATCCATACATAACCCACACGCCATTTTCGACTTTCAACGGTAGCTGATTTCCAAGTTTTTGACGATTTAAGGAACTGGTGAGGCTCATCAAACACAACAAAGAATGGAAATTGATTGCTTTCTTTACGCAAGGTCATAGCTAAGTCAATTTTAGTACTTAGAAGGTTAACGATTAGATCAACAGCCTCGGGCCCTAGTTCCGACTTAGGTACGTCGATGATGAAAGCTTTTCTTTGACTCATAAGATCTACCATATCAAGTGATTGATCAGAGTCCATACATTCTGCAAGGTACTCATCCCCTAGTATTGTATCTAGTCTATTTAGGATAGGAGCAAGTATCTGCGCTCGTTTACTTTCGCTCATTGCTGAAAAATCTTCTAAAGTCATTTTGTGTATACTGTCCCTCATATCCTCAATAACTTCGTTTCTATACTCTTCATCCTCAAAAATCTGAATTATTTCTGAAAGCTTACCCGTTTGCATGGCCATAACAGCAGCGCGAATATATCTTGAGGTTTGAGCTCCGGTTTCATCTGTTGATGTATTAAAGAATCCAATTATCGTATTTGCGAGCCTGTTCTTAGCTCTGGATGAATGATTTACTTCACACCAATCAAGTGCTATCGGCACGCTACCCAAACGAATTCTCTCAACCTTTTCGCTAGGTAGTGCCGATTGAACCTCGTCGCCTATTTCGCCTTTGGCTGGATCGATGGCAAGAGCTCCATATCCTTTTTGGACAGATTGGACTATCCAGTTAGCGCCGAATCCTCTAGTTTTTCCGGAGCCCATCCCTCCAATCACAATTCGCGGTAAGCATAGCTCATCATGGTTACGTATAGGCATGTAGGCTGTTTGTTTTTTTCCTTTAAACGTTACGTCCCCAATTCTTATGCCGTCCTTTTTTAGTGAGTCTGGTATGTCGATTTCCCTACCATTTACTGTTTCAATTATGGGGTACTCATCTTGTAAGTTTCGTTGTGGAAGTTTGATGAAGTGCGCTATTTCTGGTGGGGCTATGATTTGCCTTTTTCCAAATATAAAGGGTATCGGTATATGGTGTCGTTCTACATCTTCTAAAAATCTGCTAATCTTCTTAGGCTTAACCATTTTCTCTTTCAATTCATTATCCTGGTTCAATTGTTTTAATGCTAATATAATCCCCCGGGCAATCCTTCTTTTTCTTCGCTCATCCTTAGACTGAACAACAACCCTTAGCACAAAATCAAAACCAAAATGACTGGGTTTTATTTCCGTTGACCGACTAAACTCTTTATTCCAGCGCTTAGGTGGTTTATTTTCGAATTCTTCACGCTCTTTCTCAGCATCTTTATACCATTGTTCCTCAGCTGACTGGATGCCAAATTGGATAAATGTTTTGTCTCCATGCTGCATAAATCGTGATATTTCTAAGAGCTCCTCAAGTGGTATCTGCTGCATAGAACGGTCTGTTTTCAAAGATAGGAAGAATGGATATTTTAGCTTAATATTAAAGCAGAGACAATCTTCGGGATTCAGCTTTTTAGGTTCCTCATCATTCATGGTTACGTGTTTCCATACCAATTGGCTCTGCTGCTTAACTACGTCAACTAAGTCGGTGTTAGTGGTAATAAAGGTCTTATATGATTTATTGGTTATTTCGGTTTCAAAAAAGACTCTTTCTGGGTCCTTTAACAATCCTTTATTCCAACGTTCAAACAACTCCTCATAAGTATCGGCCAATATATCTGCGAACTGATCAACCTTCTGATTTTTTACGTTAGAATGGGGGATGAGCTGGAATGTTTTATATTTTGGGATATTTTCTTGCTTAGGTTGTGATTTAACGAATTTAAAAGGTGTTTCTTGATGATTTACCTTAACCGATAATTTAGGCGGTCCCTCAACCTTAGGTATTGCTCTCTGGACACTACTAAAACGTATTTGCAAGGTAGCCCCTTGCCACGCTAACTCCATCTATAACGCCCCCAATACAGCTTTAATACCTTCCATGATTCTTACAGCTGCACCATCTGGATTTTCTACAGTTTGATAAAGTTCATAAAAACACCCTCCAATAAAACCGACAATTAACCCCGCGAAAAATCTCATTCACCCATCACATCCTTTACATCTTTGGAACCTCTAATGTCTTCAAATGCCTCAATGAGCGCATCATTCAACAAAGTGCCAACTATTCCAATTAACATGAGTATACTAGGTACCAGGAACACACCACCTACTACAAGCGCTGTGGTTTTTAGAGTGGTTTCTCCCCAACGCTTTTTAACGCCTAACAAGATGAATCCAGCCAACCCAAAAAGGATCCCTAATCCTAATGCGATTTCCTGAAAAGTCCATGTTAATGGTTGCATATTCTCATAAAAGCTTTCAGCGTGTACGGTCTTGGCTAGTAGAGCTCCTGATGAAGTCCATAGAGCAATAGCGAAATTTTTAAGTTTATTTGATTTCTGGATGACTGCAATTTTCCCCGCGGATTCCTCTGTATCGTACCAATAATGACCATTCAACTTCACAATCATTTTCTTCACTCCTTTGTATATTTGCACAGAAAAATGTGCATAGTAAATAAAAAAAGAGAGGTGAGCAAACGTGTTACCTTGGATTTTAATTGCTACTGGTGCAGCTCTTATCGGTTTTTCCCAACTTCCACTTTAATTCCCTTGTTTTTGTATCTAAGATCATTAGCTATTAGTGATTTAGCATAACCGGAAAAATTTTTTATGTTCTTGATTTGCTCAAATAAATACTTGTCGTTAGGATTATCAATATTAAATGAAATGGGTTTATTTTTCATTGTGGTCATAAACCTATCCCTCCTCAATTTCATTACATTAAATCGTATGTCATTTAATTAAATGATATGCACATTTTTCGGTGCATTAGGGCAAAAAATAAAGCCGCCTACTCTGGCGGCCATATATCATATACAGTTTTTCCGTAGTAAGAGGCAATTTTATAAGCGTGATCAATACGGGGTAATTGTTCATTCTTCATATATCTTGAAATTGTATTTCGGTGAATATTTTTTCTATCAGAGATTTTAGTTATATCACCTGGTTTTACAAAATCTTTTAATTTACATTCCAAAGCGAATCACCTCAATAGGTTTATTCGCCCCAAATACTGTTCATTCCTACATAACATTTCATCTAGTTTTGCAATAAAATAGCCCTTCATGTCGAAGGGCATAGATAGGCTATAAAAGCTGTGCGCTCGCCTGCGCTACGCTACCAGCTTATGCAGGTGGTTATAGAATTATGACTTATTTTTAATGAAAAGAGGATTTTAAAGTGACTTTTTATGTTCTGTCATAACTCATAGAGGAAGACAAGAAGGAACCAAAGGTGTTTGCGGCATCACACATAAAGCCCCAATTGCCATTGACCCTCATAGTGGCATGTTTTTCTTCCCAACAACATCTCCGAATAATCCTACATGTGTATGGATTGCCCACTCTCATGTGTCTCAAATTAAGCCAATTGACAAATATAAGACGAAAATTCACTTTAAATCAGGTCAACACATCGATGTTTCCGTTTCTCATGGGTCATTGATGAATCAAATTCAGCGAACCGCTCAGTTCCGCTATAAACTAACCGAGCGCCTAAAATATAAATGGGGAACAAAGCCCGATAAGGTTGCTGAGAATCCTTTTGTGTAAGGGTTAAAGAGCAGTGTATAATAAATAGTGAATGTTTTTGTTTTTAAAAAAGGCGTATTGACTTCAATACGCCTTTTGCTATGCTCTCAAGCTCCATGACTAGCAGGTCGCATTGCTTTGTACATCAAATCATATAATATATCTTGAACCTTTTTTCGAATCGCGGGATTAAAATACCGCTTTTCCTCCTCATACCCATTGCCTAGGAATAAATATGTGGAAAAAGTATCATTTTTTTGAACGAAAATAACTTGTAGATTTTTCTGTTTCATCACTTTTTGCAGGTTTTGTCGCTCTAAGCGGGCCTCATGCTCCATCTTTCGCAACAGTTCTAAATAAGGTTCCTTTATTTTAAATGTGCCAGATTCAATTTGTTTAATGTCCTGCTCCATTACGACAATGGCCATGGAAAGAAACAAAAATCTTGATGTCACTTTAAAGTCCTCTTCGTTTAAGTATCTCACTTTGTTTCCCTCCAAATAAAAATCGAACATTAGTTCTATTTTTATTATATACGACTTCGGATGATTTTAAAACTAAAAAATTTTGGAATACTAAGGATAGATAGGAAAACTTAGTGAAAAAATGAGTAAACTTATAGGCAAACCACTAGATTTTATTTTATACTTTAATAAAGTAAATTTTTCCATAGTGAAAAATGTTTAGATATGTATGAGGAAATGACCGCATAGTTAGGAGCAGATTGATGATATTTAGCGTCGATAATTTTGATGACATACAAAGAATGATTGAGAACAATACATTTGATGAATATATCATGCGACTATTAGATACATATGAAAGCTTTGGGCCCTTACCAGGGATTTTATTACCGATGCTAGAGGCTTTACTTCCTTTTTTGCCATTAGTTGTGTTTGTTATCGCAAATTCCATGGCTTATGGCCTATTCGAAGGTTTTCTATATTCTTGGATTGGATCGGTAGTAGGAGCTATCCTCGTTTTTCTATTGATTCGTAAACTTGGCAATACGAGGCTTTTAGCATTTATAAGAAAAAATAAACAGGTGACAAGGGTTATGAGTTGGTTTGAACGTCATGGATTTGGTCCACTCTTCCTCCTATTATGCTTTCCCTTCTCACCATCAGCGGTCATAAATGTTGTCGCTGGATTATCCAAAATACAGCTACAGCAATTTGTACTCGCTGTTATTATGGGAAAAGCCGTGATGATTTTTACGATTTCATATGTTGGACACAGCATTACCTCCTTTGCGACTCAGCCTGTTAAGACTATTGTGGTTGGGGTCTGTATATCCCTATTCTGGATTGTAGGTAAGGTAGTCGAACGGAAACTACAGCAAAAATCTAAAGAGCCAGAGAAAAAGGTGAACAAAGAGGAAACCGATGAAAAACAGGCTGAACAAAAGAAAGAGAGCCGCCAGACCCAAACAACGAAAGAAAATGTAGAGTAAAGATCAAAAGCGAAGTCTCCTTCAGATGCTATTGGAAGAGACCTTTAGCTTTTGATCTTTTTCTTTTTGTAGGCTACGTGACATGAGCACGAGTCCAATAAATAGGAAAACAATTCCAATTAGAATATAAGTGAATGGAATCAAGGCCGCACAAATACTTCCAACACTGGCCCCTGTTAATAAGGTAAAAGAATAAAGTGAAATCGCTCTGCCTTTTGATTCATGGCCATATCTTCCTACTAACAAAACAACCATAGGAATCGTGAGTGAGGTAGACCCGATCATACAGATTGATGCCATAATTAAGGTCCACTCATTCAGGGTGACAATGGGAAAAATAAAACCAATCGACATGAGAACGAGACTTCCTGATAGCACTTGAATCGGACCAAATCTTGACTCGAGCTGACTAGCAAAAAAGGCAGGTACAATTCCGATTAATCCAATCAGCCGGAAAGTTTGGTGCGAAAAAGGAAAGGATTGGTTTTCTTTTGCAAGTAAAATCTCAAAACCACCATAGAAAAGCATGACCGTAAACAATAGGAAAAATGCGGTAATGTACAACTTTTGAAGAGGTGTAAAACGAATTAATGTTACAATATGGCGTAGGAGTTTTGTCGTAATGATATTGGTCTTTTTTGAATATTCTAACGTTACGATTAATAAGATAAAAAAGATGAAATAAAAGCCACTAAAGGCGTAAAATAGACTATGAAATGAGAAAGAGAACACGAGGGCTGCTGAAAGCATTTGACCGAAAATCCCAGCAAATAAAAAGCCCGTATTAATCATGGCAATTGAGATGGTCTGAGTTTTGCCGTGAAAATGATGAAAAATGTAACTAAAGGCTGCTGGTGCAAAGCTTGCGGCAAGGAAGCCTTGAATAGATCTTCCTATTAAAAAAGTTAGATAGTTATTTGCGAATGGGATCCAAAGGGTCATGATGCTAAGAGCAAGCATGCCATATATAAGTATATGTTTTTCTTCAAATCGATCGGTCAAAATACCGAAAGAGAGGAGCCCAAAAGCATAGGAAATAATAAAGCAGAAGCTTGCCATCGAAGCTGCTTCTAATGATATCATATATTTTTCTGTAAGTACTGTTTGGATAGGTAGCATCGTATAGAGATTGCTTGCAATAAAAATGCCGGCAACAATCAATATCATGCTAGCTATCTTTGCTTGTTTGAACATAAAAATCTCCCCCGAACCTTAAGTATAGTAATTAGACTATGCGTGAGGCACTCGTTTGGTTAAGGAGGAACAAAAAGTGTCTTTGCAATTTATTTTAGGACGGTCTGGTACTGAAAAGGGCCAGTATTGTCTTGATTCTATACAACAAAAATTACTAGCTTCACCAGATGGGCCACCAATTTTATATGTGGTTCCAGAGCAGATGACCTTTGAACAGGAATATGCCCTTTTGAAACAAAACGGGATTGAGGGCTCCATTCGAGCACAGGTTTTCAGTTTTTCACGTCTTGCCTGGCGCGTTTTTCAGGAAACGGGTGGTGGAACGAAGAAATTTATTACGTCAACAGGTGTCCAAATGATGCTCAGGAAGATTACTGAGGAACGCAAGGGTGACTGGAAGGTTTTCCAGAAGGCAATTGAGAAACAGGGCTTTATGGAGCAACTAGAAGGCATGATTACGGAGTTTAAACGTTACCGAATTGCCCCAGAGGACTTAGCGGACATCACCAACCAGATGGATCAATTTAAGCACTCCTATCCAGGTGAAGAAACCTTACAAAACAAGCTAGAGGATTTAGCTTATATTTATGAACAGCTGACGGATGCTTTGCGAGAGCACTATATTGATAATGAGGATCAGCTACAGCTGTTAGCGGAAAAGATTAAGGAAGCCGATTTTCTTCAGGATGCTGAAATCTATTTGGATGGATTTTACCGTTTTACTCCACAGGAGCTTTATGTATTGGAGGCTCTAATGCAGAAGGCGAAAAAGGTTACCATTACGTTAACCATCGATCAGATTCCTGGTGATGAAATAGACGAGCTTGATTTATTTTATCAAACGAAAAAAACGTACGGACAAATTCAAGAATTGGCGCGGCAAAATCAGTTGCATGAGCTAGCTCCTATTTGGCTGCAGCCAGTGGAAGAACGATTCCAAGAGCGCCCGTATTTTACTCATTTGGAACAAAACTTTGATGAACATCCAATTGTCGCCTATGATGAACAAGCTCCTATGAAACTAGCGCAGGCTGTTCATCCTCGGGCAGAGGTAGAAGGGGTCGCGCAGGAGATTTTGCGATTAGTCCGAGATGAAGGGTTTCGCTATCGTGATTTAGCCATTTTAATCCGGGAGTCTGACGTCTATCATGATCTTATTCAAACGATTTTTTCAGATTACGAGATTCCAGTGTTTGTTGACGAAAAGCGGACGATGCTCAATCACCCACTCATCGAACTGATTCGCTCTTCCTTAGATATGATCGAAGGAAACTGGCGGTATGATGCGTTGTTTCGTGTCTTGAAAACAGATTTTATTCCCAAAACGGATTCTAGCCATCCGCTGAATCAAGAGGCAATTGATGAGCTAGAAAACTATGTGCTCGAGTATGGAATTCGGAGTCGTCATCGTTGGCTGGAGGAGAAGGAATGGATTTACCAGCGCTTTCGTGGTTTTGATGCGGTTCGTAAGACGAATAAGGAACAGGAGAAAGAGTTTCGCATAAATCGTTTGCGCAAACAGGTTACAGCCCATCTCGGTCCATTCGATGAACAAATTCGGAATCAAAAAACCGTTCAAGAGCGATGCACAGCTATTTTCCAATGGCTAGAGGCACTTGGGGTTCCCGAAACGCTTGAAAAGTGGCGCGATTACTATGATGAGACAGGCCAAATTGAGCATGCTCGAGAACAGGAGCAGGTATGGGATGCGGTCATTCAGCTTTTTGATGAGATGGTTGAAATGATTGGCGATGAGGAGATGTCCCTATCGATTTTTCGGACAACCCTTGAAACCGGCTTTGAATCCTTAAGCTTTGCCCATGTCCCACCAAGCATGGACCATGTCATTGTGGGGGATGTGGACCGGTCGAGAATTTCTGGTGTGAAAGGGGCTTTTCTGCTAGGAGTAAATGAAGGAACGTGGCCACTTAAGCCAGCGAGTGATGGCATGATTTCTGAGGATGAACGTTCCCTTTTAAATCAACACGGATTATTACTTGCAGATAGTAGCTCTCGTAAACTATTAGATGACCGCTTCTATGTGTATGTAGCCTTTACGACCCCAAAGGATTATTTGTGGGTCAGTTATCCGTTAAGCAATGAAGAAGGAAAAACGAAAACACCATCCCCACTCATCAATCGGATGAAGGAAATGTTTCCAAGAGTGGAGGAGAGCTTGCTGCTTGAGGATGAGGATGAAGAGAATCCGCTTCGCTTTATAACGGTTCCGGAAAAAACAAGGGCCGTATTAACCTCACAGCTGGCCAAATATTTACGTGGATACAAGGTGGATGATGTTTTCTGGGATGTTTATCAATGGTATGTAGATCATCATCCGAAAACAAGCAGATCTAGAAGAGTGCTCATGAGTCTCTTTTATGAAAATCGCCCTGTTTTGCTTGATAAAACGACCGTAAAGAAACTATATCCAGAGCAGGTCAATACAAGTGTATCGCGGATAGAGTCGTTTTATCGCTGTCAATATCAGCATTTTGCACAGTATGCTTTGGGCTTAAAAGAGCGTCAGGTGTACAAGCTTGATGCACCAGATATTGGGCAGCTGTTTCATGAGGCGTTAAAGCAGATTACCGACTGGATTATTCAGGAGGGGAAGAGCTATCGGGATTTAAACCGAGAAGATGCGGAGCAATATGCCAAACGGGCTGTTCAAACGTTATCCCCAATCCTTCAGCATCAAATTTTATTTAGCTCGAATCGTTATCAATATATTTTACGCAAGCTCGAACAGGTCATTAGTCGAGCGACCAATATTTTGTCTGATCAAGCTAAGCGAAGTGATTTTACACCGGCAGGTATTGAGCTTGGATTTGGACCAAAGGAAAAGCTGCCACCTATGAATCTACCATTACCAGACGGCTATGAGCTTGTGTTAAGAGGTAGAATTGACCGAGTGGACCGAGCTGATATAGGCGAGAACCTTTATTTACGCATTATTGACTATAAATCAAGTGCGAAGGATTTAAATTTAGTCGAAGTATACTATGGTCTTTCGCTACAAATGCTTGCTTATTTAGATGTCGTTTTAAGTAATGCAGAACAATGGCTAGGGAAGGGAGCAGACCCTGCTGGCGTGCTTTACTTCCATGTGCATAACCCAATGATTTCTGATCCTAAGTCCCTTAACTCGTCAGATATTGAACAGGAAATTTTTAAAGAGTTCAAGATGAAAGGACTCTTGCTTGAGGATGTGCAGGTTGTACAACGTATGGATTTAGACCTTTCATCAGGTATTAGTCCTGTTGTTCCGGCGGGCTTTAAAAATGACGGTTCTTTTCGAAAGGGATCCAAAACGTTAGATCATCCTTTATTTGAGAGATTAAGAGGCTATGTGCGTTCTTTATTAACCCAAGCTGGAACCACGATGACAAGTGGAAAAGTAGAATTAAATCCATTCCAAGATGACCAGGTGAGCGCTTGTACGTTCTGTTCATTCAAGTCTGTATGTCAATTTGACCATACGTTAGAGGAAAATAATTATCGGATTTTGAAAAAAGAGAAGGACGCCGACATCTTACAGGAAATCGAACGACAACGAGAGGAGGGGAACCAATGAAATGGACAAAGGACCAGGAACGAGCGATTTACACGGACGGAACCGATATTCTAGTTGCAGCGGCAGCAGGTTCAGGAAAAACCGCTGTACTCGTAGAACGGATTATTCAAAAGCTATTAAAGAAAGAAAATCCTGTGAATATTGATGAGCTGTTGGTCGTGACCTTCACGAATGCAGCGGCACAGGAAATGCGGAATCGAGTGGGGGAAGCTCTTGAGTCGGCCTTGAAAGACAATCCGACTTCTAATCACTTGAAAAAGCAGTTATCCCTGCTGCAGCGAGCACAAATTTCAACCCTCCATGCCTTTTGTATGGATGTTGTTCGTAAATATAGCTATCAGCTCGACATTGACCCAGGCTTTCGGATTGCCGATGATGTCGAGGCAGATTTGATTCGTCAGGAAATTTTAGAGGAATTGTTTGAGGACTGGTATGGAAAAGGGGGGGATGAGCAGGAGCGCTTTTTCGGCTTAGTGGACCGTTTTTCTAGTGACCGTAGCGATGTGGAAATCGAGAAGCTTGTGATGGGCTTGTATGACTTTGCGATGCAAAACCCTTGGCCTGAGCATTGGCTGCAAAAGATGACGGACATGTATGATGTTACTGAAATGGATAGTGAACATAATCTGCCATGGATGGACCTTGTCAAATCTGAGATCCAGAATCAGCTGAACGCCATGCGTAAGGAGGCAGAGCTTGCCCTGAATGTGACCCGTGAGAATGATGGGCCATATCATTATGCCGAAGCGATTGACGATGATATGGAAAAGTTCAATCAGGCGAAAGCTCTTGTGACAGGGTCTTGGAATGACATGTACCAATTTTTCCAAGACAACCGGAAATTCAAAACATTATCTGGGAAAAAGGTCGACTGTGATCCGGATAAAAAAGAGCAGGTTAAATCAATACGAAATCGGTATAAGAAACGCTTTGAGGATTTAACGAAAAAGTGGTTTTCAAGAACGATAGAGTCGTATGTGAAGGATTTACAGGAGCTTCATCCAATGATGGAGCAGTTATCGACACTAGTGCTTGAGTTTCATCAACGCTTTCAGACCCGTAAAAAGGAACAAGCACTCGTCGATTTTGCGGATCTTGAGCATTTTTGTCTACAAATCTTATTGGATGACGATTCAACAGCTGACAATCTTCAGCCATCCGCAGTGGCCGAGCATTTTCAGCATCAATTCCGCGAAATTTTAATTGATGAGTACCAGGATACAAACCTTGTACAGGAAACGATTTTAAAGCTGATTACAACAGGACCTGACGCAGGGCATCTCTTTATGGTGGGCGATGTAAAGCAAAGTATTTATCGCTTTCGTCATGCAGAGCCGACGTTGTTTATTACTAAATATAAGCAGTTCGCCGAGGATGATAATGACAATGTCCGTATTGATTTGGCCCGAAATTTCCGCAGTCGGAACCAGGTCTTGTCCGCGACCAACTTCATTTTCAGGCAGATTTTAGATGAAGACGTCGGGGAAATAAATTACGACCAGGATGCGGAGCTGATTTACAGTAACCTCATGTATGATGAACTGTTATCTCAGGATGCAGATGCCGAGCTCCTGATAGTCGACCAGGGAGACTGGGAGGAAGGCGTCGCTGAACGTGAAGGTGATGAGGATTATCGAGATTTGAAAAAAGCTCAGCTAGAGGCCAGAGCTTACGCGGAAAAAATTAAAGGCTGGGTCGGTCAAGGCGAAAAGCCTCCACTCCAAGTCGTTGATAAACAAACCGAACAAATGCGTAACATTCAATATCGCGATATGGTCATTTTGCTTCGTTCAATGTCTTGGGCACCCACCATTGTGGAGGAGTTAAAGCAGCAGGGCATCCCTGTTTATGCCGAGCTTTCCACAGGTTATTTTGAGGCAATTGAAGTAAAGGTTATGTTGAGCTTGCTAAAGGTAATTGATAATCCGCAGCAGGATATTCCACTGGCAAGTGTATTGCGTTCACCGATTGTAGGCTTAGATGAAGAGGGCTTGGCACAGGTCCGTTTGGCAGCGCCACGTGAAAGCTACTATGAGGCGTTGAAGGCCTATGTGAAAACTGGGGATGATGAGCGAATTGAAACCTGTAGTGATTTTTTGAAACAGCTTAAAGACTGGCGAATTAAGTCTCGTCAAGGAGCCTTATCAGAGCTCATTTGGCAAATCTACCGGGAAACAGGCTACTATGACTTTGTTGGTGGAATTCCAGGTGGGAAACAGCGTCAGGCCAATTTACGTGCCTTATATGACCGAGCGCGAAGTTATGAAACCACCTCTTTTCGTGGACTTTTCCGTTTCCTCCGCTTTATTGAACGTATGGAGGAGCGTGGTGAGGATTTAGGTGCAGCACGAGCCTTAGGGGAACAAGAAGATGTGGTCCGTATTATGACGATCCATAAAAGTAAAGGACTCGAATTTCCAGCCGTCATAGTCGGGGCCATGGATAAAATGTTTAACGAACAGGATCTTAAAGCGAAATATTTAATGCACAAGGACTTGGGCATGGGGATGAAGTATATTGATCCTGAAAAGCGGATTATGTATACGACCCTTCCTTACAATGCGATGAAGGTTGCCCTGCGTCGTGAAATGATTGCTGAGGAAATGCGTGTCCTTTATGTAGCCTTAACCCGTGCTAAAGAGAAGTTAGTTATGGTCGGGAATGTGAAGGACTTGGCCAAACGAAAAGAAAAATGGCAAATGATAGCTGAGGAAAAAGAGTGGACTCTACCGCCATACTTCCGCTTAGATTCGACTACCTATCTGGATTGGGTAGCTCCATCGTTGATCCGACATCAAGCGGGAAGTCCGTTACGTGTTGACCAGGATGCAGAACCGTTAGGAGTACCGGATGAGATTCATAAGGATGAATCGTCATGGAAAATTACGATTACTCATGCAAGTCAATTTGCCAATCCTGATACGGTGACGAAGGAGCGCAAGGAAAATCTCGAGAAGTCGGTTGTAAACTGGGAGCCATTGATGGAGGAAGCGGGCGATTACTATGAAGAGGTGAACAGACGCCTTACCTATCAATATCAGTATGAAAAAGCAGCCTTTCACCGTGCGAAACAAACGGTCACCGAGTTAAAGCGTCAGCGTCAAATGAAGGATGAATATAGTGGGGATGCACTTGTTCGTTCCTTCCAGCGACCTATTATGAGGAGACCTCGTTTTATGCAGGAAGAAAAAAGGTTAACCGCTACGGAACGAGGAAGCGCGATGCACACGGTGATGCAGCATCTCCCATTTGATAGAGTTTTATCAGAGTTTGATATTGAAGCCTTTGTACAAACTTTAGTAGAAAAAGATTTTTTAACTCAGGACGAGGCAGAGGTTGTGGATGTTTCAGCGATTGCAGCCTTTTTTGAAACGGCAATCGGTCAGAAGCTGATTAAGGCTGATTCAATCATTCGCGAGGTTCCCTTCAGTCTTGGTTTACCTGCCCATGAGGTATATGCCGATTGGGAGCAAAATGTAGAAGAAGGGGAAAAAGTGCTCCTGCAAGGGGTGGTCGACTGTCTTGTTTCAGATGGAAATGGCTGGATTCTATTAGATTATAAAACCGATCAACTACCCGAAGAGCTTACCGATCAAATGAAGCAAAGACTTGTTGATCGCTATAATGTTCAGCTTCGAATGTATCGAACGGCAGTGGAACGAATTTGGAAGCAGCCTGTGAAAGAGACGTATTTGTATTTCTTTGATCAGTCGTTGTTGGTGGAAGTGGAATAGAGTGGAAAAGCGGCCCTTTTGAGGGGGCCGCTTTTTTTGTTGAGTATGTGACGATTAAGGGTGCGGGGGCTGTGGAAGGAGGGTGGCTTGATTATGTGCGGTTTTGACTGAAATAACGATGGTTGCGACATGATTATAGCGTGAAGCCAATAAAATGACTTGATTAAACAAGCAGCAGACGTGATTCCACATTCCACTGACAGAATCGCCCAAACTCCCGCAAGCCACCAAGAAAAAAGGGGTTCTATGAAAGCATCACACACTTTCATAGAACCCCTTTTACATAAATCCTTAAGCATTGCCCACATTCCCTTGATCCTGTACATCGGGATCAAATGGATTGGTGGAGCTGATGCCGTTGTTGGTGTTAATGAAATCACCGGTATTTAAACCACCTGAACCGGCGTTTGTTTTTGATGAGGATTTTGGCGCTAAATAAAAGGCGTCCCCGAAGTTGACGACGCCACCGCCAACACTGTTTATTTTAATCGGTCCAACCATTGAAGGCATAAACGACACCTACTTTATCCTTGATTTGTTTACTATTATCTTATGTCATCATAAAAAAATGGTTCTAATCTTCATCTCTAACAATACGAAAATGCTTAATTCTAGCTTTTGCATCAATTTCTTTTAGGGAACCAATTTGGACGATGGAAGCACCCGTCATCCCTTCAATGTCAAAGGAATGGACATGGATGTTGGGATCGTGGTGGATGTGTTGCTGATCAACAGGTAGGGTCGAAACAATCTTTGGAAAAGGTGTCGTAAACATTGGGAAACTCGCAAATGGAAAATCATTCGCGTCAAAAAATGCGCCTTCCTTTTGGACGGCGATGGCCCGTAGATAAGGATCAGCCTTGACCGCATCGCCGATTTGAAATACAGATCCATAAGCCACAGAATTTACATATACATGTGATACCTTGGAATTTCTTCGTTTCATTGGATTAAATAGTCCTACCTGATCCAAATGGTACAGCTGATCCAACAATATACGACTCAGGTGGTGTATCATACATCGATGAAAGCTGGATGGTTTCATTGTCACCAACTAAAAAGACCGATGATGATGCAACCCCCATGATTTGAACGTGCCCTACATTTAACTCCCGATTGTGTACGGTGAAATTCATCTCGTTGTACCTCCTTCATTTCCATCTATAAACTTTTTCACAGAATGGGTAATTTCCTTTTTGACATCTTCCATGATCTGCTGTTTTGTTTCCTTGTTCAGCATGCCATTGTTGTTTTCAGAGTGTAGACGAATATAATGCTGGATTCGATCTGGAAGCTGTTTATAAACGTCCTGCATAATCATATTTTGAAAGCCAGGCGGAAAGGATTTCTCCGTTTCTTGCGCGAATTGATTTATTTTAGTAGGTAAGGTTTGATTAAAATAGCCCTGTAACTCCTGCATAATATCCTGAACGAGTGGTTGGCTGCGTGGCGGATTTGTACCTTGCTGTTGATTATTTGGGTTTGGAATGGATAGTTCTTCGGATGAAAGACCATCAGGGGACAACCCGATATTTAAGGTTCCTTCCAGCGACTCAATTTTTAGCTGATCAAAATTATATTCAATTTTTTCAATGTTCGTCATCGGCCTCTCTTGTATGGAGTAGATTTGGGTTTCTAGCTCCTTCATTTGATTTTCCATCTGCTTAATCTTATTTTCCAGTGCTTTAAAATACTGCTGCCAATCATAAGAATACATAGCCCTTCCCTCCTGAAATGGGCGAATATCTATTGTATGCTATGCAGGAAGGGGATTACTTGTGATTAGGATGGAGGGGCAAGGGGGACGACTGGTTGAAACTCTTTCTGTTGACCAATGGGTTCAGCTTCTTCAGCGGGTTGGGTATAACCACCTGTATTATATAAATTTGATAAACCCTGAATGGTTCCTGAGCTTCCAATTTGTAGGACGGAAGAATTGGTTACAGACCCTACCTTTAAAAAATGAATGGAGATGTTCTGATAGATCGTACAATTCATCTTAATTCACACTCCCTAGGCATTGCCTACAATGGTTTGATCAAATGTATCTGAATCTGTTACATAGGTGTAAGACTGATCTACATTGATGCTTAGTCCGTCTCCAGTATTAAAGGAACCGCCACCTGCAAAGGTTTTAGCCGAACTGGTTGGGGACATGGCGTAAACATCGCCAATGTGAAATATACTAGATGACCCGACGCTATTTACTTTAACGGCTCCAACAAACGCAGGCATATCGTTACCTCCTTTATGGTACTATTTTATGTAGTTGGATTTATTGGGTGCCTGTCACCTACCCTAGTTTGAACTCATTGGGAAAGGAGAATCGTCTTATGCAAGCAGAAGCACCGTTACATAAATCGAAGCGTTTACCATGGGTTGATGCCGCAAGAGGATTTGCACTTTTTGGCATTTTAATGGTCAATGTTCCTGCGTTTAATGCGCCCTATTTTTTATATGGAGGGGAGCAGTTATTTTGGGACCAGCCTTTGGACCATACCATACAAGACATCATCGATATTTTCTTTCAGGCTAGCTTTTATACACTGTTTTCTCTCTTGTTTGGATTTGGAATGCAAATGATGAAAGAGCGAGCCGGTCAAGGAATTTTAATACGTCGACTCTTGATTTTGCTCGGCTTTGGGTTAATACATGCCTTTTTCATCTGGCATGGGGATATCTTGATTAGTTATGCTGTTGTGGGTGTATTATTATTTTTCTTTTTTTCTACTAAGCCCAAAACATTGCTCAAGTGGTTTTTTATCCTATCTATTGTTCCGACTTTGTTATATACATGGCTTTTGTATATGTCGCGTGACTATTTAGGGTGGGTGAACCGACCAGCCATATCAGATGCACTGGCGAATTATAGCAGCGAATCCTGGATACTTATTCTGAAGCAAAACTACCAGGATTGGATGTACGTCAATGAAGGAATCGGGTTTATCTTTTTAATCATCTCGTTATTACCGATGTTTTTAATCGGAATGTTCTTCATGAAAAAACGATGGCTACATGAAGTGGAAGACCATCAACCAATCTTAAAGAAGATTTTAGGAATCTCCTTGTTCGTTTTCATCCTTTTTAAAGCAGGACCCTATATGTGGGGGCGACCTGACTGGTTTAATTTCGCCCAGGATCAAATAGGTGGAGCTGCATCAAGTATTTTTTATGTTGTGGGTATTACACTTTTATTCCAGCACTCATGGTGGAGAAAAAGCCTAAACCTTTTGACTTATGTTGGGAGGATGTCTATAACTAATTACATTAGTCAGTCTATTATTTGCTTTATCTTATTCTACGGACCGGGTTTCAATTTATATGGAAAGGTGAGCCCTGCATGGAGTGTCGTGATTGTCATTGGAATTTTTATCTGTCAAATCTTTGCGAGTAAATGGTGGCTAACCCATTTTCAATACGGTCCATTAGAATGGGTGTGGCGGTCGTTAACGTATAATCAAAGGCAGCCGTTAAAAAAGCTAAAGAAACACACATGTTGATGGAAAACTATGGTAAGATAACTATTGGGTTTATGTCGATGAAAGGGTGAATACGGATGGAAGTCATGTTAACAGTCGAAGGGCTAGAAAAATCCTTTAAGGACAAAAAGGCATTAAAGAATATTTCCTTCGATGTTCGTAAAGGTGAAATTATGGCTATTTTAGGGCCAAATGGTGCGGGGAAGTCAACTACAATTCGGAATATTATGGGAATAATGTATCCGGATGAGGGCTCAATCACGTTCCACAACCATAAGGGAAAAGGAATTCCACGTAATAAAATTGGCTACCTACCTGAGGAACGAGGTTTATATAAAAATGTAAAGGTAATGGACATTCTATTATATTTGGCTGACCTTAAGGATTATCCATTACATCGGGCAAAGGAACGAGTCTTAGAATATTTAAAGAAGTTTGATTTAGAAGGAAAGGAAAATGTCTCGGTTGAAGAGCTATCAAAAGGAATGGGGCAAAAGGTTCAATTTATTGGAGCTATAATCCATGAACCTGAACTTCTGATATTAGATGAGCCTTTTTCAGGTTTAGACCCGGTAAGTCAGGAGATTTTTAAGCAGGAAATTAGAGATTTAGCCAATAATGGCACGGCAATCCTTCTTTCCTCTCATCAGATGAATCTAGTAGAGGAAATGTGTGACCGTTTATTTATGATTCAGCATGGTCAAAAGGTGATTTACGGTACGTTAAATGATGTAAAAGCAGAATACGCTAATTTTAAGTGTACCATCCATGGAGATAATCAAATCCGAGATATGGAGGGCATACCTCGCGTACAACGAGTGGAGCAGGAATCTGAGCATTCCATTCTTTATCTGGATAAGGATGTAGAGCCGATTAACTGGCTGAAAAGTCTTCCTAATCATTTAGATGTACAGGAATTGAAAATCAATCGCACCTCTCTTCATGAAATTTTTATTGATATTGCGACAAATAAAAATTTAGTTCAGGAAGAGGGTGAGAGTCATGCGTAACTCTTTGAAAGTAGCAAAGTGGGAACTAAAACGTAATCTTAAAAATAAAACCTTTGTGATTGGTTTGTTTTTAACGCCAGTCATCATTATTGGCTTTATGATTTTTGGCACCCTCTTTGGGGATTCTGATGAATCTCATGAGGAAGAGTTGACCCATGTTTTTGTGAACGACCAATTAGGGGTCTTTCCTCAACTTCAAGAGACAATCAAGCAGGTCGGATTCAACTGGGAACTCCAGGAGACTAATCTTGAACAATCTGAGGTTGAAAAAAAACTAGAAGATCGAGAGCATACGGCCTATATATTTGTACAGGAGCAAGTACTTGAACAAGGGAATATCCCGGTTTATACAAGTGATGAAATTAACCCATTTTTTATGAATCAGGTCCAAGTCTTGGAATCCCCACTTCAAGCTATGCAGATGGCGCAGCTCGGATTTTCAGAGGAAGAAATGGCTATCGTTTCACAACGATTTAACTTTGAGGATGTGAGGGCAGAATCCACCCCATCAACTGAAGAGTCTGAAGCGGCGGACGAAGCTTCAAGTGAAGATTTATTAGAGCGTATTGTTCCAGGAGCGTTCGCGGGTTTTATTATGCTTTCTATTGTATTTACGGGGATGGCAATCTTCCAAAGTGCTTCCCAGGAAAAGAAGGATAAAATTGCTGAAATTATTTTATCTTCTTTAACACCAGGTGAATTGATGCAGGGTAAAATTTTTGGCTATTTTATATTAGGATTGATTCAGTCCGTTGTTTCCATAGCCATTGTATTACCGGTATTACTCTGGCGAATCGATGTACCTGTCTTAGAATATCTATTAGTGCCTGATGTAATATTACTAGTCATGATCGCAATTCTAGGTTATCTATTGTTTGCTGCGGTGTTTGTTGGTGTTGGTGCAACCATGGCTGATATGACTACTGCAGGAAATTTTCAGGGAATGGTCATGATGCTACCATTTTTACCATTCATCTTTATCAGTCCAGTTCTAAGTGATCCTAATGGATTAATGGCTCAAATTGGAACCTATATCCCATTCACATCACCTGGAGTCTTGCTTCTACGACTTTCGATGCTGGAGGAATGGCCTTGGGTGGAAATTTTCATTTCGCTAGCCATCCTAGTGGTTAGCATTTGGGTCTTTATGAAAATGGCCGGAAAAATCTTCAAAGTGGGGATTTTAATGTATGGGAAAAATGCAACACCTAAAGAGATTTGGAGATGGCTACGTGCCTAATCCTTAAACATGCATTTGGGGTCACCTAAGTAGTTCACTTAACGCGGCGAAAAGTATCAAATCTCATAATAATACCAGACAGTTTAGCAGTGTTTTTAACAATTGATTTAACACACAAAATGCTTGGATAAGTATTATGATTTATCCAAGCATTTTTATATCTAATATTAGATTATTAAACTATGGAGGACATTTCAGCTGCGTTTCTGAGATAATATGTCCTTCATAGGCATGATGGAGAACATTTCCCCTGTGTTTCTGAGATAATATGTCCTTCATAGGCATGATGAAGGCCATTTTCCCCAGCGTTTCTGAGATAATATGTCCTTCATAAGTATGATGAAGGCCATTTCCCCAGCGTCTCTGAGTTATTTTGTCCTTCATGGTCATGATGAAGGCCATTTCCCCAGCGTTACTGAGTTAATTTGTCCTTCATAGGCATGATGGAGGCCATTTCAGCTGCGTTACTGAGTTAATTTGTCCTTCATAGTCATGATGAAGGCCATTTCCCCAGCGTTACTGAGTTAATTTGTCCTTCATAGGCATGATGGAGGCCATTTCAGCTGCGTTACTGAGTTAATTTGTCCTTCATAGTCATGATGAAGGCCATTTCCCCAGCGCTTCTGAGTTAAAATGTCCTTCATAGGCGTCCATCACAGGCTTTTCAACGAAAAATAGCACACCATCACTATGCGTTTTGGTATGCTATTTCCACTTGTTAATTCAATTTTTCTCCATCAAAAAGTAAACTACTTAGGGGGGCACCCAATCCCTTTTCTAAAGCACTTCTTTAATTTTCTCAACCGCCCACTCTAAATCCTTCCGATCAATGATTAGTGGTGGGGCAAAACGAATGACATTTTCATGGGTTTCCTTACAAAGGAGCCCTTTTTCCGTTAGCTGCTCACAGTACTTCCGAGCAGGTTCATTTAGTTCTACTCCAATAAATAACCCTTTCCCACGGATTTCCTTAATAACTGGGTTGTCGATTTTTTCGAGCTCACTCTTTAAATATTCACCAAGCTCTCGGGAACGCTCGGCTAACTCTTCTTCCTCTAAAACATCCAAGGAAGCAACCGAAACAGCACAAGCCAATGGATTACCACCAAAGGTTGAGCCGTGGGAGCCAGGGGTAAATACGCCAAGAATATCTTTATTGGCAACCACACAGGAAATCGGGAATACACCACCGCCAAGTGCTTTTCCTAAGATAAGCACATCAGGCTCAACCTGTTCCCAATCACAGGCAAAGGTTTTTCCAGTACGACCGAGACCTGCTTGAATTTCATCAGCTACAAATAAAACGTTATTTTCCTTACAAACATCATAGGCCTCTTTTAAGAATCCTTCAGGTGGTACAACAATTCCAGCTTCCCCTTGAATCGGTTCTAACAAGAAACCGGCTGTGTTTTCTGTAATGGCGTTTTTTAGTGCCTCCACATCACCATATGGAATGACCTTGATTCCTGGAAGCATAGGACCAAATCCACGCTTATATTCATCCTCTGAGGATAAAGAAACTGCTGTCATCGTTCTTCCATGGAAGTTTCCAACACACGCAATAATTTCAGCTTGGTTTTCTTGGATTCCTTTAACGTCATATCCCCAGCGACGTACGGCTTTAATGGCGGTTTCCACAGCTTCTGCTCCTGTATTCATTGGAAGTGCCATTTCCTTGTTTGTGAGCTTACAGATCTTTTCGTACCATTCACCAAGCTGGTCACTGTGAAAAGCACGAGATGTTAGTGTCACACGGTCTGCTTGATCCTTTAAGGCTTGAATAATCTTCGGGTGACGATGTCCTTGGTTTACAGCGGAATAAGCACTTAGCATGTCTAGATAGCGATTTCCTTCTGGGTCCTCTACCCAAATGCCTTCTGCTTTAGAAATTACAATTGGAAGTGGTACGTAGTTTGGTGCTCCATATTTTTCAGTTTGCTGAATAATATCTGGGCTGGTTATTGTCACAAAAATCCCCTCCATTTAAAAATTTCACATTCTTAGATGCCTAGATTTTCCTATGTAATGATATATTTAATATATTATAACAGGTTTCACCTATGAATAATATTGGTGATGTATAATTCATTAGCAGATAAGAGGAAAAGATGATATGATGGTCAAGGACAAGAATTTGTAAGGAGGAATGAGAGTGGTAACGACGCACTTACATATCACATCCTGGGTATTAGCTTTAATTCTGTTTTTGGTTGTTCTAGCTTTTTCGAATCAAGCAGGTAAAGAAAAGACAGCTAAAATCCTACACATGGTTTTACGTTTGGATTATTTATTAATCTTGTATTCTGGTGGAGATTTGTTTGCCGCATATTCTAGTATGAGTGGAGAATTGATTATTAAGGCTATTGCAGGTTTATGGGTTATTGTTGCGATGGAAATGATCAGTGTAAAGACCCAAAAAGGTGCTCCTACCAAGGCATGGTGGATTCAGTTTGTCATAGCTTTATTAATTGCGATTATGCTAGGATTTGGTCGCTTGGGCCTAGGTATGGCATGGTTTTTATAGGATAGAGGAATTGCGGTAGTGATAGCACTGCCGTTTTTTCATGACTAATTTTTGCTAGGAAATGAACACTAAATAAAAAAGGGAGAAATCATTTGTATCATGATTTCACCCTTTATCAATTAATGAAGTTGGTAAGCTGAAGTTGCACCCTCATTATGTAATTTGGAAAACAACTTACGGTAATCTTCGGCCTCCAATTCTCCTCTATTATACTTGTACTGGCAGAAATCTAGTAGAGCGTTTGGTGATTCTGGCCACTGCTCTTTTTCTTGTTGATAGGCTGTGATTAAATCTCTAAGACGCAATGTAATTCCCCCTTTATCTGATTTGATGATATCATATATATTCGTGTGATAAGAGGTTCATCACTAAATTTCCCAGTGGTAATTTATTCAATGATTAGAAAACTTGACTAAACTAGATATTATAAGAGAAAAATGCATAGTTTTAACTATGCATTTTAAGGATAAATCGTTATAGTAATGAAAATTAGGGTAAATTATACATGTGTGTTGTTTAAGAAAAAGAGCGAAATAGTGCATGGACCAGCGTGTGCTCCAATGGCTGCTCCAATATTACTAACGATGATCTCTTTTGGTTCATATTTATCATTAATCATTGCAGCAAGCTTTTCGGCTGTTTGTAAATCATCAGCATGACTTATGGCCACAGTTTGATTATTGATGTCGTGGGCTCTCAATTCCATCAATTCAAACATACGCTTTAAGACCTTTTTCGTACCACGAATTTTTTCCAGTGGAATCAACTTGCCATCCTCTACATGAAGGAGAGGCTTAATTTGTAAAAGTCCACCGAAAAAGGCGGCAGCTTTGCTTACACGGCCACCACGCTGT
This sequence comes from Salinibacillus xinjiangensis, assembly GCF_009649735.1. Lineage (GTDB taxonomy): Bacteria > Bacillota > Bacilli > Bacillales > Alkalibacillaceae > Salinibacillus > Salinibacillus xinjiangensis. Next base: position 139,829 of record NZ_WJNH01000007.1, read on the forward strand.
AAGTATTCTAAATCGTCAACGGTAAATATATGCTCCATATGTTTGGCGTGGTATTCAGCTGTCTCTACAATTTTCTCTACTTCTGCACCTTCCTTAGCAAGCTGAGCAGCTCGCATGGCAACAAGTCCTTGTCCGAGCGAAGCACACTTTGTGTCTACAACATAAAGCTTGGCATCAGGATGATCGTCTAGAATTTGCTGTCTTGCAATCGTTGCACTTTGAAAAGTTCCAGACAGTTCAGAGGAGAAACCGATATACACACAGGGTTGGTCTTGTTCAACGTATGAAGTAAAGATGTCCAGGAATGCCTCAGGTGATACCTGAGATGTTTTAGGGGCGGCCCCTTCCTTCATGGCATCATATACTGTTTTGGGTTCAATGGTTTTTCCATCGTAATAGTCCTGATTATTTAGATGGACGAGCAGTGGTGCCATATCAATGTCATAATCTTTATATATTGATTTTGGTAAATCACAAGCCGAATCAGTCACAATTTTGACGTGCATATTCTCACCTACTATAATTTATGCTATCATTATTTACTTTAGTGTATATTGGAAAAGGTTTTTCGTCAATTATTCAACGTTAATAAGTGAGAATGGAATAACGAGGTGTTCTTTATGTTTTTATTAGAAGCGAAGCGATTCGCCGTTGTTATTTTCGGTGCACTGCTTAATGCACTTTCATTAAACCTATTTTTAATTGAAGCCAACGTATATGCCAGTGGCTTTACCGGGATTGCTCAGCTATTGTCCAGTATATTTAAGGATTTCATTGGCTTTGATATCTCTACTGGTATTCTCTTATTTATTCTAAATATACCAGTTACCATTTTAGGCTGGTATAAGGTAGGGAAGGGCTTTACCATTTACAGTGCCATTTCCGTTGCCTTCACGACGTTTTTCTTAGAAGTCATTCCTCTGCAAAATTTAGCAGACGATATATTGTTAAATGCTGTTTTTGGTGGTGTCATTGCCGCAGTTGGGATTGGTTTAACCCTAAAGTGGGGAGCGTCCACAGGCGGTATGGATATTGTTGCAATGGTGTTATCTAAAAAGAAGGATCGCCCTATTGGCATGTACTTTTTAATTATGAATGGATTTATTATTGTTATGGCAGGCTTTTTATATGACCCTGAAAAGGCCTTGTATACTCTTGTGGCGCTATATGCCTCTACGAGAGTAATCGATGCGCTACATACACGTCACCAAAAGTTAACAGCCATGATTATTACGACGAAGGCAGACGACCTAGAACAGGCTATCCATGCCAATATGGTTCGTGGAATCACCACTTTACCGGCAAAGGGTGCTTTTACGAAAGAGGATAAAAACATGTTAATTATGGTAATAACAAGATATGAACTATATGATTTAGAGCAGATTATAAAGGAAGTGGATCCGCACGCCTTTACAAATATTATTCAAACTACAGGAATTTTTGGCTTCTTCCGAAAAGAGGATGAAAAAGTAGTATAAGGGATGTCTAATAAGTGAAACATCTTTACCAGTTAATCGACTATTGTAGTAAGTAGATAAAAAAGGTAGGGATGAAGGTGAAAAATGTTTTTCTTTTGATGATATTGATATGTTTGTCGATTAGTGGCTGTGGAACAGCTGAAGATTCGAAATCAGCTGACCAAGGTGAAACCACTCATGGACAAAAAGGTACAGGCGAAACGCTCCCTACTCTTGATGAATTGGAGGAAGGAGAAGTGTCTGACGTGTCAAAGGTGTTAAATCAGCTAGAATATAACGTAACGGTAAATGCAACCGCCAGTAAAGCTGTATTCCAAATGGAGCTACGAAACCCAACCGATGAAACGATTGAGCTATCCTTTTCATCAGGGCAACAATACGAAATTGTCGTGAGAGATGCCGCTACGAAGGAAGAAGTTTACCGTTTTTCGGAGGGGAGATTTTTTACCGAAGCCTTAATCTTTGAAGAAATAGAACCTGACAAAACGTTAACATGGGAATTTGAATGGAATTACGAAGGAAGAGAAGGAAAGATAGAGCCTGGAGAATATATGGCCACGGTCACATTACTGCCAATGGAGGTAGATCAAAAAAGTATTGATGCGAACCCATTTGTAGAAGAAATCCCATTTACAAGACCCGCAGAATGATTCATCAAACCCTCTTAGTTTTCTTTTGAAAACTAAGAGGGTTTTTATTATATTCCTATTATAAACTTCACACTTTTTCAGACAGCTTCGATGACTTATGATAAAATAAGGTATAATTTCGAGAAAATTAGAACTAGTAACACACTTTAGTAGTTTTAGAGTGATAGGGAGAGACGAAGATGGAGAAATTAAGAAAAAAATTATTTTGGTTAATACCATTAGCGATTGTTCTAGTAGGGCTCGCCATTCTCTACATAATCAATTTGCAACGGTTTACAGCCCCACCTACCGAGGACTGGAGTCGGGACCTACCGATTGCTACCATAGATGGCTATCATGACCCGCAAGTCGAAGTCAATGAAGGTCAAGTAGATATCATATACAGTCAAAATAAAGAATTAGTGAAAAAAAGCTTTGATTCCGATTTACGTGAAATTAAGGAAGAGCCAATCCCGACAAAAGTGGATAGCTGGGATGATTTTTATGTATATAAGGATAAAGTCTTTTATTTTGATGAAGAGAAAATTATGAATGGCGCAACAACCGAAGTGATTGCCGAGGCCGAACTATTCCATCCTGCCAATGATCAAATATATTATGCGAAAGGCCAGGATATATTTGCTTTAAATCTAAATACAAATGATACCCAAAAAGTTGTTGGAGTTTCGCATCCTGTACAAGAAATCCAGAGCTCTGATAACTACTTGCTCGTTTATACTAATAATTTAAACCGTGGGCAATTGACCTTTTTTGAAAAGCAAGAAAACGACCAGTATAAAGAAGTCATTAGTAAGGAAGTTAATGTAGGGGCAAGTAACAAAATTAATCAAATGGTGTTTACCTCTGATCAAAATAAGATTTATTTAGGTGTTTCTGCTGAGTCACAGAGCAGCCAAAACAAGCAATTTTTCTTTCTGTATAGTGAATTTTCCATACAGAATCCTGAGATAGAATTAGTAGACTTGAAACCCTATGATCCAGTGACAAAAGGGCCACTAGAAAATATTTCACAATTTGAATTAAGGCCCGTTGACGGTGGTTTAGAGGTGTTATTCCGAAGTGTAGGTTTTACTTATACCGATACAAATGATAACCAAGCCATGAACATTTATTCCATGCTGATTGGTGATAATTCTGAGATTACAGTTGAGAGACGAAGCAATAACTACGCATTAGCATCAGCTCCATTCTTCTTTGGGGATGAGGCTGTAGGCTGGAAGGAAATCGCAGACCAAAATCAATATCAACTAAAGCTTGCTTCAAGTAATCCAAACGTCGTGGAACAGGCAGAAAAAACATCTGTAGAGGAGTATTTAGTTGGATTCGGTATGAGTATTGGAAGCTTGTCTACATCTGTATTTCTCTTATACTTTATGATTGTCTGGACTATAATACCGATTGTTTATTTAGGAGTAGTGAGCTTGTTCTATCGGTATAAAGACCGCAATCGTGATATGAACAACAATCCGTGGATATTATATTTAGGAGTATTGATTTACGTTGCAGGGGCATTGGTTATGCGAGACCACCTATTCCCAGCTAATGCTTATCTCCATGCTCCGGATTATATAAAATTTGCAGGCAATGATTTCTTCTTTATATTATTGTTTGCCCTTTTCTCGTTGATTAGTGTAAAGCTTATTAAGCGTGACTGGGGTGTCATCGGTAAATATTCATATTTTCTCGGAATACAATATTTGTTATATATTGTTGTATTAGGCCCATTTTATTTTTAAGTTATAACAAAAGGTCAATCATGCTATTAAAGCTGATTGACCTTTTTTATTTTGACTAATTAATATCCATTCTTTTCAAAAACTGCTTCAACCTTAGGAATCAGCTGATCCCATTCAGCATCAAAGGTTTTATTAACAGTGATAAAATTCTTGTATCCAAACACGTTATCTACACCATCAACCTCCATCAGTTCATTTAAGATGGCATATTCACTTGTTTGTCCAGCCATCACAGATACACTTCCATCACCAGAAAAAATATCTGTACTAGCAGTGAATTTCATGGCATTTGGATTTGGCGTAGCTTCAGCAAAAACACTCATTTTTATCCCTCCCTAACTATCTTCCTTTATATTAGCATGAAACAGTTTATAGAAAAAGATAATATAAAAGCATCCTCTCAAATTTTTCACAACTATAGTCTCGACAAAAATCGTCCTCAACAAACAATCTTTTTGTGACTTTCTAGCAGGGTTTATGTCAGAAAAAATGGAAATATTAATTCTATAAACGAGATTTATTTCGTATCATAAGGGTATAGATAGGTAAGTACGAACGGAGGGGTAACAGTATGGAAACCTTTCAAACCAATGTGAAACGAGTAGGGGAAACCTTGGGAGAATGGGTAAAACGACAGTGGCATGCATTCTATTTATGGATGAGCTCTAACACTGTTGCTGATTTTATAATATTTTACAGAATTAGAGCATACTTCTTTTTGGTTTTAACACCAATATTCATGGCCATCCCTATTTTTACGTTTTTAGGCGCATTTAGTATGGTATCAGTGAGTGGATTAGCGGCAATTTTTCTTCTTCTATTTTCAATAAGCTTAGCATTAATATTTATCTTATTTCCGTTTTTAATTGTTTACGTAAAATTTCGTGAGCATTCGAAATGGCAGATTATATGGATTAGTACAACGGCAGCTTTAACCTTGATTGCTATTTACTGGGCAGTACAGTATTATGAGTGGCTATTGCCTGCTATGAGTGGGAGTTAGTTTTGGTGGTTTAATGTATTTTGCTTGGGTGACGGTGGGGGTGCTGGAGCGTGTGCGAGGGGTTTAGCATTTAGAATGGGATGTTTAGGTATTTGAGGGAGTGGGGTTCAGCATTTGGCACCTGATCTATAGCAAAATGGGCGTCATTTTCAGCATTAATCCTCTCGACGTTAGCGTAACCCCGTTGTACTATAGCATTTGTGCCGGACTTCAGCATTTAGAGGGGAATGTTTAGCATTTGGCTTACCATCTTCAGCACATGAAGCACAAACTTCAGCTTGTCCACTTCTTCATCATTTGCAGCCTAATCTATAGCAAACAGCCAGCCATATTCAGCATTTACCCGCTCATCTTTAGCATAAACGCAAGCTACTTCAGCATACAATCCACATCATCAGCATTTCCGAGGTCATCTTCAGCACCCGCACCCCCACACCCACACCCCCACATGCACGCACTCCCAAAATACCCCAAGAAAAAAAGGCCAGCACACAGCTAGCCTTCTTAACCCCTACAATTGAATCAACTTCTCAAATCCATCCTGCAACCGTTTCGTAACCTCACCAATTGTACCATCATTAAACTTATGTTCATCTATATTCACCACTGGTGTAACCTCAGAAGTGGTAGAAGCTATAAATGCTTCATCTAATTCCTCAAGTTCTGCCAAGGTTAATTCTCTCTCTTCAACTGGAATTTGCAGTTGTTCACACAGTCTTAAAATAGCGATTCTAGTAATACCGTTGAGAATATAGTTGTTAGCAGGGTGGGTTATGACTTTTCCGTCCTTCACGCCGAAAAAGTTAGATGATGAACCTTCTGTTACATGGTTTTCGTCACGATAGAAGAGGGCTTCTTTGTACCCTTGCTCGTGTGCTTTTTGCTTGGCCATAACGTTCCAAAGTAAGTTTAAGCTTTTAATGTCACATCTTAGCCAGCGCATATCCTGTACTAAAGTCATCCCGATGCCATTTTGTTGCGCTTCAAGGGGACGAGAGACTGGTATCGGATAAGCGTATAATTCTGGTGTGCTTTTTTTGGGATATGGATGATTACGGGCTGCAATACCTCTTGTTATTTGGAGGTAAATGGCACCATCGACTACGTTGTTTTGCTCAAGTAATTGTTCTAATCGTTCTTGTAGCTTTTCAGATTCGACATCATAGGAGATGGCAATCTCATTTAAGCTAAATTGCAGACGCTGTAAATGCTCATCTAGCATAAAAAACTTGCCGTTGTACACACGGATGACTTCATAGACTCCATCCCCAAATGTATAGCCACGATCCTCAATATCGGTTTTAGCATCATTACGTACCTTAAAATCTTGATTGTTTAATATGATCACAATGTTCACCTTCTTCTAAGAATGTTATTAACATCATAGGTTGAATTTTCAGATATGTAAAGAGGAAATAATCATAATTTTGGTTAGAGGGAGGGCTTAAAAAAAACAAGAACCCAGCCAAAAATTTTAGGGCAGGGTTCTAAGTTGATTAAACTAAACGTTTACGAATTTTAGAGCTGATGTAATCGATGACCATAACGACGACGACAATGGCAAGAATGATAAGCCCTAATTGTTCCCAGTCACGGTTAGCTGCAGTAATAACGATTAGGGTACCAATACCACCGGCTCCAACGATTCCGAGCACGGTTGAAGCACGAATATCGATTTCGAAACGGTATAAGGCAAAGGACAAAAACTCAGGTAAAACTTGTGGAAAAATCCCGTAAAACAAGATCTGAATTTTATTTGCCCCATTTGCTTCCATCGCTTCAACGACCTTCATATCAATGCTTTCAATGACCTCGGCATAGAGTTTACCTAGCATACCAAAAGCAGTAAGTCCGATGGTTAGCACGCCGGCGAAGGCACCAGGCCCAACCGTAATAACGAAAAGAATCGCTAAAATAAGTTCGGGAAAAGTACGGTCTAAGATTAAAAACCATTTTCCCATTGTGTTCCAAAAAGGAGACTTGACCATGTTTCCAGCGGCCCAAAATCCAAATGGAATAGCTAAAATAGCTGCGATTAACGTACCGGCATAGGCAATAAAGACAGTCTCAAGAATTAATTCCAGTACTTTACTGGTAGCTGACCAGTCTACATCAACCAGTCTTGGAACAACGCGATCAAAGTTTTCGCCAATTCGATCAAAGAACCGCCAATCTACTTTTTCTATCACACCTGAAAAAGCCCAAACATAGATAACACCTAGAATGAGAGCGATGGCAGAGTTCCGAACAATCTTCTTTTGACGATTTGGCTTTGGTGGTAAATTAAAGTTCTTTTCCATCATACAACTCTCCTTCTTAAGGCGTTACTAATTGTTTCAATAATAATTACTGCAATAAGTAATACGACTAATACAGCCATTACCTTTTGATATTGTAAGAAGTTTAATTGCGTATCTATAATTGCACCAATACCTCCAGCCCCAACAAATCCGAGGACTAGGGAAGCACGCACATTAAGTTCAAAGACATATAATCCATATGAAATAAAGTTCGGCAATACTTGAGGTACTACGGCATACCATATAACTTGTACAATGTTACCGCCTGTAGAACGGACAGCTTCTAATTGCCTTGGATCAATGGTTTCAATCGTTTCACTTAGTAATTTCGCTAATAGACCTAAAGAGAATACGGTTAATGCTAATATACCAGGGACAATCCCAACACCGAACAAACTAACGAAAAGCGTTGCAAGTAAAATATCAGGCATCGTACGTAGAAAGTTCATGATGTTTCGGAAGAGTTGATAAACAAATTTGCTTTTAACAATGGTATTCGCAGAGAGTAAACTCATTGGAATACATAGAATAATAGAGAATGTAGAGGCAACGACTGCAATTTGAATGGTTTCGATCAAAGGATCAATCGCGGCTTCGATATAGCTCCAGTCAGGTGGAAACATTTCTAATAGTTTAAAAAATACGACATCTATTTCCGAGATTAGTCCGATAAAGTCTGCATCGGTTTCTCGTAAACTAAAAAGATACCAAAATACGACAATAGCAAAAATAATTGAGATTTGAAATTTAAGTTTCTTCGGATAAACAGAATATACCTTACTCTCCAAATCCTTATTTTGTTGAGGCATCTTCTTCACTTCCTCTCAAATCTTCCTCGCGAATCGGGCGATTATAGATTTGTTCGAATGTCTTTTCCTCAACTTCACTTACAGGACCATCGAAGACTATTTCACCATCACGCATACCAATAATTCGGTCTGCATATTCCATTGCCATATCAATAAAGTGCAAGTTAACGATTGTCGTAATGTTATCCTCTTGATTAACTTTTCGTAAATAGGTCATCACTTGGTGTGAGGTTGGTGGATCAAGACTTGCTACAGGCTCATCCGCTAGAATAATGGAAGGATCCTGTGTTAGTACGCGTGCAATACTAACTCTCTGTTGCTGACCACCACTTAATTGGTCTGCACGATTATACAGCTTGCTCTCCATGTTTACACGTCTAAGATTATCATAAGCCTTTATTTTATCTTCTTTAGGATAGAGGTTAAAAATACTACGTAGAGTACCTGTATGACCTAATCGACCACTAATTACGTTTTTCATAACACTGGAACGATTGACAAGGTTGTAATTCTGAAAGATCATGCCTACCTTTGTACGTAGTTTTCTTAAATCCTTTCCTTCTACTTTCAGGATATCTTCATCATCTACGAGAAGTTCGCCATTGGTAGGAGTTACCATTCGGTTAATACTTCGAATAAAGGTAGATTTACCCGCACCAGACAAACCAACAATAACTACAAATTCCCCTTCATTAATTTTTACATTAATATTTTTTAATCCTTGTGTACCATTGGGATATACAAGTGAGACATCTTTGAATGTAATCATGCTAATCTCCCCTTCTTTACTCAAAAAATAGGGAGAAGATTTCACTTCTCCCTAAACAGAACTTCTTCGTAATCATTTGTAATCCTGCTTTAAAATTAATCGAGTGGAATGTCTCCGCCTAGGTTGTTGTAAGTTTCGCGAACAACATCGTAATCAGAGCTTTCCGCTTTGATAATTGCATCCCAGTTATATACTTCGTTCATGATTTTGATCATTTCTTCATCGTCATTAAAGCTTAGGAATGCGTCTTGAATTTCCTTAGTTAGTTCATCATCAAGAGATGCAGGAACTGTTACTGTATCGTTAGGAATTTCTTCAGTTGTACCAATTACTTTTAAATCCTCTTTAATGCTAGGATAATCCTCTAACATCGTGTCACGAACATCATCAAAGGTTGTAGCAATATCAGCTTGACCTTCTAGTACAGCGACAGCACTGTTGTCATGCCCACCAGATTTCATCGTACCAGCAAAGAACTCTTCTTGAAGTGCTGTTGTACTTTCCAACTCGAACTTAGACATAAGCTGTGAAGCTGGGAATAGGTAACCAGAAGTTGAAGATGCGTCACCATAAGCCCAAATCATGTCACCTGCGTGCTCTTCTAAGTCATCTAAGCTCTCAACAGGAGAGTCTGCACGAACTAGGTATTGAGCTACATATGTAGCACTCCCGTTACGTTCAGATTTAAGTAATACTTCTACTTCATACTTACTGTCAGCTAATACATATCCAAATGCAGGTAAGAAACCGATATGAACCGTATCATTACCTAATGCTTCAACTAATGCACTATAACTAGTCATTGTTTTGGCTTCAACCTCTTTACCAATAACTTCTCCAAGCTTATCAGCTAAAGGTTGTGCTGTCTCAGCAATTTCACCTGAATCCTGAGAAGGAACAAATCCCATAACAAGTTTATCTGGGTTAAGAGCCTCAGACTCTTCTCCGCCTTCTCCTTGTCCTTCTTCACTGTCAGAACCGCCACACGCTACAAGAGCTACTGCCATTGCAGCGACAAAAAGAAAAGCTAAAAATTTCTTCATTTTTCTGTACTCCCCCTTAGGTTTTTGATGATGTTTTAACAACAAGTTAATTATATAGAATCATACGTCAGGAAACAACAGAATTTACAATTTTTTTACGAAATTTTTCAGATATAATAATAAAAAAATGGATATATAAAGGATAAAAGGCAAACATTATTAAAAAAATAACCAAAAACGTCCGACATACACAGATGCATGTCGGACGTAAGGGGTTTACTATTGCAGATGTTGGTCGATTTGTTGTTCAAGCTGTTGTAGCTGCTGTTTTTCTTCAGGTGAAGAATTTGTATAAGCAGATTGAATCACATTACGAGCAACTTGAGCTTCTTTTTGTTTTTGCTGCTGATTCATTTGTCCCATATTCGTTAGTCGATTGACGGCATCCTTGGCCTGCTCGAAAAATTGGTTGGCCATCGTTAAACCCCTCCTAACGTTTGGTGATCGGCGTGTTCACGTTTCCGTTCCGCATCATCAAATTTTTCGTGATACGGAATACGCTCATCATGTTTTTGGACTGCCTTTACTCCCTCTGCAACAAAACGCTTGGATTTGCTACGTTTGCTCAAGGCATGATCCCCCTAGTAGAAAAAAAGCTTGAACACCTTAAGAAGTGTTCAAGCATAGTTTGTACCGGTAAGAGAAGTTCATTAGCGGTATAATGTGGAAAAGCGGGTTGACTATTTAACCGTATTTAAAAAGTCCTCCAAAAAGAGCGAAATCCCTTCTTCTTCATTTGTTTTTGTGGTGTAATTAGCAATTGATTTTAATTCCTGAATGCCATTACCCATCGCTACACCAATTCCAGCATATTCGATCATCTCTAAATCATTATCCTCATCACCGAATGCAATAATACGTTCCTGTGGAATATTATAATAGTGAGCGATTTTTTTGAGACCTACAGCCTTACTTAAACCTGCACGAACAATTTCAATGATATGCCACGGTGCTCCCCATTTTCGATGGTCAATAACCTCTGCATGGTGGTCATCTAGATGCTTTCGTAATTGAGTCACATGGTCCTTATCTGGTGAAATTAACATGGAGGTTGGATCTTCTTTAAGAGTGTTTTTTAAACTGCCGATGGTGACAGGAAATTCATTAGGATTGGGTTGAAAAATATCCAAAATCTCCTGATCGTGTTTATCTAAGAATACATGGTCACGGATTTCAGCCATCACATTTGGTACACTAAAGTCATAGCAAGTTTCTACAATGGCGTGAGCTGTCCGAATTGACATCGGAGAATGGACGACATCCCAACGTTTGTCAAGCGGATGATGAATTAATGCTCCGTTCATGTTTACCATAGGTGTGTCAAGCCCTAACTCTGTGTAATATTCTATGCTGGCGCGGTGTGGGCGTCCTGTTGCAATCACAACAATATGACCATTTTCTTTAGCCCTCTGTAACGTTTGTTTTGTTTTTTGACGAATGACCTTATCATCACTTAATAAGGTTCCGTCAAGGTCTAAAGCAATTAAATGTTTACTCATTCTGTATTCACCTCGTATGATAATTAGTTTATATGCACGATGAGATTGTGTAAAGAGGAATCTACTTGGTTATGAGTTAAATTTTTGATACATTAAAATTATTGAAAAATAACGGAAAGAAGGATGAAGTCTTGGTTATTGTCAAGAATGAAAAAATACATAACATTCCAACTTTACATGTTGTTCAAAAAGCGAATAAAGATTGTCCATTACCGACTGTAATCTATTCGCATGGATTTACCAGTGCAAAGGAACATAATTTACCCTTTGCTTATTTGATGGCAGAAAAGGGCTACCGTGTTCTTCTTCCGGACAGTATATTGCACGGGGAGAGGGCAGATGGAAAAACGGAGGATGAGATTCAATTTGAATTTTGGAAAATTGTTGCACAAAATTTAAAGGAACTAGATGTGCTAAAACAATTTATAGAAGAAAAAAACCTTCTATTAAATGGTCGAATCGGATTAGCAGGAACCAGTATGGGTGGGATTTCAACGAGTGCGGCTTTAACACAGTATTCATGGATTAAGGTTGCTGCTGTTTTAATGGGGTCGCCTAAAGCGATGGAAATGGCGGAGTACACCATTCAACAGGTGCGCCAATCAGGCGTCAAGCTGCCCTTTACGGAGGATGAATTAAAGCAGCAGGTTCAAGAGCTCGAAGCCATTGACCTTTCTAAACACGTACATAAGCTTGCACAACGACCAGTACTATTTTGGCACGGAGACCAAGATAGGGTAGTCCCGTTTCAACAGTCGTTTAGTTTTTATGAATCTACAATAGAGACGTATCAAAATCGTGAAGACTTCCGCTACATTCGTGAGAAAGGGAAGGACCATAAAGTAACACGCAACGCCATTTTAGAGACAGTTAATTGGTTTTCTAAATATTTATAACATGCCTGTGATGGAAATCATTTTGTAATAGTGCTAATTTGTTTTATACTATTTATAGAACTTTGATGATGAAACAATTAAGGGGGGACAGGAAAATGGATAAGGCATTGGAAGAAAATTTAATGGGTGCCCTTGAAAATGTAATTGACCCAGAACTCGGGATTGATATCGTGAATTTGGGTTTAGTATATGGTGTGGAGTTAGATGATGAAGGTGTAGCAACAGTTACGATGACACTAACAGCGATGGGTTGCCCACTTGCTGGTCATATTGAACAAGACGTTAAACGTGTTCTCTCAGATATTCCTGAAGTAAAGGAATCTGTAGTAAACATTGTTTGGAGTCCACCATGGTCTAAAGATCGCATGTCTCGATATGCAAAAATCGCACTTGGTATTCCAGACTAATAGTAGAAATGAAAAAGGATGTCCCCTTGGGATATCCTTTTTAAATTAATGGTAGGGCTTTATAGTAACTCATTTTCTAATCCTTCTACATCCAGTGTGATAAAATGATCCTCACTTACTTCAACAATGTCCTTCTTTCTTAACTTTGCAATGGTACGGTTGACTGTTTCTCTACTAGAACCAATCATATTGGCAAGTTCACGATTGGTAAATTGGGTATTTAATTGTACCCAGCCTGATTCTAATTCTTCCCCATGCATCTTCGCTAAACGTAACAATAACAGGACAACTTGACCGTGGGTGTTGTGAAGTAATTTTTTCTCTAAGCGACCTTGTAAATCGACGATGATGTTACCGAGTACACGGCCAAAAGCCTATCAAGAACACATTAAAAACCAAAAAAAACAAAAAAACAAAAAATATAAAAAAAGGGATTCTAAGTCTGAAATGCTTAGAATCCCTTTTTTTAAGCTAAAAACAGAAGGATAATCGCTGATATGGCAAAGCAATAGAAGGCGAAGTATTTTAGATTTCCATTTTTCATGATGTTCATAAACCATAGAAGAGCGTAGTAGGAAGCTACAATTGCTCCGATTAATCCAACCACTAAAGGAATCCAAAGTGTTTGAAAGGTTCCTGCTCCTACCATATCTTTGACAGAAAAGATCATCGTACCTAAACTGACCGGAATATATAATAGAAAGGAAAATCGCAGTGCTGTCTCTTGTTTTAATCCCAGTAGCATAGCACCAACAATTGTTGCACCTGAGCGGCTTATCCCTGGCATTAACGCAACTGCTTGTGCTAGTCCAATGATAATCGCATCCTTCGCCGTTACCTCGGCTTCACCTTTGTGTCCACGTATATTACGAATAATCCATAAGGCAATACCTGTTACGAGCAGGGCAATCCCAACTGCTCTCAAGCCTTCATTAAATGTCTTGCTAATCCAATCCTCTAATAAAACCCCTAAAACACCCGCTGGAATGGTGGCAATTATTAAAAATAGAACAAACCTAAAATCATTAGCTCCATCTTTATTTTTCTTAAACACGTAACTTAAACTGTTTGTCGTTAATCGTATAATATCCTTGCGATAAATGATTAAAACTGCAATCAAGGAACCAAAGTTTAAAAAGCCTTCAAAGGTAATGTCTAAATCTAGTTCCATAAATTGTCTTACAAGAACTAAATGTCCACTGGATGATATGGGAATTGGCTCAGTAAACCCTTGAAATAATCCTAAAAATAAATATTGTAAAAGAACCCACAAATCGTTCATGGATGAACCTCCTAAAATTATTCTACGTATAGTAGACGGTCATTAATCTGTTAATCCTACAAAATGCTAAAAAATGTTTAATTCAGGATGTACTTGGAACGTGATACATACCTATTGAATAAACTGGTGGTGTGAAGGAGGGATACAGGAAATGCATCACAAACATTCGCATCACCAAGATTTTTATTCATTGTGTAAGTCACATATGAATAAATATGTACTAGCAGAGACGTCTGATGGCCATCAATTTGATGGGGTTATTGTTGATGTTGATGCCGAAAACGTCATCTTAGCCATTCCAATTGGGCCCTCAGAGATGGATTTTTATCAAGACAGCCAAGCGGCGAATTATCGCCAATGGGGTTATCCGTTCGGGTATGGATATTATCAGTATCCATATGGCGGCTTTTATGGTTTTCCAGGAAGGCGATTTAATAGACTTGTTTTACCTCTTGCAGCTTTAACTGCGCTAAGCGTACTTCCTTGGTTTTAGTGCCCAAACTGTAATAATGCCAGGTCTTGTCGGTTTGTGACATCCAACAGGTACCTGGCACTTCATCGTGTAAAATATTATTTTTTCCTAAGCATTTTCTTCCTTCAGTACACCATCGCCTAAAACGGATACGCAAATGGAAAAGACAAATCCTAAAAAGATGGCTGTACTAACGCTAAATTCAATACCAGCCATATTTCCAATTACATACGTAATCATGCAGCTTAATAGAAAGCCCCAAATAAATGTAAATATAAAACGCATGGTTTCACCTCATTATGTCTTCATTCTGTAATTAGTTTACCAAAGCATGTTCGAAAAATAAAGAATAATTCCGCTTAGAATGGGATTGTAAATAAAATGTACAGAATAAAAAAGGGGAATATAACAATGAAGGTAATGATAATGGACTGTTTTCATTGGATGGGATTTCATTTAGTAGAGAAATATTTGTCAGAAGGAATAGAGGTCATTGGCCTGGACCAAATGGATCATCCAAGGAAGGAATTTTTATATAGTATGATAGGACGTAATGCGCTTTTTGAATGGAATGAGGATATAAGCAAGGTTGAATCTGATGAGTCAAAACATAGTGTCATTGCATTCAACCAACAACCAACAAAGGTAAAAAAATTGTTAAAAAGGTATAAGATAAGAGGAGATTTTTATTTTATTATGGAAGAAGGTAATAGTAGTCGAAATAATAGTGAAGAACTAGGACTTATCCAAAATGAATATATGATTTATACTCCAGCATTAATGGGGAAATGGATGGACGATGGAAGATTCCATGAGGTAACGGAGCTTGAGGAGTATATTTGGATGGATGATTTCGTTTCATGGTTATTTAGCTTCATTGAGCAGAGTAATAAACCTAATCTTGTCTATTTAACTAATCAGTATAGTCGAGGGGAGCTTGACTTTACCTCCCACGTTTCGAAACAGGATGCAATTGAACAGATTCAAGAACACATTTCTAACTGGAAGTGTGAGTATTATCATTTAAATTCTTAGCCTTAACGTGTAAACTTTACTACAAAGAGCCAAGAAAGATATTACAGGTGAAACAGAATAGGAGTGCTAGCAGTGAGAAAAACGGTAGCGCTAATGTTTATCATTACATTATTTATTACTGGTTGTTCGGATTCGATCGAGTCTAATGAGGTAAAAAATGTAGGGATGCTAGTAGAAGGTACAATATATGATCAAACGTGGGGCAAAAAGGGATACATGGGCTTACTCGAAATCAAAGAGGAAATGGATGCAAATGTGTTTTTTAAAGAAGGTGTCAATTCACAGGTTGCCGTTAATGAAGCGGTTGAATCCTTTGCTAATAAGGGCGTCACGTTAATTTTTGGACATGGTAGTACCTATGGTCGTTATTTTTCTTCTATACGTAAAGAGTACCCTGAAATTCAATTTGTTTATTTTAATGGAGATAAATATGGGGAAAACCTAACGAGCTTGAATTTTAATGCGAATGCGATGGGCTTTTTTGCTGGTATGGTGGCAAGTTCGATGACCGAAACCAACCAAGTAGGGGTGGTCGGTGCTTTTGAATGGCAGCCTGAGATTGATGGTTTTTATGAGGGAGTAAAATATGAAAATCCTGATGTGGATGTAACAATTCGAACCGTTAATCATTGGGACAACGAACAAATGGCGCTTAAGACGTATAAAACCATGGTAGAGGAAAAAAATATCGATATTGTCTATCCTGCTGGGGATGGCTTTAGTGTGCCGATCATTGAGCAAGCAAAAGAGGACGGGCTATACTCAATTGGGTACGTATCAGATCTTCATGATTTAGGAGAATCCACTGTTTTAACAAGTACCGTTCAACATGTTGATCGGTTGTATTTGCTAGCAGCCCAGCTCTTTAATAAAGGGAAATTAACGTCAGGAATAATGAGCTTTGACTTTCAAGACGGAGTGGTATCGATGGGAACATTCAGTGATGAAGTTCCAGAATCGGTTCAAAATCGTATTAATGAAGCAGTTGACCACTATATTGAAACGGGAAAGCTTCCGAATCAAGTAACAAACTAAAAAGTGGAGTTTTTGCTCACAATAGGCAAAGGCTCTACTTTTTAACAATGGGACTTCAGAAACCTTGAAATATTGTTTTTTTTACATTAAAATTAATACCAGGTCATAATATTTGATAATAAACCTTTAAGGGGATGAACATATGAATGCAGGGATCATAGGTGTGGGGCATTTTGTCCCAGAAAAAGTGGTGACAAACCACGATTTAGAAAAACTAGTAGATACTAATGATGAATGGATTCGTACACGTACCGGAATTGAGGAAAGACGCATTGCAGGAGATGACATGGATACGTCGCATATGGCATATAATGCAGCAGTCGCAGCCCTAGAGGATGCGGAAATTACAGGTGAAGATTTAGATTTAATCCTTGTAGCAACCGTGACACCTGACCAACCGTTTCCGTCTGTTGCATGTAGACTTCAGGAGAGACTAGGTGCCAAAAAGGCTGCTGCCATGGATATCAGCGCTGCTTGCTCTGGTTTTATGTACGGATTAGCAACAGCAAAGCAGTTTATCGAATCAGGCGGATATAAACACATATTGGTAATCGGTGTAGAAAAGCTGTCTAAAATTACAGATTGGGACGATCGTAACACATGTGTTTTATTCGGTGATGGTGCAGGTTCTGCAGTTGTCGGAGAGGTAGAGGATGGTAAAGGAATCCTATCCTTTGAGCTCGGTTCAGACGGTAGTGGAGGAGAACACCTCTATCAAGACGAATATATAATTATGAACGGTCGCGAGGTCTTTAAGTTCGCTGTCCGTCAAATGGGTGAGTCAGCTGTAAATGTAGTAGAGAAGATTGGCCTGAAAAAGGAGGATGTGGATTATTTAATTCCTCATCAAGCTAACATTCGCATTATGGAAGCAGCACGGCAAAGACTTGATATTGAAGAGTCCAAGATGTCTAAATCAGTCCATAAATACGGCAATACATCTGCGGCCTCCATTCCAATCGCTTTGTCAGAAGATGTTAAGAACGGTAAAATTAAGGAGAATGATTTAATCGTATTAGTCGGCTTTGGTGGTGGACTAACCTGGGGTGCTGTGGCTATCCGTTGGTAAAGTCGCAGCTAGACACGAAGAAAGAGACCCCACCATTTTTTAGTGATATAGAAGTAGATGAATAGGAAGGAAGGGTGTTAGTACATGGTGAATCGTCGAGTGGTTGTTACAGGAATGGGAGCTGTAACACCAGTAGGAAATGATGTTGATTCGATGTGGGATCAAATCGTAAGCGGTGAATCTGGCATCGGAGAAGTAACAAAAGTAAACCCAGATGATTTCCCGACAAAAGTAGCTGCAGAGGTTAAGGATTTTGATCCGACTCTATATATGGAAAAACGTGAAGCAAAACGGATGGATTTGTTTACTCAATATGCTGTTGCAGCATCAGTGATGGCTGTAAAGGATGCGGGACTAGAAATTAATGATGAAAATGCAAACCGTACCGGCGTTTGGATTGGCTCAGGAATCGGTGGAATGTCCACGTATGAAGAACAATTCCGTAAGTTTATTGATAAAGGCTATCGTCGTGTAAGTCCATTTTTTGTTCCAATGATGATTCCGGATATGGCAGCAGGTCAGGTTTCCATTATTCTTGGAGCAAAAGGGATTAACTCTTGTACCGTGACTGCATGTGCCTCAGGAGCAAACTCTATTGGTGATGCGTTTAAAGCTATTCAGCGCGGAGATGCAGATTACATGATTACAGGCGGTGCTGAAGCCCCAATTACCAATATGGCCTTTGCTGGTTTTTCAACGGCAAAAGCATTGAGTACAACAGAGGATCCGAAAAAGGCTAGTCGTCCATTTGATTTAAATCGAAACGGCTTTGTAATGGGAGAGGGAGCAGGAATTCTTCTATTAGAAACGCTGGAGTCTGCACAGGAGCGTGGGGCTCATATCTATGCTGAAATTGTTGGATATGGCTCAACAGGAGATGCTCATCATATCACCGCACCAGCTCCAGAAGGCGAAGGAGCTGCAAGAGCTATGCAACAAGCCATTGAGGATGGCGGAGTTGAAAGCCAGAATGTTCAATACATTAATGCTCATGGTACGAGTACCGAGCTAAATGATAAATTTGAGACCCAAGCAATAAAAACTGTATTTGGTGATCATGCCTATGATTTAGCGGTTAGTTCCACAAAGTCCATGACAGGCCATTTGTTAGGTTCAGCAGGTGCTGTAGAATCCATTATTTCAATTAAATCGATGACAGATGGCATTCTACCGCCTACAATTAATTATGAAACAGAGGACCCTGATTGTGATTTGAATTATGTTCCGAATGAAGCAGTTAAGAAAGACATAGATGTTGTCATGAGTAACTCTTTAGGCTTTGGTGGACATAATGTTTCGTTAGTATTTAAGAAATTTAATGGTTAAATAGAAAGTGAGGAGCCCTTTGCTACTGCGTTGTGCAGTGGTAAAGGGCTTGTTTTTTGCAAATGACTTTTTCAAGTGAGTGTTGTTTTTGACTGAAAAGATATAAAATGCGATATAACATTAGCATGATTCGTTTCCCAATATTAAATATGATGAGTGCACAACCATCGCTCCGGAAATACACTTCGCTTTCACCCAAGGGCACAAGTGCGACATCTACTCAAACTCCCTTTGGTCGTTTTCATAGTGTCTTCTTTGCCGCGGGCGAGCGGTGAGCCTCCTCACTGCGTTGCGGGGTCTCACTTGTCTCTTTGCTCCCACAGGAGTCTCCGTGTATTTCCTCCGCTAAAACAGTGCCTCATTTGATTATTTTAGAGGTGAACTTTTGTTTATCAAAAACTTTTTAACGTTGCATTCATCAGAACACTCCAATAGTGGAGGCAGAATACGGAGACTCCTATGGGAGGAAGCGTGGTGAAGGCCCCGCAGGAAGCGGTCTTTGCTTCCGAGGAGACTGAGGCCGTGCCCATGGAAAGCGAAGTATTCTGCCGGAACGGTATGCATTTAATATTCATCAGAACGATAAGAGCAACAACGCTTACAAAAAAAATAAATCGACGCATGGCGCCGATTTATTCCACATTCAAAAATGATTTTATTTCTGCTCGATTTTCTGCCTCATTAAATTCTAATACATCACCAGCATGACTATATGTGGAATCCCATGCGGTTTCGCGAATAGGAATTCGAAGCGTTTCGATGTTATCAACTGGATTTAAGAGAAAGTCTTTTCCTAGTGATAAGATGGTTCCAGTTTTCATATTTGTATCAATGTAAGGCTCCAACGTACCGACAACACGGGGCAACTTGAAGAGCCCAGCAAAGGAGATCATTTCATCCTTCAGCAGTTTTATAACCTTTTGTTGTCTTTCCACACGGGCAAAATCTCCATCTCTATCATGTCGAAAACGTGCATACCCGAGTAATTCTTTCCCGTTAAGTCTTTGGACACCTGGCTGTAATTCTACGTCAATGTTGTGGGACATGTATTTTTCTACTTCGATTTCTACTCCTTCTGGTGCAACTGTATCTACTACCTGGGTGAAACCGTTGAAATCAATGATGGCGTAATATTCTACATTAATGCCAAAGTTTTGTTGGATGGTTTGTCGTAATAATTCTGGTCCTCCAAGAAAAAATGCGTGATTGATTTTGTTGTAGCCATGTCCGGGAATATTCACGTAGCTATCGCGCATAATCGAGACTAGTTTAGCTGTTTCCTTATCAGGATCATACTGCCCTATCATAATCGTATCAGTTCTCGAGTTTTCTTCACCACGAGAATCAACACCTAATAATAAGACATTGGTTTTTCCTAAATCATCATCCACACCCTGAAACTCGTCTTCATATTTACTGTTCGTTTCACTTTTTCCAACTTGGTCTTCAGCAGCTTCTTTACCTGCTATATATTCATATGTCGTATAGGTAACTACGCCCAATACGAGGAGTAGAGCGGTTATTAATATCCATTTTTTTCGTTTGCGTTTCTTGAGTGTTCTTCTTTCCACACGTTTATTTACCATCTATAAGGCCACCTTTTATCTCCCTAATTAAGTAAAAATCCATTAATTATAAATTTACCTTTATTCTTCCAATTAGTAAAGAGAATTTATTAGATTACCCAGGTTATATGTTTTTTATTCTTATCATATAAATAAATCAAATGGGACATGCCTGGAGGATAATAAAATGTGGTTTATATTTTTAATGCTATTGGGCTTTGGGATGACAACTGCGGGCGGAGTTTCCTTAATCATCTATTTGAATATCATCCCGGTAGGCGTCAGCTTTTATCAATATTTAATTTTTGTGAAGGACAGGCCTGAATGTTACTTGTTTATTCTTGGGATCGTAATCATCGTCTTAACCGTTTATTTTGCAAGAGAACGGTAAAGATTTGGATAGGTAGAATAAAAATGCCAAACATAGACCATAATGACAAATAGAAAAGACGAAATAGTAAAGCGAGGGTCTTGGATGATGTACTTACATGATGTTTGGGTAAACTGGTTTGAAGGGGAAGAAAATGGTTATAATGTGTGCCATTTTCATGAATGGAGAAAAGAGGATGGAATTGAACTCCTAGACCAAGTTCCGTTAGTTTATGTGACAGAAACATTATATGATTACATTGAAAATGACCTACAGGATTTGCCTAAGGAATTGTTAGATGCTGTACATCAACGTGCATACTTAAGGAAAAATCAAGAACGAATCCCACTGGAATATGCGTTTGTGGCTACCGATGGAAAATCAATTGTCACCATTGATACAATGGGCTATTCCTTACCTATTCGTAAAAGTCGTCTTATTCCAAGGCAAGAACGTTTAGTTTACGATATGATTGAAAAATTAGAGCCTGTGTCATTTTCATTCTCACCTGAGCAATATCATAAAGAATATCATACTTTATCCTTGCCACCAGAGGAAATGGTAGGGTTGACAAGGAAAGAAAGACAACTGAAACAACTACTTATGATGATGCTAGATCAAATGAAACAAACATCGCAAATTGCTGAATTACGGTATTGGTTAACAGAATGGGCACCTGGGAAATATCATTCCATTCAACAGATGGATTATAATGAAGTGTGGGAAGAGTTATATGAAGCATTAAAGTGTGGCTGGTCCAGTACTCATGAAGAGTTATGTCGAAAAATGGTTAGAGGACAACCATTCTTTGAAAAGCTGTGGGAGCTGGAAAACGGGGAAGTCAATTCTTCCAATCAAGCGTTTTATTAAAAATGGTTTTGGTAACATGACAGTCTATAAGCTGGGTGATGGCTTATGGGCTGTTTTTTTGTGGATAGTGGGCAGTAGACTTGATTATGAGCGAATGTGACGGGATTATCAGCTCAAGTGAAAGGAACCATGGCGTTTGACATGATTATTAGGTCTAAGACATGAATGGGAAGAAAACTGACAGGAATACCTTGGTGATAGACGTGATGCTCGCGAGGAATGACTGAAAAAGAGGAAATAGTGACAGAATCAAGTTAACACCGAGAAATAGCTGACCTGATTATTTAAACACCAGACGTGATTATTCCATCTACTGGCATGATTCAAGGTTATAAACGACAGGTTTTCCATACAAACTAACATGAATAAATTCGGGCATGGCCCCCGTCACTCCAAACCTTTCCCCCTAAAAACAAAAAAGGATCAAACAAGCCTTAATTGCTTGTTTAATCCTCATAAATGGCATTACTTTTTCCGGACTCTCCCAAGTCCCATGGCTTTTTTGGCTTTACGTAGCATTTTAGATGCCTGCGCCTGGGCTTTGTCTGCTCCAAGGTCTAATACTTCATCTAACTCTTCTGATTCAATCAACTCTTGGTAACGAGCTTGAATTGGAGCTAAAGCATTCACAACAACTTCAGCTAAGTCTTGTTTGAAGTCACCATAACCTTTACCGGCGTATTTTTCTACGATGGCATCAATTGACTCCCCGCTAAAGCTAGAATAGATGGTTAGTAAATTAGAGATACCAGGTCGGTTTTCTTTATCATATTCAATGGTTCCAACAGAGTCCGTAACCGCACTTTTGATTTTCTTTTCGATTTTTTTAGGGTCGTCTAGCATAAAGATGGTCGCTTTTTGGTTTTCATCTGATTTACTCATTTTTTTCGTTGGTGTTTGTAAGGACATAATCCGTGCGCCAACTTTCGGAATACGCGCTTCAGGAATGGTGAAAATGTCATTGTATTTACGATTAAAGCGCTCTGCTAAGTCACGGGTTAACTCAATATGCTGTTTTTGGTCATCGCCTACTGGCACCTCGTCCGTATTATATAGAAGAATATCGGAAGCCATTAATGGTGGATAGGTTAACAAACCAGCTGAAACGGCTTCTTTTCCTTCTGATTTATCTTTAAACTGGGTCATTCTTTCCAGCTCGCCGATATATGCAACGCATTGTAATATCCAGCCTAGCTGAGTATGGGCTGAAACTTCTGATTGAATAAACAATGTTGACTTATCTGGATCAATACCAGAAGCTAGGTAGAGAGCAGCAAGAGACCGAATGTTTTTTCTTAATTCTAACCGGTCTTGTGGAACAGTAACGGCATGCTCATCCACAATGCAAAAATAACAGTTATACTCGTTTTGGAGATCCACAAAATGTCTAAGTGCTCCCAAGTAATTTCCGATAGTTAATGTACCACTTGGTTGAATTCCTGAAAAAATGGTTTTCAATTGTTTCACCTCGTTATTCGTGTATTAAAAAAGGTTCATCCATCCCTAAAAAACAGGGACGAATGAACCGCGGTACCACCCTAATTATTTCCAAATTGAATGGAAATCACTCCTAAATCCAATAACGCCTGGAACGCGTTGCTTCTATATAAAATAGACGCAAAACTCCAAAGCCCCAATTCCATGAATACATACTTGCCTGTTTCCACCAGTCAGGCTCTCTAGAAAGTAGTGGTAACCATGTACTTATGCTTTCTCATCGTTTTTATAAAAGGATAAGTAAATTTTATTAAAGTATATATAAAGAAAATAAAAAATGCAACAATCACCTTATAAATAGTAGATGATGAGCAAAACTAAAACAGTGATAAGTAGCCCTATCCCTTGAAACCAGAAGCTATGATAGACACTTTTATTTACTTGTTCAGAAGGAAGAGGCTTATCCTTCCATTCATCTAATAGGTCATGCTTAGACATTTTGGCACGAAATCTTCTAAATCCAAAGGTGACTCCATCAAAAAAACGACCTTGGATTACGTATAGAAGAAGTGCAATTAAGATATACGGGAAGGAGAGATAAAACATTGTATTAATGAAGCTAGTTAAATTGTAATTAGGTGCAAACGTAAAAAAGAGTACAAAACTTAGCCCTATGTTGACGAGTAAAAATAACCATTTATTTTTGATCCATTGCAAAGTAAACACCTTTTTCCTTCAAAATATCCTTCATATTATATCATGGAAGGAGGAAAATTGCCTTGAGAAGATAATTAACTGAAGAATTTACCAAAACAAAATAATGAATACGACATTAATCTGACAGGCAATATTATCTAGATTTGTATAAATTTTTATTCAGGTAGGCTAATTTATACACAAAAGATAAGAAAAATATGGTTATAAAAACTAGGTAAATAGTCCTGTTTTTTGTTATTCAAACGTAATAATAGTGAGGTTTTTGTAAATTTTTTAAAAAAAGTTGATGCAAAATTGTAAGAAAACTTGTATAATTCTAAGCGTAGATAAATTATCTGCAAAAAAATTTAGAAAATTTCATTTTTAGGGGAGGTCATTAGAACCATGAAAAAGTCAAAATGGTCACTGCTTTTAGTACTTGGTCTAGTACTAAGCTTATTCTTGGCTGCTTGTTCTGGCGGAGATGATACTGAAGAGCCAGAAGAAAATGCAGAAGAAAATACTGAAGAACCAGAAGAAAATGCTTCAGAGGAATCCTCTGAGGAAGTTGAGCAAGTGTTTAACCTACTTAATGGTGACACAATTCCAACAATGGACTCATCTATGGCAACTGACGAATATGCATTCCAATTCCTAGGTTCAACTATGGAAGGTCTATATCGTTTGGATGAGAACCAACAAGCAGTTGAAGGTATTGCAACAAAACACGAAGTTAGTGAGGATAAACTAACTTGGACATTTACACTACGCGAAGACGCTGTTTGGTCAAATGGTGACCCTGTTACAGCTCATGACTTCGTTTACGCTTGGCGTCGTGCTGTTAACCCTGACACTGGATCTGAATATGGTCCATACATGATGAATGGGGTTATTAAAAACGCAACAGCTGTATCTGAAGGTGAAAAGCCTGTTGAAGAGCTAGGTGTTAAGGCTGACGGAGACTACACACTTGTAGTTGAACTTGAAAACCCAACACCATATTTCGAGTCTTTAACAACTTTCGGAACATTTTTACCACTTAACCAAAAATTCGTTGAAGAAAAAGGTGAAGACTATGCTACAAGCACAGAAAACCTTCTATTCAACGGACCATTTACTCTAGAAAACTGGGATAGTACAGCAAGCTCTTGGGAATTACACAAGAACGAAGACTACTGGGATGCTGAAACTGTACAATTAGAAAAATTAACATTTGATGTATCTAAAGACCCTCAAACTGGGGTTGACCTATATGAAACTGGTGAGGTAGATCGTGCTGGTCTTTCTTCTGACTTAGTTGACGAATACTCTACTCACGAAGATTACAAAGTAACACCTGAAACTTCTGTATTCTACTTGAAGTTTAACCAAGAACGTAATGGTGAAGAAACTCCACTTGCAAACGTAAATGTACGTAAAGCTATCGCTCGTGCATTTGATAAGCAAGCGCTAGTTGATACTATTCTTAACAACGGTTCAATCGTTGCAAATGGTCTAGTACCATCTGACTTTACTACACACCCAGAAACTGGAGAAACTTTCCGTGAAATTAACGGAGACCTATCTCCAACAAATATTGAAGAAGCTAAAGAATACTGGGCTACTGCTCTTGAAGAACTAGGTACTGACACTGTTGAGCTTGAATTCCTTGCTGGTGACAGTGAAACTGCTAAGAATATGAACGAGTACATCGCTAACCAACTTGAAACCAATCTTGAAGGGTTAGATATTACTCTTAAGCAAGTTCCATTCGAACAACGCCTTGATCTTGATACTAACCAAGATTACGATATCCAGTTCGCTGGATGGGGTCCTGACTACTTAGACCCAATGACTTGGTTAAGCCTATGGGTAACTGATGGCGGAAACAACAAAATGAGTTTCTCAAATGAAGAATATGATTCTCTTGTAGAATCTGCATCTACTGACTTAGCTTCTAAACCAGTAGAGCGCTATGAGGCATTTCTTGAAGCAGAAAAAATTCTATTTGAAGAGCAAGCAATTGCACCAATTTACCAAAGTGCAATGGCTCAGCTAGTTTCACCTAAGATGGAAGGTTATTTCGTTAACCCATTCGGTGCTACTTATGAATATAAGTGGGCTAAGGCTGTAGCTGCAGAATAATATAACTGATTATTCAAGTTCTACCCAAATAGAATAGATTTACAGTTATAGGAGAGAGAGAGTATATAGACCAAATTATTGGCATATGCTCTCTTTTCCATTGTTAACCAAAAATCTAACAATAATGAACATTCAGTCAATTACCGCTATGATTCGACAAAATTTTCAGGAGGTGTACGAATGACTCGCTATTTGCTAAAACGAGTTGGGTACATGGTGATCACGCTGTTCATCATTGCATCTGTTTCGTTTTTTCTAATGAAGATGTTGCCAGGTAGTCCGTTAAGTGCTGAGAATAAACTGTCTGAAGAGCAGCAGGCGATCGTTTTAGAAAAGTACGGTTTAAATGACCCAGTACCCGTTCAATATGTAAAATATATGGCAGGACTAGTACAAGGTGATCTTGGAACTTCCTATCAGTTTGACTCAACCCCTGTAACAAAAATTATCTCTGACCGAATTGGACCATCAGCCATCTTAGGGGCTCAATCATTGATTTTTGGGCTAATATTTGGAATTTTACTCGGTTTAGTTGCGGCAATATTTCATAATGGCTTTCTTGATTTTACTTCGACCATTGTTGCAGTATTAGGAACATCCATTCCTTCCTTCGTGTTTGCGGGGCTCTTGCAATATGGACTTGCCGTTCAGTTAGGTTGGTTTCCAGTTGCACTTTGGGATGGTGGCTTTGAATACACCGTATTACCGACAATAGCCTTAATGATTTTCCCAATGGCAACGGCTGCTCGTTTTACTAGAACCGAAATGCTAGAAGTATTGGGTTCAGACTTTATTACAACGGCTCGAGCAAAAGGAGTTAGTGGAGCTGGAGTAGTATTTAAGCATGGTTTACGAAATGCTTTAATTCCATTAGTAACGATTATTGGACCTATGGCTGTTGGACTTATGACGGGAACACTTGTTATTGAACAAATTTTTGCGATTCCTGGAATTGGGGAGCAGTTTGTTAAATCCATTATGGTGAACGACTATCCTACAATCATGGGAACGACAATTTTCTACTCTGTATTGTTCGTAGCTATTATTTTAGTTATTGACCTCCTTTATGGAATAATCGACCCACGAATCAGAGTCACTGGAGGAGATAAATAATGGACAAAAACAATTTACCAAAGGATTTATTTGTTCCTTTAGAACAAAAAGAAGATACAAGTGAAAAAATTTCCCGTCCGAGTAGAACGTTTTGGCAGGATGCAAGGAGAACATTTTTCAAGAATATTCCTGCTATGCTAGCTTTAATTCTCTTACTTGCCATCATTGTGATGAGTATTATCGGTCCAGGTATGAATGAATACGGATATGATGATCAAGATTTATCCAGAGCAAAAATGCCTGCTCGTGTGCCTGGTCTTGAAAATATTAGTTGGTCTGGGTTTACAGGTACGTTTACGAGAGAATTTGAAGGAGATACAGTTGAGGATGCTTCAAATAAAGCTATTCAACGTTACGATAACCAAGAGGACTTTATTGACATTACCGTAGTAAGTGAAGGTGATGGTAGTAACAACTCAGCAACAATTGAAGCAACTTACCATCCTTATGAGGCAAAACAGATGGAGGAAACGTATTTTTGGTTCGGTACGGATGGTTTAGGCCGTGACCAGTGGACTCGTGTTTGGAAGGGTACTAGAGTGTCCCTAATTATTGCCTTTTTAGCTGCAGCTATTGACCTGTTAATCGGGGTAGCATATGGTGGTATATCAGGTTATTATGGCGGACGTGTCGATGATTTTATGCAACGTATAATCGAGATTCTCATCGGTATTCCAAACCTTGTTGTCATACTTCTGATGATTATCGTTCTGCAGCCAGGTATACTTTCGATTACGATAGCCCTGACGATAACAGGTTGGACAGGTATGGCTCGTATGGTTCGTGGTGAAGTGTTAAAACTTAAAAACCAAGAATTTGTCTTAGCAGCAAGAACCTTAGGATCTCCTAACCGGAAAATAATAGCCAAGCATTTAATGCCGAATATTAGTGGGATTATAATCATTAATACGATGTTTACGATTCCAACTGCGATTTTCTTTGAAGCTTTCTTAAGCTTTATTGGACTTGGTTTGGTTCCACCGGAGGCATCGCTAGGAACCTTAATTAATACAGGGTTTGATTCATTAAGACTCTATCCTTATCTATTAATATTCCCAGCGATACTTATCTCAGTTATTATGATTGCCTTTAACATTTTAGGTGATGGACTACGAGATGCATTTGATCCTAAGATGCACAAATAAAAAGGTAGGTGTGAATAATGGATAAATTACTTGATGTTAAAAATCTTAAAATCTCATTTAACACCTACGGCGGTGAAGTGCAGGCTGTACGTGGTGTTAATTTTACTGTAAATAAAGGGGAAACATTAGCTATTGTTGGTGAATCAGGTTCTGGGAAATCTGTCACAACGAAAGCACTAATGCAGCTCCTCCCAAAACCTCATGGCTTTATTAAGGAAGGCGAAATCCTTTTTGAAGGGGAGGATATAGCTAAAAAGTCAGATAAGGATATGCAGAAAATTAGAGGTAAAGATATCTCTATGATTTTCCAGGATCCAATGACATCCTTGAACCCAACGATGAAGATTGGGAATCAAATTATGGAAGGACTTATTTTGCATCAAAAAATGAGTCGTGACAAAGCAAGAGAAAGAACAATTGAACTATTAGAACTGGTTGGTATTCCTGATGCAGAGTCAAGGTTAAAGCAATTTCCTCATCAATTTTCAGGTGGTATGCGTCAGCGTGTAGTTATTGCGATTGCACTTGCGTGTAACCCGAAATTACTTATTGCCGATGAACCGACTACTGCACTGGACGTTACCATTCAGGCACAAATACTTGAGCTTATGAAGGATATTCAAAAGAAAACAGATAGTGCCATTATTTTTATTACCCATGATTTGGGTGTTGTTGCAAATGTGGCTGACCGCGTTGCCGTAATGTATGCAGGTAAAATTGTTGAAATAGGTACGGCAGATGAGATTTTCTATAATCCAAAGCATCCGTACACTTGGGGATTGTTAGGTTCTATGCCTTCCCTTGATAATGAAGGATATGAATTAACTGCAATTCCAGGTACACCACCTGACATGACGGATCCACCAAAAGGTGACGCATTTGCGCCGAGAAACGATTATGCTCTAAAAATTGATGAAGAGCTAGAACCACCGATGTTTAAAGTGTCGGATACCCATTATGCTGCTACTTGGTTGCTACATGAAAATGCACCAAATGTTGAGCCACCAGAGTCTGTTAAACGCCGTTTGAAGGGGATCTCTAATACGGGCTCAACACCAGAGGTAGCTAAGGACGGTGAACAATAATGACAACAAAAGAAAAGTTACTTGAGGTAAAAGACCTAAAACAGCATTTCAAGGTTGGACGTAAAGGTGTTGTAAAAGCAGTAGATGGTATTACCTTTGATATTTATAAAGGGGAAACATTTGGCTTAGTAGGGGAGTCTGGTTGTGGTAAGTCAACAACAGGCAGAACAATCATTCGTCTATATGATGCTACAGATGGAGAAGTAGTGTTCAATGGTGAAGATGTTCATAAAGTAAAATCAAAGACAGAGTTAAAAAAGTTTAACCGCAAAATGCAAATGATTTTCCAGGACCCTTATGCATCCTTAAACCCTCGAATGAATGTTATGGATATTATTGCAGAAGGTATTGATGTACACGGCCTTGCTAAGGATGAAAAGGACCGTAAACAAAGAGTTCAACAGCTTTTAGAAACAGTTGGACTTAATAAAGAGCATGCTAATCGTTTTCCGCATGAATTTAGTGGTGGACAACGTCAGCGTATTGGAATTGCTCGTGCACTTGCCGTTGAGCCTGAATTTATTATTGCAGATGAGCCAATCTCAGCACTTGATGTGTCCATCCAGGCACAGGTTGTAAACCTAATGAAACAGCTACAGGAAGAGTATGGATTAACGTATTTATTTATCGCCCATGATCTATCAATGGTCAAATACATTAGTGATCGTATTGGTGTTATGTATTTCGGAAATATGGTCGAGCTAGCCGAAAGTGATGAGCTTTATAAAAATCCGCTCCATCCATATACGAAGTCACTGTTATCTGCTATTCCATTACCAGATCCAGATTATGAACGTAGTCGTAGACGAATTGAATATGATCCATCCATTCATAATCAAGATGAGGATTCTGAATTCAGAGAAGTAAAACCAGGGCATTGGGTAAGATGTACACCAACAGAATTTGAACAATATAAAAGAGAATTAGAAAGTAAATAATACAATGCTATTTCCATCATTACATGTTGGTATGAAGTTTTAATCCTTGTTGTTTAACCTATAACAAGGATTTTTCTTTGCGCTCATGGAGTAATACCCTTGTTGACAGGGAAAGCCACGTCCAGCTCCATAAAATAGTGCTTTTTACTTGGCATTTTTTTAAGTGTGGGGTCATAGTATAAAAATAATTTCCCACGAGAAAATTAAAAAAAGCCACCAAAAGAATACAAACTTCTACTATAATAAAGTTATTAGAAAAATAAAAAATGGGAGTTTGATCATATTGGATAAACCGAGGCAGCTAAGAAGAATATCATTTATTTTGGTTGTGGCCTTCTGCTTACTTTTTCCGCAACAAAATCTTCATGGAGAGGAACAAAAAGAGACCAATACAGTTAAATCTCACAGCACACACCAAGTTCAATTAGAAAAACGAAAATTACCGGAACGGATTGCTCGTTTTGTCTTTGATTCAGGCCTTACTTTTGAGTATCCTGATGCTGTTCGAGGCATTTATGTAACAGGACCGACTGCAGGTGGTAGCCGTTTTGATGAACTGATTAAATTTGTGAATGATACAGATTTAAATTCAATGGTCATTGATATCAAAGAGGACCATGGAAATTTAACCTTTAGACCTGAAGAGGATTCACCTTATTACGATGTTTCACAAAATTATATTAAAGATGCCCGAAAAATGCTTAAAAAACTGGAAAAAGAAGGGATATATCCAATAGCACGTATTGTCGTATTCAAGGATACTCTTCTTGCAGAAAAGAGGCCAGAATTGTCATTTAAGCAAAATGGATCCATTTGGAAAAATGGTCGCGGAGAAGCCTTTGTCAATCCTTTTAAGAAAGAAGTTTGGGATTATAACGTTGAGATTGCAAAGATGGCTGCTGAATTAGGATTTCGAGATATTCAATTTGATTACGTACGTTTCCCAGAAGGATTTGAAAAACGAGACAAGGAACTTCAATATGATAAAGGTGACTATGGGGATTTAGATATAAATAATGTCCAGAGGCGCGTAAAGGCTGTTACAGATTTTGTTGCTTATGCAAGAGAGGAATTGCATAAATATGATGTGGACGTCTCTGTGGATATTTTTGGGTATTCAGCAACTATTCCAGAAGCGCCTGGTATAGGACAAAACTTCACTAAGATTTCGGAAAATGTTGATGTGATTTCTTCCATGATCTATCCAAGTCACTGGACCAGTTACTTTGATATTCCATTCCCAGATAAAGAGCCTTATCGTTTAGTTAAAGAATACGTGAAAGTAGAGAGTGAACGTTTAGGTGAACTAGAAAATGCACCAACCTCAAGGCCTTGGATTCAGGACTTTGAAGCGCCTTGGCTTTATGGCGGTTCTCCTGTTACGCAGTACGGAAAAGCAGAGGTGGAAGCTCAGATTAAGGCTTTAAATGAAGGTGGGGTTAACGAATTCCTTATTTGGAACCCATCTAACAAATATACACAAAATGTTGATTATACACCACTTGACTAAAAGCAAAGAACACTCGCCCAATGGGTGAGTGTTCTTCTTGTATTACATAAGTAAAAATATTCGTGGGTTACTTTTTCTCTGAGCCACCGACTTGTTTCCAATTGGATTGAATCGATAAAGAACGAGATGTAAATTTATCCTTATTTTTTCTACCCAACAAATTCTCCCCAATTAATTGAACTAGCACAGCTGAAAAAGCTGTTAATGCAATGATTAAAAGTCCAAATAATGATAACTCTAAGAGAAAGGACGTCATAGTCATCAACCCCCATTCGTTTCCTAATTTCATTCTATGCGAAAGAGGAAAATTTTAAAAGGCAAAACTGCGAATTTTCACACATTTTATACTCATTTAACAAAATTCAGATATTTCGTTATAATAATAGATGACTACAAAATAAGGAGTAGATCAATGAATTGGTATGAAAAACTCAGCAAGTACTTTCCCGTTGAAGAAATGAAATCCAAAGAGCACATGGAAACGCTCCTAGAGGAAAAAGGAGACGTATATTACAAGGACGAAGGTAAATATCATGTTCTTATGTACGCAGAATTTGAAACCTTTATCTTTATCGATTATGTCTATGTTTCCAAGGATGCAAGGGGAAAGGGAATTGGGCACAAATTAATGGAAAAACTTAAAGCAAAAGAAAAGCCGATCATCCTAGAAGTGGAACCGATTGATTATGAGGACACAGACACCGAAAAAAGACTGCATTTTTATCAACGAGAGGGCTTTGAGCATGCCAAGTCTATCGGTTATACAAGACGTTCTTTAGCCACGAATGAATTGAACGATATGGAAATTCTCTATTGGTCTCCTAAGCATGAAACCGAGGAAGAAATTTTTGAGAAAATGAAAAAAATGTATAAAAATATCCATACTTATAAAGATAAAGAATTATATGGTAAGTCCTATCAGCCTGTTGATGAAGTTTTAACCTTTAATGATGAAGAAAGTGATGACATTTTTAAAGAATTAGACTAAAAAATGAAACCTTTTATCCCTTGTTATCGTATTAGATGACAAGGGTAATTTTTTCTCATGTTTTAAATGTCGATAGATAGGGAATAGTTGTAATAAATATTGCGAAATGGTGAACAAACTATTAACAATTCCAATAAGCCCTACCCTTATACATAATTTTGTAGTATACTTATATTGTACACTTCTAGATTGTATTAATTATAATCTAATAAGTTTTCTTTTTTATATTTACCTTGTAAACAAGTTATCCTTTTAAAGGAGTGAATCATATGGTAACCCTATTTACATCACCAAGCTGTACGTCTTGTCGGAAAGCAAGAACGTGGTTAGAAGAGAATGAAATTTCATTTCAGGAGCGTAACATATTCTCAGAGCCTTTAACTGTAAATGAGATTAAGGAAATTCTCAGAATGACTGAGAATGGAACTGACGAAATTATATCAACACGATCGAAGGTATTTCAAAAACTGAATGTAAACTTAGATCAATTACCTCTTAAGGATTTGATCAAGCTCATTCAGGAAAATCCAGGTCTCCTCAGACGTCCAATTATTCTTGATGAGAAACGATTACAGGTAGGATATAATGAGGATGAAATTCGTCGATTCTTGCCAAGAACAGTACGAACATTCCAGTTACGTGAAGCACAACGTATGGTTAACTAATAATCAACTAGAAATATAAATATGTGTATAAAAAAAGGTCTGATACCTCAGCTTTTCATAAAACGTGAGTCATTCGCTTTATGTCGAGGATCTGACCTTTTTATACTTTAATTTACTCTTTTAACCTTGTTTTGATCAATTGAATAGCCAACGATAATCACAAACAAAATGGTGATGACTGGTAGTAAATAATGTAGTATATGAAACTGTTCAAAAAATGGCTCTAATCGTTCTTCACCTAAAATCATTTCACTGGCAGTATAGGCTAGAATGCCAGCACCGATGTAAACGAGGACAGGAAATCGTTCCATGAAGTGTAGAATGATTTTACTCCCCCAAATAATAATTGGTACCGAGAAGAGTAGTCCAATCATGACAAGTACAATGTGTCCTCCGGATGCACCTGCAATGGCTAAAACATTGTCAAATCCCATAACAATATCAGCAAATACAATCGTTTTAATAGCCGATAACAGGTTGTCCTTTGCTGCAATATCAGGTCCATCATCATCATCTGTTAGTAAATGAATAGCTATATAAATGAGAAGAAGTCCTCCCACTAACTTTAAAAACGGGATTTGAAGTAAGTATAAGGCAACTGCAGTGAGTAGAACACGAATGCCAATCGCTAGACCGGTTCCCCAAAAGATGGCTTTGTTTCGTTGTTCTGGGGGAAGATTTCGACTAGCTAGTGCAATAACAATGGCATTATCTCCACCAAGAACGAGGTCAATTCCAATAATAGTTAAAATAGACAGAATAATATCTATATCAAGAAAGTCCACGAATAATACCTCCCCAAACAGGTGACAAATAGAATAAAATAAGTTAAAATTAAAAATTAATCTAGCTGATTTTGATGACATCGCGGCCTTTACAAATATAGATGAACAGCCTAATAAAGTCAAGGTAAAAGCTAGACGTTCGCTTGTTTTTTTCTTTATAGGATAAATAATTTTCATTTTATGAAGATTTATCATAAAATATAAAAAAAGCAGTATTTATACTATCAAAGTATTATTGCAAAGTCTTTGATAGTACAAGAAAAACTAGGTTTTTGTGACAAACTAAGTTTTTCTCATAAGGGGTTAAGTTTCCCTTCAGTAGAATAATTTATTGTGGGAAGGGAGAGAACAACAGATGGAAATTGAACGTATAAATGAGCATACGGTAAAATTTTATATTTCATATATGGATATAGAGGATCGCGGCTTTGATCGAGAAGATGTCTGGTATAATCGTGAAAAAAGTGAGCAGCTATTTTGGGAAATGATGGATGAAGTGAATGAACAAGAAGAATTCACCATTGATGGTCCTCTATGGATACAGGTGCAAGCTATGGATAAAGGACTTGAAATCATCGTAACAAAAGCACAGCTATCTAAAGATGGGCATAAGCTAGAGCTTCCAACGGATGATGAAAAACTGCTTGATTTACCTATTGATGACAAAGTAGAATCTTTATTAGATAAAGGCCATTTTTTACAGAATGGTGAATCGAATACTGATGAGGACAATGATGATCCGATTGAAGAGGAAGACGGAGATTTTTCTATTGTTCTTCGCTTTAAGGATATTGAGGATGTCATTCAGTTGGGGCACTCGGTACAAGACACCTTTGCATTTGAAGATCAACTATACCACTATGAGTCTTCATATTATTTATTTATCCAGTTTACCAATGACCTACTGGACGATGATGCACAGGAAGATGTACTAAGCCATATGCTTGAGTATAGTGAAGAAAGTAGCATCACGATTTATCGTTTAACCGAATATGGTAATCCAATTTTCACAGAAGATGCCCTGCAAAATATGAAGCAGCATTTTCCAATTCAATAAATTATGAGGACATTCCTTACTAAATAGAAGGAATGTCTTTTTTTAGATAAGAAATATATATTTAAACCTTTTAGTGTCTCTTGCTTGTTTTTACCATCGATTTGAATTAAATTGAATACGTTGGCATAACACGAATGCGGAATAATATAATGAAACAATATGCAATGGTAAAGATCAATTGAGGATGGTTGTAATATGTTTAAACGGGTACAGTTTTTAGTATTTTTCGTATTAGTTGCAGCAACATTATATGTAATTACAGAATTTTGGGGAAGCTGGATTGTTACTGTTTATTCCGTTTTTATTTCGATTTCCGTTATCTTTATTGCTTTCTTAATTTTTATTGAGAATCGAAATCCGAGTCAAACACTTAATTGGCTGCTCGTTTTAGCCGCTTTTCCTGGTTTCGGTTTTTTCTTTTATTTATTGTTTGGACAAAATTTTAGAAAGCGAAAAATGTTTAAACAAAAGGCTGAACTGGACCTGCGTGCTTTTAAGCAGGTTGAGGGGAGTCGCTTATTTAATCAGGAAGAAATTAAGCAAATGGGGGACCACCAGCATCAATCCTTTCGTCTAGCACAAAAATTAGGCAATTCGCCAATATCCTTTAATACGGAAACAAAGGTATTAACCAATGGCTTAGAGACCTTTCCGGCGATGCTAAATGAACTAAAAAATGCCGAACATCATATACATCTGGAATTTTACATTGTACGAGATGACGACCTTGGAAAGGAATTTAAGGATCTCTTAATTGAAAAGGCTAAAAATGGCGTCGAGGTTCGCTTTTTATACGATGCTGTGGGAAGCTGGGAGCTTTCCCAATCCTTTAAGGGAGAATTGCAGGCAGCTGGAGCAGAGGTCGTGCCATTTTCCCCTGTAAGATTGCCTTTTCTCAACAACAAGATAAACTTTCGTAATCATCGTAAGATTATTGTCATCGACGGAAAGATTGGCTTTGTTGGGGGCTTAAATATTGGGGATGAGTATATAGGAAGAAATGAGTACTATGG
This sequence comes from Salinibacillus xinjiangensis, assembly GCF_009649735.1. GTDB lineage: Bacteria > Bacillota > Bacilli > Bacillales > Alkalibacillaceae > Salinibacillus > Salinibacillus xinjiangensis. The sequence goes on from NZ_WJNH01000007.1 coordinate 175,999, forward strand.
GAATTGGCGAGATACCCATCTATATATGCGTGGGGAGGCTGTTCGAAGCCTGCAGACCATTTTTCTTCAGGATTGGTTTTACATGACTGGTAAGGCATTGTTAAAGCCCGTTTATCGATCACCTGAATATTTTACCGAGGAAATGGGAGGAGTCCAGTTGATCGCTGGAGGACCAGATAATCAATGGGAAGTTATTAAGATGCTGTTTTTCTCTCTCATGACTTCAGCCAAAGGTTCCATCTGGATTGCATCCCCATACTTCATTCCGGATGAAGATATATTATCTGCGATGAAAATTGCGGCACTAAGCGGTGTGGATGTTAAGCTATTAGTTCCAAACAGACCTGATAAGAAAATCGTCTATTATGCGTCTCAATCCTACTATCCAGAGCTTCTCGAAGCAGGAGTGCAAATTTATAAATACAATGAAGGCTTTCTCCATAGTAAAATCATGATTGTAGACCAAGAGCTTGCATCGATAGGGACCTCTAACATGGACATGAGGAGCTTTCACTTAAACTTTGAGGTAAATGCCTTCTTATATAAAACAGAAAGCACAGATCAGCTCGTAGCGGATTATATAACCGATATCGAGCATTCCACAAAGCTTGAATTGGAAGAATTCAATAAGCGTCCAATTTATAAGAAATTATATGAATCATTATGTCGTTTGTTATCACCGTTGTTGTAGATAAGAAGCATGTATACCCTTTGAGGTGGGGTGTGCATGCTTTTATTGCTTGTTGGGGGCTAGCGTGAGGGAAGGATTGTTCAGCAAACCGTGGGACGACTACAGCATACTGTACTCAATTATTAGCATAAACCAGTCGAAGTTCAGCATAATGGCCGGAAACTTTAGCAAAGCTCCAGACCTTCAGCATAATAGAGGGAGCCTTTAGCAAATTGGACCGTAACTTTAGCATTTGCGGCGTACACGCGCGTGTTCAGCAAACCCAGGGTCGACTACAGCATCTCCTACTCATTCATTAGCATACTCTCCGCTATGTTCAGCATCTCCCCAAAAACTTCAGCAAAACTCCATTACTTCAGCATAATAGACAAAACTTCAGCAAAACGAACACCAACTTCAGCTTCAGCTTCCGCGTCCCCAACACATCATGCCCGTCTCACACCCCAAAAATAAAACTTTACCAAATTTGAATTTCCCAGCACACCTCTTTTAATTAAATTTCATTTCACCCTCGCACAAATTGCAAAATACCATCAACCAACCAGCCAGAATCCCCAATTTACTCATTTCACATACCTGATATATATGGATAAAATAGATTCATCATAGTACTGATGGAATTGAGGTGCGCCCATTGCTAAAGGCATTAAACCAAGCAGGTCAACCGATCCTGCTAATGAATAAAACAAGAGCAGAAATGAATGAGCTAAGGAAGCAGTCATTCTATTGTCCTGGCTGTAAGGAAAAGGTGTTTATTCGAGCGGGAGATAAAGTGGTGCCTCATTACGCTCATTTTCACAGTAATTCATGTTCCTTAGGGTATGGGGAAGGGGAGTATCATCGGCAGGGCAAACTGGATTTGTACAAATGGCTGCAGCTACAAGGGATTCAAGTGGAATTAGAGTACTACATCCCGAAAATTAGGCAACGCCCTGATTTACTCCTTAAGTGGAAGGGGTGGATATATGCTCTGGAATTTCAATGTGCGGTAATTCCTGTGAACATCATACGGGAACGAACAAAAGGTTATTTACGTTTAGGAATTCAGCCTATATGGATTCTAGGAGAAAATCGGATAAAATGGAAATATCAACATCGTGTTCAGCTGACAAACTTTGAATCCTTGTTCCTGCAGCAGCTGAGTTCGAACACAGAACCCAAGTTCCTCATATATCATCCTCGCACGAAGGTTTTTACAATACTTACGAATCCATATCCTTTAAAGAATAAAGTGTATGGACATGTACAATCTAGACTACTTACTCAGCTGTCTTTTTCGACCCTCTTTAATCATATAGATATTTCTACCAAAGCCCTCATGGATTACTGGCTAAAGGAAAAAATGAAATTTCGAACGAGACGCCAACGACACTATAGTAAGGAAGATTCAAAGTACTTACATTGGTTATATCAAAAAGGCTTACATCCTCAATCGATCCCCTCTGAAATTCATCTTCCATTAGACCATCACTACCTATCAAATACGCCCGTTTACATTTGGCAAAGCGAGTTTTTGCTGAACCACATTCACCCTTTATCCATCGGTGAAAAGGTATACTATAAGCCTATTTCCGAGGATTTTTCAGTAATTCCTTCTTTCTATAACCCGCAGCACGATGTCCAGTTAGAGTATTTACTATTGTTGGAACGTCTCCAAATCTTAACAAGCAACGGAAAATTTAGTTTTTATAAGAAAAATGAAGTATTATTTCCTAAAAGTTTAGAACAAGCTATAAATAATGATAAAAAGGTCATGAAACAAATCGTTGAAACCATAGGATAAGATGGAGGTAGTCTGAGAAATAATTCTCTTACTAAAAGTAAGCAGGATTTCCTAGGATGTTTCAAGAATTGTTAGGAAGTACACAGAAATGAAGGAGGAAAATGAAGGTGGCAAAAAATACAAAAGCGATTCCTAAGCGTGAAGAGGTACCAACTGAGCGCACGTGGAGGTTAGAAGATATTTTCGAAACAGACGATGCTTGGGAAAAAGAGTTTCAACAAGTTAAACAATTATATCCAAAAATTACCGAATACCAAGGCAAGGTTGCGGAATCTCCTGAGAGGCTATTAGAACTTATGAAATTACAGGATGATATATCCCAGCGCTTAGCTAAGCTCTTTACGTATGCCCATATGCGGTATGATCAGGATACAACCAACTCCTTTTATCAGGAATTAAATACAAGAGCGGAAACACTTCTCACGCAAGCATCCAGTGCGATGAGCTTTATTGTGCCGGAAATTTTACAGCTTGATCAAGAAAAAGTAGAAGAATTTTTAGCTAAAAATGAAGAATTACATGTTTATAAGCATTATTTAGAGGATGTGCTGCGTCAGCGTCCTCATATTTTAGATGAAAAATCTGAAGCTTTACTTGCCGAGGTCTCTGAAGTTACTTCTAGTCCTGAACAAACTTTTGGGATGCTGAACAATGCAGATATCGATTTTCCAGCTGTAAAGGATGAAGAAGGCAATGAAATTGATTTAACCCATGGACGTTTTATTCGCTTTTTGGAATCAAAAGAGAGAAGGGTAAGAGAAGATGCCTTTAATGCGATGTATAATACCTTTGGAAAATATAAAAATACCTTTGCCTCTACATTAAGCGGGGCAATTAAGCGCGATAATTTTTATGCAAAGGTGCGCAACTATGATTCAGCCCGGCAATCGGCATTAGATTCGAATAAGATTCCGGAGTCTGTTCATGAAAATTTAATAGAGGCAGTTAATGATAAATTATCGTTACTCCATCGTTACGTTTCATTGCGTAAAAAGGTCTTAGGCGTAGATAATCTCCATATGTATGATCTCTATGTACCGCTTGTTGATGATGTAGATATGGAAATCAAATATGATGAAGCGAAGGATTTAGTCTTAAAAGGTCTTAAGCCTTTAGGAAAAGACTATCAAAATAAGCTTAAGGAAGGCTTTGAAAATCGTTGGATTGATGTCGAGGAGAACAAAGGTAAACGGAGTGGAGCCTACTCTTCTGGAGTGTATGGTACAAATCCATATATTTTATTGAATTGGCAGGATAACATTAATAACCTGTTTACTTTAGCTCACGAGCTTGGTCACTCACTTCATAGCTATTATACCCGTGAGAATCAGCCATATCGTTATGGTAACTATTCTATCTTTGTAGCTGAGGTGGCTTCAACGTGTAATGAAGCGTTGCTAAATGATTATTTACTTAAGGAAACCAATGATAAGAAAGAAAAGCTTTACTTATTAAATCATTTCCTTGAAGGCTTCCGTGGAACAGTTTTCCGTCAGACCATGTTTGCTGAGTTTGAGCATGATATTCATGTACGTGCACAAGAGGGGAACGCCCTTACTGCTGATAAAATGACAGAAATGTATTATGAGTTAAATAAGAAATATTTCGGAGACGACATTACGATTGACGATAAAATTGGGCTTGAATGGGCACGGATTCCACATTTCTATTACAATTACTACGTTTATCAATATGCAACTGGATATTCAGCTGCAACTACACTAGCTTCGCAAATCCTTAGTGAGGGCGATGCAGCAGTAACTCGTTATTTAGATTATTTGAAGGCAGGGAGCAGTGATTATCCAATCGAGGTATTGAAGCGTGCAGGCGTAGATATGACATCAAAGGATCCAATCCTATCAGCCTTAGATGTATTTGAAGAGAAGTTAAATGAATTTGAGGAATTGCTTAAATAAAATGAACGGCTCTAGTTTTCAGGTGTAATCACCTGTTCTAGAGCCGTTTTTTATGATTAAAAGGCTTGTCACATAGCGATACACAAAATTTGGCTTCAGGATTTATCAGACTGTAGGGAAAACCTGAAGCCTAACAAAGTGTACGCCCTTGTCTTCATCTAAACCCCCGGAAACCGCGAAATGCTTTTCGATAAAAAATGCTGTAAATAAACATATAAATGGTGAGAAATAATAGTGGGAGTGTGATGATTCGAGGGAATAGATTCATTAAGCCTAGGATGTTTAATACGAACATCACCAAACAAAGGACAAATAATAGGATTGGAACTATTCTCATGTTGCATCACCTCATTATTACAAGCTATGCTAGTACGAATGAAAAAATGCGGCATTTTAGCAAAAGAGTCTAGTTTTACATTTACACCTTGTGAGGTCTTTTGTGACATTTTTGTGAAATGATTCACGTATATATTGCGCTCAAGTTTGACTCTTGATATATTATAAATGTGAAGAAAATCACAATGCTAAAACAATCCCCTTTGTTTAGTAGTGAACTTTCTCTAAAGCCCCCTTTGTCTTGATAATATACGTTTATGGAAGGGTGATAATCATTCATCCTTCTTTTTGTTTTGTAATAGAAAAGAGGCTGATCCATTTCCATTTGATCAGCCTCTTTTCTCATATTACTCTCCAACATAGCGCCAAAATGTATCGTATTTGGCAGGCATTTTCTCGACTGTCTGTCTAAAGAGCAATTTTTTCATTTCTTTTTCGGTTCTTTCATTTGACCAATCGAACACAACAGAGATTTCTTTTGTCGCAACGAATTTAAAATAGCGAACAAATTCTTCTAAGCTTGGTTTTGCAGCAGGTCTTGGGGTTTGGCCTAATACTTCGTGTAACATCTTTACATACACGTTATAAGGATACAAACCCGAAATTTTTATCCCTTCCTGCTCCTCCGTTTGGTTGAACAAAACAATTGTCGGAATCTCATCGACTTCCATTTCCTGGGTAAGCCGTAAATCGCATTGTAATGCTTTTTTAGCGGAATCCCCGTAAAGGTCTTTATGGAATTCCTCCACATCTAATTTCGCTTCACGGGCACAGGTGAGAAGGACATCCTCTTCCGAGATGTTTTCCTTGCTCACAAATAAGTGCTCCTGAATTTTACGTAAAAATAAAGCGCCGGGTTTTCCACCTTGAAGTTCAGCAGCCTTTATGGCAATGGTTGGTAACCAGGGAGAGGAGACTGGGTTTTCAAACCATAGATCTCCATCACAGCTCATTCCAGTTCGACTGGCCGTTTTTTCCCATACGTCAGCTAAGTCTTTGGGGTTTTTCATCTTATCAATATTTAAAGATGATAGCTTTCCACTAACAATCGGCCTTAGCTTGAAGTAGCGTCCGTATTCAATTTTGAGTTTTTTTAGAAAGGGCTCCAGTGACCAGCATTCAGGACATAATGGGTCAACAAAGACGTAAATTTCAACTGGTTTATTTAAAAAATCAAAAAAACCATACTGGGAGTTATGACTATTGGATGTGCTGCTGGTTGTATGCCCAGTATTTTTACGAATCACATGGATTCTCCTTTCTCATTCTCAGGTGTATTCATCATATGGGTGGCAGTAAGGGTCAAGCGCTCTAGCATGACTGTTCGATAGGGCTCTTCAATTTTGGTTTCATCTATGGCTGCTGTCATGCACTCTAGCCACGCATCTCGACGTGAGGGGGTGATTTCAAAAGGACTATGTCGCATTCTCATCCTAGGGTGCCCTCGTTCCTGGGTAAAAAGTGGAGGTCCACCAAAAAATTGAGTGAGAAATAATTTTTGCTTTCGAGCTGTTTCGGTTAAGTCATCAGGAAAGATTGGTGTTAGCTTAGGATGCTTGCCAACCCGCTTATAAAAGGCCTCCACAAGCTCTTCTATTTTTTCATATCCAATGGCTTCATAAATGGTATTTGGTCGTTCATTCATAATATCCTCTTACCTTCTTCCGACAAGTATTGTCTATAAAGTACATTGTTTGCTAATCCTACATTTTCTAATAAGTTATTCATTTCCATAACATATTGATTCGGACCATCGTACAAGTGCAAATAGGGGCGCTAAAGGCTTGCACTGATGTTTTATACACCTATTTTAGCAACGTCATTTTATTTCTGGCAACTTATCTGTTTGACTCAAGGGCTTGGAAGAATCGCTCAATTTTATTGGGAGTCGATTTTTGGACGATTTCATATTTAGTTAGTAAATATTGGAATGCCTTTTCTCCTATCTCTACGCTCGGAGCCTCCAGCTCTAATTCATAGTCTTCCGTATTGTGATAAACACTATGGTCCAAGACGACGAGACATTCGTTCCACTTTGTTTCAATTCGATATGTGGTAAGGCTCCCTTTATAGGAAAGCTTCTCGACGGGAATATTTAATGAGCTTAGTCTTTCCGTTATAGAGTCCGGTATTTGTAAGTTTCCATTTATACAGTCTTGCAATGCTTCAGCAGGGATGGATTCATGGGTTTCTAACAAACCTGTTTCATGGGGCTCCTTTAATGTGTAAACGCATTCATTGTTTTTTTCACGAATACGTAAAGCAGCTCCAGCAGATTTAAGATGAAATTCATCCGTTTCAAAATAATAATTAATCTGTTGATTTGGATTCATTTCAGTTAGTTGTAGGCCTGTTAATAGCTTATCGTATTCATTTTTAGTAAGAATATTTTTATATTCAATTTCAATTTCTTGATGCATCTCTATTTCCCCCAAATCTGAGTATGATTTTATTATGAGCAAAAATAGGGTTCAATTGCAAAGAAAATTACCTAAACAATCCGACGTTAACTGTATGAACCTATACTTTATGATACAATTAGGTCGAAACTTGTGAGCGAAGTTAAGAGGGTGAGATGAAGTTGAATTGGGAAGCGATATTAGCCCCATACACTCAGGCTGTAGATGAATTAAAAGTAAAGCTGAGGCGAATGCGGGCACAATATGAATATGAATCGAGTCACTCCCCGATTGAATTTGTAACCGGGCGAGTAAAACCCGTATCCAGTATATTAGAAAAGGCGAGAAGAAAAGGGATTTCAATGGATCGAATAGAAGACGAAATCCAGGACATCGCCGGTTTACGTATAGTGTGTCAATTTGTTGATGATATTTATGCAGTCATGGAATTATTAAAAAGACGAAATGATTTTGAAATTATTGAAGAAAAGGACTACATCGCAGAGAAAAAAGAAAGTGGTTATCGTTCCTATCACATTATCATTAAATATCCAGTGGAGACGATACACGGTGAAAAAATTCTATTAGCTGAAATTCAAATCCGGACGTTAGCCATGAACTTTTGGGCAACCAATGAACACTCCATCAATTATAAATATTCGGGTCAAATTCCTGTCGATATTAAGCGGAGATTAAAAAGAGCAGCAGAAGCGGCTTTTCGGTTAGATGAAGAAATGTCATCAATCCGAAATGAAGTACAAGAGGCACAAAAAATATTTAAAAAGAAACAAGGACAGGACCATAGAAAGAATAGATAAACCTTAAGTCAAAAGGAGTAAGGGAAAATGAAATTTGCGATGCAGAGTAAAGGGGATAAAGTCTCGAACGAAATTAGCTTGAAAATAAAAAATTATCTACTTGAGTTTGAATTAGAGCTAAATGATGAGGAGCCTGATTTGGTTATTTCAGTCGGTGGCGATGGAACTTTACTGGAGGCTTTTCACTCATACGTCCATCGGCTCAAGCATACCGCTTTTATTGGAGTTCACACTGGCCACCTCGGCTTCTATGCTGACTGGTTACCGAAAGAAATTGAAAAACTCATTATCGAAATTGCCAGGACTCCTTTTCAGGTGGTGGAATATCCTGTTTTAGAAATTAAAATACACCCTAATGGAGATGAGGAAGAAGATCGATATTTAGCACTTAACGAGGGCTCAGTCAAAACAGCAGAGGGTTCTGTTGTTGTGGACGTAGAAATCAAGGGAGAGCACTTTGAGACCTTCAGAGGAGATGGCCTATGTATTTCTACTCCATCTGGAAGTACGGCTTATAATAAAGCCCTTGGAGGAGCTATTATCCACCCTTCACTAGAGGCGATTCAGGTTACGGAAATGGCTTCCATTAACAATCGGGTGTTCCGTACGGTCGGTTCACCACTTATTTTACCGAAGCATCATACATGTATGTTAAAGCCCCTCCATGACCGGAGCTTTTTAATCACGATTGATCATCACACCTATACATACAAGGATGTGAAGGCAATTGAGTGTCGAGTGGCTAAGGAAAAAGTGAAGTTTGCACGCTTTCGTCCGTTTCCATTTTGGAAGAGGGTTCACGATTCCTTTATTGCTGATGAACGAAGCTAAGGCGGTGATTGCTATGAAATGGACAATCGAAAAGCAATATGATGGCATGCTCGTACGTGAATACTTACATTCGGTACGAGCATTTTCGCGTCGTATGGTGAAAACGGTGAAATTTGAAGGTTCAATTATGCTCAATGGGAAACCTGTGACAGTTAGATCCACTCTTCATAAGGGAGATGAGCTAGCGATCACATTTCCCGAAGAACGTAAGGAGGATGGACTGACACCGATAGAGATTTCTCTTGATATAATATTTGAGGATGAGGAGATCCTCGTACTGAATAAGCCAGCAGGTATTCCTGTTGTACCGTCCCCACATTTCCAGGGAGGTTCAATCGCCAGCGGGTTAATTTCCTATTATCAAAAGAAAAATCTTAATTATACAGCCCATATTGTTACACGATTAGACAAGGATACGTCAGGACTCATGCTAGTTGCCAAACATCGTTTTAGCCACTCTCAGCTGGCACGCCTTCAACAGCAGGGAAAAGTAAACCGATCATACACAGCCCTGGTTGATGGTCAGCTTGAAGCCAAAAAAGGTGTTATAGATGTACCGATTGGTAGGAAATCGACATCCATTATTGAGCGTGAAGTGAGGGAGGATGGGCAGAAGGCTGTCACGCATTATGAAGTCATCGAGGAATTGGAGCGGTTTTCAGTCGTACATGTACGTTTGGAAACGGGGAGGACGCATCAAATCAGAGTTCATTTTGCCTCACTGGGTCATCCGCTCCTTGGGGATGACCTTTATGGTGGTCCAATGAAGGAAGGAATCAAGCGCCAGGCACTCCATTGTCATGAGCTGTCCTTTTATCATCCTTTTCGGGGCGAAACGGTTGAATTGGTGACACCTGTTCTTAAGGATATGAGGTTGTTGATGGAACAGTAGGTTTTGCTTGCACATCTCCCAGGAACTTTTGTTTAAAGTATTATTCCTCATACGTTCGGAATTTCTCTGGCAAGTAGGGCTGTTTAGACGGCACCGACACAATCTTCTCCTCAGGCAAACGGAAAGCGGTTAAATGTCCGCCAAACACACAGCCGGTATCAATGTTCACGGTTTTGTTTTTAAAACGTGGCTCAGGAACCGGTGTGTGTCCGTATACAATCCACTGGTTTCCATGATAATTTCGAGCCCAATCCTTTCTTTCAGGCATTCCTCTTTCATCTTTTTTTCCGGTAATGTCGCCATAAAAAACGAAGGTCTCAACCTTTTTGCTATACTGACCAATCATTTCCTCTTTAATACCAGCGTGAGCAACAACAGCCTGAACCTCAGGGATGGTTAAATATAGAGGTGCATTTTCATATAACTCCATAAATTGCTGTTTAACCTCCTGTTGTTTCGCATTGGGTAGAGCCTCGTATTCTGCTACCGTTGTTTCCAAGCCATGTTGATGCTTGACGGGGTTACCTAAAAAGTAGCGATAAAGTTTATTACAGTGATTGCCTGGGACATATTTTGCTTTCATATGCTTAACGACTAGCTGATAAACCAACTCTATGACTTTAATAGACGATGGACCACGATCGGTTAGGTCACCGACAAAAACGGGTATACGGTAATCAGGATGGGTTGGGATTCCTTTTACCCACGTATAGCCGAGTTCAGTAAATAATTGTTTGAGTTCATCCAAACAACCGTGAATATCGCCAATAATATCAAATTTTTCCATTATACAGTCTCCTTTATAATAAAAAAAGAGTGGAAAATCGTTTTTATCTTTTCCACTCATTGTTGAAATTATATTTTATTAATCATCAAACATGTAGGTTCTGATTCTCGACTTCACATTTAAAACGAGCCCAATTGCGATCATGTAGGCAATTAATGAGCTACCTCCATAACTGATAAAAGGGAGGGATAGTCCGGAAATTGGCAACAGCTTAATTGACATCCCTACATTTTGAATGACCTGATAGGTAATCATCCCGACAACTCCTGTACATAGATAGCTACCAAAAGGGTCTTTACATGATAAGGCGGTATGGATGATTCGATATATTAATAAAAAGTATAGCGTGATGACAAGGCTAGAGCCAATAAATCCTGCCTGCTCTGCGATTACGGAGAAAATCATATCGGTTTCACGAACTGGAATTCCCAGTACTTCAATATTCATAAAGCCTTTTCCAAGTAACTGACCTGAACCAATAGCAAGTAAGGTTTTATTAATTTGATAGCCAGATTGCTCGGCATTTTGTTGTGGGTCAAACCATGCCTCGAGCCTAGTGAAGACGTGACCAAACACAGTATCATTCAGATAGTCATGGACAAAATCAGGGAATAATAAATATATCCCGACAAAGGCACCAATAATTGCAGCTACAATCCCAGCAATCGCTAATAGTATTCGCCATCTTATACCAGAAACTAATATAAGGAAGCCCACGATACATAGCATAACAACCGCTGATCCTAAGTCGGGCTGCATCGCAACTAAAATGACTGCAGGTATAGTAAGCATAGCTATTTTCGCTAACAACCAAACGTCATCAACAAAACGTGGTTCTTTTCTTTTTTCATTATGTGATGTAATTAAATGGGCAACGGCAATCAGTAAAAAGATTTTCATAAATTCAGCAGGTTGGACGGTAACACCGAGCCCTGGAATCTGATACCAGCCTCTCGCTCCACCTAGTTCGATTGAAAAAGGCAAAAAGTAAAGTCCTGCTACGAACAAAAGACCAAAGCCGTATAGATACCAGGCAATTGCCCGAAAACGATCGTAATCTAAAATAAGGACAGAAGCAGTAACAATAGCTCCGATGATATACCATTTAATTTGTTGTTTATAAAATAACACCGGCGAATTGGTGGTTAAATAATCCTGGACAGTATACAAAGACAACACACTGATGATGGCTAAAATAATAATGATGGATATTAAGATGTAATCTATATTAAAACGCTTATGATCTTTTTGCATTTACATTTCCTTCCTATACTTGATGCAAATTTGGACAAAATTCGCGTAGGTTACATTAATATTCTATTATACATTGTTCATGAAAATTCACGATTCGTCAATTATAAAAAGAATGAAGTTTGTATGGAAGTTGTTGACAAGATGAAAGTAGACTTTTAAGATAAAACGGTTAACAACTAGCGTAAACTTACACAAATTATAGATAGATGTGTTTGATTGGGAGGGATCGACATGGAGAACCTCGATGAACTAGAACGTCAGCAGTGGTGGGATCAAATCGAAAAAGCCTTAGATAATGAAGAGATTGACCATTTTCGAGCTGAATTTTTAGAATTACACCCGTATGATCAAGCTCAAATTTTTATTGAGCAATCGAAAAAAATTCGAATGCAAATATACACATACTTATCGCCTGACGAAATGGCAGAGGTATTTGAGAATATTGAGTTAGATGACATTGATTCGATATTAACTGAGATGGAGCCACGTTTCGCAGCAGATATTTTAGCAGAAATGGCTTTAGATGATGCAGTAGATATCCTGAATTCACTTGAGCAAAATGAAGTGGCTAGCTTCCTGGCTATTATGAATGCAAAGTCGGCCAACGAAATAAAAGATTTATTACATTATGAAGAAAAAACATCAGGAAGTATTATGACCACTGAGTTTGTTCGAGTCAAATCATCTATGACGATTCGAGAGGCGTTGAATCATTTAAGAAAGGAAGCACCCGATGCAGAAACGATCTATTATGTGTATGTGATTGATGATGATAAACATTTAGTTGGGGTTATTTCATTACGAGATATCATTATTTCCGAAGAGGACTGGTATGTATCGGATGTCATGAGTGACCGTATCGTCTCCGTGCCAGCGGGTGAGGACCAAGAATCAGCTGCAAAAATGATGCGTGACTATGATTTGCTAGCATTACCAGTTGTGGATTTTCAAAATCACTTACTCGGAATTATCACGGTAGATGACATTATGGACGTCATCCAAGAAGAGGCGAGCGAAGATTATTCAAAGCTAGCAGCCGTATCTGATATGGATAAGGTGGATACAGGTGCTTGGATGGCAGCAAAAAAAAGATTGCCATGGCTTATTATTTTATTGTTTTTAGGCATGTTAACCGCCAGTTTAATTGGTCGCTTTGAGGAAACATTAGATAAGGTTGCTCTTTTGGCTATCTTTATTCCCTTGATTGCCGGGATGGCCGGGAACACGGGAACCCAAGCTTTAGCTGTAGCGGTTCGAGGTATTGCTACTGGGGAATCTGATCAAGAAGGTAAGCTAAAAATCCTGGCCCGTGAAGCGGGAACCGGTTTGATCACAGGTCTTTGCTGCGGAGTATTAATTACCGTTATTATTTATCTGTGGAAGGACGAATTCTACTTAGGCCTATTAGTCGGGATCTCGATCATGCTTACGTTAATTGTAGCTACGTTAGCAGGTTCCTTAATTCCATTGCTGATGCACAAAATGAAAGTAGATCCTGCAGTTGCCAGCGGACCTTTTATTACAACAATCAATGACATTATTTCAATTTTAATATACTTTGGCATGGCAACGGCGTTTATGGATGTCTTGCTATGAAAATGGATGTACTGAATGTTCAGTGCATCTTTTTTGTACTAAGAGCTCTCACACCTTAGGCATATGTGCATATAGTAAATGGTAGAAGACCTGAATAGAAGGGGAGAGGAATATGTCGAACGAAGAAAAAGTGTCCCAAAAACCTTTGTTATACATTGTTCAGCCGGGGATTGAAAATGTGAAGGCAACCATGCAACAATACTCTGTAACTAAATCAGAAGACACATCTAGTACGAAGGAAGCCCCAACAAATACCTATGATGAACCACAATCCTTTGAAGAAGACCGACAAAAGAAATTTCGTGATATGACGATTGAAGAAAAAGTAAACTACTTAACTAGCCTTCCTTCTCAAATGCCAAAAATGAAATGTGAAGTACTGTGTGAATCCGGACGATATCGTGGGTATGTACAATCCTATGAGGATGAAATGGTTCACATGAAGACATTTCATAGTCCGTATCGGGCTGAGGTGAACATTACAGAAATTGAAAATATTCGCCTATTAGGATTTTAAGCTTCACTCCACTACAATCCAAGATTTTTCTTAACAAATTCACTAATACGGGACATTTAACCAATCGCGTATAAGTACAAACGCATAGACTATATCGTGAAATGACTATTTAGAAGGAGTGGAGGTTCCATATGTCAGATCGTAAAAAAGAAATTCATGTTAAAGACTTAGTCATAAAGGCTGAAAATGTGGTTTTTGAACCACCTAGAAGACGTCAAGTGGATCCATTCTTCGGACCACCTCGTCGGGATGACGATGTAGACGTGGATGTGGACGTAGATGTGGATGTTGATGTAGAAGAAAGCTCAACCAAGCATGACGATGATGATGATAGAGAAAGAAGACGTCCACCGTTTTCATGGATATAATGGGTTAGACAGTCTCTTCCTGATGAGGCTGTCTTCTTTGTTTTTTGGAAAACTAGGCAGGAGGGGAGATGTAGATGGATAACAATAAAGAGTTTATTAGATTTTTAGATGCACTGGAACGCTTTTTACACCAGAATGAAAAATGGTTTCAGAAGCCTGAGGAGCGGATGAACATGATAGAAAAAGAGATGGGGGAATGGGATCAACAATTTTTAGAGCAAATCGGCAATGTAGAAAAAGTCATGAAAGAATTAGAAAAAAGAATGGAATGACAAATTGTAGCAAAATTTTTTCTATTACTTGTTTATAATGATGGAAAACAGACATATTCTCGGGCGTTAAAGGGAAATGTATAATAAGGGAGGAAGTGATTTCCATGGGTTATGTACTTCCAATAAGACCATTTCATTATGATACCTATCATCAAAGAGTAATAGGAAATAAGCAGCCTGCAATCACACTAGACAAACCCCAGCCAATTCAAAATTCAGTAGCCTTCAAACAAAATTATTCTACCAATTACACACCAATTAAGAGAGAGAAAACGAAAGTAGTCAAATTCAATATGATGTCTAAGGAAAAGCAATTGGAAATTTTTTCTGAATTTACAGGAAAAGGACTCCATATTAACGAAAGAATATAGAAAGGGTATAGTTTTGATATGGAAAAGGGGCAATAATTCATGACATTAACTCAAATCAATGATTCGTGCTATTTTTTTGATGCCGCAGTGAATATTGGCTATGTACATCACGGTGATGAGGGGCTGATTATTGATGCAGGAATAGACAAGTCCTCAATAAAAAAGGTAATCAAAGCTCTTCAAGCAAAGTCATTACCAATCACACATTTATTTATCACCCATGCTCATTCCGACCATTATGGTGGAGCGTATGTGCTCGAGAAGGATTTTCATGTTGACATAATAGCACCTAAATTCGAATCAGCTATTGTAGAAAATCCAATGCTAGAGCCGCTTTACTTGTTTGGAGGAAATGATCCTTTAAAGGAACTACGTAATAAATTTCTCGAGGGAAAGCCTGTTAAGGTCAATCATGAGGTCGACGAAGGTGAGTATTCGTTTGGTAGCTTTGACCTTCATGTTTCGATTCTCCCGGGACACAGCTATTATCAAGCAGGGGTCGTAATTGATGAAGTATTCTTTGCAGCAGATTCCTATTTTAGTGAAGACCAATTACATAAACATAGCATCCCTTATATAACGGATGCTGATTTAACCATTGAAAGCCTTCGAAAAGCGAAGGAAGTTAAATGTGTAGGGGCTGTCCCTGGTCACGGCACTTATGAGGAGGATTTCCGCGACACCATTCAGAAAAATATTGACTATCATGAGCAGCTTTTAGCAGATTTGAAGGCCTATTTGGCGGAAAAGGGATCAGCAAGTCATGAGCAAGTGGTGGCAGATATCTGTGAAAGCTATGAAGTGAACCCTTCCCAATTGTCTCAATTTCTGTTATTTAGAACAGCTGTGACGGCATATTTAATCGGATTGATTAAAAGAGAGGAAATTGAACACCGTCTGGAAAGAGCACGTTGGGTCTTTTCCGTTAATTAAAGGCTGATGCGAACAAAATGTTAATGACGAAACAAATAGCAGGGAATTTGCATTCATTCCCTGCTATTTGTTTATGTCTATAGAATGGGGTACCTCCACAATCATTTTCTAATAGGGTTGAACATACAACCCACCTACTTCATCCCATTCAGCATAGAAAATCTGAGTCGGGTCGTTAACTTCCTGTTTTTTCAGTTCATTTCTTAACCAATCCTCAGTAAGTTGTGCCTCTTGAAGATTATCCAGCACAATTTCACCATCTATTATCACACTATAGGGCAAAACTACACGCTCAGGTTTGGCATTAAGGTCCTCACGAGTCGGGCCTTGCTTTAAGGATTTTTTCAAAACAGAGATTGTCCCGTCAGTTTCAAATACAGCAAATTCCACTTCTTGTATGGAAAAGGTATCCTTGGAGCGAAGTAGATGCTGTAACTGATTTAAATCAAGCTTAGCCTTTTTCATTGCATCTCTTTGTAATTTACCATTCCGAATGACGATGGAAGGCTTACCCTCTAATAATTCTCTGGAACTGGCTATCTTTTGCGTAATAAATTCGGTACCGTAAATCAGAAATCCCCATAAAAAGACCGCGTAAATAATGGCAAGGACCCCTGCTTTATCATCAAATAGGGCATTTCCAACGAGTTCCCCAAGTACGAGGGCTGCTATAAAGTCAAATGCTGTTATTTGAGTGATTTGTGACTTACCCAAAATTTTAGTAAGTACAAATAAGGCAAAAAACCCAACTAATGAATCAATGGTCAGAGCGAAAAAATCCATAAGTACACAACCTTTATCCAATTATAGTCACTAACCTTATTTTCCGCATTCCTTTGATTAACATACACTGGTTATGATGGATAAATCGATGCGAGCAAACAAAAAAATGACCAACTCTTTTAGAGTTAGTCATTTTCTCTACAACGTTTTAACCATAGTTACATGAGGAATTCCTGCATCCATAAATTCATCTGAAATCGTTTCATAACCGAGGGCCTTATAAAATCCTTCAGCATGGGTTTGGGCATTGAGTTTTGCTTTTTGGTAGCTATTTCGCTTAATTTCCTCTTCCATTGCTTCAATAATCTGATTTCCGTAATGCTTGCCGCGATGCTCTTGCAGGACGCAAATCCGTTCTAGTTTTCCGTATTCATCCACGTAGCGAAGTCGGCTAGCGGCAAGGGGTTCCCCTTTTACATATCCAACAAAATGGGTAGCAGACTGATCATGCTCATCCATTTCTAACTCAGGTGAAACATGCTGTTCGTGAATAAATACGATTTCCCGTACGTGATATGCATCCTGAAGTTCCCTGTCTGTTTGTACAATTTTAATGGTCATATTGCTCATAGTTTAGCAATCCTCACCGAATTTAAACGTTTCATGCACAGTCCAAGAGCCATTTTCCAACTGATATAAGAGCTGGAATCGATCAACAGTTTCTTCAATATCAAATTTATGAAGCTTTAGACTACCATAAACATCTGAATGCTCTTCTGTTGAAAGATCTTGGCCAATTGTGATGTGAGGAACAAAAGCAAATTCGCGTTCTGGCTTTGGAAATTTGTCTTGATACAATTTATCGCTTAGTGTAAATAAATCCTCAACTGGCTCCACCTTAAGGTAGACTGTATTGGTTACTGGGTAGAAAGAACTCACTTTATTAATGATGAGTGAAAAAGGTTTTGTGTCTTTAGCGATTTGACGTAGTTCTTCAACCATGTCATTGATTTCAGCCTCTTCAGCATCAAAACGTTCCTTAATTGTTAAGTGTGGAGGAATTAACGCATAATTGGGGTCATAACGTTTACGATATGAGTTCGCAATATCTTGGACTTCTTTTGATGGAAAGATGGCAATACCATATTTCATGCAAAGAACCTCCTTTTAAAAATTGGATGACTAATTTTCATTATATCAAAAAATACCAGTTTATATCTAAAATTTTCAAAACTATTTGCCAAATGTATAATGAAGGGCCCGTGGTAAATCCTTTTGCCAAGCCTTCCAGGTGTGGTTCCCCTCTAATTCATAATAAGCATAGTCAGAGGTTTTAGATTGAATCATCTCGTATAACTTCCGATTAGGCTCAAGAAAATCTTTTACATCACCTGAGGTTGTAGGGACCTCTGTCTCTTCTTTACCAATAGTATGATAAATATTAATTAGGGGCAAATCCTTGGATTCACGGACAGCATCAAAAACATTTTTATCTACATATGGGGATTGCATCACAACATTTCCAAAAGTATTTGGATATTTTAGTGCAGTCATCAGTGAAACCGTTCCTCCTAAGGAATCTCCCATTAAGGTTCTCGTAGCTCCCATATAGTAGCTAGGTAACAAATCATCTAATAGTGGAACGACCTCAAACCTGAGAAACTTTATATAGGCTTCATTCTTTTTCCCTTGAGGATGATATTTATCCTGGCGATCATATTTATCCTGATAGTGAATTCCGACAAATACAGTGTTGTCTATTTCTCCTTTTTCATGTAGACGGTCGCTGTAAGTGGCGACTCGACCTAGCTGGAAGTAATCATTGCCATCCTGCATAATACAAATGTGATATTTATATAGACTTGAATAGTTTTCGGGTTGATAAATCTTAACCACTAATGTCTCATCCAAATATGTACTTTCGATTTCTTTTTCTACAATCGTACCCTTTCTTCCCAAATCTACACCTCCTAGAGTTCATGACGTCGAAAAAACTTAGTTCATAAAAATTTTAACATATCCTCTCTGTGATGTCGCATTCCTTCCCTTACCTGTATGTAAGCGTGTTATAATCAGGGGTGAGACCGTTTAAAAAAGGGGGAGTAGAGAATGTCAGATGTCAAACAGGTACCGAGTCAGGAAGTCGAACAAGCAGCTAGAGCGGCACTAACGGATAGAGGGGTAGTTGTAGAGGATATTGCTGAAATTGTGTATGAGATGCAGCACCCATATCATGAAGCCCTGACTATTGATGATTGTATTGTAAGTGTGGATAGGGTTTTGGAGAAGAGAGAAATTCAGCACGCAATTCTAGTAGGAATTGAATTGGATCGACTAGCTGAACAGAAAAAGCTATCAGAGCCTTTACAGTCGATTGTCGAAACAGATGAAGGGTTATTTGGCGTTGATGAAACAATTGCACTTGGAGCAGCCCTCGGCTATGGCAGTATTGCAGTCACAACCTATGGTCACTTGGACAAGCACAAGGTAGGAATCATAAAAAAACTAGACACAAAAAGAAGTGATCATGTCCATACATTTTTAGATGACATTGTCGCTAGCATTGCGGCAACGGCATCAAGTAGACTTGCCCACCGCTTGAGGGATGAGGAGGATCAAGTTCCACGTGAAGAAATGGAACGAAGAGATGAAGAGGATCGATTAAGTTAAGTGATGGACCGCTCCGTTATTGGGCGGTTTTTTATTTTTTATAATGAAAGTGTAACGTATCAGAGCTATTATCGTCTCATTACGTAGAAAGACCAATTAGCATGTGTAAACCAAGCCCTTATGACAAATACTAAACAGTAATTACTTCACTGTTCAAGGAGGCTTGGGATGAAAAGGGTATTAATGTTCTTTGGGTTTATGCTTATGATATACAGTTTAAACCTTTTTACACAAACCGCAGATATTCATGCTGAACCATTGCAAATAAAGGATGTTTCCGAAAAGAATAAAGAATTCAACATAAAATTTGAAGATATTAAGGAAAAAACAGAGGAATATGAAATTGACATGAAAATCCCGATAATCAGTGGACTACAGGATCAGGTGTTTCAGGTCAAATTTAATTATGGAATTAAATCTAAGGCAGAGGACAAAAAGAAGGAATTCATAAAAGAGGCAAAGCAATTCGCCCAAGAGTTACGAGAGAAAGGGCAGCCGCTACGACCGTTTCAATTATTCATTGAGCCATCTGTAAAAATGCAAGGTGAAATTATTTCGATCAAAAGTGAAGATTATATTTACAAGGGTGGAGCGAATGGCATACAAAAAATTTCAGCCTTGAACATTTTAAATCAAAAAAAGGCTAAATATTTAACCTTTGCTGACCTATTTAAAGAGGATTTAGATTACAAGGAAGTAATCAACGACATGGTAAAAAAAGAAATTGAGGATAGGCGTGCGAAAGGGGAAAGCTTTTTTGAGGGAGAGGAAGGATTTCAATCTGTGACAGATGAGCAAAAGTTTTATTTAGAGGAAAATCAGCTAGTGCTTGCCTTTGATGAGTATGAAATTGCACCAGGTTACATGGGAACACAGACATTTTCCATACCATTTGCAGAAATTCATGAGATGCTGAAGCCAGAGATTTACGAGGCAATTCAGAAGAGTGAGTTAGTGTGGAATCAGGTGACTCATTAGAAATAAAAAGGTTGGGCTCTCTCGTGTGGAGAGAACTCAACCTTGTGCGGGTATGGCGTTGGATTGTGTTTAGCATTTTTTTGTGTTGAACTTTAGCTAAATCGGATTAAACTTTAGCATGTGTAAAGTGATATTTAGCGTAGTAGTTTCTATTTTTAGCATTTGAAGCAATGTTTAGCATTTTGAGACAAAACTTTAGCTTTTCAAACTATCACTTCAGCATCCAACAGACATTTTTCAGCAAAATAGAGCCGCACTAAACTTTAATTACTTATAACTAATAGCCTGATTCCCAATCTGTTTCCACCCAGTGATAAAGTCCTTTTTGTTGACCTTACGATTTTTTTGATTAGCTAATGGATCATTAAAATAAATATAATTCTCATCATAGCCAGTAACGAGAACGGAATGCAATTTATAGGTGATTTTAATTTTTCCAGATGGCGTATTCCATGTGTACCATTCAGATTCCGGGACATAGGAGAACCAGCTTGTTGTTTCCACCCAAACAGGCTTCCCTTTGTCGAGCTGTTGGTATACAGCATCAAAGCTTTGTCCGGTTAAATCTACAATTCTACCTGGTAAATACTTTTCGCCTAATTCGGCAATTGGACCATGATAGACTCCTAGACCAGGATTATCGAAGGAATACATGTCACCAACAAATCCGTCATATGGATTTCCAAAGTGTACTTGACCATTCTTTTTCGTGTACGGAGTAGGGTCTTTTTTAATTTCCTTTGCCAAGGTCATTTTATCGACTTGGACTCCTGCATGACCTAAGAGCATAGCTAAACTGGTTACTTCACAGCCCCTAGGAAGTTCGGGCATTTGGGAAACGAGTGGAGCAGAGATGAGTTTGACTTGACGGTTTGGGTTATACTTCTGCACAACACTTTCCGCAACCCAGCCCTTTTGACCATTAAATTTTACATGGTACCATGTCATACCTTCTGTAGAGGTTTTTTCGAATGCCTCGACCTTGGTAAACCTCTTCAGACCAGTGAAATTGTGATAGGATAGTCCAGGACCCTTTCGAATATTGGCCACACTCGCCGAGATTTCATATGTTTCCTTATGTGATTTTATCTCTATCTTTGGACTTGATTGTGAGTCTGACGTTTTCACTTTATCCGCCTCCTCTTTTTGAGACTGAGGGTCATACTTCTCTACAATCTTAGAAGAAATCCATCCTTTCTGATCTTCTCCAAATGTAACGTGGAACCAAGTTAATTCATTAGGCTTCGCTTTTTCAATAGCTAGTAATTTAGTATGTTTAGATAGGGTGGTTATTTTTTCATAATCTGTAGCTGGGCCTTTTCGTATGTTGGCTTCCTGAGCTGTGATTTGAAGGGTTTCTTCATGAGGCTCTGATTTATAATCGGGCTTGTTAGTTTCGGGATTTTCTATCTCTTCCGCCTTCTCGTCTTCTTCTTTCTTTTCTTCGTCTTTCTTCAGAGAGTAACTAATTAAGTCTATATTAGGGTTTACTCCAAATGTTGTAGGTTTATGTGTCGCTTCTTTCTTTTTTTCCTCGTTTGCTGTACTTTCTTTTGTGGCAGTTGTTTCGGATTTTTGACTCTCCGTCGTATTACAACCAACCAAAACAACGAACATAAACAAAATCATGCTTAGCGATCTCATTATAATATACTGCACTCCTTTTATGTTCATAGCTTCATAGATTGATACTATAATATTTTAGTAAAATAAAGGATAAAGGTCATTTGAATCTTAGCAATAAGAGATTAGAAGTGTCAAGATAACAATTCTGGAAAGTGGGGATTGAAAGTGTGAAGATTATTATTCTTTATACCACAAAATCATTAAAAAAAACCTGTGAACAACCCTAAGATGTTCACAGGTAATTAAAATTGTGGAGTTACGATTAAAATTTTTTAAGCAACTTTCTTCTTTCATTTTTTTCCTTCTGCTACTGAATCGTCATAAGCATTTGAAACAGAAACATGAGGATGCCCAGAATTGCTAGAGCCCGCCATAGAAGTCTGAGGATGGTTGAATCACTAATAGGGCACTAAGTAAAACCACACCGTCTGCCGTTACGAAAAATTGAAGAAATCCAAATCGCTCACTCCAAATAGGGGTAAGAAACGCAAGAAACGCAACTGGAACTAGCATGATCCACGCCCCCTTCAATATCAATTCATGATGGAAAGAGAAGGCGAGTTTACGTGGAAATACCTGCAAGAAGGTCCTGACTTGTGGAAGGTTGCAATAGGAAAGAGATAATAACCGAAGAAAGCAGCACCTACTTGGGTGCTGCTTTCTTATGAGTTATGCTTAAAATAACATTTCGGACTAGTCGTCACATAATAGCTGAGCATGCTATGGTCATTTTTTCTTAGCTTGCCCTGTAAGATGTTGAGTAGTTTGAGCAACTCCTCTTGTTCATGTTCTTCAATATGAAACTCTACTCCGTACTGGTGAATACCATCCTCAATATCCCTATGCCATACCACATTACCATGGTGTTCAATCTGTTCAGAGCCAATAATTGTGGAAACTTGAATGATAAAATTGGTTCGAACTGGAAGCTGAATATTCGATAAAAATCTGAGACCACCAGCACTAATATCTTCAATAAGAATGTTGGTATTGCCCACATCGACCTTATGTCCCATAATCGAATCGATGGTAAATGAACCGATTAAAGGAAATTGGAATGAAATTCTGTAAAAATGTCTTTTTTCAAAGATTGGAGACGGTTTATTTATTTCTAGGCTTAAGTATTTTTCGTATAATTTTGGAATGAGCTCTTCCTCGGGTAGTGGTTTACTAAATAAAAATCCTTGAATATGGTTTGCCCCGATCCCTTTTACAAACTCAAATTGGGGAGCTGATTCGACACCTTCTATGACTACCTCTAGAGATAATTTGTTGGCTAATTCTACAATTGTTCGTAGGAGATCTTTGCTTTTTTCATTTTCTTCTACTTCCTTCAAAAATAGTTTATCAACCTTTAATACATCAATATTAAAATGCTGAAGATAAATAAGGGACGAATAGCCTTTTCCAAAGTCATCAAGTGCAATGGATACCCCAAGCTTCTTCAATTGCTCTAGTTTTTCCTTAACCTGAACATAATCCTCTACAAGAACATTTTCAGTAATTTCTAGCCGCAAGTATTTTGGATCAATTCCTGTTTCCTCAATGACGGATTTAACATGGCTCACAAACGAATCCTGGTCGAACTGAATGGCTGATACATTTACGGACATCACAATAGGGTCTATGCCTTGACTTTGCCAATTCTTTAACTGCTGACAGGCTTTATAAAGTACCCAGTCGCCAATTGCATTAATAAACCCATTTTCCTCAGCAAGCGAAATAAACTCGTTCGGTGGGATATATCCCCATTCAGGATGATTCCAGCGAACAAGAGCCTCAGTTGCTACGATTTTTTGGCTTTTTGCTTGGATGATAGGCTGAAAATGTAATAGTAACTCATCCTCTTGAACAGCCTTTCGTAAGTCAGTCATTAGTGTAAATTTCTTATAGGTCTCTACATCGGCATGAGGACGGTAGATGACGACCTGATTAATCCCTTTTTTCTTTGCCTGACTAAGGGCAATATTGGCATTCTTAATCAGGCTGTTTCGGTCCCCACCAGCCTCTGGAAAAATACTAATGCCAATGCTGGCAGAAGCAAAATACTCATAGTCCTGATAATAAAAGGGCTCTTGAAAGGTTTTGAGAATTTGGTTAGCCATTGCTGTAACCATTTCACTCTCTCCATTTTGAATGAGAAAAATGAACTCATCACTACGAATGTGGGCTAAAAAGGATGTTTGGCTAGCAAAGCTCTTTAATCTCTCCGTCACAACCTTTAAAAACTCATCTCCAATTGCTTGGCCGAGGGTATCATTAATAAACTTGAACCGATCTAAATCCACATGGAGAAGGGAAAACGTTTCACCCTTTTCTTTGGCATCCTCTAGAAACAGGTCAAGGAAATTTTCGAAATACGATCGGTTCGGTAAGCTTGTGATTTGGTTATAGTAAGCGTAATGTCTAGCTTTTTTTTCGGTTTGCTTTATTTCTGTAATATCAAAAAAATTAATCAGAATTCCCCGAATCGAAGGGTCATCTATTAGGTTGATGGCAATCACATCAAACGTACGATAGCTACCATCCTTGTGTAAAAGTCTGACCTCATTTTTCATTTTGGCATTTGGCTGGTTTATGAGTTCAGCATATTTAGCCTTCGTTTTTTCCATATCTTCAGGGTGAACCTTTGCAAAAATGTTTTCATCCATTCGCTCTTGGACAGGATACCCAAGCTTTTTTTGATAGGTGGGGCTTAGGAACTGGATATTTCCATCCTGATCTGCAATACACATAATGTCATTGGAGTATTTCTCCATCGCTCCAAGCCATGTTTTATAAGATTTGATGGTTGAGCTTTGATGGTCAATGACTTCCCTTAGTTGTTCTTCTTCAATGTTTAATGACGGATCTTGGGATGTGGATTTTACTTTTTTCGCTACCATATATCCCCCGATGATTTCGTTATCCATCTTGACGGGGAAAATAGCTACACGCTTATGCACCACTTTATTTTCGAGCACAAAGTGGAAGGTAGTGTAATGAATGTGCCCTTTAAAGCTAAAGTTTGTTAGCACATGCTCACATTTGTCACGTTCATCCTCCTGAATATAATCATAAACTATTGTTCGATGACCGTATTTTCCCATTACTCGATGGTTGATGTCGATAATAGTTCCATCTGTGTCAAACATCAATATAGGTTGCTGATGATCATGTAAATACAAAGATGTAAACATTTCCTTAAGATGTGAATGAGAACTTCTTGGTGTCTTTTTCTGAAAGAGTTCTTTAATCAGACTCAAATTTTTTTCACCTCTTTAAAATAAAAAAACACACAACCGCCCCAAATTGGGATCAGTTGTGTGTTGTACACCTGATCAATTTTGCGGCAACCCGGCGATCATCGAATATCACTATTCATTAGACCCGTGGCTTTGCGTCCTAGGCTTTCGACTAGTTTGCTAGCTTATCGCATGACTTTAGTTTTGTTAATTTACATTTAATTACAATAATGGTGATTAAATTTGTATATACATTAATATTATATGGTGATTTTAGGTATATTTCAACGACAATTTACAATATTCGACATTGCGGATTAGGGTGAGGATGTGAATTGTTTTAGTAAAAAAATATTTTAATTATTAAATAATATCGGTGCAATTAAAGCAAAATAAGTACTGTCAACAATGGCAAAGGGATGGTAGAAGATGAGGAAAACGTTGATTAAGCTGTGGCTCCTTTTTGACCCATTATATTATAGGCTTACCCGTCTAACATACATCGGACACAGCAGGCTTGGAAAGTATTCGAATCGATCAAACAATATTTTTAGGGTACGACTCACTAGGTTCAAAGGCAGCGAGTTGCGCTTGTCGGATGGTACTGTGATTAAAAAGAACGACCTTATGATTAAAATTCATCTGCATAATGTCCGTCTGTTACGGGAGTTAGAGGATGTAAAAAGTGATATTAGAAAAGCTTTTGTGACTGTTCAAATTGTAAAGGAATCCATGCCTGGTGTTGGTACTTATTTATTATCTCATAAAAGAAATTCGGAAATTAAAGGAATTATTGGGATCACAACCTTGAGTAAAGGTGTGAAACGGCTAGGGTTTGAATCGAAGGAAATTAAAAATCCAGTTTACAAGTGGTTGAAAAAAATAACCTTTTATCCAATCTATGTGCTGTCATTGACTCAGCCATGGATAAAGCAGTGTATCAAGCAGCCAGATCCCAAATACATCGTGATGTCCAAAGAGCAATTATATTCAACATATATATATAAGCCAATTGAAACAGCTCTTCAAAAAGAAAAAAGCAAAATCATCGACCGCTCATCCTCCTGAGTGGTCTGATTTTGCTTTAGCACTTTAAAGCGATGAGGACAGTCCCTCGATGCTTTAAAGTGGTAGTGTGTGAAAGTTAGCTGACTTGTTGTTTGGTTTTGGTGATGGCTGGGATGTTGAGCTTGTGGAAGGTGATTTCTGGCCGACTTCCTACTCGGATATTTACCCCTGTTTGTCCTAAGCCTTCACTGATATAAAAGCTTTTTCCATCATAGGTTTGCAAACCCTTGACCATGTTCATTCTCGGTAATTTCCCCATTTTCACAAGATGATAGGCCTTTGGATATAAAATCTGCCCACCGTGAAAATGCCCCGATAATAAATAGTCAAAATGATAGTTTTTCATATCTAATACTGCATTTGGGTCGTGCGTTAAAACTAGTTTGTAACCATCAGATATTCCCTTATAGGATTGAGCAAATTCACTGCGGCTTGTACTGTAATCATCGATGCCAATAATATTCACATTCATGCCGTCGATATCCAACTGGACATTCTCATTTTGCATCGTTCTTATACCGTGATTTTTTAACGTTTGATCAAGCTTATCAAAGTTTTCTCCGCGTAATACATAGTCATGATTTCCGTATATCGCAAACGTACCATACATTGGCTTTAATCTATTAAATACGCGTAAATAGGGTACTAGTTTTGGAATCGATTTTTTCCTATCAAGAAAGTCTCCTGTTAAGGCTATTAAATCAATGGGCTCGTGTTTAATTTTTTCGTATAATTGCTCAGCGGTTATGGAGATATTTTCAAGATGTAAATCAGAAATTTGCAGGACGTTTAGTTGGACGGAAGGTTGGTCTGTAGGCTGTTCATCAATAGTCAGTTTGTTAATGGCAACTTGCTTCGTATTTTTATAGGCTTTATATAAACCCATCGTAATGAGAATCAAAATCATAACGAATAAAAACCAATTCATCAAAACACCTCCGTTCACCATTATACATGGGTTTGGAGGGTGAGTGTGGTAGTAATTTTTGGTGGCATTTCCAGTCGGGGTTTTGATGGAATTAGAATGGGGTGCTCGACTCCGGCATAAATCAGACTCATTTACGCAAACTAACCTCGCGAACTTAACTTGAATATATGGGAGTTTGATGAGGATGAAAAAGGTATTGTTTATGCCTTTTTTGCAAATTTCATCGGGACATCATCAGGTGGCGGATTCCTTAATGGACGGGCTACGAGAATTAGAGCCGACGATTGAATGTGAAAAAGTGGACATTTTACATTATGGGTTTGGAAAAATGGAAACATTCATTTCCAATGTTTATTTGCAGTGGATTGCCCATTTCCCACAGGTATACAGTTGGATTTATCGTAAACTGGTTTGTGAAAATATGAAAGAGGCTAAGCGGTATCGTCATTATGAATTTTTGTTTCAGAGTGCCATGAAGGAAATTCTACAGGAGAAAAAGCCTGATTTAGTTATTTGCACGCATGCGCTTCCATCCTATATGTTGAGCTACTTGAAACAGCGGGGATTGGTGGATGTTCCTGTGATTAATGTATATACAGACTATTTTATTCATCGGTTATGGGGCATTTCGGAAATTGATTATCATTTCGTTCCTTCACACATGATGAAGGAGCATTTAGAGGATAAAGGGGTGCGGCCGGATCGCATTTTTGTAACGGGAATTCCCGTTCATCATAAATTTTCACGGGCAGAGAGAGGGGAGATTCTGAAAAATAAAGATCGCCTTCGTTTGATGCTGACAGGTGGGAATTTAGGTGTAGGATTGATTGATCAGTTCGTGGAGAAGGTGGGGCATGATGGAATTGAGTATAAGGTGTTGTGCGGTAAGAATGATAAGTTGTATAAGCGTTTATCTCGGTTGGGGCAATCAAATGTTCAGCCAGTGTCATATATTTCTTCACGAGAGGAAATGAACCAATTATATGAAGAATGTGATGGCATTATTACAAAGCCAGGCGGGGTGACAGTGAGTGAGAGCCTATTTAAACGGGTGCCGATTTTTGTGTATCATACGCTTCCAGGGCAGGAGGAAATGAATTTGGAGCAGCTGAATCAGCTAGGAGTGGCGAATCATTTACATTCGTGGCAGACGAGTGATCAGTTTGAGGAGGAATTATTACGCTTTTATAACGAGCATGATCAGATTAACACCTACCACCAAAACCTAGACCACTATCATACCCAAATCACCCCCCAAACCCCAGCCGAACTCATCTACTTTAACGCTTTAACGTAAGTGGGGACAGACCCTCGATGTGGTAACGCGTTAACGTGGTGAGGGACAGTCCCCCAATGCTTTAAAGCATTAAAGCGTGGGGGTTGGTTTTTAGTTAGTGGTAAGGGATAATACTCAATATAGCACTTTTAGAAAAAAGGGGAGTACATAATGGAACGTGTTCAACTGAAAGAGGATTTGTCATTTTCCCGCATTGTTCATGGGCTGTGGCGCTTAAATGAGTGGGAATACACACCAGAGGAAAGGCTTGAGTTGATTGAGTTTTGTTTAGAGCAAGGCATTACTACGTTTGACCATGCCGATATCTATGGGAGTTATACGTGCGAAGGTTTGTTTGGCAAGGCGTTGTCGCTAAAGCCTGAGCTGCGTGAGCAAATGGAGCTAGTAACCAAATGTGGAATTGTCCTGCCTTCGAAACAGAGGCCAGAACACAAGTCGCATCATTACAATACGACGGCTCGGCATATTATTCAATCGGTAGAACAGTCATTGAAGAATTTACATACCGACTATCTAGACGCTTTGCTGATTCACCGGCCAGACCCGTTCATGGACCCAAATGAAGTAGCGGACGCCTTTCACCAGCTGAAAGCAGCAGGGAAGGTGCGTTATTTTGGGGTATCGAACTTTAAACATCACCAATTTACGATGCTAGAATCATATCTAGAAGAGGAGTTAATCACGAATCAAGTGGAAATCTCACCCTATCAATTAGAGAATATCGAGGATGGGACGCTAAACTTTAGCTTAGAAAAGCGATTGCCAACCATGGGATGGTCACCGCTAGCTGGTGGCAAAATGTTTACAAGCGGTGATGAAAAGGCCATCAGACTACGCTCGACATTAACCAAGGTGGCAGAAGAGCTTGGTGCAGCCGATTTGAGTGAAGTGATATATGCTTGGATTCTGCAGCACCCTGCTCGTATTATGCCTATTGTAGGTTCTGGCAAGCAGAGTCGAATTCGCCATGCGGTTAAGGCATTAAATCATTCCTTAACCCATGACCAGTGGTTCGAGATTCTGCACAGCTCTATGGGTCATGAGGTACCATAAAATTCTTGGATGACAAAACCCGGGGTAGCCATAATAAATAAGGCTCTCGGGTTTTTTGTACACTTTAGCCCTTTACCGATTTACCAAAGTTGGGGTCTGTCCCCCGATGCTTTAAAGGGGTAAAGTGTGCATAGTGGTTGGCATTATGGGTAAAGATAAAATGTCAACAATACACTTGATTAGGGGTTTTTGGTAATGAAGAAAAAGTTTAGGGATATGTTTGGGAAAAAGCAGCAAAAGCCAGTACAAACGAACAATATCCCCTCTAATCTGTCCTCACCGCTTGTGACAAATCTCGATGAAAACGTAAAAACAGTGAAGTCCAAACTAGGGAACAGTTCTGATTTGGTTACAAGAAGTATTAAAATCGGAAAAAATCAGCCTGTACGAGCTGTTATCCTGTACATGGATGGATTAGCTGATAAAAAATTTATCCAAGATTTCATTACCGAAACACTTATGCTTGATATCCGGATAACTGATTTAGGTGAAGGGCAAACAATCAGTCAAAAACAATCAGAGGCAATTGAAACAAAACAGACCCAATCCCAAGGCTCTGAAACAAAAAATCAAGATGAGACACCTAGCAACGCAGACCAAGCTAAGAAGGAGCAGACGAAATCAGACCAAAACAGCCAGAACAATACATACCAAGCAATTCAACCAGCCAGCTCGAACACTAGTAATCAAAAGAAAAAAACACGAAAACCAATTAAATTAAAACAGCTTAAACACAAGAAATCATCAAACAAACAGCAATCGTCCGAATCATCTGAGTCAACTATAGGATCCAAACAGTCAAACCAAGCCGAATCCGGTACTAATGAGAAAAACCAAACGTCTAAACAATTATCGATAGAGCAGTCATCAAGCCAAAGTAGTCCGTCGACCCAGTCGAACCAGGCAAATCAAGCAAACCAGCAAGCTAAGCAAGGAGACTTCTTCACAATTCTTAAGGAACGCTCTTTAACCGGAAGTGAAGTCGACGAATGCCATGATTATTTTACATTGTTTCAATTTCTATTAGCAGGAGACACAATTATTTTAATTGATGGATATGCCAAAGGCTTTACTATAGGCTCAAAGGGCTTTGAAAAGCGAGGAGTTGAGGAATCCTCATCTACGACGGTGATTCGGGGACCGAAGGATGGTTTTTCAGAAACATTACGAACCAACACTTCACTTATTCGAAGACGTTTAAAAGATCCTAGTCTTTGGATTGAAAACATGGTCATTGGTGAAAAAACACATACAGATATAGCTGTATGTTATATGAAAGGGATTGTCAATGATGATGTTGTTCAGGAGGTTAAAAAAAGGTTAAAAGATATAGAAATTGACGCCATTTTAGAGAGTGGATATATTGAAGAACTCATACAGGATAAAACCTACACGCCCTTTCCAACCATAAACAACTCTGAGCGACCTGATGCGGTTTGTGCAGGGTTATTAGAAGGAAGAGTTGCGATTATGGTGGACGGTACACCTTTTGTTTTACTTGTACCTTCTTTGTTTGTAGACTTTTTTCAATCTAGTGAGGACTATTATCAAAGGTCTGACATCGGTTCAGCGTTAAGGTTATTACGGTTTGTTTGTTTTTTCTTAGCTTTACTGACTCCATCAGCCTATATAGCTTTAACTACTTTTCACCAAGAAATGATTCCAACACAGCTACTTATTAGTTTGGCTGCACAAAGGGAAGGTGTTCCATTTCCAGCATATGTCGAGGCGCTTATGATGGAGATTACGTTTGAAATTTTGCGAGAGGCTGGAACTCGTATGCCTAGAGCAGTCGGCAATGCGATTTCTATCGTGGGAGCACTCGTATTAGGACAGGCCGCGGTTGAAGCCGGGATTGTGTCATCAGCCATGGTGATTGTTGTTTCCTTAACAGCGATCAGTAGCTTTGTGTTCCCAAGCTTTAACATTTCCATTTCCGTTAGGCTGTTACGATTTATTTTTATGACCCTTGCTGCCATGTTTGGTTTAGTGGGAATTATTTTAGGGTTGCTCGTTATGGTTATGCATATGGCGAGCCTACGCTCATTTGGAATCCCTTATCTTTCACCGATGGGCCCTTTTATTCCTGGCGACCAAAAGGATTCGTTAATACGTCTTCCGTTATGGCGTTTACGTACTAGACCTAAACTTATCAGTCAAAAGGATATGGAGCGTGAGGACACGGAACCAGCGAAACCTAAACAAAAGTGATGGTGAATCAGCTTATGCAAAAGAAAATCAAATCAATATGTGTCATCATCATCTTAACTGTGCTGTTGTCTGGATGTTGGGATGCTCGAGAATTATCAGATATTGCAATTGCTACAGCTTTAGGTGTGGATAAAGAGGGAGATCAAATATTAGTATCCGCCCAGATTCTTAATCCAGGTGAAATTGCTGGTAATACGATTTCCACTCGTACTGCTGTTTCTACCTATCAAGCAAAAGGGAGTACTTTTTTTGAAGCAATTCGAAAATTAACAACGATTGCACCTAGGAGAATTTACTTAGCCCATTTACGCATGATTATCCTCGGGGAGGAGTTTGCCAGAGGTGGTGTTGCTGATGTATTAGATTTTATTTCTCGTGACCATGAAATGAGAACAGATTTTAATTTTGCCATTGCCCGGGAAAATACAGCGGAAAATGTGGTTCAAGTATTGACACCGTTAGAAAAAATACCAGCTAATAAGATTTTTGGCAATCTGCAAGCTGCGGAGGAATCTTGGGCTGGGGTGAGTGCTGTCAAGCTGGATGAGTTGATTGCCTCTATGACATCAAAAGGGAAGGAGGCCAGTGTAACAGGCCTTTGGGTGATCGGGGATCCTGAATTTGGTACGCAATTAGAAAACGTAGAAGCCTCCCTTTCGCCAACCGAGATAAAAACTGATTTTATCGGTGTATTTAAAAACGATCGATTTGTAGACTGGTTAAATGAAGAACAAAGCAAGACACTGAATAGGATTAAAAATAAGGTAAAAAATACCATATCATGGGTTCCTTGTGATGACGGGGGAAAAGTTGCCATTGAAGTGTTTAAAACACATGCAAATGTGAGTGGAAGCATGAAAAAGGGGATCCCTAAAATAAATGTTGACGTTAAAAGTGAGGCAAATGTTGGTGATGTGGCATGTGCTTTGAATTTAACCAAACCAAAGGAGCTCAGAAAACTAGAGTCGAAATTTGAAAAAAGTATCGAAGAAGAAATGAAGACAAGCATTAAAAAGATTCAAGAAATGGGAACAGATGTGTTTGGTTTTGGTGAAGTCATACATCGAGCTAGTCCAAAAGAATGGAAAAAGGTTAAGGGACAATGGAATGAAATTTTTGCAAATGAATTAGAGGTGAAGGTTAACGTCAAAATAAAAATACGAAGAACAGGAACGATTAATCAATCCTTTCTGAAAGAGATTGAAGAAAAAAGGAAGCAAGGTGAGTAAACATGTTTAAGGTCATTGTGGTCGTCCTCATCGCTGTAGTGGTTTTTCTATTAGATTTTGCTACAGTAAAAAAGAGTAAGTCGAAAAAGGACAAAAAAGTGTACATTGCCTTTTTTATCTTGGCCTTAAGCATTGTTGTCTTACACGTTATGGAGGTTAATATCCCAACGCCGATTGAGGGGATTAAGCAGATATACCAACCAGTAGCCGAGCCTATTCGTAAGTCATTAGAAAAATATCTTTAGCAAGTGTTGATGAACTCGGGGGCACGGAGTTAGGAGGGGATTTTAGTTGATTGAAAAAGGAAAAATAGGTGTTCGACAGTTTACTGTCTTGGTCCTCATGTACACCTTAGGT
This sequence comes from Salinibacillus xinjiangensis, assembly GCF_009649735.1. Classification (GTDB taxonomy): domain Bacteria; phylum Bacillota; class Bacilli; order Bacillales; family Alkalibacillaceae; genus Salinibacillus; species Salinibacillus xinjiangensis. The sequence continues at coordinate 209,127 of NZ_WJNH01000007.1, forward strand.
ACAGCTGTGATTATTCTCCCTTCCCTAACGGCTAGTTATGCACATGCAAATGCCTGGATTACTATGGTCATAGCGATGCTGATAGGTATTGGTATCGTCTTTATGTTAAATTGTGTTATATCCATTGATTGGAAGAAAAATTTATTTGAATTAAGTGAGCATATTTTGGGTAAATGGGTAGGAAAAGCGGTATCAGTGCTGTTTTTAACCTACATTCTGCTCTTAACAGCTACTAATTTAAGACAGATTGGAGAATTTATTACTACGCAAGTAACCGTAGAGACCCCCATTCAATTTGTAATGTTTATTTTTATGATGACGAGTTTAATAGGAGTCAGACTAGGGTTGGAGGTGATTGGACGGACAAGTGAAATATTCTTTCCTTATGCTTTTACCTCACTAATATTATTATTGATTTTGGTTGCACCTGAAGCTGATTTTAGGAATGTTCAACCTGTCCTGCAGGAGGATATAGGAGGGACTTTTCTTGCGGTCATTCCAACTTTAACTACTCCGTATCTTGAGCTGTTTATTTTTCTGGCCATTTTTCCTTATGTACACAGATTTAAACCAGCTAAAAAGGCATTCTATATTGGAGTTATTATCGGGTCTGTTATCCTAACCTTAATTACACTTATGTGTTTAGCTGTTTTAGGACCAGATTTTACAGCACGACAAATCTTCCCAAGTTATATTTTAGGGAAAAAAATCAGCTTGGCCAATTTTTTGGAACGGATTGAAATTTTGGTTGCGATTGCCTGGTTTTTTACTATTTTCTTTAAAATTACATTGAATTTTTATGTGCTGAACTTAGGAATGAGTCATTTCTTTAATTTAAAAAGTACGAAAACATTATCTACGCCACTCGCTTTTATCATTATCATAATGGGCATCATTCTGTTTACCGACATTATTTATTATAATGAGTTTGTCGCTTATTACGCGCCGTATTACTCAGCAACGATTGGCATTTTGTTACCCATGCTTCTTCTTTTGGTAGGATTTATTCGAAAAAAAAAGAAGAAAAGTAAGGTTGGATAGGTTCAGTGTTAGATACTAAAGGTCTGGTCTCTTAGGAAAACATGAGAGAAGAGGTTGTTTATATGCATGTTGCAACAACTTTATATGTGGTATTTGCCGTTTGGAGGTGGGGTGACTGGCGGAATTGGGAAAAATATCATACGACAATGCTGTACTTTGCCTTGGGAAATTTGCTTTACAATTTTTTAACCGCACACTATTTTTTATGGCGGCTAGATGCGGACTTTTTATCCAATCATACGCTAACAGAGATGCTATATACGTTTATTGTGTTTCCTGGTACGGCTTTGTTGTTCTTATGTAATATGCCTGAGGAAAAGAGGAGAAGAAATGTTCATATCGTAAAATGGATTTTCATTTATGCTCTTTGGGAGGCTTTTTTTGTTCTCACAAAAAGTATTGAATATCAATACGGATGGGGCTATTGGTGGTCCGTGGGCTTTGATACATTCATGTTCCCCATGCTACTTCTTCATTATAAAAAGCCGCTGATTGCCTATCTGCTTTCCATCCCAATTGGCATCTTCTTCATCTGGTGGTTCAACGTCCCCGTCCACCTCCCCATCGAACAAAGATAACCCTTTAGCCCTTTAAAGCATGTGGGGACAGACCCTCAGTGTGTTAACGCGGTGAAGGGATAAAGAAAGGCCGCCTAGTGGCGGCCTATTCTTTAGATGAAATTATCGGTTTACAACGGTAGCTCCGATGATAATGAGTAGAATAAACAACACAACGATTAGCGCAAATCCTCCGCCACGGCCATATCCATAACCGCCGTGATCGTAGTAGCAATAATCAGGTTGAAATCCAGCTCCTGCAACCTGAGGTCCTCCATGTCCATATCCGTGCATATGCATTATCAAACTCCTCCTTATCGTAAATTTATCTAGATGAAACTAAAAAATTTATTTAAATACTAGCCTTAATTTCCGTAACCAAATCCGCCACTACCTGCACCAACGATAATTAATAGAATAAATAACACAACGATTAACGCAAATCCGCCTACATATCCGTGTCCTGACATAATCATAATCCCTCCATTTGTTGGGTTTCGAAATGGCCTTTTAACCATTTCTCTACTTATACCCTATGAAGTGGGGCAAATGTTGTATAGGGCAAACGTTTAGATTTGAGAAAAAAATATAAAAAGGGAGAGCATAATTAAAAATTCTATGCTCTCCCAACTATACTTACCTATTTTATTACCATGGGTTGTAGTATCCATATCCTGGGCGCGGGCGTGGCCTATGACCGTAACCATACCCATAGCCAGGTCGTGGTCGTGGTCCATACCCGTAGCCCCCGAAACCTGGACCATATCCCGGATATCCGTAAAATGGACGTGGCCCAAAGAAGAAATCATCAAAAACAGCACCTGCTGCAGCCCCAGTTAAAAATGGAATCGCTGCTCCACCGAAAATTCTTTCGTCTTCAGCTTCATCAAAGCCTGGTTGGTGTGGTGGAAATGTAGGTTCATTGTGATACATATCGTTATACATCATACATCCTCCTAAAATTAAATTATTGAATGATTAAAAGAGATCACACACTAGGAACCCTTTCAATTATCTAACGAAAAACCTTTAAAGGACCGCAGCCCCAACGATGATGAGAAGAATAAACAGGACAACAATTAGTGAAAATCCACTCGCATAACCTGTATGTGACATTTAAATATCCCTCCATCAAGTCATATAAAAAGATTGCCTATCACAATCTCTACTCTCAACGTATGTACTTAGGTAATATGTGTATAGGGCAACTGACTATAATTGGGAAAATTTTTGGATTAAATGCGGAGTGGTGGGGAGGGAGCACGCATGAAAAGGAGGTCACCTGGCTAGGGTGACCTCCTGATTCGTCTCTATTTTAATTAACCAACATAAGCTGCCCCAACAATGATGAGTAAGATAAACAACACCACAATTAACGCAAAGCCATTGTTGTAACCGAATGACATATGAGCATCCCTCCGTTGGTTATGATTTGAAATAGCCTTATTAACTATTTCCCTAATACCCTATGTTAGCTTGAGGGAAGTGTTTAGGGCAAACACCCAATTCTACTAAATTCTTTTGCTTTAGCACTTTAAAGGATGTGGGGACTGTCCCCACATCCTTTAAAGCACTAAAGTGTACATAAATCGTGTTAAATTCGAACAGACTATTGAAATGGTTATGTTACCAGAAATAAACAGTTGTTGATACATAAAGTAGCCTAATTCCAAACCAAAAAACTTTCAATTCATACAAAGGATGGTGTCTTTATGAAAGTAGCTGAGCTCCTAGTGAAGTGTTTAGAAAGAGAGGGTGTTGAATATGTTTTCGGTGTGCCTGGAGAAGAAAATATCGACGTGATGGATGCTCTTTATGACTCAAACATTGAATTTATCGTGACCAGACATGAAACGAGTGCAGCCTTTATGGCAGGTACATATGGCCGCTTAACAGGCAAGCCCGGGGTTTGTTTGGCGACATTGGGTCCAGGTGCCACCAATCTGTTAACAGGTGTCGCAAATGCCAATATGGATCATTGTCCACTCGTTGCTATCACAGGGCAGGCGGACCTTAGCCGACATCATAAAATTTCCCATCAGCATTACGATCTTATTTCCATGTATGAGCCAGTGACGAAATGGAATGCCCAAATTAAAACGGGAAAAATCACTCCGGAAGTCGTAAGAAAGGCTTTTCAAGTAGCAAGCCAGGAAAAATGGGGTGCCACCCATATCGACCTGCCAGAAGATATCGCCGAAATGGAAGTGGATGAATCCCCGCTTGAGCCAACGGAACATCCTATGTCTGTTGCAAGCAATCATACCATCGAACAGGCCAAACAGTTGATAGAAAAGGCCAAGCATCCCCTCATTCTTGCTGGGAATGGCTTAGCAAGACAAAAAGCAACACCAGAACTCCGAGCTTTTGTTGAAAAAACCAAACTCCCAGTGGTTCATTCCTTCATGGGAAAAGGGTCTGTATCCTGGAAAAATGAACTCAGCTTGCTCACAGCTGGTATTGGAGGTCAGGACTATATCACATGCGGGTTTAGCGGAGCAGACCTTATTATTTCTATTGGCTTTGATATGGCCGAATACCCACCTAAAAACTGGAACCCAGACAGCCAAACGCCACTCATCCACATTGATACCGAGGAAGCTGAGACCGATGCTCACTACCCAGTTGAGCTTAGTGTCATTGGTGATTTAAAAACAAACCTGCAAAAGCTCGAGGCCGTTTTCGAACCAAAAGAACGAGATGTAAATTGGGTGATGAACGTCCGTAGCCAAGTTTTGGATGAATTTGAAACCTATAAAGAGGACAACCATTTTCCTTTAAAGCCCCAAAAGATTATTACTGATTTAAGGTCAGTTTTAAATGAAAACGATATTGCCATCTCGGATGTGGGCGCACACAAAATGTGGATGGCCAGAATGTATCACAGCTATGAGCCTGATACATGCCTTATTTCAAATGGACTGGCATCAATGGGAGTTGCCGTTCCAAGTGCTATCGCGGCTAAGTTAGCACATCCAGAGCGAAATGTAGTTGCTGTGTGTGGAGATGGTTCCTTTCAAATGACAGGTGCTGAGCTTGAAACAGCCAAAAGACTAAATGTACCGATTGTAGTCTTAATGTGGCGGGACAACGGTTATGGCCTGATTGAATGGCATCAGATGAAAAAGTTTAACCGCGCCTCTTACATTAAATTTGGTAATCCCGATTATCTGAAGCTAGCCCAATCCTATGGCTTTGAAGCGATGGAAATTACAAAAGCAGAGGATTTAAAGCCTACCTTGGAAAAGGCAATCGCTATGAAAAAGCCCGTCTTTATGGATTGTCCAGTTGATTATAGTGAGAATATGAAATTAACGGAAAAATTAGGTGAAATTATTTGTTAAATACGAGAAAAGGAGGAGTGCATCTTGATTGGATCAATCATTAACGGCCATGAAATTGCTAGTGACAATATTTTAGAGGTGAAAAACCCGTATAACCAGGAAGTTGTGGCGGAAATTGCGTTGGCATCCAAAAAGGAATTGGACTATGCAGTGGAGAATTCATTTGAAACCTTTCACGCAACGATGAAACAAATGCCAGCTCATGACCGATCCGATATTTTGCGTAAGACGGCTGATTTAATGGAGGAAAGGGTGGAGGAGTTTGCAGAAATCGTTGTCCAAGAGGCCGGTAAACCGATTACCTCGAGTCGTGCAGAGGTGGAGCGCGCTATTCAGGTTCTGCGTTTTGCCTCAGAGGAAGCGAAGCATATTTCCGGTGAAGTGATTCCAATGGATGCAGCCATGAATGGAGAGGGACGTCTAGGCTTGGTGAAACGGATTCCCCTTGGGGTTGTCGCTGCCATCACGCCCTTTAATTTTCCGTTAAATTTATCACTTCATAAAATTGCACCTGCGATTGCGGCAGGGAACACCGTGTTGTTTAAACCGGCAGAAAAAACACCTGTCTCGGCCTATAAGTTAACGAAGCTGTTTCAAGAGGCAGGCTTACCAGATGGCGTTTTAAATTTAGTTATGGGGACTGGTAAGGAAGTGGGAGAGCCCCTCGTTCAGCATGATAAAATTCATAAAGTATCTTTTACGGGGAGCTTACCTGTGGGACGGTCCATTCGCGAGTCTGCGGGTTTTAAAAAGGTAACGCTTGAGCTAGGTTCCAATTCACCTAATCTCATTTTTGATGACGCAGATATAGACCAAGCGGTTGAAAGTCTCGTGAAAGGGGCCTTTGCTTTTTCCGGCCAAGTCTGCATCTCAGCCCAGCGGATTTATGTGCAAAGTGAAGTCTATGATCAGTTTCTTGAAAAATACATCGAGAAAACGAAAGCACTTAAAGTCGGAGACCCTAGTAAAGAGGATACGGATGTCGGACCAATGATTAATGAAAAAGAGGCCGAACGTGCGAAAACATGGATTGACGATGCGGCAGAGAATGGTGCCACAATTGAAACAGGCGGGGAACAGGACGGAACCATTTTAACCCCGACCATTATGACCAACGTCGACCGCAATATGAAGGTCATTGCGGAAGAAGTATTCGCACCAATTGTTTCCGTGATTCCTTTTGATGAGGAAGAAGAGGCCGTTAAATTTGCTAATGACTCGATTTATGGCTTACAGGCTGGTGTTTTCACGAAGGACCTAGACCGAGCGTTACGGGTTGCCGATAAACTTGAAACAGGTGGCGTTTGGATTAACGAAATATCCACCTATCGACAAGACAATATCCCATATGGCGGAGTCAAACAAAGTGGCATGGGCCGTGAAGGGGTTAAATATGCGGTTGAGGATATGACGGAATTGAAGTTTATTGGGATGAAATTGAAAACGTGACCGGGAAGGCTGACTCTATTTGGGTTGGCCTTTTTTTGTGGATTGCAGGGTAGGGTGGGGTTCGGTATGTCTGGGGGATGGTGAATCCACTGAGATTTTCAGCAAATAAGATGAGATGTTCAGCATATGACTGGTGGTGAGCGTTGTTCAGCATTTCCGGTCGGGACTTTAGCGATCGCACTCTGAACTTTAGCGAGTCACAGCGCAACATCATCATAATCCCGGTCTACTTCAGCAAATGAACTAGTCTTCAGCAAATCCACTGAAATTTTCAGCAAATAAGATGAGATGTTCAGCATATGACTGGTGGTGAGCGTTGTTCAGCATTTCCGGTCGGGACTTTAGCGACGCACTCTGAACTTTAGCGAGTCACACCACAACATCATCATAATCCTCGTCAACTTTATCAAATCCACTCATCTTCAGCATTTCCACTCAAATCATCAGCAACAAATAAGCAATCTTCAACATCCCGCACGTACCGCACCCCAATCCCAACTCCAAAAAAACTGCTCGCCACAAAGTGACAAGCAGTTCCCAAGCTTCTCTTACTCCACAGTCTCCTTAATCCAACCACGCGCATGAAAGGCTTTAACCAAATGCTTAATTGCAGCAATATAGGCCGCATCTCGCATGGAGGACTTTTTCTCATTTCGAATACTTAAGACTCGCTCGAAGCCCTTAACGATACGTTCCTCCAGTTTTTCATTGACTTCTGATTCCTTCCAGTAATAGTTCATCGCATTTTGAACCCATTCAAAATAGGAAACGGTGACACCACCGGCATTACATAAAATATCGGGGATGACAAAAATGTCTTTTTCTTCTAAAATTTTGTCCCCTGCAGGTGTTGTTGGGCCATTGGCAGCTTCTGCTAGTATTTTGGCCTGGATGAATGGGGCTGTTTCCTTGGTCACCTGATTTTCAATTGCTGCAGGTATTAAAATATCGACAGGCAATCCGAACATCTCCTCATTTGTGATGGAGTCGCCTTCCGTGTATTCTGATGCAGTATTACCTCCTTTAACAAAGTCGAGTAAAGCTGGTATATCAAAGCCGTCTTTTTTATAAATACCTCCTTTGGCATCCGTGATAGCAACGATTTTTACCCCGAGCTGGTGCAAAAATTTGGCTGTCATACTGCCGACATTTCCAAACCCTTGAATAGCGGCTGTGGCTTCACTTAGTTCAAGCCCTAAATGCTTCGCTGCTTCTCGAATGGTGAAAACAACCCCGCGCCCTGTAGCGGCAATTCGTCCCTGTGACCCCCCAATGATTAATGGTTTTCCAGTTAACATCCCCGGAATGTTGTAGCCTCTGAGCTTGTCAAACTCATCTAGCATCCAGCCCATAATTTCGGGATTTGTGTTTACATCTGGGGCTGGGATATCTTTTTCAGGACCGATAATCGGGGTAATCGAGCGGATGTATGTACGACTGAGATCCTCAAGTTCACGCTCGCTTAGTTCATTAGGATCTACAATAACGCCTCCTTTCCCACCACCAAGTGGTAAATCTAGGATGGCTGATTTCATGGACATCCAAATGGATAGTGCTTTGACCTCATCAAGAGTGACAGACGGATGAAAACGAATACCGCCCTTCGTTGGACCAAGCACATCACTATGCTGTGAGCGGTAACCGGTAAAGTTTCGAATTTCTCCATTATCCATTCGGACCGGTACGGCAACCTCGAAAACGCGCATCGGTTTCTTTAAAAGATGATAGACATTTTCGTTTAATCCTAAAGTTTGGACTGATTCCTTTAATAAGCTTTTCACAATTATATAAGGATTTTGATCATGTGTTGTAATATCTGCTTCTGCCTTATTTTCTACTTTCATAGCTTTCCCTCCAAAAACAATACATCATAGTTATAAAATCCCTCAATTTACCATTTTTATTCTCTAGTCGTTTATTTCTTTATCTTTAATACTTTAATGAAGCAGAATTCTTTGTGAAAAAACATACATACATAGGACTATTTTCGTACAAACTACAATAAGAAAATTTTACTACAGAAGGAAAGGGTTGGCCGTTTATGACAAAGCCTAATCTAACGGCAGCAGAGCTTTCACAATTATGGGGTTCATATCAAAATGATACGTTGGTGATTTGTGTTCTACATTATTTCCTTCAACATGTGAGGGATGAAGAGATACGAGCGGTGTTGTCCAATACACTTGAGATAAGTGAGGCGCGAATTCCCCAGCTGAAAAAGTTTTTCCAAGATGAATCACATCCAACTCCTAAGGGATTCAATCTCAAAGAGGATGTAAATTTGTCTGCGGATCAATTGTTCACTGACCCATACATGTTATTTTATACGCAGCAAATTGGTGTTCTTGGCTTGAATGCTTTTAGTATGGCCATTCCGTTATCTGCACGAAAGGATATTTATGATTTTTATTCGAGTTGTCTAACAGAAGCAAATGAAATTCATCGACAATCTACAGAACTTCTATTGGAGAAGGGATTGTACATTCGTCCACCAACCATTCCTGCACAGGAAAAAGTGGACTTTGTGAAAAGCAGTAACTTTTTACAAGGATTTTTTGGCGAGCGACGACCTTTATTATCACTTGAAATTACAAATCTGTTTGCGAATATACAACGAAATGAACTTGGAGTTATGACCTTACTCGGTTTCAGGCAGGCTGTGGAATCTGAAGACATTCGCGAGTTTATGAAGGAAGGTAAGGAAATTGCAAGCAAGCACGCCGAGGTCTTTGGCTCCATTTTACGTGAGGAGGATTTACCGGTCCCAGTAACATCTGATATTGGAGTGACAAAATCAACAGAAGCTCCTTTTTCCGATAAATTGATGATGTTTCATGTCACTGCGTTGATTGGTTTGGGGATAGGTTATTATGGAGCCAGTATGTCCACAAGTCCACGGCGCGACCTTGCGACACATTACACGCGTTTCATAGGAGAAATCGGGAAATATTCTGAAAAGGGTGCAAAAATCATGATTAAACACGGCTGGATGGAGGAACCACCAAGAGCCGTGGATCGCGATGAATTAGCTAAAAAAAAGTGAAGGCAGAGAAAACAGTAAAACCCTATGTAGAAGCAGCATCAAGCCATTCACATAGGGTTTTACACTGTAACGCTTTAAAGAATGTGGGGACTGTCCCCCGTTGCTTTAAAGTGTTAAAGGGTTAGTTTTCACAGCAGGATGGTTCTTCCTCGTTGGTTACTTCTTCGATTTGAATTTGGCAGCAGTCTTCTTTTTCTTTACCTTTGAAGATTGTTTTCCAGTTCACTTGGGTCACCTCCTTTTTTCAAGTTCACACCCTTAAATCAAGTAAAAGATAAAGCCTGAAGTGGATGCCATTGTAAATATTGAAACTAAAAAGGTCATAACTAGTTCCTTTTTAAAAATGGACTTCAACATCACGACCTCTGGTAGACTTGCCCCAGCAGAGCTAATCAAGAGGGCCATCACCGACCCTAAAGCCATCCCTTTCATCACTAAGATCTGTGAGATGGGAATCATGCTGGATAGTCGTATATAGAGAGGAATTCCGATAACAGCCGCTACGGGGACTAGCCACCATTTTTCGTCACCTAGAAATTCAGATATCCATTCTGTGGGGACAAAGTTATGAATGCCTGCACCTATACCTGCACCGATTAGCAAATAAGGAAAAACATCCCTCATTAACGTCAAAACCTCCCGCCAAGCCCGGTGGAAGCTAAATGACTCGCTTGCTTTTGAGGCAAAATTTTTCATTACCACTTGTTTAACATATCTTTCAAAGCCTAAAGCCTCTATCACTAAACCGATAATAATAGTTAAAAGAGAGGTCAGTAGGGTATATAATATCGTGACCTTCCATCCAAGCATAACGCCCATAATCGTTAAAATAGTCGGGTCTAAAACAGGTGAAGCAAATAGAAATACCATTACAATCCCAAACGGAATCTTATTTTTTAATAGATGCACAACGATTGGAATCGTAGAACAAGAGCAAAACGGTGTCAAAAAGGCAAAGAAAACGGCCAAAAAGGAGGCAAACAGCTTATTCGTTGACTTTATCTTTTTCTCAACCTTTTCCAACGGTATTAAGCTTTGCAAAAAGCTAATTAAAATCGTGATGGCCACAAACAAAAAGGTTAATTCTGCAGCAATAGCTAGAAAATCTTTTAGAAAAGGAACCATAACCATTCATCCTCTCACAATAAATTAACAGGTACAGCAGCATGCAGGTTGTATCACTGTTCTTCTGTTTCGAACGCGTCTAACCAACGAAAGTAGGGGGGAGCGACCTTTCATCTCTTGTTGCTTGATTTGCTCAAGCTGACGAATATGTATCATTTCCCTACGAATTTCTTCACGTTTAACCTGTGCTAACATGTGCATATTTAACATCTACAGCAACCCCTTTATCAAGAAAATTTGATATACTAATCAAAAAAAATTGATGTATTGATGAAAAATTTTTTGTTTTAGTCGCCTGGACGGAATAAACAGCAGAGCTCCTCAGATAAAAGATGATTGATCTCACTTGGATTAATGGAGTAATAATTCCATGTACCTCGTTTTTCTTTTTGAATCAAATTATTATCTAAAAGCATCTTAAGGTGATAGGAGAGCTTCGACTGAGGCATGTCAATCTTAGGTGAAAGATCACAGACACAAGTTTCTCCTTCCGTTGTTAAAATGTTTAAGATTTGTAATCGCTTTTTATCCGCGAGGGCCTTAAATCGAGCCTCATATTTCTCAAGTTGAGATTCCGTAGATAAATCGATGATGTTAAATACTTTATTCATTTCAATTCTCCTTTTACATCAACTTTTCTTGATGTATTAAGTTTATGCTATAATTTTCCTGGTGTCAATGGTTACATCAAAAAAATTGATTAATTGTACGCGGTCCATTCCTATGAACCGCTCAAAGATAATTTTTTCACTTTCAAAACGATAGTCCGTACACCGAAACCAATGACTAAATAATAGAAAAATGAATATACGTAATGCCAATTTATATAACTCACAAGTTCTAGCCTTGATGAAATAGGCTCACCGACAAAAGCAAATAATGTACTCATAAGAACCAATGCTATACTATAGGACTTCCAACTCGTAAAATACTGAAATATAAACATGAAAGCAACAGGTACCATGGACATATCAAAAGGAATTGCACGTGGTGAGATGGGAACCAATTGAGTGGGGTAAACCCAGAACTCAAAAACTAAGCCAATTACATCTAAATATGTAGTAGGGATAATAACTAACGTACCAACGAATAAGCTTTCGAGAAGCTTGTCTTTAATAGCGAATTTATACCATAAAATCCATGGAAAAATTAGAAAAGAAACGAGAATCCACCATTCGGGTGTAAATACCTCAAACCTCAACCAGCCTTCTTGATCAAGGTGTGCGGCTTGTTGCTCCAATCGATGAACCTTCTCTAAATAATCGAACTTATCCAATGTCATCAGCTACCTATATTAAGATTTTAAACTTAATATTTCCACTTTGGCACTGTTTATGACGATATAAAAAAAGCAACGCTTTAAGCGTTGCTTCAGAATGACTTATTTTTTTATGACTCCAACATCCTTATTTTCCCGCTTCTTCACCTCAGCCATTTTTTCATAATAAGCCTCTTCCAAATCAATCTCAAAAAAGTTAGCCATTTTCATCAGATAGGCAAGGCAATCCACCATCTCTTTTCCTAAATCCTTTTGAACTGTTTCAACACCATGACGAAAGGCTTCCTGTTCATTCGTTCCATTTTTCATCTCTTGGTATGTGATGTTAAATAGTCTGCGTAATTCCTCCGCGACTTCTCCAACCTCTGTCGTTAGTAGCATGTAATTATTCAGAAGGGAGGTGCGGCTTGATTCAAAGTTAGCGTCATCGATTTCCCAGTTCATGTCCTTTACCAATTGCTTAGCGTACTTCTGCATCTCTTTCATTCTAAACACCTCATTATCCATTTACTTTGTGAGCGCTTCTTCCTTTTGTTCAAACTGGATGCGATGCAGGTTTGCAAACACGCCCCCAGCATCGATTAACTCCTGATAGGTTCCTTCTTCTTCAATTCCGTTAGATGTGACCACCATGACTCGGTCTGCATCACGAATTGTCGCTAATCGGTGAGCAATAACTAAAGTAGTACGATTTTCAGCAAGCTCGGTCAATGATTTTTGGATGATTTTTTCTGTATAGGTATCAAGAGCTGACGTTGCCTCATCCAAAATTAATATAGGTGGATTCTTTAAAAAGACGCGGGCAATGGCCAACCGCTGTTTCTGGCCACCCGAAAGCTTCAATCCACGCTCCCCAATTTGGGTATCATAGCCATCTGGTAAACTGGCAATCACATCATCCAAATGAGCCTTTTGTGCAGCCTCACGAATTTCTTTCTCGGTTGCTTGTTGGTTTCCATAGGCAATATTTTCACGAATGGTTCCCGTAAATAAAAAGACATCCTGCTGAACAATCCCAATTTGGGAACGGAGAGACTTTTTCGTCATGTCACGAACATCCAAACCATCAATGGAAATCGAACCTTGTTCCACATCATAAAAACGAGGAATCAAGGAACAAATCGTCGTTTTCCCAGCACCAGATGGTCCAACAAACGCGACCGTTTCCCCAGGTTTGATCGCTAAATTGATATTCTGAAGCACCGGCTTATGAGGATCATAGGAAAAATCAACATTGTGAAAGTGGATATTTCCTGTCAATTCCTGTACTGTTTTTGCATTCGGACGATCCTGAATATCTGGCTCCTGAGAGATTAAATCCTGGAATCTCTTAAACCCTGCCATTCCCTTAGGATATAGCTCTAATAGGGCACTAATTTTATCGACGGGCTTAATCAAAACATTCGTATACAATACAAAGCTGACCAGTTCTCCATAACTTAATAGATCCTGAAAATTCAACCAAGCCCCAACGACTAAAACAACTAAGGTTAATAGTCTTGTCATCATGTAAATACTAGAATGAGTCCCAGCCATCACCTTATAAGCAACAAGCTTAGCTTTCCGAAATAAGCCATTATCCTTTTGAAAACGGTTCATTTCAAAATTCTCATTCGTAAAAGACTGGACGACGCGGACACCCGCTACACTATCCTCTACGCGTGCATTCACATCAGCTATTTTACCATACATATTTTTCCACGCCTGATTCATTTTCACATTACAATAGGTGACAAGCGCCGTTAACAATGGCACCATGACAACGGCAATTAAAGCGAGTGTTGGGTTAATGGTAAACATGATCCCAAATGCGCCAAAGAAGGTCATAATGGCAATGAAAAAGTCCTCTGGTCCATGATGGGCAAGTTCGCCAATATCAAATAAGTCGTTTGTAATCCGACTCATGATATGGCCTGTCTTCGTATTATCAAAAAATCGAAAGGACTGCTTTTGGACATGGGTAAACAGCTCCTCCCGCATGTCGGTTTCAATATTGATACCAAGCTTGTGTCCTAAGTAGCTGACAACATATTGTAAGAATGTACTTAATATATAGACAAGCAAGAGTAATATACTTACGGTTACGATGACATTCCAGTCACCCTCAGGTAGTAGTTCATCTATAAAAAATTGAACTGCGATTGGAAAGGCAAGCTCCAAAATGGCCACAATCACCGCACTCGTAAAATCTATCATAAACAGCCGCTTATGGGGCTTATAGTAAGAGAAAAATTGTTTTAACATGCTGTTCTGGTCTCCTTATCATATAAATACCAATTTATTATAGCAAAGTTCTACTATTTTCACGATGAGAATGCCTAGATCAAAATAAAAACCACCCTTAGCATTAAGGATGGTGTAATTGACTAAACGGGTGAGTGTTTATGTTTGAAAAACGAGGTCCATAGTACCAAGATTCCAATTAATAATAGTAAGCTAGCAAAACATAAGCCCTCTAAATAGAATGGAAGTGAGCCAAGTTCTAGCCAACCTATTAAAGACTGAATAAATAACAACAACTCATTGATGGTGAAACCTACTATAAAAAGAACAAAACCAACTATAGTGGTCTGATTAGTGCGTACCCAATTCAACATTATAAACTGAGATAAAATAAACACACTAATAAAACCTAATAGGGTTAGATGTAAATATCCGATAATTACATTTCTTGTATCATAGACGAGTACAGATAGAGTGGGGGAGATGAGTCCCAATTCCATTGTGCTTTTGATAACAAAAAGAAGAAACGTTATAACGAGACTGTTTGCGACAAGCTTAGAATATTGCTCATATAAAGACTTCCATGATTTCCGAAACGCCGTTAATACAAAGATAACCCCAATCCATTGACCAACACTTCCGATTGCTGCAGTCATTTCAGCTAGCTTTCCAGTCCCATCCATCCATAAAATCGATAATACAAGGCCCGGGAATAGGGAAAGAAAATAAACCATGAAACCTCGTTTTAACCAGGTGTGATGGAAGGGAATATTTTGTCTACACAAAATCAGAGCAAAACATCCAATCAACCCTAATGTTAACCAACCATTATATTGAAAATGAAGATAAAAATAAATGGCCATATCAAAAAGCGGGGAATCCTTTAATCCGTTGGCGGAAATATAGCCTAAGGAAAAAGGACCGAGAGAGGAGATAATCAGGGTAATTAAGGCACCCTTAATCCATAAAGTTGCTACTTTAGACGCATCTCGACATTTTATTTCCCGGAAAATAAATAGAGCGGCCCAATATTCAATTAGAATATGGAGTGTTGACATGACGATTGAAAATACGGCGTAGCCCTGGGTTAAAAAAGCGACAAACATGATCAGAGATGTAATGGCTAAAGCTGCACAAATAGCAATTGCCTGTTTTCGTCTTTTTAGTGTAGACCAGAAAAGAGTAAGAGATATCACGAACAACCCTAGAAAAGCCCATCCTAATATGGCCAAATGAGAGTGACCGTGTAACACATTGGTATATGGGACCAGGTTATTTGGATACAAGGAGAACAGACGCATCCAAACCCCTGATAATGCAGACAAAGTAAAAAATAATAAGGAGATATGCAAATAGACCTTTAGTTTACCCATGACCCCCCTCCCAACTAATACAATTCCATCATGCTAAAACAGAAGGGGGCATGCAAGGTATCTACGGTTTTGTCAAAAAAACATGCAGAAGTTATGACGATTTTATGAACATCCGTGTAAGCTAAGCCAAATAAAAAACCAGGCTGAAACCAACCTGGTTCGTGTCGCTATTTCACAATTTCAAAGCTCTCTAGCATTGAATCAAAGCGTACCCCGTGTCCTTCTGAAGCTTCGAGGAAGTACTCTTGTTTAATCACAAAAACATTCCCTCCACTTTCAAAGAAATAGTATTTATAAACGGGGCTATCCCATTCATTGGGTTCTTCTTCCATATATTTGACGAACTTTCCTGGTAGGGGTTCATTCACTGGTCCCTCTCGACGAACAGCGAGACCCTCATTGATAACCTCATTAGTGGCCTTCTTCATTTGCTCCTCAATCGTGGTATTTGTATGTTGACTAATTTCCATCGAGACCTCTGGGTATTGCTCTCCTAATTCTTGTTTCGGGACAATTCGGTCCGTGTCACCTTTTACCATTTTATAGCGTGAATCGTCTACATAGATGATATAATCTAGCTCTTCTTTAGTTTCGAGGGTCACTTCCGTTTCTTCCTTATCTCCTTCAATCGCAATGTCGACCTGTTTGTTTGGTTCAAATAATTCCTTCAAGCTCCCGATTATGGCCTGACCAGTTGTAGTTGAGGTCCCAATGCTGATCATAACAACAACAGCAAGCATCGCAACGCCAACGACAAATCGGTTTGGCTTTTTGCTTTCTGGTTCCTCGTCAGTAAATAATCTTTGCTGAATGTTTTCCCAAGTATGGTCCTTTAAATTGTTCATGTCGTTTGTTTGGCTTGTAAAATAGTGTTGTAGTTTATCATCAAACCTGCTTTTTTTCATCTGTCATCCCTCCTAAAATGGTGCGGAGTTTCTCTCTACCCTTAAAGAGCCTGGATTTGACGGTATTTAAATTTAACTCGAGAATTTCAGCAATTTCTTTTTCGGTAAAATCATGTAAATACTTTAAAATAATCGGTGTTCGATTAATTTCCTCCAATTGATTTAAAGCTTCTTCAATGATTAAGTTTTCATCATTTCTCTTGTAGGTGAACATTTCTATCGTATTATCGACAGTCGATACAGATTGATGTTTCGTTTTATTTTTCATATACCGATTGGTTTCATTGATCAAAATACGATAAAACCACGGTTTAAACGGTCTTTTATGATCGAATGCATGGATGTTTCGATAAACTTTAATAAACGTCTCTTGAACAATATCTGAGGCATCATTCTTGTTTTTTGTAATCGAAATAGCTGTAGCTAATGCGTAGTTGGCGTATTGATCATAAAGCTCTTTGAATGCTTTTTGATTGCCTTTTTTAACTTTTTTAATCAAAGGTTTCTCGTTCATGCTCCTCCTCCTAGCATCTTTATAATATATACCGTTAAATGGAGAAAAAAGTTTTCGTGAAGTTTACTTTTTTTCTTTTAATTATGTATTGTGGGGATGAATTTCACCATTATTGCCGACATTCATGTTTTTCTAATATGATTAAAGTATAACGGAGGAGCTGAGCTTTGTGACTAAAAATATGATAATTTTTACCATTATTATGGGTTGGACTTTATTGATATATGGTGGAATTACTTACTTATTAGTGAAGAAAAAAGAATATAGCTTAATATCGGGCTTTTATAATCGTCCAGAGGAAGAGCAAAGCTTTTTAATCGAAAACGGGTATGTAAAGGCGATGGAAAAGCTACTTGTTTATACCTTTTATTTACACGTGCTTGCTTTTCTGTTGACTCTGTTGGATGTCCCTTTTGGCGCGGAAATTAGTTTTGGACTATTCACCATTGTTCTGTTAGCTGGGGTGATTTATATCCAAAAATTTGAAGTTCCTCATAAGAGGAAGAAGTATTTTTGGATATCAGGCTCCATTTCTGTGGGGACTGTATTGTTTCTCGTGATCATCATAGGGCTTGACTATATGGACAACGAAGTAATCATTGAAGAAGAAACCTTTAAAATCTCTGGGATGTATGGGGGAGAGTGGTCTGTCGATGAAATAGAAGAGGTCAAACTTTTAGAAGAGCTGCCTAAGGTAATCGTTAGAACTAAAGGAATGGCGACTTCCAATCTATTGAAGGGGAACTTTCGATTAGAAGAGCCATATGGTAAGGGAAAGCTGTTTATTGAAAAGGGGCATAAACCCTATTTGTATGTGTCGAATGGAGATGATTATGTGATTATAAATCGGGAAGAAGCTGGTATGGTAGAGGAGCTGTATGACCAGATATATAAAGGAATGAACTAGTGGATTTAGGGAAACCTCTAGTTGAAGTTTCCCTCAAACTTTTTTAACGCTCATCTTTGTTATTGTGACGAAGATCCTGAATATGCTGACGGGTGTTATGCAGCTGTTCAAAGGCCTGTTGAAATTGGGGATTTTCGGTCGCCTCTTGACCTGCTTGCTGCTGAGCAGTGTGTAATTCCTGTTCTACTCGCTCAAGTTGCTGCTGTGCCTGTTGAATAAGCTCGGGGTCCTCACCCTGAGCATCAATTAAGGTTTCATTGGCTTCCTGTATTTGATGACTTGCCTGTTGTAACATCTCATGTAAATTTTGATTCGACATCGCATTACCCTCCATTTGCCTTCTTATCAAGTATATTGTGCGTAGGGGTGTGTGGGATTATGTATTGGGAGTGGGGAGAATTGTGAGTATTGCTTGATTGTAGGCTTTGGGTAGCGCTGGTTGATTTGGATAATGTGGGGGTGTTGCTGAAGTTTGGAGTGGTTTGGCTAATGTACAGGTGTGTGATGCTGAAGATTGTGTTTAAATGCTGGAGAGTGGGTCAAATGCTGAAGTTACACTAAGTTTGGCTAAAGTTGAGCAGTAGACGGCTGAACTACACAGTGCATAAGCTAAAGCTGAGTGTCGAAATGCTAAAGCTGGTCCAACCAAATCATGTCAAGAGTCAGAAAATAAAGACCAGGACCTCTCAAGGCCCTGGCTACTAAAAATCATACTCCGCTTCCTTCGCTTCACGTATTTTTGCATAAGTCTCCGTGAGTACAACCGTATCCTCAACTAAACGATCGATACGGAAAAACACATCATCATTGGTAATTTCTTTTCGATGAAAATCCATTTCTTCAATAAATACATATGACTGAACAATTTGTGCCTTCATATAAGCTAAAATGGGTTTTAATTGTTGTTCGGCAATTAAGTAATGTTTTTGGGTGCCTGCTGTGACAAGCATGCTGACAACTTTATCGCGAAAGGCGTTAACAGGCAGTAAATCAAATATATTTTTTAATGTTGCCGGAATGGATGCTTGGAAAATAGGGGTCCCAATGACAATCGCATCTGCACCCATAATCGTTTGGGTTACGTACTTAGTGTCCCCTTCGTATTCTAAGTAGTTTCGTCCATCACTAAACTGAACATCATATTCAGCCAAATCGATTAAAGCGACTTCTACATCTGAATACTTTTCGTTCAACGCTTTTACGACGTAGTTCATAGCAGTTCTCGTTTTAGAACCGACCTTTGAACCGGATAAAGCAACTATTTTCAACGCAAAACCCTCCTAGTTTTTTGCTGTATATTTTTTAATGGCTGGTAAAATTTCCGTTCCGATTATGTCGATATTCTTTTTTAAATTGTCAAATGAAACTCCACCGAAATCCATTTGGCCGATATAGCGCTGATGACCAAACTGTTCGTGCTGATAAAGAATTTTTTCAATGATTTGCTGTGGACTTCCAATATTCATGATACTACTTTTATCTACACTTTGGGCAAAAAGCTGCTTTGGAAAGCCCTGACCATTGGTTAGCTTCATTCCTTCATTAATGAAAGGGTGGGTCTCTCTAAGTGCCTGTTGAGAGGTTTCAGCCGCATAGAAAAAGCCTGCTGTTGATACGGGCAACTCGGCTGGGTCATAGCCGCTTTGTCGGGCAGCCTCACGATAAGCCTCAATCGTACGCTTGAAGACCGAGGTTGTACCACCTAAATGAGCCATAAACATGGGAACTCCTGCATAGCCTGCCTTGATTGCACTAGCTGGTGTGCCACCAACTGCACGCCAAATCGGCATGGATCCATCTTTGGGACGTGGGAGAACTTTTGCATTTTTTAATGGAGCTCGGAATTCTCCGTTCCAATTGATCACTTCTTCTTCATTAATTCGCAACAGGAGGTCAAATTTTTCTTCAAATAACTCCTCATAATCGCGAACATCATAGCCTAATAAATCAAAGAGACCGATTCTTGATGCACGTCCAGCGATAATCTCTGCCCGACCTTTGGATATCAAATCTATAGTTGCAAAATCCTCATAAACACGAACAGGGTCAGAGGTACTGATTATGGTAGAGGAGCTAGCGATTTTAATGTTTTCGGTTGCTTGAGCGATGGCTGATAGCACGACAGAATGGGCTTGAGTTGTGAAATAATCCTGGTGACTTTCTCCTACACTAAAAAAATCGATGCCAGCCTGATCGGCGAGTTTAGATAGCTCAATAATTTCTTGTAAACGTTGCTGTGCTGAAATACGCTCACCTGTATGTGGGTCTGGTATATGGTCTCCAAGTGTATAAAGACCAAACTCGATCCCCTTGCTAGGATCGATGCGGTATTTTTCCATTTCGATATCCACCTTTCGTCATATGTATAATCTAGTTATAGTATGAACTATAAAAGCGCCTGAATCACTTATTTGATATAAAAAGAAAGAGATGCCTCCTAGGTACATCTCCTTCATCATATCATTATGCGTATTGATAAGCTAAGTCAGACGCAACACGTTCTACGCGACTTAAGCCTTCATTAATAATTTCCTCAGCTTGGTCTGGATTGGCATTATGGCCTTCAATGATGACCTCATCCACAATGTTCATGCCAAACATCCCACCAAATAGATTGCGCATGTAAGTGACGGCCATTTCCATTGGTGCCATTTCTGGTGCAGAGTATACACCGCCGCGAGAGTTTAATAGGATAATTCTTTTCTCAGGCATCAAGTGTACAAGATTCCCTTCTGCGTCGTAGCTAAAGGTATAGCCTGCTTCATCAACATAATCGATGAAGGTTTGAAGCTTAGCTGGAATGGTTAGATTCCATAGTGGGAATGCAAAAACGACAACATCTGCTGCAGTAAAGGCATCCTTTGCTTTTTGCTTAGCGGCTAAAATGCGCTTTTCAATATCATTAAGTTCCTCGCCATTTTGCAGTTTACCGAAAGCGTTAAATAAATCTTGTCCCATGTATGGCATATCCTCAGCGAATACATCATATGTGGATACGGTTAAATCTTCGGCTCCTTTAATAGCTTCCATAAATGTTTCATACATTTTACTTGAAATGCCCTCTGAAGCGGGGCGATTGTTTGCTTTAACAACGAGTACGTTCATGTGCAAAACCTCCTGATAGTAAATGAAAAATGCTTTCAATATAGAAAGCACAGTTAGTTATTATAAATAAGTTAGGTATATTTCGCAAGCATGAAGCTTTGAATAAAAAAAGCATCAATCCATAAAAAGGATTAATGCTTAAGTAGCTATTGTTCCTGCTGTTCTTTTGTCGGTCCCATTACACCTGGTACTGGCAAACCGGCTTGACGGAGAAGGACAGTCATTTGCCCACGATGATGGGTTTGGTGATCAACAAACGTTCTAAGTATGGCACCACGTGGGGCAGGTGTCCCGAAATGATCCACCTCTTCGATCAATTTTTCATCGGTTAGCTGTTGTTGAGCTTCATGTTTTACATCTTCAGCTGCTTTTTTATAGGCTTCTACAATGTCGTCCGCCTTTGTAGGCACTACATCTGCTGCTCCTGCTGCCTCTACATTTAACCCGACAAGGCCGGCGAAGAAGGAAGGGGCAGTTGCTAAGTGCCACCCTAACCAACCAAGTGTGCTATGACCCTCCACAATAGATTGACCAAGCTTATCGTCGGTTAATGATTCCAAAACTTTGATAGTTTCCGCTGAAGCATTGGACCAATCGGCTAAGAAATCTTCTACTTTACGGTACATTGTTTTTCCCTCCAATTTATGTATGGTGATTCAATGCCATCATATCAAATGGAGTTGGGGTTGAGAAATGATTTGATAGGCGGTGGGGTTGCTGGGATGATGCGCGGGGGAAATGCTGAACATTAGGGTGAGCATGCTAAAGATGTCTTTTTTTACGCTGAAAACTAATGAAAAAGCTATAGTTTAGTCTTCGTTTGCTAAAGCATTGAGTTCTAGTGCTAAAGAAGCGGGTTAAGATGATAAAAATACGATTCACAAAGCTAAACACTTTTACTGATATTCTCCCACCTTCACCACAAAAAAGAATCACCGCATTTTGGTGATTCCTCTGAACCATGTCCCCCTCAAAAAGCGGGCTTAAATCAAGGTCATCATAAACCTTTGGATAAAAGTCTTGTAAGAGCTCCAGAATCTTCTGATCGCCGATTTGCTCATAAACAGAATCTTCTCGCTTAAAATGCACGTTTAGTTCCTCCTTGTTCATGAATCTCTTAACTGAAATTATATCGAATGAGACTATGGGTGAAGTGATTTTCATCACATTGTTCAGTTTTTAAAATATGGAAAAAATCAGGACTATCAGAACCAATCTTAAGACCCATAATTTCCTGAAAAATCTAAATTTGATTATCAAAAGTCAACATTTTAGGTAAATAGTTATGAGACTTATAAGAACTTAATTATATAGCCTATTTATTATGTCGAAATAATAAGCATATGTTCTTATTAACATTCCTCTTTTTAACTTTTAAACTAATTACAATAGTGAAAATTCGCACTATTTAAAAAAGTATATAGGGGGACTGATTTTGAAGAAGAAAAAATTATTGGCGCCAATTACTTTAACCAGTGCACTTACCTTGTCGATGTTTGCACCAACAGTGTTTGCCCATGATGACCTTGATCAAAGCGGGGCTGAAAAAGGCGGAGAAAGGACTGTTTTTACAGATGAACAGCTAGAATCCCTTGGTGAACCATTAATCGAAGGCGCAAAGAATGTGAATTTCCTAAGAGAAGCTTCAGCTGTACAAATTGAACAAATTCGTGAGGGCGTACAAAACAATACAGCAGATGTATACGCGCATAAAGGCTATGCCTACGTCGGAACCCATACGGCTAATGGAGGAAATGGGGGTGTGCGTGTTTTTGATTTAAAAGACCCAGAAAATCCAGTTGAAGTCGCAGCCTTTGCTCATGACGAAATCCCTGGAACCTGGAATGAAAAAGTAATTGTGAAAACGGTGAATACTCCACACTTCAAAGGGGATTTAGCGGTCGTTAGTGTGCAGCAGTTGAATCGAACAGCTGATACGACAGGGGGATTTCTCCTTTATGATGTAACGAACCCACATGAACCTGAAAAACTAGGGTTTTGGGAGGTTTACAGTGAAACACCTGGAACACATGAGCTTTATTTAACTACTCAGGGAAACCGGGCACTTGTCTTAACAGCGAATCCTTATACAGACTACTATAGTCATGGTGAGGAAAAGGACTTCCAAATTGTAGATGTGACCAATCCAAGAAAACCTGAAACACTTTGGGAATTCGACCCAAGAATGCTTCCTGAGGTTGAGGAAGACTTTGACGGCTATAACTGGGAATCCCCAGACGGGAAAACACGCCCTGTATTTAGTCATAGTGTTATGACAGACAACAAAGGACATTACGCATATGTATCGATGTGGGACTTAGGTACGGTAATCTTTGACATTAAAGATCCAGAGAACCCTAAGTATATGGGGCGTACCGATTTTGCATCAGATCAACAAGGCTCTGCCCATTCCTCGACATTAGCTCAGGGAGGGAATATTTTAATTGAAACACGCGAGGTATATGTTCCGATACGCGAGGGGTATGAACAGTCTTATGGCTACACACGTATCTTTGATATTAAAGACAAAACGAATCCAAAGCTTTTAAGTGAATTTAAAACGGATTTAGTCGATAATGTAGAAGATGGTGTTACCTTTGCAAATACGGTTCATGATCCTAAGGTTCAAGGTAATACCTTGTATTTATCCCACTATTCAGGTGGTATTTATGCAGTAGATATTACAAACCCAAGCCAGCCTGTACAAATTGGGCAGTATAAGTCTGATCAGGCATTTGTATGGGGTGTATTTGTGGATCAAAATTATATTTTAGCCTCAGATATGGGGCAAGGATTGAAAGTTTTATTGAAGAATAACGGTGAAAAATAATAGTTTAGAAATCGAGCTTGGGCATAGCCTGAGCTCGATTTTTTTATGATGGAGGTGCTGGCTAGGAATGGATGGGTGCTGAAGTTGCGATGTGGTAGGCTAAAAAATTTTTGAATTTTGCTAGAGATTAATACAAAAGCTAAAGGTGTCAGTAGATTTGCTAAAGATGAACTTACAGAAGCTGAATTACTGGCTAACTTTGCTAAAGATGTTCTTATAAATGCTAAAGCACTCATCACGCACTCCACGGTAATCCTGCATTTTTTTAACTTACATAGGGTATTTTACATATATGCGGGCAAATTACTAAAGAATGGGTTTCTTACTATCAACATGAAAGGAGCTTTGAACGGATGAAGAAACAATCTTGGATCATCGTAGCTAGTGTGATTGTAGCCTTAGCTATTGTCGTTATTGTCATTATGAGTCAATTCACAGATCCAAATGATGATGTTGCAGAGTCTCCAGCAGATGAAGGAAAGCAGGAACAGAGCGAAGAAAAAAAGGAAAATGAAACAGAAGCTCAAAAGGATAAGAACCCGGGTCATCTGTCTGTTCAGCATATGGATTACCCTGGGGATGTAGCGCCTTATTTTTCTGCGGAAGAATTAACCGCCCCTCCATCAAAAAACTGGATTACGAATGGAGGAAATATTTACAATGGTCGATACTCTCCCCTTGATAAAATCAACACGACCAATGTGTCAGATTTAAAGGCAGATTGGGTGACAAGTCTCGGGTCTGGCTATGAATTTAAGTACTCGGGTCAGGCGACGCCCATTGTGTATGATGGGGTAATGTTTACCATTACTGGGGCGAATGATGTATCAGCTATTGATGCGAAAACAGGCGAAATTATTTGGGAATTCTCACCTGAGCTTGCGGATGGACTGGATACCCTTTGCTGCGGATGGGTTAGCCGTGGTGTAGCGATTGGTGAGGGCAAGGTTTATGTGGCTTTATTGGATGCACGATTATTGGCCTTAGACCAGAAAACGGGTGAGGTCGTTTGGGAAACTGTCGTCGATGAATGGGAAAAGGGCTATACCATTACAAGCGCCCCTCTTTACTATGACGGCAAAGTCTATACCGGAATCGCAGGCGGTGAATATGGGATTAGAGGCTATGTGGCTGCCTACGATGCTGAAATGGGTAGACAAATTTGGAGAACCTATACGATTCCTGGACCTGGTGAAGAAGGACATGACACTTGGCCACAGGATAATAAAAGCTGGTTAAAAGGTGGTGGGCCTGTATGGCAAACCCCTGCGATTGACCCAGAACTCGGCAATATTTACTTTGCCGTTGGGAATACATCACCTGACCTCGATGGAAGTAATCGAGAAGGGGACAATCTATTTACGGACTCTGTCTTAGCGTTAGATGCAGATACTGGTGAATATAAATGGCACTTCCAAGAGGTCCACCATGATATTTGGGATATGGACCCAGCGAACCCAGTTGTCTTATTTGATGTCAAGATGGATGGAGAGACGAAAAAAGGCATTGCCCAAGCTGGGAAAACAGGCTGGGTGTATATTTTAGATCGAACCAATGGTGAACCTCTTATTGGGATTGATGAAAAAGAGGTGCCACAGCTTGAGAAACAAAAAACATCTCCTACTCAGCCATTCCCTAAAGGTGATAATTTTGTTCCGCAGGGAGTGACGAAGGAGGATATAGAAAAGGATTTTCCTGAAGAGTTTGATGGAAAATATGGTGACATTTTCACCCCGTTCTGGGATGAGCCTTTAACATTAAGACCATCGCCACAGGGGGGAGCAAACTGGCCACCATCAGCTTATAACCCAGAAACAGAGTATTTTTATGTGTTAGGAAATAACAACTATTTTTCCTTTGCTCACTACGCAGATGATGAGGAAAATACCTTTGAGGAAGGTAAGGAATGGCTAGGAAGTGTATGGCAGCCTGTTGAGAATACACCTCAACGTGGAACTGTAACTGCCATTGATATCAAAACCAACAAAATTGCTTGGCAGAAAGAATGGGATACGATTGCATACAGCGGCATTTTATCGACAAAGGGTAACCTCATCTTTGTGGGTCACAACGATGGGCGGATCATCGCCTACAATGCAACAAATGGGGATAAGGTTTGGGAATTCAAGACTGATGCTGGAGCCAACGCCCCACCTATCACCTATGAAATAGACGGAAAACAATACATTTCCATCTTTTCAGCAGGCGCGTCGCTAGCCGGAACCAAGCATGGAGATAAGATTTATACCTTCTCATTAGATGGGGAGTATGGATCGGTTGAAGATATTCCGGATGAAGAGATTATACAATCTCCTTTAGCACAAAAACGAAAAGAGCACGAAAAACATGAGGACCAAGACTCCAATGAAACGCAAAAAGAAGGCGATGCCGTATTAGACCAGGGACGAACTATTTATGAGGACAACTGCCTATCTTGTCACGGGGACCAAGGTGCTGGTGGTCATAATGGACCAAGCATCAAGAACAGTGATATGGTCACTGATCGAGAGGCGTTGATTGAACAAATTAAGAAAGGCGGAGGAGGCATGCCAGGATTTGAAGGCACGCTATCCGAGGACCAGATTGATACGTTAGCTGAGTATATTTTGCAGAGGTTAGCAACGAAGGAGTAATATTGGTGAATCGTCCTGTTTGAAGGCAGGGCGATTTGTCTTTTGTTTTGCAGGTTTCGAGTAATGGACGGAAATATGTGACTTTTTGACTGGAATTTGATTCGAGGTGACGTGATTATCGGGTGAAGTGACGTGAATGTTGTAGGCTGACGGAAATATGAGGACTGAGACGTGATTACGTTGCCACCAGAATTGATATGCGGGAAAGTTGACGTGATTACTGCAGTCACCGACATAATTGATTAACGAACTGACTGAATTCCAATCCGTGTCAATTTTACAGACGGAATTCATAACTCAAATGACGTGATTATGAAAAAGGTGACAGGATAAACCTAGGCTATGACTTGAATATAAATTGAACCGACCGTATCCTCAATAGAGCACCGTTTACCACGGAGCATAATAGCAATTTTTCCATAAAAAAGAACTATACCTTCATTGTAATAACGAGGTACAGTTCTTTTTGCTATAAATTAAATTAATCAGCTGACACTTCTTCAGTCAATGAAAGCTGTAGGAGTCGGTCATCCTTGGCTGTAGGTTCACCGCGAGAGTCATTATTACTTGTAATGGTGAAGATTTCATCATTTTCAATGAGGACATCACGCATTCTTCCTGCCTCATCGTAAAATGTATGGACTTCATCATTATCAGTATCGTAAGTGAAAATTTGCTTACCTGCTAAGGATGCAACATAGAGCTTACCATCATGCATAGCCATTCCGGATGGTGCCCAAGTTTCCTCGCCGGAGTGGGCAACAGGCTTGACCATGCCGGATTGTTCTTCATCTCCCGTAATCACTGGCCATCCATAGTTTTGACCAGCTTCAATGAGGTTAATTTCATCATGGCCATCCTCGCCGTGCTCAGAGCTATACAGGTTTCCTTCCTCATCCCACGCAAGTCCTTGAGAATTACGATGTCCATAAGAATAAACATAGGAATCTTCAAATGGATTGTCCTGTGGAATTTCACCATTTAAATCCATTCTTAAAATTTTTCCAGCTAAACTATCAATATCCTGTGATAAATCACCTTGAGCGGTATCACCTGTTGTGGCATAAAGCATGCCATCAGGTCCAATCTGAACGCGGCCGCCATTGTTAATTTCTCCTCCAGGAATATTGTCTAGAAGAACTTCATCTTCCACCCAAGTGTTCTCTTCCAGCTTTAGGGAAACAATTCGGTTAAGGGTTTCCCCATTGTCTTGATACGTGTGATAAGCAAAGGCTTTCTGGGATGAATCAAAATCAGGAGCTAGGGTGAATCCAAGAAATCCACCTTCACCTTCATGTAGAATGTCCTCTGATACTTCAACATCCTGAATTTCTACTAAACCAAAATCACCATCAATTTCAATAACCTTTCCATCTCGTTGACTCAAGTAAAATGAGTTGGCATGTTTGTTGATGGTCCATGGGATAAAGAGATTATTCGCGTTGATAGTACCGTCATCAGATGCAACGACCTCAATCGAATCCTCAGAAACCTCAACAGCCTCTTCATTATACGGATCTTGAGTCTCTGTTTCCCCATTGTTTGTTTCATTCATGTTGTCATCACTCGGATTATTTAGGGAATAAACAATACCTACAACCAAAACTAATCCTAGCAAACTAAGATAAATAGACTTTTTCAAAGATAACACCTCTTACTTTTTTTATTCTCGACTCTAGCTTTGCCAGAATTATTGCGGTTTAAACAAAGGTTTTTAATTTTCTGTATCTAACAATCTTTTTATAGACTTAAAATCTAGAATAATATGGTAAAATCATTATAAAACCAATTGAAGGTGTTCTCATGTTTGAGTCGATTAAGTATTTACAAAAAGGAAATCAAAAACGTGCCTATCAAGCTATTTCTGAATTGGACATTATGAAACATTTAGCCGCTTACAATCCTATTCTTTGTGGGACGTTGCCAATTGGAATTGACATTGCATGCTCTGATTTAGATATTATTATGGAGGTTGATGAGTTCGAGAGGTTTGAGGAGCAGGTAAGAGAATTGTATGGGAATCAACAGAATTTTAAAGTAAAGAAGCTTCATATCCGGGAAAATCCCGTCATAAAGGCAAACTTTTGGTTCAGCGGCTTTGAATTTGAGTTGTTCGGTCAGGCTCTTCCTGTTAAAGAACAAAATGCCTATCTTCATATGGTCATTGAGGATGCAGTCATGAAACGTCATCCAAGCATCAAAAAAGAGGTTATTGAACTTAAAGAAAAGGGATGGAAGACGGAACCTGCTTTTTGTAAGGTCTTACAGTTAGAAGAAGGAGATCCCTATAAAGAGCTAATTAATTATGGAAAGAATACTGGGTTTATTTAGGAGTATGGTTATGAAAAAACAGGAACCAATCAAAGCTGCACAGCAGTTTATTCAAAAGCGATTCTCAAATTGTGATGGAGCACTATTAGCAGGAAGTATCGTACGTGGGGAAGCAACTGAGACATCTGACCTTGATATTGTCATATTTGATCAACATATTCGGTCATCCTACCGGGAATCATTCATTGATTTTGGCTGGAATATTGAAGTGTTTGTTCATAACTTAAACTCGTATCTAGCATTTTTTAAAAGTGATTATGAGAGGGCAAGACCTTCATTGCCTCGAATGGTAGCAGAAGGGATTCTATTAAAAGATAACGGAGTCATGGAGTCGATTAAAAACGAGGCGAGAGAGCTACTAGCTAAAGGGCCAGAGGTATGGTCGGAGAACACTATTGAATTAAAGCGTTATTTTATCACAGATGCACTTGATGACTTGATTGGATGTGAGGACCGGGCAGAGGGAATCTTTATCGTGAATACTCTTGCCGAAATAGTTAGCGAATTTGTGTTAAGAACCAATCAAAGGTGGATAGGCTCGTCAAAATGGATAATACGTGCGTTACAAGATTATGATGCTGATTTTGCGGAACGATTTGTTGAGGCGTTTGAAGCGTTTTATCAGTTAGGGGATAAAAGCAAAATTATTCATTTAGTTGACGATGTACTGAAGCCGTATGGTGGGCGGTTATTTGAAGGCTTTTCTTTTAGGAAAAGAGAGAAAGAGGAGAAATTAGATGACATCTTTTACCGAAAAAGTGATAGACATTATACAAAATATTCCTGAGGGCAAAGTCATGACTTATGGACAGATTGCAAGGCTTGCAGGAAATCATAGAGCAGCACGACAGGTCGCTCGAATTCTGCATTCAATGAGTAAAAAATATGGCCTTCCATGGCATCGTGTCATTAATGCAAAAGGTCAAATTGCAATTGCTGATGAGGGGGCTTATCAAGAACAAGTAATGAATCTGCAAATGGAGGGCGTTGAAGTAGGGGTTAATGGAAGTGTTGATTTAGATAAATATCAGGCAGGTTCTTAAAAAAAGGGAGGGGATGTCAATCAAACGCTTTCTGTATTATTTGATCTGGACACTGGTAATTGGGGGAGCCATTTATTTAGGTAACAACTATCAATTAGCATTAGAAGAGCAATCGGAGACCACCTTTAACATCATTCCTGTTTTAATATTTGCTACCATATTTCCATTATTAGTCGGTATTTTGCTGCGATTACCCAAATTGATTATCGATATAAAAGAAAAACGACCATGGACATTTGATTGGGTTAAAGGGTTAGCCATTGTACTGCCGGCATTATATATCACCATACTTCCACTCTTAAGTTATACCTCTGTTGGAATGAATCTACCCTTTGCAAATGAAGTGATCTTTTTTGGTAATTCTCTTTATACGACAACTGCTGGAATTGTTGCTGGTTATGTTTTGTTAGATAGTTTCGTTAAATAAAGGCCATTTTTTCTTTCAATTGTTCATCCACCTGAAACTTGCTACAATGTTTAATAATAACTGACTTGTAGGGAGTGGGATTTTGTCAAAAGTACGGCGTCTTATCGTTTTGCTACTTATTGCTGGTGCCCTTTGGCATTTTTATGGCGATACATTTGAACGTTACGGTGTATCGGGTGTGTTTGAGGATATGAAATCTGATATAAATGGAATCAAAGAAAATCCAGTAGTACAGAATACAATAGATACGATTAGTTACGAGTTTCAAATATTAATGGGTAAACTAAAGGACGATCAACAGATTCAAGAAAATGAACAACCCAATAACTCAGTTGCTGAAAAACCAGAGCTAGATGAACCTTCCGAGCAATCCTTTTCTGTACACAATATCGAAATTGGGAATCAGCGGTCTGAGGTTAAAAAGGAAGTAGGAGAGCCGCAGCGGTCGACGTTAAATGAGTACGGAGTCCATTGGGATGCTTTTCATGATAACTACCAAAACTTTTTCATGGTAGCCTATGATGAACAGAATCAGGTTGCTGGCTTATTTACCAATCAAGACCTATTTACGTCAACACAAGGTATCTCTATTCAAAGTTCAAAAGATTCCGTTCTATCCAAATTAGGTGAGCCACTCAAAGGTATTCAAAAAGGTCTCACAACATATCGGTTTCAAAATGATGGGGAATACAATACATTTTTGATCGATAACAATTATGTCACGATTTTTTATGATAAGCATCAAAATAACAAGGTTACGGCGATTCAAATTATCACCCGTGAGCTTGAACGGCAAAAGGATGGCTTTTTTGGTGAGCCAAGTGACCAATTAAGGGAAGGCTTTGAATATCAATTGTTCGATCTCACCAATGCAGCTAGGGTGAAACATGGTTTAGACATATTAAATTGGGCTGAACCTGCGCGTAAGACTGGTCGAGACCATAGTAAGGACATGGCGGTTAACAATTATTTTGGCCATACCAATTTAGAGGGGCAATCTCCATTTGACCGTTTGCTAGAGGATGACATCGACTTTCAAATGGCGGGAGAAAATCTAGCCTCTGGTCAATCAAGCAGTATTTTTTCGCATGAGGGTTTGATGAATTCGCTTGGGCACCGGGAGAATATTTTGAAGGAAGGCTTTCGGTCACTAGCGGTAGGGGTTGCTTTTAATGAGGAAGCTCAGCCGTTTTATACAGAAATGTTTTTGACGAAGTAGCGGGATGAGGGCGTGATGGCCAATTAGGGTGGTGCTAGGTCTTGAAGTGTCCGTGATAGAGGCTATGAAGACCATTTTATGTACTTCCAGGACTTGAAGTGTCTTTGATAACCGGTATGAAGGCCATTTAGGTAAGATTTTTTGTTAAAAATGTCCTTCACAGTCCATATGGTGGTAATTGCCAGAAATATAAAGGCCTAAATTCTTCATTAAAAGAATTTAGGCCTTTTTCTAATTATCTAAACAAATCCAACAATCGATCCCAGAAGCCTTTTTCCTCTTCTTTCTCTTGTTGTTGAACCTCTTTTTCTTCTTCATCTTTTTTAATGCTTTCTGTCTTAATGACGAATTGGACGGAATTTACTTTGGTATTCTTAGATGAAACAAATGAAACGGGCTCAAAATCTGATTTGTCAAATTCATTCATCACTTCATCGATCTCATCCTGCATTTGGTCAGGTAAATCGTTGGTTGAATTTGCTAGCTCTGTTGTGCCGTCATGGAGTTCATCAACGCCATTTTCTAATTCATCTGTTCCCTCAGTTAGCTCTGTGACGCCATCATGGAGCTCATCATACCCACTTGATAGTTCTCCTACTCCGTTTGTATATTTCACTAAGCCAGAGTGGAAGTCTTTATATTTGGTGGATAGAGTCTTAAGTCCTTTTTGTAATTGTTTCATAGATTCATTAACATCCATGTTGGCTAAGCTTTTATCTAGTCCATCAGCCATGGTTTCGAGTTGTGTTCTCATCGTTTTGAGTGATTCAACTACGCCTTCAAGTGTTGGCCCCACGGATTGTAGGAATTCCTGTACACTAGGTTTGTTTCCGTCTTTAAAAGTATAGGTTTGCTTTGTTGTTTGGGCAGCTTCATAGTTTTTAATTAATTGCTCAATGACTTTAGGATCTGCATTACTATTGTAAAGTTTCTCTAAATCTTCTTCAGGAATTGGCCCAGGTATAGCCTCAATGGATTGATCTAACGCCTGATAAGCTCCATTATAGCCTTCAATAAGCTCAGACAGACCACCTTCCACTTCCTTCAATCCTTCAGCCATTTGAGAAAGTCCAGCTTGTAATTCTTTAAGCTCACTCAAATTTGTTTCACCAGAATTCTTTTCTAATGACTGACTAATTTGTTCAAGTGATTCATCAATCGATTTGGAGCCTTCAACTAGGTCTGAGGAACCGTTATCTAGTTCATGGATTCCCGATTTATACTCCTTAGAACCCTCATGTAAGCCGGCCACTCCATCGTTTAATTCAGTGACTCCATCTTTTAGCTCCCCCACTCCATCATTTATCTCTGCTGTTGCATCGGATAGGGATTTCATATCATTTTTCATTTCACCTGCATCTGGTGTGTCGATGGACATAGAGGAAGGCATTGCTGCAATTTCAATGCTTTCCATTTCTAAATCTGTTACATCAGCTTTGACATTAAAAGTCTCTTCTTTTCCAGGCATTACGGTAAAGGTGACTTGTTTGTTCTTACCTGCACTTGCAATTGTACCATTTTCAGCTTCGATATTTTGATAGATTTCTGAATTTAACGGAAGAGAGACTTGTAATAAATAGTTGTCAAAAAAGACGGAGTTGGCCTTGTCATTCGCCTTTGTGTCGATTTGAATTTCAAACTGGCCATCCTTGCCTAACAATTCTTCAGGTTTTACAGTTTCGCCGTTTAACTTATAGGAAATTTGGATATCCCAAGGCAATGCTTTTCCTTCTAAATTACCTTGATAATAATACTGATCTTCTGATGCGGAAAACTTGACCTCGTTATCTTCAAATTGAATATCGTTTAAGTTGGTTAAGTTTTCAACACTAGTATACGGCCCGTAATCAATCATTTTTCCGGGCTGATCAATCGTAAAATTATTGACGATGTACATCTCTTCTTGATCTCCGCTAGCATTTAACGTGGCATAAACGACCTCATTTTTCTCAGAATAAGACCCTTCACCCTGTGGATCTGTTTTTTCTGAGGAGGACTCATCTGCCTGAGCCTGTGTAAATGTTGGGATCACGAGAAGAAACGCTAAGATTATGGCAGTTATACGTTTAATTCTCATCATCTTTCCCCCTATAAAAATTCGCTTTTAGTGTTGTTTTTTCAATAACTCGATCCAAGATTACCAGTAATGCTGGTAAAAGGAATACGACCATGATGAACGCGAGTAATGCGCCTCGACCTAATAACAACCCGATGGAGGCTACAATTGGGTTTGACGATGTGAATGACAAAATAAACCCAACACTAGATAAAATAGCAGCCGAGATAAAAATCGCAAATATCTTTTCATCAATCGTTTTCTTAATGGCTTGCTTGGCTGGCATTTGCTTACGAAGGTTACGATAATTTTCCGTAAATAGGATCGCGTAATCGACCGTTGCCGCCAGCTGTACTGTACTGATAATCAAATAGCCTACATACACCAATGACGAATCCATAAAATATGGTACCGCTAAATTGATCCAAACAGCAGCTTGAATGGTCATGAGCAAGACAACTGGTACCGAAATCGATCGGAATGTCACCAAAAGCACAATCGCAATCGTGATAATTGTTAGCCAGTTAACCAATTTATTATCCTTTTGAACGGTATTTTTAATATCATACAAGGTTACACTTTCGCCAACTAAATGTACCTCATCGTAATAGGATTCGGCTGTTTCTTGAACGTCCTCAATTAAAGAAAACGTGGCGTCACCCTCTACATCTGTGTCTGTATGAAGGATAATACGCGTATAGTTTTCAGAATAAAATTGCTCTGTCATCGATTTCTCTAAGTAATTGGACGGAATCACTGAGCTTACGGTGCTTACGTATGAAAGGGTACTAGACACATTGGGAAGATCCTCTAAATGCTGAACGAGTTCTTCCTCCTTCGCGACATCCCCTCTTGGTACAAGTAAGACCATTGGAGTATTTTTCCCAAACTCTTCTTGAATCGCGGCTTGATCCTGACCAGCTCGCGTATTGTCCGGCTGATCACCTGTGCCGTATATAAAAGAGGTTTGGCTTTGGGCCAAGAATGCAGGCACAATTAAAAGCAAGACCAAAAATAGGCTTACATATCGCACTTTTAATACGCCTTTACCGATATTTTTAAAATTACTAGGCACAATCGGTTTATGCTTGGTACGATCAATCCACTTGTAAAACATCATGGTTAACGCAGGTAAAAAGATCGCAACACTAATAAAGCTTAGTACAATTCCTTTAACAAGGTTAAGACCCAGGTCAGCACCAATTTCAAAATTCATGAATGTCAGTGCAATGAAACCAAAGAAGGTGGTTGATGCACTGGCTGCAATCGCTGGAAACGAATGCTTCATGGCTAACTGCATCGCTTCTTTTGGATCTGATACTTGCTTGCGGTAATCGGAAAAGCTATGCAATAAAAAGATGGCATAGTCTAAGGATACGGCAAGCTGTAAAATAGGCGCGACAGACTGGGTCACAAAGGATATTTCACCAATGAAGATATTTGTACCTAAATTAATTAAAACCGAAATTCCTATCGCCGTTAAAAAGAATATCGGTTCGACCCAGGAAGTCGTGGATAAAATTAAAATGATGATAATGATTGGAACGAGTAATGCTGCTGCATATAAAGATTCCTTACCTGCCATTTGCTGTGAGGTTGCCGTATTGACGGCTTCACCTGATATGGCATTTTCTTCACCAATCAAATCATAAATTTCGTTGGTAATCTCGACTTCATCACCCTCACGAATATTGATCGAAAATAAGGCTGCTCCTTCTTGATAATAGGATTCAACCGTATCTTGGTTGGCCATTTCGATGGGGGTTTTTAAATCAACAGCATCATCTAACCAGGTGACAGCCGATATACCATCGATGGAATCAAGTTTTTCTTTGTATTCTAAAGCCTCGGTAATGGATACGTCACGTACCATGACTCTGGCATTTGCAATCGGATCATCAAACTCTTGCTCCATTAAATCCATGGCGTTTGTGGATGGTGCATCTTCTGGCAGATAATCAACCATGTTGTAGTTAACCGAAACACCAAATTGCACAATTGCACTAACGATGGCGATGACGATAAACGTGATCACTATCGACTTTTTATGTTTTATAATTCTTGCTGATAGGTCAATAAGGCTTCATCCTCTCTTGCATTAATACCTTAATACATCTTAATATTGTAATAGACACAGTGTTGGATATTCAACAAACAGTTTTATAAATCACGTTAGATAAACAACATTTATGTTTGAAATGTTGGATAACGGTAAAATTTTTTTATACTGGGGGTTCATCGATTTGAGTGAGAAGAAATTAGATCGTCGGAAAAGATATACACGAAAAGTATTAAAGGAGAGTCTTATCACGTTACTCGCTGAAAAGCCGATTTCTTCGATAACAGTAAAAGAAATTTGTGAAATGGCCGATATTAATCGCTCCACTTTCTACACCCACTATTCCGATCATTATGACCTACTGAGCAAAATAGAAGAGGAAATTACGGCAGATATGAATAAGTACTTAAGCAGTTATAGCTTTACCCTTGAGGAAGAATCTGTGCAGATGACGCAAAAATTAATTGAATACATTTCGAAAAACAAATTTATGTTTCAAACCTTATTAAATAAGAATGGAGATCCCACCTTCGAAAAACGACTGATGAACATCGCCCAACGTTTTATGATGAATAACTGGAGGGGAGTTACCCATTTAGATGAGGTCAATTCACGTTATTTAAGTACATTTGTGGTGAGTGGTGCAATCAATGTCATCAAGGATTGGATCGAAAATGACATGGACTATTCTCCTATAGAGATGGCTGTGATGATTAATAACTTTACGAATTATGGATTGTCGAATTTTGATTAATGAGAGCCTTCATTCATATTAGGTGTGATTAGGGGAAGAATAAAACCACTAATTTGCACGATGGATGGAGGGTAATGATGAAAAAGAAAAGTAAGTTTGAAAAGCAAATGGAAAATTTGAAAGAAGAGACGGATAACCCTGCCGTTTTAAATGATGTGGTGGATACGGAATTTGAGCAGTATCCGGGTCATAACGAAAGCTTAGTGGACGATGACAGACTGACTCCTTTTCAGGAAATTGTGCGGGATAATTCGGATGGGAAGAAGTGGGCGGAGTTGGATGAGGATGAGTGATGGGGAAGGGATAAAGAATTTAACCCCATAAGTGTTCTATTATCATTAAACATTAAAACTGACTATCGAATCATTACGTCGATAGTCAGTTTTATGCTTTATAAAAGAATTGCGTAAGTCGGATTTTAGACACACTTCTAAAGTTTGTTTATATTTTTTTGTAAATGTTCCAAAATTATTGAATTATATATTCTAAAAATATAGAATAAAAGAAGGAGGTGTTAATGTGGAAATATACTCCATAAGGACAAAGGAAAGAGAAACCTATAAAGTCGAACTTAAATTCTCACTTTTATGGGAAGCCGCACTTGGTATTGCAGCTATTACGAACTCATCTTTGATAGAAACATTAGATTTATCCCAGAAGAAAAGGAAAGATATTAAAACATCACTAACCAAGGATATGATTAAGCAACTTGAATACGTACAAACACATAATACCTGGAAAACACTTCTGCAGTTACTACATAATCAAGACTTCAAAGATTTAAATTCATATTGTTCTTTTGTTAAAAACTTATCTTCTGAAGAGTTAAAAGCAATCGCTATTCCTTATCTGGGGAGCAAGCTAGAAAATAAACGAATAGAATTAATTGAAGGATCAGACCAAGCTCTAAATGAGTTACAGCAAGAGACAAAAGACAAATCATTTCTTCCTGCCTATTTAGAATTTATTAGTAAAGCAGAGACTGAAAAATTAAAGGACCACTTAATCAATGTAATGTATGGCTGGTACCAGACAATTATTGAACCTGAAAAAGAGAGAATTCAAGCCATCCTTGAAAGAGATATTGAGTCAAAGAAGATGATGATGGAAAAGTTGGAGCCGGAACAATTTATAGAATGGGTAACCGATGGCATAAAGTATCCACCGGAACCGGGCGTGTTCAAGGTCATACTGATTCCTCATTATATTTATCGTCCCTGGAATGTGGAAGCAGATTTAGAGGGTGTAAAAGTATTTTATTACCCTGTGGCTAATGAGAGTATTTCATTCGAAGACAAATACGTACCCAATAAAATGCTAGTACAAAGGTACAAAGCACTCGGAGATGAAAACCGACTGAAAATACTAAAGATGATAAAAGCAAAGAGGCTAAACCTTCAAGAGTTAACAGACGAATTGAAAATGGGGAAAACAACCGTTCATCACCATTTAAAGATCCTAAAGTCAGCAAGGTTAATATCTGATGAATCTGCTAGATATGTAGTAAACAGTCAAACTTTAGAACTTTTATCAGATGAATTAAAGCTGTACTTAGAGGAAAACGATACAACGGGGGGGAGGGAATGAACAAATCGACCGCTAACATTCAATCTGAAGAAAATTTTCCTATTTTTGGAAGAAACCACCAAGTTTTTCGATTTATTGGAGGTAACCTCGTATCTTTTTTTGGAGACCAAGTTTACGTGATTGCTTTACCATTAATTGTATTAGCTATAACTGGATCGCCTTTAAGTATGGGAATTGTCGCAGCATTAGAAAGGCTCCCTATCATTATTCAACCATTTACTGGTGTATTGGCAGATCGATTCAATCGTAAAAAAATATTACTTATTTGCGATTTAGGTAGGTTTTTAGTGATAGGACTGATGGGCTCCTTACACTTGATAAATTCCCTGTCTATCTGGGGAATCTACATTGGAGCATTATTAGTAGGTGTCTTAACTCAAATATATAACACTTCCCAGTTTGCTTCGATACCAAAGTTGGTAAAGAAAAAAGATTTGCAGCTAGTGAATTCAATTAATACAGGAATCTTTCAAACGGCTGTTTTTATCGGTCCTGGTTTAGGGGGCATAATAATTAGTGTCTTCAATCCTGGTTTAGGGATGATCATTAATAGTTTTAGTTTTCTAGTTGGTTTTTTCGTAGTTCTTAGTTTGGATATTTATTATTCAATAGAAGAAAAGGAAGCAAAGCGAGAAATAAAGGTCTTGCCCGAGATAAAAGAAGGATTTGCCTTTGTCATTAAGCATAAAATCCTTTTGTATACGAACCTTGCGATGCTGTTTTCTGTATTTGGTACGACATTATTCCTTACTATGATGATCATCCACTTAAAATCAACTGTTGGATTTGATTCCGTACAAATTGGTTATATTCTTTCCATTGGTGGACTCGCAGCAATAGGTGGTTCTCTAACAACGAACCTATTAAGAAAGCATTTTTCATATAGAAGTATTTTGTTTATATCAGGGACCATTGGAGGATTATCAATAATAGCATTTGGATATTCGAACGCCTTTCTTTTTTTAGTGGCAATGAATGCAGTTGGCACCATTGCAGCTTCCATTATGAGTCCTTGTATCGTAACTATTCGTCAAACTCTTAGCCCAAATCACTTATTAGGTCGTGTCCAGGCTACTAGTCGTTTTATGACGTGGTTATTAATGCCTGTATCAGCTCTGTTAGCAGGGATAATCGCTGAATATTATGGAACAGAAATTACTATTGCAATTGGAGGTATTATTGCTACCCTTGCTTCCTTAATTTACTTACATCCTTCTCTTAAGAAAGTTTAACTTTAGTACATTACGGAATTTTAAAATCATATATAGTGAAAAACGATGTTAGTATTGAACGAAGTAAAGTGAATATCGACGAATAAAGCGAGTAAGCAACCTGAATAAGATGTTAGCAAAATGTTAGCATTGATCAAAATGTGGAGGTTGTGACGGGATGTTGCCATATAAACAAAAAGCCTGTAAACATTATTATATCAACGTTTACAGGCTTTTTTAGAAAGATGATTCCGATTGGGCTCGAACCAACGACCTCCACCCTGTCAAGGTGGCGCTCTCCCAGCTGAGCTACGGAATCATGGTTACTATTTTGTTTGGGACAAGAATAAATATAACGTGTTTTAGGCAATCTGTCAACAATTTAATGGTGTAGTTGAATATTTATGTCTTCAATTAACTTTAATGCTTGATTAATGTCTTCAAAGAAAGAATAGATTAGCTTTTGATCGGGTTTTTTGTTCAAATCGAATTCAAAATGATTTTGTAGCGTGTTGTGTAGGAAGTACATTTTTCCGTCCTTAAATGAAAAGTATGGGACAACTTTTTTGATGAGACTGTCTGGGACGTGTTTGATCCGATTAGTGGCTTTTTCCTGAGAAGATTGGATAAAGGTTAATAGTTCATCAATAAAGTCATGTGTTAAGAGGGTTTTAGCTTGAAATTCATCGTTAGTTTTCACTGTGAAGCTCTCATGAAATTCTTCGTGACCTAGGTCAATTTCAGTAAGCTCTGGGTGCTTTCGGAAGATGTTGAATTTTTTAAACTGGAACTGCTTAGATTTCTTTTCGTTAGGGTGGATGATGGTGGTTCCCTTAAAATGTTTGTCAAATTCAACTTCAAAGAATAGCCCTTGAAAGACGACGCTTTTGTGAACAGTGTTCGTGTCATGATCTGGACCTGACCTATCAGATTCTACGTGTAAGGCTTCCACTTCAGAAAAGGCAATTTGGGTTCGATGAAAATGACCCTTGTATACTTCCCCGTAGATTAAATCATCTCCATTGTATTCGTTATATTGATTTTCAAAAATTCCTGTGTCCTGAAAAGTACTTTCAGGGATATGTTGGCCGGGTTCGTAAGTGAAATTGGGATTGATGAAGCTTACAATTTCTTTCACAATTTTTTGTTTCATCATGTCTCCAAATTTATCGTATGTTTTTCCGATTTTCGAAAAGCCGATGCCTATAATTACAACTGTGATCACGTAACAGAGAACAGAGTACCATTTCGGCACGAGCTGTGCGATAACAATGGGTGGTATTGCTGCAATTAGAAAGAAAATAAGCTGTTTGTTCCGTCGTTGTTTTAACTGCAATCTTTGATCCTCTAAGCGATCAATTTCGCTTTTTAAATTCTCCTCAAAAAACTGATCAAACTCCTTTTGTGTTTTTGATAATTTACTCACTGTATCTACTCCTATCTCAGATGAAATTCGTGCTCATGCTTCTATCATAGATAAGAAAAGAGGAGATGGAAATTATACTTTAGTATAAAATTAAACAGGTTTAGCAGGAATATGGAAGATGTGGACAGAAAAGTTGTTGTATCAAATAAAAGGGGGAGATGGCGTTGGAATTTCCAACATTGGAAACAGACCGCCTGGCTTTAGTTCGTATGACTAATCATTATCTTCACAGCTATTACGATATTATGTCTAGAGATGAAGTAACGAAATATTATAGCATGGAAAGCTTGAAAAGTGTGGAGGATGCTGAGAACATTATATCCTCGATGAAAACTACTTTTGAGAGTGGAAGAGGAATTCGTTGGGGAATCGTCCTAAACGATAAAGATAAATTTGTTGGTACGATTGGTTTAAACCATCTTAATACATATAGTAAAAAGGCTGAAGTCGGGTTTGAAATACACCCTGAGTTTTGGAATGAAGGCATTACATCAGAAGCAGTGAGTGAGGTACTACGATATTCATTTGAAGAGTTAGGATTGTTCCGGATGGGTGCTGTGACATATCCCCAGAATAAAACATCGATACATGTGTTGAAAAAGTTTGGTTTCTCAAAAGAAGGAGTACTCAGAGGGTACATTTATCAAAATCAACAATCACATGATGCATGTGTTTTTTCATTGCTTAGGAGTGAGTGGTCAAGTAAATAATCTTAGTAAATCGTAAGGGCTTAGAATTACTTCTAAGCCTATTTCTCTGCAAGAGGAGAAGTAGGGGATAGATTATTTTTTGTTTTGGTTCTCATTTAATATTCTATCGTGTTTCTGAGATTCTTCCGTTAGTTTCTGAACTTCTTTCTGTTGGTCACCCAATAAGTTTTCGAGTTTTTGATATGTCTTGGGAATGCGTCTACTTTGCGGTTGATGTATGCTTGCCCCTCAGATAACCTATGCTGTCCTTCTGAAAGTATAGTTTGTCCCTGGAACAGCCTATCTTGGCCTTCGATAATTTTAGCTTGTCCCATGTAGAGTCCGATTTGTTCTTCAGCTAGCTTATTTACTTGGTTGGAGATTTTGTTTTGTCCCTCGGTTAGATGATCCACTTTGTTAGTAATATTGGCTTGGTTTTCAGCTAGGTTATCCATTCTAGCGGACATATTGTTTTGTTCATCAGCAAACTCGTCCATTCTAGCAGACATATTGTTTTGTTCATTAGCAAGGTGATCTACCCGGTTCGATAGTTTAGCTTGTTCTGTTGCAAATGCGGTTTGTTTCTCTGACAGTCTTACCTGCTCTTCTACAATCTTTTTTTGCCCCTCATTTAATGTTTGATGACCTACTCTTATTTCCTTTTTAAACTCATCAACTGAACGATTTAATTTTTCTTGACCTTCTTTTAAGGTTAAAAGGAATTCTTTGGTCTCCTGATCCAATGTCTATACCTCCTTTTATCCTATTATATATGAACAAAATGTATTCGTTAAGTTGTTGTATTTGCATTCTGTCATAATATTATTCCTTAAAATAATAAAATAGATAGGGTGAAATAAAGATTCATGAATGGATTTTCTTGTATTTTGAGAAAACTAACAAATAAAAAGTCGATTCAATTTTATATGTTGACATTTTATCTGAGAAGTAATAAGATACTCTTTATGACTGTTTGGTTACCTCTTTTGACTGGACGGTTTAAAGGGAGGTTTATATGAGTAAGCGAAAGGAATTAATGAACAAAGCAATACAGTTATTTTCGGAAAAAGGGTTTCACCAGACCTCTGTGCAGGAAATTGCTCAGGCTGCGGGGATTTCCAAGGGTGCGTTTTATAAGCATTTCGATACGAAAGAACAAGTATTCATCGAAATCTTAAAGACACATTACGAAAATATGATAAAACATTCCAACGCGATGAATGATATAAAGGGTATATCCAAAAAAGAAGTGTTCACGAAAAAGCTGAGCAATGAACTGGAACAGTGGATTGCCAATCGGGAGTTTTTTACGGTACTCTTTAAGGATTTTCCTCCAAACAAGAATGAACAAGTTTCTACTATTATGAAGAAACTTAAATCCTCCATGATTGATTTGCATAAGGAAACCTTAATTGATACTTATGGGAACAAAATTGAGCCATATATGATGGATATTGTAATTATGCTGGAAGGAATTTTGAAGGAATACGTAGTGACAATCATTCTAAAAAAGAAAAATGTAGATGTCACCAAGCTGGCGCGCCTTATCACATCTAGTATGGATGGGATTGTGCAAAGCCTTCCGCAAGTGGAACCAGTTTTCACAGACAAATTGTACGACGTCAATCCGGATCATCTACAGGAACGGTTGAATAATTGTTGTGCAAAGATTGAAGAAAAGGTTGTAAATTCTTCAACGCTCGAAATGGATAAAGAAAAATTATTAAATTCCATAAAGTTAATGAAGGAAGAAATGGCTAAGGATGAACCGAAGTCATTTTTAATTGATGCTTTATTAAACTATTTAAGACAAGAAACGTTTTTAAAGGAAGATGTTCAATTACTTGAACGTTTATATTTAGCG
This sequence comes from Salinibacillus xinjiangensis, assembly GCF_009649735.1. Classification (GTDB taxonomy): domain Bacteria; phylum Bacillota; class Bacilli; order Bacillales; family Alkalibacillaceae; genus Salinibacillus; species Salinibacillus xinjiangensis. The sequence goes on from NZ_WJNH01000007.1 coordinate 252,121, forward strand.
TTCCCGCATGAATAAACATTTTAAACAGAAAGAGGTAGAACGTGTATGAGTGATCATCAAAATACAGAACAGAGTGGAACACTTTCCTTTAATAAATGGGTGATAATGTTCACCTTGATTTCTGGGGCATTTGTGGCGATTTTGAACCAAACATTATTGGCGACAGCCTTGCCTCATATTATTGACGATTTGCAGCTGGAATATAATGTGGCCCAATGGTTGCAGTCCATTTTTATGCTGGTGAACGGGATTATGATTCCAATTACTGCGTTTTTAATTGGCCGGTTTACGACAAGAGGATTGTTTTTGACAGCAATGGGTCTCTTTGCGTTTGGTACTGTTGTTGCTGCCATTTCGCCTAACTTTACGATATTAATGGCTGGTCGAGTATTTCAAGCGGCAGCAGCCGGCATTATTATGCCGCTAATGCAAACCATCTTGTTTCTCGTTTTCCCTAAAAATGAACGAGGAACAGCAATGGGGATGTTCGGTTTAGTTATTGCCTTTGCGCCAGCCATAGGACCTAGTTTGTCCGGTTGGATGGTGGAACATTTCCCATGGAGAAGTTTATTCTATCTCATTTTACCAATTATCGTCATTGATATTGTAGTGGCATACTTTATTCTTAAAAATGTAACCAAACAAACCTTTCCAAAGCTCGATATTGTGTCCATTATTCTGTCTACGTTCGGGTTTGGCGGATTGTTATATGGCTTTAGTGCCGCTGGTGGTGAAGAAGGATGGGGAAGTACACCTGTACTCATCTCGATGGCCGTTGGTGCAGTTGCCTTAACGTGGTTTATCTTCAGGCAGCTTAAATTGAAAGAACCAATTTTAGAATTCCGCATTTTTAAATATAAAATTTTTACGTTAACAACGATTCTAGGTATGATTGTCTTTCTTGCAATGATTGGCTCCATGGTAATCTTGCCATTATACATGCAGGATATGCTTGGGTTTACGGCCTTTGAGTCTGGGTTGGCGCTACTCCCTGGTGCGGCCACGATGGGCTTAATGAACCCTGTAACAGGAAGACTTTTTGATAAATTTGGTGCCAAATGGCTTGCAATTGTTGGACTAACGATTCTAACTGTAACGACATTTATGTTTACGAATTTGACTTCAGAAACAACATTCACCTATATTGCAGCATTGAACGCGGTACGTATGTTAGGAATTGCGGCTGTGATGATGCCTGTGACAACGGCTGGATTGAATGAGCTTCCAATAGATATTATTCAGCACGGTACAGCTATGAATAATACGATGCGTCAGGTTGCAGGTGCTGTTGGTACCGCGTTAATGGTTACCATCTTGTCGAATACAAGTATCCCATCCCAGGGTATTGAAGGGATTGTACATGGGGTAAATATGACATTCTTTGTAGCGGGGGTATTCTCCATTATCGCGTTGGTGCTGTCATTCTTTATTTACGACCCTGATCGCCGGGCGGAAAAAAAGGGAAAACATCCTAAGCCAGCAAAAGCTTAGGTAAAAAGGACTGATTCTAGCGGTGCGTTTGCACTTAGAATCAGTCCTTATTTTATTTTCCAATGGCTTCGTAGTATGATAGATATTATAAAATTCTAAATATTTGTGGAGAGGAGAATCGAGCATGGTGTTGTCATTGCAGAATGTTTCCTTAAAGCGTGATGGCAGGTGGATTTTAGAAAATGTGGATTGGAACGTGGAAAAAGGGGAGCATTGGGTGTTGTTCGGCTTAAATGGTGCGGGCAAGACTGCTTTGTTGAACATGCTCAATGCGTACTATTTTCCTACACACGGAGAGGTTGAGGTCCTCGGGAGAAGATTTGGCCACGATCCTTTAGGGGAGCATTTACGGACGAAAATTGGGTTGGTCTCCTCTTCCTTACAGCAAAAATTATATCCTGATGATAATGCGTTTGAGGTTGTGCTAAGTGGCGCGTTTGCTTCAATTGGCTTATATGATGCGGTTACTGACGAGATGAGGGAGAAGGCGATTTCGTTATTGAAGGAGCTAGGTTGCTTTGCGTATGCCAATCGGGAGTACCAGACGTTGTCCCAGGGTGAGAGACAGCGGGTGTTGATTGCCCGGGCTTTAATGGGTAATCCGGAGCTGTTAATTTTGGACGAGCCAACGAGTGGGCTTGATTTTATTGCGCGGGAGCAGCTGTTGGAAGCTATTGAGTCCATTGCGACTGGACCTGATGCACCGACGATGATTTATGTGACGCACCGGGTCGATGAAATTTTACCGATTTTTGACCAGACCTTACTGTTGAAAAGTGGAGCTGTGTTTGACTCAGGTAGAACACGGGACATGCTGTCAGAGCAAAGGTTAACGGCTTTTTTTGATGTGCCGGTTGAGGTAGTGTGGACTGAAGAGCGACCGTTCTTGGTGAAGAAGGGAAAGGTTAGTGCAGATAATTGGGGTAGTTTTGGTTGAAACTCCCTTCGTTTATCGATAAAATAAAAAAGTATAAATCAAATATTTATAAAATTTCTACTAGGGGAGCCTGAATGCTAGGCTGAGAGAAAAGCGATGGAGCTTTTTGACCCTCAGGACCTGATCTGGATCATGCCAGCGTAGGGAAGTAGTGTGAATTTGTTGCTACGAGACTAGGTCCTTATATTATGGAACTAGTCTTTTTGTTTGTAGCAGCGGGTGTACATATTCCGTCAGATCGATGATGGCCCCCGGTAAATGGAGGGAAAAGAAATGGAATTAAAAGAGCAGACCGTATTGATTACAGGAGCGAGTCGTGGGTTAGGAGCTGAATTGGCCAGGGCATTTGCCAAGGAAGGCGCCAATGTGGTGGTGAACTTTTTTAAGAGTGAGCAAAAGGCCGCAAATATTGCTAAAGAGATAGGTCAGAAGGCGATAGCCATTAAAGCGGATATCCGTGATTTGAAGCAGGTTCAGGAAATGGTTGCAAAGGCGAAGGATCTTTTCCAGACTCCAGTGACGACAGTTGTGAACAATGCACTGGTTAATTTCCGTTTTGATCCAGTTGCACAAAAGAGTGCGTTGGAACTGAATTGGGAAGGGTTTCAAACCCAGTTTGATGGCAGTATTAAGGGGTCCTTGAATGCAATACAGGCCTGTTTAAGCGATATGAAAGAAAACCAGTTTGGTAGAGTCATTAACGTCGGGACTAATCTGTTTCAAAATCCTGTTGTGGCCTACCATGAATATACAACTGCGAAGGCTGCTTTACTAGGTTTCACACGCAATATGGCGAAGGAGCTTGGACAGTATGGAATCACAGTTAACATGATTTCAGGTGGGCTTCTAAGAGAGACTGATGCGAGCAGTGTCACAACAGATGAAGTGTTCGGCATTATTGAGGCGACAACACCATTGCAAAAGGTGACAACACCAGCAGAACTTGCGGATACGGCGTTATTTTTTGCATCTCCATGGGCACGTGCGGTGACAGGACAGAATTTAGTTGTTGATGGCGGACTTGTGATGGATTAATCGAAAGGGGGAGATGAGCATGTTTGAACTAATTCCGAAATTAAGAGAGGCGAGCCCACTCATACATAATATAACAAATGTTGTGGTGACAAATTTTACGGCTAACGGCCTGTATGCTCTTGGCGCAGCACCAGTGATGGCATATGCCAAAGAGGAAGTAGCTGATATGGCGAGTATCGCGGGAGCAGTAGTATTAAATATCGGTACTTTGTCAACAGAAGAAGTGGAGGCTATGGTGATTGCGGGAAAGGCAGCCAATAAAAAAGGGGTGCCAGTTGTGCTTGATCCTGTGGGAGCTGGCGCGACCTCTTTTCGGACCGAGTCGGCTCAGCGTATTTTACAGGAAGTTGACGTGACAGTGATTCGGGGCAATGCTGCTGAAGTTGCCTCAGTTGCTGGGGAAAACCTAGTGGTCAAAGGCGTTGATGGTGGTGCTGTAAGTGGAGATACGCAGGAGCTTGCAGAAAAAGTGTCTGAGTTGTTCGACTGTACCGTGGTGATTACTGGTGAGATTGATGTGATTGCGAATGAACAAGGGACTAACCTTGTACGTAATGGTCATCCGATTCAAACGAAGGTGACGGGGACAGGGTGTCTGTTATCTTCCGTTGTTGGGGCCTTTTGTGCCGTGGAAGAAGATGTGCTAAAGGCGACTACAGTAGCTGTTTCGGTTTATGGTGTAGCAGCGGAGAAGGCAGCTCAGAAAACAGCAGAGCTTGGGCCTGGGAGCTTTCAGGTTGAGTTCTTGAATGAGCTATCTAAGGTAAGTGAGGCTGATGCGGCATTTTCTAAGGTTGAGCGGGTTGATGAATAAGAGGGAGACGTGGGTTTTCCGTAAAATACTGTATTCAATCAGGAAATGACCTTTTCATAGACTATCAACAACATACTTGGGGTGAGGATTTTGACCGTTACTAGAGTAAAAGATTTGCTCAGTGTTTATTTCATTATGGGAAGCAACAATTGTAAGGAAGACCCTGTTCAAGTGTTAGAGCAAGCCATAGTAGGAGGTATCACTCTTTTTCAATTTCGTGAAAAAGGGGAGGGTGCTTTACAGGGGAAGAATAAGCTTGATTTAGCCAAACGCCTACAACACGTTTGTCAGCAGGCGGGGGTTCCGTTCATTGTCAATGATGATGTGGAGCTTGCGTTGACAATCGATGCTGATGGAGTACATGTCGGACAGGATGATGACGCGGCCAAACAGGTTCGAAAACAGATTGGTGATAAAATTTTAGGTGTTTCTACACATACATTGGCTGAGGCCCATCAAGCAATTAAGGATGGAGCTGACTATTTAGGGCTCGGTCCAATTTACCCAACGCAATCAAAGGACGATGCTAAAGAGGTTCAAGGTGTGAACTTGATACGTGGTTTTCGTGAAAATCACATAATGACACCCATTGTCGGGATTGGCGGGATTACGGCAGACAATGCAGCTGATGTAATCCAAGCTGGGGCTAATGGTGTTTCTGTGATTTCAGCGATTGCTGGTGTTGAGGATGTGAAGCAGGCTGCTAGAGATTTGCGGCACGCGGTGTTAGGTGATAAAAAGTAAATATCTCTTTAAAAACAGGCTTGGATTATGAGAATCCAAGCCTGTTTGACTATAATACTACCATTGAAATAATTCTCTTGCACCAGTCTTCTTTTTCATCTAGTCCAGTTTGATTACAAAGCTGTTTGTTTAATCTGAAGAACTCGGGTGTTATGCTGGCCATTGTTTTCATAATCTCATAAGAGGAACGGGTACAATCCCAGCTTTCTAATAAGGATAACTGCCATTTTAGTAAATGACTTCTTTTTCCCTCTAATTTAGACCAAACACCATAGGAGCTGTCTATTCGACATCCAATTTCCATATACCATCCCGTAGCTATGAACCATCTGATTCTGTCAAGGTTTGCTAAAGCATGATAATGTTCATTTCGCATAACGGCACGGTAGGTTTCATGCATAAAAGCAAATATTTTCCCTCGCCAAACTTCAACCTCATCGGCGGTAGGGGTATATTTGATCTCGGCGGACTGTTCCAGAACTTTTTTGACAATACCATGAGGATCATATAGTGGCTTTAGCCCATGTAACCAGACAGATGGTTGCAGCTCATCCGGTTCCTTATAAAATGTATCAACCTTTACAAAACAGGCAAAATGGGTCACCACTACAGGCGTATGTTCAGCACCTTCATAATATAGCACCTCACCCCATTTTTGAGGGCGTTTACGCTTGGCACGAATAAAATCTGTTCTTGTCTCAGGGGTGACGATAATGTGCAAGTCGATGTCGGAATACTGATCATCATTTCCTTTAGCTAAAGACCCGCCTAGGTAAATACCTAACACATTGGGATCTTTGGTTAAATCATCTAACACATTTTCAAGTAATTGTTCTCGGTGCTGTGGTAATTTTCCATCTCTTTCTTCGTATTTACTTACAAATCCCACTCATCAAAAATCACTCCTTATAAAAATAAAGCATGTATCTTAAAAAATTCGATTATATCGCCCAATTTCCTTTTTATTTATCATTCTCCTCCCCCATAAATATAAATTCACTTTAGTAAAGATGCTTAGATAAATCAGTGAGGGAGGTCACTGATCCACTATTTTTTCCTAAACAATGTCATAATCCCATTAAAAATAATCACGCCTGAAAATAATAGAACAGTTAATACTCCTACAAGAAATGCTAAAGGTTCTAATGGCTCGAAATATCCATATAACGGTACTTTAATTAGAGCAAATCCTGCAAGAATGCAAAATAAATATAAGAGCGCAACACTGTACATCAAAATCACTCCTTTTCTATTATGTTTATTCTAATATCACTTAAAAAGTTAATAATCAGAAAATTGGGTTAATATTATGGTATAATATGTATAATGCAGAAGGGGGTTGGCTTTCAAAGGTTTTGAAGGCGGACTCTTTTTTTAAGGGAGTGAAGGGAATATGACAATTGAACAAGAACTGTCCAAGAATGTTTTTAAAATGATGGACCTACATAACAAATTTTCAGAAGGGCTGTATGAAGAAATGAACAGTTTATATTCGAATGATTTTCAAGGTAGACTTTATATGCCGTGGGTGGATGAAGTACGCCATTTTAATGCTGAAAATATAAAAGAGGGAAATAAATCAGCTGCAGAATATTATAAAGGGAAAAATATTCAGTTTGCTTTTACCGGACTTAAAATTGTCCCACAGTCAACCAACCAAGCAACAGTTTCATATGAAGTGGTCCATCAAAATAAAGAACAAGTGGTTATGGTTAGAGGTTTAGCGCTTGAAGTTTGGCGTAAAGAATCAGATGGTCAGTGGAGAATCATTCGCTGGTATGAAGAAAAAGGAATGCGAACGTAAACAGCTGCAATAATTCATGGAAACAGGGAGTTGTGCTTGTGAGGAAAATAACCTTATCCAATGGAGAAACAGTGGAGGTTGAGTGTCTAAGTTGTGCGTTAACGAGTGGGATGGTCAACCCTGATGGTGGAGTTGTGCTGGAAACAGAGCATTTCCACGCCCATCAGGATGTTGCGAATCAGATTAAAGGACTTATTATTCTAGCATCCAAACGCCATATTTATGGTTTCGATGAATTAACGGCAGTTGAACAGCTAGATTATGTGAAGGCATTAACGAGGATACGTAAGGCTCAGAGAGAAGTGCTGGGAATCGAGCATGTCTACTATTTTTACAATGAAGACACAACACACCATTTTCATACTTGGATGGTTCCACGATATGAATGGATGTATGAGTTCGGGCGTTCCGTTGAATCGGTGAGGCCTAGTCTACTATATGCAAGAGAAAAGATGAATTATAAAGAAAATATTCAGGAAATAAAGACAGCTATTCAGTCTTTAGCTAAGGATTTAAATAAATGATGAGGTGACGAAATGATATTTGAGATGACCATTCAGGTTCGGGTTGAGGATATGAAGGAAGGGCAGAAATGGTATGAAACGTTATTTAATCGGGAACCAGATTTTGTTCCACACGAAGGTATTGCGGAGTGGGAAATGATACCTGGTTGTTGGTTACAGGTTGCAGAAGGGACTCCAGCAGAAGCCAGTGGTCCGTTGCGTTTAGGGGTAACAGATATTGAGGGGGAAAGGGAAAGACTGGTTCGAGAATTGGGTATCGATCCATTTGATATTTATTCCAGAGAAGAAGTGCCTGTGAGATGGGGAACATGTACAGATCCTTGGGGGAATCGTCTGGGTTTCTTTGAATATATTAATAAAACAGAAGAAAAAAATCGTATACAGACGATATTGAAAAAATAAGGAGATGGATAAAATTTGGTGAAAGTTTTACTGCTAATATGTAGATTCTTTCTCGGAGTCGTTTTTTTAATGGCGGGGCTCAATGGCTACTTTGTTATCCTTGATTTAGAACCATTCATCGAAACGAGCCCCGCAGCCATGGCATTATTCCAATTCGACTATCTATTAATCATTGAAAAGTCATTGGAAATTCTTTGCGGTATTTTGTTATTAGCGAATCGATTTATTCCTCTTGTTCTTGCCATATTATCTCCAATCGTAGCTAACATTTTTCTACTTCACGTATTTGTGGATCATTCGTTGCTCTCTTTAGCCATATGTATCATGATTGCGTATAGCTATATGTTATTCTATTTTAGAGAAAACTTTGTGAGTATTTTTGAGAAAAAGCCTTCTTAGTGCCAGGTTGAAAGGGAGAGAAAATATGAATCAAACATACATCTTTGATATGGACGGAACACTTTTCCAAACAGATAAAATATTAGAAATATCGCTAAAAGATACGTTTCATTATTTAAAGTCTTTAGGGAAATGGGACTCAGTAACCCCTATTGAAAAATATCGTGAAATCATGGGGGTCCCATTGCCTAAAGTCTGGGAAGCTTTGTTACCACAGCATCAAAATGAGGACAGAGAACTTGCCAATGATTATTTTCTGAATAGATTAATTGAAAATATAAGAGAGGGAAAAGGGGCTTTATATCCCCACGTTAGGGAAATCTTCCGCTATTTAAGAGAAAACAATTGCTCCATTTACATAGCAAGTAATGGATTAATCGATTATTTAAACGCCATTGTGGACTATTATGAGTTAGATACGTGGGTAACGGAAACCTTTAGTATTGAGCAAATACAATCGTTAGATAAAGTAGATTTAGTCCAACTAATTGTGGAGAAGTATAGAGTTCGAGAAGCGGTGGTAGTGGGTGATCGACTTTCGGATATTAAGGCTGCAAAACAAAATGGCTTGACTGCTGTAGGATGTAATTTTGATTTTGCTAGAGAAGAGGAACTTGTTGAGGCTGATATTGTTATTGATGATTTAAGGGAGTTAAAAGGAATCTTACCAAATGAATCGTAATAGTGAAAATATAAAATCGGTTCTTTTTGATTTAGATGGGACGCTGTTAAACCGAGAGCAGTCAGTGAAATCATTTACCGAAAAACAGTATGAACGACTTTATAAGTGGGTAGGACATGTACCTAAAGATAAATATGTGTCTAGATTTATTGAGCTTGATGAGCAAGGATACGTCTGGAAGGACAAAGTTTATCAGCAATTGATTAAGGAATATAAAATTATAGGATTGACCTGGGAAAATCTACTACAGGACTATATTCAACACTTTAAATATAGTTGTATTCCATACCCTAATCTAATGGATATGTTAGCAGAATTAAAAACTCAAAACCTAGCTCTTGGTATGATTACAAATGGCAAAGGGCAATTCCAAATGGATAATATAAAGACTTTGGGAATTGAAAAGTATTTTGACACGATTCTCATTTCGGAATGGGAAGGACTGAAAAAGCCCGAACCCCAAATATTCAACAAGGCTTTAGAACAACTTAACGTCTTGCCAAGTGAAAGTATATTTGTAGGAGATCATCCAGAAAAAGATGTAAAAGCTGCTCAGAATGTAGGGATGAAAGGAATATGGAAAAAGAATGAGCATTGGGGTGATGTAGAAGCAGATATGATAGTGGATGAGTTAATGGAGATTCCTTCCTATATAAGGGCCCTTAAAAGTTTGGAGGATAGCATATGAAACAAAATATTTATGATAATCCGGTTTTCTTCAAAGAATATACCAACTTACGGAAAACTGGAGTAACCTATAACGACTTTGTGGAACAACCGGCTCTTAAATCAGTCATGCCCTCTCTCGATAATAAAACTGTATTGGATTTAGGGTGTGGAACCGGTCAATTTGCAATGTATTGCATTCAGAATGGGGCATCAAAGGTTTTAGGTTTAGATATCTCAAGAAATATGATTGACCAAGCAATTAAAGAAAACAATCATGAGAAAATCGAATATATTTGTATGCCAATAGAAGATTTAGAATTGAACAATCTAAAATTCGATATTATTGTAAGCTCCTTGGCCATTCATTATATAAAAGATTACTCAAACTTAGTTGCAAAGATCAGTCAATTCCTAAATAGAGATGGAGAATTTATCTTTTCCATCGAACATCCTATTGTGACTGCTCGAAAGGATATGAACAATTGGGTGAAGGATCATGAAGGGAATAGATTATACTGGGCTTTGGATCATTATCAGGAAGAAGGAATAAGGGAGCAGCATTGGTATATTGATGGTGTCATTAAATATCATAGAACAATTTCAACAATAATAAATACCCTCATAGATAACGGGCTTGTATTAGGAAAAATGATTGAGCCTCAGTCCATAACGGAAGGATTAGAGAAAATGCCTAAATTACATAATGAAGAACGGAGGCCGTCTTTTATGGTCATTAAAGCTTACAAAGTATGAATAATATTTTCTTAATTTTTATCCTTTCTACTCAACTTCTGAACCCATGTCAGCTGTAACCGCAGCAACATGAACAGCACAGGATAAGCCATGGCAGAGTGATAAAGCTTCCATTGGTTATGATAAAACACACCTAACTGGACGAGGAGCTCTTCATAAATGACGGAAAAAAGAGACCAGCCAAGTATATAAGAGACAATAGCAATTGTAGAACGGTGATATGGGTAGAAGTTCAGGAATAAAGGTGTAACAGAAAGATAAATCGGGACTAACCACATCGTTTTCCATTCCGATCTCGGCCAGGGATTAAAGTAACCATACCAATTAAGTTCAATATGTAAAAACACATCGGTTAGTAGTTGAAAATAGGTTGCCATCCCGGCTGTGGCATATAAATACATTCTCGGTATTCTTTTCGGCATTAAGAGTACAATGGTTGGAAAAATAATAGCTGTCAGGATTAATATCCACATGGGCGTACATACCTTTTTGCTAGTATGGTCAACGAAAATGTAAATGTTTATACAAATAAAGCAGTGTATGAGGAAGCTTTGTTCTCCTCCATACACTGCCTAACCCTTAGGAATCATGGAATTCACAAACTCCTCCAACGTAACCTTTCTTTTATAAACCTCTTTTGCCGCCTCTTTCCCGATATATCTTAAATGCCACGGCTCATAAATATATCCGGTGATGTCTTCCTGGTTTTCTGGATAGCGGACTATAAATCCATATTGATGAGCGTTTTCAGCAACCCATTTCCCTTCCTTTGTCTCTCCAAACTGTTGAATTAAACCAAAGTTAGCAGACCTACTCGTAATATCCATGGTTAAGCCTGTTTGATGCTCACTTTCCCCAGGCCTTGCACTAAATTGGTTGGCATATTCCTCACCATGTTGATTCACGTTGTATTGAAAAATTTGATCCTGTCGCTCATAGGAACGGTAACCTGATACGGCATACAGGTTGATGTTTTCAGCCTTCGCTTGTTGAAACATTTCCTCCAAGGCTCGAGCTGCCTCTTTTTGCATTTGTTTTTTCGGTAATTGCTCCTCAAAAGTAAATAGTACGTCAGGTATGACTAGTTCCTCAGGGACATAATCTTCAGGAAGTGCATGAGATTTATTGACCAATAGCAAATGACCCTTTTGCTCAATTTGCTGTTTGGAGTAAATCACATCCTCCGCTGGCTCTTCTTTTTTCTGATCGGGAATGTCTTCTGGATCGTGTTGTTCTTCTACATCCAGCTTAATATCTTGAATGATCCATTTTCCATCGGATTGGTTAAATAGGATATAAAGTGAATATTTGCCCTTCGCCTCTGTTTCATTGTTTTGCGTAATATAGTATAAACCGCCCTCATTTTTAGCTAGTTCATAAGGAAGGTCCTTATTTAATAACACAGGTCCTCCTTTAGGAATGATATATAAGTCACCATTTTCCTCTTTATAAAATAAATCCACATATTCTTTAGCAAGCTCGGGGTCTGCAAGTTTGGTTAATTGGTTTACGAGCTCTTCTTTATTATTGAAATTCTTTACTTTTAAATGTTCATCAGTTTCCTGAATTAATTGGTCTCTAAAGGACTGAATTAAATGTTCCGCTTCCTCCTTATCTAGGGTGTTATCCTGTGCTGGTTGATTTTCCTGATTGTCCTCGTCCTGTTCAACCTCTTCCTGATCCTCTTCTACTGGTGGTTGTTCGTTTTCCTGTTGGGTACAGCCCGTTATCATTGAAAAAACAATGAGAACTAGAATCCATGCTCGTAAATTCATTATGTCAATCCTTTCTAAGTTGTAAGAGCATTATTATTATTTTTAACTTTTGGTTGTTTCATTCCATAACGTTTGTACGTGTAAAAGGTGCCTATGATAACATTAAAGAGGAAAAAATATAGTAATCGCTTAACAGGCTAGATAAGGAAGGGACGATGAATATGTTGCAAGAGATTGAAACGGAACGACTAGTTATGAGACCCTATGATTTAAGTGATGCACCTAGGGCTCAAAAATTAGGAGACGACAAAGACGTAGCAGAGACTACTTTCATTCCTTATCCATATACACTAGAAAAAGTTGAAGATTGGATTCAAAATCATTTATCACTCATTGAAAATGGAGACGCTTATCCGTTGGCCGTGATTTTAAAAAGTGAGCGTCAACTTATTGGGACCATGACAATACGGGGTGATAAAACTCATAATAAAGGTGAATTAGCCTACTGGATCGGAAAAGATTATTGGGGAAAAGGGTATGCAACAGAGGCTTCTAAGAAAATAATTGAATTTGGTTTTCATGATTTAAAACTAAATCGAATTTGGGCTCCTGTAATGAGTAAGAATAAAGCGTCAGGAAAGGTCATGAAAAAAGTTGGATTGAATTATGAAGGTACATTAAAACAAGACATCCTAAAATGGGACAAATACGAAGACGTTGATATATATGGTCTATTGAAAGAAAATTATAGGTAGAGGGTATTAAGATGCTCAGATTTAATTCTGAACATTTTTTCATTTTTATGGAATACTACATAAATCATTGTACAGATGAGCAAATTATACTTAATGGAATAGAATAAAATAAAAAAAGAGCGTGTGTGAAGATGATTCAAACTCAAAAACGTTATATGGAAACATTAGTGACTTGGGCGAAAAGATTAAAACAGCAAATCTATACCCTTTACTATGCTTATAAGGATCAACGGGTCCCATGGTATGCAAAGGTCTTTACGGCCTTTGTGGTTGCATATGCGTTTAGTCCCATTGATTTGATTCCCGACTTTATTCCTGTTTTAGGGTTCTTAGATGAGGTTATTTTGTTGCCGCTAGGGATTAGGTTGGCTTTGCTGATGATTCCTGAACATGTAAAGACCGAGGCTGAGTGGAAAGCTGCAGAAAAAATGTCTGAGGGAAAACCGAAAAATTGGATTGTAGGTACTGTAATCCTTATAGGATGGGGTGTCTTTTTGTTTTGGATTTTGAACACCCTGAGTTCATGAACTCAGGGTGTTTGAATGTTTCTTAAAAGGTTGAATTTTGATTTTGCGATGCTTGCTGGTTTTGTTGTCTAACCTGTTCAGCATTGGTTCCAGCAAAGCCTGGCTGGAAGACAGATTGTGCTCCATTTGCCTGTGCTTGATTTGCTGATGCACTAAATTGTTGAGTTTGGCCTTGCTGTTGCTGGTACTGTTGAAGGAGCTGCTCAATTTGTTGTAGCTGTTGGGCTGCATTTTGTTCTTTGTTCGCTAATTGTTGTTGTTGCTGTGAATTAAGTTGGTTTCCTTGTTGTAGTTGTTGAGCATTTGCATTCTCTTGTTGTGCTAGTTGTTGAGCCATTTGAACAATTTGATTTAACGTTTGTTGAGCTTGTGCCATTTGCAATCTCTCCTTTTCAACAGGATATCTATATTTTGCGAAACAGTTTGAAATTTATCCTCTTTAATGAACATTGTAAGATATTAACTTTTGGTTCATTTAATCGGTTTTTAGACGGATGTAAAAGAATCGAAAATGAGTTATAATGTGGAATATTTCGAATTGATAATTGCAGCATATTGGAGTGGAAAACATGGAATCCTTTATACGAGTGGATCAGTATAACTTCATTAAATCACAGGCTCAAGCGTTGATTAATGGGCATGCGACAGCAAAAGATGAGGATGTTTTAGATGCCTTAAAATCTTTAGTCATTGAAAAAATCACGAAGGCATTCGAGGAGCTAACAACAGAACAAGAGGATTTAATTAACCCCATCGTGAACATTGAGGATAAGGAACAGGGAGAGCTATTTGTTGCAGAGTTGAAACCATATGTTATTCCGTTTAACGCAACAGAACAAGGCATTCAAAAGCTTTTTCCAAAAGTCAAAAAGCTAAAGGTTCCGTCCTTGGACGAGTTGGATTTAAAAGAGGTTACATATCTTAGCTGGATTGACCATAGTGCGAATAAAAAGTTTATCGTCACTCGGTTAAAAGGAAAATTAGTTGGGATTCAAGGCTCTTTTGAAACAACGAGCCATAAGGGGTTTTGTGCGATTTGTAATGGACATGAATCAGTCAGTATGTTCCTTGCAAAGGAAAAAGGCAAAGTACAGGGAACATTTACGAAACGGGGAAATTACATTTGCCGTGACAGTGAGGTTTGTAATCAAAATTTGACTTCACTAGATAAGTTACAGGAATTTATCGAGCGGTTAACAAAATAAGGGGGAGATGGACCATCGATTATATTCTATTGGTGTTGTTTGTAATCATTGGCTCTTGTTTATTGATTGGGACGACCAGACGAGAAAAGAAGTGGATTGGTGGAACTGGCGGACTGCTAGCTGTCATATTTATTGTTGGAAGTCAAATCGTGAAGCTGCAGTCCGGTTTTTTTGATTCACGTACTCGAGAATCATTAGAGCTTGTTGGACAATGGGTACTGCCCTGTTTCTTCGTTCTCGGACTTTATATACTAGGTATGATCAATTATCGCATGTTCAAAGCTGCATTTCAGAAAACTTCGTGGCAAAGATGGGGAATGATTGGTTTGGATATTCTAGTGAGTTTTCTATATATTTGGGCTGGAGGCTTCGTGATATTTGTGATTGCATTTATGTATTTTCCATTTGCACCCTAACTGCTTATTGTGTCTTGTCCATACTTTTTGTGTAAACGCTCCATACATTCTTTCCAAGAAGGGTTTTGATCGCCTTCCCAGTTTATGTACTGTAACTCGTCAGCAATATTTCTAGATATTTTCATCGCCTTCAAATGATTTCCGTTATTTCGGTACTTTTTCATATCATCTTTACTTTCCCAGACGGTAAGTGTCCAGAATGTCTCCCTGCCTTCCTTTTCAAATGAAGAATGCAAAAGACCTTTTGCTTTTTTGGATTGAATGATAGACTTATAGGTATGCCAAAAAAAGGATGGTAGTTTTCGTTTTCCTTTAACATGCAATCGTGTTACGGAAATAAACATCTAATCACCTCGTATTAAATACTTTTTACCATTATATCACAAACATTCAGAAAAATTACCAAATTCAGGGCATTGGAGGAGAAAAATGGACGCTACATTTCGCATGGAAAACACAATTTTTAATTATCGCGTGGCAGCCGTTATGATTGAAGATAATCATGTTCTTTTACATAAACAGGTCCATGACAAACATTGGGCTTTACCAGGTGGTCGCGTGAAGGTTTTGGAAGATTCAAAGACTACAGTTGTAAGAGAGGTAAAGGAAGAACTAGACTTGGATGTGAAGGTGGCTCATTTACTGTGGATGACGGAAAATTTCTTTACCTATAATGCAAAAGACTTTCATGAACTTGGCCTTTATTACCGAGTTTTTCCTGAAACAGGGGACTTTGTGCTTCGTAAAGAGCCGTTTTATGGTGAGGAGGGAGAACACTTGATATATCAATGGATTCCGATCGAAAAATTGGAGGAAATTGTGCTGCAACCGGAGTTCTTAAAGACTTCACTGAAAGAGATTCCAACTAGTCCTGAGCATTTGATTGTCGGTAAGTATGACATGGATTAGCTCCTGCACTTCTTCCTAAAGGAGAAGTGCATTTTTATCGATTACCTGTTAAAGGTTTGAGGTTGAAATTGTCCAATGCTAGGTTCACAAGGTCGATATCATAGATTTCCTTTTCTAAAAAGAATTGAATAATTAAATCTTGAGTATCACTATCAGATAAAGAGTAGCCAGCGGTAGCTAAAAGCCTTTCTGCATCTTCTTCATTAAGCTCTAACGAAAATGCGAGAGCGATAATCGTATTTTTTCCTGGACGATAGTTTTCGTTGGAGCGTATTTTGGAAAAATGTCTCCGGTCAATTCCTGCCTTTTTATAAATATCCACATCGCTGATCCCTTTTTGGTCGATAAAACTAAATAACATCTGATTCAGGGTGGGTTGACGGTTGCTTTTGATGAAATCTTCTAATTCATGTTGAACGATTGCTTCAGAATATATTTTCTCTTCCGCCTCTATATCCTGAGCGGCAAAGATGGAATCATGATGTAAATGGAATTCTACATACTCCTGTAATTCGATTAAGAGCTGTTTTTGATCAACCATACGGATCACCTCTCCAAAATGTCGCTTCGTAAGCGACCAAATCATGTGTAATCTTAGATAAAATTGTACCATAAACCACGAGAGGATGATGGGGATGAACAGTCGACTTACTGAAATTATTTTCCTTTTGGATCGGAGTGGCTCCATGAGTGGGTTGGAGGAGGATACGATCGGCGGCTTTAATGCTCTAGTCGAGAGACAGTGTAAGCTTGAAGGCGAGACGATTCTGACAACTGTCCTGTTTAATGACGATTATGAAATATTATGGAATGGTGTCGATGCCAATCAAGTCAAATTAACCAACAAGGAGTATTATGTTAGGGGATGTACCGCTTTATTGGATGCGGTTGGGAAAACCATACTCGATGTTAGACAACGTTTATCTAAGGTTGAGGATGAAAGAAGACCGGGGAACGTTTTATTTGTGATCACTACGGATGGGATGGAAAATGCAAGTCGTGAATTTAATTATGAAAAGGTGAAATCACTCATTCAGTATCAAGAGGAAAATGGTTGGGAATTTATGTTTCTTGGGGCGAATATTGATGCAGCTAAGGAAGCAGGTAGCATTGGAATTCGTGCAGAAAATGCCCTCCAGTTTGAAGCATCCTCAGTTGGGGTTGAAAAGTTGTATGACATGGTGGATGCGGAGTTATCGATGAAAAGAGCGAATAAGTAATGTAAAAGGGCCATCATAGGTCCTTTTTTATTTGCTAGAAAAGTCTGTTAATAAATTCCATGCTCTACTATACTAAAAACAATTGTTGCATTTTTTTAAAAAGGTGCAACTTTATTGACTGTTAATCCGTTAGTTGAGTGAAAGGGGGAGAATGATTGGATATCCAGCAACTTTATAAAGAATACATTCATGATGTCTATAGGTATCTTCTCTCCCTTTGCAAGGACAAAAGCTTAGCCGAAGATCTAACGCAGGATACCTTTATGAAGGCATATATAGCTTTAGAAAATAGTCCACCAACAGCAATGAAGTCCTGGCTCATGAAAATTGCTTATCACACCTTTATTGACTTTGCGAGGCGCAGTAAAAAGGTGAATTTTGAGGAGCCAGATTATTTTTCCTTGCTATCGACAGGTAAATCAGCTGAAGATGAATTTTACAAAACGGCTGAAAAAGATGAACTTTATTATATGTTAAATCAATTAAAGACGAAACAAAAGCAAGCCATTGTTCTATGTGATTTACAAGGATATTCCTATAAAGAAGCTGCCGCGATTTTATCTATGAAAGAAAACACGTTGAAAACACATATTTTCCGGGGGAGAGGAAAGCTCAGGCAGCTTTACAAGAAGGGAAGTGTTGAGGAATGAGTGAGGAATGGAAACAAAAATTAAAAAAGTATTATGAAGGAAGCCTTACCGATAAAGAAGCGGAGCAATTGGAAAAAGAATTAGAAAAACTAGATGCCTATCAAGAGGTTATCTCTGAGGAATTGGAACAAGATTCACAACTAAATAATCAAGAAGACGACTTGCCTCCTGACAAGGTAGGTAAAATGTTAAAGAATAGTATTCGAAATGCTAGGTTTTCCTTAGCCGCATATATCATCATGATGTTGTTATTAATTTATCCACTTATGTTAATGGCAAGTTACTTATATTATGCATTTGATCAAAAGGCAGAGGACCTAATCCAAATTCCTATTCATACGGTTTACGTAACAGAGCCGAATGTTAGTTTAGAGGAGATGGACATTGAAAGAAAATTTGGTTTATTTACGTTTGATGTAAATATGGACCTTTACAAACGAGTTGGAAAAAGGGATATAAAACTTGGGGATTGGGAAGTAACGTATAAATTCTCTGATGCAGAGTTTCCTAATAGAAATTATATTGTTGAAAACGCCCCAAAAGAGATCCCATTTTATGATACGAAAAAGCTTTATCATCCTGAAGCCACGATTACCAACAGAGATGGGGGTTGGGAGAGGTTAGAAAAGCTACCTGAAGGAACAGTTGCAGAGGTATATGTGTCTTTGAAAGACTTAACCAAACCGGAAGATATGAGTAAAGTTATAAATGGACTTGATGTCGAATGGAGATGGTATGCAATTAATACTGGACTTGAAGCAAAAGGCAAGAGTCTAGAAGGGGGATATTTAACCCCTATTGGATATCCAGCACAACCAGATCCTAATGGTTGGTCACCTTATCATAGTCGGGAATCCAATGAAAAGCAGTTTTTAAACAGTCTTCGTTTTTTAAAAAAATATGAACAACAAGCCGTTGATATTGCTCATGCTAAATGGTTAGACCTGGACTACCGTTTCAATTATATTGAGAAGAATGGTTTGGAGTCATACGGTGGCGTGATTACTGGACCGACGAAGGAAATTCTAAAACTGAAGGATAACCCATCCATACGGAATATTTCTATTGGGGAGGTGCGGTTATGGAATTGGTAAAGCGATTAAAAGAAAAGCAGGAGAACCCCAATCAAAGACAAACAAGATTTGGAGTATTTTCGTTTGCTTGTGCGTTATTAACTTTAGCTTACTTTAATATCTTTTTGATCACACTCGAAGGGATAGACATATTTTCAAATCTATTTTTACAGGCTATACCCACTATTGGTGTAATCGCTGCTGTAGTAAGCCTTTTTAGGGTGAGTTATAAAAGGACGTTTACTTGGTGGGCACTAGCATTATATGGATTTATGATCATTTGTATTTTGGTTATTGGATTTGTAGAGTTTGTCACTTATACTAAGCCTTAACAGGTATTTTCGTTGGGAAGGGGCATTACTACTGATATCTTTTTTTAATCGGCTCAAACTCAAAAAGTTTCCCTTCATAGATTAATTCTAGGTGCTTGTTATTCCGAAAATCGTCAGGAGTCACCATGACGGGCAGTTTATCCCAAAGTTTAATCCCGGAGCGTTTCAGGATATCTGCTACAAATTGCGAACAAAAATAGGAGTTACTAAATTCCACGGGTTCTCGTAATGAAACGCCAATGACGCCAAGGATATTGTAGAGAAATTTATCGTTGTTGCGAATAAAGACATTCATAATCCGTTTCATTTTCTCGACCTGGCGTGCTGTAACGGCTAGTCTATAAATCACGCAGGTCGTGTCTTTATATTTGCTATAGGTTCCTTGAAAAATGTCTTCTTTCACAAATCCACCGTGTAGTGGATTGTTCGGGTTTTTGCGACCGAAGCTATACATTTCCCTGAGTTCAGGATCAAACGAAAGGGAGGCATGGTTATAAGGAGCCTTTGTATATTTTTTTATGACGCTTGTAAATAAAGTGCCGGTATCGGATAGCATGATATATACAAATTGATGGTCTGACATAATATTCCCTCAAGTCCAAAATATTCTAACTTACCTTTTCATTATATAATAAGTTTTGTAAAATGAATGCAGTTTTCATAAAAAGATTGGATGTTTACATATGGTACAAACGATTTGGACGCTATCTATTATTTTTATCACCTTATTTATTTTAACGTTTATCTTTTACGTGACGAAGCAGAAACAACCGAACAAAGATTTTTCTTTGATTCTACTACGGGTCAAGACCTGGTGGGGCATGTTTGTCATCTTTAGCTTTGCCACCTTATTCAATCCCGTTGTATCCTTAATTTCCTTAATGGTTCTATGTTATTTCGCTTTAAGAGAATATTTTTCCATGATGAAATCCAGAAAGTCAGATCGGCGTCTATTCCTTTGGTCGTATTTGATGATTCCTCTCCAATTTTACTGGATTTATATCGAATGGTACGGGATGTTTATTGTCTTTATTCCGGTTTATGTCTTTTTGTTTATGCCACTGCCACGCATTATTGGGAAAGGAACGGTGGGATTTCTCCGGTCTGTAAGTTTTACTCAATGGGGCTTAATGCTAATGGTGTTTGGGCTTAGTCATTTGGGGTATTATCAATTTGCCTCTCCGGAGTATGGCTCAAATCTCGTTCTATTTTTAATTGTTTTGACGCAGGTCAGTGATGTGATACAAACCCTAATCTCCCTTTACTTAGGACAGAGAAAGCTAGTACCCACAGCGAACCCATATATCACCTGGGAGGGTTTTACAGGAGCACTATTGACGACAACTGTTCTATCATATTTTTTATACCCGTATCTGACACCATTTGACTTGAAATTCGGTATTTTATCGGGGGTTATGATTAGTATTGCTGGGTTTGTTGGAAGTTTAACCATTTCGGTTTTGAAGCGGGACTTATTATTAGGGGAAAATCAAAAACAAGCATTGAAAAATCGTTATTTAAGTCGGGTCGATAGCCTGGCTTATACATCGCCGATTTTTTTTCATGTGATTCGTTATTATTTTGATTTTATGTGAGGCTATTCTTCGAGAAGGAGAATAGTCTTTTTAATGGATAAATAGCAGTTAACCCCGAACAGCTCTGTTTTATAGGGGAATAATATGTTACAGTAATATTACAAATAAATAACAGAATATTTTAACATTTTATATGCGAAGGGGGATTCCAATGACTCATCAAATCAAATGCAAGTCCATTAGTAAAGTATTTTATGGCGATGGGGTTCGTACGTTTGCTGTTGATGGTGTTGACCTTACTTTTGAGGAAGGAGAGTTTGTCTCGATTGTTGGCACGTCTGGTTCAGGGAAGTCCACATTTCTAAGTCTACTAGGGGCGTTAGATTCGCCTACAAGTGGCGAAATTATATATGGGAATGAATCTATACATAAACGAAATCGAAAACAATTATCTGATTTTAGATTTGAAAATATTGGGTTCATCTTTCAACAGTTCCATTTGTTGCCAACATTAACAGCTTTAGAGAATGTGATGGCCCCACTGTTTGCGCGTAAAGTGAGCTATGATAAACGGAAGCGTGCGGAAGAATTACTGACACAGATGGGTTTAGAGGATAAATTTCATTCACTCCCTTCTCAGCTTTCTGGTGGGCAACAGCAGCGAGTAGCAATTGCTAGGGCGATGGTTCATGAGCCGAGTTGGTTACTTGCAGATGAGCCAACGGGAAACCTCGATACGGAAACGGGAGAAATCATTTTTGATCTCATTTCTACTTTAAATAAAGAAAAGAGTTGTGGTGTCATATTTGTTACTCACGACCCTGCGTTAGCTAAACGTGCTGAGCGACAAATAGAGATGAAGGATGGAAAAGTCACCCATGATCAACGGAGTATTATCTATGTTTAGGTTTATTTGGAATTCATGGTGGCGGAATAAGGAACGTTTTTTGTTGCTATTGGTCGGGGCCATCATTATTAGTGTTGGCTTAAGTTATTTAGTAGGTATTACACAAGCAAGTAATGGAACGATAGTTGACGAGCTGCAAAAACGGTGGAAATCATCCTATCACATCGTTGTTCGCCCTTCAGATTCCCGTAGTGTGACGGAGGATAAGAATTTATTGGAACCGAACTATTTAAGTGGCTTGTCAGGGGGAATTTCGTTAGATCAGTACCAACAGATTAAAGCTATGAACGATGTGGAGGTTGCAGCACCTATTGCGATGATGGGGTATCTGCAAAATTCCGTTTCTTTAAACAAAGTAAATTATACAGAGCCTGGTGTCTATCGTTTAAACATTAACGAATCAACAAACTCTGGGGCAAATACAATTGAGAATGAGAATGAAATCTATTTTTCGGTAGGATGGCAGCCTCCAGGGACGAATCAAGATTACGGAATCACACAATTTAACGGTAACTTAGATTACGGTACCAATGTGTTGCTAGCGGGGATTGATCCTAAATCAGAGGCCGCACTAGTAGGGATAGATAAGGCGATGATCGAAAGTGACTATCTATCCAATCAGGATGAGGTTGAGACAACGAATTCTGACGAAGTAAGTGCTACCGAAATTCCTGTGATTGTTAGTAATCAAGAATTTGTCGATGGCAAAATTTCATATACAATTGAAAAACTGAGTATTTCATCGTTTGCGGAGAATCCAAGTGAAGCCATGGAGAAGGTTAAAGACCAAGGTGGAAGAGAGTACCTTAATCAACAATCAGGTGAGCTCGTTGATGTATTTTCCTATACAACAAAGGAAGCTCACCAAAACATTGTAGAACAAATCAGTGCAGGGTCAGGAACCATTCGTGATTTCTATTGGATGCCCTTTAAACCATCAGCTGTTAGCTATCGAGAGGTGACTAGCCCTTATCCCGATCGTTGGGCTTATAGCTATGAAGTAGATCCTTATGTAATTCCAGAGGATTCGCCGTTAGCTGTAGACTACTCTTATCGTCCTGTAACAATGTTTGGAGAGACTAGTCAAGAATGGCCTAGACTTGAGTTAGACTTTAAAGGTATTTTTGACCCAACTAAACTGGAAATCTCTAAAGATCCGCTAACAGAATTACCAATGGAAACCTATTTTCCTTCCAAAGCCGACTGGGTACTAGATTCCGAGAATCAACCTGTGAATCCACCTAAGGAAATGAAGCCGTTAAATAATCCCTATGGTTTTTTAACGAAACCGCCATTGATGCTGACAACCATAGAGGCAGCAGCACAGGTACTTGGTGAAAAGCCGATCTCCTCCATTCGTTTGAAAGTGGAGGGGGTAGAGAAATTAAATGAGGAAAGCGAGCAAATTTTACAGCGAGTTGCCGATCGAATTGAATCGGAAACAGGACTCATTACGGATATCACATTAGGTTCATCACCACAGCCAGCTCTTACCCATATCCCAGGTATAGGGGACCAAGAGACACTTGGCTGGATTGAACAGCCTTGGATTAAGCTTGGATCTTCTGTCACGATTTTTGAGGAATCGAAAGTGGGGATGTCAGGTGTTGTTGCTAGTGTAATTGTCGTGGCGATGGTGTACGTCTTTTCCTCAAATATTATGATGATGTATGCCCGGAAAAAAGAGTTTGCCGTGTTGCTATCATTCGGATGGCGTCCCAATCAATTAACCAAACTACTTTTTCTTGAGGCGCTTCTGATTGGACTTTTTGTCTCCATGATAAGTTGGCTTACGCTAGGTCTTGTTTATGCTTTTCATGATATTGAGACGTCGATCTTAAGAATCTTTTTAATTGGTGTATTTGGTGTTGCGATTTACGTTATAGGCGCATTCATACCTGGTCTCTTGGTTAGAAACATATCCCCATATGAAACGATGAAAACAGGAGAGATGACTGCCGCCAAAAAATTCTTTAAAACTAACTCTGTGACGGCGATGAGCTTGAATCATATGCTTGCGAAGTGGAAAAGGAGTCTGCTTTCGATAGTTGCTATTGCTCTTCCGGCTAGTCTACTAATCTTTTTCTTATTCATTACCTTTCGATTGCGTGGGATTATGTACACGACTTGGCTCGGGGAGTATGTGGCGATGGAAGTGGGAACGATGCACTACATTGCGATGGGTGTTGCGATCGCAATCGCGGTTTTGACAACGGCAGAAATCATATGGCAAAACGTTTCAGAACGCCAACAAGAACTTGCCGTCTTAAAGGCATTAGGATGGCAGAATAAAACGGTACGTAGACTTGTTTTAATGGAAGGGGCCCTGAGTGGACTGCTAGGTGGTATGATTGGCGTTTGTTTATCCTTTATCATCATTTCGGGTATGTATGGCCAAATCCCAAATGATCAGCTCCTATTCTTTATATCTACCATTATAATACCTGTTGTGATGGGGATGATTGGTGCCATTTTACCAGCTGAAAAAGCTGTGAATATCCAGCCATATCAAGGGATGCAGGGCTTGTTCACGAACGATGAGAAGAAGGAAAAACAATTTAAGCTTTCCTTAGGAGGGCTGGCTGGCTTATTATTTGCTGGCTGTGTCACTATGCTTACGTTTGCTATACCTGAAGTGAATAATTCCTTGCAGGAAAATGTAGCTGAAAGTGATAAAACTGTTGCAACTCAGGGAGAGGTTCGCCAGCAAGTGGATGCTCCAGCAGCCGATCCAGAGGAAGATCAAGCGGAATCGAATACAGGCGGTGGGAATCCTAGTGGAAAAGATGTCATTACGGAGGACCAGACGTCAACGTTTCAGCTAGGGCAATACGTATGGGAAGATGAAAATGGTCGGAATCTTTATTTTGGTAAACCAATCGATACACCTGATTCTGTGGATACAGAGAGTATTGGTGATGATATGACCATAATCACAATTCCTATTACCTTTGAGAATAATTATATAAATGGCAAAAGTGTAAATCCAGTTGCCTTTAAATTAGTTTCACCTACAGGGGAGGAAAGCGCACCCTACCATACGGAAACAATTGAAAATGACGGTTATCAATCAGGAATTGTTCGTGGTGGTGGAAAGGTGACTTTCGCCAATACCTATGTATTTCCAAAAAATGAAGATGGATGGCACATAAAATTTAAGGATTGGGACTTTGGAGATACGTTTGACTGGTATTATATCCTCGAATTTGATTCTTAAGTCGAATTCCCTAAACTACCCTGTTTGGCTAAGCATGCCAAATAGGGTAGATTTTTTCTTGAAAGTGTGTAAGGTTTTGAGTAACTTTTTCGTTTATTAGTGTGTGAGTAGGTAGAAGGGAGGTTCTACTGTTGGATACGGCTATAAATCTTAACCACTCTTATTTTGAACAGAAAATTCATCCATATGACCATACGATTCGAAAGTATTGTACATCTTTTACTTCAAATCCGTGGGAGGCAGAGGATTTGTTGCAGGATAGTTTATTAAAAATTTATCTTGCCCTAAAAGAGCAGCCTGATCGGAAATTAACCAAAAAGTATTTATATCAAATTATAAAAAATACATGGATTGATACAAAACGAAAAAAACAAGTGTCGTTGGTAGAGGGGGAGTTTGAGATAGAGCAGGTACCAGGCAATGATGAAGACTACGGTGTCAGAGAAATTTTAGAAGTGTTAGCTGACTTTCTGACGATAAAACAATTTGTTATTCTCCTGCTATCAGAAGTTTTTCGTTTTACTGCGAAAGAGACAGCAGAACTCATTCATGAATCGGAATCTACTATTTACTCCACCTTGCATCGTGGTAAAACGAAATTAAAAAGGTATATGTATTTACAGTCTAAAGAAATCATTCAACACAACAAGCGGCAAGTCCAAACAGAGAATGTGGATACGGCTGTATTTGAGCGATTTTTAGAAGGGTTTCGACTTAAAAATCCTAAACTCATTTATGAGACTTATCTCAGAATGAATAAAATGGGGGTTCAAATTGGTGACATGAAAAAACAGGGCAAACAACTTTGCTTTACCATAAAAGACCCAGATGGGAATGTTTTCATGATTTGTTCTTAAGAAAAAAAGAGGGGGAAGGATAATGAAAAATCTACTCACAGGAATTGGAGTATTTATTCCGGTGTCAAACTTAAAACAATCGACTAAGTGGTATGAAAACATGCTAGGATTTAAATTGGTTTATTCCGATGTACCTTCAGCCAATACCCTAGCATTAGCAGACGGGACGATAACGTTTTGTTTAGTTAAAACGGATGAAAAAATCGAGCAACCAAGATTCCCTACGAATCAATATGGTGTGGATCACTATTTTAATTTTCATACAAAAAAGGTCGATGAAATCTATCAACAATTATTGGACAAAGGAGCAAACGTAGGTGACATACATGAAGTTGATGGAATGAGGGGCTTTGAACTATACGACCCAGATGGTAACCGATTTAGCGTAATTCAATAAAGGGGGAGATAAGTATGATTAATCAAAGAGTTGTTGAATTGAATCAACTTCAAGTGATTGGTATGTCCTGCGATACAACAATGGATGAAAAGGATACGAAAGTACCAAGGTTAGTCAATGAGTTTCACTCTGAATATATTCATGAGGTCAGGAATAGAATTAACGCACCAAAGTCGTTTGGTATTTTTATAGATCCACCAAACTGGGATCCAGAAACCGAGGCATTTACTTGGATTGCTGGTGTAGAAGTAACTGATTTAGAACAGATACCAAAGGGGATGGTGGGAAAAACGATTCCAGCCCATAAATATGTTGTTTTGGATTACCATCCTCAAACTGATGATATCAATCCGTATCAATTTATCCATAACTGGTTAAAAGATGCTGGATATGAGCAAACGGGTAATTTTGGTTTTTCCGTGTACCATCCTTATACTGGTGAAGATACAGCATACTCTCTTCATATTCCCATTAAGTAACAATCGGGTAGAATTCTACCTATCTAAAAGACTATATTTTTGCAATTGGCATTCGGGATATGTTTCTCCATTATTTCGGTTTGAAAGGGATTTGTGGTGAGTTCTATTACATTGCATCATTATAAAACAAATTTTACCTAATTTTCTATATTCTTTCATGATATAATAATTTTAATCAATTATTTTTTGAAATTTCTAACGGGTCGAGGTGATAGTATTGAGTAATCGTGTAAACGAAGCGCTAAATGCTGTAATAGAAAAAGAAAACTTTTCTGGAGCAGTTTACATAAAAGGTGGCGATAACGTAATGTATCAGGAATCAACAGGTTTTGCGAACCGTTCTGATGAAAGACCGAATGAGATTGATACACGTTTTGGAATTGCCTCAGGCTGTAAGTTATTTACGGCAATTGCGGTTTGTCAGCTTGCTGAGCAGGGGCATTTTACCTTTGATTCATATCTGAAGGACACTTTAGACATTGAGTTTCCTTACTTCAGTGAAGATGTGACGATCCACCAGCTTTTATGTCATAGCTCTGGGATACCAGATTATTTTGATGAAGAAGTTATGGATGATTTTGAGGATTTATGGAAACAAAATCCGATGTATCATATTCGAAGTTTACGAGATTTTCTTCCTTTAATCCAAAATGAAAAGATGAAGTTTCAACCAGGAGAGAAATTTGCCTATAACAACTCAGGGTATATCGTATTAGGGTTAATTGTTGAACAATTTGCTGATATGCAGTTTGATGCGTATGTTCATAAATATATTTTTGAGCCAAGTGGGATGGAGGAATCGGGTTATTTTTCAATGGATCGACTTCCGAAAAATACGGCTTACGGATATATCGATGAAGAGGACGGTACATGGAGAACCAATGTCTATTCACTACCTGCTAAAGGAGGATCTGATGGAGGTGCCTATACGACAGCACCCGATATGGTTAAGCTGTGGGAAGCCCTGGCAAGTAACAAGCTATTATCGAAAAAATATACAGAGATTCTGCTAACTCCACACATCCATGTTAAAGAAGGAGTCGATTATGGTTATGGCGTTTGGATTAACAGTAAGGACAACTCAATTTTCAAGTATCATGTGATGGGATATGACCCAGGTGTAAGTTTCCATTCGGCTTATTATCCGAAGTTGGATATTACGATGGCGATTCCTTCTAATAAAGGTTCAGGGGCATTCCAAGTGATGAAGTCGCTGGAAAATGAATTAGGAATTTAAGGGTGAGGTGTGTGAAAAATGGACGTAATCACTAGACAATATGAGTGGGTTCAACAAACAAGGGAGATTCTCTTTCAATACTGTGAGAATATGACGTTAGAGGATTATACGAAGGAAGTGGATGTTTTCGGTGGTGCGGCCATACGTGATCTCCATGCCCATGTGGCTGGCTGCTATCAACACTGGCTTGGGAACATTGCACTGAAAAAAAGCCTTCATAAAGTCGAATTGGACTCGATGAAGGATGTTGCGGAAATGCGTCAACTATTTAAAGAAACAGACAAACTAGTTTACGAGTTTCTTAATAACTATGAAGGACGTTGGGATCACGAGATTTCTAGGGAAGTTTCCTGGCAGGAGGAGCCTGTTGAATATACAACTTTGTGGTTAATAACTCATACCATCACACATGAGTTTCATCACAAAGGTCAAATCGTTAAGTTAGGGCGATCCTTAGGCTATCATCCACCTGATACCGATTTGTTAGAGCCTGGGGGCTAGATTGTCATGACAAAACCAATTGTGAATCTTGAAAAATATAACCCTGACTGGCCGAAGCAGTATGAGTATGAGAAAAAGAGAATACTGGATGCTGTAGGTGATAATGTTCTTGGGATTGAGCATATTGGGAGTACTTCAATCAATGGGTTAGAGGCGAAACCTATTATCGATATTTTGTTAGGTGTACATAAGTTAGATGAAGTGCCAAGATTAATTCGCCCGTTAAGTGAAGTGAACTATGAGTATGTTCCAAAACTTGAGCTGAAGGACAGAAGGTTTTTCAGGAAAGGTTTATGGGGACAGGGAACTTGTCATTTACATATTGTTGAATATAACAGTAATGAATGGATGGATAAGTTACAGTTTCGTGATTATCTTAGGACACACCCAGAGGCCGCTGTAGAGTATGCTTCATTAAAAAAGGAGCTTGCCACGAAATATAAGTATGATCGACCGACATATACGCAGAAGAAAGAACCCTTTATTCATAGGATTTTACAAAAAACAAAAAAAGAGTGAGGAAAACATGGAAAAAATAGAATTTTGGGGTAGAGATGAACAGGATGAAAGATTGCTTGAGGAAGTTTTAGCAGGGTTAAAAACGGCTACATGTACACTGAAAGTTTGGTATGATGCTTTGCCTGAAGAGGAACAAAGTGAAGTTTTAGATGTGGTTGAGGTGTTTACGAAAAAAGGAGAACACCGGGGTACGATTAGAATGACGGATAAATATGAAATTGCCTGGGGCCACATAAAGGGAGATATTGGTGAGCGAATTGCGAAAGGAGAAAACTCAACACTTGAAGAATTCATCGAGGATCATATTTTTAGTTGGAAAAAACCACTAGAAAATGAAGGAATTCCTTTTAATGAAGAAACGGTCATTGTGGTCGAGCATTTTGAGCTAGTGTCAGTTGTGGAATAAATAAGATAGGCGCCATCAACTAGGATGGCGCCTTTTATGCTTATGACTTCGGTACATTTTTCTTTTTTGGTTTCAAGAATAGCCCAAGTTCACGTTTCTCTCTGGTCAGCGATTTATACAGCGATATCATCATGAGGAGCATAATGATTGAGAATGGCAGGGCGGCAATGATTAATGCGTTTTGCAGTCCTTGTAGCCCACCACTATATAAGAGAATTAACGCCACAGTTGATTGAGCAATTCCCCACGTAAATTTCACGTAATTGGGTGGTGTTAAGGAGCCATAGGTCGTTTGCATGCCAAGCACAAAGGTGGCCGAATCCGCTGACGTAATAAAGAACGTGCTGATGAGAATAATGGCGATGATCGACAGTATCTCTGCACCTGGCATATGGTTAAACACGGCAAATAATACTTCCTCTGTAACAAACTGACTTAAATCAAAGCCAGCATTTTGTGTTTCAATCGCTGAAGTTCCGAATGTGGCAAACCATAGAAAGCTGACAAGCGCTGGCATGAGCAGAACCCCAATTAAGAATTCGCGAATGGTTCTTCCTCTTGATACACGGGCGATAAAGATCCCAACAAATGGAGACCAGGAAATCCACCATGCCCAGTAGAAAATGGTCCAATCGTTAATCCAAGCACGATGATCTTCATTCAATGGTGCAATACGAAAACTCATCTGTAAAATATTATGGATATATCCACCCACGGTATCGGTGAACATGTTTAAAATTAATATCGTTGGCCCAACAAAGAACATTAAGACAAATAGGGCAACAGCTAAAATCATGTTGGTGTTACTTAAGTATTTAATTCCTTTGCCTAAACCACTCCAGGCCGAAATCATAAATAAAACGGTGACAACGGCAACGATGATAAACTGAACAGTGAAGTTATTCGGGATTCCTAATAAATAGGTTAAACCACCGTTAATTTGAGCTGCTCCTAAACCTAAGGTGGTGGCTACACCAACAATTGTCGCAAACACGGCTAACACATCGACCACAATTCCTAATGGTCCTTCCATACTCTTACCGAAAATAGGCTTTAGGGTAGCGGAGATTAATCCAGGTTCACCTTTTCTAAACTTATAATAGGCTAATGCTAGGGCGACAATCGCATAAATACCCCAGGCATGAATCCCCCAGTGGAAAAACGCGTATCGCATGGCTTCCTTATTGGCTGCATTGGTGCCAGCTTCAGCTAGAGGTGGAGTTAAATAGTGGGATAGAGGCTCGGCTGCTCCCCAGAAAACAAGACCAATCCCCATGCCTGCGCTAAAGAGCATGGCAAACCATGTTCCTTTGGAAAACTCAGGCTTTTCATCTTGTTTCCCTAGTTTGATTGCTCCAACCGGACTAAAAATAAGAAATATACAAAAGATCGTAATGACGGTGACTAAGATCAAATAATACCAGCCAAATGTTGAAGAAATAAAGGCTTGAATATTGTTTGTTATGTTTTCGAAACTGTTTGGAGCTATGACGCCAAACAGAACAGCTACTAACACAATGGCAAGTGTAATCCAAAAAACATTCGATATTTGTTTCACTAAAATTTCTCTCCCTTTTTATTGGTCATTACACCCACTGATGCAGTATATTCATGCTGTACTCTCATTATTAAAAGAATGGGTGCTTTGTATTTTCATCTGTCTACTATATTTTGCCGCATTCCCTAGTTTCTGCCTATTCCCTATCATTCCTATTTGACGTTCTACTAGAAAAATAGGAAGGCACTCCTATTTTATGCTGACTCATAACATAGATGGAACTTTATGTACTAGAGAGTGATTCTAAAAAAACAGTCCCAATAAAATAGATTACGAAAAGAGAGGTATTCTTGTCAAATATCTGGGTCAGGGGGACAGGTCCCTTGACCCAAAAAGAAAAGGCAGCGGGAAGCTACCTTTTGTACATTAATATCCTCCATAATATCCAGGAAATACTGGATAAAAATACGGGTAACCGAATAGGCCAAATAAGCTTTGATATGGGAAACGGCGTCTGCGGAATCGACGAAATCTTCTTCTTCTACGAGGGCGACCATAATCATCATAATCATCATACCCATACCCATATTGTCGATTCATCTGCATTTGTCCCTCATCAACATCCTCGGGAACCATAATAATGACACCGTCATCATCCATTCCGTCGATAATCCCATCAAATTGTGAACCATCACTCAATTGCACGATCACATGATAGTTCATATAATTCTTACAAAGGTCCTTCATGTGTCTGCGTACATCATCCTGAACCATATTAGGCTTGTAGTCATTCACTTTAAACATCACTCCTTCCTTTATTCCCTTTTAGGATATTCAACCATTTTGTACAATGTTATGGATTAGGTTTGTCCTTTTTCCTATGAAATTCCAATTTACATCTAAAGTTTTAAGTTTAATTCATCATCAGAGTCGTGTCATGATGAACTAAGTTACCATACAAAAGTAATTAAAAAATTTTTGCTTACAAAATGAACCGAAATAGATGAGCTCCATATCTAAAAGTATAGGGAGGAGGGACAAAGTGAATCTAGGTTGCCCAAAAGTACAATTAGCACAAGAAGGAAATCTAGCTGCCTTTCAACAATTGATGAAGGATCATCAAGCGAAATTGTATCGAATCGCTTATACATAAGTTCGCAATGAAACAGATGCAGTGGAGGTCGTTCAAGAAACATTTTATAAAGCCTACATATCTATTAAAAATTTAAAGGAACCGAAATATTTTTCCACATGGTTAACCAAAATTTTAATTAATAATGCGCTAACCTTTATCCAAAAGCAAAAGCTTGTTCTTTTATCAGATGTCTTACCAGAACGAACGATGAAGACTTCTGATCAACAAGAGGAAAAAATAGATTTATTAAATGCCATTATGTCCTTACCCAGGGATCTCTAATAAAGACAGACTACGGAGCGTTTGAAGTAGTAAAAGTTGAGAAGAAGCAGAATAAAATTAGTCTTGAAATCGTAATTGACCAAAAGAGTGTTTTTCTCCCATTAGGACAGATGTGGCTGGTAAATGACCAAGGACCTAGATTGAATTCAGTTAACAAAATAGGTGATCTTCGCTACCGTGTTCATATGGAAACCAATGAAGATTCTTCAACTCTTTTCTTGGAAGTGCCATCTATTCAACCATTAAAGGAATACAAAGTTTTTAGCTCAACAGATTAAAGAGGGAGGATAAGCCCCCATACTTTGGGGGCTTACCTTATGATCAAGGAGGTTTAAATTAAAGCCTTTTCAACGTAAAGTCGGATTTGTGGCCAATTACTCACTTTTGAAATTAATAACCACCGTAGCTAAAGCTTTTGCCAACGATGATTAACAGCACGAAAAGCACAACCAATAACACGAAACTGCTGTTACCGCCGTATCCACCTGAGTAACTCATTCCATTTCACCTCCCTAAGTTCTTAATGCTTCATTCTATTTTATTGGTTCAAAAGTGATAAGGCATTTGTAAACTTTTAGTAGAAAATATGCTATTCTACTAGGTTTTACATCCCTAGTTCAAATTCCTATTCTTTCTAAACTAGTACTCCTATCCATACGTTTTAATCTCTACTTCATAAGGTATTAAGGAAAAAGGAGGAAGACAACATGAATCAAGACATGCTGAAGAAGGTGGAAAAAAAGACAGGGGTTGATATGCAGAGCATCTTAAGACTTGCCTCTGCCTATGATGGGAAAGGACTAGAGAACGAGAAAACAGCAAGAAGACTGGTTAGACAGGTTGGGAAATTAGCAGGTAAAAAGGTGCCGAGAGAAACGGAAGACCAGCTAGTGAAAATGATTACCCAAAAGAAAATTAATGAATCCACCATTCGTAAAATGACAAGATAATAGCGAGTTTGATGAAGGAGCTTGATTATTCAAGCTCCTTTAGTAATAATTTAGTGGTGTTCGTATAGACAGAAAATTAAGGAAACATGTATGATGAAGGTATAGCAATTTTCATTCATGGAGGGGAGAATATTGAATCAGGATAACCTAATCAAAATTTTCAGGGTTTTTGTGGTGGTCGCCTTAATCATTAGTTTATTCATAAATTTTAATTTGTTATCACGACTGGAACAAATCGAGTTTCAAGTCAATCAGATTACGACCAATCAGCACAACATGATGAGTGAAGTAAGTGGTCAATCTAATCATATTCGTGATGTGATGCAGGACATCAAACAGCAACAGAGTTGGATTAGTAACATCAAAATGGATTTGGATGCGAAGAAATTTGAAAATGGCCAAGGAGAGGCTGCTTTTGAATGGCAGGTGAAGGAGCTCGAGCCGGGTTCTGAAGTGGTTTTTCATTATGCCTTCGGGAAAATCGATGAGTTTACAGAGATCCCTGCAGAGGAAATTCAAAAAGGGTTGTATCGTGCCAGTGTCCCGATTGAGATGGATTTAAAGCCACGCTGGGAAGTCGACATGCGTATGGATAAGCAAGCGTTGGAAGAACAAATGGAGCAATATAGACTTAAATATTTTGTTTCGGTTTCCTATGATGAACAATCCAAAAGTAGCGAGATACAGACAAAGGATATAGGTGATTTTGGCACGAGCTATTATGGGATTCTTCAGGTAGATCTACATAAGGATCAGAATAATATCAATGTCAGATTTGTAAATCATCATATTAACGAATCCTCGTTTCAAATAAAAGAAGCCACGATTCAGAAGTATGAGAATGACACATTTATAGGGGAGGAAAAATTAGAATTAGAACCTGAAAATAACCCACCTGAAGAACGAATTGGGATGTATAAAATGCACCAAATTGAGCAATACGAAAATATGCGACTAGTAATGAAAGTCGTCTATGATAACGGAAAAACATTTGAAAAGGAAATTTATTAGTGGGTCAGGGGGACAGGTCCCTTGACCCACTTTGACCATTGAAACGTGCACATCGGTACCGACCCCCGAAAGTTAGAGTAATAATCTAACTTTCGGGGGTGTTTTTTTATGGCAAAATATAGTGAAGAATTTAAAATGAAGCTTGTCACCGAGTATTTAGATGGCAACATAGGATATGGATCATTGGCAAAAAA
>NZ_WJNH01000008.1 GCF_009649735.1 Salinibacillus xinjiangensis
CATCCCCGCACTTTTCAACGTACGT
This sequence comes from Salinibacillus xinjiangensis, assembly GCF_009649735.1. Lineage (GTDB taxonomy): Bacteria > Bacillota > Bacilli > Bacillales > Alkalibacillaceae > Salinibacillus > Salinibacillus xinjiangensis. The sequence continues at coordinate 26 of NZ_WJNH01000008.1, forward strand.
GGGTTCGGGCCTCCAGTAAGTGTTACCTTACCTTCACCCTGGACATGGGTAGGTCACACGGTTTCGGGTCTACGACCACATACTAAAAACGCCCTATTCAGACTCGCTTTCGCTGAGGCTCCACATCATCTGTTTAACCTTGCATGGGATCGTAACTCGCCGGTTCATTCTACAAAAGGCACGCTGTCACCCAGCATTTTTCCAAAGGAAAATATGCATAGGGCTCCAACTACTTGTAAGCACACGGTTTCAGGTTCTCTTTCACTCCCCTTCCGGGGNTAAGTGTTACCTTACCTTCACCCTGGACATGGGTAGGTCACACGGTTTCGGGTCTACGACCACATACTAAAAACGCCCTATTCAGACTCGCTTTCGCTGCGGCTCCACATCATCTGTTTAACCTTGCATGGGATCGTAACTCGCCGGTTCATTCTACAAAAGGCACGCTGTCACCCAGCAATTTTCCAAAGGAAAATATGCATAGGGCTCCAACTACTTGTAAGCACACGGTTTCAGGTTCTCTTTCACTCCCCTTCCGGGGTGCTTTTCACCTTTCCCTCACGGTACTGGTTCACTATCGGTCACTAGGGAGTATTTAGCCTTGGGAGATGGTCCTCCCAGATTCCGACGGAATTACACGTGTTCCGCCGTACTCAGGATCCACTCCGGAGGAAACAAGATTTCAACTACAGGGCTGTTACCTTCTATGGCGGGTCTTTCCAAACCGCTTCGCCTACCTTGTTTCTTTGTAACTCCAAAGGAGTGTCCTACAACCCCAGAAGGCAAGCCTTCTGGTTTGGGCTGTTTCCGTTTCGCTCGCCGCTACTCAGGAAATCGCATTTGCTTTCTCTNACTGGTTCACTATCGGTCACTAGGGAGTATTTAGCCTTGGGAGATGGTCCTCCCAGATTCCGACGGAATTACACGTGTTCCGCCGTACTCAGGATCCACTCCGGAGGAAACAAGGTTTCAACTACAGGGCTGTTACCTTCTATGGCGGGTCTTTCCAAACCGCTTCGCCTATCTTGTTTCTTTGTAACTCCAAAGGAGTGTCCTACAACCCCAGAAGGCAAGCCTTCTGGTTTGGGCTGTTTCCGTTTCGCTCGCCGCTACTCAGGAAATCGCATTTGCTTTCTCTTCCTCCAGGTACTGAGATGTTTCAGTTCCCCGGGTTGCCTTTCTTATCCTATGGATTCAGATAAGAATACTGTCCCATTACGGACAGCGGGTTTCCCCATTCGGAAATCTCCGGATCAAAGCTTACTTACAGCTCCCCGAAGCATATCNTACAGGGCTGTTACCTTCTATGGCGGGTCTTTCCAAACCGCTTCGCCTACCTTGTTTCTTTGTAACTCCAAAGGAGTGTCCTACAACCCCAGAAGGCAAGCCTTCTGGTTTGGGCTGTTTCCGTTTCGCTCGCCGCTACTCAGGAAATCGCATTTGCTTTCTCTTCCTCCAGGTACTGAGATGTTTCAGTTCCCCGGGTTGCCTTTCTTATCCTATGGATTCAGATAAGAATACTGTCCCATTACGGACAGCGGGTTTCTCCATTCGGAAATCTCCGGATCAAAGCTTACTTACAGCTCCCCGAAGCATATCGGTGTTTGTCCCGTCCTTCATCGGCTCCTAGTGCCAAGGCATCCACCGTGCGCTCTTGTTCACTTAACTTCATGGATGAAGTTAGTTCTGTGTTCGTCACAGGACGTGACGGTTCTTAACAGAACTTCCTCTTCAATCCTTTACGCATTGTCATGCTCTTGATTGTTTCTTATCTAGTTTTCAAGGTACTTGGTTTGAAGAATCATTCGATCCTTCAAAACTAAACAAACACAACCAGTACATCTTTTTATTCATCACGATAGTGATGATGTTTTCCTTAGAAAGGAGGTGATCCAGCCGCACCTTCCGATACGGCTACCTTGTTACGACTTCACCCCAATCATTGGCCCCACCTTAGGCGGCTGGCTCCAAAAGGTTACCCCACCGACTTCGGGTGTTGCCAACTCTCGTGGTGTGACGGGCGGTGTGTACNTCCTTCATCGGCTCCTAGTGCCAAGGCATCCACCGTGCGCTCTTGTTCACTTAACTTAATAAACGCATTGTCATGCTCTTGATTGTTTCTTATCTAGTTTTCAAGGTACTTGGTTTGAAGAATCATTCGATCCTTCAAAACTAAACAAACACAACCAGTACATCTTTTTATTCATCACGAAAGTGATGATGTTTTCCTTAGAAAGGAGGTGATCCAGCCGCACCTTCCGATACGGCTACCTTGTTACGACTTCACCCCAATCATTGGCCCCACCTTAGGCGGCTGGCCCCAAAAGGTTACCCCACCGACTTCGGGTGTTGCCAACTCTCGTGGTGTGACGGGCGGTGTGTACAAGGCCCGGGAACGTATTCACCGCGGCATGCTGATCCGCGATTACTAGCGATTCCGGCTTCATGCAGGCGAGTTGCAGCCTACAATCCGAACTGAGAATGGTTTTATGGGATTTGCTTCACCTCGCGGCTTCGCTGCCCTTTGTACCATCCATTGTAGCACGTGTGTAGCCCAGGTCATAAGGGGCATGATGATTTGACGTCATCCCCACCTTCCTCCGGTTTGTCACCGGCAGTCACCTTAGAGTGCCCAACTTAATGCTGGCAACTAAGATCAAGGGTTGCGCTCGTTGCGGGACTTAACCCAACATCTCACGACACGAGCTGACGACAACCATGCACCACCTGTCACTCTGTCCCCGAAGGGAACCTTCTATCTCTAGAGGTAGCAGAGGATGTCAAGACCTGGTAAGGTTCTTCGCGTTGCTTCGAATTAAACCACATGCTCCACCGCTTGTGCGGGCCCCCGTCAATTCTTTTGAGTTTCAGCCTTGCGGCCGTACTCCCCAGGCGGAGTGCTTAATGCGTTAACTTCAGCACTAAGGGGCGGAAACCCCCTAACACCTAGCACTCATCGTTTACGGCGTGGACTACCAGGGTATCTAATCCTGTTCGCTCCCCACGCTTTCGCGCCTCAGCGTCAGTTACAGGCCAGAGAGTCGCCTTCGCCACTGGTGTTCCTCCACATATCTACGCATTTCACCGCTACACGTGGAATTCCACTCTCCTCTCCTGTACTCAAGTTCCCCAGTTTCCAATGACCCTCCACGGTTGAGCCGTGGGCTTTCACATCAGACTTAAGAAACCGCCTGCGCGCGCTTTACGCCCAATAATTCCGGACAACGCTTGCCACCTACGTATTACCGCGGCTGCTGGCACGTAGTTAGCCGTGGCTTTCTGGTTAGGTACCGTCAAGGTACGAGCAGTTACTCTCGTACTTGTTCTTCCCTAACAACAGAGCTTTACGATCCGAAAACCTTCATCACTCACGCGGCGTTGCTCCGTCAGACTTTCGTCCATTGCGGAAGATTCCCTACTGCTGCCTCCCGTAGGAGTCTGGGCCGTGTCTCAGTCCCAGTGTGGCCGATCACCCTCTCAGGTCGGCTACGCATCGTGGCCTTGGTGGGCTTTTACCCCACCAACTAGCTAATGCGCCGCGGGCCCATCTGTAAGTGACAGCAAAAGCCGCCTTTCATCTTCGAACCATGCAGTTCAAAGTGTTATCCGGTATTAGCCCCGGTTTCCCGGAGTTATCCCAGTCTTACAGGCAGGTTGCCCACGTGTTACTCACCCGTCCGCCGCTCGTTCCACTAACGTCACCCCGGAGGGATCAGTTAGCTTCCCGCGCTCGACTTGCATGTATTAGGCACGCCGCCAGCGTTCGTCCTGAGCCAAGATCAAACTCTCCAAAATAGTATTGGATGTCAAAATCCATAAAGCTCAATTAAAAATCAAATTGCTATTAAAATAGCGAATTGACGTACTGGTTGGTTTGTTCAGTTTTCAAGGTTCGAATTTTTCTTCACTACAAATAAGATTGTAATGGTGGGCCTGAGTGGACTTGAACCACCGACCTCACGCTTATCAGGCGTGCGCTCTAACCAACTGAGCTACAGGCCCATATATTATGGAGCGGGTGATGGGAATCGAACCCACGACATCAGCTTGGAAGGCTGAGGTTTTACCACTAAACTACACCCGCGTTATTTAAATTAACTGGTCGGGAAGACAGGATTCGAACCTGCGACCCCATGGTCCCAAACCATGTGCTCTACCAAGCTGAGCTACTTCCCGGACTGGCGCGCCCGAGAGGAGTCGAACCCCTAACCTTTTGATCCGTAGTCAAACGCTCTATCCAATTGAGCTACGGGCGCTTTTTTTGCGACAAGATTAATCATAACATGTCGTTTATTATTTTGCAATAGTTAATTTCGAAAATGACATTTTCAATGCGGTCGAGAGGATTTGAACCTCCACGGGGTAAACCCCCACTAGGCCCTCAACCTAGCGCGTCTGCCGTTCCGCCACGACCGCACAATCTATTGTTGTTATTTTTAATGGTGCGGGTGGAGGGAGTCGAACCCCCACGTCGAAAGACACTAGATCCTAAGTCTAGCGCGTCTGCCAATTCCGCCACACCCGCGTATTTAATTAGAAATAATGATGAGCCATGGAGGATTCCGACGCCGCAGGCTAGTCCTTGTTTCCCTAATTCATTAATCGAAACAAGGAGAACCGTAGGTGAGAATCCAACCATAACTTCCTTGATGAGCCATGGAGGATTCGAACCTCCGACCCTCTGATTAAAAGTCAGATGCTCTACCAACTGAGCTAATGGCTCGTATTTAATATAGTGGAACGATTTCTTTAATTCTCTTCGTACTTTATTGCATCTACGACGTCCCAATCTCAGAAAGTCAATTCAAGTAGCAATTCGATTGGTACGCTGAGGTACTTGCTACGAAGCTTATTCGATCGTGCTCTACCAACTGAGCTAATGGCTCGTTTTATTTAAATAAGAAGCACTGACTGCTTTGCTTTGCTTCTAAATATACTAAAACATCTTTTTTTGCAATAAAAAATGGCTGGGCCAGCTGGATTCGAACCAGCGCATCACGGGATCAAAACCCGATGCCTTACCGCTTGGCTATGGCCCAACAAGATGGCGGTCCGGACGGGACTCGAACCCGCGACCTCCTGCGTGACAGGCAGGCATTCTAACCAACTGAACTACCGGACCTATAGTTTTTTAAGACTAAAAAAGAATGACCCGTACGGGATTCGAACCCGTGTTACCGCCGTGAAAGGGCGGTGTCTTAACCACTTGACCAACGGGCCATAATGGCGGAGAAGGAGGGATTTGAACCCTCGCGCCGCTTACGCGACCTACACCCTTAGCAGGGGCGCCTCTTCAGCCACTTGAGTACTTCTCCACTGGCTCCACCGGTAGGATTCGAACCTACGACCGATCGGTTAACAGCCGATTGCTCTACCACTGAGCTACGGTGGAATAAAAATAATTGTTTTTCGTCATCAATTGCGACGACGTTAAATATATTACAACATCACAAACGTTTTGTCAAACCATTTTTGAAGGTTTATTGAATTGATTTATTGTTAAGACATTGTCTCTTTCGTAAGGCTTATTTAATTTAACATGGACACATTTTTTCGTCAACATATTTTTGAACTTTTTTATTAGTATGTTTTCATTCCATGTCAAGCTCAAACCTTCTTTAGTTTACCCCTACACTTCCCACATCTATACTTCTGGACATTGACCCTTCTCTTTCTATAATATAAATGCCCGCATTGCGTACACTTATATGTGTGTGAGTTTGTTCGCTCTCGAACAGACGGTAATGCTCGACAGTGTCTTGGTGACCCAGTCTTATTGAGTAATTCTCTAAAATCTCGGTCTCGATGCTGATAGCCTTTCCCCTCAATATGCAAGTGGTAGTGACATAGCTCATGCTTGATAATACCTATCAACTCATCCATACCTAGTTCATCCAGGTATTTTGGATTGATTTCTATTTTTCGCTTTGAAGGTAAATATCGACCACCTGTTGTTCGTAAACGTCCATTAAAGGAAGCTTGATCAACAAAGGGTTTATGAAAGTATTCAATTGAAAGCTGGTTCACAAGTTGAGTAAGTTCATTATTGTCCATTAAGATGACTCCAACATTTATTATAATTTTATTTTACAGTGATTTGATTCCTTATACAATCAAAAACCTTCAGACTCTATATAGCTAATAAAACAACATTCATATAGAAAACCTTCCCTCAATTGGGAAGGTTTTTTCTCATTTCTAAATAATACATCTGAACCCCAGCGTCTGTTTTGCATATCCTAATCATAACTATAAATTATGGAGGGGGTAGTATGCCAAACTGGTTATTAAATCAAATGCAGAAAGCCTTCCGCAAAAAGGACTTGCACCAAATTAAATTGCTGAACCAGTGCTGGTTTTTTTATCGGAAACGTTTTGTCCATAACGAAAAGACCTCAAGTCATTGAATTGTACTTACGACTCCGTACTTGGTTCTAACATCGTTAAAGCAATTCGTTCCCGCTGTATGTTTACATCATCTACCCAAACCGTCACAATATCACCTACCGCGACAACGTCTAATGGATGCTTTACAAATTGGTTGGATAATTTTGAAATATGAACTAAACCATCTTGTTTCACGCCAATATCCACAAACGCACCAAAGTCGACAACATTGCGGACGGTCCCTTGAAGTTCCATTCCAGATTTCAAGTCTTCCATGGATAAAACATCTTTTTTCAGGATTGGCTTTTCGATTTCATCACGCGGATCACGGTTTGGTTTTTTGAGCGCTTCAATTATATCTTTTAAAGTTAGTGTGCCTAACTGCAATTGTTCAGCAATCTCTTCTGTATCAGTTTTGTTTAACGCTGTAATTAATTGCTCTTGACCTAAATCATCAGTGGAGAGCTCCAACATACTTAACAGGGACTTCGTTTGATTATAGCTCTCCGGATGAATTGGTGTTGCATCTAAAGGCTCATCTCCATCTGTGATCCGCAAAAAGCCGATTGCTTGCTCATAAGTTTTGGCACCTAAACGAGGAACCTTTTTCAATTGTTTACGATTCTTGATTTTCCCATTTTCATCGCGATATTTGACGATATTTGTCGCAACTGTTTTATTTAATCCTGAAATATATTGAAGTAAAGAAGCAGAAGCAGTATTCACATTTACTCCAACCTGGTTAACAACGGTTTCGACAACAAAAGTCAAAGATTCGCTAAGTTTCTTCTGACTTACATCGTGTTGATATTGACCGACACCAATCGACTTCGGATCAATTTTAACTAATTCACTAAGAGGATCCTGTAGTCGTCTAGCAATTGAAATGGCACTTCTCTCTTCCACTTGCAAATCAGGAAATTCCTCGCGAGCGAGTTTAGATGCTGAGTACACACTGGCTCCAGCCTCATTCACGATAATATAGCCCATATTTAAATTGTGTTTTTGAATCATTTCTGCTATAAATTGCTCTGTCTCTCTTGATGCTGTTCCATTTCCAATGGCAATGATTTCAACTGGATACTTTTCAATCATACCTAAAAAGATCTTTTCAGCACCGGCACGGTCATTTTTAGGTGGAGTCGGATACATCACTGCAATGTCCCCTGCTTTTCCGGTCTCATCAACGACTGCTAATTTACAGCCTGTCCGGTAGGCAGGATCCACACCTAAAACGGTTTTCCCCTTTAATGGTGGTTGCAGAAGCAAATTCCTTAGGTTTTTCGAAAAGACTTGAATAGCATGCTCTTCCGCCTCTTCTGTTAAGGTATTTCGAATTTCTCGTTCAATCGATGGTTCAATCAAGCGTTTGTACCCATCTTCGATCGCATTCATAAGTACAGACTTAGCCTTATCATTCGGTTGTGCAAGGACTTGATGTTGTAAAAACGATATGATCTGTTCCTCAGGCGCTGTGATGGAAACCTTTATAATATCTTCCTTTTCCCCACGATTCATTGCCAACACGCGATGTGAAGCAATTTTCCGAATCGGTTCATGAAAGTCATAATACATGTTGAAGATGCCTTTTTCGTCTTTTTCTTCATCTTTGACTTTTGTCTCTAGTACGCCATGCTTAAAGGTTTCCTTTCGAATTTTTTCTCTGAATTTTGGTTCATCAGAAATCCATTCGGCTATAATATCATTTACACCAGAAAGTACGTCTTCAACTGTTGTTAATTCATGCTCCTCAGAGAAATAAGCTTTAGCCTCTTCCTCTACTTCAACCTCTTGTTGACGCTGATAAACACGACTTGCAAAAGGCTCTAATCCTTTTTCTTTCGCTTTAGTCGCTCTAGTTCTTCTCTTTTGTTTATATGGACGATATAGATCCTCCACTTTTTGAAGTTGTTCTGCCTTTATAATATCCTGCTGTAATTCTTCGGTTAATTTTCCTTGTTCATCTATTAAACGGATAACTTCTTCCTTTCGCTTACTTAGTTGAACCCCATATTCATATTTATCTTCAATATCTTTAATTTGTACTTCATCTAGCCCACCAGTTTGTTCTTTACGATAGCGAGCAATAAAGGGGACGGTATTTCCTTCCTGTAGTAACTGGATTACCGTTTGGGTAGTATGTATTGGTATTCCCATTGAACTGCTTATCGTCTTTACGATTCTATGGTCATTGTAAACTTCTGTCAAAACATTTCCTCCTCGAATTGCTTTACCTAAAAAATATGGTCCATCTTTCATTTTAACAAAAGATGGCGTTTATATCCTTTTTACATATAAAAAAGGCCTTTTCCTTTTATCGAAAAGACCCCCATTCAACCATATCTCATTGCTAATAATGTTGTATCATCTGCAATATTTTCTCTTTCACGTTTAGCATACCTGTCTGTAATGACAAACATATCCTGCTTCTCGGTTACATGCTTTAGCAAACTCCGCTCATAAACGCCATCTGAATACATAAGAAATACATGACCAGGCTCTAATTCTCCTCTTTTCACTTTAAAGGAATGGCCGTAGCTTGGTAAATATCCAGGAGTAGGAATATTGCGTTTTTTCTCGCCGTTAGGCTTTAATATAGCAATACCAACATTGCCGATGGATGTTAATTCAAAGGTTTTATTGACTAAATCCATTTTAATTATCCCCAAAACAACCCCACGTTTATGAATTAACTGATTGTTGCAAAGTTTTATTAGTTTTTCCATTGGTTCTGTATGATGGTCCTTAATAATATGAATTGCTGCGGACGAGGACTCGTTTGCATCGGCCCCACTGCCTAAACCGTCAGCTAGAACTGAAATAAACTGAGTCTCTGTCTCCTTATAAAAAAAATAATCCCCATTACATTTGTTGCCAATTTTGGGTTGCTGGAAAACAGATACCTCGATTTGATTTTCTTTTCCATTCAAAATAAAACCTCCGGACTTTCTGACTGAAGAACATCACGTAATTTTCTCAGGGCACGTCTTTGAAGGCGTGAAACATGCATTTGAGAGATTCCAAGGTGTTCTCCTGTTTCCTTTTGACTCATGTTATCAAAATACGTACAGCGCAAGATTTGTTGTTCCCGTTCAGATAATACAGGCATTAGCTTTTCTAATAACATTTTGTAGTCAACTTGATTGTAGCCATCCTCTTTTGAGCCAACTAGATCAAGAATAGAAACCTTTCCACCGTCAGAATCCGCTTCAATATTTCGATCAACCGAAAGAGCCCGATAGCTCTGTCCCATTTCCATAGCTTCCAATACTTCCTCTTCAGATATGCCAAGATAGTCTGCGATTTCTTGTATGGAAGGTGCATGTTGAAGACTTGTCGTTAAATGTTCAACAGCTTTCTTGATTTTCGGCCCTAATTCTTTAATACGGCGTGGAACATGAACACTCCATGTTTTATCTCGAATGTATCTCTTTATTTCTCCTACAATCGTTGGGATTGCAAACGATTCAAACGTCTTCCCGTAAGAAGGATCATAGCGCTTGATAGCAGCCATTAGTCCAAGCATTCCAACCTGAACAAGATCCTCATGAATCGCGCTGTTTTTGGAGTATTTTAGCGCAAGTGATCGAACCATTTCGTCAAATTCTAGTACAATTTTTTCATGTGTGGATTCATCATCAGGTTCATCCTGCAGTATTTTAATCCATCTATAAACCTGGTCTTCTCGATCATTGTGTGGTTGAGATTTGGTCGTCATTATGTTCCACCCCATTTTTATGGAGATATTTGGTCATAATCACAATCACACCATAATCATTATTGATTTCGACCTTATCCATAAGTTCTTCTATAAGAAACAGACCAAAACCACCTTCTTTTAGACTTTCAATGGATTCATCTGGTTGATAAGGGCCTATTTTTTGCTTAATATTTGATAAATCAAAACTTCCCCCCCGGTCTGAAACCATAGTCTCTAAGCGGTCATAGTATAAACCAAATCCCACCGTAACTTCGCCGTCTTCCACCTCCCGATACGCATGTTGAACGGTATTTGTAATGGCTTCTGAAACGGCAACCTTTAAATCCTCAATTTCTTCAAATGAAAAACCTAATCGATTTGCAATTCCCGAAATTGTCAATCGAACAATACCCACATACTCCGGCTTAGCTGGTATTTTGAGTTCAATAAAGTCAAAGGGTTCTTGCATTACTTTCCACCTCGAATAGTATCTTCTATTGTAAAAACTTCTTTTAAGCCGGTAATATCAAACAAACGAAACACCCGATCCTTTAAATTCACTAGTATGAGTTTTGATTCATATTCCTTAGCTGCCTTCAAGCCGCTTATAAAAACTCCTAAGCCCGTACTATCCATATATTGTACTTTCTCTAAATCAATTTTAACTGTGGCCCCTTTTTGCTTTGTTAAAGGTAAAATGGTTTCTTTTAATTTGGGCGCCGTATATACATCGATTTCTCCAGAGAGTTTTACTTCATGAACATCATTCTTTTCAGAAACATCAATGCTCAAATTCACGATTAGAACCCCCAAAAGTTTATTTGTTTAACTTCTATCTTATTACCCGTTCTTTGAAACTTCTAAACGTCCTATTTCAAAATTCTATTCTTTTCGACGTAAAATAATTAATGTAAAATCATCTCGCAAATCAAAGTCTTGTACTCTTTCAAAATGACGGTATACATTTTCCACAATATCTTGTGCTGGTAAATGTAGATACTCTTTTATTACTTGTAAAATTTCATCTGTTTCGATAAATTGGTCACCTTTTCTACATTCAGTGACACCGTCAGTTAATAAAATAATCATATCTCCTACAGATAAGCATTTCGTGAATTGGTTATAGGAAATAGAATCTTCAACACCTAAAACAATACCTTTTGCTTCTAAAGTTTCGAATGAATCGGTTTTAGCATTGTAAAATAAACCTGGCTCATGACCAGCAGAGGCATATTGTAAACAATTCTCGTTTTTGTTATAAAACCCGTAAAACATAGTAATAAACATCCCAGGTTCAACATTCCGTTCAACCACACGATTTAACAGCCTTAAAATAGTTTTCGGATTTAATCGATTAGCTGGAAAACTATCCAAAGCATATTTAATCATCGACATACATAACGCAGCAGGGATACCTTTCCCTATTACATCTGCTACACCAATACCAACATTATCTTCTTGGTCCTTTATAAAATGATAGTAGTCTCCACTCATTTGATTGGCAGCTATGGAAATGGCTCCTATATCTAACCCCTCTACCTCAGGGATATTGGTGTTTAATAAGGTACTTTGCATGTTAGCAGCTACTTCTATTTCCGACTTTAATTCCAACTGCTTTTCGCGGAGAACCCGGAATTCCTGATGAGCAATTCCATAAGAAATCATCGTTTCCAATAAAAAGTCTAATGATAAACGCATGTCTTTTGATAAGTCCGGATATAAATCTAGCATGGCATCAATATGTATTTGTAAAATTTCATCCGGAGAGATATCATCCATTAGGGACTTCTTACTAAACTGGTCTGCACGATATAAGGCCGCTTCATCTTCTGTTTCGAGGTATTGTTTTAATAAATTTTTATATTTTTCCAAGGCCACTTACCCCCCCTCTATCGGAGCCATTTCTGAACGGTTACCTCTGTCCCTTTTCCTTCTTCTGATACTATGTCAAAATAATCCATCAATCGTTTAATACCAGGCAGGCCCGCACCTAAACCTCCCGAAGTCGTATAGCCATCCTCCATAACCTTACCGACATCCGGAATGCCTGGGCCGTCATCTTTGGCGATTATTTTAATGCCCTTATGTTCCATATCATCAAGAATTTCAAAGCATATTTTCCCCTGTTCAGCATACAAGTAAATGTTTCTTGCCAGTTCCGAAATCGCTGTTGCAATTCTTGCTTGATCGACCGAGCCAAAGCCTATTTGCTTAGACATGTCCCGGCCCTGTTGCCTTGCAGCAACAATATCCCATTCTTTTTTTATCGGGATAAAGGATTGGAATTGAATGTCCATCATACTACTCCTCCAATTCCTGTCTAAGTTTTATAAGGCCTTGTTCTAAGTCTAGCGCTGTCGGAACATCTTTTAGGTGTATACCCAAATCAATCAATGTCATCGCTACTGCAGGTTGGATCCCTGTAAGAACAACTTTTGCACCCATCAAGTCAGACATGGACACTACATCCCCCAATACTTTTGCAATATAGGAATCAATTATATCTACAGAGGTTAAATCAATCACGACTCCGGATGCCCATGTTTCATGTATCTTATTTAATAGGTCCTCCTGAAATTGGATCGCCGTCTTATCATCTAACTCTGTTTGGATGGAAATCAATAAATAGTTATGTAACTTTAAAATTGGTATTCTCAAAGTTTCACTCCTTATCTATTGAGTCTAAAATTTTCTCAATTTTTTTCTCGTCTTTTTTAAGGTCAATCACCTTTCGATCTGTAATTTCAAGGGCAGAACGGAACCCTTTTTGTAAAGAGCTTTTCGTTGGGAAGTTGGATAGGTCAATTCCAAGATTTACAATGGTTTGGGCAATTTCCGGTCGTATACCGACTAAAATACAATCTGCTCCGATTAAACGCACAGCTTCTGCCGCCTGGATAATATGGTGCGCAACCATTGTATCAACCACAGGTACTCCTGTAATATCAATTAATACTACTTCCGCATTATGCTTCATGACACCATCTAATAAATTTTCCATAATGAGTTTTGCTCTCTCTGTATCAATGGTGCCGATTAACGGCATTACCGTAATCCCTTCCATGACTGGGATCAATGGGGCGGATAATTCCTGCAAGGCCATTCTCTGGAGGGAAACTGTATTTTCCCAGCTTCCAGAATATTCACTGACCAAAAAGTTAACAATTGGATCTACCCAAATATCTACACTTTCAACCACTTGCTTAAAGAATTCTGTATCCACATTTTCACTTTTTTCTAAGATGAAATTAGTGGTCACTCTTCTAAATGCTTGCATTCCCTCTGTTAAATAACTTAAAGGCCAACCTAGGTTAATGAGACGTTCTGAGAAATCATGCAAATCATCAAACGAACCTTGTTGCTCCACACTAGAAAAAATCGCATTTACAAATTCACGATTTGTGCTTTCAAAAAGCTCCTCTGACACTGGTAATGACTTGGTGTTCATTTTCTCATCAGCAATTTCTCCAAGCCATTTTTTGATTATTTCATCACTGTTATCCAAAACAATTTCCTGCAACAGCTTATCCAATATCACTGACCTCCCATATTAATATTTTATGTATAGTAATATAATTCTTTGTGTATTAAAAATAGTCACTCTATTATAGATTATCATTCCTAACCAAAATTAGCCAATGACTATAGTCTAGGATTTCAGAAAAAATAAAAAAGCCACTCCAAAGAGTAGCTTTAAAAATCAATAAGTCCGAGACTGATTTGTAACGCTTCATCAACACGCTTCATTAGGGTCTCATCTAGTTGTGTTATTTTATCGGTTAGTCGTTGCTTGTCAATCGTGCGGATTTGCTCCAATAAGATTACCGAATCACGCTCAAAGCTATACTTCTTCGCATCGATTTCAACATGGGTCGGTAATTTAGCTTTCTGTATTTGCGCGGTAATTGCTGCAACAATACAGGTTGGGCTAAAACGATTACCTATATCATTTTGAATGACTAATACTGGGCGAACGCCACCTTGTTCCGACCCTACCACGGGGGAGAGATCCGCAAAAAAGACGTCGCCTCTTTTCACCATCAATCTACGTTACCCCCCGCTCACTAAGCGCTCCAGGGTGTTCTCCGCCTCCTCTTCAGCTTGAAAAGCTTCAGATGCAATATTTAGGTTAATATTAGCCATTTCTACATAACCGCGGCGCATTGATTCTCGGATATCACGCTTCTTTTTATCATGCAAATACATTTTCATAGCTTGGCAAATCAAGTCGTTCCGATCGCAATTTTCATTTTCCCTCAAATTGTCTAGCTCCCTCACCATTTGTTGTGGTAGTTTTACTAAAATTTCTTGTGAACCCTCGGACACAACATACACCTCCACCATGAATACCTGACAAATGTATAAATCCATCACAATAATACCACGCAAAAGAGTGCTTTGCAAAGTTTTCTTGTACATTTTAAAGCTACTTTAAACTATATGGAATGCTACAACTATTTAATACCTTTTTCCGACTACCAAACATTTAAATATCTATTCCAATTTTACACAATTATGTTTCATTTTAAACGAATTTTTTTAGATTACTTTATTTTCAATGTAAATTACTTCATTTTGACTCACGTAAACCCTTGGAACTCGGTAGCTAATTGAGCACGGGACTTCATAGTTAATCGTTTCTAATGTTTCTGCAACATCATCCGCTGTGATTTCTTCATTCTTCTGTTTCCCGATTAACGTAACTTTTTCCCCTACCGCATATTCCTTGTCTAACCTAACCATAAATTGATCCATACAAATCCGACCAATAATCGGCATTTGTTTGCCGCCGATGAGTACATATCGGCTATTTAACCTGCGAATCCAGCCATCTGCATAACCAATAGGTACAGTACCAACCCATTCATTTTCATTCGTTTCATACGTTCTTCCATAGCTTATGCCCTCACCCTTAGGCATTTGTTTCACATGTATGAGGCGACTATGAAGGGAAAAGGCTGGTTGTAAATCAATCGGCTTTATTTGCTTCAAATAAGAAGATGGGTATAACCCGTACAAGCTCACTCCATACCTGACCCCATCAAATACATCACCCGGAAATCGCATACTAGCCGCACTATTTCCTGAATGAATAACGACAGGGTGTTGAATAAACGAACGAAATAATTCAATGCGTTCTATAAAACGTGACCGTTGTTTTTCGTAATAGGAGAGTTCCTCTTCATCTGCTGTTGCGAAATGAGTAAATGCGCCAGCAACGTGGAACCGATCGCCCTGCAATCCCTCCATTAACTGGACTAATTCATCATCAGTACGGACTCCTACACGCCCCATCCCAGTATCCAATTTAACATGGACTGAAAGAGCCTTTGTTCCTATGAAATTCTTGGCCTGCTCTATCCAATCTCTTTGAAAAACGGTTAACGTTATATTATTCTTTATGGCAACCTCAACATCTTGAGGACGTGTCCAGCTCATCACTAAAATAGGAGCCTTAATACCAGCCCTTCTCAAGCGCAGGGCTTCATCTAGGAGTGTTACGGATAATCCATAAACTCCTTCCTCAAGTGCGACATTTGCGACTTGAATGTCCCCATGTCCATACGCATTCCCTTTGACAACAGCAAAAATTTTCGTGTGATCGGGAAGAACTTGTTTTAGTTGCTGAATATTATGTCGAATGGCATCTAAATGTACTTCTACCCATGTATCTCGATAAAAAGGTTGCAAATCCAAGTCCCGAACCCTCTTTTCCCTTTTCCTCTATTATTTAATGTTGAGCTGTCATATGTCAAATAATCAAATGGACAAGAAAAACAGACTCAAAAGTGGAGGTCACTCCTCCTCACCTTGTACTAAGGATTTATAGGACAGGAGTAAACCCTCCCCGAGTCTGTTAGGAACCATTACTTATAGCTTTTACCTTCAACCGAAGAGGCCACTTCAATTAATTCCTCTCTAGTTAGGTCCTCACTAGCTAAGTAAAATCTTGTATTGTTGTTACTCCATTCTACCGTACCGTCTGATAAAGCTCCCACTGTAAACCCTAGGTCAACTGGGTCACCTTCAACCGATACCGGTGATGAAATACTCGTTGGGTAAGCTGTATACTTTTCCTGAATCAGAGTGAAATTCTTGTCCCCTTCAAATGTAAGGATCACTCTTGTCCCGTTTTCAAAGTCAACCTTTCTTTCTTCCACTAATGATGTACCTTCAGGAAGGTTTAAAGGGTAAAGAACCTGCATCTCTACTTCCTCTTCAGCATTCGCCATCGCTGGCACATCAGCAGAACTACTTGTTAGGTTCTTCTTCGTATCAAAGTCATCCTCTGCAAATTTTGGATCATATTCAAATGATGAGAACGTAATTTCAACTAAGGACTTGTAATCCTTGTCCATTACTTTGACTAAAACAGGCTTTAGTGTTTCCTTATCAAAGGTGATTTCCTGATAAGGTAAGTTTTTGTTGCTTTGATAGTTCGTTTTCGTTGTAAATACATAGTAGTCTTCTGTTGTTTTAAATTCAGCCTCTTGGTCATTCATAATATCATTTACCAAGGAGGAATAGAGATATGGCTGACTACTGTTGTCCGGCCATTCACTTTGAAACTTAAAGCTTTTGTTGAGTGCCGGTGTAAGAACAAATACACCCTCACTGTTTTTCAAAATAATTTGATTGCCTTTTTCACTACTTGGGTTATTCAATTGTACTCGGTAAAGATCCTTTTTCTTGTGCCATACATCGATTTCATAACTTTGTACTTCTTCACCAGTCTTTAAATTCATCTTTGCCTGCGCCTTGTATCCGCTCATTTCCTCAGCCTGTTTCTCAAGAGAATTCACAATATCCTCTTTTGATTTCTCACCACAAGCAGCTAAGAAAATAAGTAAGAATACCGCCAAGCTCCAGAGCAAATGTTTTTTCTTCATGATCACAACTCCTTTGCCTCATTTCAAAACCAAGGGAACACTACTGATGAAATGTATAATTCCGTTAATCTCTTCGCTTTTTGATAAACACATTAGTCACCTTATTATGCTATAACCCTCCTTCATTCGTTACAATCTCAGATCGCCCCTTCCTCATCACCAAAGCTTTGATTTTGATTAACGGTTACACATTCCCCTTGAAACTCATGTGTAGGTTGTTCCCTCCTACCCGCACTAAAATATATGAGACAAACTATCCGAATATGCAGACTAGCCTTCCTGAATTATGACTTCTGCTATTATAATTTCCCTCCCATGTGAAATAGAGACTAAGGATTTCGGATTTTTTTCCCCTTTGAAATATAATTCTGGTTTTCCCTTAGAGTCAGGTAATACTTCAATATCCTTAAATGCCATTTCCTTTCCAATCCCCGTACCAGATGCTTTAGCATACGCTTCCTTAGCAGCAAACCTCCCTGCAAGATACTCAACTTTTCGCTGCCAAGATGTTATACTTTGGAAAATAACATTTTCACGGTCAGATAAGATTCGTTTACAAAAACGGTCGCTTTTTTTCATAGCATTGTTGATTCTTTCTTTTTCAATTAAATCGATTCCTAATCCTGTAATCAAAATACTCCCCTTCTTTCTAAGAAATCTGCATAACGATTAGACAATCCTTCTATATGTATAGAGAAGAATAGCACCATAAAAATACGATGAATAGGTGATATGATGTTTGTTCGTACAGAAAGTTTTCAAGAGTTTATCCGCTTTTATCCTGTTGTCAGCGTAATAGTAGCCATCAATTTAGGTTTATGGTTTTTTACCGATTTTCTTCCTATCCCCTTTTTGGAGGCTATTCGGTCATTTGGCTTAGCTCAAAATGGCCTCATTTATTACGACCAAGAGTATTGGCGACTTTTCACAGCTATTTTCTTTCACTTTGGTCTTATGCATGCTGTTTTTAATTCTTTTTCCCTTGTATTATTCGGTCCGGGACTTGAACGAATGCTTGGAAAACTAAAATTTATCTTACTTTATGTAGTTTCAGGCCTTGTTGGGAACCTAGTGACGTTATGGCTAGGATCAGAAATACTTACTCATGCTGGTGCTTCTGGTGCTGTGTTTGGTTTGTTTGGAGCTTATTTGTTTATCGTCTTATATCGAAAGCATTTACTAGATTACCAAAGTACCCAAATGATCGTCGTCATCATGATTTTTGCTTTTATTATGACATTTATGCGGGCAAACATAAATATCTATGCCCATATCTTCGGCTTTATGGGAGGCTTCGGGTTGGCTTACTTCCTCTTGATGGGACATAAACATCGCTCTCATTGGATTTAATAGATGCCTACCATGATGTAATTGTCTGAAATCCATGATAAAATGACTTTAACTTTAAGCACAGCTGGAGGATACAAATGGGGAATAAACTATTTGCTCCATATCTCGCGTTAACAATTGGTGTCATCAGTGTTTCGACAGCTGCGATTCTTGTAAAACTAGCGCACGATGCCCCTGCATCGATTATTGCTAATTATCGACTGTTATTAGCGGTCTTAATCATGTCTCCTTATATACTGTTGAAGAGACGGCATGAATTTAGATATATACAAAAAAAGGACTGGAGGCTGTCCATTTTTTCCGGAGTCTTCCTTGCCTTTCATTTCATCTTTTGGTTTGAGTCATTAAACTATACTTCTGTCGCGAGTTCAGTCGTATTGGTCACTTTACAGCCTATCTTCGCCTTTATCGGAACGTATTTCTTTTTTAAGGAGCGCTTTACTTATGGCGCCATCATAAGTATGGTGATCGCAATAATTGGAAGTATCATCATTAGCTGGGGCGATTTTAAAATTAGTGGCTTAGCGTTCTTTGGTGATATGTTAGCTTTATTAGGAGCAATTATGGTAACAGGATATTTCTTATTAGGACAGAATGTTAGAAAAAGGATATCCTTAGCCACCTATACATTTGTCGTATATGGGGTAAGCTCCATAACCTTAATTTTATATAATATTGTTAATCAAGAAGCGTTTATTGGCTACCCTCTCGACCATTGGCTCATCTTTTTAGCGTTAGCCATTGTACCTACCTTTTTGGGCCATACACTATTTAATTGGGCGCTTAAATGGATCAGTACTTCAACCATTACAATGGGAATGCTATTCGAGCCGGTTGGGGCGTCCATATTAGCCTATTTTATACTCGGAGAAGTAATTACATGGTTCCAAATTCTCGGAGGCTTCATTGTCATTTTTGGTTTAATGCTGTTCATTTTTAGTACTTCAAGAAGACCAAGAATGATCGTAGAAGAAAGCAAGGATCATATATAAGGAATATCATTGGGAGAGTGATGATGAATGAACATTCAATTAATGACTGATGGGGGCGCAGATATCCCTGCAGCTTTACAACAAAAGCTTAATATTTCAATTGTCCCCCTTAACATTGAACTGAATGGAAAGACATACAAAGTAAGTCCTGATCAGGAGTTCCCTGAATACTACGATCTAATGAGGGAGGCTGATGAGTTACCTAAATCATCTGCACCTAGTCCACAAGACTTCTATGAAGCTTATAAAAGAGTTGATGAGAATAAATCCATTCTCATGCTTTCATTATCCAAAGGGGTTAGCGGTACCTATCAAAGTGCGGTCATAGGTAAAGATATGCTATTAGAAGAGCAACCTAACCGAACGATTGAAGTCATTAATACAAAGACTGCTTCCTGTGGTATTGCTCTTTTACTACATGAGGCACGTAAGAAAATGCTAGAAAATGTCCATTTTCACGACCTTGTTTCTCATTTGAAAGAGAGGACAGAGAAACTCTCCACATTATTTGTATTGAAAACCTTAGATAATTTAATTAAGGGTGGACGACTAGATCGTGTAAAAGGTGCGATTGCCAAAACCCTGAATATTAAACTCCTTTTACACGCAACAGAGGAAGGAACCATTGATGTAGCGGAAAAGGTAAGAGGAAACAAAAAAGCGATGCGCCGATTCATTGAGCAAATTGGTGAACAAACCAAAAGCTTTGGTACCATCTCAATGGCTCACGGAAATGATAAAGCAAGAGCAAGTCAAGTGCTTGAGGATATGAAGGAGCGCTATTCATTTAAGGACTCCTTGTTTATGGATATGGGGCCGTTGATTGCAACATACGCTGGTGAGGGTGGAATTGTAATCTCATTTTTTAGAGATTAGTGTAAAAATAAGACGAAGAGATTTAGGTCTCTTCGTCTTATTTTTTATAAACAGGCTTTGATGCCAGTAAAGACAATATGCCTGCTGTAAGTGGAAATAATATGATAATAAGTAAAATTTCATCATAGCCGTGGTACCAATCGTAAAAAAGGCCAAATGGTAATGGGCCAAGAGCAGAGCCGAGGACCATAACAGATTGAGCAATCCCTTTTATACTTCCTAAATGTTCACGCCCAAAATAGTTTGGCCAAACGATATTTAAAACAATTCTTTCTAATCCATTTACAATCCCCCATAGAACACCGTAAATCACAGCTCCTACTACCGAGCTAACTTGCCAGAGCATTAAAATGGAAATGATATGTCCTAAGAAGGTAATGGCTAGAACATATTTCACTTGATATCGATCCACCAAATAACCCGATACAAAGGATAATGGAAAACCAATAATAGCCATTAAGGATAAAATCATCGAAGCATGCCCAGCTGTTAACCCCTTACCCTCTGCAATCGATACAATATGAAAGGTAACCCCTGTATTCACAAGCGCAGGTACACTCACACAAAACAGAATAAACCAGAAAGCCCGGGTTCTCATGGCTTCTTTTACCGTCCAGCTAACCTCGCTTACATCCACATGTAAATGAGTTCTCACTGGATAGTTTGTCTTCTTCCCATCCATTTCAAGCCCAACATCTTCAGGCTTATTCCGAACGAAAACAAATGCGATAGGTACAAAAATAACAAGCAGAAGGACTCCCCAGAATACCCACGTATATCTCCAGCCAATTGTATTATTTAAGAACGTATTTAAAGGTGGAAATAAAGCAGAGCTAACAAATGTGCCAATCGCCATAAGACTAAGGGCTTTGCCCCGTTTAGCCATAAACCACTGTGGCACTAGAGTATTTGGTAGTAGCGTCATTGAGCCTTGACCAAATATTCGGAGCATAAAAAAGCCGATAAACATCATAACCGGTCCAAAAATGAAACTGTTCCAAAAGCACGTTACAGCCAGTAATATGCCAATGGCCGTCATCATAGTACGCTGACCAAATTTATCCGTCAATCGCCCAACAACAAATAAAAGCGATCCAGCTAATAATGTAGCAACCGAATATAATCCTGAAACAAATGAATTCGAGTAGCCAAAGTCTTCTATGTAATACTCCTTAAAAATAGATATGGAGTAGGTTTGACCTGGTCCAGAGAAAAAGACACTTAAAGCTGCAACAGCAACAATCACCCATCCATAATAAAAGGAAGATTGAATAGGGACCTTTGCCTTTGTATGATCATTAGCCAATTCATCCCCCCCTTATAAATTAAGAAACAACGTTCTATATTTTAACATATATTAGGAAGATTCAATACTGGCTAGGTCATTCAATCAGCAATCTGTGGTATTTGTTGGGAATCTTGGGGTTGCAGCACTTTGACATGGATTAATTGCTATCTAAATCCTGAATTGAACCTCAGTGACCTTATTGAACAAAAACGAGGTAGATGACCCCCGAAATCTAAGTATTGCACACATTCGCCCCCAAACAGATTAAAACAAAAGAGGCTGATGAAATTGCCTCTAATCAGAAAGCAATGATCAGCCTCTCTTTTACACCTTAAACCCCTTTATCATCGAGCCAACCTGTTTCACTAATGGCTGAACCTGATGGACTGTGTTGACTACCTGCCCAACAGTTGAAAAGACCTTGTCAAAATCCATTTGACCGTTTTGATCCTGGAAGGCCTGTAAAAGCGGATTGGGCCCCTTTGGATAAGGTCCTCCCATTGGTCCGCCTCCTTGGTTCATAGGGTATTTCCCCATTGGCATTGGAGGTTTTTGAAATTGTTCATATGGTGACTTCATACCATGAAAGGAACCTTGATTCTGAAATGGAAATTGAGGTGGATACATGTTTTGAAAATGGTTTGGACCTGGTTGATAGTTCCAATTTCTTTGCATTAAAAACACCCCCTAATATTGACCTTATTACAATTTATGTTAGGACAATCTGGGAGTGTGATTCTATCTAGTTCAATTACTAACTTATTGCTTGAACAATAGCTCTTCTTTGATAACCTAGTATACATTTATCCTCAATAAACGTAGCTGGAGTAGCATAAATTCCATTTTGTTGTAATTCCTTTAAATATGAACGATCTTCAGATATGTTCCTTTCTTCATAGTGTTTATTCCAATTTTCCAATAGATTCATTACTTTTTTACTCTGATTACAATTTTGACTAGTATACACGATGATCTCTTCTTGGTTCACTACGTATCACCTCAAGTAAGCTAAGAGTTCCATTCGCGCTCTACTGATATCCTTACCCATTGACTCGTTTTTTTAAACTTAGGTGAAGTAATCGTTAAAGGTATGAACAACCATTTTGTAGAATATAGATAACTAAATTTGATTTAAGGAGTGAATAGCTTGGGTAATGTCTATTTCTTTTCTGGTTATCCAGGGTATCTGGCTACGTATTTAATCAAACGAATTTTTCAAGCAGAATACCCCGTCCAACACATTTATGCACTAGTGCTGCCCTCTATGATGCAAGACGCAGAGAAATCATTAAAAAACTTATTAAATGACACTGGCATTGATGAAGGCAAAATAACGTTAGTTGAGGGAGATATCACTCAAGAGAATCTTGGACTTGAGCATGATAGCATCCGTTTATTACAGGATTCCGTTACACATGTCTTTCATTTAGCTGCTATTTATGATTTAGCCGTACCGTTCGAGCCTGCTCAAAAAGTAAATGTGTTTGGGACAAAAAATATGAATGACTTTGTCCTCTCTCTTACGAATTTAGAGAGGTATATCTATTTCAGTACTGCATACGTAGCCGGCAAACGACAGGGTGTGATTTACGAAGATGAATTAGAACACGACAAAGGATTTAATAACCACTATGAAAAAACAAAATATGAAGCAGAAAAATTACTAGAGGAACTCGAATCCGATATACCCATTACCATTATTCGTCCTGGCATTGTTGTTGGCCATTCAGAAACAGGAGAAACATTAAAGTTTGATGGTCCTTACTTTGTCCTTAATTTTATTAGACACCTTCGTTTTATGCCCATTCTGCCTTACTTTGGAAACCTAGATGCTAAGGTCAATTTGGTTCCGTTGGATTACATTATCGAGGCTACAGTCTTTTTTGCACACGACACATCAAAAGAAAGCCAAACTTATCATCTCACAGATCCATCTCCTTATACGGCTAGAGAATTATACTCAATGTTTATGCAAGAATATTTAGGAAGGAAACCTCGAGGAAGGGTACCATTAAAAAGTGCGGAAATGCTACTCTCTATCCCGTTTTTCCGGAAATGGCTTCAAACCGAAAAACAGGTGTTAGATTATTTTACGGATCAATGCGAATATGACTGTCGCAATGCTCAAAAAGGCTTAGAAAACAGCACCATCTCATGTCCCGACTTTAAATCCATAATTCCAAACCTCGTTAAATATTATCGTGAGCATGAAAAGAATGAGGAAAAACATGTGAAGATATCTTAACTTTTTTAACCTAAATTATGAAAGCGCTATTATAAATAGTGCTTTTTTTCTTTCTTTAGTTTACTTTTTGAGATATGATATCATAGCGTTATCATTTTAGAGAAGGATTGAGAATATGGTTAAGGATACTGGCGAAAGAGTTATACCAGAATATATGGATTCGATGAATATGCTACTACTAGAGCATATAGCAAGGTATCAGTTTGCCCTCCCCTATGCAGTAGGTAGAGTCTTGGACCTATCCTGTGGTGCAGGCTATGGGACACATTTTGTTACTAAAAAACGAAAGAAGCAAATTGATGAAGTCATTGGCATTGATATTGACCAAGACATTATCGAATATGCAAAAGGTAAATACTATCATCCACAGTCCAGTTTCATGGTAAAGGATGCAACGGATTTAACACTACCCAATCAGATCGGTCAATTCGATTCTATTTTAAGCTTTGAAACACTTGAGCACATTGAGGATGAAGAAAAACTATTAAAAAATTATCATCAATTGCTTAAGCCTGGGGGAACATTAATTGTTTCGACTCCTTTTGGACAAGGAAGAGGGGTTGAATGTGGATCGCCATTTCATGTACATCAATTAACTCCTGAAGAATTTCGTGCTTTATTCACTTGCTATACCGACGTTTCCTTTTATTATCAGGATGGGGTATTGATTGAACCAGAGCCCCCTAGAAAAGGAATCTATTACCCACTTGGAATTGCCGTGTGTAAAAAGTAATCCTTTCTAAAGGGCTTTTGCTCTATGCTACATCACCACAGATCATCAACACATTTTCATCTGGATCCATAATGTGAATCCAACCAAAATTACCATGTGTCTCGATGTCACGTACAACTGGGATGCCTTCTTGTTTTATCCAATCATAAGCAGCCTTCAAATCACTAGTCATAAAATTAAAAGCTGGATGACGAGAAGGGGTAAATTCAAAGCTTGGATCAAAAGCATGGTCATCTAATGTCATGTACGCCCCACTTTTTAAAGGCATATTGTAGACTGGGGATTGTACCTCCTCCTCTTTAAAGTGCAATTCTAATAGTTTACTATACCACTCTGCAGATTTCTTTAAATCTGTGACATGAACAAAAACAGCATGGACCTCTTGTTTTAAGTGACTCAATTAAATTCCTCCTCTACTTTCAATCAATCATTAATACTCCTTTTTTGATGCGGACGAAAATCATGATTCCAATCGCAATTAAACTAATCCATCCAAAATATATGCTTAAATAAACAGCTAAGGCACCGACTATCCGAACCAAAAAGAATAAATCATTTCCCCGCACCTGATCCGTTAACAGTCGAACCTTAGGAAAGACGGATAGTTCCAAATCAAAGAAAATCCAAAACGCATAAAAACAAGCATTACTAATAATCATCCAAGTTTCTAGATTATGAAAATATAGCATGCCTGTATAAGCCAATGTTAGGACAACTACTAGCGCAACATACCATTTTTGATAAGAGCGAAACCATGCCCCGACTTGCCAAGGAATGGCACTCATGATAGGCTGCTCAAATTGATACATAAACATGCTACCCATAACTTGTGTGATAATCATGATTGATAGTGCTATAGATACACCTAGTTGCCAGGTGCCTTGAGAGCCAAGGATCAATATAAGTAGTAGCATGACTCCGACTGATTGTAATATAATCCCTAGTTGCTCCTTAAAAAAATGACGCCACAATCTTACTGAAATAACAGACAAATCATAAGGAAATGGACGCCTTGCCCTCTTCCCCTGAAATATTTTTGTGAAAAGATGAAACTTCTGCGGTGGCTTGATCGTTATTTTGGTTAATTTCTGGACAATCATCATATTCCAGACCTTCACATCACTGAAGCTTACAACCTTGGTCCAATCTGTATATATTAAACTATGGACTGTAAATAAGGATATGGCTAACAAAATACCAGCAAACCAACTAATCCATAATATTAGACTTCCAGATAGTTCATTGAGTAACACCAAATACCTGATCGCAATTAAAACGATACCGGAGAGAACAATGGTTAGAACATGTTTTAGAGTTTCAATTTGAAATGCTCTCCACTGTATACTAATCCCCGTCACATTCCCAATCCATATTGTGATAAATAATAGAGTAATAAAATCAAAATTTAAAGGTGTCATCACCCATAGAATAAGAAGGAAAAGAAAGGTTTTAACAGTCATCAAAACTAGTCTTTCAAACAAACTATAGGCCCAAATTTTCATCCTAGAAAAAGGGAGCAGGCTTAATTGAAATTCTGTACTGGTTATGTAGATTCCAGGGTCCCGAAATGATAGGATTAGACCTCGTATAAGCAGAGCTATAAAAATCGTGAACACCCAAACTGTTGATTGTTGCCCTTCCAACAAATCAAAGTATGGCTGAAAGTATAGAAGCTGGTCTCTGAGGATAACTAACCAAATGAAACCAAAGCCTAGTAGATAAATAGCTATTGTTAAATCAATTACGGTACGAATGGACATCTTTATTAAATTTAATTTCTTCTTGAAACGATTTTTCCTAAGCCACCTCAAGGTTGGGGCTAATGAAGGTAGCTTACTCATCGTGAACTTCTCTCCTTTGTAGCCCACTAAACGCTTCGATTTCCCCTGACTCCGAAATCACCCCATTGGATAACAGAACATAGTAATCACAAAGGTCTGTTACTTTTTCTAGCTGATGTGTAGTTAATAAAATTGCGGTCCCTTGTTCCTTTCTATTTTTAAGCTCCTCAATAAGAAATTGTGCAGCATAGATATCCAATCCCATAAAAGGTTCATCAATTAACAATAACGGTACCTCTGGAAGTAATGCACAAATAGTTTGAACCTTTTGTCGCATTCCTTTTGATAAGGATTCGGGGAACTCACTTAGTTTATCCTGAATTTCAAATTCCTTTGTATAATATTCCACTCTCTCGTTCAGTAAATCTTCCTCAATTTGATAGCTCGCTCCATACAATTGGAAATGTTGATAGACGGTTAACTCTGACATTAATAAAGGCTCTTCAGGGATATACGAAAATTGGGTTTTATAACGAAGAAAATGCTTATCCTGTTGTATACCTTGAATAGAAATTTCTCCTTCGTCTTTATCCTGCCATCCCATAATCGCCTTCATAGTCGTCGATTTTCCTGCACCATTATGCCCAACCAGAGCCATGATTTTTCCGTTTGGAACGGCAAAGGTGATATCCTGTAGTATGGGCTTATTTCGTATGGATAGTTGTAGGTCTTTGACTTCGAGGCAGTTTGTCACTTATTTCATCTCCTTGGTTGGTGGGTTGATTGGGCTTGATTCGTGGTGGCGGGTCTCGGTGGCGATTTCAGCTAGCTTTTGAGGTGCAGGTGCGGCTGGTGGTTCAGGTGCGGTGCGGGGTTCAGCATATTTCAGCCCAACTCCAGCATAATCTTCTCGTTCTTCAGCTTAATGGTCGTAAACTTTAGCAAAGCAAATCGCATATTCAGCATTTCCGCTGTTCTTCAGCATTTCCAAGGCCAACTTCAGCATACAACTATTATTCTTTAGCCTTTTCAACCACAACTTTAGCATAAGCACACATCACATCATAGCACAGCATCATCTGAACTCCACCCCACCAAACTACCACTCACTAGTCAAAATCAACTGTACCCCGTAATCCCTATGTAACGTTTGAAACTCCTTCTCCGTCTCCTCTTCAAACCCAGGAATCGAACTCATACAATCCGTTAGCACATAGATGTTTTCTAGTAATCTACGGTCATCCTTCACATGCTCAACAATCTGTATGACCGACTCAATCACACAGTGGGACGCTGCTTCACCCGCTATAATCACTTTGTCATATTGCTTAATCTCTTCCACTACATCATATCTAACTAATTCCTTCTCACTATACTCAGGCTGAATAATACCATACATCTCACTTAATGGATCTTCGCCCTTGACTACTGTTTTTAGCTCGTAATCTCTTAACAACGAGTGCAAATATGCCATTTTCGTAAACTGGCTCTCCAATGAAACACCATACGAGCCTTGGATACAGTGATATGGCCAAATACAAAGCTGTTTCTTACTTTGCTCCTCTAATTTTCTAACATAAGCCATACTCTTCTCATGATGAAAACGCGGTGACCATTTTCCTGATTGAATATCTTCATATGTTATGATGGTGAGTGGCTCTGGTTCGTTTCCGGAGGAGTCTTCCCACCAACAAGGGTGAAAAATTTGCTGTGGTTTGTGGGTGTCGATGGACGCCATGATGTGGGTGATCTGTTCAAAGTTGTGGTGGATAAACTGCAGCAATCTTTCTACATCCTGTTTTGCGCCTGGTACCCCTAACGCTCCTGCATCCATAAAATCATTTTGAACATCAATGGCCAGCAGTAAAACTTTCTCTTCGTCATCCTTTGCCTTCTTCACTGATGGTAAATTTGTATTTCTAAGAAATTGATCAAACGTTTGTTTAGTAGGTTCTCCGATGTTTTCAACCTCAACAATTTGTTCAAAAGGATAGGTAAACATGGAAACATCCCCCTGTAAATTTATTCTATTTTCACTATACCATATTTTAAAAAACACAGGTACAGTAGGGTTAATGGCTATCAAACAAACATTTGTTTGATTACATCATAATACCCCCATCTACATGAAGCACATGGCCATTAATATAATCGGATTCATCCGATGCTAAAAACAAATAAGCATTTGCAATATCAGCAGGCTTTCCAAGACGATTCATCGGTACTTGCTGTTTTAAGGAATCAATCACTTTTTCAGGTACACTCTCTACCATGGATGTTTCCGTAAACCCAGGAGCTACAGCATTTACGTTAATCGATTTGCGTCCTAACTCCTTCGCCCAGGTTTTCGTCATCCCAATTAGTCCCGCTTTCGCCGCAGCGTAATTGGTTTGTCCTACGTTTCCATACGCTCCTGAGACAGAAGATGTATTGATAATTTTTCCTTTGCCTTGATGAATAAGATGTGGCAGCACGGCTTGGGTACAATGAAAAACTCCAGTCATATTGACATCGATGACCTGTTGAAATTGTTCAGGATCCATTTTCGAAAGCATGGCATCTCTCGTAATACCTGCGTTGTTTATTAAAATATCGATCTGACCAAAATAATCTACAGCTGTCTTTACCATTGCATCTACGCTGTTTCGGTCTGCAACATTTACCTGAACAAACAGACAGTCCATACCCTCACCTTTTAGTTCCTGTTCTCTTTGTTTACCTGTTTCCTCATCAAAATCAGCTAATACAACCTTTGCCCCTTCTCGCAGAAATGTTTTAGCGGATTCTAAGCCAATTCCATTGGCTGCACCTGTTATGATTGCTACTTGATCTTGTAATCTCCCCATTTCGTTCATCTCCTCTTTTAAAATCTCATAATTCCATTAATGTGGGCGTTTCTCCCAAGGCTCCAGCTGCCCAACAATGGTTTCTTTCCGATTGTGATGAATCGCATCCTTCACTCCGTCCGATATTTCTTGATGAGTTAACCACCTGGAATGGTGACCAAAAAGCTTAAAGCCTAGGAATACCTCATGATAAGAGCATGAAGAGGGTAAATCAGGTTTTTCTCTCTTAATATACGATGTACTAGACTTTACATGATATAGATCAAACGTTTGTTTGAGACCCTTTTCCGCTTGTAATTGCAGCAAAGTAGGCAAAGCCTCTGGTGCAGACGAATGGACCCAAGCAACAACTAACTCATAGGGTCCGTGTTCCTTAATCGATTCCATCAGCCGCTTCCGTAATTCATCCGTATTATGATAGTCTACCAAGATACTCGAAATCCTCTTTGGATCATGTACTTGTTCCATTAATTTGTGATACCTGTCCTTTCGCCTCCCCATAACTGAAACATAGTATCCCTTTTTATTCAGCCATAATGTCACATCTGCTAACATCCCTGTTCCACCAACAACAAGAGCATGTTTCATCTTAAATTCTCCTCTCTACACTATTAATATTAAAGATTTTCAAGGAAAATCCTTTTTGATAGTGCTCTACATTTTGGAATTTACTGATATATTTGCCCAATTTACTGATAAACTATCAATTTTCCTGATTGAATATCATTTTTTACTGATTGGATATTACTACACCTCGCCTAATCCTCTCCTCAAGCACAATCATTGAATTTCTTCCTCAAAAAGGGAAAAATAAAATTAACTTCTTACATAAAAAAGGATGTTCATGATGTCATTAAAATTGAGTGTATTAGACCAGTCCCCTGTATTACCGGGGTTTACACCCCAGGATGCATTAAACCAAACGACAGAGCTGGCCAAGTTCGTCGATAAACTTGGCTATCATCGTTTTTGGGTTTCCGAGCACCATAGTACAAAGACTTTAGCGGGTTCAGCTCCTGAAATTCTCATTACACATCTCGCTGCCAATACGGAGCGAATTCGTGTTGGGACAGGTGGTATTTTACTTCCCCACTACAGCTCCTTTAAGGTTGCTGAAATGTTCCGCGTGCTGGAGTCCCTATATCCAGGACGCATTGACCTAGGAATTGGGCGTGCACCTGGTGGTATGCCTGGAGTGAATTACGCTTTAAATAAAGGGAAATACCCAAACGTTCAGGATTATCCTCAGCAGGTTCAAGAATTAATGAGTTATCTTCAAGGCCGAAAACACCAAACCTATAAAGTAAAAGCAACACCACTTGGGGATACATGGCCACCGATTTGGATGCTAGGTTCAAGCGGAACTAGTGCTACACTTGCAGCTCAGCTTGGTGCCTCCTATACATTTGCCCAATTTATTAATGGTGAGGGTGGAACAGGTGCCATGGATGCTTACTTTAACTGTTTCCAGCCATCAGAATATCGGCAAGAACCTGAGGGTAGTGTAGCGATTTTTGTTATTTGTGCTCCGACGGAAAAAGAGGCCGAGTATTTGGCGAAAAGTTTAGATTTACAGCTATTGCGTGTGGAAAATGGGGATTTCCGAGATGAATACCCGACTCCAGAAGAAGCCGCCAATGTTACTTATACGTATTTTGAAGAGGAGCGTGTCCGTCATAACCGCAACCGTATGATTGTTGGGGATCCAGTCCAAGTAAGAGAACGGCTTGAGCAATTGGCAAAAGCTTATAGAGTAAATGAAATCATTGTTAATACGATTGCTACTTCAACTGAAAAGAGGTTTGAATCCTATCAACTGATTATGGATGCCTTTCAAAAAGCTTAAAGGGGGAGATTATTTGTTGGCCTTTGATCATCTTGTTGTTTATGGGGAATCTATTGAAAATGATATTGAAAAAGCTTCAAAACAGAATGAGGTTGTTGTTGTTAAAGGTGGGCACCATGAGCCATGGGGAACATACAATTACCTTGCTTTCATGAACAATAACAGCTATATCGAATGGTTAGGGATTGAGGACAAAGAAAAGGCTCACGCTTCGGATAATCCTTTAATTCAACATACAGCTTATGCACACCAGCAAAAAATGGAGGAGCCTATTCAGTTTGCCTTAAGAACCAATCAAATGGATAAGCTGATTCATCACTTTAATAAGCAAGAGATCCCCTATCAAGGACCCTTTCCAGGAAGTAGGGTAAAACCAGATGGGTCTACTTTAAAATGGAGAATGCTATTTCCTAAATATCAAATGAATGATGAGATTTTGCCTTTTTTGATTGAATGGGAGGGTGAAGGGAATCAGCCACCGAATGAGGAGTCCGTTAACGAAATGGATTTCTCAACAATACAAGTAGGCGTTTCTGACATCCAGAAAGCCAGCAAGCAGTTTGAACAAACATACAGATTGGGGCAACCAAAGATTATTCATAATCAGAATGAACATTATATAGCAGAGTGGCCACTAGATAATGGTAGACTTCAGCTTGTTAAAGGCGAGGGTTTAAAAGCCAATTTTGGTGACTTAGTTATGTCTAGATAATATTCAAGCTGAATCCTCATTATTGGAGGATTCAGCTCTTTTTTAATCAATTTGATATCGTGATTTAAATTCTGGACTAAGCTCACTCCAAACATCAAATTGATTCCCGTCTGAATCCAAAAACACAAAATTTTCCCCAGGATGTCCCCTATCCTCGATGTCACCTACTTTTACCTCTTTATCTTTAAGCTCTTGGTGTAGCTGATACAAAGCCTCTAAACCATTCACTTCAAAAGTTAAAGAAAACCACTCTTTTCCAGATGCATCCTTATAATTGGCAGTTTGCTCTTTTGCTGCCTTTACGAGAAAAAAGCTTTGATTCGCTAATTGCACAATGGCTTTATTTTCATCTTGATGCTGAAGTTCTGCGTTTTTTCATACCATTCGGTTGCTTGTTCCACACTTTGAACAGGAATGTATGTGGTTCCCACTCTCTCCAATTTCACACTCAAAATTATCCAACCCCATTTCCTTATATTCTATATCTTTTTTTCCTTTCCCTATTGAAAATTTCCTGCCCACATGACAGAATTTTTTGCAAATAACACGAACAGCAGAATCACTTATGCTAAACTAATAATTATCATGACTTAATGGAGGAAGTTATACATGTCAACTACATATTCAGAAGTTTGGGATTTAGAATCGATCTTTCCAGGCGGAAGTGATTCCAAAGCATTCCAAGACCATTTAAAAAACTTAACGGAAATGACAACAGCATTTTCAGAAAAAATGAATCAGTTCCAAACACCTCATTCCAAAGACCAAGCAGAAATAGTAGCCGAACAAATTGAAAACGCGAAAAACGTCATCATGAACCTTCGCCAAGCAGGAGCATTTGTGAGCTGTCTGGAAGCACAAAATATGGCAGACAAACAAGCGAATGTTTTACGCAGTCAGGTGACAACCTTAAGCGCCCAATTTTCAACCGCCTTTAATACATTTCAACAAAAACTAGCGGCCTCGACCGATCAAGTTTGGAAAGGGTTACTTCAACATCCAGCATTATCTGAACTTGAATTTGTTTTAGAGGAATGGCGGAAAAAGGCAACAGATAAGCTTTCCGAACAAGAGGAAGCCCTCATCGAAAGTCTGTCGGTTGATGGCTATCACGGTTGGGGTCAAATGTATGATACCATCGTTGGCTCCATGACCATTCCTTTTACCCTTGATGGGGAAGAAAAGGAATTATCAGTTGGCCAAGCCAATAACCTTGGTTCCCACTCCGACCCCAAGGTGCGTAAAAAAATTTTTGAAAAGCTAGAGAAGGCATGGGGAGAAAAGGAAGAACTATTTGCCAAGACATTGAATCATCTTGCTGGTTTTCGTCTTAACGTTTACGAAAAACGAGGTTGGGACCATGTATTGAAAGAACCGCTTGAATATAATCGTATGCAGCAAGATACCCTTGATGCCATGTGGGGAGCAATCACAAAACACAAGGGAGCTTTTGTTAAATATTTAAATCGGAAAGCAGAGCTCTTAGGTAAAGAAAAATTAGATTGGTATGACTTAAATGCACCGATTTCAAGTGAAAAAGAAACGCTCTCCTATGAACAAGGGGCGAAGTTTATCCTAAAGCACTTTGAAAAATTTGGTCCTGAGATGGCTCAATTTGCAGAAAAGGCATTTGATGGGGCTTGGATTGAAGCGGAGGATCGTCCCGGAAAACGCCCAGGTGGCTTTTGTACCTCTTTCCCATTAAGTGAGGAGTCGCGCATTTTTATGACATATAGTGGTTCGATGTCTAATGTCGCAACGTTAGCTCATGAACTAGGTCATGCTTTTCATAGTCATACGTTAAAACCAATGCACCCCCTAAACCGCAGCTATGCTATGAATGTAGCTGAAACTGCCTCAACCTTTGCCGAAGCGATTGTGGCAGATGCAGCTGTAAAAGAGGCATCATCAGAGGAACAACAAAAATCCTTGCTAGAAGACAAGCTACAACGCAGTGTAGCCATGTTTATGAATATCCATTCCCGTTTTCTTTTTGAAACAAGATTTTATGAGGAACGAAAAAATGGTGTGGTTCCTGCTAGTCGCTTAAATGAGCTTATGGTTGATGCACAGCAGGAAGCATATGGTGGTGCTATAAATGAGGCTCATCCACGTTTCTGGGCGTCTAAGTTGCACTTTTATATTACAGGTGTGCCATTCTACAACTTCCCATACACCTTTGGCTATTTATTCTCATTAAGCATTTATGCGAAGGCCATTGAGGAAGGTACAGATTACGAGGAAAAATATATGGCTTTACTAAGAGACACAGCCATTATGTCAGTTGAAGAATTAGCTATGAAGCACCTAGGTGAAGATATTACCCAAGAGGCATTCTGGGAAAAAGGAATTAACCTTTGTGTACAAGATGCAGAAACGT
Organism: Salinibacillus xinjiangensis; assembly: GCF_009649735.1. Lineage (GTDB taxonomy): Bacteria > Bacillota > Bacilli > Bacillales > Alkalibacillaceae > Salinibacillus > Salinibacillus xinjiangensis. The sequence goes on from NZ_WJNH01000008.1 coordinate 34,052, forward strand.
TCTTGAAGCTTACGAAGTAGATTGGGGAGAAGAATCATGTTCACATTTTATGTTGATGATGACATTCAATTAAAGTTATTGGAGAAAAGAGATGCAGCAACATTATTCAAAGTGGTGGACCATTCTCGCAGCTACTTACGTGAATGGTTGCCTTGGGTCGATAGCTCCACAACACCTGAGGATTATCATCCCATTATCGAGATGTGGCTGAATCAATTCGCAAAAAATGATGGCTTTCAAGTGGCCATTCTATATCGTCAAGAAATCGTTGGCATGATTGGGTACCATGGAATTAACTGGGCCAGTAAACAAACATCGATTGGCTATTGGCTAGCAAAGGGATATCAAGGTAAAGGAATTATCACAAAAGCAACCAAGGCATTAGTCGAACATGCCTTTCAAGAATTAGAACTCAATCGTGTTGAAATCCGCTGTGGCGTTGATAATACGAAAAGTCGTGCAATCCCTGAACGACTAGGCTTTCAGCAAGAAGGAATTGTTCGGGATGGTGAATTTTTGTACGACCATTTTCATGATGTAGTTATATACTCAGCGCTAGCAAGGGATTGGAAATAAAAATAAGCCTAAATCGGCAATAATGCCGATTTAGGCTTTTCCCTTTAAAACCTCTTCTCATAATAATAAAATGGTGCCTCTTTTCCACCGTTATATCTTTCACCGACAAATTGATAGCCACCTCTATCAAAAAGCTTAATTGCTCCTTTATTTTTTGAGTATGTATCCGTGCGAATCGTTTGTATTCCTCTTTCTAACGCTAGCTCTTCCGCCTTCTGATAGAATTTTAGACCTATTCCACGCTTACGAACTTCCGGGTCAACAGCAAGACGTTTAATACATAAGTATGGTTCATCATACGACCAGTTCATCTCATCATATTCATTATGGCCTTCATTGCTAATACATGCAACACCTGTAACCTCCCCATTATCTTCATAGACATAGAGATGGTCTTCCTTAATGTCCCCTTCATAATGCTCTGCCAAAGGATAGTCCTCTCCCCACTGTTCATTGCCATTCTTCTGCATAATTTGAATAGACTTTTTTACTATTTTCATAATATCTGGGATATCTGAAAGCTTTGCTAATCTTATTATTTCCATTCTACACCCTCCTGCTGTCTCCCTTTTCAACGTATAAACTATTATAAGATTATAATTCTATTGTCTCTAGTGCAAATTACATGATTGACATTCAAATGTACATTTGAATATAATGAATCACAAACAACGATTAATTGAGGTGGATACCCTTGAAAGCAAAGGATGTCTGTGATGTATCCTGTATAAATGAAAACGTGGTCAATCGTGTTCAACCTGAAGTAGCAGCACAGCCCATTGATTCTGTCTCAAACTTATTTAAAGCGTTTTCTGATGAAACTAGACTCAGGATTGCCTATGCACTTTCGATTGAAGAAGAATTATGCGTATGTGATGTAGCCAACATTGTAGGTTCATCTAACGCCACAGCCTCACATCATTTACGCCAGCTGCGAAAAAATGGTTTAGCTAAATATAGAAAACAAGGAAAGCTTGCTTATTATTCATTAGACGATCAACATGTGAAACAAATGATTGATTTAGCCTTTACTCACTACAAGGAGGTGAATCATCGTGGCTGATCTATATCAAAAAGAGATTTATCGCATTGAAGGACTGACCTGAGCAAACTGCGCCGGAAAGTTCGAGGCGAACGTTAAGCACCTGGATGGTGTGAAAGATGCAAAAGTAAATTTTGGAGCTGCAAAAATCACCGTTTTTGGCGATACCTCCATTGCTGATTTAGAAAAAGCTGGGGCATTTGAAAACTTAAAGATAAGACCTGAAAACCAGCAAAAACCAGATGAGAGCGAAAAGAAGGAACCTTTTTGGCAAAGGCATTCTTTTGTTTTAATTTCTATCTTTTTAGTGATTGTTGGTTATCTATCAGCAGCCGAAAATGGGGAATCTCACTACTATACGGTCATTTCCTTTTTAATGGCCATGATTTTAGGTGGGTATTCTTTATTTATAACCGGGTTGAAAAATCTTGCTCGGCTAGAATTTAATATGCACACCTTGATGACGATTGCCATTATTGGAGCAGCCCTGATAGGTGAATGGGGGGAAGGTGCCGTTGTTGTTATTTTATTTGCCATAAGTGAAGCATTAGAATCCTACTCAATGGACATGGCGAGAAATTCTATTCGATCATTAATGGATTTAGCCCCTAATACAGCTGTTATTCGTCGTAAGGGAGAGGAAATTGAGCTTGCTGTTGAGGATGTGCAAATTGGCGACACCCTACTTGTGAAACCTAGTCAAAAGATTGCGCTTGATGGCGTCGTAATCAAAGGGAACTCAGCCGTTAATCAAGCGACAATTACGGGAGAATCTGTTCCTGTTGAAAAGCAACATGGAGATGAAGTTTTTGCTGGGACATTAAATGAAGAAGGCTATTTAGAGGTTGAAGTCACGAAAACCTCCGAAGACACCACCTTAGCCAAGATTATTCATCTTGTTGAAGAAGCCCAGGCAGAAAAAGCGCCATCACAGGCCTTTGTTGATCGATTTGCTAAATACTATACACCAATTATTATCATGATTGCCTTTTTAGTCGCGATCGTACCTCCTCTCCTATTTGGGCAATCATGGAGTGAGTGGGTTTATCAAGGATTGGCTGTTCTCGTGGTTGGATGTCCATGTGCACTAGTGGTATCAACACCAGTTTCTATTGTCACAGCAATTGGTACCGCAGCTAGAAAGGGTGTACTCATTAAAGGTGGCATCTACCTAGAAGAAATAGGTGGACTCAATGCCATTGCTTTCGATAAAACGGGAACCCTAACAAACGGTGAACCAAAAGTAACAGATGTAGATTGGATAAGTGAGGAAAAAAAAGATTTCCATTTAAAAATGGTAAGAAATCTGGAATCATACTCTCAGCACCCTTTAGCTAAAGCCTTTATGAATTATAGTGAGCAATTCGGTGTGACCGATCAAGTGGAGATTACCGACTTTTCCTCTGTTACGGGGAAAGGAATTAAAGGAAATTTCAATGGTTCTACCTACTGGGTCGGAAATCTCAAACTAGCGAAGGAAATGCTTTCAACACAAGGGTTTGAGACAATCAAACAAACGTTTGATCAATGGCAAAACGAAGGCAAAACCGTCATGCTTTATGGGGATCAAAAGGATGTTATCGCCATATTTGCAGTAAGGGATGAGCCTCGCCATGAGAGCCGTGAAATTGTGAAACAAATTCATAGCCTTGGTGTTCAAAACACCGTTATGTTAACAGGAGATAATGACAAAACAGCCCGTTCTATTGCTAATGAAGTTGGCGTCAAAACAACAAAAGCAAATCTATTACCTGAAGATAAGCTCAACTTTATTAAGGACTATCACAAACAATATGGAAAAGTAGCAATGGTTGGAGATGGGGTGAATGACGCTCCCGCACTTGCCGCTGCAAATGTTGGAATTGCCATGGGTGGGGCAGGTACAGATACAGCACTTGAAACGGCCGATTTAGCCTTAATGAGTGATGACCTATCGAAACTACCTTTTACGATAAAACTTAGTAAGCGCGCACTTACGATTATCAAACAAAATATTATCTTTTCCATCGGCATAAAGGTTTTGGCGCTTCTACTCGTAATTCCTGGATGGTTAACATTATGGATTGCGATTTTCGCGGATATGGGCGCTACCCTACTCGTCACATTAAATGGGCTTAGACTGTTAAGAACAAAGGAATAGAAAGCACCTCAAGAAAAACACTTGGATTCCCACATCCAAGTGTTTTTCCATTAACTAGGGTCGTTTTCATCTAGAGATAATGATGTGACCCTAGTGTAATCCCCTCTTTCAACCTCTTTTTCTGTCGCTTCCTCTTTCAACTCATCCTCTGTATCCATGCCAGCTGCAATTGTTGGCTCATCTTTTCTCGGCTTTTCTTTTCTCAAGCGAAATCACTCCTTTCTACTTTTACCTTTCCTAATTCACTACATGATTATAAATTATTTTGTTAGCGCAAATGTTATAATATGGAACTAGGAGGATGATTATGAGGTTTATATTCGTTTTTATTTTTGTTTTACTTTTCACTATAACCGGCTGTAGCCATGAAAAATACGTAGAGCCAGACTCACCAACAAATGCCGCTTTCTTAATGAAATACCACATTGACCAGGAGCAATATACTTTATTTCAGACCTTATTTTACGATGGAACTAAAGACAATGTCTCAAAAGATCGTTTTAAGCAATTCGGAGAAATATCCACCTCTGGGGCCAATTATAAGAATTATGAGCTCTTGACTTTCGACAATGGGGAGATGTTGCTCGTTGAATTCGCCCCGAAAAGTGAGGATGAGGATGAACATAAAATCGTAAATGTAAAAGTAGTACCCGAAGAAGTGAAAAGCTTTTTTCAATAGGTTGCTTTCGAGTTTATTTCCTTTTCACTCAGCCCACAAAAAAGAAACGATTGACAATAAATTCATCAATCGTTTCTCATGAAAACTGCCCCACTATTTTTTCTACTCTAGGATAAATAACTTGGATAATAGGGCCAACTAAAAAAGTAACTAAAATCGTCCCAATCCCAATTGGTCCCTTAAATATCAGTGCAAATATAAGGGCAATGACTTCCCCAATGGTTTTAGCCACACTTAACTTCACATGAAATCTTGTATGAATGGCAATCATTAGATTGTCAATAGGAGCCGGGGCAAATTTCGCTTGTAGATAAATAGAAACACCAGTGGATAATACCAATAGCCCTATGGTAAAAATGACAAATTTCATCATCAAGTTATATGGCTCAATATTTAAGAGCCATAGCCAAAGGTCAATTGCCGGTCCCATGATAAATATCGTAATAAAAGCATATACGTCTGGCTTTCGTTTTAATAAAATTGCATTAATGATAATTAACATGGTTCCAGTAATAATTACCCACGTTCCAACTGTAAACAAAAGCTTAGATAAACCAACATGCAGGGCATCCCAGGCACCTACACCCATATCAGATTTGATGGTAAGGGAAATTCCCAATGTTACGATAAGCAAGCCTATGATATAGCAAAGCGACCGAGTTTTATTCATTATTGTGTTAAACTCCTTATCTACGTCTTATCCTTTACCGCAAGCTAACTATACCATAGTTATTTATCTTATGAAGATGATTAGAACTACTTTTTCACTTCTTGGAGCACTGGTTCTAGAGCTATGATAAATTGTTCCATCTCATCAGCTGTTCCTATTGATATACGAAGATATTCCTGAATTCTTGGTTTATTGAAGTACCGGACAAAAATATTTTGCTCCTTCAACTGCAGATACAAATCTTCTGCATCCACATGTGGGTGACGTACGAAAAGGAAGTTAGCCTTTGAATCGATAACCTCAAAGCCAAGGGTATGAAGCCTTTTAGACGTTTGTTCACGAGTATGGATGATTTGGCCTCGAACATCTTGAAAATATTCTTCATCATCAAAAGCTGCCTTTGCTGCCGCTATTGCTAATCGGTCTAATGTGTAGGAGTTAAATGAATTTTTAATCCGGTTTAACCCTTCGATGAGTTGATGATCACCAATCGCAAATCCCACTCTCATCCCAGCGAGCGATCTCGATTTTGATAAGGTTTGAATGACTAACAGATTTTCATATTGATTCACCAATTGAACCGCCGATTGTCCACCAAAATCGATATAGGCTTCATCAATGATGACTACCTGATCAGGGTTCTGGTTTACGATACTTTCTACTTCAATTAGTGACAGTGTTAACCCTGTTGGGGCATTGGGGTTTGGAAAAATCACGCCACCCTCAGACTGAAAAAACTCCTCAACTGGTAATGTAAAATCACTACGAACAGGTACACGCTTATAATCGATATTAAACAGCTTGGCATAGACTGGATAAAAGCTATACGTAATATCTGGGAACAAAATTGGCTCACCAGGATTAAAAAAGGCCATAAAGGAAAAAGCCAATACTTCATCTGAGCCATTCCCGATAAATACTTGATCAGGGTGAACCCCGTGATACTTAGCAATTGTTTCTCTTAGCTCATTTACCGTTGGGGGTGGATATAACCTTAACGTCTCATCTGTCGCCTCTTGAATGGCCTTTAAAGCTTTAGGAGATGGCGGATAGGGATTTTCATTGGTGTTGAGCTTGATGACATTTGTATTGTTGGGCTGTTCTCCTGGAATATATGGCTCGGTTGCTTGTAGTCGCTCACTCCAAAATTTACTCATTAGAATCCCTCTTCGCTGCCCTTTTCGGCTCATAATTCCTCTCTTTATGGCGGTTGGTTAAAACTTCCTTAATATCATCTACCGAAATTCCCTGCTCGACCATTAACACAATGGAATGGTAGACAAGATCCGAAAATTCATTGGCCAGTTCATTTTTATCTCGGTTTTTTGCTCCAATAATCACTTCGGTTGTTTCTTCCCCAACCTTTTTCAGGATTTTGTCTACACCTTCACGGAATAAGTAATTGGTATAAGAACCCTCAACTGGATTTTCCTTTCGATTTTTAATATAGCGATACAAATAGTCTACAATGCCTTGATCGACCTCACTGGTTTCTTCAACACCATCAAGCTCAATCTCATTAAAAAAACAGCTCTCCGCTCCAGTGTGACAAGCAACCCCATTAGGCTCAACCTCTACTAGCAAAGTATCTCCATCGCAGTCATAGCTCAACTTTTTAACATGCTGGGTATTCCCTGATGTTTCCCCTTTATTCCAAAGCTCTTGGCGGCTACGACTGTAAAACCAAGTGGTTTTGGTTTCAATCGTTTTTTGCAGGGATTCCTTATTCATATAGGCTAGCATTAATACTTTCCCGGACTTTTGATTCTGAACTACAGCGGGTACTAAGCCCTTTTCGTCAAATTTTATCTCATCTATGGAAAAAGTCATGTTATACACGCCTCACTTCTACACCATTTTCATATAAGTAATCTTTCAAATCTTTCATTTCGATTTCACCGAAGTGGAAAACAGATGCGGCAAGAGCTGCATCAGCCTTTCCTTCTGTTAGCACATCTAGAAAATGCTCAATCTTTCCTGCTCCTCCTGATGCCACTACGGGTATATTGACATGTTCCGAAATCCCCTTGGTAATATCCGTGCTAAAGCCGGTTTTCACTCCATCCGTGTCCATGGCATTTAAGACAATCTCACCTGCACCGAGTCTTTCCCCTTCTATTGCCCATTCTAGTGCGTCTTTACCTGTGTCCATGCGGCCACCATTTAAGAAGACCGTCCACTGTCCATCCTCTTTTTGCTTGACATCGATGGATAAGACGACACATTGACTGCCAAATTTACGGGCTGCCTCTTGAATGATTTGTGGATTTTTTACAGCTGCACTATTGACCGACACTTTATCCGCACCAGCTTTTAATACTTTTCGGAAGTCCTCAACAGATCGAATTCCCCCACCTACTGTGAAAGGAATATGTACTTGCTCAGCCGTACGCTCGACCACATCTATAAAAATGTTACGCTCTTCATTAGAAGCGGTAATATCATAAAAAACCAGTTCATCTGCACCCATTTCACTATAGACCTTAGCCAATTTGACCGGATCATCAACATCCACGATATTTTGAAACTTTTGGCCCTTCACAACTCTTCCATTACGAACATCTAAACATGGGATGATTCGTTTTGCCAGCATCGTTACACTTCCCTTAATATCTCTTCTAAGTCAATCTTACCTGTATATAAAGCTTTACCAATAATAGCCCCGTGAACGTCCAACTTAGACAAAGTTCGCACATCTTCTGGAGTAGAAACCCCACCAGATGCAATGACATTTAATCCGACGTTTTTATTGACCGTTTGAATTTCTTCAAGGTTTGGACCCGACAGCATTCCATCCTTAGCAATGTCAGTGTAAATAATGGTCTGTACCCCTTTATCCTCTAATTCTTTGGCAAAGTCCAATGCCTTACGCTCACTTGTTTTCGTCCAACCATCTGTTGCCACATACCCTCTTTTGGCATCAATAGAAACAGCAATCTCTTTTGGATATTTTTTAACAGCTTCCGTTAAAAATTGTTCATCATGAAGAGCAGCTGTACCTAAGATTATTCGGCTTACTCCAATAAAAGCAAGGGCATCCACTTGATTCATCGTACGAATTCCGCCGCCTACTTGAATTGGAACATCGGTTTTTTCGACAATCGATTCAATGGTTGTCAAATTTTCTGAGGTGCCTGATAATGCTCCATCTAAATCGACCAAATGAAGAGCCTCTGCTCCTTTATCTATCCATCTCAACGCCATTTCAACTGGATCACCATAGACGTCTTCTTTGTTATAATCTCCTTGAATAAGCCTTACGCATTTTCCGTTTCGAATATCAATAGCCGGATAAAGGATCATGTAATCAACTCCCCGAAGTTTTTCAACAGTGTCATTCCTACTTCACTACTTTTTTCAGGATGGAACTGCATCCCATAGATATTGTTCTTTTGGACAACCGCCGGAAATTCAATTCCATAGTCCGATCCCAAAACAACTTCCTCGCGATTTTTCGGTTTTACATAGTACGAATGGACAAAATACGTGTAATCCTTTTGCTCAATTCCCGTTCCAATTCCATTTTGAGCATCAAAATTCGGACCCGGGATTAGGTTATTCCATCCCATATGTGGGACTTTCAATTGGTCACCAAAGCGGACTACTTCTCCCTCTAGTAAACCTAGTCCTTCCCATTCCCCATTTTCATAGCTTTTTTCATAGAATAATTGCATTCCGAGACAAATACCTAGAATCGGCTTACCTGCTTGCACATTGTCTTTTATACAATCCACTAAATCCAAATCTCTCAATTGATTCATAGCATCTTCAAATGCCCCAACCCCTGGTAAAATCAGTGCTGTACTTTGGTTGATTTTTTCTTTGCTCGATATGATTTCAGCCTCAAAGCCTAACTTGTTTAGTGCATGATTCACGCTTTTTAAATTACCTGCTCCATAATCAATAATGGAAATCATGGATTGTGCTCCTTTCCTTATTACAGCATTCCCTTTGTTGAACGAACGCCTTGAATTCGTTCTTGAACTTCTGTTGCACGGTCTAACGCACGACCAAAGCCTTTAAAAATAGATTCAATGATATGGTGACCATTACTGCCATATAACAGGTTAATGTGTAAGGTAACGCCTGCATGATTCACAAAGGCACGGAAAAATTCCTCCACGAGCTCGGTATCAAATTGCCCAACCTTTTCGACTGGCAAGGAAACATTGTATTGTAAATATGGCCGCCCACTAATATCAATCGAAACCATTGATAAAGACTCATCCATAGGAGAGTGCTCGGTCGCATAACGAGTAATCCCTTTTTTATCCCCTAAGGCCTCTTTAAAAACCTGCCCTAGCACAATCCCAACATCCTCAACTGAATGATGAAAGTCTACGTCTACATCACCCTGGCACTTTACATCTAAGTCCATAAATCCGTGACTTGCGAGGAGTACCAACATATGATTAAAAAAGCCAATTCCTGTGTCGATTTGGCTCTTTCCAGTTCCGTCAAGATTTAACTTGAGATTTATATTGGTTTCTGTTGTCTTCCGCTCCAAATTACCTTCTCTCATCAAAAATACCCCTCTCTAAGACACCGTTTGTTTTTCAATCACTGATTCTATATCCTGAATTAAAGAATGAATACGATCTGTTTTCGTTTTAAAGCTAGCTTTATTGACGACAAGACGCGCACTAATTTCAGAGATATCCTCTAATACCTCGAGGCCATTTTCCTTCAATGTTCGCCCTGTTTCTACAATGTCCACGATGACATCAGACAACCCGATTAACGGGGCTAATTCCACCGAACCATTCAGCTTAATCGTCTCAATCGATATCCCTTTTTTATGGTAATAGTCCTTGGCAACTTTCGGATATTTTGAGGCAACTGTTAATTTTGAGGACTGATTGTTTTTTTGTTCAGGCAAGCCCGCAACAGCAAATTTACACCTACCAAAACCTAAATCTAGCACCTCAAAAACATCTGCACCATTTTCTAATAATGTATCCTTCCCAACAATTCCGATATCCGCTGCGCCTTTTTCTACATAGGTCGGAACGTCGCTTGCCTTCACAAGCACGATTTGGTATTGATGATTTTTATCTTCAAAAATGAGCTTTCGACTGTCCTTTGTAAAATCTGGAAATTCAATTCCTATTTCTTGAAAAGCCGCTAGTGTTAGCTGCTCCAATCTTCCTTTGGCTAAAGCAATTTTCACTTCACTCACGAAAGTACCTCCATTCTTACGCTTCCTTCATAATCGCTAACAAGTCATCTAAATAAAATCCAAAGCCTGTAGCTGGTAGATTGGTTCCAAATTGTTTGGTTAGTTGATCATAACGTCCACCTACCACAACTGGCTTACCGAAGTTTTTAATATAGCCTTGAAAAATAATTCCTGTGTAATAATTCAAATGGTTAATTAAGCCAAGGTCGATCGATAAAAACTCCCCAAAGCCTTCTTCAGTGAGCTGGTGATAGACCTGACGGAGACGATCTAATTCTTTTTTCATCTCCTCATTCAAGGCAAGGTTCTCTGCCTTTGCAATGACTTCCTCGGGCTCACCATATAGTAGTGGCATCGATAAGATTGCCTCTTTATAAGCAGCGTCCATTTCAATGTCCGCTAATATTTGGCGTAGCTCAGACACATTTTTATTTTCAATCCGATTGCGAATTTCCTGAAGCTGTTCATTCGAAATGGTTGATAGATTCATTAATTCCTTAAAATAATTGGCCTGGCCCAGGTCAATTTTAAAATCGCGAAAACCTAATGCTTGAAGGGACTTAATTGTTAAACGAATAACTTCAACATCAGCTTCAACATCTGGCTTGCCAAACAGCTCAATCCCAGCTTGCGTTAACTCTCTATTTTGTAGACCCTGCTGATCATCATCCATTCGGAAAACATTCGTAAAATAGGAAAGCTTAATTTCGGAATCTTGTTTTTGGTAATTGGTAGCCACCATGCGCGCAATTGGAATCGTAGCATCTGGACGTAGCACTAAAATCTTCCCATCGCGATCGATGAGTTTAATCATTTTTTCTTTAGCAATCGTACCTTTTATATCTAAGAACAAATCATAGTATTCAAAGATAGGGGTTTGCACTTGTCGGTATCCATTATTTCTATACAGCTCTTTTAAGGTATACGTGACATTCTCTTTTTTTGCTAAATCAAATGAATCTAGATCCGTTACCCCTTCAGGAATTCTTTTGCTTTCATGTAACAAATTAACCATCCCTTTATCTCTTTATCACTTTATCACTTTATTTAATTAAAGTTTTATTGTATTGTATTAGTAATTAGGAGATAAGTCAACAGATTAGTAGTACTTATCAAAAAATTCTAGTTGTTATGAATCTATTCAAATTGTTATAGTTAAGGGTATAGAAAGGATGTTTATAGATGTTTGACTATCACGTTCACACCGATTTTTCCGCAGATTGCGATATCCCAATGGAAGAAATGATCGAAAATGCGAAAAAGCGGGGCATTCAGGAAATCTGTTTTACAGAGCACATCGACTACGATTATCCTGACCCAACCATTAGCTTCCTACTTGATTTGGACAACTATGACCAAACCATTAAGAGATTTCAAGAAAAGTATAAAAATAAAATCACGATCAAAAAAGGCGTGGAGCTTGGTGTTCAACCTCATGTATTAGAGGATTATAACCAAATCGTCAATCAGGAGTTTTTTGACTTTATCATTTGCTCCATGCACACAACTGACAAAATTGACCTTCACTCTGGACGCTTTTTTGAAGAGAAATCATTGAACGAAGCGTACGAGCAATATTACGGCGAGCTTTTATCCTGTATAAAATCCTTTAACCAATATAGTATTCTAGGACACCTAGACCTTGTGAAAAGGTACAAGTATGAGCCTGACGTTTACCATTTTCTTGATTACATCGAGGAGATTTTCAAGGTAGTCATTCATGAAGGTAAAGGCATCGAGGTGAATAATTCTGGATTCAAGTATGGCTTAGGCTCTGCTATGCCAAGCGAAGATATTTTGCAGTTATATAAGGATATGAATGGTGAAATCATTACGATTGGGTCTGACTCCCATTCCCCTTCGACTTTAGGTACACATTATGAGGAAACCATCGAGCTACTGAAGAAGACTGGTTTTAAGTATGTAGCTACGTTTGAGCAACAGAAGCCTGTTTTCCATAAAATTTAACGATAACCATAGGAAAAGCCTTGAACATCGTGCTAGTTCAAGGCTTTTTTCTTACTTATATTCAATTTTTCCTAGGCTTACCGCAGCCACAAGTCCTAACGCAAACGTAACAATACTTAAGATGGACATGCCAACCTCTCTCTCGAAGCCTGGAAAAATCACAGCAACCGAACCAATGACTAAACCGATAATGACGGCAAACGTATGTGCATGATGATTAGTTAAGAAATAACGAATGATTTTCGTACATGAGACAATACCAATTACCACACCGATTCCAAAAATGCCTATCACAAGAAGATTAAATTCTCCTATTGCATTGAAGATGGTCTCATATGTCCCCATGATTAATAAAAGCATTGAACCACTAATTCCAGGTACAATCATGGCCATACTTGCGATAAACCCGGAAAAGAACAGCGTAACTAATACGCCTGTTTTTGTTGTATCTAAAAGGGCTCCCCCACTTGGTTCCTTAAAAAAGGCCAAAGATGCAACGAGAAGGGCTGCAATAACCAATAGCATATAATGTCCCACTTGAAAGTTCGATTTTACATCTGCTTTATGAAATAAATAAGGCAGAACCCCAATAATTAAACCGATAAAAAAGAAATACGTTTGATTGGGATAATGTGCAAACAGCCATTCAATGACATGACTCATGGTGACTAGAGCCGCAACAACTCCTACACCTAAAGGAATCAAAAACCCAAGATGTTTTTTCCATTCTCTACTGAGGATGCCATTAATCGCCTCAATTAATCGATCATATATCCCTAATATAACCGCAATGGTACCGCCACTAACCCCAGGTACAGCATCACTGGTTCCCATCAATAAACCACGAAAAATATTTTTCCATTCAACATTCATCGATCAATTCCCCTTATCACATTCATTTCCATCATACTTACTTATTTTATCAGAAGTTTATGTAAGTAAAAGGATTTTGCAAAAACATTTTATACTTTATTTACTATCTATTCTAACCCATGTATGATTAAGATGAATGAATTTTCTAATAAAAGCGGGCGATGGAATGAGTCATAAATCCAACACGTTGTTACCTGTTATTGGCGGAATCTCGGCATTATGTATTGTGATGGGAATTGGGAGGTTTGCTTATACTCCCATATTACCACTCATGCAAGAAGCAACTGAGCTTAACGATGCAATGGCGGGAAATCTAGCCTCTAGTAATTATTTAGGATATCTGTTAGGTGCTTTAGCCGGAGGAATGGTGAAATGGGGCAAAGGTAAGGGATTTTATATCCAACTATATCTTCTGATTAATATTCTCACCACCTTTCTCATGGGACTCACAAGCCTGTTTTGGCTGTGGTTTATTTTTCGCTTTATCTCCGGATTAACGAGTGGATTCGTCTTTGTACTAGCATCTAGTATTGTTTTAGACCATTTAGCTCGCAGTAAGCGTTCAACATGGTCAGGACTTTTTTACAGTGGTGTAGGTATAGGTATATTTATAACCGGCTTTATGGTTCCAGTTTTCGACCAATTCTTTAACTGGCAAGGTAGCTGGATAGGCTTAGGTCTAATCTCGCTCATGATAGGTGTTTTTTCCATGTTGTGGCTTAGGGAGCCTCAGTCATCCTTCAAACAAAGCAAGCAACCAACCGCAAGTTCCAAGGGCCAAAAAGTTCTTTTGCCTTGGCTGATAGCTGCTTACGGGTGTGAGGGATGTGGTTATATTATCAGCGGTACCTTTTTAGTTGCTCTTGTAAAAGATATACCCGCATTAAGTTCATACCCCTCTTTGAGTTGGATTTTTGTAGGAGTCGCGGCTATCCCCTCATGTATCATCTGGGCGCATCTTGCCCAAAAATGGGGTAAGCTTCTCACCCTGCAAATCGCTTTTGTTATGCAGATGATTGGAGTTCTTTTTCCTATATTATTTTTCAATGCTTATGGAGCCTTAATTGGTGCACTCTTATTTGGTTTAACCTTTATGGGGATTACGACTCTATGTGTGTTAACTGCACGTCAGATTTTCCCTGAACAAAGCAGTAAGGTGATTGGATACCTAACGTGTATTTACGGGATTGGACAAATCATTGGACCAGTGGTTGCTGGATATTTAATTTCAACTTCTGGAAAGTACAACTCATCTCTGGTTCTAGCAGCAGTCGTTTTGTTTTTCGGGTTGATGTTTCTGGGAGTTGGTCAATATAAAGCTTCAAAAAATCACTCAAATGTTAATCAGTCCATCCATTATTAAAAACGAAAGGATGATCAAAATGCCGTATGTCAATATCAAAATTACAAAGGAAGAACAAAGAGCTACCACAGAACAAAAACAACAATTGATTGAGGGTGCTACAAATTTACTGAAGGATGTGTTGGGGAAAAACCCCAAAACGACGGTTGTGGTCATTGATGAAGTAGAAACAGACAACTGGGGAATTGCTGGAGAATCAGTAACAGAAAGAAGGAAACGTGGGGAGTAAATGAAATGCTGGGTAAGAATTTACCCAGCTATAATTATATTAATGGAGATTTCCTGTTAACAGAATTTGTGGTGCCTGGTTTATCGGGTGCGTTACGATTTCTGGAATCGTCTCATACACTTTTTCTAATATATCCTGTTGGATGACCTCATTACTTGAACCGATCTTTTCAATTTCACCTTCATTCAAAAGGATAAGCTGTTCACAAAACTGCGAGGCTAGATTTAAATCGTGTAGCACCATTACAACCGTTAAAGCTGTTTTTTCCTTCCAGTAATTTACTAGTTCCAATACATTTAACTGGTGACCAATATCAAGATAGGTCGTCGGCTCATCTAGTAACAGAATTTCTGGCTCTTGAACCATCGCCTTCGCAATGGCTACCCGTTGCCTTTCCCCACCACTAAGGGTATCTAGGAGTTGGTCCTGCAAATGATTAATGCCTGTTAAGTAGAGAACCTCTTGAACCTTTTCAACATCATGCGCTCCTACTCTTTGATACCACTTCAAATGTGGATAGCGTCCCATCATGACAGTATCGTAAACGGAAATAGGCATGGGTTCAAGTCCATTTTGCGATAATACTGCCATTTTCCTAGCTAGATCCTTTTGTTTTAGTTGTTGTATGTTCGTACCCTCAAAATTAACAAAACCCGAAGTAGAAGGAAGAATACCAGATATAATTTTTAATAAAGTCGATTTCCCCGAACCATTTGGACCGATAATGCCTACAGTCGTTCCTTTATTCACCTTGAACGAAATGTTTCTCAGTACATTATTTTCGCCATATTGTTTGGAAATGGTTTCAACTGTAAGCATATACATCCGCCCTCCTAAAAATAATTGGTTTTCTTTTTCCTTAGTAAATACCCAAAGAAAGGTGCCCCTAAAAAGGCAGTAATAATTCCAATTGGCAACTCCCTTGGCTCTAATATAGTCCTGGCAATCATATCTGCTCCAACTAGAAAAATCGCTCCCCCAATCACAGATAAGGGCAAAATGACACGGTAATCCGACCCAAAAATCAAGCGAATCATATGCGGGATAATTAACCCCACAAACCCAATCGTGCCTGATACTGAAACAGCTGCACCAGTTAGTAAAGATGCGACAATTAATAAAACCAACCTAACCTTTTGCACAGAAACGCCTGTATGATAAGCAGCTTCCTCGCCAAGTCCTAACATATTTAACTCCCTCATTAGGAACGTAACTATAATAAGACTAACAATGATAAAGGGTAAAACAATGCCATTATAGCTCCAATCTGTAAGGGTTAAACTTCCCATCATCCAATACATAATCGTCTGCATTTTCTCTTCTGCAAGAGCTAAAGTGAGTGAGAGCATGGATGAAATAAAGGCTTGCACCACAACCCCAGCTAATATGAGTGTTTCCATTTGCAGTCTATGATTGATTCTCGCTAGCACATAAACTATAAAAAGTGTAAATAATCCAGATACAAATGCAACCACTGGCAACGTTAATTTGCCTAATAATAAGGTATGCCAACCAAATAGGAAAACAAGGGCTGCCCCTAAGGCTGAACCAGAAGAAACACCCAAAATAAAGGGGTCAGCCAAAGGGTTCCGCAGTACTCCTTGATAAATTGCCCCAGCAGTGGCCAAAGCGGACCCTACCAACATCCCAAGTACAATACGAGGCATTCTTATATTCCAGATTATCGTTTCTGTTGAATCCTTCCAGGATGGATCGATTCCTTCACCAATCCAAGGAAGCTTGGAACAAATCACCAACCATACCGTGATGACATCTATTTCAGCACTCCCGACAGATACACTAAACAGGACAGAGAAAAACAGAACGATAAGTAAGATTGGTATCCAAATGATTAGCTTTTTTCGATGTTGGTTTGGTCCAGTCATTCCATTCAACTTCTTCCTCAATTACTGGTTAAATTTTTCTGGATACAAGATTTCTGCAATCATTTTTAAGCCCTGTGTAATTCGCGGTCCAGTACGCTCTGTAATATCAGAATTCAACGCATGAACCTCACCCTCTTGAATGGCCGTAATATCCTGCCATGTTTCCCGCTTTTTCACTTTGTCAACAGCATTCTCGACATAGTTTGCATAGGTAACAAAAATAACATCCGGGTTTTTCTCGATGACTTCTTCTTCACTAATCTGAGGCCAGCCATCTTGATCTGCCATAATATTGATTCCGCCGGCCTTTTCTACCATTTCGTTTAAAAAGGTCCCACTGCCAGCTGTAAATAATTCTTCTCCAATTTCTAACCAAACTGTTTTTCGCTCTTCCTCAGGAATATCCTCAACTACATTCTCAACCTCTTCTACATCCTTTTTCATGGATGCTACAATTTCCTCTGCCTTCGTTGTCGTACCAGTTGCCTTTCCAACGGTTAAAATATCCTCATATGTCTCTTCAAGTGTTTGCGCACCAAGAACTAGTACCTTCACACCTTGGTCTCTCATTTGCTGAATAGCTTCTCCATTGTTTACATCTGCAACGACCAAATCAGGCTCTAGGGAAACAATCTTTTCAAAATTAAGCTCAAACGCCCCCACAGATTCAATCTCCTTAACTTCCTCAGGATAGTTATCATTATCGGTCACGCCGACAACTTTATCACCTAAACCTAGACCAAAAACGATTTCTGTTGCACTAGGAATAACCGAAATAATTTTCTCCGGCTCCTCTTCTATCGTTACTTCCTCTCCAGAATCATCTGTTATCGTAACCGGAAAACTACCTTCATTCTCAGATGATGAATCAGCTTCTTGTTGATTATTTTCTGATGTCTCCGAATTGTTCTCTCCTTGCTCTCCTTCATCCGATGAACATGCCATTAATCCAACAGCGACAAATGCAATAAGTACGGCTAATAAAATATGTCGTAATGTGTTCTTCATTTTCTGCTCCTCCTTATCATAAGTAGAAAAACTAATAAAAGCCCCGATTTCCTTAAGTCAGGAAATCGAGGCTTATTCACAATATTCGTCAACAATCAACAAGGTTTGTGAGCCTTTCCTTTAAACCCGAAGGAAATCAGCTTATATAATAAGGCAGGTCTACTGGCTCATGTTCATCGCTTCCTAAATCTTCCCATCCGAAGACAGTGATTATTTTAGGTTGCTCCCATTTACAGTGGCGGGACCGCGCCGGATTTTCACCGGCTTCCCTATTAAGCAGACAGCTAGCTGCCCACACCTTATTACACGGCTTATTTAATTTTCATCTCCTAATATAATAGGTTTATATGTGAGAAGCGTCAATAGCCTTACATTGTTTTTTCGATTACGAACATTATTCGAAGATCGTATTCTTTTGTTGCTTTTCATTTACTGTTAATTGAAAAATATCAGGTCTTGAATAGTGACCCACTGCATCAAAATCAAACTGCGATTCGACAATTTTATCAAGATCGATATCTGCATAGATTATTTTTTCTTCTCCAAACACAGGCTCTACAATAAACTCACCTAATGGGTCCACAATACAGCTGCCACCACGTGTTAATTCATTTGATACCTCTTTAAATTCTTCTCTTGATGCAATTTCATCTGGATACTTATCCTTTGTCGAATATTGGTTACATGATAGGACAAAGCATCTTCCCTCAGCTGCTATATGGCGCATGGATGCAAACCATGTATCCCGGTGATCTGCTGTAGGGGCAATATATATTTGGACCCCCTTTGAATACATCGCAGCCCTAGCCAATGGCATGTAGTTTTCCCAGCAAATTAATGTCCCAATTTTGCCGTATGGCGTATCAAAAACCGGTATCGTACTTCCATCACCTTCACCCCAGATTAATCGCTCTGAACCTGTTGGTTTCATTTTACGATGCTTACCCAACAGTTCACCATCGGGGGCAAAAAACAAGGCTGTACAATAAAGGGTTCCTTGGCTTGATTCACTATCCTTCTCAATCACACCCATGACCACATAAGTTCCTGCCTTTTTAGCTGCTTTCCCGATTTGCTCTGTTTCAGGACCTGGTACGGTAATTGAATTTTTCCAGTAGTTTAAAAAATCCTTTCTACCTTCTGCTGACCTGCTCCTTACCACCGCACCAAATGACATGCCTCGCGGGTATGCTGGAATGAATGCTTCAGGAAACACGATAATTTTTTGCATTTTGCTTTCCGGCCTCTTCCAATAATTTTATGGTTTTTTTGACTCCTTTTTCTTTATTCATCACTTCAGAACCTGCTTGGACAACAGCGACTTTAAACGGATTTTTCGACATAGACATTTCCTTTCTTTTCCTTTTTAAACGAAAAGGCATCAACTACAGCTTTACGTGTAACTGATGCCATCTTTTAAGTGTGCATACACTTCCTATTCATTCTCATTTAAATATTCTAATGCAAAAGAACTCATTGCTATGATGCCAGTTGGTATTGCCTTCTCGTCAAAAATAATACCTGGATTGTGTAACGAACGAGAAGACTGTTCGTTCTCATTTCTAGTGCCGAGTCTAAACAACATACCTTCTACTTTCTGAAGGTAAAAAGAAAAGTCCTCACCACCTAGGGAAGGTTCAGGGAGATAAACTAGACTTTCTTCACCCAAGTATTGCTTAACAGTATCTGACAATTTATCCACTAATTCGGCATTATTAATCACTGGATGACTACCAGGATTAAATTTGACTGTGGCGGTCGTTTTATGTCCACTCGCGATATATTCACTCATCTCAGCAACACTATCCTTAATGTGATCTCTAGTCTCTGGATCTAGAGTTCTGATAGTACCAGAGACTAATACTTTGTTTGCAATAATGTTATCTGCATTTCCTCCGTGAATTTGACCAAGTGTAACGACGGCAGAATTCAACGGTGAGAGTTGACGAGATACGATGGATTGTAAGCCCGAAACAATTTGACCCGCAACAGGAATAGGATCAACACTTTTATGCGGGTGAGCCGCATGACCTCCAGAACCTTTCACTTCAATTTCAAAAGTATCTGTGGCTGCCATAATAGGACCATGACGAACACCTATCTGTCCTGCATCAATTAGGGGCCATGTGTGCAAACAAACTATCCGATCGACTTTAGGTTCACTCTCTAAAACACGTTGCTCTATCACAAATTGTGCCCCTTGCATGGTTTCTTCACCTGGTTGAAAAATGAATTTAACATTTCCTTTGAGAGAATTCTTCTTTCTATCTAAGACTAATGCTGCACCTAGCATAACAGTTGTATGAATATCATGACCACAAGCATGCATAATCCCTTCATGTTCAGAAGAAAACTCCAAACCGGTTTCTTCAACAATTGGGAGTGCGTCAATGTCGGCTCGTAAACCTAATGTATCCCCGTGTTCTTTTCCTCTTAAGACGCCAACGACACCTGTACCATTTTTCAGTTTTTGAAGTTCAATACTGGTATCCTTAAGCGTATCAATTATCAATTGGGTTGTGTTATATTCTTTCATACTCAACTCAGGTTTTTGATGTATATGTCTTCTTATCTCTATCATTTGATCTAGAATTTCTGAAGTAATTGATTGAATATCCATATTGTCGCCCCTCTAATGCATGATGTTTATTTAAAAATAAAAAGAGGAAGGTTATATGAAACATATAACCTTCGCAATTCTATTAATCTAATTCGGACTGACCAATTTCTGCTACTTGCTTATAAACTTCCTCGCCCCAGACTTCAGTTCCTAGGTTATCACGAACTACTTGAGTAGCCTCTTTGAAGGCTTCAATGTTTGGATCAATAAATTCAACGCCAGCTTCTTCCATTTCAGCCTTCATATCTGCAGCATTAGCATCTAGTTGTTCTTGTGCATATGCCTCCCCTTCTTTTGCAGCATCAATGAAGATTTGTTGATAGTCTTCCGGTAAGCTTTGGAAGAATTCGTCATTAACTGTTACAAAAGCTGGCTTGAACATATGATTAGAATTGATAACATAGTCTTGTACCTCGTGAAAACCGGCTGCATATATCGTTTCAAGTGGATTTTCTTGACCTTCAACAAGCCCAGTTTGTAACGCATTATATACCTCACCAAAGTCCATAGGAGTAGGATTTGCTCCTAATGCTTCGAAAGTTTGTACATAGTAATCCGTGGCTGGAGCACGAACCTTTAAGCCTTCCATGTCAGCAGGCTCTTTAATAGCCTTATTTGCTGAAATTACTCTAGGACCACGAGGTAAAATACCAATATTTCTAACCCCTTGTTCACTAATTAATTGATTATTCCATTCTTGACCAATATCTGATTCTAAAACAGCATTCCAATGTTTGTAAGACTTCATCAAGTAAGGTAGAGAAAGATATTCAATTTCATCCATTCCAGGATCTCCACTAGACATCATTTCAATTGTACCCATTTTAACTTGCTCCATTTGCTCAACAGTTGAACCTAGTTGGTTTCCAGGGAATAGTTCAACCTTTACATTACCATTTGTTTTCTCTTCCACAATTTCCTTAAATTTCTCCATTCCTTGGTAGGCTGGTTCCCCTTCACTTGCCCAAGTACTATAAGAGATTTCAAATGTATCTCCTTCACTAGATTCTCCTTCTGAACCACTTGAACTATCAGAGTCTGAACAAGCTGCGACGAATAACATTAGTGCAACAACTGCTAAAGTTAGCCATAGTTTTTTCATTTTTCTGTCCCCCTAATTTGAGTTTATCGTTTGAATTTTGAATAAAAGATTACTTGTCTTTTGGAAGGCTTTAAAATCACCTCCTTTAAATGAATCTATTTTTCTATTTAAGTTTCATATTAGACTTTGATACTTTTTTCACTAATTCAACACCGTATTCTGTTAAATAATCAACTATTTCTTTTCCTCTTTCTGCTGAAGAATTGGTTGGATTACCTAGAACACCTCGTTCAGAAATCTCCTCCATATTGAAAAATATATTAGCTGAAGAGTCTCCTAACTTAACCTTTTTAAAGTTACTAACTTCAAACTCTTGCCATTTGTTTTGCACTTCCCAATCTCCCAATAAATCCATTCTCATTTTGTCTGGATATAAATAGCTCATAACTGAGGTTAGTGGTTCCCCACCGTGACCAGAAGGATCCTCTTCTTTGTATATTTCCTTTTTCTTTTCAGGGCTAAGTGTCTGCCATAAATCAATGGATGCAATCATTACTTTATGGTCTCTTCTAATCTTTCTAGCAACTTGATCTACAGCCGGTCCATTACCCGCATGGCCATTTAAAACAACAATTTTTGTTATTCCATGTTCCATTAAACTTACAAATATATCTTCCAAAATTCTTAGCACCGTATCCTGTGAAAGTGATATCGTGCCAGGATACCCTCTAAAGTACTCTGAGTTACCAAAGGGAATGGTTGGAATATAAAGAGCATCACTATTCTCAGCTACTCGTTTAGCAATTTCTGTTGCGGCTAGATAGTCGCCTGTAATCGAATGTGGCCCATGCTCCTCCATTGAACCTAAAGGAACTAAAACAACGGGATCCTCTTTAAACGCTTCGTCTACTTCCTGCCAAGTCATTAGATGTAATGCCTTTTTGTTAGAACTCATTAAAATCTCTCCTAGTTTGTATTATTCAAAAAACAGATCTACAATAAATAGTGTTAAAGAAGGAACAAATGCAATAATAAACGCTGTTGCTACTAGTGGGATATACATAGGTAATATTTCTTTTACTAGTTTTGTATACCTTAACTTCGCTATATCCGCAACAATATATAACATGATTCCTACAGGAGGTGTAGCTCCCCCAATAGTTAAAGTTAATACCATAAGAACACCAAAGTGGATAGGGTCTACACCAACTTGCATAACTATTGGTGTTAATATTGGAGCAAAAACGATAATCGCTTCTGAAGGGAGCATGAACAATCCAATAATTAGCATAAAAATAACCATTAAAGTTAGAATGATATACTCATTCGTTGAGATACTTAGTATTAAATCTCCTAACTTTTCAGATATTTTTGACATGGTAACAACCCAAGCAAACACTGTCGCGGCAGCAAGTGTAAACAAAATATTAGCCGTATCAAAACTCGATTTTTTCAAGATTCCAACGAAAGACTTTAAATTAACATTTTTATAGTAGAAAAACGTTACTATAATTCCATATAAAACGGCTATCGCCGCTGACTCTGTTGGTGTGAATACCCCACTGACAATCCCAACTACAATGATGATTGGTAGTAATAAGGCAAGAAAACCTGATGAAACAGCACTTCTTGCCTCCTTAAATGTAGCTCGCTTATATTTTGGATATCCTCTTTTTGCTGCTATAAAATAGGTATAAATCATAAGGGATATGGCTAATAATGCACCTGGAACAATACCGGCTATCAACAATGGCCCAATCGGTTGTTGAGTAACAATCCCAAAAATAATTAATGTAATACTAGGTGGAATAATAGGACCAACAATAGAAGACGCAGCCGTTATAGCAGCAGCAAACTTTTTATCATAGCCTTCCCTCTCCATTGATGGAATTAAAACAGAACCTAATGCTACAGTATCAGCTGTTGCAGAACCTGAAATTCCAGAAAACAATACACTCGCTAAAATATTAACTTGAGCTAGTCCACCCTTAATATGTCCAACAATAACTCTCGCTACGTCAATAATTCGGTTTGTAATCCCCCCCGAATTCATTAACTCTCCTACGAGTAAGAAGAATGGTACGGCGAGTAATGTAAACGAATCTACCCCCCTAACCATGCTTTGAGCTACCATTCCTAAATCGACACCTTCAATAACCAGATAGACTAAGGAGGATAAACCTAACGCAAAAGCAACCGGCATCCCAACTATAATTAACACAATCATTAATAGAACTATTAAGAATATCATTCGTTCACCTCCTCGTTATTTGTATCAAGGTGATAGACTCCAGCTTTAAAATCCTTGATATCATTAATACTTCTCATAATGGTGAAAAAGATCATAACTCCTGCTCCAACTGGTGCTGCTACTCTCCAGAAAGAAAACGGTATCTCTAATGCACCTGATTGTTTCAAGTGGGCTACCTTTACAACATCCAAGGAGGTGAGGATTAAAATGACTAAGAAGATCATAATAATAATTCTCATAATGAATGTTGTGATTAAGTGCACTCTCGGTGACATATTTTCCTGTAACATATTTACAGCTAAATGTTTGTCATCAAAAGATACAACCCCTACCCCCAAGAATACTACCCATACTAGTAATAACCTGGATAGTTCATCAGTCCACGTTAGTGGGCTATCTAAAACAAACCTGAAAAATACCTGTAATAAGGTCACAACTACAATAACTAAAAGTAGAAAGCTACAAAGATAACGTAAAAAATATGCTAAATCTCTATGCCTTTTCACTTGGACCCCCCCTTTATTTGGTTCGCTACTATGTTTATTTAATACTCAAAGTTCTGGCCTTCTCTAGAAAACATCACTTTATATGGCCAATCTTTTGCTTTCACATAATATTCAACGTATTCGACAGGCTTAAAATCTTTGTCATACGATATTCTCGACACCTTTAAAAGGGCTTCTCCTAGTTCAACTTCTAGCAGATTCGCTAAATATTTATCTGCATTGATAGCAACCAATTCCTCATTTACATACTCAAAATTTATCCCAAGCACCTGAGAGGCGAATTGTCTCATATATAAAATATCTCCGGCTTGTTTTATTTTCTCCATTTCAACATCTACATAATAATGATTTAGTAGAAAAATAGGATTATTATTTTCTTTTCTTAATCTAGTTACTTTGATGACTGGAGTCTCAGGCTCAAGCTTCAGTTTATTTGTAATATGCTCTTCTACAATAGCCTTGGAAACATCGATGGTATTACATTCGAGAACACTTGCTTTCGTTTTAAAGTGTGAGCTAAACCCTCCCATTGGTGTCCATGGTGCAGAAACGGAATTTTCAGCGACAACTGTACCTTTACCAGGCTTTCTTTGAATGAACCCCTCATTTTGGAGTCTACCCAATGCCACTCTTATCGGGGCTCTACTCACGCCGTATATTTCTTGCATTTCATGTTCGGTGGGAAGTAAATCACCGACAGAATAGTAATTCGACTTTATTTTTTGATAAATATCATTAAAAATCATTGCATTCAGCGGCTGTTTTATTTTCCCTCACCCCCTGGATTTCTTATGTACTAATATTTAACAACTTTGTTATTACAAAGTATCTTTTTTGTATCTTATCGTTAGTTATCTAAATTGTCAATAAATTTTTTAAATTTATATTAATTTTAAAAATTAAAAAACACCACACAAACTAATGTGTAGTGTTTCTTTATATAATTAGATTCATCTATTTCAATAAATAATCCACAATCCCCATGGCACACACCTGCATATCTACATTGATATATTTAAAGACATCATCATCTTGGTCAATGCCCTTTTCAGCTAAAAATTCAGTAACTGACCGGAGTAGCTCATTTGAAACAGCACCTACTTTTTCATCCAACGAACTATCAGGTTTTTCCTCCATCACCTTTTTTCCTGCATCCACAAATTTAGGCAGCCAATACCAAATTTGTTCATAAATCAATTGCGGATTTTCTGTACGGCCATAATGACCAAAAAATATTTGGTCCACATTTAGATTTTTGATTTTTTCCAGTGAATTCAACATTGCATCTGGATCAAATTGATTGGGTGATGTAGACGGTAACACAAATTCAAAGCCGTTTGTTTTTGTTTGAGGATAATATACTCCAATAGTATCCCCTGTAAAAACACCATTACTAACTGGGTCGTAGATAGAAAAATGATGCTTGGCATGTCCTGGTGAATCTATAAAAGTTAAGGTGCGATTCTCTCCAATTTGAAGGGTTGCCCCATCTTCCTTTGTAATTAATCGCTCCTCAGGAACTGGCACAATAGGATCAAATAGTTCATCAAATTGATCTCCATATACCGCCCTCGCTCCCGCAATCAATTTAGAAGGATTCGCCAAATGACGTTTTCCCTTTGGATGGACCACCACTTTCGCATTCGGACATTTTTCTAATAATAGTCCAACCCCACCCGCATGATCTAAGTGAATGTGGGTTACGATGATATATTTTATGTCCCTTGGGTTAATGCTTAAACTCTTTAATCCCTTTAGCAAATAAGGAATGGAGGGGCTTGCACTCGTTTCAACAATAGTTAAATCCCTCTCATGGAACAAATAAGACCCTGTCCTCTGCTCCATCCCTAAATCATAAACATCTGTTAACGTAATTTGTTGTCCCAAATCAATTGTCTTGGACATGGATAACCACCTCTTATGTAATAGATTGGTAATATACTATTTCGATTTGGAAGGGGGTATACCCTTTTTTATGTGAAGAAGAAAAGCCTGAGAGGGCGTTCTCCTGTGTCCTGTGGATATGTAAATCAGTCTGTTAAGTTATTTATGCAGTTAGGTACTCAAATAATTCGGTCACAATCGTCCCCATTCAAGTTTATAATTATTGTATTCAGGTCAGTTCGCAGTTTTATCAGTCAACCATCGATAATCCTGTCAGATTTAGCTATAATTCGGTCGCCGCACCAATCTTTCCAGTCAAAATTCACATATTCGCGTCCGCCTCCCTCACCCACGGCCCCACAACAAAAAACACTGCCCACATTGGACAGTGCCTCAATTCAGCTGTTTACAACTAGTCTTCTGGTTTAATTCGTAAACAACTTTTTTACCATTTACCATAACTTCAACAACTGTAAGGGTCAACCGAAGTGCATCCTTCATCATCATCACTCCCCTACAAAAGTGCATGGTTTTCATTTATCTACCATATTCTATGAATTTCTCAGTACTTTGGCACTGTCAAATCGCCAATGTAATAAAATTGTATCCTTCATTCAGAATAAGTGCCTTTATTGGCATCCATAGACATACTTAGAAACTCATACTCTCCCCCATTGGTCCTCTGTAAAAACGTTTGACCTCTTTCAAAACCTACTCGTTCATATACCTTGATGGCCCGATGGTTAAAGGTGGCAACAGCTAATTTAAAATGTTGCGGATTAAATTTATGACGGGCATATTCCAACCCGGCGATAACAAATTCTCGACCCCCGCCTTGTCCAGTTAAATCCGGACGTAATCCTAGGCCAATTTCTACAGATTTACCCTCATCATTAAAGGAATAATAGCCCACTAAACTCTCATCCTGGTCAAATACAGAATAATAGACACCTTCCCTAGTTTGTGGACTTAAAAGTAGCTGTAAATCTTCTTCATCACTTTTCGGATTATAAAAGGAATACGGCCCCTCGTACTTCCATTCTGCAATGATCTCAGCATCTGATTGACTCATCGGTTTCAACTGATATTTCATCCCTCTCCCTCCAGTTCCAGAAAATGTTAACGTAATTTTACCATTTTTCATGATAAAAAATGAGCTTGGAAACTGAATCCAAGCTCATTACCATTACTCTGTTCTAGGTGGTTTGTCGGTTAGCTTAATCTCTTCATTTTGACCTTTAAAATAATCCAAATTAAACTCATTCTTAAACAGCATGACTGGGCGGTCCAAATAGTCATTAACAACCATACTTGTACTTGTGTGCATCAGCTTATTAGGAATTTCACCTTCTTCGACCCACCGAGCAATTTGATAGCTTAATGGCTCCATCACTAAGTCTACTCCATACTCGGCCTTCATTCGATAAATGAATACATCAAATTGTAGCTGACCCACGGCACCTAACACCGTTTCTTCCATACGAGGTGTACGATAAACCTGTATTGCACCCTCTTGGGCCAACTGCTGTATTCCCTTAATATATTGCTTATGCTTCATCGCATTTTTCGGCCGCACTTTGGCAAAATGCTCGGGTGGGAATTGCGGGAGGTCCCCAAAGCTAAAAATATCCTTCGACCCACAAACAGTGTCTCCGATTTGATAGACACCTGGGTCATAAAGTCCGACAATATCACCAGCATACGCCTCTTCTACACTTTCCCGACTATCGGCAAAAAATTGCTGCGGTTGGGCCAATTTCATTTGTTTTCCCGTACGCTCAAGCCAGGTAGACATCCCCTTTTCATATTTTCCCGAACAAATTCGTAAAAAGGCAATTCGATCTCGGTGAGCAGGGTCCATGTTCGCTTGAATTTTAAACACAAAGCCAGAAAATACATCATCTGTTGGTTCAACTGTTCCTTTTGAAGACTCACGGCTTGCTGGGTATGGGGCCATTAGTAAAAAGTGCTCTAAAAAGGTTGGTACCCCAAAGCTAGAAACGGCACTACCGAAGAATACTGGCGTTTGTTTTCCTTCTTTAACCGCATCAGCATCAAATTCGTTGCCAGCCTCATCCACAAGCATGAGATCTTCAATTAACTGATCAATCGTAGCTTGATCTGCAACATTTTCTAAAGACTCTTGAAGCTGATCATAGTCCTCAATGTATTGCGTACCCGCTTTTTCGCCATCCTCGTAGTATTCAATTCGTTTTTCAAAACGATCATAAACCCCTTTGAACGTTGGTCCCATACCAATAGGATAGTTAATCGGCGTTGATTCAATGCCAAGCACTTCTTCAATTTCTTCAAACAGCTCTAATGGTTCTTTTCCGAAACGGTCCATTTTATTAATAAAGGTAAAAATCGGAATTCCCCGATCTCGACATACCTTGAAAAGCTTTTTCGTTTGGGCCTCTACCCCTTTGGCTACGTCTAGAATCATGACCACACTGTCAACAGCCATTAAGGTTCGATATGTGTCTTCACTGAAATCTTGGTGACCAGGTGTATCCAAAATGTTAATTTTTGAGCCTTGATATTCAAACTGCATCACACTAGATGTAACCGAAATTCCTCTTTGCTTCTCGAGCTCCATCCAATCTGATGTAGCAAATTTAGCTGATTTTTTCGCTTTTACAGACCCTGCCGTCCGAATGGCTCCCCCTAATAGCAACATTTTTTCCGTTAACGTGGTTTTACCTGCGTCTGGGTGGGAGATAATTGCAAAGGTCTTCCGTCTACTTACTTCTTGATTGATATCTGACATATTTAAAACTCCTTCTACAGATGATTAGCCATCTTATCTTGTATTTGTTTCTGTTAAAGAAGTTTAGTATCACATTGGAATTGATCCCCATTTCCGTTTTTGAATTAAAATTACTTTTCATATCATATCATATTGGGTTATGATGGTGCGACTTGTGGATGGAGAAATTGGTCTGGATTGCACTAGCATGAAAAGAACTGAACCTTTTTTTCTTTTATTGAATATTCTTTTTGTTAATTCCTGTTTGGATAATGCTATTTAAACCTGCTTTGGGAATTATTAAACCGCTCGTCAAATTTATTGAACCTGATCCAGAATAAATTACATCTCTTAAGACTGTATTGTAACTTAGTATAACTTTTGCTATGGAATCCTAGGTGATTAACACTGATATCCCCACAATTGCACACAATCAAAAAAATAAAAAAACCCCCAACCGATTTCGCTGGGGGCACCTTTACTACGCTAAACAAGTTAAATGATTTTTCTGTGCTAAACTCTGGATCATCGGCATTTTCGATAGATCCATATTTCCTCCACTAACAATGACTCCACATTGCTTTGATGGAATACGGTGACCGTGTGCCAAAAGTCCAGCAAAAGCAGTAGCACCTGCTCCTTCTAATAGTGACTTCCTACGTTCTAGCATGTAAACCATGGCTAGAGCAATATCTTCATCCGAAACAGTGACTATATCGTCTACATATTGTTGGATGAGTGGGAAGGTTTGGATGCCTGGCTTTTTCACGGCAATGCCGTCTGCAATCGTGGAAACCGTTTTGACAGTTGACGGTCCACTTCGATAAAACCGATTATAAGCTGGACTTGCACCTTTCGCCTGAACGCCAATAATCCGGATTTTGGGATTAATATGCTTAGCAGCGATGGCAATTCCGCTTATCAGTCCCCCACCACCAACAGGTACCATGATAGTATCAAGTGATGGTTCCTGTTGTAGCATTTCAAGTGCAATGGTTCCTTGACCTGCAATCACATCCGGATCATCAAATGGATGCACAAAAACAAGATCTTCTTTTTGCTGCGTTTCCATCGCGGCTTCATAAGCCTCTTGAAAGGACTCACCGGTTAACACGATTTGTGCGCCGTAGCCCTTGGTTGCTTGAACCTTTGCATTAGGGGTTTTTTCAGGCATAAAAATTTTAGAGTTAATCCCTAATTTCGTTGCAGCAAAGGCAACACCTTGGGCATGGTTTCCTGCAGATGCGGCAATAACCCCCCTTCTCGCCTCAGAATCAGTTAGTTGAGCAATTTTGTTGCTCGCACCTCTTAATTTAAAGGCGCCTGTTTTCTGTTGATTCTCCATTTTAAAATAGACATTTTTTCCTGTTAGCTTGTTAATGGATGTTGACGAATGCACAGGGGTGCGATGAACTACATCCATAATTTGTTGCATCGCATCCGTGATTTGATTTCCAGTTACGCAATTCCCAATGTCTTCACACTCCTCTAATTTTTCACTAATTTTTGTTCATATTGATCAATTTTATCTGCCTGCCTTAAGGTGACAGCTATTTCATCCCATCCATTCAAAAGCATTTCCTTTTGATAGGAAGAGATTGAAAACGATTCTTGTAATCCAGTCGAATCCTGGACGATTTGTTCTTCGAGATTCACAGTTAGTTCATACTGTTCCTTTTCTGCTTTTTCGATTAGACTTTGAACAACATTTTCCTCTAAAACGACAGGTAATATACCATTTTTAAAGCAATTGTTGTAAAAAATATCGGCAAAACTTGGAGCGATGATCACTTTAAAGCCATAATCCTGCAGGGCCCAAGGTGCGTGTTCACGGGATGAACCACAGCCAAAGTTTTCGCCCGCAACCAGGATGGAGGTACCTCTATACTTTTCTTCATTTAAGGAAAAGTTTTGACGCGGGTTGCCATCATCCTCAAAACGCCAGTGGTAAAACAAAAACTGACCAAAGCCTTGTCGCTCAATTCGCTTTAAAAATTGTTTAGGAATAATTTGGTCTGTATCAATATTTGCGCGATTTAATGGGTAAACAAGACCAGAATGCTTTCGCAAAGGCTCCATTCGCTTGACCTCCTTTATTTCACTATTTTAACTTACAGCTGGTGAAGCAAATTTACGTACATCTACAAAACGGCCTTCAATTGCTGCGGCGGCTGCCATTTCTGGGCTGACGAGGTGAGTTCTTGCTCCGTTTCCTTGACGGCCCTCAAAATTCCGATTGGAGGTAGATGCACAGCGCTCACCAGGAGGTACAATGTCGTCATTCATAGCGAGACACATACTACAACCGGCATCACGCCATTCAAATCCGGCTTGTTTGAAGATGACATCCAACCCTTCCGCCTCAGCCGCTGCTTTTACACTATGGGAACCTGGTACAACCATAGCCCGCACAGATTCTTTTACCTTCTTTCCTCGAACAATTTCGGCTGCTTTTTGAAGATCACTTAGTCGTGAGTTCGTACAGGAGCCGATAAATACATGTTCGATCTCAACAGATGAAATCGGTTGGTTGGCTTCAAGACCCATATATTCGAGAGCTCTTTGAATGGATTCTTTCTCATTCGATGTTCCAGCTGATTCTGGACTTGGAACGGATGCACTAACCGGAACACACATGCCTGGATTGGTTCCCCATGTGACCTGGGGTTCAATTTCCTCAGCATCAATTTCAACGGTTGCATCATAGGTCGCTCCCTCATCCGTAGCAAGAGAACGCCAATCCTCAACAGCTGCATCAAAGTTCTTAGGAGTATGTCGTTTTCCTCTTAAATATTCAAAGGTGGTTTCATCCGGGCTGATTAAACCAGCTCGCGCACCGGCTTCAATCGACATATTACAAACAGTCATTCTCTCTTCCATCGATAGACTGTGGATAGCATCGCCCGTATACTCAATGATATAGCCTGTTCCAAAGCGAATGCCGTGTTTAGCAATAATGGCCAGGATTAGATCTTTAGCTGTAATTCCTTTGCCAAGCTCACCATTCACCTTCACATTTAAGGTTTTCGGTTTTTGCTGCCAAATGGTTTGAGTAGCAAGCACGTGCTCGACCTCACTCGTGCCAATACCAAATGCTAAAGCTCCGAAAGCTCCGTGTGTGGATGTGTGGCTATCTCCACAAACAATGGTCTTACCAGGTTGAGTAAGGCCAAGCTCTGGTCCTATGACGTGAACAATCCCCTGATCGGGATGATCAATATCGGCTAAGGATACCCCAAACTCCTCACAGTTCTTTCGCAGGGTTTGCATTTGTGTTTTGGAAACCTCATCTTTAATAATATGCCTTTCTATGGTTGGAACATTGTGGTCCATTGTGGCATAGGTTAATTCTGGGCGACGAACCTTTCTATTTTTCATCCGCAGTCCCTCAAAGGCCTGCGGGGAAGTCACTTCATGAACAAGATGCAAATCAATATACAATAAGTCCGGTTTCCCTTCTTCTTGATGCACCATATGTCGATCCCAGATCTTATCCACAATCGTCTTCGGCTTATCCATCATCTCAACTCCTTTTTCGGGGTCAGTCCCCCATTCCTTTAAAGCGTTAACGCTGTACCGTAAGTGGGGACTGTCCCCACTTGCGGTGATGCGTTAGTGTGGTAAAGCTAGGCGTAGCAGCTCATAATGCTTTCGGATACGTTTCTTGATGAAATCCCTTCTACTACGTGGCGTGTCATTTCCTTGGTGTTTACCTGCTCGCCGCCTTTAATATGCAAATCGGCTGTATGGTAGCCAAAATTGAGTACCTCTTGAACTGCTTCCTCTACTGCACATGCCTCCTCATCCATTTGGAAGGAATGTCTAAGCATCATGGCAGTAGATAGGATCATCGCAATTGGGTTGGCTACACCCTTACCTGCAATATCCGGTGCAGAGCCATGTACCGGCTCATATAACCCGACACCATCTGTTCGAACACTGGCTGACGGCAGCATTCCTAATGAACCCGTTAGTACAGAGGCTTCGTCACTCAAAATATCACCAAACATGTTTTCCGTTACAATCACGTCAAATTGGGTTGGATTTGTAATTAATTTCATTGCAGCTGAATCAACTAACTGATGCTCAACCGTTACATCAGGATATTCTGCCTTTTTCTCTTCCACAACCTCGCGCCATAGCTTACTAGACTCGAGCACATTTGCTTTATCTACTGATGTGAGATGCTTTCTTCGTAGTCTTGCACTTTGAAAGGCTTTTTCAACGATTCTCTCAATCTCCATTCGCTGATAGGCTAGTGTATCAACCACAGATTCACGATCTTTACTAATTTCACTTGGTGTCCCGAAGTATAGTCCTCCTGTTAATTCACGAACAATTAAAAGGTCACTACCTCCAACAACCTCTTCCTTTAAGGGAGACGCGTGTAACAATTGAGAAAACCCTTTGATTGGCCTCAGATTTGCAAATAAACCTAACGACTTTCTAAGCTGCAAAAGACCTTTCTCTGGACGAAGGTGAGATGGGTTTTGGTCCCATTTTGGGCCACCTACAGCACCTAATAAAATGGCATCTGCTTGATGACAGGCATCCTCTGTTTCGGCTGGAAATGGTGTTCCAGAACAATCAACAGCCGCTCCACCAATATCACAAGCTTGATAGGAAAATTCATGATCAAACTGCTCTGCAATAGCATCCAAAACCTCTCTTGCTGATTGAACAACCTCCTGACCAACCCCATCTCCCGGTAACAACACAATACGCTTTTTCATGAATCCCTAACCTCCTTTTTTATCGAGCACCTTACGTTAAAAGCTCTTTACACTTGAACCTCTTTCATTTGATCCGTACGACTTTGGTTAACTAAAACCCGATTTAATGCGTTAATAAACGCATTGGCTGATGCTTCTAACACATCCTGAGCAGATCCCCTACCACTCATTTCAACATCCTGAACTGTCACCATTACATGTACCTCCGCAAGAGCATCTCTGCCTTTGCCAACAGAGTTCAGCTGGTAATCAGTTAGATGAACTTCTTCCTGTACAAGCTCCTCAAGCGTATTATATAGCGCTTCAACACTACCCTTACCTGTTCGCGCTGTCTCTACACGTTCACCATCTGGTGTGGTAAGTGCAACTGTTGCAGTTGGTAGATTGAAGGAGCCATATTGTACTTGGAATGATTCAAGCTTATATTGTGAAATGCTTACTGAATCAGTTTGAAGGTCAGTTAAAATGGTAAACAAATCATCGTCTGTGACCTCTTTTTTACTATCTGTTAACGCCTTAAAGGTTTTAAAGGCTTCCATAATTTTCTCCTCTGAAAGCTTATAGCCCATTTGCTCCACTTTGTCTTTAAAGGCATGGCGTCCAGAGTGTTTTCCAAGTACGAGATTATTAGACTTAACCCCTACCATTTCAGGTGTAATAATTTCATAAGTGGTTACATCTTTTAGTACTCCATCCTGATGAATACCAGATTCATGGGCAAAGGCATTACGTCCCACAACGGCTTTGTTAGCAGGAACCACCATTCCAGTTAACTTACTTACTAAATCACTTGTACGCTTGATTTCTTTTAGGTCTAAATTCGTTCCGTGCTGATAATGGTCGTTACGGATTTTTAGGGCTAAAGCAATTTCTTCTAGAGAGGCATTACCAGCTCGTTCTCCAATTCCATTAATGGTTCCCTCCACTTGAG
This sequence comes from Salinibacillus xinjiangensis, assembly GCF_009649735.1. Lineage (GTDB taxonomy): Bacteria > Bacillota > Bacilli > Bacillales > Alkalibacillaceae > Salinibacillus > Salinibacillus xinjiangensis. The sequence goes on from NZ_WJNH01000008.1 coordinate 68,381, forward strand.
TAACCCCATTTTCAATGGCGGCAATAGAGTTTGCAACAGCCATTCCCAAGTCATCATGACAATGGGCAGATAGGTCAACCCGGTCTATATTCGGAACATTTTCTCTTACATAACGGAACATTCTGCCATACTCTTCTGGTGTTGTATATCCAACAGTATCTGGTAGGTTGATTACGGTCGCACCTGCATCAATGACCTTATTAATAATGGTAACGAGGAAGTCTAAATCCGAGCGACTCGCATCCTCTGCTGACCATTCCACATGGGTAAACTTTTTCTTGGCATAAGAAACCATTTCCACTGATGTCTCAATCACTTCTTCGGGCGTTTTCATAAGCTTACGGGTCATGTGAATAGGAGAAGTGGCCAAAAACACATGAAGTCTCGGTTCCTCAGCATCTTTTAAAGCATCCCAAGCAATATCAATATCGGATTTAAACGTTCTAGCAAGACCTGTTACAGACGTGTCTTTAATCGTCCTAGCAATCTGGCGAACAGATTCAAAATCCCCCTTGGAGGAAGCAGGAAATCCTGCCTCCATAATGTCCATTCCAAGTCGCTCCAACTGCTTAGCGATCTCAAGCTTTTCCAGTTGGTTTAGATTCACACCCGGCGACTGCTCCCCATCCCTAAGTGTTGTATCAAAAAACTTAATTTGAGCCATGCGTAACCACTTCCTTTTTCGATTTAGTAGATTTCTTCACGAACGGCATTAATGCACGTAACTCTTTACCTACTTCCTCGATCTGGTGCTTACTCTCCTTATCATTAATGGCATTAAATTGTGGACGGTTTGCTTGGTTTTCTAGAATCCAGCCTTTAGCAAATGCTCCTGTTTGAATATCTGATAGAACTTCCTTCATACGCTCTTTCGTTTCCTCATTGACCACTTTAGGTCCGGATACGAAATCTCCCCATTGAGCAGTATCTGAGATGGAATAGCGCATGTATTCCAGTCCGCCCTCATACATGAGATCAACAATCAACTTTAGCTCATGTAAACATTCAAAATATGCAACCTCTGGCTGATAACCTGCTTCTGTTAGTGTTTCAAAACCTGATTTCACGAGGTTGGATAGTCCTCCACATAGGACTGCTTGCTCTCCAAATAGGTCTGTTTCTGTTTCCTCTTGGAATGTTGTTTCCAGAATTCCTGCACGGCCAGACCCAATCGCTTTTGCATAGGCCAAAGCTACACTTGCTGCTTCACCTGTCACATCCTGATAAACCCCATATAGTGAAGGTACGCCTGCTCCTTCTTCAAAGGTTCTTCTTACTAAGTGGCCTGGAGCCTTTGGAGCTACAAGGAATACATCGACATTAGATGGTGGTACGATTTGATTAAAGTGAATGTTAAATCCATGAGCAAATGCTAGTGCATTGCCAGCCTCTAAATTTGGTTTGATTTGTTCCTCATATACCTTTGTTTGTAATTCATCTGGTAGTAGTACCATTACTACATCTGCTTCAGCCACTGCCTCTGGAACGGATTTTACATTCATTCCGTCTTCCTCAGCCTTATCCCAAGACTTTCCACGACGTAAACCAACAACAACGTCAAATCCACTTTCCTTTAAATTGAGTGCATGGGCATGGCCTTGAGATCCATATCCCACTACTGCTACCTTTTTCCCCTTTAAAACCTCATCTTGAATATCATTGTGATAAAGTACCTTTGCCATTTTTACATCTTCCTTTCGATTTTTATTTTAAAATTGAATATGATGGTAAATCAGTTACTTGTGGCTGATGTCCTCGTAAGAATGCAGTTAGACCTGTTCTTGCTAATTCCTTAATTCCATATGGACGAAGTAAGTCAATTAGAGCCTCAACTTTATCGGTTTTACCGGTTACTTGAACCGTGAGGCTATCTCTACTCACATCGATAATCGATGCTCTAAATGGTTCTATAATTCCTTGAATTTCATTTCTTAGCTGACTGTTGCTAACCACCTTAATTAGGGCTAATTCACGAGCAACAATGGCCTTATCGGTAATATCTGAAACCTTTAATACATCAATTTGTTTATTTAATTGTTTGACCAGCTGCTCAAGCTTTTGGTGGTCTGGAACCTCTACAACAAATGTCATTTTCGAAATACTATCTGTCTCCGTTCGACCTACTGAAATGCTTTCTATGTTAAATTGTCTTTTGTGAAGTAAGCCTGTAACCCGATTGAGTACACCGCTGCGATTTTGAACGGTTGCTGTTATGACTCTCCTCATGGTTTCACCCCTATCATTTCATGAAGTCCTTTACCTGGGGCTATCATCGGATAGACATTTTCAAGCTTCAGTACCCGGCAATCGACAACAACAGGACCGTTATAGTTAAAAATGTCTGGAATGATGTGCTCTAATTCTTCAGGTGACTCAACTCTTAATCCCCTTATTTGATAGCTCTCAGCTAGTTTGACAAAGTCGGGTTGAACGGTTAGTAATGATTCGGAGTAACGCTCATCGTAGAACTTCTCTTGCCATTGTCGAACCATTCCTAAGGCTTCGTTATTGACGATAATGACTTTTACTGGCAACCCTTTTTCCTGTAAAAGGGATAATTCCTGCAATGTCATTTGAAAACCACCATCGCCAACTATGGCTACCACGGTTTCATCTGGTTTAGCGAGCTGTGCCCCAATGGCAGCTGGGAAACCAAATCCCATAGTCCCTAAACCACCCGAGGTTACCCACTTATCTGCATTTGTGAATTTATAGTATTGTGCTGCCCACATTTGATGCTGCCCCACATCCGTTGTAACGATGGCATCCCCATCCGTCGCTTCGTGAATTTTCTGAATTAGCCATTGTGGAGAGATCTTTTCCTGTGAATCCTCATACCATAAAGGGCATTCTGCTTGATAAGCATTTAGTTTATCCATCCACTCATAGTGCTTAGGACTTTCATTTGCCACTGAAAGGAGTTCGGATAAGGCTGCTTTTGAATCCGAAACAATTGGAATTTTTGTTTCGACGTTTTTTCCGATTTCAGCAGGGTCTATATCAATGTGAGCGACCGTTGCATATTTGGCAAAATGGTTCAGATTTCCCGTTAACCGATCATCAAAGCGAGCACCAATATTGATGAGAAGATCACATTCATATAAGGCCTTATTAGCTGCGTATGTCCCATGCATTCCTGCCATACCAAGAGATAATTCATGGTCACCAGGGAAACTACCTAAACCAAGTAAAGTAGTCGTTACCGGCAAAGAATGCTTAACAGCAAATGCTTTTAATTGACTTGAGGCTTCTCCGTGTAAGACTCCAGCACCCGCAAGTAATACTGGTTTTTTGGACCTTACTAAAGCATCAGCTAATTTCTTTATTTGTAACGGATTTGGCTTAGTTGTAGGCTGATATCCTGGCAAATGAAAATCCGTGTCATAATTCTCATCGTGAATGGTTGCCGATATATCTTTCGGAATGTCAACAACAACCGGGCCTTTTCGTCCGGTGGAAGCAATATGAAAAGCCTCCTTCACAATTCGCGGTATGTCACTTAAGGACTGAACCTGGTAATTGTGTTTGGTAATCGGTGTGGTAATCCCCATCACATCCGCTTCCTGAAAAGCATCTGTACCAATCACAGAACGTGCAACCTGCCCCGTAAATACGACCAGTGGCAAAGAATCCATCATCGCATCTGCAATCCCCGTTACAAGGTTTGTAGCCCCTGGTCCTGAAGTGGCAATGACAACTCCTGGTTTACCTGACACTCTTGCATACCCTTCTGCAGCATGGACTGATCCTTGTTCATGGCGAGCTAAAATATGATCAAATGACTCCCTTGCCTTATACAATGCATCATAGATTGGTAATACGGCTCCCCCCGGATAACCAAATATTGTATCTACTCCCTCATCGATCAACGATTGTACGAGCAGATCTGCACCTGTTTTCGGTTTAGCACCGGTTTGAGTTTCCGACTTGGCTTCAACGCTCACTTTATAATCCCTCCTGAATAAAAAGTTTTTTAATGATTAAAAAAAGACCCATCCTCCCATATAAACTGCACAAAAGCAGAATATAAGGGGAGAAAAGGTCTTTTACTTTTCACGGTACCACCCTATGTTCACAGTATCCTCACAAACACTGCCTCACGAAGCTATTCACTAGCCTCTTTAATAACGAGTGCCCAAATTAGTAGCACCCGGCTAAGCCTAATTAGTATCATCCGTTCAGCTTAACACTCAGGGACGATGTCGGAATAAGGTGTATTTCCGGGCTTCCAGCAACCCCGGCTCTCTGGGAATACAGTCACTTATTCCTTTGTTCCCGTCATCACTTTACTCAACTCATTAAATTTTCATAACACCGCCTGTGTTGGCTGATGTAACGAGCTTTGCATATTTGGCTAAATAACCCGACTTAATTTTAGGCTCTGGTTTCTTCCAATTTTTCCTACGCTCTGCTAATATCTCATCTTCTACGAGTAATTCAATGGAACGAGTCTCTAAATCAATTAAAATACCATCTCCGTTTTCAACTAACCCAATAGGTCCACCCTCTGCTGCCTCAGGTGAAATGTGTCCAACAGAAATCCCTCTTGTCGCTCCTGAGAAACGACCGTCTGTTATAAGAGCCACTTCTTTTCCTAAACCACGTCCTGCTATCGATGAAGTAGGAGCCAACATTTCCGGCATTCCGGGTCCGCCTTTTGGACCCTCATAGCGAATGACTACAACATGACCTGCTTGAACGGTTCCATCATCAATTCCTTTTTGAGCCTCTTCTTGAGATTCAAAGACAATCGCTTCACCTAAGAACTTCTTGATGGATGGATCTACGGCACCAACCTTAATGACTGCACCATCTGGGGCAATATTGCCATACAGGATGGAAAGTCCCCCAACCGGACTATAAGGATTTTCCTTTCTACGAATCACCTGATCATTAATGATTTCTGCGTTTTGTACATTTTCATAGAGTGATTGGTTTGTAACGGTAATTCGATCCTTATGAATTAAGCCATCAATCTTACATAATTCATTGATAATGGCGCTAACTCCACCAGCTAGATGCACGTCATGCATGGAATAATCAGATGCTGGACTGATTTTGGATAAATACGGTACCTTTTCTGCAATTTCGTTAATGGATTGTAGGTCGTATTCGATCCCTGCTTCATGAGCAATGGCTATGGTATGAAGAACTGTGTTTGTAGAGCCCCCCATTGCCATATCTAATGCAAAAGCATCATCAAAAGCCTCTTTCGTCAAAATATCTCTTGGTCGAATGTCCTTCTTAACAAGTTCAACTAAGTGATGTGCTGCCTGATAAATTAACTCGTGTCTCTCCTCTGATGTAGCAACAATCGTACCGTTACCTGGAACTGTTAATCCGAGCATTTCCATTAAGCAATTCATGGAATTAGCTGTAAACATACCAGAACAAGATCCACATGTCGGACAAGCTAATTGTTCAATTTCGGTTAACTCTTGCTGACTCATATTCCCAGCATTATAAGAACCGACACCTTCAAAAACGGAAACTAATGATAGGTTATCTCCACTTGAAGACACCCCTGCTTCCATTGGTCCTCCTGATACAAAAACAGATGGTACATTCGTGCGTGCTGATGCCATTAACATACCTGGTGTGATTTTGTCACAGTTTGGAATGTAGAATACACCATCAAACCAGTGTGCATTAATGACGGTTTCTGCAGCATCTGCGATAACCTCTCGACTTGGTAACGAATAGCGCATTCCAATATGCCCCATCGCAATTCCGTCATCTACACCGATTGTATTGAATTCAAACGGTATACCGCCCGCTTCTCGTATGGCGTCTTTTACAACCTCTGCAAATTTATTGAGATGTCTGTGACCCGGGATGATATCCACATACGAGTTACACACCCCAATAAACGGCTTACCTAAGTCGCTCGTTTTAACTCCAGTTGCGTGAAGCAAACTTCGGTGTGGAGCGCGGTCAATCCCTTTCTTAATCATGTCACTTCGCATGGTGGAACCTCCTTAAATGGCCTTGACATCGCTTTTGTTTTTTTCTGGGTAACACTGAACACCGTCTGTTGTGACAATTCTTCTAAATTCAGCTAATAGATGTTTAGTTATATCACCGATTTGCCCGTTATTAATGCTACGTCGGTCAACTTCTACTACCGGAATCACTTCAGCAGCCGTTCCTGTAAGGAAAACTTCATCAGCAGTATAAACATCGTGTCTAGTAAAAGGCTGTTCTTTAAGTTCGTATCCATTCTCATTTGCTAAATCAATGATTGCGTTTCGTGTAATACCTTCTAAAGCACCCAAGTATACTGGTGGAGTAAAAATCGTTCCATTTTTCACAATGAAAATATTATCTCCTGAGCATTCCGCTACGTAACCTTGGTCATTTAGCATTAATGCCTCATCCGCACCGGCTTGTTTGGATTCTAGTTTAACTAAAATATTATTTAAATAATTTAATGATTTCACTTGTGGTGGTAATACATCAGGTCGATTTCTCCTTGATGCCACAGATGCTAACTTTAGACCTTGCTCATATAGTTCCTTAGGATAAAGAGCGAGTGCTTCTGCGATCACAATCACACGAGGTTCTTTACATAATGTTGGATCAAGTCCGAGATTGCCAGCACCTCTTGAGACCACGACGCGTATATAGGCATCTTCTAGGTTGTTTTTGCGAATTGTATTCACAATAATCTGCTCAAAATCCTCCTTTGCGTAAGGGATGTCGAGCATGATTGACTGCGCTGACTCATAAAGACGATTCAAGTGATCATCTAGCTTGAAAATGTTTCCACTGTAGGCACGAATACCTTCAAAGACCCCATCTCCGTATAAAAACCCATGGTCGTAAACGGAAACAACAGCGTCTTCTTTTTTCACGTATTCGCCACTTAAATAAATCCATTGACTACCCATATACAACACTCCTCTCTCTTAGTTTTTTGCTTAAAAGCGTTAATGCAGTAAAGTGTAAAAGTCAAAATGTAACCCTTCGTCAACTCCTTCAGAATTGAAAGTTGTTTAACTTCGGGTTATGTGTTTTGAAAAAGCTTTTTTCGTTCAGTTAGTTTCTTGATGTTTTGTAATATTGTCGATAATCATAACTCCATTTTATACCGAGGTCAACAGGTAAAATGAAAAATTTCTGATAATTTTTATTAATCAAAAATTTAGTAAACGCTTACATGTTTGGCACAAGTGGGACAGCGCTTTTTATAGGCGTTAGCACTTTTTTATTGACTGAAAGGTCGCTTGATAGGTGAATCTATGGGGGTTGAATTAATTGGAAATTAGTGTAGTGATGTGGATGTGTGGGTTGGGGGCTGTGGTGGATGCTAAAGTTGATCCTCTCGATGTTGAAATTCTGGTCTGTTTTGCTGAAGATAGGAGGATTTGCTAAAGTTTCAGGTTTTTATGCTAATGCTGGCTGGATGTTCGCTAAAGATCATGGCCAGCGTGCTAAAGATGGAGTAGATTATGTTGAAGTATAATCAGCGCCTTGTATATGCTAAAGTTCAACCTTGTTTTGCTGAAGATCCCTCCATTATGCTGAAGATATTCGTTTTTGCTAAAGTTTTAAGATTTCTTGCTAAAGTTGAATATAAATACGCTAATGATCAAAGTCCTCTTACTAAAGTTAAGGCGCATTATGCTAAAGACCACCACCTAAAGCCACTCCTCGCCCGGGTTCTAATCATAAAAAAAGCCCAAGGAAACATCCCTAGGCTTAAAAGTGTTTGAGTATGCCACATGATTAGAGCTCTGACCTGTGCGTTAATTATGTTCTAGCCGTCATGGCAAAAAAGTATTTTTTCGGAAGAGCAGGTATGAGTAAAATCAATAGGATAATACAAAATAGCGTGGATAAAGTCATGTACCCACCGTTATAGACTAGTGAGTAAATAACGACATTTTGATCTCCAGCAAATGAGGCAAAAAAGACAATGCCTGCAATGAAGTGACAAAGAAATCGTAAAAATCCGCCCAAAATTGTACCTAAAATGACATAAATTATCCATTTAGTTCCATTCCCGTTTGTTATGCCATCTTTCACCTGTTTCGCAAAAATACCGGCAACCCCAACTAGTGTGAAGGCGAAAAAGTAATCGATAAACCCTTGAACCGGGTGATAAATAGAAGCTCCTAGTAAAATTTGCAGGCCACCGAATAGCAATCCGGATAGTAGACCACCTTTTAGTCCCCAACGAAATGCCATAATTAATACCGGTAGCATCCCGATGGAAACAGAACCACCTTGTGGCCAAAATCTTCCTGTTAAAAACCCTGATAATTCATCTAGTAAAATAGCAAAAGCTGAAAAGATAGCCACTTCAACTAAAAATAAGACTTTTGATTGATTGGTCAAGTGTAAAACCTCCTTTTTATTTTGTTCATGGCATTAAAAAAAGCAAAGTATGGCGCAAGGACGCGCATACTTTGCTTTGATCTTTATGTCCTTAACACCACAATCCCTACGCAAGCACTAACTTTACAGGTTCAAAGGGTCAAGAACTCTAACGTTCAATCTCAGCCAATCGGCTCCCCTTTGTGGCAATACGTTATTCTCTTTTAATTACAATATACTACGCAGCTTTTAATCTTACAACCAAAAATTACAACTTTCCCTGTTCCATTTCTCTCAATTCTTCCAATCGTCCCTTTAACTTTTTAATTTCTTGCAAATTAGACTCTAAATCAATGGTTTCTTCTTCCTTCGACATCAATTCCACTAATTTTAGTTCTAATGTTTCACGCTCATTTTGAATCCAAAGCTGACCCTCTTCCATTTTATCCTTGATGTGTTTTAAATAGTGATCATAGTCACCATGATAATCGATGACTTCTCCATCATGTAAAGACAGGATGCGGTTCGCTACCTTTTTCGCAAAATAACGATCATGCGTCACAATCATCATTGCACCAGGGTAGGACTGGATGACAGATTCAATATGCTCCCCTGTTTCAATATCCAAAAAATTCGTTAGCTCATCCAACACTAATAGATTTGCCTTACTAAAATACAGTTTTATTAACGCCACTCTACATTTTTCACCCATGCTCAGGTTGCTTACTTTTTTATGCACGGTGTCTCGTCTAAACATGAATGAACCCAGGATTGTTCTGGCTTCCGTTTGGGTCATATTTGGTAGACGAAGTAGATTTTCAAGGATGGTTTCCTCGTCATTTAAAACGTCTAATTCCTGATCAAAATAGCCCACCTTTGTTTGGGGATTAATGGTCACAGAACCTTCATTCGGCTGCAATTGCTGCATTAATAGCCTTAATAAAGTCGATTTCCCTGAGCCATTAGGACCTATAACCGCGACCCTGTCCTGGCGATTTAGGTTGAAATTGAAGTCTTTACATATTATCTTTTTACCGTATTGAAACGTTACGTTATGAAACTGCAATAAAGACTTGCCCGAAAAACCACTACTATCTAAGGTGATATTCAGTTTTTTTTCATCCTTTGGTTTCCGAATCCCTTGACTTTCTAATCGCTCTAGTTCTGATTCTTTCGCCTTGTATCTTGATATATTCTTTTTTGCTTTTGATCTTAGAAAATCATCCTGCCCTGCAGCTTGGTGTGCTTTATGGAACCACTGCTGATATCGTCGAATGGATTCTTGCAGCTCTTTCTTTTTGTTTTTGTATTTTTGATAGTTCTTTTCTTCTGTTTTCCGCTCAATTTCTTTTTGCTCTCTATAATTGGAATAGCCACCCGTATACAAGGTACTTCCACTTTGCCCTAAATCGACTATGGCATGGGCAGTTTGATCTAAAAAGTATCGATCATGGGACACATATAAAATGGCTCCCGTATATTGATTCATCCAGTTTTCTAACCAGTCGATGGTTTCCTGGTCTAAATGATTTGTCGGTTCGTCCATTATTATAAACTTCGGTGCCTTTAATAAGATCTTCGCAAGCTGCATCTTTGTTTTTTGTCCGCCGCTCAAAAGGTGAAAAGGTACATCCCAAATCGTTGAGTCGATGTTTAACCTAGATAATAGTACGTCAGCTTCTAGCTCTCGGTCATATCCTCCAAGCTCTAAAAACATTTCGAAGCTACTCTGGTACTGTGCAAAAATATGCTCATCTTGACTATGCTGTAATTTTGTTTCCAGCTCTTCTAAATCACTTTTAACCGAAAACCACTCTTCAAATTCACTTAACACAAAATTTTTGGCAGTAATGGTTTCGCTTACTACTGGAGATTGCTCTAACCATCCCCAACTTGAAATGGGAACTTCGCGGTAAATTTCTCCCGAATCAAATGGAAGTATGCCTGCTAAAACCTTTAGCAAGGTTGTTTTTCCAACCCCATTTCTTCCAAATAGAGCGATATGCTCCCCTTGTTTAATCTCTAGGTCAACATTTTCAAACAAAACTTCACCATTTATTTCTTTACTCAGTTTTTTCACTTTACAGATATACATAACATCACTCCAAGCACTTTTTTCCAATAAAAAAAGCAGGCCTCTGCCTGCGGAAACACGTTAACGGTATACTTAGAGTGAGCTTATTGTTACTTCAAAAGATCATTAGCTTTTTTCATTTTGTTTATTTCCTTGGACACACGTATCCCGCAAACATCTACCGAGGCAGATTTGCATGCTCATATCATTTAATTCATGAACGAGATTACGCATGATCCTTCATTGGCTTAAACAAAACCCCCTAAAACATATTAGTAAACTTATTAAACCACATTATTCCAGTTTTTTCAATCATCTTTAAGCAACATACGCATACCGAAAAATGCAGCCCATGGTTGTTTATTTTTAAAGTAAAATCGAATAGGCCGTTCTGTTGCTTTGACCACTAAGGTTTGCTCATCTGAAGCATAGGCATCATATACTTCATTATCTATGTGCACAATAGGAACATCATGATCAAGTGTAATCTCTAGACGCATCCCTTCTTCAGATGAATAGGTACCCACTAGCCGTTCTAATTGCTTTATGGAAAGTGTGATTTCCGGCTCTTTTTCATCTCTCTCCTCAAGAGGTAAACCTATAGCAGTATTCACAGCCTCTAGCCAAATATCTCCTGCCGCTACATTCGATACATTACTGAGGACCACTACCACCAATTCCTCCTCTGGAATAAATCCAAAATTAGAAGAGACACCAGGTTGACTACCTCCATGTTCAATAAGGGTTCTCCCGTGGTAATCTGGTGTTACCTTCAGACCATACCCATAATAACGGTTTCGACCAACTTTAGCATAAGGTTTTGACATTTTTCGAATCTGCTGGGGCGATATAATGGATGATTCACCAATCTTCCCCTTATTTAAATATAAATCTCCATATTCAAGCAAATCTAGGGCTGTAGAGCGTACCCCTCCACCCACTTCATAAACTCCTAGGGTTGGCCAGTCTTGTTCCTCATGTTGATTTTTTTCTTTGTTGTAAGTATAAGGCGTGGAAACCTGATTCAGCTTCTGTAACTCCTCAACACTTAATGTGGAGCGGTTCATTTCAAGCGGACTTAAAATTTCTTCTATAATATAACGTCGATAAAGCTTTCCTGATACCTTTTCAATAATTTCACCTAATAGGGAAAACATATCGTTCGAATAGCTAAAATATTCTCCGGGCTTTCCCAGTAATGGGTGCTGATGCTCCATTAAAAAGTGTTTCTCATCCTTAAAGTGGTTTCGTTCTTCATTACGTTTAACAGGAGCTAATCCCGTGGTATGAGTTAAGAGATGGTGGACTTTTATTCCATCTGTATTTTCCATCCCCTTTATGTGAAAACCAGGTATATATTTCGTAATGGAATCATCAATAGATAAAAAGCCTTGGTCGGCTAATTTTAATGTAGCTAAAGCCGTAAAGGATTTCGAAATGGAGGCTGTTCCGAACACGGTATTACTGTTCACTGGAGTTTGAGTTTGTAAATCTCCAACTCCAAAGCCTTGCTGATAAATCACAATTCCTTTTTGCATCACAGCAACAGCTGCTCCAACAATGTGTTCATTTTCCATTCTAGTTTGCATTCGTTGTTCAAACAAAGACCACATGTCGTTACCACCAATCAATCATTAAATCTATATTAGTATTATCCTTGAACTTACATCCACAATCAACAAAGGAAAATTTTAGACTTTTAAAGAATAGTTCTATTTTAGAAACAAATTCGAAAATAACGCTTTTGATAAATATTGGCAAATAATATGATATGATAGTATTATACTATTTTAAAAACAATAAGGCTTAGGATGATAAGAATGTATCAAGGAAAACTGATTAAATACTATCGAACCAGAAAAGGAATGACACAAAAAGATCTGGCCTCAGGAATATGTTCTGTCTCCTATTTGAGTAAGATTGAAAATGAAACCATTGAACCGAGTAGTGATGTTTTGGAACTATTAAGCGAGCGGTTAAACATTAGCCTGGATTCTCAAGAGGAAAGTGTGGAAACCAGGCAAAGGATATTAGACTGGTATACATTTATAAAAGATAAGGACTTTGAAAAAGCAAGTGAAGAATATGATTATTTAAAAGATGTTTGCCTAGCGTCTGGTAGTCAAGAAATTAAAAATTTATTTTTTATTTTTGAATTTGGGTATCTAAATGTCTTTCAAAGTAATAATAAAAAGTTAACATTTCATTACCAGCAACTAGAAGATATGATGGACCTATTTAATAATGAATCCTTATATTATTTTTACAAATTTAAATCGATGTACCAATATAATAAAAACGACTTATTAGGGGCCTTAAAATCTTTACAGAATGCTGAAGAGATTTATCCAAACCTTGATCAATATGACTTAAGTCTTTATTATAATCTTTCTGTATTTTATCGACGTACATATCAATTGTATAAATCTTTAATTTATGCAGAGAAATCATTACAAGATGCTCAAAATGCTATAGATTACGAGATGATTACAAATTCACAAATATTAATTTCTGTAAATCATATCGGTGTTGGAGAATATCAATTAGCTGAAAAAGATTTGCTCAAATTAAAAAAACAAAAAAAATACCTCAAACCTCATACAATAGCAACTATATTTCATAATCTGGGATACATTTATTACCAATGGAATCATTTAGAAAAAGCTATTGAGCACTTAATGATTGCAGTTGATAACTATAAGAAAAATGAAGATAAAGTTGATTCCATTTACCTTCTTTGTCTAGTTTATTATACAAAAAAAGATATAAGTCAACTTCGAAAGTCGCTTTCTTCTGGTCAATCATTATCTGAAGCAATTAATTCTCAAAAGTTTGTCTTTAAATTCTATATTCTTGAAAATAAATTAAATAAAACCACCTTAGATGAGGGTTTTATTATGAAAATGGAAAAAGAAATTATTCCCTTTTTCACGAATTCAGGTGAGCATAATGAGATAATGCGACATTTGAAATTACTTGGAGATATTTATTATGAGAAACGTCAATATAAAAAGGCTTCAGAATACTATAAACAAATCCACCACTTTTATACGAACACTTTCCGTTTAGAAGACTACTAAATAATATACCCTTTAAGAGCCTTATTTTGGCTCTTATTTTTTATCTTCTCTAATAGGAATAACCTAATCTAGAGGAGAATATTATTATTAGAAGGTCTACTATGCGTTTTTAATTAATAGTTTTATTCGTGAAAAAGTAAATAACGAGGTGATTAACATGTCTAACACGGTACTTCTTTCAATTGAAGGTAAAACAGCAACACTTACCTTGAACCGCCCCAAAAGTATGAATGCAATGGATGTAGAACTTTTAAAGACTTTACTAAGTAAAATTAAGGAGGTTAAGGAAAGTAACGCTAATGTACTAGTAATCACTGGTGAAGGAAAAGCATTTTCTGCCGGTGGTGATATTAAAACCATGCTACAAGAATCAGATCCAGATGCCTTTCGTGGAATCATGGCAACTATAAAGGAATTGATGTCCACGTTGTATACCCTTCCTTTAATTACAATCAGTGCAGTTAACGGTGCAGCTGCCGGTTTAGGTCTTAGTTTTGCATTAGCTAGCGACTACGTCATCGCTGATGAAAATGCAAAATTAGCCATGAACTTTATCGGAATTGGTTTAATGCCTGATGGTGGCGGCCACTTTTTTATGCAGAATAGACTTGGTGAGGTTAAAGCTAAGCACGTGATTTGGGAAGGAAAGAAACTCACAGCTTCTGAGGCCTTAGAATTAGGCTTAGTTGATGGCGTAGCTCATGGTGACTTTAAGGAATTTGTTCAGCAAAAGGTGAATGCCTTACATCGTGCACCTGTCAAAGCGATGATTGAAACAAAGCTTCTTTATGCAAAACAGAACCAACCTAAGTTATTAGAGGTACTTGATTCTGAAACAAATGGACAACAGGCTTTACGTAACACAAAGGATCACCAAGAAGGTGTACAAGCCTTTTTGGAGAAGCGAAATCCAAACTTTATTGGTGAGTAATGAAAAAGGGCGTCACTCAATCATATGACTAAGTGACGCCCTTTTATATTAATCCTTTTTTCTTTTAGCTGCTTTTTCTCTTTCGTTTTTGTTCAGGATTTTCTTACGTAAACGAATAGATTCTGGAGTTACTTCACAGTATTCGTCATCATCCAAATATTCGATTGCTTCCTCAAGAGACATCTTCCGTGTACTCTTAATAGTTGCCGTTTGATCCTTTGTAGCTGATCTTACGTTGGTTAGGTGCTTTTCTTTCGTGATGTTTACCGTTAAGTCATTCTCACGGTTGTGTTCCCCAACAATCATCCCAGCATATACTTCTGTACCAGGCTCTACGAAAATAACACCACGGTCCTCTAACGACATAATGCTGTATGTGGTGGTTTTTCCATTTTCAAGTGAAACTAACACACCTTCACGACGTCCACCAATAGTCCCATTAAACATAGGCTCATATCCATCAAAGGTGTGGTTGAGAATACCAAAACCTCTAGTTTGTGTCATGAATTCCGTTGAATAACCAATTAAGCCACGAGAAGGAACCTTAAATTCAATGCGGACCTGACCATTACCTTGGTTAACCATATCAATCATTTCGCCTTTTCTAGAGCCAAGGGATTCAATAACTGATCCTGTATACTCTTCTGGAACATCTGCTTGGACACGTTCAACTGGTTCGCAAATGACCCCATCAATTTCCTTCTTGATGACTTGAGGCTTAGACAATTGAAGCTCATACCCTTCACGGCGCATGTTTTCAATCAAAATGGATAAGTGTAATTCACCACGACCTGATACAGTCCAAGCATCTGGTGTAGCAGTTGGTTCAACTCTTAAGCTTACATCTGTTTCAAGCTGAGTTAACAAACGTTCCTCTATATTACGAGCTGTAACGTATTTCCCTTCTTTACCAGCAAAAGGACTATTGTTTACTAGGAATGTCATTTGAAGTGTTGGTTCGTCTATTCTTAGTAGTGGGAGAGCTTCAAGATGATCAGGAGGACAAACTGTTTCCCCAACATTAATGTCTTCCATTCCTGAAACAGCAACAATATCTCCTGCTTGGGCCTCATCAATTTCAACTCGTTTTAAGCCGATAAAGCCAAATAGTTTCGACACTCGGAAGTTTTTAACCGTTCCATCCTTTTTCATCAGTGAAACCTGATCCCCAACTCTAATCTTACCTCGGAAAACACGTCCAACCCCGATTCTTCCTACATAATCATTATAATCGAGTAACGTAATCTGGAATTGTAAAGGTTCCTCAGAATTATCGATTGGAGCAGGGACGTTTTCCATAATTGTGGTGAAAATAGGATCCATAGTTTCGCCTAGCTCATCTGGTTCATTACCAGATGTACCTTGTAATGCAGAAGCATAGACAACTGGGAATTCTAATTGCTCGTCATCAGCCCCAAGCTCGATAAACAAATCAAGCACTTCATCCACTACTTCTTCTGGTCTTGCATTAGGGCGGTCAATTTTGTTTAAAACAACTACTGGGTTAAGCTTTTGCTCTAAGGCTTTCTTTAGAACGAATCTTGTTTGCGGCATAACCCCTTCATAAGCATCTACGACAAGCAATACCCCATCAACCATTCTCATGATACGCTCTACTTCGCCTCCGAAGTCGGCGTGTCCAGGAGTATCTAAAATGTTAATTCGTGTATCTTTATAATGAATCGCGGTATTTTTCGCCAAAATCGTAATTCCGCGCTCTTTTTCCAAATCATTTGAATCCATTGCCCGCTCATCGACATGCTCGTTTTCTCTAAACGTACCCGAATAACGTAGCAATTGGTCAACTAATGTAGTTTTCCCATGGTCAACGTGGGCAATAATAGCGATATTTCTTAAATCATCTCTATGTTGCATGAACAACTCTCCTCTAAATTACATATCTCATTTTCCAACTTGATAAGTATAACATAAAATGACAAATTTTTTGCTTTAATCTTAACTTATGCGATTTCTTGTAAAATTAATACTGAAATAAAACGAAAAGGAATGTATGATACTTAAGTATCATACATTCCCTGTTCACTTTTAATTTTCCTCAACTTTTTTACTCATTCCTAAATATTCATTAAAGACTCTGGAAAGCTCCTTCAGTCTGCTCTTCACATCTTCATCAATTAATTCATTTTGTGTGGAGAAGTGGCTAGAGTGAGTATATACATAGTTAGGTGTGACTAGGCAGCGAAAATAATCTAGGATGGGTTTTAACTGGTTTTCCACAACTAAATGATGTTGAAAAGTCCCACCATTTGCCACAATGGCTACTGGCTTATATCGCATTGCATAAGGTGAAATAAGATCAAACATATTTTTTAATGTGCCTGGTATCGATCCCTGAAAAACCGGAGTAGCAACGATATATCCGTCTGCATTGCTAATTTCCTCGATAAGCTTTTGTGTATCCTCATTATATTCTTCAGCAGGTCGACCATCACAAAATTGTAAATCATAGTCCTCCAAATAAACATGCTTTATTTCCAATTTATCATTAATCTTTTGTAAATACTGATCCACTTCTTTTAGCATTGCTTTGGTTTTATCACCAATAATCGTTCCATTCAAAAGAAGAACCTTCATCGCAAGAATACCCCTTTCAGTCCCTAAACCATCTTGTAATAACTTACTGAGATACATTATATTTTGTTCCATCCATGATGTTAGTAAGACCTTGTCAAAAAAAAAAAAGACCTACCATCATTTTAAATGAATCATACCCATAGAAGTCAAATGGTAGGTCTTAATATAAGTTAATGATTAAGCATTTCCTCAATTTCTTCAACTTTTTTATTAGATACTTCAAATGGCTTATAGTCGTCAATTAATGCAAAGCAACTTTTTGCCGTTTTATAATTTTCTATGGCTAAGTTTAACTTTTCCATATGCTCATAAGTTCTCGCTAACTGGAAATATAATTCTCCTTGTAAATATAAGAGACCATTTTTATTCGCATACTGAATTCCTTGTTTTGCTTTTTGAGTTGCCTCCGAATATTCATTCATATCTACAAGTAACCTTGAATAGTTGTAAAAACTTCTAACGAAAATTTTAGGATCAGTTATATAAACATTTTTGTTGAGTGCTGTTGTTAACTCATTATAAATCCTCTTGCTGTCAGTAAGTTTTTTGGTAGAATGTAGTATAATTGCTTTTGCAAGAAATATTTCTATTTCCCTTTCCGAATAGTTTTTATTTGTTGTCAAACAGCAGTCCAATGCACGGTCTATGTAAAATAAAGCTTCATCGACACCCTTACCCAACTCAAACATACATATGCCCTTGTGCCATAATAAAAATTGCTCACCTTCTATGTTTTTTTTAAACAGAGGATTTTTTAATTCTAATGAAACTATTTCATCTGCATGCTCATAATCTCTTTTATTAATCGCATCCCGTACTTCCCGCATCGTTGTCATTACATACTCTGATCTTGGCGAGTTATAATTTTCAAAAAAGTAGTTAATGTCCACTCCTAATCTTCTTGATAGTAGAAAAAGTATATCAGCTGAAACATTAATCTCACCTTTCTCTAAACGGCTTATATAAGCTTGTGAACAAATTCCTTCACAGACTGCTTTTTGAGAAATGCCAAAGTATTGTCTTAAATCCTTTATTTTTTCCCCAATATTCCCACTGATAAGCATTTCCGTCCATCCTTTTTGTAAAATTATGTAAATTAATATTACTATCTTCATAACTTTTAAAGAAAAAGCTAGAAAAACCAATGTAACAACGGATTTTTTAGGCTAAATCGCCTATATTGGACAATTCGTACATTTTTAAAATCTGTTATAAATATAATAGAGAACTTATAGAAAGGGTGATTTAAATGAAACGGTTTCTAGTAACATTGCTTTTGGCAGCTACTGTTGTTATCTCTCTATCAGGTTATAGTTTCCCTGAAGAAGAAACTGCTGCACCAGCAATTTTGTTTGGTGATGAAGATCTTGGTCCACGCTACTAAGTAGTTTTCAAGTATTTCCCTTCCAATTTAATTAGATTTTTTTGTTTACAGTTTCCGGTTAAGAATGTGTTGTAATTAGCTTTACATTAATTTACCAAAATGAAGTTTGAAAGGGGTATGATGATCCATGGGAACGCCTGAAAAAGATGTTATTCAGTTAGGATTAAGTATTTTAATCACAATCATTTTTATCTCCTGTTTAGCATCTTTATATTTTAAGCGTAAACATGGGTAATACGTTTACCTTTCTATGTTTAACTATTTTCCATTCCAATCCAAGAAGCAATCCCCAATTGCTTCTCAATTGAACAGATGACGTTTAACTTTTACCTGGTAAGAAACCAGGTATTTTTTTTGCCCTTTTTTAATACTTTTACGTTATTTCGCTAAAATTCTTGATATTCCTCTATTTTTTATCCTTTTCGTACAATATTTATGCGACTATCCCCTACCAACTCTATTTTTACACTCATTAGCTCTATCGATTTCACTAGTTTTTTTACAATCTATGAACCAATGTATTGAAATTGTATCATGTTTGTTGTTGCCATGTAATTGCTGTGAAATATTCGGCTGTTATAATTTCCAATTGTAGAGGAGGCAATACAAATGAAAAAAATAACCTTAATTGTGATGACACTTGTGTTCACACTTTTTTCTTTTAATAGTATAACAGCAGATGAAAACCAAAATGTTAAAATAGATGATCAAGAAAAACTAGAAAAAATTCAAAATGTGCCTATGAGTGATTTGGCCTTTGAAATCGGTAGCTCTATTAATGGCCTTATGAAATGGGGACATGTTTCTACTGAATTATCACTGACTAGTCAGGAGCTATTAACAAAAGATGATCTTGACAATGCCAAAACAATGACCATGAAAGCCACTGCTTACACTGCTCATTGTGATGGTTGTAGCGGGATTACAAACACAGGGATTAATTTAATTGAAAACCCGGATAAAAAAGTTGTAGCGGTTGACCCTAATGTGATTCCTCTTGGTACAAAGCTCTATGTTGAGGGATATGGTGTTGCCGTAGCAGGAGATATCGGAAGTGCCATAAAAGGTAATCGCATTGATTTGTTTATTCCGTCCGAAAAAAAGGCTAATCAATGGGGAGTTCAAGAGGTAAAAGTAAAAATTTTAGGCTAGTTTTATCATCACCCCATCGTCTACCACGGCGATGGGGTGATTTTTTAATCCTTTTTAGTTTGATCTCTTCCACCCATTATTTTATTTAACTTCAACATTTCCGGATCCTTCTTAACCACCGCATCCTCTGGGTTTTGATTCACTTCTTTTTTTGGGTCTCCATCCATAGAAACTCCAGCTTGTACACCTTCAGGGGCTGCATACACGCCTTCTCTCTCACCATCTAAATGCGGAGAAGGATCACCAATATCTGTTCTTCTATCCCGATCTTGCAAAGAAAACACCTCCTCTAAATAGAATGGTTCATTGTGGGGAAAAGTATGTAATAAAGGAGGCTACAGACATGGGAGCTATTGAGCAGGGTGGATTCAGGTTTGATATTGAATATGGAGTTAGCATACAAAAGGGAGCCATTCACGTATATAAAGAGGGAGAGTTCATTGAGGA
This sequence comes from Salinibacillus xinjiangensis, assembly GCF_009649735.1. GTDB lineage: Bacteria > Bacillota > Bacilli > Bacillales > Alkalibacillaceae > Salinibacillus > Salinibacillus xinjiangensis. The sequence goes on from NZ_WJNH01000008.1 coordinate 88,363, forward strand.
ACTAACCTTTGATTTTGAAGGAGAGAAACCGGATGAAGGAAAGATTGAAGATTTGGTCAATGATTATGTAGTAAATCACCAATAAATTCTTTCTAGCCCATGTTACAATATGTATGTACCATGTTAGGAAAGGAATTTTTGGATGCGAAAAGTTTTATTGTTCTTGACTTTATTCTTTATTCTTACAGCCTGTAGTGAAGAAAAGACAGAACCATCAAATGAACTAACCGTACAACCTTTAGAACTAAGTGAAAAAGAGACTACACTTGTCAATAAAACCGGAATTGGATATATCGAATACTTCACCCTAAACGGTACGCTACATGAGCAAAACGAGCTCGTTTTTGAAGTTGAGGTATTTGAAAATGGTAAATCCCGAATCGGGACTAAAAGTTTTGGTTCCATCAACAAGGAATTTGAAGATACGATTGTTTCTTTTGGAACAACTAGCACTACTGGCGAAGGAACAATGGATATACTTGTCGGCACACCATCTGGCCTTACATCCCAACAATTTGAACCGGAGACAAAAATTAGCGGGTCCATGTTTCAAAAGTTTATCCACGAGGAGAAAGACGTAGTATTAAACCAGCCAATATATCTTGCTGCCTTTGCAGGAACCAATAAAAATCACATGACAACTCTCGGCGGGGAGGATTACAAGTCCCAGCGCAAACAGTTAAAAAAGCAAGATCTAGCCATAGCCCTTAGAGTAACGGTTGTAAATAAGCAAGAAATCACACCGAAATCGAAGTGAAAATTTGACAATTAAAAGTTTTTCCAGATTATGATTTACTCACCTCCACTTCACCCTTATAATATTACTTGTGACAAGATACGGAGGGGGTAGATCATAATGGGACGTTTAACTGGGGAAGAAATTGAAAAGCAGCTCGAATACCTATCAGGGTGGAGCTTAGAAGATGACCGATGGCTAACAAAGAGATATCGATTCACTGAATTTCTAACCGGGATTGAATTCGTGAATCAGATTGCAGAACTATCCGAGGAAATGGATCATCACCCCTTTATATCCATTGAGTATAAAGTAGTAACCATTAAACTAACATCTTGGAGAGCAAAAGGAATTACGGATTTAGACATGGAACTTATTCAAAAATATGATTCTATCTTTTTACAGGTAACCGAATAAGTCAACATACATGAAACAAAGCGAAGTAGGCTACTGATTCTCAAGAGCCTACTTCGCTTTTTGTGTTCAAAAGCATATCCACATGTAAAATACCGTCATCCATGTATTCATCCGAAGTAACTTTAAATCCAAATTGACGATAAAAATGCTGCAAATGAGATTGAGCATGTAGTTTAACTAAAGTTTCTCCCCATTCCCTTGTCAGCACATGGACAGCCTTCTTCATTAAGTCTGTTGCATAGCCTTGACGTCGAAACTTGTCATTTACTAATACACGACCAATCGAAGCTTCTTCATACATGGTTCCATGTGGAAGAAGACGACAATAAGCCACCATTTCACCTTTATGTAGCAAATATAAGTGTTCTGACACCTGGTCATAATTGTCTATTTCTGGGTACGGACAATTTTGCTCGACTACAAATACATCTACTCGTTCTTTAAGAATTGTATATAATTCTTGAATTGTTAAATCTTCAAACTGTTTTTGAATCCATTGCATGATGACTTGACCTCGTTTTCCTATATTTTATCCAAAGAAAAAATCAAACACATTACTAGCCTTTGAACCTTGTGTATTGTAAAACTCAGAATATCCACAATTCTTACAATAGACAACTGTAAATTTATTGTTCTGAACGTCAAACATCTTTGAAAGGCCCGTACCAGTCATGGCTACTTCCTTCTTACCCGCATCGGTACTTCCACATTTAATACACCCTTTGTGATCAGACAATGTGAACCCCCCTTTATTTTGAGACAATATTCACTCTAAAGTTATTCTGCAAATCCTTTATTTAGTCCTTCCCAAAATGAAAAAAAGCGTATCCCACAAATGTGGAATACGCTCTTTATTTTTATATTATAGCTTAACAACGTTAGCAGCTTGTGGGCCACGGTCGCCTTCAACGATTTCAAATTCAACGTCTTGACCTTCTTCAAGAGTTTTGAAACCTTCAGCTTGGATAGCAGAGAAATGTACGAATACGTCGTCTCCTCCGTCACGCTCGATGAAACCAAAGCCTTTTTCTGCATTAAACCATTTTACTTTTCCAGTCATTAAAATGACCTCCTTATAAAAAAAATGTCTTACAAAAGAATTGAAACTGAAATTACTTTACCTTCTTTTTTTTATAAAGAGGTCATCAAGTAAATATTCGGTCTTTCAAATTCATTTTGCTATTTCACTTTACCCTGTTTTACAAAAAAAAGCAAGTGATATAAGTGAAATGGAAAAAATTTTTTGAGTAATCTAATCAAGGGACAGTTCTCTTAATTGCTTTATTACTTCTTGACGTTCTAAATTAAATGACTGCCAGGAGTACTCTTGAGATAGCATTTCCTTTTTCTTATTGTTTAGGGTCGACTCTAAACGGTGAACGTCAGGGTTTCGGTCATAGAGCTCCATTAGCCCTTCTACTCCTGCATAGGATAGTCGGCTCATGTATTCTACATCAATCTTGCCTGTTTCCTCATATCGTTCTATGTTTTTATCAACTATATAGCCATTTACGTTGATCGCATTTAATGCTACGTAAAATACGACCGCGACAATAAGATAAAAACGAAGCAAGGAAAGCTTCTCAATCCAAACCTTTATAAGTGTATATGAAAAAATTACCATTAAGAAAATCATAAAGGAATGTGCGAGCACTCTTGCTAACGTAAATCCATAAGCCTCTTCATACATTAATAGTCGCATAAAAGCAGATATAAGCATTACACCGCTTAACACTACGAGTAATGTAAGTAATATTTGCAGGGCTTTTTTCAGGCCTTTATGACTCTGTTTTACAAAGTTGATTACCACTAAAAGGATGGACCAATTCACAAGTGTAACCGCCATAAGCTCAAAAAAACCACGTCTCGCATATTCAGCATAGGTGAAACCTGCCTGCAAGGTGTCGCTAAAGAAATACTGGAACTGTATGGTCGCAAATAAGAGATAGACCCCATTCAAAAGCACAAGAACGGTTAAGGTCGTAATCCCATCTAACACTTTTCGTTCCTTAAACCATTTACGTTCTTGTATATCTTCCTTTTTCAACAATACCTGAAATAATCCAAATACAGCTAGTGTGAAGATTAGAATAACAAATAATCTTACCAATAGAGTTACATCAATCTGTAGCAACCAATTGGGTATAGAAGATATAAATCGACTAAACTCGGCATCTGCAGAAACAAGTAGACCAATAACAATCAGCAATAAAGGAACCGAAATAATCAACCCTAGTCCTATCCTGACTATAATACTAACCAGCTGCCGGTCTAACCCTTTCGTAAGTCTTAAGATTACCCTTTTGATAAAAGCAAAATTGTAACTTATCAACTGCTTAATTTTTGTGCCCAAAATAACCAAGAAGTGAAATTGATGCCAGGAAAATCCTTTTGGCTGTGTCACGATGATTACATGAACCAAAACAAGGAAAGGAATGACCAAAAAGTTAAATAAATAAAAAACAGAAGCAGAGTAAATAAAATAGTGAGAAGATATGACCCAAATACAGACCATTAATAAAGTCCCGATTCGTGTATTATGAAATGCTACCTGTCGAAAACGATAAAAAAAGACCCCATAAAACGACATCACTAAAATAATGTACGAAATCCCTATTCTTCCATGAAACAATGTTTGTTCAGCCAGAATACCTAGCACAAAACAAAGAAGTAAAAGTAATCCATCCCGCTTATTCACTTGAATTGACATCTACGAACAACCCCTTACTTTTGATTCCGATGTATATAGTGATTCAATATACATCGAATTACTATGTATATGATGAAAAAAATTAGGAAAGAGCAACCTTCTTTCCCCATTTATACCCCACTAAACAAATTGGGTATAAAAAGCCTGTAGCAACAATACACGCTATGATAAATTTTGTATTTAATAATGGCTGAAACCACTCATATGGAATCAGTTGAAAAACGGTCAAGGACATAAGCGTAAGATTCGGAATTAGGGAAAGAATAAACGTTTTCTTTAGAAGTGTTCTACCCCCATGACCAAACTCTTTACCTATCTCATAGCCTAATAAAGCCCAAAACAACATATAAATCATCATAATGAGTGCTGGGATATCTGTAAGATGGCTCCACACCATTTCAACCATGTTCCATTCAAAAACATTATAAACAGCTGTCAATATCGCCCCACTTGTGAATAACACAATATTGACCAGGACAAACAACCACTTTGTTTTATTTGGAGTAACAGAAAGCTCCTCTTTCCAAATATCAGCGATCTCCTCTGGAGTACCTAAACGATCTACAACAACCTTCATGTACTCTTCGGTAGTTATTTCATGCATCATCTCAGAGATATGTACATCATATTCATTGATAATCTGTTTCTTCTCAGGATGCGTTCCTAATTGCTTACTAAGCTGCTTTAAATAGTCCTGCTTAGATTGAATCATTTTCCGTTCTCCCAATGACTTTGTTCATCACTTGAACATATCTCTGCCATTCATCTTGTTTTTCCTGCAATACTTCCTTACCCTGTTCCGTAATTTTGTAATATCTACGCGCAGGTCCTTTTGGTTGTTCCTGCCAGTAGCATTCTATATAAGCTTGCTTCTCAAGCTTATGTAAGGCAGGGTATAGGGTACCTTCTTTAATTTGGAACTGGTGATCACTACGTTTATCCATTTCCTTAACAAGCTCATACCCATACATATCACGTTCCAGAAGTAATTGTAAAAGCAGTAGCGAGGTACTCCCCTTTACAAGCTCACGATTAAACATCTTTCCACCTACCTAGTATTATGAGGTATTTATAGCATACAAAATATTTTGTATGTTTTCAAGTCCTTCTGGTTACATTAACAAACAGAATTATGCTTAGGAGGTTGCCCTATGGAAAGCACCAGTGAATTTGTTGCAAGAATGCACGATAAGCAACGGAAGGACGAGCTGAATCGTAAACGAGGAAGAAAGCGTCCGGCGAACCGACTCCCTAGTAAAAATAAGAAGTAATACCAAAAGGGCTACCAATAGTTGGTAGCCCTTTTTTCCATCAATTAAGTATTACTCATAGCCTTTTCTCGGAATATCCTCTGCATCTCCATTTTCTCGCTCAATTTTGCCATCAACAGTGCCTTCTGTTAGCGTATCACTTGCTTGCTCATGGGTTTCCGCAAGTCCCGCTGAAAGCTGATCTTTTTTCTGATAATCCTCTGGCTCATAATTCTTATCAGCAGGAGATTGTCCTGACTTTCGTTTCTCTTGGTTACTCATGTCGCACCTCCCATGTATATTCACTTATTATCTTTTCAATGTGACCGCAATAATATGCCATAACATGAGATAAAAATACCGACTATGACAACCTAATGCAGGAATATAATGGCACTAACTTATTAAAAAGGAGGAATATAAATTGAAATCCTTTGCTGACAGCGCCGCTTTTGAACATTCATTTTGGCTTCAGGTTTTGGGGGACCATGCAAGGTTCATCCGAGACTCCCTCTATCCATCTGAGAAGTCAGATATTGATAAAGCGAAAACGTTTGTCCAACAATTTGATCAATTGCTTAACCAAGCTCGAAATAGTACTGCAGAAAGCTTTGTCCCTCTCTCAGATGAAGCGAAAAAAGTAGCTAAAGCCTTCCGTACGTTTAAATTATCGATTTTGGAGCGCCAGTTACAAGGTCAGGTGAAAATTCACCTTTCCCCAACTTTTATCAATCATATGGTGAATGAGCTAGACGAATATCTAAAAGTGTTGAAATACTTAACAAAAGGTGAGCCCGTACCTGTGTTTCACGAACTCCATCACCACTTGCTTTGGCTACAGGATGCCTATGGCCATGCGGGTGCCATTAACGATGAATTGGACGGTGTTGAAAAAAGATTAAAGCAAAAGAGTAATGACTTTACGAAGCATTTTGAAGGCTTTTATCTAAAGGCTGTTGAGCTAACGGGATATCTCAGATCCAATTTAACTAGCTTTCCAGCTTTGGACCGTTTTAATCATGATGTTGAGCTGGAAATGTCACTATTTAAAGCCTTCTTAGAGGAGGTTGAGGAGCTTGAATTAAGCGAGAGGGTTCTATCCTCATTTTCTGCTCTAATGGCCGATCATATGGCACGTGAAGAATGTTATTATTTAATTAAGTTAGCAGAATCATCACAAACCCAGCCGCCCCATTGCGATCCGGGGAAACCAAGAACTACCGATTAAATCTTCTAAACACGGAAAACAGAAACCGTTTCGTTTTTGGTGCGATTAGTGCTTTTTTCTATGATTAAATATTCTTGTAGCTAATTCCTACTTAGACTATGCTTTATGAACCTGTTAGGAAAATTATTGAACGGCTTGTGAAATTTATTAACCTAATACGGAATTAATTGTTTTTCTAACTAGTGGATTGAAGCTCAGAAAATCTTTTTGAGTCAAATACAGGTTATTGAACCTATATTTTATCTATAGAACACTTACTAACATTATTCTTACCTAAATACTAGATTTATATTTTTCACTAAAACATATAAAAAGAGCAAACTCATAGTAAAGAGTTTGCTCTCCCTTAAGGTTCACATAGATAGCGCCATTTGTGCGAGCTTAATATCATTTGCAAATAATTTGTTGAGGTCATAAGATGGATAGTCGCCTTTTTTATGCATATACTGATAAACTAGGTCGTGAAGGATAATACATGAATTTAATTGGTTAACCAACACATTTTTCAAAGCAGGTGTTGCTGTTTCGGTAATGGCTACAGCATAATTTCTTACACCAGATTTCGTAAAGGCCAATAAATCCCCTTCAAAAAAGACATTCGGATTGCGCTCTTCTCCTTCTCGGTAATCCGGATTGGGTACGTGTTGGTAAAACTCCATTAATTCACGCAGATCATCTTGATTCTCGTGAATTGCTCTACTATATAAACCCTTCAACGTCTTATCCGTAATCTGCGGTAACGCCATCTTCATTTTCATGACACCAATAGACTTAAACGCCACTAACTCATGTAGTTCTAACGATTCATGCCAGGCTAAAGTACCTTGATGATCCATATTTTCAAACCCCTTCTGGAAAAATATTCACATTGATACCTTATGCACGACAAGCGTCTATTGGGACATTTGTGTATGAAAATAGGCTCTCATGTTGTTAGTTTATAAAAACAACACCATTAACTCTTCATCAAAGTAATCCGAACCGCTCTTAATGGCCCTCTTCTCCGTTCCATATGATTCAAATCCTATAGACTGGTATAGACGAATCGCTGACTCGTTATTCGCAACAACCGACAGTTGGAGCTGCTCGATTTTTGCGCGGCGGGCAGTTTGAATAACCTTCATGATCAATTGTTTACCAATACCCTTTTTGCGATACTCCTGTTTTACATACATGGCGACGAGAAAGGCTTTGTGCTTTTCTTTCTCCTTTGAAGGGAATAATAAAGTCGCCATCCCCACCAGTTGGTCCTCATCAAAAGCTCCAAACGTAATACTAGACTCACTTGATAGTTGTTTTGCCGTTTGTTCTATTGGATTTTCCTTTTGAAGAGCTTCCTCATATGTGGTTAGAAAAGCATTGGGAGCCTTTTTTAAGGCTTCAAGCCTAAGCTCCCAATACTGTTTTGCATCTTGTTCATTTAAAATGGTTAAAATCATTTAAAAATCTCCCAGTTTTATTAGCTTAAAAACTTATGATTACTGATCTAATTGTTTAACTAGTTGAGCCATTTCAATCGCTCCAACCGCTGTTTCTGAACCTTTGTTTCCAGCTTTCGTTCCGGCGCGTTCTATTGCTTGCTCAATGGTATCTGTGGTTAGTACACCAAAAATAACTGGCTTCCCAGATTGTAAGGATGCTGAAGAAATTCCTTTTGCCGCTTCGTTACATACATAATCAAAATGTGGAGTTGAACCACGAATAACTGTTCCTAACGCAATAACAGCGTCATATTGATTTGAGTTTGCCATCTTTTGAGCAATTAATGGGATTTCAAATGCACCTGGTACCCATGCAATGTCAATATTATCTTCTTTGACACCATGTCTTTTTAACGTATTTTCTGCTCCTTCTAGTAATTTACTCGTAATGAATTCATTAAAACGTCCTACAACAATTCCTACTTTTAGATCTGTTCCGACTAAACTTCCTTCAAATACTTTTCCCATTTTCTTTTCCTCCTACAGCATTAGCTATTAATATGAAATTGTAATAAATGACCCATTTTTTCATGCTTGGTTTTCATATACTTCTCGTTCTCTTTTCGATGTGGCAATTGAATTGGGACACGGTCCACAACCTCTAAGTTATATCCACTTAGCCCAGTAATCTTCTTTGGATTATTCGTTAAAAGCTTCATTTGTTTTATACCTAAGTCTTTTAAGATTTGGGCGCCTATTCCATAGTCTCGTAAATCAGCAGCAAAGCCGAGTTTTTCATTTGCTTCAACTGTGTCATAGCCTTCTTCCTGCAATTTATAAGCCCGAAGTTTGTTAATTAAACCAATTCCACGCCCCTCTTGACGCATATAAAGGAGAACTCCATTTCCGGCCTCTTCAATTTGGGACAAAGCTGTATGAAGCTGCGGTCCACAATCACAGCGGTAGGAGCCAAACACATCTCCTGTTAAGCATTCTGAATGTACACGTACTAGTGCTGGCTTTTCAGGGTCAATCTCACCCTTAATTAAGGCAACATGCTCACGATTATCGACTGCATTCGTATAAGCAACGGCCTTAAAATCACCAAAAGCGGTAGGTAATTTGACCTCTACTTCTCTTTTCACTAGTTTTTCGGTTTGGTTTCGATATTCAATTAAATCCTTAATGGTAATTAATTTTAAATCAAATTCTTCAGCAACTTTTTCCAAGTCTGGTACTCTTGCCATAGTTCCATCATCTTTAATAATTTCACAAATAACACCTGATGGGAATGCTCCACTCAATTTAGCCAAATCAACCGCTGCCTCTGTATGTCCGGCACGTCTTAAGACGCCTCCCTTTCTAGCCACAATCGGGAATACGTGGCCAGGTCTTTTAAAATCAATCGATTTTGAATCTGGATGAATGAGCTGTTGAACTGTATGAGCTCTTTCCACCGCACTTATTCCAGTTGTTGTGTCTTTATGATCGACACTGACTGTAAAGGCTGTGCCATAAGGATCTGTATTTTGTTTAACCATGGAATGTAGTTCTAGCTTTTCGGATAATTCCTCAGTTATGGATGTACAAACAAGCCCCCTGCCATTCTTTATCATAAAGTTGATCACTTCTGGGGTAACCTTTTCCGTTAGAGCAACAAAATCTCCCTCATTTTCACGATCCTCATCATCTACTACAATGACTACCTTCCCTGCTTTTAAATCTTCTATAGCTTCCTCTATTTTATTAAACACGTTGCTCACATCCTTTTTATAATTAGATGAATCCATTTTCCTTTAAAAAGCCTTCGTTTAATTGACTATCTTCGTTCTGATCCTTTTGAAACAACATATTGGCTACATATTTCGCTAACATGTCACACTCAATGTTTACAATATCCCCCTTTTCTTTATCCCCCAAAACGGTATGAGAAACAGTATGCGGAATAAGAGAAATGGTAATGATATTCTGGTCAACTCCAAACACCGTTAAACTGGTTCCATCAACAGCTACGGACCCTTTTAACATAAAAAACTGCTGAAGTTCTTTTGGAATTTCAATTTGATAATAAACAGCATTGGCTTCTGGTTTCTTTTGAACAATTTTTCCAATACCATCAACATGACCCGAAACAAAATGTCCGCCAAAACGGCCACCTGCTGCCATCGCACGTTCTAAATTCACCTTAGAACCAACATCAAGAGTTCTTAAAGATGTGGCTTTCACCGTTTCTGGCATAACGTCTACTTGAAAGGATTCCTCCCGAAATTGGGTGACGGTTAAGCAAACGCCATTGACTGAAATACTATCACCTAACTGAACATCCTTTAAGATTTCATCCGCTCCAATCGTCATTTCAATTTCCTTCTCACCTTTATGGATATTTTGAATCGAACCTAATTCCTCTATTATACCTGTAAACATGCGGCGTTCATCCTAACTAATCGTTTTTGGTTCTGCAATAATTTTAATATCCGTGCCCATTTTCTCTGCAGAAATAATGGATAACTCTAAGCTGTCACTAAGGTTGGCAAAGCCATCACCACCAATAGATGTGGGAGCACCCTTTCCACCAATCAGTTTTGGTGCTATATATGTGATAATTTGCTGAACTGCTCTTGCCTTTAAAAAGCTGCCATTAACTTCTGCTCCACCTTCCACAAATAAAGACATCACTTTTCTATTGGCTAAAGCTTTTAATAAAGTTTTCACTTGAATGGACGATTCTTCTAGCTGAATAATTTCTACGTGTGGGTAGGCCAAGTATGGCTCCTTTTGTTCCGGACTAACCTGATTCCCCACAACAATCCACGTTGGGGCATCATCTTTTGTGACTACATTTGCATCAAGTGGTGTTCTAAGATGTGTATCCATAATAATGCGTGTCGGGTTCTTACCACCCAACGGAGTTCTGGTTGTCAAACTTGGATTATCTTTTATGACCGTATTCACACCTACTAAAATGGCGTCATGTGTATGGCGATAAAAGTGGACATCTTCTCTTGCTTCCTCATTTGTTATCCATTGACTTTCGCCTGATACGGTCGCAATCTTTCCATCTAGACTTGTCGCAGACTTTAGTGTTACATATGGTGTTTTATGTTCAATAAAATGAAAGAATTGTTTATTTACATGTTGAGCTTCTTCCTTGCGTATACCTACATCAACCTGTAAGCCTGCATTTCTTAAACGCTCAATTCCTTTTCCTGCTACTTTTTCATTTGGATCTGTTGTTGCGATAACCACGCGCGATAGTTCCTTTTCGATGATTAGGTCTGCACAGGGTGGTGTCCTTCCGTGATGACTGCAAGGTTCAAGAGTCACGTATATCGTTGCACCCTTTGCCTTCTCTCCGGCCATTTGTAAGGCATGGACTTCAGCATGTGGTTCGCCAGCTTTTAAATGAGCTCCCAAACCGACAATTTGACTATCCTTAACAACAACTGAGCCTACTGGTGGATTCGGATTGGTTTGACCTGAAACTGATTTAGCTAAAGTTAGGGCCAAATCCATAAAGTATTGATCATTCATTTCTAGTCCCTGCCTTTTTTCAGCTTGGTATTGGGTTTATTGATAATGAAAAACCCTCCTGATATACCATCAGGAGGGAGAATTAAATATATGCATAGGGATAAAAACAATTAACAATATATAAACCAATCACAAATAAATGTGTTTATTGAATGATAAACACAGTACGCCCTATTTAAAATAGTTTTCCTTCTCCCATCCAGACTTTCACTGTCGGTCCCGGATTTTCACCAGGTCCACCGTTCGACAAATGTCTCACGGGTCACGGACTAAGGAGGTTATACCTCCATCACCGTCGGTTGGGAATTACACCCGACCCCGAAGGAATTCGTATTATTTTTTCATATTATACCATTAGAAATTAGAAAAGTACAAAATAATTGCTTACGCTACATGTCCTTTGTTTCATTCTTTTCCTCTTGCTGAGGAGGAAGTGGGTCTACCGTGTGCTTATAGGCATAGCCCTTCGAAATGGCTATAAGCGAAAGGACAAGTATAGATAGTACAATTACTATTCCAAGCAAAATATATCCTAACGTCATATTCAATTGCCCCTTTTTTAGTATCTTAATTAGAGGATACCTCCAATGGGCATATCACACAAGTACAATACACCAGAAACCATTAAGAAACAAAAGGAAAAGGATGCCCCTTTGACATCCTCCCACCAAACTTTACTCAGCTTTTAAAGCCTCTGTTTCAATCGTAAACTTAACGTCCTCACCAACAAGAACTCCACCTGCTTCTAGTGGAACATTCCATGTTAATCCATATTCTTTACGATTCACTTTACCTTCCGCACTAAAGGCCACAACATCATTCCCATAAGGATCTTTTGCTGCCCCTTCAAAAGTGGCTTTAAAGGTTTCTTGATTTGTCGTACCACGGATGGTTAAATCGCCAGTAACATCATATTCTCCGTCACCTGTGCGTACGACTTTGGTAGACTTAAAAATCATTTTAGGATGATTCTCTACATCAAAAAAATCACCTGAACGCAAATGATTGTCTCTGTCTTCATTTTGTGTGTTGATACTAGCTAAATCAACCTCAAACTGAATATCGGCTGTAGTTAATTCTTCAGGATCCGCTTCAATAGATGCTTCAAAATCCTTAAAAGAGCCCTTCACCTTCGAAATCATCATATGCTTAACAACAAACTCCATACTTTTATGATTTTCATCAAGCTTCCACTTTGTCTTTGCCACGTAAACCTCTCCCTTTCCCATTACTTATTTTATGAAACTTACTATTTATTATAAATAATACTTACCTAAAGTAAGTAAGTCAACATAAAAGTTTGAAAATTTCCACTAAAAACGAAACGATTCCCCATTTAAATTCGTATAGAGTTGTGTAATTGTATTTAAAATAATCCTAAGGAAATACGAGAGGAGTATGAAAAATGATTATTATGACAGGTGAGCATGTACCAGGGCATGAAGTTAAGGAAATCAAAGGCCCAGCTTTCGGTTTAACCGTTCGTGCAAGAGGGGTTGGTAAAGATATTACTGCGTCGATTAAAGGGCTATTTGGCGGAGAGGTTCGTCAATATGTAGAGATGCTAGAGGAGGCGAGAAAGGAAGCATTAGACCGAATGATTGAAAATGCCCAGCAAATGGGTGCAGATGGAATCATTATGTTTCGTTTTGATTCCGGGAGTATTAGTAGTAACATGAGTGAAATTGTCGCATATGGGACTGCCGTAACACTGGAGAAGAAATAAATCATGATGAAATTTGTCATTGGTTACTTTATTATTCAAATTGTACTTTTAATCGTTATATTACTAATCACAAACAAAACGGATAAAAAGAGTCACAGGAAGTATTATCGTCCTAATGAGGTTCCTGAAGGATATGTAAAAACCTCTGAATCATTTATTGATACAAAAACCAAGAACGTAATTGTCGTCTACTACAACAAAACCACTGGTAAACGAATTTACGTCGAACAGTAAACAACCACGTCGTACATGGGAAACAAAATGCTAACGTGGTTTTTCTTCTTATACTAGATCATGCTTAAATGCATAGATGACTGCCTGGGTACGATCCTGTACCTCTAACTTTCCTAGTATATTGCTCACATGTACTTTTACTGTTTTAAGAGCAATGTATAATTGATCTGCTATTTCCTGATTGGTTTTCCCCTCTGCCATGAGCAACAAAATTTCCTTCTCACGGTCAGTTAGCTGTTCATGAGGCTCGACTACGGACTGTTTGCGCATTTTAGACATAATTTTCCCTGTAACCTCAGGCTCCAAAATGGATTGACCCTCATAGGTGGCCCGTATGGCGTCTGCAATTTCATTTGCTTTGGAGGTTTTTAACATGTAGCTTGTGGCACCGGCTTCAAGGGCTGGATATACCTTCTCATCATCCACAAAGCTTGTGACAATGATAATTTTAGCATCACTCCAGGATTCCATGATTTGCTTAGTTGCTTCAATTCCATCCATTTCCTTCATAACTAGATCCATCAAAATAATATCCGGTTTGTGTTCTAAAGTTAATTTCACCGCTTCCTCGCCATCACTTGCCTCTGCAATCACATCAATATCCTGTTGAGATGCTAAGTATGCCGAAACACCAATCCGCACCATCTCATGATCATCTGCAAACAGTACCCTAATCATGACTACAATCCTTCCTTTCTAAATGGGGGACCTTTACCTCTAGCCTTGTCCCCTCATTTTCCAGACTAACGATTTTTAAAGTTCCTCCAATTTCAAGGGCTCGCTCTTGCATATTTTGTAACCCATAGGAGCTCGTTTTGGCTTCATCAACATCAAAGCCAATCCCATCATCTACAACGCGCAGGATGAAATTTTCATCCCGTTCGATCAATAATACCTGTAAGGAATTTGCGTTTGCATGCCTTAAAGTATTCGAAACAGATTCTTGTAGGATTCGGAAAAGCTGATCCTCAATCCCTTTATCAAGCTTCAGATCCTCTAGCTGCCAGTCCACCTTCATCGGTACTTTTTGGGTGAGCTCCACTAACAGCTCTTCAATCCCTTCCTGCAGTGTTTTCCCTTTTAATGCTACAGGCCGTAAATGCAGCAGAAGAGCCCGCATTTCAAGCTGAGATTGGTGAATCATTTTTTCCATCAAGGATAATTGTTTACTCAGGGATTCCTGTTTTGGTGGGTTCGATTCATTGATGGCAGACATCATCATGGATGCCGCAAACAGCTGTTGACTAACAGAATCATGTAACTCTCTAGCCAATCGATTCCGTTCCTGAACAACCACTTCCTGTAGGCTTTTCTCTCGTTCATTAGCTCGTTCAGTTGCCATACGCTGAAAGGTTTGGGTTTGGGTTTTAAATTTCTCATCAATTTGTTCGAGCTGTTTATAAATATGGTGTAGCTCTCTTAATGAGTCAGAATCATTAATGGTGAGCTTTTGCCCCTTTAGCAGTTCATCTAGCTTTCTTTGAATGTGGTTTATCTTTTGACGCCACACCATGCCATACGTAACCCCACTGATCATTCCAGCCAAAACAGCTACAGCAAGAATAAACCAAAGATACGGGATATCCTCCATTAGATAGGTATCTAATAATTGGCCCCAATCCTCTAACGGAAAGGTCAAAAACGTAATCCCAAGTATAAGAAGGGTAAGGCCCAAAGCAGCCAACAAACCAATCACAACCTGTTTCAAAATCAGCTTCATATTCTTCTCACCTCAATATCTCCAGAAAATATTGAAGTGACAATTTTCACTTTCGGTTCATGATTGTGGTAGTTTACCGTGTGATAAGATAGTGTTTCGTTTAAGAGCTTCTCATGATGCTCATCCAATATATTTGCACGTCCAAAAACGGAGCTATGAGTGATCATAATTTCCACTTCATAGGGAACATAAATGACAATATTTCCAATCAAATGGCGGATGGAAACTACCGCTTGATTCGGTAATACGGTATTCGTTAAATCTATGATGCGATCGCCGAATGCCCCATGGATACTAATATCATTCCATTTATAAGCCGTTTGCTCGGTACTTTGGTCACCAAACAAACGATTGTTTAATAAGGGCTTTGTTTGAATCATCGGCTCTTGATTTACTACAATCTCAGCTTCATCGTCTTGCTCAAATGATGGCGTGAGATGGTCTGGTTCCTTTTTTGCTCGTTGATAGTGACGAATGAAAAGGATTACCGCTGCAATGATTAAAAATCGAACTGCCATGGTATTAATGATATTGAAAAAGAGACTGATACTGCCGATAAAGAAAAACACTTTGCCCCATGTTTGGGTGAAATTCTTCCAGCCCAGGAACATAAAGAAGCCAGAAAATAGCATGGAGAAAATCAGCCATCCATTAAACAAGAAAATTTCAAGTAAAAAGAGGACAATCACAATGACGAAAATCCAGTTTAATGTATCTGTCTTTATTCGCTGCAACATAATGTGAAAGCCCCCCCTTTGTTCTTTAGTCTGCAAAAAGACACAGTCAAGCTGTGTCTTTCTTAAGTATCATTGTTACGTTAATAGAATACCATAATTTACTTATTTAGCAGAAACCTTTTCTTGCTCTTTTAGCTCTCGCTCAATTTGAGCCATTTTACTATCAAAGGTACTACGTTGATAGTTTCTGTTAACCTTTTGTTCGAGGTCTTGAATATATTGGTCCATTTCCTGAAAACGAGAGTAAGGCTTGTCCACGTCCTGATCCATCACACGGTTCATTCGATATTGTGCGCGCGCTACATTTTCTCGCCCCATTAATTCCATTCGCTTTACATGCATATCTTTTAAGCGATGTTTCATGTCTTCGTATTTTTGCTCTAACATGTGTAGCTGTTCTTCCATTTCATTGCGCATGTCCTTCATTCTACCAGCGCGGCGATCATATTCCTCAAATTCCTTGTTCGCAAATTCAACCATGGATTCCTCGCCCGCTTTTTGAGCAATCTCTGCTTGACGCTTCCGTTTGTCTGCCATATCCTGAGCTTGATGATACTCCCGGTTATATTCTTCTTTTAGGCGATACTGGCGTTCAATTAGCTTATGAACTTTTTCAGTTTCCTTTTCACTCTCACGGATGTATTGGTTTAGTTTCGCTATGGGATTCTTTTCTTCCTTTTCATCAATAATGTTGTGTAAGTCTGCCGAAATCGTATCCTTTAAACGTTTAAATAAACTGGCCATTCTCAATCTCTCCTTTTATTATTTATTTAATTCAGCCCATTCTCTTTCAAAATTAACGAAGGGATCTGATTGATCACTGGTGTATGAATCTGAATGCTTGTCTTGTTTCCATTCTTTATAGATGAGGTATAAACCATAGGCTGCTACTAGACCCATGACGGCAAAAATATTGGAAAATGTGATACTTAAAATAAACAATCCTAAAATGGTCCACCCTATTTTCTTCCCAAGGGAATCAGCTTTCATGAATTGTTTGAAAACCACATACAATAACCAGACACTAACAGCTAACAAAATCATTGGACCCATATTGGCTAAAAGCACCATTAGCGCAGCTAGTCCTAACACAAATAAAATGAATTTTTTCATAGCTTGGCGCCCCCTTTCTTTAAGCTTGTCTATATTTTATCGAGAATAAGGGAGCAAAATAATGAGCCACAGACATAAATTGAACTAAGACTTAAGGTCTAGTTGAGTATAAACATTTGAGAATAGGAGGTTATTTTGATGGGTAATGACAAAATGGATGAGTACTTACAAGAGGGGATATACGGGAAAAAGGAAACAAATCCTGATGAGCGAAGGCGATACTTGGGTTCATTACGAGAAAGGGTGGTTTTGGCCTTAACGAAGGGTCAGGTGATGAAAAAACGTGGTTTGCAGGAGCTGGAAAATGCGATAAAAGAATACCCAGACGCTCAACTGCTTTTAAACGGGCGATTACGCTCTAGTTATTTCAACCCTTTTAAAAAACTAGCCCAAAAATATAATATTCATTACACCTCCGTTACCAATAAGAATGCGAAAACGGATCTTGGACTGCTACTCGTCCTAGACTATGCTGTTGAGTTGGAGAATATTTTTATCAAGGAAGAAGAAAAGAATGAGAAAATAAAGGAAGAAAGGAACCGCTTTACTTCATTTCTAAAATATATCTTCACAGGGTCAAAGGATTAAGGAACTACTTCTTGGCAAATTTGCGTCCAAGCTTAAACAAAATGATAAATAAAGCAATCACTAACAAAATATGAATCAAATTGCCTATGATATTTAAAACGAGACCAATAATCCATAACAGAAATATGAGTACGATCAGATTCCAAAACATTTTATAAAACTCCTTTCACTATGCAATCTTTAGCTACAATATACCATATCCAACCGTCCCCCATCCTACTTATAAATGTCATTGAAAAGGAATCTATTGTAGAATAGGGGAAGACTACAGAAGAAATAGGTGAAAACAATGAGTAAGAAAAGCATTATATTTTTTGATATTGATGGCACTCTTTTAGATCATGATAAAAAATTACCTGAGTCTACAAGAAAAGCGGTTTTCGACTTAAAAAAACAAGGACATATTGTTGCTATTGCTACTGGACGGGCCCCATTTTTATTTGAAAACCTAATGGAAGAATTGGATATTGACACATATGTGAGCTACAACGGTCAATATGTGGTTTTACATAATGAGGTTTTATATCGTAATCCCTTAAATAAGAATAGTATTGCAGAGTTAACTGATTTAGCTGCTCAAAATAACCATCCTCTCGTATACATGAGTGAGGAGATGATGAAATCAAACATTGAGCACCACCCACACATCGAGGAAAGTATTGCAAGTCTTAAATTTAGCCACCCTGAACATGACCCAACCTTTCATGAGAATCGGGACCTATATCAAACCTTGTTGTTTTGCACCAAGGATGAGGAACAACCATATGAAAATCGTTTCGATGACCTAACGTTTATGCGCTGGCATGAGTTTTCCATGGACGTTATTCCTGAAGGCGGCTCCAAAGCGATTGGCATTGAAAAGATTGTGAACGAACTTGGAATTGATTGGGACAATGTCTATGCATTTGGAGACGGCATGAATGATATCGAAATGCTAGAGACCATTCCAAATAGTGTGGCAATGGGCAATGCCTATCAGCCTGTTAAAGAGGTAGCGAAACATGTTACGAAGGACGTTGCGGATAACGGCATAATACATGGGCTAAAAATGATCGGATTGCTTTCATAATCAGTAAAAAAGAGCTATGCAGATATATGATCCGGCATAGCTCTTTTACATCATCTTGGTCTACTACTCATTGTCCATGAACCTTAACCCCTTTATTGCTCTTCGTACACTTTAAATTCATATAAGGAATATCCCCATCCTGTTGCACGTTTTAAGCCTTGCATTTTAACGAATTGGGCTTGAGTTGGGTTAAAATTAATTCTGTCTGTCCCTCCATCTCCTGTGTTTTCAGTGTAAACATCAGTCCATTCTTCCCCATCCTTTGAAACTTGGATTTTGTATTCTTTACCATAAGCAGCTTCCCATTGTAAAACGACTTGATTAATTGTATATACATCACCTAAATCTACATAGATCCATTCATCGTCATTATAGAGTGAGGCCCATCGTGTACTGCTGTCTCCATCAGTCGCTAATTCAGGTGTTAACCAATCCACTTCTGATGAGGAAGCTATCGCTGTTTTTCCTTCAGCTAAATTCTCTCCATATAGGACCCTTTCAAAAAATGGTTGAACTGTACCTAATCCTAATGTTTGCGGGATTGACTGAAGTTCAACTAATAAGCTTTCCAGTTGCTCTTTATGTTCTGCTACTGCCGCTGGATCATTTTCCTTTTCAGCAAGAAGCATATGAACAGCTGCTTTTCCGGCCTTTCCGTAAAGCTCCATCTTGTCTAAATAAGGATCAACTTCATCTAAGAAATTTTCATTATCTAACTTATTACGTAACTCTGAAGGTGCTTCTTCTAATTTAGTAAACTTATCTAATAACTCATTGGCAGGCTTTCTTAACTCGTCTTCATTTTCATAAGCTTTCCAAAATTCAGTAATGTTTGGAGCCAATTCCTCTGAAAATGGTTCTTTTCCACTAATCAAAGATGAATAAGAACTATCTACAAAAGTCTTTAAAGCCTGAGCTGCATCTCCACCAAATTCTTGAATACTTCTTTCTATAGAATCAGTTGGATTATATACCTTTGGATTCCAAAGATAGTCAGCCACTGTAAATAACGGAATCTTAGATGCTTCTGCTTCATTCATTGGATTTGCTGTTGATCCTATTACTCCATTTTCTGGGGAAAGGTTATTATCTCTTCCAACAAGAGGCCCTAAAAACAGGCTATTCCGATCCATGTCATTTACTGGGTAATTGTCCCAAATTAATAAATCGTGATCAAAAATCTCATAGGTTAAGTCAGCGTCTTCTGTTGTAATGGTTGGCGCTACAACTCCAATTCCTGTCCACTGAACAATTACATCTGAATCAACAAGCTCTGCAAAGCGTTCACGATAAGGCGTAGTTCCTGCTTGAGAGTATTCAGTAGGAACCGTAATTAAACGTTCTGCACCCTCGTGTTGTTTGATGAACTCCTCATTAAATCGATTCAAAAGGTAGGCCTGAGCTGCAGCTGAAGGATTTTCATCATCCCCAAACATTTCTTTGTCCTCACTATGCCTCAAGTTGGGATCGATATCATCAAGAAAGATAGCAAAGGAACGTACTCCAATATCCCACATTTGTTCCGCTTTGTTTACTAGTTTTTCAAAGTCTTCATCATTAGAATAAGCTACTGTAACACCTGGAGAAATGGCAAAGGTGAACTCTACATGATTTTCCTCTGAAGTTTGTACAAGTTCTTCAATTTCATTCAGTTTTTCCTCAGGATATGGCTCTCTCCATTTTGCGCGATGGTATGGATCATCTTTGGGCGCATAAATATAGCTATTCATCTTATGCTCACCGTAAAATTCTATTTGACTTAAACGATCTTCATGGGACCACGGTTCTCCATAAAAACCTTCAATTGCTCCTCTTATTGGAAAAGTAGGCCAATCCTTAATTATTACTTCAGGCATCCAATCTGTACCATCTTTTTTTAAGATTAATTGGCCCAAGCTTTGCGCAGAGTAGAAGGTACCCCTAGAATCATTGCCCATAAGAACGATATGCTTTTTGTCATTTTTTCTCCCTGAATACAAAGTATAGCCTTCTTTATGTTTTCCATTTATTTCATCAATTCCAGTCTTCTCTTTTACTAAGTTAAAATCATTTTCATCAGAAAACTCCCCGACCCATATAGTTACTGCTGTTGTCGGAAGACTGTTATGGATATTGCTTTCAACAATTTTTCTAACTCCTGCTTCTTTTAATGTTTCCTTTACTTCACGAAGTGCCATTGGGTCCGTATCTACCTCTTTGACCAGGCCCACCTTAGGGTTAATCGGAAACCCTTTACCAATTTCCTCAATGGATTT
This sequence comes from Salinibacillus xinjiangensis, assembly GCF_009649735.1. Taxonomy (GTDB): domain Bacteria; phylum Bacillota; class Bacilli; order Bacillales; family Alkalibacillaceae; genus Salinibacillus; species Salinibacillus xinjiangensis. Next base: position 109,098 of record NZ_WJNH01000008.1, read on the forward strand.
AGGAACAGGTGAAATCGATATATCCTTATTAAATAGGTTTTCTTCGGCGTTCGAAATATTCTGAATTCCATTGGTAAAGATTAATACTAATAAGAAAGAAATTGATATAATGACCTTTCTTATTTTTTTCCCTTTAAGCATGCTTCTACACAACCTTTCTATCAGATTCTTTTATAGAATAATAGATTCTTCTTAATAACTATAATTTCTAGAATGAATGAGGTTTATAACAAAATTGCACTATACCAAGATTCTCTCACCCATCTTTCTGAAGTAAACTTGTCCTAGCTAAAACCCGAGTTGGGAAATCGCTTACAAAACACACGTGCGTAATTCTCTCACCTCCTTAATTTTGCTTCCTATACATAGGTGCTTTATTAAAGATGTACTAAAATAAGGGCTTCTTCATAAAAAAAACATGGAGTATTCATGGATTCTATTAGTAATCCAATAAGCCTACCCCATGCTGATATAAGTTGTAATCAATATGTATTTATATATTTATGCTAACACTTAAAATTTGACGTAACAATACTGAATCGTTAGACAATTTTTGTGCCAAAAAATCGACCTCTTTCGGCAGTTTCCTGTCTCTTTCGGATGCTCCTAAGCCCATCATAGTAGATTTATTACAATTTCTATTTTCGGGACAAGGAACCTGTCCCCCTGGACCACGAAAATGGCTGTATCCCATCAAAGGGATACAGCCTTCATTAATTAACCTTCTAGTGTTTCTGTTAGGACTGGAACGATTTGCTTTTTACGGGAGACGACGCCTTTTAATGTAGCCTTCTTGTCATCTAGCTGAACATTAAATGCTTGTTCAACTGCATTAGCGCGATTTCCTAATGCCAATGCCACAGAATCGTTATTTAAGATATCTGTAATGACAAATAAGAATAAGCCTAAGCCTTTGTCATTAATTGTATTTTGGATTGCATCCTCAAGCTCAGATTGACGGGCTAATACGTCTGATGTATCAACCACGTTTACTTGAGCTACCTCTACCTTTTCAGATCCCATTTGGAATTCTTTTGCGTCTAAGGAAATGAGTTGCTCAACCGTCTTATCACTTACGTCTGCTCCAGCCTTAAGCATCTCAATACCATAGCTCTCAGCATCTACACCCGCAATTTCTGCAAGCTCTTTAGCTGCAGCTACATCCTCATCCGTGCAGGTTGGAGATTTAAATAAAAGCGAATCAGAAATAATACAGGACAGCATAAGTCCAGCAATATCTTTTTCAATTTCCACACCATTTTCTTTATAAAGCTTATTTAAAATAGTTGCTGTACAGCCAACAGGCTCTGCACGATAGTATAGAGGGTCACTTGTTTCAAAGTTGGCAATACGGTGATGGTCGATAACCTCCGTTACCTGGACCTTATCAATGTCATCTACACTTTGTTGGCGCTCATTATGGTCAACCAAGATCACTTGGTCCACCTCATTGGATACAGTTTCCACAAGTCGTGGAGCCTCTACCTTAAAATGGTCTAACGCATATTGTGTCTCTCCATTGACTTCACCTAGACGTACAGGCTCAACGTCCAACCCAAGCTTTGTTTTTAGGTTAGCATACGCAATTGCAGAACAGATGGTATCTGTATCTGGATTTTTATGACCGAAAACAAGTACTTTACTCATAACCATACTCCTTTTTATCTTATTATTTTTTACTATGTAGTTTAATATAAAAGAACTAATTGTAAACTCCTCTTCTACAATAAAATAAACAGTCACAAGAATCAATATGTAAAAGTTGTAGGGTTTTTCTTTATTTTTACGTCTACTATAATAATAGAGTGGTTGCCAGTATATGTATGAGGGAGAATAATACGTGAACTCAATAAAAAAGAACCTGAGCCGGTTGTTGATTTTAGTTGCAATTGGTTTTGTGATTGTAATATTTATCGATTACTTAATAGACTTAAAAAACACCCCCATGCCTGATCGTCTGCATCCAGTGGTGGCTGAAAAACGAGATACTTTAATCAGTCAAGCTAAGGAAAAAGGAATCTCTATTCTTATAACCGATGACTTTAGAACCGTTGAAAAACAAAATCGGCTATATGAACAAGGCCGAAGTGAGGAAGGAAATATTGTCACTTATGCTAAAGGAGGTTCCTCGTACCATAATTATGGGTTGGCCATTGATTTTGCTATTCAATTAGAGAATGGTCATGTTATTTGGGACCTACAATACGATGGTAATGAAAATGGTCATTCAGATTGGATGGAAGTTGTCGATTTGGCTAAGAATTTAGGGTTTGAATGGGGTGGAGATTGGGAAAGTTTCAAGGATTACCCACATCTACAGATAGATTTTGGATTAAGCATTCGAGAGCTGCAGTGGGGAAAGCGACCCTGACGTTAACAAATAGAAGAATTTCGAAGCAATAATCATGAATTGATGGATAATCACTTAGAGTTCATAGACTTTCATGTTGGAATTGATCTATTTTTCTGGTTAGACGCTAATCTATTTTTTTATCTCTATGAATCCGAACTAAAGTCTTCCGTATCTTCTAATGATTATCCATCATTCTGACCCTCGTTTGCTGTCACGAGATCATTTCTAAATAGATTATAAAAAAAAGAATATCTGAATGAAAGGCTATTTAATGTACGCGAATTATCATTGACAAAGGGATTATAATATAGTAGAGGGAGGAGAGAAACTTGTCTTCTATTAACAAAAGTCGAAATCAATACATGACAGTCATGCAATCTCAAGCCGATGGTACGATTTCATATTGCACGATTAATTTACTTGATGTAGATTTTATTGAATCTGAAAACCGTCGTCTAGTATATTACATTGGGGATCAACGCTATCATCAAATTACGAAGCTACAGGAAATGCAATCCGTTTTAAATGAAAGCGATGGTTTTGTTTCATTAGATCGGACGAATTTGGTCAATTTAAAAAAGGTGAAGCGTTATGACCCAGAGCTAGGGAATATTTATTTCACAGATGAAATAGAGAAAAATAGTATTTTTGCCACAATAGCAAAAATCAAACAAAAAATAATGTCACCTTTAATCCAAAGAGCCATCGCCAAGAATACGTCCATAACACAAGAGTTTAAACATGAAAAAACTCACTATTCGACGACCACCAAGACACAAAACATCAAAGAATAGGAGAAAGTGCTAAATGATTTATTTTATTTTCGAATTATTTTTTGGAGCTTTTGAAGCTTTTGCAACACTCATTATTTCAACAACCCTTTTTCGAATACCTATACGTTCTATCTACCTTCGATTATTGGGAGTTAGTTTTATCATCTCAGGAATGTCTTTATTCTTATTTAATTACTTGAATGTTCCCTACTTCCTAGGGGAAGCGATAAACATTGGAATCATCATTAGTTTCTATTTGTTTTTTGTCCATCTCCGTTTTTGGCAATCAATTACGGTTACAATGGTAGGATATGTAGGGGCAAATATCATACTAGGGATTACTTATTTAATCCTTTCCTCCTTTCAGTTAATTGAAGGAAACATGATTATGAACACCCCTAATGGTCTATTAAATTTAATGACCTTGCAATTTATCTATTCTCTCATTTCATTTCATCTCACGTTTGTACTTTATTATTTTCGCTGGGGATTTTTATTTACCCTTCAACCGGAGTTACAGGATCGAAAATTGGACTATAAAAATATTCAAGTGATCTCTGTTATATTCCTAAGTTTATTTACCACTTTATATGTCTTACATCTGGGGGTTTATAGTGATCATATTGCAACAAGTCCCATCACCATTATAGTAGTTATTGCAGCAGGATTATTAAGCTTATTCACCATGTTTATGTTAAACCGAAAAAGACTACAAAAAGAATTTTTAGAAATTCAGCAAAACATTAAATTGTAGAAGACTAGTTCGATTAATAGGCTAGTCTTCTATTTGATTTTAAGTCCGTACATTTTGAATTATTGGGAGAAAGTTTTACAATCAATGTATGGATGTGTTTTCATCTAAAGAAAGGTTGATTATGATGTTTCAAGATATCCAATTAGATGAGTTACTGAAAAGACAACAAAATGAGCAAATCAATATCATAGATGTACGTTCACCTTCCGAATATAAAGATGCTATGATTCCAAACAGTGTAAATATACCCGTCTTTAGCGACGAAGAAAGGGCTGAGGTCGGTACAATTTATAAGCAGAAAAGCCCTGAAGCGGCAAGAGAAAGAGGCCTTGAGATTTTTTCAGAAAAGCTGCCACGTTTTGTAAAAGAGGTAAAACAATTGGAAGGGGAAAAAGTTGTTTACTGTTGGCGTGGAGGTATGCGCAGTAAGTCTGCCGCAACAGTTGTTGATTTAGCAGGCGTGCCTGTTTACAGGCTTGAAGGAGGATTTCGTTCCTATCGCGACTGGGTATTGAATACCTTAGATACCATTGAATTCAAACCGCGAGCCATTGTTTTAAATGGCTTTACAGGCACTGGTAAGACTAAAATTCTTCATCAGTTAAAATCTGAAGGATACCCTGTATTGGACTTAGAGGGAATGGCCAATCATCGAGGATCGATTTTTGGTCAAATTGGACGAGTACCCCACAACCAAAAGAAATTTAACTCCCTACTTGTGCATGAACTCCTGCAATATCAAAATGGGGATTACATGTTAATAGAAGGAGAAAGTAAGCGAGTTGGTAAAGCGGTCATTCCGGACTTTTTATTAGATAAGAAGGATCAAGGTATTCAATTTTTCATTGAACTTCCGAAGTCAGAACGTGTGAAAATTATTTTAGAAGATTATCAGCCATGGGACCACCAGGAAGAAAGCATTGAAGCGTTTAGGAAGATTAAAAAACGCATTCACACTCCAGTTGCAAAGGAAATTGAACAATCTTTAGAGAACGGTGCCTACGCTAGGGCTGTTGAATTATTATTAGAATATTATTATGACCCTCGCTATCAACATTCCATTACGGAAAGCACGGACGAAAACTTTAAAATTATACAAGGTGAAACCGTTGAAGAAGTCACAGAAAAAATTCATGAACAGTTAGCTAGACTAGATAAAGTCGCTCAATAGCTATTTAACAACCGTCCTTTTTAAAGGACGGTTTTCTACTACATAAGCAAATATACACATATGGGACTTAAAATGGAAACGATAACGGCTGATAATGTCATAGCTACAGTGCTCACCGCTCCTTCTTTTTCTCCATTTTCCATACTTTTTGTAATTCCGATTGCATGAGAGCCACTTCCCATTCCGACCCCTCTTCCTAGATAGTGGTGAATTTTAAACCACTTCAGTAACGTAGGACCAATAACCGCTCCTCCAATACCTGCTATCATAACAAATACTGCAGCAAGTGGTGGAATCCCACTTAGAGAACTAGCAATCTCCATAGCAACAGGCGTTGTAGAGTTTTTTGGAATTAACGAGTAGATAATAGCGTCATCAAACAGTAACCACTTTGTTAACAAAAGGCCACTTACAATTCCGATTACAGCACCTAATATAATTCCCGCAAGTATGGAAAGGGGATATGTTTTTAAGATGTTCCACTGGTTATAAAGCGGATAGGCCAAGGCAACCACAGCAGGTCCTAACAACCAATCCAGCCACTTCCCTCCTACCATATACGTTTGATAGGGAATATCAAAGATTAGTAGAAAGAAGGCTATTATGATAGTCGAGGTTAGCACTGGTAATAAGAATGGATTAGACCACTTTTTATAAAGTTTTTGCATAAAGTAGTAAATAATAATGGTTGCACATAACGCTAAAACACCAATAAGTATATTATTCATGATTCCTCAACCTCTTCCTCCCTAAATACTGACTCACTGTTCCAGCAATTAGGATAACCATCAATGTACTGCTTAGGGCGATTGGGAAAAGCAGCACACCTCTCCCACTAAAAAGGTGGAAATAATTTATAATTCCTGTTGTTGCTGGAATAAATAGTAATGGCAAAAGCTTTATTAATGTTTTCGAGCCTTCACTGACCCAGTTCACATTTAACTTTTTGGTCATTAATAGTAGAAAAAGTAAAAGCATCCCGATGATACTTCCGGGTATGATTATGTTAAAAAACGCCTGAATCCAGGTCCCAATCAAATAAAAAATAGATAAAATGATGATCTGCAAAATAATGGTCCCAATATTTCTTACATTTCCCAAATCGTCTTCATTCTCCTTTACTACATTTTCTGGCTTCTTTGCATGTATAATTTAATGTATTGTCATATATGTTTTGGAAAAGTAATTCTGTTTTGTCATAATATGAATAGTATACATGAGGATAAGTAAAGGAGCGATACGTATGAAAAAACTTCTTTTTATTGAAACAGGAATGGGTATTGATGTACATGGTCAAAACATTACAAAGGCTGCGGTTCGAGCTGTTCAAAATGCTATTCATTATAATTCCATGCCAGGAATAAGAGGATTACTCCCTGACCAAGACATCAACAATATGAAGGTAAATGTAAAGCTAGCCTTACCAATAGATCAAGATAAACTGGATCACGAAGCAGTCAAAAAAGAAATTCCTTATGGAGAGGTTACATTAACATTAATGGACGGCGGCATGGCGACTACACATGGGATTGTACTAGAGGATAAAGAAGATCAAAACGATTTAATGTATATTGTGGTAGCATCAGTTGAGGTAGGATATTAGATAGCGACATTCTCTTAAAACAGAACTAATCTAAAATTGGGGTACCTTTTGGGGCACCCCATTTCCTGTTATTCAGGTTGTTTTACAAACTTTAATTGCGCTATATAGATGACCAAGCAAATGAAGCTGGTTTACACGGAATTGAAATTGAAGGAACAAATGTTAAAAATGTTAAATTAGATAAAGAAGGTTCTGCTACAGCAAACCTTGAGCCAGGCGAATACACCATCAGATGTATCATTCCTTGTGGTGAGGGACATGGTGAAATGACTGCACAATTAGTTGTTGAATAAAGAAAACTTGGCTATTACCAAACACTAAAAAAAGACTGCCACCACGACAGTCTTTTATTCTGCATCAAAATTTTTCCCATAAAAAATCTCATTCATTTCTCGGGATAATTTCGCCGATATCTCTGATTCTTCCTCTTCACTCAGTTTTTCCTTCGTATAACCAAACAGGTAGTTATTCAAATCAAAGTCCTTTAACTTACATTTCGTATGAAAAATATGTTCTTGAAAAACGTTCACATCAATCATATGGTAATCCTTTTTCACTTCTTCTGGAATATAGTTTTGAATGGAGTTTATGTCATGATCAATAAATAGCTTTTTGCCATTTTTATCCCGCGTAAATCCCCTTACCCGATAATCCATAGTCATGATATCTGTATCAAAGGAATGGATTAAATAGTTTAAGGCCTTTAATGGAGAAATTTCTCCACATGTTGATACATCAATATCAGCCCTAAAGGTGCTAATGCCCTCGAACGGATGGTACTCAGGATATGTGTGCACAGTAATGTGACTTTTATCCAATTGAGTGACGACTGAATTCGGGAGTGGACCAGGAGTTTCGTCCAATGATTCAGTTGGCACCTCTACAACTGGACCCTCCGAGACTAATAAAGTAACACTTGAGCCTTGTGGTTCAAAATCCTGTTTTGAAACATTTAACACATGTGCACCGATGATGTCAGATACTGTGCTTAAGATATCTGTTAAACGGTCTGCATTATACTGCTCATCTATATATTCTATGTAAGCCTTCCGTTCCTCTTTGGTTTTCGTATAGCAAATGTCATACATATTGAAGCTTAAGGTTTTCGTTAAATTATTAAAATCGTGTAGCTCAATGCGCTGTTGCTGTGTAAGCTTCATGCCACAAACTCCCCCTTGCAATGAAATAGGACTCAGAAATATGTATTCCCCATGAAAGCTTTCCTTATGCTATACAAGCATGAATACTTTTTACGACCATCAAAAAATGCACGTAATCTCTTTTTCTAACGAGATTACGTGCACCCTAATATGTGGGGCTTAGTCATCCTCACGTTCTGTTGAAATAGAAATAATATTCCCTGTATAGGCATCAACCTCAATTTCTGCCTCATGGTTAGGGCCTTCCATTTCAATGTCGTAGTATAAACGTTCATCGTCATCATTGAGTTCTATTTCAACAACTTTTGCCTCAAAGTTTAATTTTGCCTTTGCAATCGCAATAGCTTGTGATTGAATGATTGGGAGCTTTCCCTTTTTGGGCTCTGTAAAGTGAACTACTTCTTCCTTTGAATCGCCATTCTTGTCATCGTTATCATCGTCGTTGTTACTACTCGCTTTCTTGTCATCATCCTCATGATTCTTCTTTTCTTGTTTTGGCTGATTTGTATTATCAGTATCATCATCTTTGCTATTTGAATTCTTAGAGGAGGATGAATCATCATGCTCTGTCTCAGTTTCAACCTTTGATTCAGATTTTACATCTGTATTGGATTTTGCGGATGATGTATCTGTTTCCTTTTTATTCTCAGAGGTTACCTCTGTTTTATGTTCTGCCGTCAATTTGGTGTTGGTTAACTCTTTTTCTTCTAATCGAAGAACCTCTCCTGTTTCACCATCTAATACTAATTCGTACTCATGACCATCACCTTTAATTTCCATTTCATAAACTGCTTTGTTCCCTCTTTTTTCAAATTCAACTTCGACTACTTCACCCGGAAATTGGCTTTGAGCTAATTCCTTTGCCTCCTCAACTGACAAAGTGGCTGCTGAAGAGGAACCGGACATTTGATAAATTCCCATCCCAACCCCGAATGCTACTACAATTCCAATAATCGATGCTAAAACCTTTTTCTTCATCTTTTTCCCTCCTATTTCTTGATAGTTCTAGAATAGGTAAAGCAGATGAAAAGAGTCTGTGATCAAGATTAAAATTTGATGAGAATTTCATTTAGAATTGTTAATGTGGTATAGATACCGTGAACACCGTTCCATTCCCCTCTTCACTCACAACAGAAATTTCGCCTCCATGTGACCTCGCAATAAATTGGGCGATTGGAAGCCCTAAACCAGTACCACCAGTTTCTCTACTTCGAGCTTTATCCACACGATAAAAGCGATCAAATATCCTCTCAACATCCTGTTCGGCTATCCCCTCACCAAAATCCTGAATATCAACTTTCACTAATCCATCTACATGATCAACCGTAACATTTACATCTTCTTGACTATATTTACACGCATTATCTATAAGTATATAAAATAATTGATTCATTTTTTCTCGGTCACAACTAAGTTCTAATTGATCAAAATCAGAAGAAAACTTAATCTTTCTTTTATATGTAACCGTAAATGCCCTTATACAATCCTGGAGCATAGGAATAAGATTAACATGCTCAAATTGAAGATTTTCTTTTTGTTCATTTTTAGCTAAATCAAGCATTTGCTGAATCATATAACTCATTCGTTCCGTTTCTGTATTAATGGCATGAGTCGCTTCATCAAACACCTCAGGCCTCGACTTTCCCCATCGTTCTAATAATTGCGTATAGCTTTTTATGACCGATAACGGCGTCTTCAGTTCATGAGAGGCATCTGAGACAAATTGTTCTTGTTTGTGAAAGCTTTCCTTTAAGCGCTCAATCATACGATTATAAGTGCTGCCCATTTGATACAGTTCGTCCTTTGAGCGACCAGAAATATTGATGGTTCTCCATTCTCCCTTTTTAGGGTTATCTGTCATGGTTTTGGTCAGTTGCTGAATCGGTTTTAATAAGAAATTACTAAGAAAATGACTTCCGATAATGGTTGGGATCACCATAATTAAAGAGGCAAATAAAAGCACATAAAATAGCGTCGACATCGTTTCATCTAGGGAGGAGAGTTTTTCGGTAACCTGAAGAGTCACAACCTCCCCGTCCTCCCATATTATCGGGACAGACACCATCACACTTCGTACTCCATCCTCCCCTTCAATAACCTGACTAGTCTCTGCACTTACATAATCTGATGGTAAATCAAAAAACTCTGCATCTTTTCTAATGGAGTGAATCACTTGGTCTTCCTGATTGATGATTTGAATCATTCCATTACTTGGAATATATGCTTTCATGAGATCATTGGGGCTAATTGTCGTATCCATATTATCCGCCAAAGCCTCCATAATGGTGTTCGTTTCCGATTTCACACGCTCGATTTCCGCATCGATAGATATTTTATAAAACAAATAGAAAATAGCCGTATTAATCAACAAAATAACGATGAATACGACCAAGGTTGAGTACATTTGTATTTTGGTTCTCAGTTTCATTGCTTACCCTTCCCTTATCGAATAACCAACCCCACGGATAGTCTGAATATAGGCTTGATCATAAGGTTTATCAATTTTTCTCCGTAAATACCGGATATATACATCCACCACGTTGGTTTCCCCAAGATAATCATAACCCCATACCTGTTCGATGATTTGATCTCTCGTTAAGACTTGATTTTCATTTTTTAATAAAAATACCAATAGATCAAATTCCCTTGGGGTCAACTCGATGAAATGATTGCCCCGCTGTACCTCACGGGTTTGTAAATTAACAACAAGATCACCAATCTTCATCATTTCCTGCTTCTGTTTCGGTTGCTGACGAAGATGCGCTCTAATTCTGGCTAACAGCTCTTCAATTTGAAAGGGTTTGGTTATGTAGTCGTTAGCACCTAAATCTAAGCCACTTACTTTATCATGAACCTCATCGCGTGCTGTCAGCAATAGGACCGGAACATTTGCCCCTTCCTTTCTTACTCGTCTTAGCACCTCAAACCCACTCAATTCAGGCAATTGAATATCTAGAAGAACCAAATCCCAGCTATCATTTACTATACTCTCCACCGCATCCTTGCCATTGTATAAACAAGCAGCTTGATACCCTTCATATTCCAATTCAAGCTGCAAAACCCTAGCTAGCTTTTTTTCATCCTCCACTATTAAAATATTGGTCATGGAATCGCCTTCCTTTTTCGTTTCTATAACTATTTTATTATAGGTAATGGCGGATTTTACTTCATGAATTGATTTTATTCCTTGTAGATATGTTCTGCTTATTTGCTCAAAGTCCTGCTTGCTCACTGTTTACGATGAAAATTTTCTCGAGTTTCCCTTGACCCTAACGTTACGTTACACTTTATAGTAATTATTGAAGGGAGGTTACCAGCTATGAAAGTAAAGGAAGTGGCTGAATTAGTTGGAATCAGTGTGCGCACACTGCATCATTATGACAGTATCGGGTTGTTATCACCTGAGAAGACAACAGACGCCGGCTACCGAATTTATTCAGAACAGGATTTAGAAACCTTGCAGCAGATTTTATTTTTTAAAGAATTAGGCTTCCCTTTGAAAAAAATTAAAGAGATTATTGAGAGCCCTTCATTTGACCGTGAAGAGGCACTTGCTCTCCACAGGCAAATGTTAATGGACAAAAGAGAACAATTGGATCAGATGATTTCAACGATTGATAAAACCATAAAACACATGAAAGGGGAAACTCAGATGTCGAATCAAGAAAGGTTTAAAGGATTTGACTTTAGCCATAACCCATATGAACAGGAAGCACGTGAGCTTTGGGGGGACAAAGCTGTTAACGACTCCAATACCAAAATTGAGAAAATGTCTAAGTCAGAGCAAAAAGCATTAGGGGAAAAATTTGATGAAATATACAAGGAATTGGCAGCGATAAGGCACCTCGCACCTGATTCAGAAGCAGCGCAGAAGGGAATTAAGGTTTGGTTTGATTACCTGAATGAGATTGGTCATTATTCTTTAGATGCTTTTAAAGGTCTTGGTCAAATGTATGTTGATGACGAGCGATTCACAAAAAACATTGATCAATACGGAGAGGGATTAGCTGTATTTATGCGTGATGCAATGGCCGTGTTTGCGGACCAAAATAAATAATTAATAAATTTGGCAAGAAGATCTGAAGAAAAGGCCTTCTTGCCAGCTAATTTGTAAACTATCATTATACGAAGTAATACCTCTTGAAGATTATTAAAAAATATATTATGATTTCTATTGTTCTAGTGCATGCTGGTGTAGCACAACTGGCAGTGTGCTTCACTCGTAATGAAGAGGTCGGAGGTTCGAGTCCTCTCACCAGCATCCGTGGAGAAGTACCCAAGTGGTCGTAAGGGGATGCACTCGAAATGCATTAGGGGTTAACGCCCGCGTGGGTTCGAATCCCACCTTCTCCGCCATTTCAAACTTAAACCTTCTTATCGCCCCATTTTTAACGCAATTCTAGAATAAATCATTCCCTAGATTAATAATCTGTACTATATGGACAGCTTTCTTTTTTGCACTTATAAGAAAGCGTTTTCAATAGTATTTAAGAGGGGATGATCGGATGAAAGCACTCACTTCTTTTTTTGATCGCATGGTTCAGCGCTACTTACCGGATGCCTTTTTATTCGCGGTTATCTTAACAATCATTGTTTTCGCATTAGGTATTGCCTTTACGAGCAGTTCTCCAGTCGATATGGTTCAGTTTTGGGGACAAGGTTTTTGGGACTTACTAGCCTTTGCCATGCAGATGTCTTTAATTGTTGTTACGGGCTATATTCTAGCTAATAGTCCACTAGTGAAAGGGATTCTATCTAAGATTAGCACCTTTGCTAACACCCCGAGTCAGGCAATTTTACTCGTAACCATTATATCTTCCATTGCATGTTTAATTAACTATGGGTTTGGGTTAGTCGTTGGTGCTCTTATCGCCATTCATGTAGCCAAAAGAGTGCCAACAGTTGATTATCGGCTGTTAATTGCTGCAGCCTATAGTGGTTTCTTACTATGGCACGGGGGCTTATCAGGATCGGTTCCCTTAACTATTGCTACTGAGGATCACTTTTTATTTGACATGATTGGGTCAATTCCCATTTCGGAAACACTCTTTAGCGGACTTAACCTATTTATTGTATTGATTCTATTAATCACACTCCCGTTACTAAATTGGTTAATCTTAAGGTCAAATGAATCTACGGGAACGATTGACCCACAGTTTTTAGACAACCAAACATCCACTACTAAGGTTGAAACTCCTACAAAGGAAGATATGACCCCAGCAGATCGATTAGAGCATAGCAAAATCATTTCTCTATTAATTGGATTATTAGGTTTAGGTTTCATTGTATATCATTTTGTTCAAAATGGATTAGACTTAAATATTAATATCGTGAATTTTATTTTCTTATTCCTTGGGATTATCTTTCACCAGACCCCAAAACGTTTTCTGGAAAGTGTATCTGATGCAGTAAAGAATGTGGGCGGAATCATTGTTCAGTTTCCGTTTTATGCGGGAATTATGGGCATGATGGTTGCTTCTGGATTATCTGAGCAAATGTCAAGCTGGTTTGTTAGCATTTCCACTGAATTCACCTTTCCGCTATTCACCTTTATAAGTGCGGGGATTGTTAATTTCTTTGTACCTTCTGGGGGAGGTCAATGGGCTGTGCAGGCACCAATTATGATTCCTGCAGCCGCAGATATTGGAGTTGATACAGCCAAAACCGCAATGGCTGTCGCATGGGGGGATGCCTGGACTAATATGATTCAGCCATTTTGGGCTTTACCATTACTAGCTATTGCCGGGCTTAAGGTAAGAGATATTATGGGATTTTGTGTCATGATATTAATATGGAGTTTTATCCCCATTTCAATTGGTCTATTATTCTTTTAATAATCGTAATAACCCCCATATCCTATTTAGATATGGGGGTTTTTTATGTCTTTTTTTTTACTAGATTCGCAATCACAATTCCAGATAAAATTAATGATGAGCCAATAAGTATACTGACTGTCAGCTCCTCCTCTAAAAATAACCAGCCAAAAAACATCCCAAAAACAGGAACAAGCAAAGTAGATATGGTAGCTGTTACCATATCAATAATACTTAACAGCATGAACCATACCGTGAAGCATAAGGCAGAAGCTAAAACCCCTGTAAACAATATATAATAAATACTTTCAGTGGTTAGAGAGATAGGCCGACCCCATTCCATCACGACTGCTGCCAATATAATGCCTAATGTACCAAACACCATTTGATAGGTGTTTACCTGAAGCTGTGAAACTCCCTTAAACTTTAACCGATAATATACATTTGAAGCGCCCCAAGAAATGGCTGCAATGATAATTAAAATTTCTCCAAAGATAACCCTAGAATCCTGCTTTGCCCAGATGTCCCAACCTAGAATGGTTAAGAGCCCTATTAATCCTACACCAAGCCCTAGCAACTTCATATAAGGAATCTTTTCAGTAAGAAATTTAGCCGCTAGTAAACTACTCCAAATAGGCATGGAATATAATAGAACAGAAGATTTACCAGCCTCAACAAATATCATTCCATACATAACTAATAAAAAGACAATGCTTGTTTGTAATATCCCCACAATAATTAAGTGTCCCCATTTGCCCTTAGGTGGTTTACCAACCTTCATAAGCCAAAGAACAATCAACATTGTAAGAGCCCCAGTTCCAAATCGAAAGGCTGAGAACGTGAAAGGTCCCATATATTGAAGGGCAGATTTCATTAAAATCCAAGCATAGCCCCAAATCAAGGTCACAACCAAAATTACAATCCAAATCATCCATTTGTGTTTGGGTAACATCGAGGTCATTTTATTTTCCAACTTATACACCTCAGTAATTTTTTTCATGTGGATATGTAATGGTGAATATTATAACATAAGCGTCTTCCAAGAATCTGTAATTCAGCTTTAGAAAGGAGGTTTGTTAATGAAAACGTCTAGATTTGTTCTCCTCATAATTACCCTTCTATTTGTAACAGGTTGCCAAATTGAAATTACAACCAATGAAGATCAAACAAGCAACCAGTCTAATTCACCCCCCGAAGAAAATGAAATATCCCCCGAAACAGAGCCCAAAGAAAATGATAGTGGAGATGCCGACGATAAAAGTAATGAGCAAAACGAAGAACCTACTACCGAATATAATGAATCTTCCTTAGCAGTACCTGATTATATTCACGTGGAAAGACCTAATGATTTTCACACACAAAGTCAACCAAACCTAAAAGAACCCATCCCCCATACAAAAGCCCTGAATATTTATTCTTCCTTAAATGAAAATGAAAAGCAGAAGGTTAGGAAAATATTAACCGACCTTGGTTTTCCAGACCTAAACAAACTATCCCAGAATACGGATTCATTACATGAAAGAGAGCTAGAGCTGCTTTATTATGCCGTTACAACCATGAAAAACCAGCAATATCAGTCATGGTTTAACTTAGAGGAAAGTGAAGGCTTACTGTTTATGGGACTATTCGAATATGCGCATCAATCAGTTCAATTTAGTTCTCAAATTGAACCCGAAACGAACGAAGCTATATTTGAACATTATATACAGGTGGAGGACCCCGCATCGGCAGGTCAGCCCTTCTTTTTTCTCAATTATTTAGTGAGAGACGGAAGAGTTTATCAAGTCCACGACCCTGCAACAAACTCTGTTGAACACATCTTCCCCTTCCCTTATGGAATCGCTCCGAATCGAATGATTTTACCTTATGACATACAAGTGGGCAGCAAATGGGAACAAAATGTAGAAGTAGATGGGCAACAATATAAAATGGTTTCCGAGATTATCGAAATAAAGCCAGAGGTAATTCGTGTGAAAGGTTATATAGAAGGAATCGAAAACTATCCAAATAATCGATATGAGGAAGAATACGTGGTCAAAAAAGGTATCGGGATATCCTATCATTACCATACGAAGATGCCTGACAATATCGGGATAGACTTCGAATTTGAGTTTGTCAAAGAGGAGCCGATTCAGATACAGTAATAGTATGAAACACGTTAGGCTCATCCACCGGGTGTGCCTAACGACCTAACTACAACCTTTTTACGAAAAGTGTATAATAGAATCAGTTAAAATAATTGCTAGAAAAGAGTGTTTGAATGAGTCTACTTAACGTCGAAAACCTAACAAAAACATATGGGGAAAAAATATTATTTGATCATATATCCTTTACAATAGAAGAAAAAGACCGAATTGGCTTAATTGGAGTTAATGGAACCGGAAAATCGACATTACTCAAGGTAATATCTGGTTTAGATTCTGCGGAAGAAGGTAAGATTCTTCATTCAAAAAATTTCCGTATAGAATACTTACCACAAAACCCAGAGTTTGATAAAGACCTATCTGTTCTCGATTATATTTATCATGGCGATTCGGACATTATGAAAGCGCTGCGAGCCTATGAACAAGCATTAGCAAGTTTAAACGCAGACCCAACAAACGAAAAAAGACAGCAACAGCTCCTATCTGCACAGCAAAAAATGGACGAACATGAGGCATGGGATGCAAATGCAGCTGCTAAAACTGTTCTTACCCGACTAGGTATTACAGCATTTTCAGATTTGGTCACATCATTATCCGGGGGACAAAAAAAACGTGTAGCCATTGCTAAATCTTTAATCCAACAAGCTGACCTGCTCATTATGGACGAGCCTACCAACCATCTCGATAATGAAACGGTAGAATGGCTAGAAGCTTTTCTAGCCCAATATGACGGTGCTTTAATTCTTGTAACGCACGACCGGTATTTTTTAAATCGTGTCACCAACCAAATTTTTGAACTTGATCAAGGAAAACTGTACACGTATGAAGGGAATTATGAAGTTTTCTTAGAAAAAAAGGCAGAGCGAGAAGAACAAGCTGTACTGAATGAACAAAAACGACAAAATACATTAAGAAGAGAATTAGCCTGGCTACGTCGCGGCGCAAAGGCTCGTTCTACCAAGCAAAAAGCCCACGTACAGCGTGTTGAAAAACTAAAGAATCAAAAACCGATCCAAACGAATGAGCAAGTGGATATTGCCTTAGGGTCATCAAGGTTAGGGAAAAAAGTAATTGAGCTTGAATCCATCACAAAACAATTTGATAATGAACGATTAATCAATGACTTTAACTACTTGATTACACCAAACGACCGACTCGGCATTATAGGTCCGAACGGAAGTGGTAAAACCACTTTGCTAAATATACTAGCAGGACGCATCACCCCTGATGAAGGGTCTATTGATATCGGGCCAACGGTGAAAATTGGCTATTACACACAAGAAAGTGTAGAAATGGATGAGAGTCTTCGAGTGGTTGAATTCATTAAACAAACGGCTGAAGTCGTCAAGACAGCAGAGGGCGAAGTTGTCACAGCAGAACAAATGCTAGAGAAATTTTTATTTCCTAGACCTATGCAATGGACATACATTCACCGCTTATCTGGAGGAGAAAAACGTCGATTGTACCTATTGAGTGTCTTAATGGGAGAGCCTAATGTTTTATTTTTAGATGAGCCTACCAATGATTTGGATATACAAACATTGTCGATTCTAGAGGAATATCTTGATTATTTTCCAGGGGTTGTCATCACGGTATCCCACGACCGCTACTTTTTAGATCGTGTTATAGAGCGCCTTATTGCCTTTGAAGGAAATGGACAAATCCGTTCGTTTTACGGGATTTATACGGATTACATGAATGTGAGGAAGAAAGAACGAGTTTTAGAGGCTGAAGCAGAGAAGTTCGCTAAAAGAGTAAAACAAGAGCCTAAGACTAATCAGAAAACGAAACCGAAAAAGCTTTCCTATAAGGAGCAAAGGGAATGGGAATCGATTGAAGATCGGATTACAGGACTTGAAGAGCGATTAGAGCAGATACAAGCTGAGATAGAAGTAGCTGCAAGTGATGCTGAAAAGGCACAAAACCTATTCCAGGAGCAACAACAGGTTGAAGAGGAATTGGAACAAGCGATGGAGCGTTGGGAGGAGTTATCCTTACTTGTTGAGCAAATGGAAAACAATAAACATTAGCTTGAAAAACAGGGAGTGTAATATGAACTGTGTAAGTAAGAAATGCGTACGGTTTCTTACTTGCACAGTCTTTTTATTTGGTAGAATAAATATAAAGCTAAAGGAGTGATTTTGATGGGGAAGTCAAAGAGAGATCCTAACTCCGTAGAA
>NZ_WJNH01000009.1 GCF_009649735.1 Salinibacillus xinjiangensis
ACTTCTTATCTAGTTTTGAAGTTACTAAAAAAACTTCAAAAACATATGTCCAGTAGCAAGGGCGGAGAGGTCACACCTGTTCCCATTCCGAACACAGAAGTTAAGCTCTCCAGCGCCGATGGTAGTTGGGGTTTTTCCCCTGCGAGAGTAGGACGCTGCTGGGCTATAAATTTTATATCTATTGCATAAGCTACTATTAGCTTTTGTACTATCGCGGGGTGGAGCAGTCTGGTAGCTCGTCGGGCTCATAACCCGAAGGTCGCAAGTTCAAATCTTGCCCCCGCAACCAATGGTCCGGTAGTTCAGTTGGTTAGAATGCCTGCCTGTCACGCAGGAGGTCGCGGGTTCGAGTCCCGTCCGGACCGCCATTATAAATACATACAATGCTTACACAAACCTTAGGATTTTCCTAAGGTTTTTATAATTTACAAAGAAATACAATCTCTTATCAACTAATCTCCTTTACGTTTTAGTCCAGCTATATTTTTTGCTATGATTAGGATAAATTACCCTCTAAGGAGTTTACATTTATGGATGAATTTAAATTTATTGAATCCATTACCCCTAATTACTATAGACAGTCCTCCTTGATGAAAGGCATAGGCGATGATGCGGCGGTAGTACGTCCAGAAAGTGGTTTGGAAATCGTTACTGCCGTTGATACAATGGTAGAGGATGTTCATTTTAGTTTAAAAACGATGAAGCCCTATCATATTGGTTATCGTGTGTTAGGAGCTAATATAAGTGACTTAGCGGCTATGGGGAGTAATCCCGCCTATTATATGGTTTCAATCGTTATTCCCTCTCATTGGTCCGATAATCAACTAAAGGAAATTTATCGAGGAATGAGTGACCATGCTAAGAAATATAGAATGGATTTAATAGGTGGAGATACAGTATCAGGTAATCAATTAGTCGTTACGGTAACAGTGTTTGGGTTTGTGCCAAACGGACGGAGTAGACTCCGCAGTCATGCTCGTGAAGGAGATATTGTGTTTGTTACTGGCCACTTAGGTGACTCTGCATATGGTTTACATTTATTATTTGGGGAAAAGTACAGCTCAGACGGTGCGCAATATTTTACGAAACGACACCAACTGCCTGAACCTCGTGTTCATTTTGCTGAAAAACTGCAAATGTTAAACCGACTATGCTTAAATGATATCAGTGATGGCATTGCTAGTGAGGCAAATGAAGTTGCTGAAGCATCTAACGTGGAAATTCATCTCGACTATCATTTACTACCTATAAGAGACGAATTAAAAGAGTTTCCATTTGATCAGCAGAATGAATGGGTGCTTTCAGGTGGGGAAGACTTTGAATTAATTGGAACAGTGGCTGAAAAGGATTGGCCTGTTGTTCAAGATGCGGCCCATAGCACGAATACTAAGGTCACAAAAGTTGGTTATGTCAAAAAAGAGGGACAAAATAGTCAGGTTTATTTACATGCTCAACAAGAGAAACAAATCCTAAGGAAAACAGGCTATGTCCATAAGCAATAGAATAGGTGATATTATGAAGTCATTTAAGATATCTACTAGTAGTCCTGAAGAAACCATGAATTTTTCCGCCAATTTAGCGAATAAATTACAGCCAGGTGATGTGATTACGCTGGAGGGAGATTTAGGTGCTGGGAAAACAACATTTACCAAGGGACTAGCTAGAGGACTAAATATTAAAAGAACCGTTAATAGTCCGACCTTTACGATTGTAAAGGAATATGAAGGCGATTTACCTCTATATCATATTGATGCTTACCGATTGGAGCACAATGAAGAGGATTTAGGCTTTGATGAGTATTTTGAAGGTGATGGGATAGTAGTGGTAGAATGGGCAAAATTTATTGCAGACTACTTACCAGAGGAACGTCTAAATATAGAGATTACATATCAGGAGCAAGATGGAAGAATTATTGAATTACTTCCTCAGGGTCAAAGGTTCGAAAAAATGTGTAGGGAGTTAACGGAATGAAAGTGCTAGCAATCGATACATCCAATCAAGTTATGAGTGTGGCTGTTTTAAATCAACAGGAAGTCGTTGTTGATTACACCACAAATGTAAAGAAAAATCATTCTGTTCGTCTTATGCCAGCTATTCACACAGCCATGAAAGAAGCTGGTTTAACACCAAGTGATCTGGATTTGGTTGCAGTCGCTCAGGGACCAGGTTCCTTTACAGGGGTCAGAATCGGTGTAACGACTGCGAAGACCATGGCCTATAGTTTAAACATCCCCATTGTACCTGTTTCTAGCTTAAATATCGCAGCCTTTAACGGGTTGCCTTTTGAGGGAAAGATTTGTTCATTTTTTGATGCAAGAAGAGGTCGAGTGTACGCTGGTTTATATCAATCAAATGGTGAAGAGTTAGAAGAGGTATGGGATGAGGAAAATATTTTATTTACTGATTGGCTAGAAAGACTAAAAGAACTGAATGAAAAGGTTTTGTTTATTAGTAATGATGTATCTCTCCACAGGGAAACGATTGAAGAGGTACTAGGGGAACAAGCTTTATTTTCCCCGCCCTATCTGAATGTACCTAGAGCAGCTGCATTAGGCTATGTGGCCCAGAAAAAAAGAGCTGTTGATGCCCACCAAGTGGTTCCGAATTATTTACGTTTAGCTGAGGCCGAGGCGAAATGGTTAGAGAAAAATCAGGAGAAACAGAACCATGAATAATTTATTTATTCGACCAATGAGAGAGGCGGACCTTTCACAAGTGATGGAAATTGAAAGGGTTACCTTTACAACCCCATGGGATCTGGATGCCTTCGAGACGGAATTACATAAAAATGAATTCGCTCATTACTATATCATTGGTCAAGATGAAAGGATTTTTGGATATTGTGGATTATGGGTGGTCTATGAGGCCGCACAGATTACCAATATTGCGATTCTCCCAGAATATAGAGGGAACAATTATGGTGATAGGCTTTTTGCTCATGTAGTTAAAGAATCAACAGAATTAAATGCCAAGGAGCTATCGCTAGAGGTTCGTATTTCTAATATTGTGGCACAAAAGCTATATCGAAAATATGGGATGGTACCTGTTGGGGTTAGAAAAAACTATTATGTGGATAATCAAGAAGACGCAATTGTAATGTGGGTGAAATTATAATGGAAAAAGATCAATTTATATTGGCAATTGAGACAAGCTGTGATGAGACTGCTATGTCGATTATTAAAAATGGATGTGAAGTGGTTTCCAATGTAGTCGCATCACAAATAGACAGTCATAAACGTTTTGGTGGAGTCGTTCCAGAAATCGCTTCAAGGCACCATATTGAGCAAATCACAATCGTCCTAGAAGAAACGCTGCAAAAAGCGAACATGGATATGAACGCAATAGATGCAATAGCAGTAACAGAAGGCCCAGGCCTAGTTGGTGCATTACTAATTGGCGTAGCTGCGGCTAAATCCCTTGCCTTTGCCCATCAAAAGCCGTTGATTGGGGTCCATCACATAGCAGGCCATATTTACGCTAACCGACTTGTGGAAGAGTTTCAATTTCCACTCCTTTCTTTAGTTGTTTCAGGTGGACATACAGAGATAATCTTAATGAGGGACCATGGAGAATTTGAAGTGATTGGGGAAACACGGGATGATGCAGCAGGGGAAGCCTATGATAAAGTCGCTAAAACCCTTGGACTGCCTTATCCAGGAGGTCCGCATATCGACCGACTTGCTCAGGAAGGTGAAGACCAGTTTCAATTTACGAGAGCCTTACTTCATGAAGATTCATATGATTTCAGCTTCAGTGGTTTAAAAACAGCTGTGATGAATACTCTTCACAATGCCAAACAAAAAGGGCAGGAGCTCTCAGATGTAAACCTTGCTGCAAGCTTTCAGGCTAGTGTCATTGATGTTTTAGTTGAGAAAACGTATCGGGCTGCTAAGGAATATGGGGTCAAACAATTGATTGTCGCTGGTGGTGTAGCAGCCAACAAAGGCCTACGGAAGGCTTTAGAGGAAAAATTTTCAGCTGAGAAGGATTTGGAATTATTAATCCCTCCTTTTCACCTCTGTACCGATAACGCTGCTATGATCGGTGCCGCAGCAAGTATTGCTTATGAACAAGGACATCGGGCTAAATTAGATTTAAATGCTAATCCTTCATTAAGCTTAGAAAAATATGCAAAACGCTCTAAGAAAACTCCAGTTTGAGATGAACTGGGGTTTTTTTAATGGTTCTGCAGCTATACACAGCTCAAATATACATATGTGTACAAACGAACAAAAATCCTTCCATGCCAGCTTTCAGTATGTGAATAAAATATGTGGATAACATTGGATTTGTTTGTGGATAAAGTGGATAACTCCTGTGAATAGGATAACAACTATGTGTTTAATGTGTACAAGTCTGTGAATAACTGTGCATAACTAAAGAGAAAATGACAAAAACGGACGAAACCCTATATGCTTTGACAAAAGTCATGAAAAAAGATGTCCCCATCCTGTGGAGACATCCATTAATCCGTTGTTAATTCCTCTTGTAATTCGGTCCACTCCTCTAAAAACTCCTCAAGCTGACTCGATAGATGTTCATTTTCCTTTGTTAACT
Source organism: Salinibacillus xinjiangensis (assembly GCF_009649735.1). Taxonomy (GTDB): domain Bacteria; phylum Bacillota; class Bacilli; order Bacillales; family Alkalibacillaceae; genus Salinibacillus; species Salinibacillus xinjiangensis. The sequence continues at coordinate 4,558 of NZ_WJNH01000009.1, forward strand.
CCTGTAATTTCTCATGATCATTTAAGAATTCAGGCTTAATCATATCCTGTTCATTGGCTTCCATTTTCTCTTCTATCTCTTGAATTTGTTTTTCTAATTCATCTATTCGTCTTTGTATCTTTCGTAATTCGCGTTTCTGGGCCTTATCCTGGAAAAATTGGTGTTTATCCTCTTGAACTTCCTGAGGCTTATTCTCTAGAGCATTTAGCTCCTGTATTTCTTTTTCCTCTTGCTTCTTACTCAAATAGTAGTCGTAATCACCTAAATAAACCTGGGTGCCTGTTTTCGACATTTCAACAATGGTGGTGGCAATCCGATTAATAAAGTACCGGTCATGGGAGACGAAAAGGATTGTTCCAGGAAAATCTGCCAGGGCTGATTCTAATACCTCTTTACTATCCAAATCTAAATGGTTTGTCGGTTCGTCCATGATTAAAAAGTTGGCTTTTTGAAGCATGAGCTTGGCTAAAACTAACCTAGCCTTTTCGCCACCACTTAAGGATGGGACAGGCTTTAGCACATCATCGCCGGAAAATAAGAAATTCCCTAAAACGGTTCGAATTTCTTTTTCGGGCTTGGATGGATATTCATCCCATAATTCATGTAAAACCGTTTTATCATTGGAAAGGTTGGTCTGTTCTTGATCATAATAGCCGATTTGTACATTCGTTCCATGTTGGATACTGCCATGGCTAGGCTTAAGGGATCCTATTATTGTTTTTAGAAGAGTAGACTTTCCTATCCCATTTGGGCCGACAAGACCGATGCGATCACCGCGATGAATCATTAAATTTACATGTTGGAAAATGTCATCATCTGTTGATGGGTAGCGGAAGGATACATCATTGATTTTTAAAACATCATTTCCACTTTGTCGGTTAATGTCAAAGGAGAATTTAGCTGATTGGTTTTCAAGCATAGGCTTGTCCATAAGCTCCATTTTTTCGAGCTTTTTACGTCTACTTTGAGCTCGTTTCGTGGTGGAAGCTCGAACGATATTTTTTTGGATAAATTCCTCCAGCTTTTTGACTTCAGATTGCTGCTTTTCATATTGTTTTACATTTTGCTCGTAATCCTCTGCCTTTTGTACAAGATAATCACTGTAGTTCCCATTATATTTTTTTGATGTTTGAAAGGAGATTTCATACACAACGTTCACGGTTTTATCTAGGAAATAGCGATCGTGAGAAACAATGACGACCGCACCCTGATAGCCTTGAAGATACTGCTCCAACCAATCTAACGTACCTATATCTAAGTGGTTGGTTGGCTCGTCTAAAATGAGAATGTCAGGCTTTGACAATAGCAGTTTTCCAAGAGCAAGCCTCGTTTTTTGACCACCACTTAATGTATTTATCGGAGTATTAACGTTATGAAACTTAAGGCCAGTTAAAATACTTTTGATATCAGCCTCGTATTCAAACCCGCCCATCCGTTTAAATTCTTCTTGCTTTTGGTCATAATCAGCTAATAGCTGTTGATAGGCTGTTTCGTCTTGAATAAGGTCAGGGTCACCCATTTTTAATTCAATCTCACGAATCGTCTTTTCCATTTTTTTTAAATGACTAAAGACAGATTCCATCTCCTCCCAAATGGTTAAGGAGGATTCCAGTCCTGTATTTTGAGCCAAATAACCTAGGGTGGTATCCCTGGGTTGCAGGATTTCACCACCGTCATACGACATATCACCTGCCATGATTTTTAACAGTGTCGATTTTCCTGCGCCATTCCGACCAACAATGGCAATACGGTCTTGGCTATGTACTTCTAATTTAATATTCGATAAAATAAGGTCAGCACCAAAATATTTTTCTATATGATTTACTTGCATTAATATCATGAAATTATTCACCTCAACGTGATTAAGTGTATCTTAATTAGAAACTAGATAGCAAGATTAGAGATGTTACCATAGATAATTTTAGCACAACTAGGGGGATGACAATGTCCAATAACGGAAATCACAAGATACCACAGGCAACAGCGAAACGACTTCCTCTCTATTATCGTTTTATCAACAACTTATATAATCAGGGCAAGGCAAGAGTATCTTCAAAAGAGTTAAGTGAAGCGGTAAAAGTGGATTCAGCCACAATTCGGAGAGACTTCTCATATTTCGGAGCATTAGGTAAAAAAGGATACGGTTACAACGTCAATTATTTATTAACCTTTTTCCGCGAAGCATTAGAGCATGATGATACGACCAAGGTCGCCTTAATAGGTGTTGGGAATCTAGGTACTGCGTTTTTAAATTATAACTTTACGAAAAATAACAATACCAAAATGGAGATGGCCTTTGATACAAGTATGGAAAAAGTGGGGACTGAAATTGGTGGGGTACCCGTCTATCATATTGATGATATAGAGGACAAGATTGGAAAGGACATTCAGATTGCCATTTTAACAGTTCCGGCCCAAGCTGCACAGCCTATGGCAGAACGAGTTGTGAAGGCAGGCGTGGAAGGAATTTTAAACTTTACACCAGCCCGTATTACGGTTCCACCTCACATTCGCATTCACCATATTGATTTATCTGTTGAATTGCAATCATTAGCCTATTTTTTAAAACATTACCCCTTAGATGAGGAAGAACAAGTGGAGCAAGATCCAGAGAGTTGATCGCATCTAAAGCATAAAAAAGCTAACTCCTAAGAGCTAGCTTTTTATTTTTTATTATTTTTTGCATTTTTAATTCTATAATGAAGCTTAATTAAACGTATGGCGACAGCAAAATCAAAGGTAGCAACCACAACAAGTATGATGGTTGTAAAATTCCAGATTGTCTCTTCTACACTCTGAGTAGCAATGTAAGTAAATACAACCCCCATAAATAAGTATAAGGCTGACATAAATAAAGGTGATGCTCTCATAAAAGTTTTAGCCTCCGATTAAAATAGTTTGGAGCTGTTCAAGCTCCTCTCTCATTCTTTCTATATCCTCTTCTGTTACGTTATATTGTATCAAAAATACAAACGTATTAATGGAAACGTGGATTAGGATTGGAACTAGTATGGTTTTCGTTTTGACATAAACAAAGGCAAATACCATTCCAACAGATGTATAAATGAGTAGATGCTCTGGCTCTTGATGTAAGATACCGAAGATGATTGCCGAAATAATAGCAGCAATAAAAAAGTTATACTTTTTGTAGATGGATCCAAAAATGATTTTTCTAAAGACAACTTCCTCTAATAACGGTGCTAAAATAGCCGTAACGATTAAAAACAGTGGAAGGTCTCGTGCAATATTCATTAAATTAGCGGTATTATCTGATCCTGGTTCAATTCCTAGCGCTAATTCAATCATCGCAGCTGAATAATTAGCAGCTAAAACTAAGAAAAATCCACCAATCACCCACAGGATTTTATGCCCAGTACTAATGGAGCGCTGTTCACGGGCTTGTTTCATATCAGGACGTAATAGTTGAATAATCACAATAGCCATGATTGGAAACACAATAATCGACCAAACACCAGAAACCTGTTCCATAGGTACCCCTAGTGCCACAAGTAAAGGGCCACCAATGACCCCGGATAATAGTCCAATAACATAAGTTAAAATAACATACCAATATCTTCTCGGCAATTAAGACGACTCCTTTATACCAATATTTCAAATACAGAGTGCTATAAATAATAATATATTTTTCTTGTTTTAAACATATTACTTTATGGACAATATAGAGTTGGATTTCACTTTCTCATTATATAGGAAAAATAATGATTATAAAAATAAAGACTTATGAGAGTTAACCAAAAAAAATAATAAACAACACTTGCATTATGAAAAGAAATTCATTATTATAATAATTGAAATTAGCACTCACTTTAAATGAGTGCTAACAAAATAAAAGGAATGAATTTGAGGAGGGTTTCAATATGTTAAAGCCACTAGGTGATCGTGTTGTTATCGAAGTAGTAGAGCAAGAAGAAACAACAACAAGTGGGATTGTACTTCCTGATTCTGCAAAAGAAAAGCCGCAAGAAGGGAAAGTAGTTGCAGTAGGTTCAGGACGAGTAACTGACAATGGAGAACGTGTAGCACTAGAAGTTGCTGAAGGAAATGCTGTAATCTACTCAAAGTATGCTGGCACAGAAGTGAAATATGAAGGTAAAGAATACTTAATTCTTCGTGAGAGTGACATTTTAGCTGTTATTGGCTAATTTGGACGAGGAACATTTTTTCATATCATAATTTGTAAATTATAAGGAGGGCATATTCATGGCTAAAGAGTTAAAGTTTAGTGAAGACGCGCGTCGCGCAATGCTTCGTGGAGTTGATACATTAGCAAATGCTGTTAAAGTTACCCTTGGACCAAAAGGACGTAACGTGGTACTTGATAAAAAGTTTGGTTCTCCACTAATCACCAATGATGGTGTTACGATTGCAAAGGAAATCGAGCTTGAAGATAACTTTGAAAACATGGGTGCACAGCTTGTATCTGAAGTTGCATCGAAAACAAATGATGTAGCTGGTGATGGTACGACTACAGCTACTGTACTTGCTCAAGCAATGATTCAAGAGGGGCTTAAGAACGTTGCTTCAGGTGCAAACCCAGTTGGTGTACGCCGTGGTATTGAACAAGCGGTTGAGGTTGCAGTTAAAGAATTAAGAGGTATTTCTAACCCAATTGAAGGAAGAGAATCTATTTCTCAAGTAGCCTCTATTTCTTCTGGTGATGATAAGGTAGGTCAATTGATTGCTGAAGCAATGGAACGCGTTGGAAACGACGGTGTTATTACCATTGAAGAATCAAAAGGCTTTGACACAGAGCTAGAAGTAGTAGAAGGTATGCAATTTGATCGCGGTTATGCTTCTCCATACATGGTTACTGACCAAGATAAAATGGAAGCTGAACTTGAGGATCCATACATCTTAATCACAGATAAAAAGATTTCTAACATCCAAGAAGTTCTACCAGTACTAGAGCAAGTTGTTCAACAAAGCAAGCCAATCTTAATCATTGCTGAGGATGTAGAAGGTGAAGCACTTGCTACATTAGTAGTGAACAAACTACGTGGTACATTCAACGCAGTGGCTGTTAAGGCTCCTGGCTTTGGTGACCGTCGTAAAGCAATGCTAGAAGATATTGCAACTCTAACTGGTGGTCAAGTGATCACAGAAGATCTTGGTTTCGATCTAAAGAGTGCTTCCATTGAGCACCTAGGTCGTGCTTCTAAAATTGTTGTAACAAAAGAAAACACAACCATTGTTGAGGGTGCTGGTGAAGCAGATGCGATTTCTTCTCGTATTGGCCAAATCCGTGCTCAATTAGAAGAAACAACTTCTGAATTTGATAAAGAAAAACTACAAGAGCGTTTAGCTAAGCTAGGTGGCGGTGTAGCTGTAATCAAGGTTGGTGCTGCAACTGAAACAGAACTTAAAGAGCGTAAACTACGTATTGAAGATGCGCTTAACTCTACTCGTGCTGCAGTAGAAGAAGGTATTGTTTCTGGTGGTGGTACTGCACTTGTAAACATCTACAACAGCGTAGCTGGATTAGAACTTACAGGTGATGAAGCAACTGGTGCAAGCATTGTCCTACGTGCTCTTGAAGAGCCTGTACGTCAAATTGCTCACAACGCTGGTCTAGAAGGATCTGTTATTGTAGAGCGCTTGAAGGGTGAAGAAGTAGGTATTGGTTTCAATGCTGCTTCTGGCGAATGGGTAAACATGGTTGAAGCAGGTATTGTTGACCCAACTAAGGTTACTCGTTCTGCACTTCAAAACGCTGCATCTGTAGCTGCTATGTTCCTAACAACTGAAGCTGTTGTTGCTGACCTACCAGAAGAAGACAACGCTGGTGGCGGAATGCCTGACATGGGCGGCGGCATGGGCGGAATGGGCGGCATGATGTAATACCGCCCCCCTCAACCCTTGATATGAGTGGGTTTTATATAAGATGAAAGTGTGATGTTAACATTTTGTTAACATTGAGGATTTTAATTGAGGCTTCTCATGAGTTGAGCAAACTTTTGGGAAGCTTCTTTTTTCATTTCTTGTGTTAAACGGAAATAAACATCTTTTGTTATTTGATCATCTGAATGACCGAGTCTATCCATTATTTGCTCAAGAGCTACACCTGCCTCGGCTAAAAGAGATGTATGTGTTTGCCTTAATGAATGTGGTGTTAAATCCGGATTCAAACCAGAAATCTTTAACAGCCTTGTCATTCGATTTTGAATAGCCTTAACTACAATTGGAAAACCATGCTGTCGCTCCATTTTTGCAAAGATGAAGTCTTTATTATAATAATCATCCCCTATATCCTTGATGACTTGATCTTGAATTTCTTTATGTTTCTTCAAAATACTTATTACATCTTCATCCCAAACTATTTTTCGTCGTGTATTTGGGTTGTAATTAGTTTTAGTAATGTTAATCGTGTGGTTAATAAAATCTACATCTTTCCATTTGAGAGCAACCAATTCCCCAATCCGGATTCCTGTGTAGAAAAGGATAGAAACATCAAGTAGTCTAGCTCTAATCCTTGTTCTTTGGCAATTTTTAAAAACGAAGAAGGTTCTTCTTTCTCCAGATATTTTGGAACTTCTTCTTCCCCTAACTGCTCAATGGTTTTCTTAACTTTTCTAAAATAAGCAAATTCGGTTGGATTCTTCTTTATAATTTCCATTTCAGGCGCTTTTCGGAAAATCATTCTTGATGTTCGATTTATTGCTAAGGGAACAGAGACAACCTTATCATACCTACACCCTAAAAAATGAAGTAAATTATCCGATAAATAAAGAGTTACCATTGGGTAATTACTTTTTGTTTATGATCCCCTGAAGCAAGAGAACTGACTGACCCCACCACATATCACAAAGCTTTAACAAACAAGAAGATAATTGATATACAATTATTCATTCATGAAAAGTTCGCAATATGTTGCATAATTCAGGGAAATAATCAGGGATATTTTTCATCAAAGGAGAATGTACATGAAAAAATATGACATTAACATTGTAAATGACAAAAATACAATTGAAATGGCAGTACGTGGCAGTTTTAAAGAGGAAGACGTTCAAAATTTTGTACGGGATTATCAAAGCGCTGTATCCAGAGTAAATGTTGAAAACTTCACCTTAGAAGTTGATTGTACAAATATGGATATTTTACGACAGGAAATGATCCCGCAACTGGAAAACTCTTTTAAAATGTATAATGAGTCCGGCTTTAAAACCGTACAATTTAATACGAAATCCAATGCAATCTTAAAGTTACAACTCCACCGTCTTGCGCGAAATGTTGGAATGAAAAACGCGAAAATTGTTGAAGTTTAAACAAATGGGGCCAGTTGTGGAGAAAGCACTTTAGTTTGTTTTTTCCTTTTTATATGAGAATATATATATCAGTTATCGCTTATGTTTTTCTCTATAGTAATTAGATAAAGGGGAGACTCAACTAGAATGACCAGTATAAAAATTAAAGAAGTCGAAATCTATCATCCTGAAAAAGTAGTAAACAACGACTATTACATCCAACATTTTAAAGAGAAAAAAGATATTTCCCACTTCTTAGAGGTAATGGGCAGAGAAAATCGATATGTTATTGATAACGAAGAAGAAAACGGATTAACAATGGGGATTGATGCGAGTAAAAAGGTTCTTAAAAAAGCCAATCTAACCGGAGAAGATATCGACCTGATTGTATTTACAACTCAGGTACCGGAAACTACATTTCCTTCAAACGCGACGTATGTACATGATGCAATCGATGCCAAACATGATACCATTATCATGGATACAAATGCAAATTGCGCTGGTATGACAGTTGCCGTTGAACAGGCTTCCTACTACATGAAAGCGAACCCTTATGTAAGTAAGGCCTTAATAATAGGATCTGATTACAACACCCTCGTCAGTAACCCTGAAGAGGAAATTACTTATGCGTGTTACGGAGATGCTGCTGCAGCAGTTATCTTAGAAAAGACCGAGGAAGAAGATACTGGTTTCATCGATTCGATTTATTTCACCGATTCGATTAACCGTGATATGATCAGATTCCCTAAAGATGGTTTAACGAAAAGTATTTTAGAAAATAGAAGTGTTTCTTCTATTAGTTGGCTGCCATTCGATGGTGGCATTGCCTTACCACCGACCTATGAAATGTTTAACAAAATTTTAGAGCGTAATCATTTAACCACCAAGGATATCAAAGCTTATTGCTTATCTCAGTTTGCTTTAAGCAATATACTTAAGATCCAGGACCACTATACTCTTCAGGATGAACAGCTCATTTATGTTGGGGATCGTTTCGGTTACACCGGAACAAGCAGCCCTTTCATTGCTTTATATGAAGGGATCGAAACAGGGCGTATCCAGCGAGGGGATTACATTCTTTTTTGGACAATTGGGTCAGGTTATGAATTAGTTGCTACCTTATTTAAATATTAGGCCGTTTTCTAAAAAAGCCAAATGGTAAAAAGAGCAACCAATATAGTAAGTTGGGGGGAGGGAATAACCTCCTCTTTTCTATGCTCAAATAATAAAAAATAAGACAAAGGCGACGGTAATATAAATGTAGCGAAAACATTTGACCTGTATTCGCTACTAAAAAGGCTATTCTGTTTTTTTCCCTTATCCATCTTTTGATCAATACTACGCAGAGTTTCTTGCATCTTAAATAGAGTTGGAAGCTCCAGCTATAATTTAAATAAGACCCATAATGATAGAAAAGATAACACCTATCCAGAAGATTACTTGAATGATTGTGGTGATGGTGTGATCAGTTTATTAAAACTGGTTAGCTCCTCCAAGTTCATGTCTGCACCCTCATTTCTACAAAATAGAGTACCCAAAGAATACGCATAGCCTACCATGCTATCGTCTTTGGATACTTCCGTTTACTTTATACTAGCAAATTCGACATGTTTGCCAATTTAATATGTTAGTTACTTAAACACTTATTACAGTTTAAAACGACGTACTAGGCCGTTTAATTCTTCCGCAAGTCTGGATAACTGCTCAGAACTGGACGCAAATTCCTGCATGGTACTACTTGTTTGTTGTGATGCTGCGGCTGTTTCTTCAACACCTGCGGCAGCTTCTTCAGATACAGACGCAATTTCCTCAATAGATGAATTCATATTTTTGCTTGTTTGGGACATTTCAACCAGATTTTCCGTTATAAATCCAACACTTGAGGCCATTTCATCGATCGCTATACTGATTGTTTCAAACGTATATTCCGTAGATTGGATTTGGTTTGCACCTTTTTCTACCTCACTATACCCATCTTGCAGTGATTCGACCACGTTTGAGGATTCCGACTGAATACTGCCTACAATTCCTGTTATTTCGGTTACCGAATTAGAAACCTGCTCAGCCAATTTTCGAACTTCATCGGCTACTACAGCAAATCCTTCACCATGCTCTCCCGCTCTGGCCGCTTCAATGGCAGCATTTAAGGCTAACAGATTCGTCTGATCAGCTATATCCTTAATAACGATGACTAATTTTGAAATTTGATTCGATTGTTCGTCTAAGCCTTTTACTTTTTCTACTGCTTGTTCAACAAGCTTGTGAATAGATTGTATTTGATCGACTGACTTGTTCATCAGCTGTCTTCCATCGTTTGTCATTTGCAATACTTGTTTCGAGGCATCATAAATTAGTTCACCGTCTTCGTTTGCTTCTTCCACTTTAGTAGAGAAGTTAGTGGCATTGTTTGCTAACTCACTGGCATTGTTTGCTTGTGTTTCAGAGCCTGAAGCAATTTCTTCCATGGTCGAAGAAATTTTTTCTGTTCCACTCATGACTTCATTGGCTGATTGAGTCAGCTCTTCACTGTGGCTTGAAACAGTCTCTGATACCGAATTGATTTTACCTAGAAGCTCCCTCATATTATGATTCATATCATTTGTCACTAAGACAAGGTCGCCGATTTCATCTTTTGTTTTCGCTTCTAAGTCTTCACCGGTTAAATCTCCGTCCGCTATATCCCTCATGCGACCCATGACCGTTTTAATCTGTCTCATCATACTTTGAGAAAAGGTAATAGCAATTGCCACTCCTAAAATCACAGCTAAAATCGTGATGACTAAACTGATATTCATGTTCACACTGCTTGTATTGACAATTTCATCTCCAGCTTCATGGATAAATCCTTCCCGTTCACTTGCCAGTTCTTGAAAAGAGTTAATTAATTCGTCCGAAAGAGGCTGAACCTCTGTGCGCATGATTTGCATGGCTTTCTCTTTGTTGCCGTTATCATACGCCGCAAAAACCTGATCAGTTAGCTTTCCCCATTCAATTTTTTTGTCAATAAGCTTTTGTACTTTTTCAGAGTCACTAAGTTCGACTAATTCATTTTCCAATGCAATACTTTTTTCAATACCAGCTTCAAATCTGTCTCTTAATGCTTCATCGTCATATAGTAAAAATCCTCTTAAAAGGTTTGTTCTTTGGGACATATTCAAAGCTATTTGTTCATCCTTAATTAATAGATTTAATTGCATTTTGGTTAAATCTTCCATATCTTCCGTCGTATTCTTATTAAAACTAATGGTTGTGATTCCTAATACTAATACGAGTAAAATAATAGCTGCAAATGCTGTTATTATTTTTGTTCTAACGCTTTTAAAGTTTAAAATTCTCATTGATGCACCTCTCCAGTTTTCTTATTTCAAATAATTGTATGATTCGTACTTCTTATGGAGTTCAATTTTTTCAATCTAATACTGTGTATGTATGCCTATGTACTGTATAGATTCAGGTTCAAATACCACCTCACATTAAATTATAAACAAGCCTTATTAATCATTTAGACATGAATCGCCAACTTACTACAATATATTTATCGACTTGTATGACATAGATTTAATAATATATATCCAAAATTCACATTTAGACGTGCACATTTCCTTTTATTACAGAGACTGGGCTACTTGGAAAAATGGATTAAAACAGCCATGAGAAGAAGACATATCTTCCCATGGCTGTTAACCAGACCGGTAATTAACCCATTTCGGGTGTTCCACATTACTGTTGTGCATTCAATCATGAAAAAAGAGAGCATGAAAAAACACTCTCCTTAACTGTTCTTAAATTTATCAGGGTAAGAGATGTTTCTCACTGTTTTAATCTGCTATGGAGTTGTTAAAAAAGGACACACGTATCCCGTTAACAACTGCAACAGCTGTAAATCACCGTTAAAGATGTTACAGCCAACAATATCCAAAACGTTGATTTTCCATGCTTTTTGCACCTCACGTTAACGATATTACACACTCTCACCATAGGGGCGGCATGATGTAATAAGTGCCCCCATGGACCTTAATATGGAAAACACTATAGATCTAATGAGCCTCTCATAGTTTCATTGAACTATTGAGAGGCTTTTTCTTCATTGTTTTCATCCATTTTGTATTTTCAGAGGTCACAGCATTCTGCATTAGCGAACTAAAGGAAGGCGTAACACCAAGTTTTTAGCTTATGGTGTTACGCCTTTTTCCTCTAAGCGAAAATTGCTCCTATTTCATAATTGTGGATCCTCTCAATAGCTCCGGTTTAGCTCCTAGAACCAATAAAGATAGTTTAGCGTCTCCGATATCACGGTGTTGGTCTAAAACCGTTTTGACTACAGGAAAATCTCGGTGATTTTTTAGTTTGTCCACTTCCTTTTTATAAAGGGACAAAACTGAGCCTTTAACGAATTCCGGGTACGTAGTGTTCAAATCCTCATCCATAAGGAGGGCTCCCATATAGCCGTACTTGATTTGAAGTTGCCTAGTTAAGCTCACGACATGGGTTAATATATCATAGATTTCAGGGTTACAGTGACTGACTTCTTCCAAACCTTGTTTCGCTTCATATAACTCATCCAAGCTTGCTAATTTCAACATTTTTCTCTACTCCTTCTTCCCATGGTTTTTCAAGTTCGATAATATCTGTAAGCTGAGAACTCTGCTCCCGTCTGATTCTACGCGTTTTCGCACGTTCTTCTCCGGACTGATAGAGGAATTTCTGTTCATTGGTCTCTGGTATAACCGCCGGGACTTTAATGGCTTTTTTATTTTCATCAAGGGCCACGAACGTTAAGAAAGCTGTTGCGGCCATGCGGCGGTGACCAGTAATCATGTCTTCGGCTATCACTTTGCAGAAAATTTCCATTGATTTATTTCCTGTATAAGACACAAAGGACTCCACGCAGACCGAATCGGTTTGATGGATTGGGTGTAAGAAATCAATAGAGTCTGTCGAGGCAGTGACGCATTCTTTCACACGAGCATGTCGCCTTGCTGATATGGTCGCGTTGTTGTCTAGTTTCTTCATAAGGACTCCGCCAAACAAAGTATTGTAGTTATTTAAATCGTTGATCATCACTTGATCTGTATTGATCACTAAACTTTCTTTTGCGCGTTTTGCTTCCATGTGTTTCTCTCCCCTTTTATATGGAATGGTTTAGTGTTTGTAAGTATCTATCCATCACTTTTGGATAATTTCAGTGTACGTTCGATTTTTCTGTAAGTGAAATAGCAAATCATCATCGTTTGGATAGCCTTTGTCTATGTAAATGCTTTCAATCATTGATTTTTCGCATAAAAAAAGACCAGCTTTATTTAATTGGAAGCTGATCCGCTTTCTTCTGTACTTAAGCGATTTTGCGTATAAGCGAGCCATTCCTTAGTGGCATAAGAGATGTATTGATTTTTCGGCCATATAAGTGCAAGCTCCCAAGCAATGGAAGGTTTAATGACCTTGATTTTCTTCACTTTTTCCTTAAGCAAGCCGGCCACGCTTTTAGGGAGGATGGAAATACCGAGGTTAGAAGCGATCATCTTACCGATAAAGTCCCACTGGGAGCTTTCAGAGATGACTTTTGGAATGAAGCCGGCTTCTTTACAAGAGGATTTAATCCTGTCATTCAGAACGAAATCTTTATTGAATAGGATGAATGAATCGTTTTTCAGTTCTTCTAGTCGTATTTGCTTTCGCCCTGCTAACGGGTGGGCAGGGGGAAGGACGGCCACTAACTCTTCGCTTAAAAGAAAGAAGTGTTCGAATTGTTCCTCCTGAGTCGGTAAAACGGTAATCCCCACATCAAGTTCCTCTTGAATGATATTCTCTTCGATTCTTTTCGCCCCATCCTCGATGAGTTGAAAGGTAATGTGTGGGTACTTGGCATGAAAACCTCCTAAAATCTTAATAAATTGATCAGCATCCATAATCGGTGGGAGGCCGACTCGAATGTGTCCCTTTTTAAGTCCTAACAGATCATCAAGTTGGGTGTTGAGGTTTTCAAAGGCTTTATCAATGGTTTTAGCTTGCATTAGAATTAACCGTCCGGCATCGGTAAGGATAACCTTTTTTCTCGTTCGCTCAAACAATTCCACCCCAAGGTCTTCTTCCAGGTTTTTAATCATTTTGCTGATGGTCGGCTGTGCAATGTATAAGTGCTCTGCTGCTTTGGTGAAACTCTGGAAGCGGGCGACTTCGATGAAATATTGTAAATGGCGGATGTCCATGGTTTACATCTCCTTTAAATGAATAACTGATTACATTCAATCATAAAGAGAGGGGTGAACGATATCAATGGGGAAGGTAAAAAAATATACCCTCATAATGGTTGACAAGATTAGCATATTGTGATATTTGTTAGACACCTCAGATTTCCTCTCACTTACTTTTTTTATAATCACAAGATTAAAAGACCACTGCTTTTAGCTGAAGGTTAGTGAATGCAAGAACTCAAAAAGGTAAACGAGCGAAATAGCCCTGTATACTATGAATAATCTGGGCGATGATTATCATAGTATGGTTTATTACAAAGAGCCTCACACTTATAGGTTAGTAGAAATTTCAAGGTTATGGTAATTTTATTGACTCCTAATCAAATTTAGTTCATAATAATTTATTAATTATAGAAGAATTAACAAATAAATGTATAAATTTCAAAGTAATGATAGGGAACTATTAGATAGTCCTCAGGTGAAAGAGAGTAAAATTCATGGGCTGAAAGATTTTACAACCTGCAATGCTATTGAACCTATCCCTTGAACTGTTAGGCAATCACCTAACCGAAATTCCTGCGTTAAAGGATATTTAAAGTGGATATTAGGTGCATCTAATATCAATAAAGGTGGTACCGCGGAGAACAATGCTCTTCCGTCCTTGTATAAGGATGGAAGGGCATTTTTTAGTTATAAATTGGGGTGAATGTTAAATGAGTAAGAAAAGGATTGTTGTCAAAATAGGCAGTAGCTCCTTAACAAACAAAAGTGGTGGACTAAGTAGTGAAAAGCTGCGTAAATACGTAGATGCGCTTGCAAGCTTGAAACAACTTGGGCATGAAGTCATTTTGATTTCATCTGGGGCTGTTGCAGCTGGTTTTACAGACCTTGGTTATTCCTCCCGTCCTGTAACGATTGCTGGGAAACAAGCAGCTGCAGCGGTCGGGCAAGGGCAATTATTAAAAGGTTATACAGAAGAGTTTAAGAAACATGGTATTGTGGCAGCACAACTGCTGTTAACAAGACAAAACTTCTTGTACAAAGAACAATATCAAAATGCACATGCAACCTTATCTGAACTATTAAAGCGTCATGTCACACCTATTATTAATGAAAATGATTCAGTGTCAATTGAAGGATTAACCTTTGGTGATAATGACATGCTATCAGCGCTAGTTAGTGGTCTTGTGCATGCAGATTTTTTAATGATGCTAACAGATATCAATGGGATATATGATCGGAATCCACGAACACATCCAGATGCAAAAAAATATAACTTCCTTGATGAAATTGATGATCATTTAGTAATTAATGCTTCTGAAGCTGGTTCAAAGGTCGGTACAGGTGGAATGAAATCAAAAATAGAGGCAGCCCGTACAGCATTAGATTTAGGGGTAAAAGTATTTATTGGAACGGGCACGAGTGGGGAGGAACTTGTTGATATACTAGTCGGGAAAGGGGATGGAACCTATATCGGTAGGAGCTCCCAAGCTAGTATGAATAGTTCAAAGCAGTGGCTAGCACTCCATTCGATTCCTAGTGGGAAAATTGAAGTTGATCATGGTGCTGAAGATGCTATATTAAAACATGGAAAAAGTCTCTTGCCAGCTGGTGTAACAAATATTATTGGTGATTTTAGGGTCAATGATGTAGTTGAGGTAGTCAATGTAAAGGGGCGACTGATTGGAAAGGGTAGAGTGAATTTTTCTTCTAAACAATTATTAGACATTAAGGGGTTATCGAGTACTGATGCTATGGTAAAAGCCAATAGTGATCAAAAGGTTGTAATCCATAGGGACTATTGGGTAAGTCAAAATAAAAGGAGAATGAAGAATGGGTGAAATCTATCAAACTGACCAAAGTAGTGAGTTGATGCAAAAAGCTCAAATGGCCAAAAACGCAGCTTCATTATTAGCAAAAACGACAACGGAACAAAAAAATAAAGCACTCCAACTTATTTCAGAACAGATCATCAAAGAAAAGGAATTTATATTAAAGGAAAATAAGAAGGATTTAACAGTCGGAAAAGACAATGGAATAAGCGATTCTTTACTTGATCGCTTAATGCTAGATGTATCACGACTAAAAGATATGTCGGATGCTCTTATCGAGTTAACCGAATTGGAGGATCCAATTGGGGAATTGTTAGCAAAATGGGAACGTCCGAATGGTTTGACCATTTTACAAATACGAGTTCCGCTTGGTGTAATCGGAATGATTTATGAGGCTAGACCAAACGTAACTGTTGATGCCTCAAGTCTCTGTTTAAAAACAGGTAATGCCGTGTTGCTTCGCGGTAGTTCCACGGCTATCTATTCAAATAAAGCAATCGTAAAGGTTATCCATCATGCACTTGAAATGAGTGATTTACCTGTTGATTCGGTCCAACTACTAGAAGATACTAGTCGGGAAACGGCTTCAAAGATGTTCCAATTAAATCATTATCTCGACGTGTTAATCCCGCGTGGAAGTGCAAAGTTGATTCAAACGGTTATCCAAAATTCGACCGTCCCTGTGTTAGAAACCGGTGCAGGTAATTGTCATGTTTATATTGATGAAACAGCTGATCCAAGGATGGCCATTGACATTGCTATTAATGCCAAAACAGAGCGTCCTTCTGTATGTAATGCTTGTGAAACTATTCTTATACAAAGCGATTGGGGTTCCAAACATTTAAAAGGTTTAATTAACGCTTTACAAAAAGAGGAAGTCCGAATTCACGGAGATGAAACAATACAACAGCTGGGAATGAATATCATTCCTGCAAGTGAAGAAGACTGGGGTACTGAATATTTAGGGCTAGAAGTAGCACTAAAGGTTGTTGAAAACGTAGATGAAGCAATTGCACACATTAATCAATATGGAACAAAGCATTCCGAGGCTATTATCTCTTCAAAAAGTGAAAATGTAGAACAATTTTTCACTGAAATTGATGCAGCAGCCGTGTATCACAACGCCTCTACCCGATTCACAGATGGATTTGAATTTGGATTTGGTGCTGAGATTGGGATCAGTACACAAAAACTTCATGCTCGTGGACCAATGGGTTTATCCGCCTTAACCGCTACTAAATATATTATTAAGGGGGAAGGGCAAGTAAAGTAGTGTTTAAAATAAAATGCAAACCTTTTAAATAAAAGAGGCTATTCATTAGGTGTAAAAATCTATTGCAAAGCCTCTTTTTTCAATATTTCTATAGAGAAATAACGGTCTGAGCAAGTTAAAATATTTTATTCCAGACTAGGAAATATTAAGGGGTGTTGGGTGTTATATATTGTAATTTAATTTTTAAAATCCAATGCCTTTCCATTGACAATTAATACTATAGGGGGGTATAGTATAACTAGAAAATATAAGGAAGTGATGATAATGGATGAAGAAAAATTCTTACATGATCACCCAAGTACGCCTAGAACAAAGGATGAAATGGATAAAATCATTAACCGTTTAAAGCGGATAGAAGGTCAAGTTCGTGGGGTACAGAAAATGGTGGAAGATGATCGATATTGTATAGATATTTTAGTCCAAATCAGTGCCATACAATCTGCATTAAAGAATGTAGGCTTTTCTGTGACAGAACGACATATCAACCATTGTGTTAGTGATGCCATTATGAAAGGTGAAGGCAAAGAATCTATTGAAGAATTAATGAATGTCATGAAGCAATTTTCTAAGTAAGGGGGGAGCTATTATGGGAGAAACAAATCACTCCACACTTGGTGTAACAGGAATGACCTGTGCAGCTTGTTCGAATCGAATCGAGAAGGTTCTAAATAAAATGGATGGTGTAGAAGCCCAAGTTAATTTAACGACAAAAAAGGCGACGGTGGATTACGATCCAGAGAAGGCAAATATTGAAGACATTACGAAAAAAATTGAAAATATTGGCTATGGCGTTCGAACAGAAAAAGCTGAATTTGATGTCTTTGGGATGACCTGTGCAGCTTGTTCGAACCGAATCGAAAAGGTGTTAAATAAACAAGAAGGTGTCTCATTAGCTACTGTTAACTTAACAACGGAAAGTGCTTCCATTGAATATAACCCGGTATTAGTTGATCAAAACGCTCTCATCGAGAAAATACGTAAGATTGGATATGATGCGAAAACAAAGGCAAAGTCTGAAGAAAAGCAATCCTATAAAGAAAAGGAACTGCAACATAAAAAGGTGAAACTAATTATTTCTGCAGTCCTGTCTGCCCCTTTATTAGTCACAATGCTTGTTCATTTATTTAACATGAATGTTCCTGATATATTCATGAATCCATGGTTCCAATTTGCTTTAGCTACACCCGTTCAATTTATCATTGGATGGCAATTTTATGTTGGTGCCTATAAGAACCTGAAAAATGGTGGAGCTAACATGGATGTCTTAGTCGCACTAGGTACAAGTGCAGCTTACTTCTATAGTTTATACGAAGCAGTTAAGACAATAGGTAATCCAGGATATATGCCCCACCTCTATTTTGAAACGAGTGCTGTTTTAGTCACACTCATTTTATTTGGTAAGTATTTGGAAACGAGAGCCAAGAGTCAAACCACAAATGCCATATCTGAATTGCTGAATTTACAAGCAAAAGAAGCACGCGTGATTAGAGACGGCAAAGAACAGATGATTCCAGTTGAGCAGGTTATGGTAGGGGATCATTTAATCGTGAAACCAGGTGAAAAAATACCCGTGGATGGTACCGTTGTGAAAGGGAGAACATCTGTTGATGAATCTATGCTTACTGGTGAATCAATTCCAATTGAAAAAGATACCGGCGCAAAAGTAATAGGCTCTACCATCAATAAAAATGGCTCAATTGAAATGGAAGCCACAAAGGTTGGTAAGGATACGGCGCTTGCCTCCATTATTAAAGTAGTTGAAGAAGCACAGGGTTCAAAGGCACCCATTCAACGGCTAGCCGATGTTATTTCCGGTTATTTTGTGCCAATTGTAGTCGGTATTGCCATTGTAACGTTTGTGATCTGGATAGCTTTTGTTGATCCTGGTCAATTTGAATCCGCATTGGTTGCAGCAATAGCGGTACTTGTCATTGCTTGTCCATGTGCCTTAGGACTCGCCACTCCTACCTCCATTATGGTTGGTACAGGAAAAGCTGCAGAAAATGGAATTTTATTTAAAGGTGGAGAACACTTAGAAGGCACGCATCAATTACAAGCAATCGTACTTGATAAGACGGGAACCATCACAAAAGGAAAACCAGAAGTTACGGATTTTTCTGGTGATGAGGAAACATTACAATTATTGGCTAGTGCAGAAAAAGGATCAGAACACCCACTTGCAGAAGCGATTGTGACATATGCAACAGAAAATGAAATTGATTTTGTGGATGTGGATGATTTCTCTGCCATACCTGGTCATGGTATTGAAGCAACGATATCTGGAAAACACATTCTGGTTGGAAATCGAAAGTTGATGCAAAAACATCAAATTGTGTTAGAAGACTCTGAAGAAAAGTTAGTGGACTATGAAACCAATGGTAAAACAGCCATGTTAATCGCTATCGACGGGAAGCTTCGAGGCATCGTGGCAGTTGCAGACACCATTAAAGAAACTGCGCCTGAAGCGATTAAGCATTTAAAAGAATTGGGAATTGAAGTGATCATGTTAACTGGGGATAACGAAAGAACGGCGCAGGCTATTGCCAAACAAGTAGGAATCGATCAGGTAATTGCTCAGGTATTACCTGAAGAGAAATCAGATAAAGTAAAGGAAATTCAATCGCAAGGTAAAAAGGTAGCCATGGTTGGTGATGGTGTAAATGATGCACCTGCACTCGTTACTGCAGATATTGGAATTGCGATTGGAACTGGAACCGAAGTGGCAATCGAAGCTGCTGACATTACAATTCTTGGTGGCGAGCTGTTGCTCATACCGAAGGCCATTAAAATCAGTCATGCAACGATTCGAAATATCCGTCAAAACCTGTTCTGGGCATTCGGATACAATACAGCAGGAATACCAGTTGCAGCAGTCGGATTACTTGCACCATGGATTGCTGGTGCAGCGATGGCATTAAGTTCAGTTAGTGTGGTTTCAAACTCACTTCGCTTAAAACGAGCGAAAATATAAAATCAGAACATGTAAAGGAGGTGAATGAACATGGAAAAAACATTAAACGTTCAAGGCATGTCATGTGGTCATTGCAAAATGTCAGTGGAAGGTGCATTGAAAAATTTAGATGGAGTATCAGCAGCTGAAGTGAATTTGGATGCGGGTAATGTCGATGTTACTTATGATGATTCCAAAATTACTGTTGATGCTATGAAAGAAGCGATTGAAGATCAAGGCTATGATGTTGAGTGACGTAGATAAAAGTAAACTCTATAGATAAATATTACTTAGTGATGGGCTTCCCATAAGTTGACTTAACTTGTGGGAAGTTTTTTTATTTAAGCTGAAAGCGTTAACATTGTGAAATCATGTCAAAATCAGCCGAAAATTGCCGAAATTCTACGATATCCACTTTATAAACTTTATACAATAAAAATTGTATAGATTTTTAGTATTGTATAAAGTTATATGCATTTTTCCTCAATTAAACGATTCTCGTATACTTGTAAAGGTGATTCAGCGAGAAAGTACTACTTGGAGGTGTAGAGCATTGCTAGAGTTTAAAAACGTAAAAAAGCGATATGGTGGGGGAAAAACCGTTGTAAGTAATTTGAATTTAAAAATAGAGAAAGGTGAATTTGTCTGTTTTATTGGTCCTAGTGGCTGCGGGAAAACCACTACAATGAAGATGGTAAATCGTCTAATTCACATTTCGGAAGGATCAATTCTAGTTGATGGAAAAAACATCAAAGATCAGGATCCTGTGGAATTACGAAGATCCATTGGGTATGTCATTCAGCAAATTGGCCTGATGCCACATATGACAATTAAGGAGAACATTGTACTTGTTGGTACCTTATTAAAATGGTCAAAGGAAAAGAAAGATGCACGTGCTAAGGAACTGTTAAAGCTGGTAGGGTTGCCTGAAGAGTACTTAGATAAGTATCCACATGAATTAAGTGGAGGACAACAGCAGCGTATCGGTGTTTTACGAGCCCTGGCCGCAAATCCACCATTAATTTTAATGGACGAGCCATTCGGAGCTCTTGACCCTATTACAAGAGATTCCTTACAGGAGGAGTTTAAAAAGCTCCAAAAGGAATTAGATAAAACGATTGTGTTTGTTACACACGACATGGATGAAGCATTAAAGCTTGGAGACCGTATTGTCATTATGAAAGATGGAGAGGTTGTTCAGGCAGATACTCCAGATGAAATCCTCAGAAATCCAGCAAACGAATTTGTAGAGGAGTTCCTAGGCAAGGATCGCTTAATCCAAGGACGACCTGATGTCACGACAGTAGGGCAAATTATGGAGGGTTCTCCAGTCACCGTACAAACAGGGACAACATTAAAATCTGCAATTTCCACTATGCGGGATAAACATGTGGATTCCTTGCTTGTTGTTGATTCTAATCATGTATTAAAAGGATTTATTGATATTGAAGCTATTAATCTCAATTATAAAAAAGCCAATCAGGTAGATGACATTATGGAAACTGATTTTATTTCGGTTTCTCAAGATAGTTTACTAAGAGATACAGTTCATCGCATTCTTCGTCGTGGAGTTAAATATGTACCTGTAATTGACAATGACCAGAAGCTGACAGGGATTGTGACAAGGGCTACTCTTGCAAACCTTGTATATGACACAATCTGGGGCGATGGTATGGAATTGGCTGAAGCAGCGACGGCAACAGAGTAGGAGGTGCACAACTATGATGGAATTTTTTACAGAGCATGGTAATGATTTAATGATCAAAACATGGGAACATTTTTATATTTCGTTAGCAGCAATTCTTCTCGGCGTACTAGTGGCCGTACCTCTTGGCATTATGTTATCAAGGACGCCGAAGTTTGCTGATCGGTTTATTTCTTTTGTTGGGATTCTACAGACGATTCCAAGCTTAGCGATTCTTGCTTTTTTTATCCCGATTATGGGTGTTGGAAAACTTCCTGCTATTCTAGCTCTATTTTTCTATTCATTACTGCCAATATTACGGAACACTTATATTGGTGTACGTGACGTTGATAAGGGTGTAGTTGAGGCAGGAAAAGGTATGGGAATGAGTAATAGACAATCCATAGTAAAGATGGAGTTGCCATTAGCACTCCCTGTAATTATGGCAGGAGTTCGATTATCAACGGTTTATCTCATTGGCTGGGCTACACTGGCTGCATTTATTGGTGGTGGAGGTCTTGGTGACTTTATTTTTGATGGATTGAACCTCTATCAGCCAGCCTTAATTATTGCTGGTACAATCCCGGCAACGATTCTTGCTGTAATAGCTGACCGTTCACTGGCCTACTTAGAAAACCGTTTAACACCTGAAGGATTAAAAGATTCATATGAAGCGGCATAATGGTGGAGGTGACAACGATGAAGAGAAACATATATAAAGGATGTATTGTAGTAATGTTACTTGGGATGCTTGCGGGTTGTTCACTTCCTGGGCTCGCAAGTACATCAAAAGAAACGTTGAAAATAGGGGCACTTGGAACATCTGAATCCCAAATCCTAGCTGAAATGCTGTCAATTATGATTGAACGGGAAACAGATGCAGATACAGATTTGGTGACACACTTGGGCTCTTCTATTGTTCAGCACCAAGGGATGACTAGAGGAGATCTTGATATCACTAGTACCCGGTACACAGGAACAGATCTTTCCGGAGCTTTAGGGATGGAACCAATTACCAATCCAGAAAAAGCTTTAGGTATAGTCAAACGTGAATTTCAGGAGCGTTTTAATCAAACCTGGGCACCAACATATGGATTTGAAAATAGTTATTCAGTAGCTGTAACGAAGGAATTTGCCGAAAAGAACAACATTGAAACCGTTTCGGATTTAGAGCCATATGCTGGGGAGCTCCGATTTGGTGTTGATAATGCGTGGATTAACCGTAAAGGTGATGGATATGACGGATTTCAAGAAACCTATTTTTCATTCGGTGAAGTTTTTCCAATGAACGTGGGTCTTGTCTATCAAGCAGCAGCAAGTGGCAAAATGGATGTTGTGTTGGCCTATTCCTCTGATGGACGAATTAAAGAATTTGACTTAAAGGTGCTGGAGGATGATCGAAAATTCTTCCCGCCCTATGATGCTTCGCCAGTTATCGTAAATAAAGTTATAGAAAAATATCCAAAAATAAAGGAAATTACCGAACGACTTTCCGGACAAATATCTACCGAAACAATGCAGGAATTAAATTATAATGCGGATGTTAAATTGATGAACCCGCGTAAGGTTGCAGAACAATTCCTAGAAAAACACAACTATTTTGAGGATACAGCAAAGGAGGGACAATGAGATGGAAACTATGGAACAGTTTATTCATTACTTTAGTCAGAATAGCGACTATATCTGGACACAATTTTACCGACATTTTCTTATGGCAGCCTATGGAGTTTTATTAGCAGCTATAATCTCAATCCCTTTAGGTATTCTGATTGCTAAGTATGGGAAATTAAGCAGCTGGGTACTGGCATTTGGCAGTATCATTCAGACCATTCCTGCTTTAGGTGCAATGGCTGTTATTATGATTGTTTTAGGTCTTGGTACAAATACAGTCATTTTCACATTAATGCTTTATTCGATTTTACCTATTACACAAAACACATACGTTGGCATGAAAGATGTAGATCATACTGTGATTGAAGCAGGGTTTGCCTCCGGAATGACACGTTTTCAACTATTACGTATGGTCGAGCTTCCTCTTGCTGTTAGTGTCATTATGGCCGGCCTTAGAACAGCACTTGTTATCGGTATTGGAATTGGAGCAATTGGTGCATTTGTTGGAGCAGGTGGTCTAGGAGCCATTATTTTAACAGGAACGAATGCAACAGATGGAACCCCAATTATTCTGGCAGGTGCAATCCCAACGGCGCTAATGGCCATTATTGCAGACTTAGTTATGGGATGGATTGAACGGAAGCTTCAGCCCGTTAAAGAGTCGAAAACAACCGCCTAATCATTAAAACTTCACTTAATTGGAAGAGGTGACCGGTCATGGGCGAGAATCACATAAAAGTTGAGAAAAATATTCCTTGTCAACTGGAAGATGGGACTATCCTGCGTTCTGACGTATATCGCCCTAATGTTGAAAATGGAGTATATCCAGTTTTAATGCTAAGGCTTCCATATGATAAGGAAACTCCACGATATTATGATGAGTATTTAGATGTTCCCCGCATGGTTGATGCAGGCTATGCTGTGATTCTCCAGGACGTCCGAGGAAGGTTTGCATCAGATGGTGATTTTTATCCATTTATTCATGAAGGTAAAGATGGCTATGAAGCAGTTGAATGGGCTGCAAGACTTCCTTTTTCAAATGGTAAGGTTGGTTTGTTCGGCATGTCCTATCATGGGTATACACAGCTTGCGGCAGCAGTGGAACACCCTCCTTCACTAAAAGCCATTGCTCCTGTTATGACGATGGCGGAACCATGGGGAGATATTCTTGGCAATGAAGGAGATGCTCATGCTGTTGGTAAGTTTGAAACATGGGTATTAGGGTCTATCCTAGAGGATCAATTAAAAAGAGAAAACCGCTATGACTCTAAGAAGTTTAATCAGTATTACGAAAGCTTGGAAGAATGGCTATATGATGCACCGGCAGAAGAATGGACACCAATGAAAGACTTAAGTCCTGATTCATTCTTTTTTGATGTCATGCGGGGGAATTTGGCACCGGAATGGAAGGTAATGACCAATTTATCCGAAAGACTTTGGCAGCTTGAAATTCCTGCACTTTTTATGGGAGGCTGGTTTGATGCCTTATTAATGCCCACCTTGGCGGCATACAAGGCTTATGGTGGTCCGTGTATGCTCTGGATTGGACCTTGGACACACGAGGAAATGACCGGGCATGCGGGGGAACGTTTTTTTGAAAATGCCAAGAAAGATATCGGTTTTAATCAATTTTCCGATACAACCGAAATTCATATTAAATTTTTTGATCATTGGTTGAAGGGTAAACCTATGCCTATTCATAAGCCTGTCCAGCTATATTTAATGGGAGAAAATCGATGGGCGGCTTTTGATGAGTGGCCAATATCCGGGACAGTGAGGGAACTTTTTCTTGACGATGGAGGACGTAGAGGTAAGCTTACCCAAAAGCCAGATAGCGCTGGGAGCGAGAGTCAGCTAAAACTGGACCCCTCCAATCCGGTACCGGTACGAGGTGGAGGAACTTTAATTGCTGGACATCAATCAGGTATGTTTGATGTAAGTGATATACAGGAACGAGACGATGTACTTGTCTTTACTAGTGAGCCTCTTGAAGAAGATTACCAATTGCTTGGTTTGGTGAAGGGACATATTTGGTGTTCATCCCCAACTGCAATTTTTGACATTTCGCTCAGGATTTCGGATGTTGATCAATCAGGACGTGCTTATAATGTCATCGATACATTTCATCGGGAAAAACTGGGAAAGCTAAACGAGCCTTTCTGTCTGGACATAGAAATTGGCTCAACAGCTTATACGCTGAAAAAAGGGCATTGCTTACGTTTGGATATAGCAGCAAGTAAAGCACCTCTTTATGATGTAAACTTGAATAATGGAACAACAACTAAAACACATGTTAAGGGTGAAATTGGTTTTGAAACCATTTATCATGGTGGGGAAATGGATTCAAAAATTATTGTACAACTTGCTGCAGATAATGATGCATAGTTTAGTATCAGTTAGCTGGATGAAGTAAAGGAGATTATCGCGATGAATCATAAAGAGAAAATTGAAGACGTCAAAGCACAGTTTGTTGAAAAAATTACTGACAATATGAATGCATTTGGTGTTTCTACAAGTGTCGGCCGTGTTCTTGGGACCATCTATATGCAAAGGGAACCCATGACACTGGATGAATTATCCTCAGAAATTGGCATGAGTAAAACCCGGATGAGTCAGGTTGTCAGGGAAATGATTGATATGAATATTGCTGAGCGTGTATTTAAAAAAGGTGTGCGAAAAGATTTATTTCAGGTTGAAGAGGATTATTATGAAACCTTTATTTCTTTATTCACCTCTACATGGCAAAAGGCCGTCCACAGAAGCCGGAATTTTGAACAGCGATTGATGAAAAAGCTAGATGATTTACAGCAGGAATCAGATACAAGTGAAGAAGATGAGCAGGCTATTAATGAACTTTTAATTGAGGTCAAAAAATGGATGGACTACTACGACTGGATACGTAGAGTAACAGAGTTTTTCGAGAGCGGAGAAATATTTAAGCATGTACCGAAGAATCAAGGAGGCGAGTCAACATGAATAAAAAAGTAATTCTATCATGTGCGGTGACGGGTGCAGGTGATACTACAGCTAAGAGTCCACATGTACCAGTTACGCCAAAGGAGATTGCAGATTCAGCCATTAAAGCAGCAAAAGCAGGGGCAACTGTTGCACATATTCATGTTCGCGACCCCAAAACAGGCAAGCTAAGTCATGATGTAAATCTGTTTCAGGAAGTCGTTGAACGTATTCGAGAGTCGGAAACGGATGTCATTATTAATCTAACCTCTGGCGGTGGTGGCGACTGGGTACCAAATGAAAATGATCCGTCAACAGGCGGTGCGGGTACAGATATGCAAACACCAGAAGAACGCCATGAACCTATAGGAAAATTGCTTCCGGAAATGTGTACATTAGATTGTGGGAGCACTAATTTTGGCAATATGCTATATGTAAGCCCAACAGATTGGCTGCGGAAACAGGCCAGAATGGTACAGCAAAGTGGCGTTAAGCCTGAACTTGAATGCTTTGATACAGGCCATGTTCGCTTTGCTAATCAATTAGTTGAGGAAGGATTAATTGATGGGGATCCATTATTCCAGTTCTGCTTGGGTATTCCATGGGGTGCGGCAGCAGATGCAGAGACACTTTCGTATATGAAAAACCGTATACCGAAGAACGGGAGATGGGCAGCGTTTGGAATCGGTCGGATGCAAATGCCAATGGCTGCAGAATCCTTACTTCAGGGCGGAAATATCCGTGTTGGTTTGGAGGATAATCTTTACATGAAAAAGGGACAGCTGGCAACGAATGAACAATTAGTAGATAAAGCAGTGGGAATCGCGCATAGTCTCGGTTCAGATATTATGACACCAGCAGAAGCACGCCAAGAGTTGAATTTGCTCAACCCATATGGAAAGGAAGATTAACATGACATCAGGAGAATCTATCAGAAATATTACGGTTGTCGGGACCGGCGTAATCGGAAATGGTTGGATCACTAGGTTTTTAGCCAATGGGTATCAGGTAACTGCTTTTGATCCTGACCCGGAAGCAGAGAGCAAAACTCGTGAAGCTGTTGAACGAGCATGGCCTTATATGAAAAAAATGGGTTTAGCAGATGGGGCATCCAAGGACAAGCTATTTTTTGAGCAGGATATGCAGAAAAGTCTTAAGCATGCTGATTTTATTCAGGAAAATGTGCCAGAGCGAGAGGAATTAAAACGAAGTGTTATCGCAGATATCGATAAGTATGCACCAGCCAAAGCTGTTATTGCCTCTAGCACCTCTGGTATTTTACCAAGTGTTTTGCAGTCTGATTGCCAGAATCATCCTGAACGAGTGATTGTCGCTCATCCGTTCAATCCTGTCTACCTCATACCATTGGTTGAATTGGTTGGCGGGGAGAAAACAATGAAAGATAGCATTGAAAGGGCGCGCATTTTTTATGAGTCTATGAAAATGAAACCCCTTGTGGTTCGACAGGAAATTGAAGGACATATTGGGGATCGTTTAATGGAAGCCATTTGGCGTGAATCCTTACACATTGTAAATGACGGAGTGGCAACAACTGAAGAAGTAGATGCCTCCATTATTTATGGTCCTGGAATTCGTTGGGCATTAATGGGACCGTTTCTAACCTTGCACATGGGTGGGGGAAAGCAGGGGATGAAGCATCTATTGGAGCAATTTGGCCCTGCACTGAAGCTACCATGGACGAAACTGGAGGCTCCAGAACTTACTGATGAATTGACCGAGAAAGTTGTGAAGGGTACTGAGTCTCAAACCAATCAAGTAGACATGGAAGAGCTGGAAGAACGTCGAGATCAGTTTCTCATTGAAATACAGCAAGTTTTAGAGAAATATTGGCCTGGTGCGAACCTATCAGGTAGATTGTAATTTTACATGAAAAGGGGAATAGATGTGGGCGAGCCTAAAATGATCATTCAAAATAAAGTGCCAAAGGAATGGATTGATTATAACGGTCATATGAATGATGCTGAATATGTTCGTGCATTCAGCTGGGGTGTGGACCGTTTTATGAAATTAATTGGAATTTCTGATGAATTTCGTGAGCAGCAGAAGTATACCATCTATACGATGGAAACTCATGTCTGCTATTTAGACGAAATGAAACTGGGGGAGCCATTTGAAGTTTATATGCAATTGATCGATTATGACGCCAAGCGTGCCCATTTATTTTATGAGTTGTACGGTGAAAATGGAAAAAGGGCAGCAACCAGCGAACAAATGCTGATGGGTATTGATCAAACATCAGGAAAAGCTACCCCATTCCCTGATGAAATTTTCAAGCATGTAGAAGAGCTAGCCAAGCATCATACACCGTCTGAAAAACCAAAAGAAGCTGGTCGAATTATTGGGATTCGACGGAAAAAATAAGGATTGACAAAAGCGATGCCTGCAAAGCAGGCATCGCTTTTTGCCGAGTGAAGTCATATAGGCAATACTGTGTTTCTTAAACGAATCTACCTAATATACTAGCGGAATAGGAATGAGACTATTTTTGATAATCTCCGACAAGCATACAAGCGATAAGTGGCAAAGCTTAATATATTATGAGTAGCTAGAATGAAAGGAGGTAATTTGTTATGAGTAACAATGTTCAAGATGTTATTAAAAACTTGGATCCTGCAACACCTGTTGATGAGGTTATTGTTGATGGAGAGCCTGAAGGGGTAACACACTTCATTACTGTAAATGATGATGTAGCTTACTTCCGTAAAAACAATAACCAAATTGAACTATTCGAGCTTGACGAAATCAGTTCAATCACTATGCCAACCTAAAGTTGCATAGTATAGCCTTTTCATTCTAGGTTAAGCTTTACCACAGCCCATGGTGAAGATTCACTCCTGAATTTACTTGAGCGCTCTGTTTCTTAAAGAAATAGGGCGCTCTTTTTCATTGAACCCTTACATAAAAAATAACCTCTTATGGAAAGGTTCTCTTACAACATATGTAACACTGTCATTTATGGTTACATATGTTGATACTAAATAAAGAATATGGGGTAGAAGTTGAATGGTTTATTTTAATAATCGTGTAGAACCACAGTTGTATTCCAATCCAAGGCACCAAATAACCCAAAACCAAGGTTACTTTTATCATAATCGTTTGCTGTATTATATGGATAAACTTGAAAAAACAAGCAAGGAAGGTTTCAACCACATTGGCAAAAAAGTGGATGAAATTAACAGCAAACAAGATAAATTTCTATTTTCCTTATGGGAAATTAGAAAGATGCAAAGGGATTACGAAAACCGGAAAAGAATTGAGCTAGAAAATGTGACAGATGTGATCCAAAATATGGGGGAAAAACAAAGAAAAACAGGAGCTAACCAACTAGAGCATTTCATGACGAAGTTTGCTCAAGAGAATGAAAAACAAAGGAAGGATTTGGAGCAGAAATTAGAAGTGATAGATGCAAGACTCAGGGAAAAAGAAACCAACGAAGCAAAGGAAATAAATCATTTAGTTGAAAAACAAGAAGCTGCTGAACAGAATAGGCTAGAACATCAGGAGCAAATCAGCTCACAGCTTGAAGACTTAAAGAAAATACAAAATCAGTCGGTTAAGTCATCTCAAGCAATAGTGAAATTATTGAGGAGCTTATCAGTAGGTAAGCCAGTCGACTCCATAACCGTTAGAGGACATCAAATTCCATTAAAAAGGCTTATTAGCTATGAGCAGGAGACTGATTTAGCTACCTTTTTACAGGAAGACGGGAATATTGTTATTGCTGATGCTCACCAAATTGTAGCAATCACATTCCCAACGACCTAATGAGTATAATCAAATACCATTTCCTTATCAGCTAAGGTTTCCAAATGATTGGAAACCTTATTTTTACGTTTAAAAAGTCATGAACAAATAAAACTATTTCTAAATTGAGAGTTATTACCTAAATACCATTATTCGACACATTTTTCAATGTCTAATGTAAAGAAAATTGCGAGTAAACTCCTAAACTCTAAAACATAAAGTCTAAATCATGGGGTTCGTTTTTCCTACATAGTAATATTTTCTTATTAAGATAGGAATTTAGTAACGATTATAACGAAATTGACAGTTAGATTACTATGGTTATAAAATTCTTACATATTTATTACAAATAGAAGTAGTTAACACTGTCAGTTGGGTGGTTTATAAATGATTGAGTCAAAAAAACGAGCTCTAATTTTCTTGTTACTAGCTTTTATCTTGGCATCTATTGTTGGCTACCTCGTCTACGAGAAGGTGAAATCGCTAAACGCTGAGTTAGGTGGGATGACAGAGGTTTATATTGCGAACGATGATATTGCCGCCAGAACAGTTATTGATGATAGCCAAATTTCGGTAATGGAGATTCCCAATAAGTTTGTGACAGATTCCCATATAACAGATAAATCTACATTAAGAAATCGCGTTTCTGTTGTGCCTCTCGAGGGAGGGGACTTGATTACGAAGAATATGATTAAACCAGTCTCAAACTTAAGTGATAGTAATAACCGATTAGTTTCTGTTCCACGTACGGAAAGGGTAAGCTTTGATCAAACGCTCGTTGCTTTGGATCGTGTGGACATCATTGTTTCCAAAGAAAGGAACGGAGAAAAAATTACTGAAATTTTTATGAGAGATGTCCCGGTTGTTCATGCTCAAGGTTCTGGTGAGAATTTTGCAGGAATTGGAATCGAGCTGTCTGTTGAAAAAGCTAGAGAATTTATCCATGAACAGCATTATGCCGACCATATTCGTATTTTAAAGGCCAATGTAGGGAGAGAAGATGCGCCATCTCAGAACGCAGATGAGAACAGTAATGAGGAAGAATGATTTACAACTAACCTAAGAAAACAGTAAATCAAGGGGAATGTTCAAATGGAAAAAAGCCTCGATATATTACTAGTTAGTGAGGATGAATCAATTACCAATCAACTATTAAATTCCTTTGATCGCGATGAAAATAATATTACAGTCATTCGACCTGATGATGTATCGCGTGAAGTGAATAGACAAACAAGAGATATGGTCATATTCGTCCACACCAACAGTGACTATATAGTAGAACAAATTCAATACATAAAATCTATTAATCCACTAACTTATATTATCTTTTTAACCAATGACTCCGATATCAATACACTTCGTAATATCACAAGGGCAGGGGCAGAAGAATTTTTTGTCCTACCTGAAGAGCTATCTTTATTTATAAGCCGCTTTCCAACCATCCAAAAGAGCTATCAAATGAAACTACATTCAGAAAAAGAACAACCGATCATGTTTGGAAGAGGGAGAGGACAAATCTATTCCTTTTACAGTGGCAAGGGCGGAACAGGAAAATCATTAGTTTCATCAACATTTGCTCAAACCTTAAAATTAGAATCTGCGGCAGAAGTGATTTTGATTGATTTAAACATTCAATATGGTGGGGTTGAAACACTATTATCGATTGAAGCCAATCGGTCTATTGCAGATCTTAAACCCGTGATTCAGGAGTTAAATGAAAACCATATACGGAATGTTTCGCAGACAGAAGAGCATTCCTACTTAGAAATATTAATTAGTCCATGTGATACCGAAGTCGAAGAACAGTTAGATGAGGACTTTGTTAGTAAATTGCTTCGTACCTGTAGGAGGTCCTTTGACTATTGCATCATAGACCTACCATCCAATATGAGTGCACTAACAGCAACAGCCATAGAAGAATCCGATAAAGTTTACTATTTACTGCTTCCAGAGACATCCTCCTTAAGGGTGTTAAAGTACTTTGAACAGCTATGTGAACGTCTTGGAATTCACTTGCAATCAAGTCTGGAATTGGTCATGAACAAACTGTCTAAGGACAATGAATTAAAGCTCAAGGATATTAAAAACCTAGTACGTTTTCCCATTACTGCTACCATACGAAATGATTACAAGGGACTCCAAACATACATAAATAAGGGAGAACCGATTCGAAAAAAACAACGAGAAAAGCTCATACCCTTCGCCAAGGATATTAGACGATTTGCAAGATCAGTACTAAATCCGAAGACGGAGCAGGTTTAGTGTTGATAATTTTAAACAGGCACCTAGGCAAGAAGCTGGATTAAAGAGGGGGTCATAGTGTGCCATCATTATTTGATAAAAGGAAAGAAAATGTCACTCAAGGGAGAACAGCATCCCCGGAGCAAAATCATTTAATTGAGAATTTGGTTGAACATTATAAAGCAAGACTACTGCGGGATACCAACTTAGAAGCTTTAACGAGTCTCAGCCAGGGCGAAATGAGACTAAAAATCGAACAGTTAATTTCTCAATTTATGTCAGAGGAAAAAG
This sequence comes from Salinibacillus xinjiangensis, assembly GCF_009649735.1. GTDB lineage: Bacteria > Bacillota > Bacilli > Bacillales > Alkalibacillaceae > Salinibacillus > Salinibacillus xinjiangensis. The sequence goes on from NZ_WJNH01000009.1 coordinate 36,613, forward strand.
TCATTATCCCAAGACAGGATAAGGAAGTATTAATAAATCGAATCCTAGATGAATCTGTTGGTTATGGGCCACTCGAGCCATTAATTCATGATGATTCCATTACAGAAATCCTGATTAACGGTCATGATGAAGTGTACATAGAACGATTTGGGAAATTGGAAAAGAGCCCAGTTAAATTCCGGGATGATGACCATATCCGTCATGTTGTAGACCGAATCGTAGCCCCAATAGGGAGAAGGATCGATGAAAGCTCGCCTATGGTTGATGCTAGATTACCAGATCGAAGTCGTGTAAATGCGGTTATTCCACCCGTGAGTCTGCAGGGTACACTCGTATCGATACGGAAATTTAGAAAAGAGCCGTTTAAAATGGAGGATTTACTTGGTTTTCAAACTCTTGATCCAAATATGGCTACATTTTTAGAGGCTGTTATTGGCTCTAAATTAAACACGTTGATTTCGGGTGGAACAGGCTCGGGTAAGACCACGCTGTTAAATGTATTAGCTGCTTGTATTTCCTATGATGAAAGAGTGATTACCATTGAGGATTCAGCAGAACTGCGCCTTGACCGCCCCAATGTAGTAGGGATGGAGTCCCGTTCGGCAAACGTCGAGGGGCGTGGTGAAATCACTATTCGCGAGCTTGTGAAGAATGCGCTAAGAATGCGCCCTGATCGAATTATTGTCGGGGAGGTTCGTGGTGGAGAGGCCTTTGATATGCTACAGGCTATGAACACCGGCCATGAGGGGTCCATAACCACTGTGCATGCGAACTCACCAAGTGATGCTCTTCGTCGTGTGGAAGCAATGGTGGTGATGGCTGGACTAGAGCTACCTTCAAGAATTATTCGTGAGTATATTATTGGTGCACTTGATATCATCGTTCAAGTCAATCGACACACAGACGGAACGAGAAAAATTGTTTCCATATCTGAGGTAAAAAAGTTTGAGGATGGCAGTCATGAAATTAGAGAAATTTTCACCTTTAAACGAACTGGAATGACAAAGGATGGAAAAATCAAGGGCTATTATACACCAACTGGATATGTTCCCCAATGCCTTGAGAGAATTAATACCTTTGGAAATCAAATTCCTGATTCCATCTTTCACTCCAGGAAGAAGGAGGTCGGGCTTTGAGTACAGCCCTAATCGCAACTTTATCAACATTAGCTTTTTTAATTGGCATCATCTTTTATTTAGACTACCGCAAAGAAAAAAGAGATTGGCGAAAAAGAGTAGAAGACTTTTATCAAACAGAAGGTAGCAGAAAGAGTTTTATTGTTTTGCTTGGAGATCGATATGATCAAACTGAAGCAGCGAAACCTATGTTTACCAAATTAAAGGCAGCCAATATTCCCTTAACCCCATCTGAGTTTATTGGAGCACAAATTGTAGCTTTTATGGGAGCTGTGATTGTATTAGGCAATATGTTTCATTTGGACTTTTTATTAAGCCTGTTGATTTCCTTTCTGGTTGTGGTAGGGGGAAAGAAACTATTATTCTTAGTCCGCAAAAATAAGATGAGGGAAAGATTAGCAGAACAGTTACCTGAAATCTGCCGGATGCTAGCGAATGCAACCCGTTCTGGGATGACCTTAAATCAAGGCATTCAGCTTGTTGCACAGGAAATTAGCGAGCCAGCCCGAAGTGAATTTAGACAATTGGCTCAGGAGCTTTCACTTGGAATTGAATTTAATACAGCCATTCAAGCAATGGAAAAACGAGTGAATAATCGAGAATTTAAGTTGTTTGTAGCTACTGTTCTTATTCAAAAGAAAGCTGGGGGTAATTTATCAGCGATTTTAGAAGAAATGAGCCAGACCTTAGATGACCGCAAAATATTGAAGCAAGAAATTAAAACGATGACAGCAGAGCAAAGGTATATTTCATACTTGGTTCCTGTAATTCCTGTTTTTCTAGTATTAATGATGAATAACATTATAGATGGATTTTTAGACCCATTGTTTTCAGGCATCGGAATTATTTTACTCTTTTTATTCTTAGGTGGAACCGTCGTTACCTTTTTGCTTGTACGTAAGGTCACGAACATTAGGATGTGAGAGCATGGATGGTTTGATTGTCATATTCATCATATTGAGTCTTTTGTTTTTAGGATTAAGCCTACGAAGTATCTATCAATATACCATATATAAGCAGGAGCTTAGGAAGGATTTAAAGAAACAAACGGAGATTTATAATCCCTTTGAGAAGAAGGTTTCACGAAAGGAACGCATTCTTACCAAGCTTTTTCAGTATGCCGATGATTTTTCTCATATTGGTCAAAGGATCAACTTCTCAAGTGAAGACCACGATGTTAAGAAGTGGCTTATGCATGCGGGGCATCCTTATAACCTAACTGTTGAACGATTTCAAGGGCTGAAAATCTTTTTAGCTATTATCGGTTTGATGATAGGTGGAATTGGTTTAATTATACAGCTGCCTTTTTCAGAAATAGCGGTGATTTTATATCCTGTTATTGGTTATGTAGGGAACATTTATTGGATTAAAAACAAAGCGAAAAAGAGACAGGAAGAGCTATCCTATCAGCTTCCTGACTTCTTAGACACAATGAGTGTTACCCTGCAGGCTGGGGTGGGGTTAGATCAAGCCTTACGAGATATCGTTCCCTTCTTCGATGATCCTGTCAAGGAAGAGTTTGGCCGCTTTCTACAAGAAATTAATGTAGGGCTACCTAGAAAAGAAGCCTATCAAACGTTACTCACGCGTAACGAAAGTAAAGAGTTTCAGCTGTTAATTAAGTCATTAATTCAGGGGGAGCGCTTAGGGATTCCAATCTCCAATACTTTTCAACAGCAAGCAGAGGAAATGCGAAAGCTTAAAAAGGAAATGGTGAAAGAGAAAGCGGCTAAAGCTTCCCCAAAGGTGACGTTAATTACGACTTTTATTGTATTACCATCATCACTCATTTTAATCGGTGGGTTGATGGTTATTAATATGTTCAGTCAGAATCAAAATATTTTTCAATTACTTAAATAAACATGGAAAGGGAGAGATCTAGAATGGAAAGATTGGTAAAGCTGTATGTAAAAATGACAACACCAGTAAGAAACGAAAGGGGTGCACAGTCATTAGAATGGCTAGGCATTGCCGCATTACTAATCCTTGTGCTTGGAATTGTCTCCTCAGCCGTTAGTGATAACGAAGGCGGCATCAAGAGCATTATAAGCAACATTATCCAAAAAATTTCCGATATGGTAGGTTAGAAGTTTAAAAGTAGAGGGAGTGTATCTGTTGTTTAAGATCAAAACCCTAATCGTATTTTTGGTTATGATCCTAGCAATTATAGGATGTACAAATGATGAGAAAGAAGAACCATTAGAACCAATTGCAAAAGAGGCAGAAGATCAAAATAATGATGAGAACCAGCCAGAAGAAAACAGTAAAGAAGAACAAAGTCCATCAGCAGCAGAGGAAGAACCAAACATAGAAGTGGACCCTCTTCCTACGACCTTTAAAGAACTAGAAAAATTAAAGGTAGGCGTAGATGCAGGCCCACTTTACGAATCAGGTAAAGATACTCAGGAGCAAAATAAGGAAATTGCAGAACATTTCAAAGACTTACCTCTACCTGAAGATAAGGCAAACCCGTCGGAACTAGAATTAGATTATTTGTTCCGAGAAATGTTAAAACGGGTTCAGCTCGATTTCCAAGGACCTGAGCAGATTATGAAAGAAATTAAGTTTCAATCCCTTGGGAACCCAGATATTGAGGACGCACGATATCAATTTAAAGAAAATTTGAATGTCGTGATTTTATTAGATGCATCAGGAAGTATGGCCCAAGTGATCGATGGCAAGACCAAAATGGCTGCCGCTAAGGACGCCATATCCAACTTCTTAGGAGAATTGCCAGAAGAAACCAATGTAGCTTTACGTGTTTACGGACATAAAGGTACAGGTTCAGATAGTGACAAGGAACTGTCCTGTAGTAGCTCTGAACTCGTGTATGGCTTTGATTCATATGAAAGCTCGTCCTTTGATCGAGCATTAAGCCAAGTGAAACCAGCAGGCTGGACTCCGACAGGCTTGGCATTAAGTGATGCACAAAAGGATCTATCCTCCTATGACGGTAAAAAGAACACCAATATTGTGTACTTAGTTAGTGATGGGATCGAAACCTGTGATACTAATCCGGTCGAATCGGCTAAGGAGCTTTATGATTCCGAAATTACCCCAATAATCAATGTGCTTGGCTTTGATGTTGATGGGGAGGGGCAAAATCATTTACAGGAGATTGCTGATTCTGTGGATGGAATTTATCAAACCGTTTCTGACGAAAATGAGTTAGCTAAAGAGTTAGATAAAGTCAATGACATCGCTCAGGCTTGGGAGGAATGGAAAGATAAAGGAATGGAATCACTAGATTACCAGAAGACAACCAATAGCCTAAAAATCTTTAGCTATGTCACGGATCAAAGTGTGAAAGAAACAGATGAACGTAATAGTATGAACTTTATTGTTCGAGCATTGGAGGAGCATGGTTATATCAGCAGTGAAGCAAAACGCTATTTATTAGAAAAAAACAAAGAATACCATGCTTGGATACAATCAGAAGTCAATCAGCTTGAGGAAGAACTTGATGCACTAAATGAATCAAGCTATAAAGAAGCGGTGAAGGCGTTAGAAGAAAAATATGAGTTAAATGTGGAATGATTGATGGAAAAGTGGTGATGATGTGAAAAGGTTTCGGTTAGGTAAGTTAGTGCCAATCACAATGATTGCGTTTCTATTATGCTGGACATCATTCCCTACCATTGCATTAGCTAGTTTCATAACTCCAGGAACGCCGATTACACCAGGAGATGCCATAACCCCAGGAGAACCTATTAATGGTGGCGAATTCATTGTACCAGGCGAAGTGTATGATCCAGGGGAAACGTATCAACCTGGTGATCAGATTGATTTAGGTGATACAGGGAGCTCAGGAACCCCTATTATAGAGAGCTCGCCTATGACACAGGGTATATTTATTATTCCAAATGCACCCATTTCACCGTCATATGTTGAATTTGCTAACCAATCCATAATGCCAGGCGATCCGATGAAATCAGGAGATTCGGTGCAAACTGGTGAAAACGTCACCGGCGGGAATGGGGTCCAAAGCGGTTCAGCGGTCAATGGTGGTGCAGCTAATGGTGACGGTAGCTCTATAAACGGTGGCAACTCAGTAGAGAACGGTGATGCTATCAATAGTGGGGACCAAGCATCAAATGGCGAAGCGGCTACAGGTGGAAATGCTATTGACGGCGGAAATGCCAATGGAAATGGTCAAGGTGGAACGAATGGCGATGCTGTAAATAGCCAGGGACCGATTCAAACCGGAGATGGTATGAATGGTGGAGATTCGACAACAGGCGGCAAAACTGATGGTTCTGGAAATGGTATTGAGGGGAGTGCGGGATCAGGAGGATCAGAAGGAAGTGAAGGGCAAGCGGGATCAGGGGAACCACCGTCACTTCTAAACTTAACCTTTAATACAACGAATGACGACCAAGGATTGTTTGGTCGTGTTACAGGTTTTTTAAAGGATACGAAGCGCTATGTTGTTAACTTTGCAGACGATGTAGCTCAAGGGGTAACATCCATTTATGCCGGTTTCCGTTTTAATGAGTTAGCGGATGGTAAATATTCTGTTTATGGAAAAAATCAATTAGGAAACAAAATATCTAACTGGTTTTATGATCGTTATCGACAATACTCTTATAATGGTGATAATGTTCATTTTGGTCCACATTCTAGAAGAATTGGGGAAGGCCGATATAATGCCTTCTTAAACAGTAAAGGCTTAGCTAGTAATGGTGGTTTACTTGGACATGTAGCTAGTTCAACGAAAAATGCTATCAACAATTCCTGGAACGTCTTTTCAAAAGGATTTTGGAAGCCGAGTAACTCATTAAAACTTGGTGGTCCGGCTGGTGTCATACTTAACTCAGCAGGGTCGATTTATAAGCATTCAGATGGTTTTTCAAATATGGGTGGTTTAGCATCGACGGATTTTGCTGCGTCCTTTACAACAGACGCAGCGGTTGGGATAGCCTCAACAGCCATTGGTAGTGCGGCTTCTAGTATGGCAACTGGTGCACTAGCAGGGTCAGTAGTGCCAGGAGTAGGGACAGTTGTAGGGGCCGTAGCTGGTCTAGGTGCTGGTTTATTAACAACTTACTTAGTCAATGGAACTGCAACTGGAAGAAGAATCAAAAAGGCAACAACAGAGTTTGTTAAAAAAGGCTACGATAAGGCTGTAGAGGGTGTGAAATGGGTAGGAGATAAAGTTTCCTCGGCATTTTCAAAGCTAGGTGGTTTGTTTAGCTAAACCAACTGTTGATGTGCCCTGTGCTTGTCATGGGGCACGACTAATTAATGGAGGTGAAAGAATTGAATAAGTACGTACCATTTAAGCAGAGTCGCATTATCCCGACATCTATTTTGCTATTTATGATGGGATTTCTCGTGAGTTTTTTACCTGAGGAAAATTGGACATTATTATGGTTTAATTTTCTTTTAGCCGCTCTTTGCTCTGTAATCTTTTTTATATTATGGCGACTACATCGAGGTCGTAGTAAGCGTTACTTTTCTCTTTTGTCCTATATTATGTTAAATGCTCTAACCGTGTATTTCTCCATTCCTATTTTTCGCTTAATATACGGAACCATTGCGTTTTGGGTATGTGTCGTTATTCTTGCAACGATGATATTTTTACCATATCTATATGCGGAGGAAATGGCTGTTGGAATCAATCAACCCCAAAAGTCTAAGCTTGGAAAGATTTATACCATTTTTGCCCCGTTATTAATCATCTTTGGGGGATTCATATACATGGGGTCACTTTCCACCTCTAACCCGGACGCCTTATTTATTGCTATTTTTCTCTTTTTAGGTGCCGTACTATTTCTATGTATATCGCCAGTATTATTGATTCAACCGCAACGAATGAAAGAATTAGAAAGGAAATAGGGGAGATTAGAAATGTTTCAACTTATGGGGTTCATACAGGCTATTGGTGTCTCAGTGTTGATAACCATTTGCTTTTCCTTTATGGTCGGTTTTTTAAGTTTAGCAAGTGTAGAGTGGAGTGTGCTGATTAGCTTTTTAGTCTCGTATATTAGCATTGGTATTTTTGCGCCTTTATGGAACCGGAAGACTCCTTATTTTGCTACCTTCTTAGGCAGTATAACCATCGTTGTTATAAATTTTATCTTTTCAACCATCATTTTACGCATCCCGGTATTAGTCGACCCACTTCAGGTGAATCAAAATTTAACGGCAAGTGTGGCAGTATCATTATCTACAGCATTGCTTGTTATTCCCATTTTAAAAAGAAATGAGCGTAACAGTTATGATTAGAGAAAGCTTAGAGTTATACAATCGTCATTTAATCAAAATATTACTGTTAAGTGTGTTGTTCGTTATCCCGTTAACACTTTTTTGTTACGTTGCCACCTATTATTTATTTGACCAGTTAACGAGTGAGCAGCACCCAAATTTATATGCTCTGTTTTTAATAGTCATTAATTTTGTACTGGTCATTCCATCATTTATGAAACTAGCGTTAACAGATATAGAAGATGATGAACTTCCTTCGGTGGGGCAGTTGATTTATGAAGGGCTCCGTTATTTTGGTTTGATTCTGTTTCTAACCATTCCATTCTATATTGTCGGTGTGTTAGGGAGTGCGTTCTTTTTTATACCAACCATCCTTTGCTTTGCGATCATTCTTTTAATTCCATTCTTTGTTAAACAAAAAACAGTAGGGGATGTATTTCGTCAGGTAGGTAAAACGTTAAGAAATGAAAACATCTTTCTTTTATTAGATCTACTCGTGATTGTAAGTGTTCAAATTCTAGTCTGGGGTCTTTTAATGATAATTTTTGCAAACTTTGAAAATAACTTTTATGTATATGGGTTAGCAAGGTCAATGATGAATTCTTTTATCTTCCCTTTGCTAGTTTTTTACTTCACGATTAAATATCGAAAATCGGAATTAAGCCTTTAGTGGAGGTTATCATGAGCCAAACGGAAACAGTGGAATTGAAAAAGAGTAATATCGTTTTAGTCGTCTTTTTAAGTCTGATTACATTAGGTATTTACATAGGTTATTGGTTTTTGAACCGGAAAGATAGTATCCAGACGTTGGAGTCGAAAAGGGGTGTTCCGTTTAAATGGTGGGTAGTGTTTACGATATATCTCGTAACCGCTTTTCTTCTATTCTTTACAGATGCAGTTTTCTTCACTCCTTATGGCATGCTGATTGTCGAATCGGTTAATACCATCATCGCCTATTATTTTTTAGGACTCCTCTATTATTCTGTTTTTCGCCTTAAGGAAGTATTAGAGAGCCATTATGAGGAGCTGCACTTACATAAGGTGTTGTTATTCTTTTTCCACATCTGGTACATACAATTCAAGCTTAACCAGCTTAAACAAAGTAGTTTGCCATTACAAGAATGAGGAGCGTTTGACATGAGGAAGCTTTGGGCTAAAATCCGAAAAGAAGATGGTGCAGTCAGTTTAGAATTCATAGGGATTATACCGTTTTTCTTTATGTTTTTCCTTATTTTATGGCAGGTGGTTGCATCTGGATATGCGGTTTATACGATGAAAACAGCTGCGAATGAGGGAGCGAAGACGTATTCAATTACCCAAAATATTAATAAAACGGAGGATACAGTTAAAGCTGCGATCAACTCGACTTCTGTTTTAAATTATGAGGATATGCGGGTGATTCCTTATGCCACTGGCGAGTTTGAATTAATTGTAGAGGTCAACCATCCTCTCGTTTTTGTTCCGGATGAATGGAAGCCTTCTACAGCGGTTGATTTAGAGGAAACAACGGTAAGTCAGGTGTTAGTGGAATGAAGACCTATGTAACAGATGAAAAAGGGAATGCCTCTCTCTATCTTCTTTGGTTACTCGGGATCGTAGCACTCCTTTTTATTATTGTATTAAATATGACGAAGGCTTTTCTAACGGGACATGAAGCTTCTTCTGTAGTTGAGCAGGCTGCCTTTTCCGGTACCTCCGTTTACATACGGGAGTCCAAACAGGCGATTGCCGATTTTGATGGCGACCCAGATTCTATTCTCACGCGGCCTCATCATGGTGGAAAAACAATTGGTGAACTGATAAGTGAAAAGCAAACAGAGCATGAAGGAAACGGCTATTCACCTGATCAAGCCTACATTAAGGCGCTGAATGATGTGCTGCCAGGTGAGATTGATGCACATTCTGAGTTAAAGGATGCATTTGTAGACCGATTTTCTAGTGTGTCGATTAATGACCAAGTGTTTGGAGCGGTTCAATCCATCATTCAGAATCATGCTGATGCCAACCCGTCCGACACCCGGGTCATACTATCAAACACAGATTGGCGGCTAGAGGTGGAATCGACGGTAACATTCAAGAGTATCTCAGATTCTAATTACATCCCTGTCTTTCAAGAGAAAATCTCATCAACAGGCTATGGCCCAAAGCTATTATATTTGGAAAATGTATATAACTAGTATTAAGATTAACCCTGAGTAAAGCGTAATGGACTACTTAGGGTTTTGTTGTTTTATGAAGCGTAAAAATTTCCACTAGATTATAAGATTTTCATTTTGTGTCTATACTTTGTATATAGTATAGTTATAGTATGTACGTGTTTCACAAAATTTCAGACTATTTATTGGGAGGAACGTGATTCAATGACCCAACAAACATTTATATACCACGAAAAAGCAGATCAACTTTTACGTAATATTCAAAAGGTTATTATCGGAAAAGAAGAAGTCACGAAGCTTAGTATTGTAGCACTACTTGCACAAGGACATGTATTACTAGAGGATGTACCAGGCGTTGGGAAAACCATGCTCGTTCGTGCACTCGCAAAATCATTAAATTGTGAGTTTAAAAGAATACAATTTACTCCAGATCTATTACCTTCAGACGTAACAGGCGTTTCCATTTATAATCCAAAAGAACTCCAGTTTGAATTCAGACCAGGACCTATTCTAGGAAATATTGTGTTGGCAGATGAAATTAATCGAACTTCTCCCAAAACACAATCCGCTCTTTTAGAGGGTATGGAAGAGAAAAACATAACCGTTGATGGGATGGCAGTACCACTTAAAAAGCCGTTTTTCGTTATGGCAACACAAAACCCAATCGAATATGAAGGTACCTATCCATTGCCAGAGGCTCAACTAGATCGTTTTCTACTAAAACTAAATATGGGCTACCCAACCTATCAAGAAGAAATTGAAATGCTTAACCGAACCTCCCATTCACACCCGATTGATTCCATTGAGCCTATTATGGATCAAGAGCAACTAGTCGGATTGCAGCAGGAAGTGGATCAGGTATTGGTAAACACTTCAATTCAACGTTATATTGTGGAGATTGTCAGTGGAACCCGTAACCATCCTCATGTTTACTTAGGGGCAAGCCCACGTGGGTCAATTGCACTTATGAAGGCCGCCAAAGCCTATGCTTTCCTTCATAATCGTGACTATGTGGTTCCGGATGATGTGAAATACTTGGCTCCCTTTGTTCTTTCCCACCGGATTATTACAACATCCGAAAGTAGGTTTGAAGATAAAGATGAGAAGGCTATTGTGGAGGAAGTGTTAGCTCAAACTAAAGTACCAATAGATAGGGGTTAAACATGAAAAAATTCATCCTAAACCTATTTAAAATTCTATTAATTTTAATTCCTCTAGGCGTGTTATACTCATATGCCATGTTTCAGGGTGGATTTGTGAGCTGGTTTTTATTTTTCGGATCCTTGCCCATCCTAATCTACATGGCATTACTACTAATCTATCCAATGTCTAGATTAAAGATAGAAAGAAGCATCCAGCCCGTGATAACAGAGGCGGGAAATTCGGTTACAGTTGAGATTAAGTTCAAGCGTGACCGATTTTTCCCTCTTTATTACTGCGTGATAGAGGATTTACTACCAGATACATTAGATTATCGGGATACAAAAAGAAAGAAGTTTAGTTTTTTATCCAACCCGGATGCGTTAAAACAAAAGCAACGTGTCAAAAAAGTCATTTTCCCTTGGTTTAAACAAACCTTTAGCTTTACGTACAAGATTAACGAGTTGCCAAGAGGTGAGCATGTCTTTCAACACATTCGTATAAGTACAGGGGATTTTATTGGAATCATTAAGAAGGAAGAGACTTATCCGGTTGAAACGAAGCTTTTAGTTTATCCTTCAGAAAGAAAGGTACTTCTTCATAAACAGGCGCAAAGCTTTGAAGAAGGAGCTTCAGCATCCTTCAATCGTACGGTGAAAAATACAATGGTCGTATCTGGTGTTCGCGAGTATATGCCAGGTGACCGTGTGTCCTGGATCGATTGGAAGGCAAGCGCGAAAAAGAACACGATGATGACCAAGGAATTTGACCAGGAAAAAAGTCAGGATATGTATTTGATGTTTGATGGAACAGCCCATGAGAACCTAAACTGGCTCGCCTTTGAAGGTGCTGTAGAAGTTGGGGTTTCGCTGATTGATGTGCTTAAAGAAGAATCTGCTAGATTAGTATTTTCTGTATTGGGCAGTGACCGGACAACGGTACCCATCAATAAAAATCAAATGAGTAAGGAACAAGTCAAACATCATATGACTACAATCCAACCGAAGCCTGCAATTCCATTTGGTCGATTAGTGAAACAAGAAACAGGTGTTTTGCCAAAGGGCTATTTAATGATGGTTATTACCACCCAGTTGAGCTTAGAGCTTTATGATACGTTACTACAGTTAAGACAAAAAAGTCCAAGAGTAGTCTTGTATTTGATCCAATCAGATCAAGCCTTAACCGAAGATGAAAAGAAGTGGCTAAAGTATTTACGCAGTAGTGATGTGGTGGTTAATCTTCTCTCTGAAGGTCAATTAATGAAGCTAACTATTGAGGTGAACGCATAATGCGTTTAAAACAAGAACAACAACCAAACCAAGTCTTTTTAAATGTCGTTTTGTATATTGGTAGTTTCCTCCTACTTTGGGAATGGCTAAGGCCTTTAGACCAAATTACCGATACAGGGAATGTACTCATTTTTATTCTTTACATGTCGTTTTGCTTTTTCCTTACCTATATGCAAATTCAATGGTGGATTACATTTCCGTTAAAACTTCTAGGGTTGCTATTCATCCTGGATGGTCTTTTCTTTCAAGAACAGTTTCTATCAGCCTCCTGGTTTCAGCATCTACTATTTGATATTCAATATAATTTTAGTGTGATGTCTGAACAGCAATGGTGGGAGATGACCGCACTCTTTCGTTCCATGCTCTTTTTAATTTTACTATGGTTGATGAGCTACCTTCTTTACTACTGGTTTGTGATTGCTAAACGTACTCTTTTCTTTGTATTATTAACGTTTATCTATTTGACCGTTGTGGATACATTCACGGTTTATGATGCCAAATATGCGATCATCCGTACTTTCCTTATTTCGATGATAATTTTAGGGTTAACGAATTTTCAACGAATTCTTATCAAAGAAAAAATATTCCGCATTCCTAAGGGGAATTACATTGCATGGGTGCTTCCCCTAATTGCAATTGTGTTATTTTCGAGCGTTGTAGGCTTTGCGGCACCAAAATATAGTCCTCAATGGCCTGACCCTGTACCATTCCTGAAAAGCACTGCTGAAAATGCAGGGGGAGGAAGTGGTACAGGTTCTGGGATTAAAAAGGTAGGCTATGGAGAAAATGATGAACGGTTAGGTGGAGCCTTTGTTCAAGATGAAACAGTAGTATTTCGAGCCCAAGTTGAGGATGCACAGTATTGGAAAATTGAAACGAAGGATGTGTATACCGGAAAAGGCTGGGTTCGTTCCGGTGAGCGGCCTTTTGCTGAGAGTGATGATGGAACAATAGAATTCAATGACATTGCTGATACCGTAGAGACCGAGCCACAACAGGCTACAATAAATTTTAACAACGAGGAACTACTACCAAAGTTGGTATATCCTTATGGTCTATCCCAGATTAATTTAAATGGAGAAAGTCCATATCAATATTCCTACAGCCAGGATACAGGTGAAATTTATCCGAAGTTAGGGAATGAACGGGTGCAAATGGGCTCCTATGAAGTAAGCTACGATCAGCCTGTATACTCCTTAAAGGTGTTAAGAGAAGGGAGTGTTGATGACCCTTCTGTTATTCAGGAAAGATATACACAACTGCCAGAAACTTTGCCACAGCGTGTGAAGGATTTAGCAGCGGAAATCACAGCTGATGAAAATAACCGCTATGATAAAACAAAGGCAGTAGAAGGCTTTTTTAAATCACCAGATTTTCAATATAGTACAACCGATGTTCCTGTACCGGATGATAACGAGGATTATGTCGATCAATTTCTCTTTGAATCTCATTTAGGGTATTGTGATAACTTTTCAACCTCGATGGTTGTTCTCCTACGTTCTGTGGATATCCCTGCAAGATGGGTGAAGGGCTTTGGAGCAGGAGAAATCGTAGAACGTAATCCGACAGAAGGGAACACTTATGAAATAACGAATTCAAATGCCCACTCCTGGGTAGAGGTTTATTTTCCAGATGCAGGCTGGGTTCCCTTTGAACCGACAAAGGGCTTCTATAACCCTGTGGATTTCACATCCGGACAAAGTCTAGAGGATTTGCTCAATAATCAGGAAGAAGAAGATATTCCAGTAAGTGAAATGGAAGAGGAGCCAAATGATCCGGCTGAGGAAGAAGAACAAGGAGGCTCAGCATCATTTACGATTCCTTGGGATGTGTTGCTTATCGTTGGTCTAGTATTGCTTGCGATCTCAGGGCTATTGTACTGGAAACGATTTACTTGGATGTATTGGTTAAAACGAAGACAATTTCACAAAAAAAATGATGTTGAAACGTACTTGAAATCCTATCAGTTCCTCCTATCCTTACTGAATAAAAAAGGGATTAAAAGAGAGGATGACCAAACGTTACGTGAATACGCTCGTACGGTTGACCGTAAATTGCAGTCCAGTGAAATGGGGCGCTTAACGTACTATTATGAACGAATTCTATATCGGGATGACACAGATACAAGCCAGTGGAACAAAATGAGGCAATTATGGGAAAATTTAATCAACAGGGTAAAGTATTGACCAGGTGACACGAGATTGATAGAATGATGAAAACTTAAACCGAATATTCCTTCATATATCCTCGAAAATACGGTTCGAGAGTCTCTACCGGGATACCTTAAATATCCTGACTATGAAGGCAGAGAATAGATATACGTATGGGATTTCTGCCTTCAGACTGGGCAGAAATCTTTTTTTATACTTTAAGAAAATATAAGATTAGTCGGATTAAAGTATAAGAAAAGACATCGAATTTCGCCATTTTTGGCGAAACTCGTGCTTTTCTAATATCACCACACCATAAGGGGGAAGATCAATGACGATTCAAAATCCAGAAATGATTTTAGTACTAGACTTTGGCAGTCAATATAATCAATTGATCACAAGACGTATAAGAGAAATGGGTGTTTACAGTGAGCTACACTCACATAAGCTGTCTGCTGCTGAGATTCGGGAAATGAACCCAAAAGGAATCATTTTATCGGGTGGACCAAACAGTGTTTATGCAGAAAATAGCTTTCGCTGTGACCCTGCCATTTTTGACTTAGGCATTCCGATTTTAGGTGTTTGCTATGGTATGCAGCTGATGGTTGATCATTTTGGTGGAAAAGTAGAGCGTGCCAAGGATCGTGAGTATGGAAAGGCACAAATTGAGGTTCAAAACACAAATGGTTTATTCCGCGAGTTACCTGAAGAGCAGGTGGTTTGGATGAGCCACAGTGATAAAGTAATCGAAACTCCTGATAACTTCACAGTAGATGCAGTTAGCCCTTCATGTCCAATTGCTGCGATTAGCTCTGTGGATCAAAACCTTTATGGTGTTCAATTCCATCCTGAAGTGAAGCATTCAGAGTATGGAAATGACGTCCTACGAAACTTTATTTTTTCCATTTGTAAGGCGGAATCAAACTGGACGATGGAAAACTTTGTAGAGCTTGAAATAGAAAAAATTCATAAAGCGGTAGGAGACAAAAAGGTGTTATGTGCCCTTAGTGGGGGCGTGGACTCCTCTGTTGTGGCTGCACTTATTCATAGAGCTATAGGTGATCAACTAACCTGTATTTTTGTCGATCATGGATTGCTTAGAAAAGACGAAGCAAAAACAGTCATGGAAACTTTCCGCGATGAATTTCATATGAACGTCATCAAAATAGATGCGAAGGACCGTTTCCTTGATAAGTTACAGGGTGTCTCAGATCCTGAACAAAAGCGTAAAATCATTGGGAATGAGTTTATCTACGTATTTGATGATGAAGCATCAAAATTAGAGGATGTAGACTATTTAGCACAAGGAACTTTATATACGGACATTATTGAAAGTGGTACCGACACGGCGCAAACGATTAAGTCTCACCACAATGTAGGTGGCCTGCCTGAGGATATGCAATTTGAATTAATTGAGCCTTTAAACACACTATTTAAAGATGAGGTTCGGGAGCTCGGGCTTGAACTTGGGCTACCAGAAGAAATTGTTTGGCGTCAGCCTTTCCCAGGTCCAGGTCTTGCTATTCGCATCCTTGGAGACGTAACCGAGGAAAAATTAGCAATTGTTCGCGAGTCTGATGCCATTTTACGTGATGAAATAGCTAAGGCAGGCTTAGATCGGGAAATCTGGCAGTACTTCACCGTTTTACCGAACATTCGTAGTGTAGGGGTTATGGGAGATAGCCGGACCTATGATCATACCATTGCCATTCGAGCTGTTACCTCTGTGGATGGAATGACTTCGGACTGGGCTCGTATTCCTTTAGATATTTTGGAAAAGATCTCAAATCGCATGGTCAACGAGGTGGAGCAAATTAATCGCGTTGTGTATGATGTGACGAGTAAGCCACCTTCTACCATTGAATGGGAATAAGCGAACATTATTCTTGGATTTTGTCAAAAATATTCGTTTATTTGTTGACAGACAGACAAAAACAGGTTACGATTTAAATGAATTAAATAAATAACTGAACACCGTCGTATAATTTTGGGAATCGGCCCATGAGTTTCTACCGGACCACCGTAAATGGTCTGACTACGAGGTGATTGCATAGGTTTATGGGGTTGTCCTGGGTGAAAAGGGCTAGTCCTTTTGCAATTTCCTTCCGTACGTAGACACTCTTGGTATAGATGCCAAGGGTGTTTTTGTTTTGATAGCTTCGGTGTTTCACATAAAAGGGGAGGAAATGGAGAATGAAAAAGTATTTTAACTTTGACCAGCTCGGAACGAATTATCGTACCGAAACCATGGCTGGGATTACAACGTTTTTATCTATGGCTTATATTTTATTTTTAAATCCGATCATATTAACCCTTGATGGTGTTGAGCTACCAGAGGGAATGACAAGAATGGATAGTGGTGCTGTCTTTACAGCAACCGCACTTGCTGCCGCTATTGGTACGTTAATCATGGGCTTGCTAGCTAAATATCCGATTGCACTTGCACCAGGAATGGGCTTAAATGCCTTCTTCGCTTACACAGTCGTTCTCACTTGGGGGATTCCTTGGCAAACAGCATTAGCAGGGGTACTCGCATCTGGACTTATATTTATTGTACTAACTGTATCTGGTTTACGAGAAAAAATCATTAACGCCATACCCGGTCAGTTAAAGCTTGCTGTCGGTGCTGGTATCGGTCTATTTATTGCTTTTATCGGTTTAATTAATTCAGGGATTGTTGTGGGTAACCCAGACACGTTGGTTGCGCTTGGCGACCTAACAACACCTACTACTCTATTAGCTATTTTTGGGATTGTTGTAACCGTAGCACTTATGGTAGTTGGAGTAAAAGGCGGTATTTTCTATGGCATGATCATTACTTCAATTGCAGGTATTGTTGTAGGACTTATCGACCCTCCTTCTCAAGTCGTAGGAAGTGTCCCAAGTCTTGCTCCAACCTTTGGTGAGGCGTTTGCGCACTTTGGTGATATTTTCACACTTGAAATGCTTGTCGTAATTTTAACGTTCTTATTTGTGGATTTCTTTGATACAGCGGGAACTTTAGTAGCCGTTGCCACTCAAGCAGGTTTCATGAAGGATAATAAGCTTCCTCGTGCGGGGCGTGCATTGTTCTCTGACTCAGCTGCAACTGTAGCGGGCTCTGTGCTTGGTACATCCACAACCACATCCTATATTGAATCAACTGCCGGGGTTGGAGTTGGCGGACGCACAGGCTTTGCATCCATAGTAACAGCAGCATTATTCGTGTTAGCTCTGTTCTTCTCACCATTATTAGGTGTCGTGACCTCGCAGGTGACAGCAGCAGCATTGATAATTGTCGGTGTATTAATGGCTTCTAACCTGAAAAATATTGAATGGGATAAATTTGAAATTGCGGTCCCAGCCTTTTTAACGGTCATTGCGATGCCGCTGACTTATAGTATCGCAACTGGAATCGCAATGGGCTTTATTTTCTACCCAATTACGATGCTATTAAAGGGTAAGGCAAAGGATATTCATCCGATTATGTATGGCTTGTTTGTAGTGTTTGTGTTGTATTTTGTGTTCTTGAGCTAGTTTTATAGTTTTATTGAATCCCAGTTTGGCGCCGTGGTGGTGCTGAGCTGGGATTTTTATTTTTTGCTGAAGTGTGCGGGGCGGTGGTGACCGGAATTGTTCCGATGTTGACGTGACGTGAATGTAGATTGTTTTGACTTGATTGTGATGCGGTTTGACGGTATTTTGGGCTGCTGACAGGAAAAGGAGGTGAAGTGACGGGATTACCGTTGGAGGGCGACGTGATTAACAGCTGTACTGGATCGGATTCTCTTGCGGCCTGACTTAATTAATAGGTAAATAGACTGAATCAAACTCGTAGCCATATGCGTGGACGTAATAGTTCACTAATATGACATGAATCTATTACATATTGACCGGATTATTAACTCTTTTGACTGAATTCCTGATGTGGGAGACTTGATTAATTAGCCCACTCTCTTACTTATAATTTTTTCATCAAAAAGAAGGGGATTTTCGATCAATAGCGAAACTATTAATCATGTCGAAAAACATAGAATTTTAACTGAGGAGTGATAATTTGCTAGTTTTAAATCATGCTGTTTCCATGCGAATAAAAAAATTGCAGGCTTTATTGCGACGTCTGCCTGATAATCATCCGAAGCGTCCGGCTATAGAAGAGGAACTTGGAAAATGTGTTGCTGGACAAAAAGGTGAAAAGTCATTGGACTATTATTTAAGCTTTCTCCCCGAAAAGGAATTCCTCATCCTTCATGGCCTCAGACTCCCCTATCAAAGTTTTTACTTCCAAATGGATACTATACTGCTCTCCAAATCCTTTATTCTCATTGTTGAAGCTAAAAATATTTCCGGACATCTACTATTTGATGATACGTTTAAACAGCTTATTCGCACTAAAGATGATGGAACGAGGGAGGTTTTTCCTGATCCCTTGCAACAGGTGAAACATCAGAAATTTCAGTTTCATAATTGGCTTAAGGAACACAAATTTCCCAACATTCCACTTGAACATTTGGTAGTGATGACTAACCCAAATTGTATTTTGAAAACCACCAATCCAGAGTCAGTATACGTAAAGAAGGTTCTCCACAGCACTTATTTATTAGAAAAAATTGAACAAATCCAACAGTCCTATATTAAGGAAGCAGCAACAAATAAACAAATTCATAATTTATCCAAACGACTTATGAAACGAAATGAACCAGAAGATCCAGATTTCTTTGACAAGTTTAATATGGTTAAATCTGAGTTAATCCCTGGGGTGCAGTGTCCAAGCTGTTCTACTTCGCCGATGTTTAGAAAAAACGGAAAATGGCAATGTCCTCAATGTCCTACGTCCTCTAGAGATGCTCACATGCAAGCTCTCATTGATTACTCTCTTCTTATTGATAACTCTTTAACAAACAGAGAAGCACGAAAATATTTACAAATAGAATCCCCGACAGTTAGTTATAAAATTTTACGATCGTTAAATACACAGTATCAAGGTTCAACCAAAAGTAGAGTTTATGATTTAAAATTTTAGTATAAGTTTTATATAAAATGTGGGACCTTTTAAAATCTTAGTCGTCTAAAAGGTAAGAGCAAGAGAAAGTTGGTGATTTGGCTTTGGAATCCTATGATACCGAAAATAATGATTTGGACATCGCCTTATGGCCAAGAGAAAGAGCTATAGAATATGTGATTGATAACTATGGAGAAACAGTTAAAAGAATAATATTTACGTATGTGAAAAATTACGTAGCTACAGACGACCTTTTTCAGGATTTTCTGATCACGGTTTATAGGCGGCTCGATTCTTTTCAGGGAGAATCTAAATTAAAAACATGGTTATGTCGAATTGCAATTAATAAATGTAAAGACCACTTAAAATCTCCTGTGAACCGGATTATTTACCTGCGAGAACATATTCATGACACGGGCCATAGCAAATCACCAGAGCAACTCTCCATTAAGGATGAAGAACGTCAGCAATTGATTAATGCGATATTTTCTTTGTCCATAAAATATCGTGAAGTCTTGGTGCTGCGTTATTATCAATCCCTTTCGATTAAAGAAATCAGTGAACTGCTGCATCTAAATGAGTCGACGGTAAAAACGAGAATAGCTCGCGGTAAAGGGAAACTGCGGTCTAAGCTAGGGGGTGTGCAGTTTGACGAAATCGAATCGTAATTATAAGGATGCTTTTGACGACTATATAGGTGAAGAGCCTTTGGTGAAAAAGGAAGATAAAGAACGATTTTATCGATGGCTCCACCAAAAAGAGAAAAAGAAATCAACCTCAGCACACTGGAGGCCGAAATTGGCAACTGCAACACTCTTTGTAGGTGCAATTGTGTTTAGCTTTATCTATTTACAAGATGCTTTTCCACAACCTGAAGAATCAGACCAACCTCCAGTAGTGGAAGAAGAGGAAACGATCCCTTTTGACCAAGTGCGGGAACAGCTAGAAACCATTATGTCAAAATATACAGTGGGAATGACTAAAGAAGAAGTTCAAGAAACGTTTGGGCAGGGCAAAGTTTATGAGGGGCAATCGGAGACGGATGGCTCCACTTATGAAGCGGTTGAGTATCAATTTATCAAAACTACAAACGAGAAAATCTCCCTGCATCCGTGGTCACCGGATCATGTTGAGTACTATATAAATGGTGACATCGGCTTGAGTTTCAACGTAGTGTGGGAGGAAAATGGTTCATCCTATGCGTTTGCTAGGTACTTAAATGAAAAGGGAAAACGAATTTCTACCGTGGATTTTAGTTCTGATGGCTCTATCTACAAGGATGGCAAATTTATCGAAAATGACCTCTATCAAATTGAGGCGTCAGGATTTTTCGTGGAAAATGTAGCTGCATCATTACAAAAGGCACCTGAGTATATATCAGAGGAAGATTTAAAAACACTCCAGAATTTAAACATAAAGCCGTTGAGTTCAACAGACCGTTTTCAAGAGCTTCTTCCGCATGATTATCAGTATATTAAACAAATGAAAAGCCTGGAAAGACTATATTTAAAAGGCTATACCCTACCAATGTCCGTACTGAAATCGCTAATAAATTTAGAAACGTTGATTATAGAGGACGTACAGAATCTAGGATTTTTAGAAGAATTAGCTCCATTAGAAAACCTGTCTTATTTAGATATACATCAAACAGAGATTACAACCGTGTCAGGATTGGTTGAACTGAAGAGTCTTAACCAGGTTGTTTTAAATAAAGGTAAAGTAACGGATTGGGAAGTTCTCGAGGAAAATGGGATTGAAGTAGTGGAATCACCATAATGAGATGAATCATTATGGTGATTCTTTTTATTTGTGGAAAGCGACGGGATTTTGCGAGTTGCGACTGGAATAATGGATAAGGTGGCGGGATTATTGCGCATGGACGGAATAATGGGGAAAATGACAGGATTATGATGAAGGCTGACTTGATTACTTCAGGTTAAGACGTGATAACTCAAGCTTCTAACAGGAATTACTAAAAAGCTGACTAGATGACAATTACGCCCATAACATCCAAACGGGAATAACTACAATTTTGACTTGATTCCCTTAAACATAAGACTGAATTCCCTACACCACCGACCGAATTCCCCGGAGAAACGACCTGATTAATCCGCTTCCGCCCTACCCAATCATCGTCATTAGTACAAATCCTCCCCCACAATCCCTACTCATCCATCACCCGTACCGAAACTCTATGCTTATTAGACTCCTTCGTTATCAATCTGTATAGCTGAATGGTAAGTAAGCCGTTTTGGTAAATGGCATCAATTTTGTCACTGCGGACGGGGAATGGAAGGTCGATTTTACGGTCAAAAGCCCCCTGTAAAATTTCCTCTTGCACTAAGTGCCCCTGTACAGGTAGACTAATGACACCTTGGATTTCTAAAGTGGCATAATCAACGAAAATATCGACACTTTTAACTTGCTTCATTCCGGGTACATTACATACAACGGTGATTTCGTTATCGGATTGGTACATATTAATTTGTGGAATGGGTGGCTTTAAAATACCTTCAAACTCACTCCAAAATTGTTCGCCGAAAAAGTGATCCATATTCTTTTTCCAATCCTGCATATTCTTAAATGGATCCATATTTTTCCCTCCAATAAGTAATTCCTAATTCACCAACATCAAAGCCAAATTTTTCTAAAATATTCTATGCGAAAATTGGGCAGTGGGTGATTATTACGGAGGGAGTTTTCAAATGATAAGGTAGAGGAGGAAAACAAATGTTAGAGAATGCACTAGTGATGGTTGCGATTATATTAATCATTAATATTGTTTACGTTTCCCTTTTTACAGTGCGTATGATGCTGACATTGAAGGGGCAGCGATATACAGCAGCCATGGTCAGTATGTTTGAAACGGTGGTTTATGTTGTTGGTTTAGGCTTAGTGCTAGATAATTTAAATGAAATTCAAAATTTAGTGGCCTATGCCATTGGTTATGGTATTGGTGTTCTAGTGGGTACACGAATTGAAGAAAAGCTAGCGCTTGGATATATTACGGTCAATGTAGTCTCCACTAACCCTGATATCGAATTTACAAGAAAGCTTCGTGATCGCGGATATGGGGTAACGAGCTGGTATGCACATGGAATGGATGGAGATCGTCTATCCATGCAAATTTTAACTCCGAGAAAATATGAGCTCAAGCTTTATGAGACCATTCATGAAATTGACCCAAAAGCGTTTATGATCGCCTATGAACCGAAGACAATTCATGGCGGGTTCTGGGTTAAACAAGTAAGAAGGTTACGACGTAAGAAAAATAAACCTGAATAGCAGCAAAGTTTGGTGGTGTAAGATATGACGAAAAAATCAAAAAAGAAGCGGTTTAAGGTTGAAAATGGGGAATCGATTTCTGATTGTTTAGATCGAATTGCACAGGAAGGCTATACACCAATAAAACGCTTTGAAAAGCCTATTTTTAAAGAAACGGACAAAGGTATGGAGCCTGTGGCAAGAGATATTATGTTTGAAGCAATTTTACAGGATGAGGTCTAGATTTTTTTCACAGATACGGTATCATTAGGGTAGTGTGATACATAGGGGGAATTCGACATGATTGAACGTTATACGCGTGAAGAAATGGGAGCAATTTGGGAAGAAAAAAATAAGCTGAATGCGTGGCTTGAAGTTGAAATTTTAGCGTGTGAAGCGTGGAGTGAACTCGGGATTATTCCAAAAGAGGATGTCCAAAAGTTGCGCGAACAAGCTTCATTCGACTTGAATCGAGTCAAGGAAATTGAACAGGAAACGAGACATGATGTGGTGGCGTTTACGCGTGCCGTGTCGGAAACCTTGGGAGAAGAGCGAAAATGGGTTCACTATGGCTTAACCTCAACGGATGTAGTGGATACAGCTCAGTCATACCTTCTAAGACAGGCGAATGAAATTATTGAAAAAGACCTTAATAATTTCGTCCAAATTCTGGCTAACAAAGCAAAAGAGCACAAGTATACCGTTATGATGGGGCGTACGCATGGGGTGCATGCTGAGCCGACAACTTTTGGGTTAAAGATGGCTCTTTGGTATGAAGAAATGAAGCGAAACCTCGAGCGTTTTCAGGCAGCTAGACAAAGCATTGAGGTCGGAAAAATTTCTGGTGCAGTGGGTACATATGCCAATATTGACCCATTTGTTGAACAGTATGTTTGTGAAAAGCTAGGACTTGGAGCAGCTCCAGTATCAACCCAGACCCTACAAAGGGATCGACACGCTCATTATTTGTCTGTACTGTCCTTAATTGCAACATCAATTGAGAAGTTTGCGGTTGAAGTTAGGGGATTGCAAAAGACGGAAACGAGAGAGGTTGAGGAATTTTTTGCGAAGGGGCAAAAAGGCTCATCCGCAATGCCGCATAAGCGTAATCCGATTGGGTCTGAAAACATGACAGGCTTATCTCGTGTGATTCGTGGACATATGCTCACCGCCTATGAAAATGTGCCATTGTGGCATGAGCGTGACATTTCTCATTCCTCAGCTGAGCGTATTATTTTGCCTGATAGTACAATTGCACTCAATTACATGCTGAATCGTTTCGGCAAAATTGTTGAAAATTTAACCGTGTTTCCTAATAACATGCGTGCAAATATGGAGAAAACCTATGGCCTTATTTTTTCTCAGCGCGTTCTACTTGCTCTAATTGATCAAGGTATGGTACGTGAGAAGGCCTATGACCTGGTTCAACCAAAGGCAATGGAGGCCTGGGAAAAGGGGGTTCCGTTTAAGTCATTGGTTGAAAATGAAACAAAAATCACTAACGTTTTATCTAAGGAAGAATTGGACAAGTGTTTCGACTATGAATATCACTTAAAGAGTGTCGATGCTATTTTTGAAAAAATCGGACTAAACTAAAGAAGATAGGAGCTTAAGTGGCTCCTATCTTTCTTTATATTTCGTATTGATCGGCACTTTGCTTTCCTTGCGTGAGATTTTGTTTCACATTTTCAAACATATCGGTGTTATCAATCATATCTGTAACGGGACAGTACCTTACAATCCCTTCAGCAACCTTCATGGCACCTAAAACAATTAACAAGGAATTCATTTCACGATGGGGTTTTTTCACTAAACAAGCTGTTCCGTAGCTTACAGCCGTGAGCCCTGCCGTAATTCGTATTAATGCATTTATTGTACCCACATTTTTTTGTACCAAATTTATCTCTTCCCTTCACAGCGTTAATGTATTAAAATTTTACATAACCAAAGCTTTTTAGGCTACAAGGGGGAGGAACATATATGAGTTTTAATAGTCGCTGGAGGAATCGACAGCTACGCGAGCATGTTGCTGTCATTGATGATAAATTAATTCCAACGCTAGTATTGAAAAACGCAACCTATTTAAATGTTTATATAAAAAAATGGATGCAGGCAAACATCTGGATTTATGAAGATCGTATTGTTTACGTTGGTGATCGTCTGCCTGAGCATACGAATATACAAATGATTGACTGTCAGGGTCAATATTTAGTACCAGGATATATAGAGCCACACGTGCATCCATTTCAGTTATATAATCCCCATACATTGTCTCAATATGCATCTCAAACGGGTACGGCAGTATTTATCAATGATAATCTTACGTACCTTTATTTATTGGATAACAAGAAAGCGTTTTCTGTAATTGAGGAATTGGACGATTTGCCTACATCCTTATATTGGTGGGCCCGTTTTGATTCCCAATCAACCTTACAGGATGAGGAAAAATTTATACGAAAAGCCAATGTACTCTCATGGCTCAAGCATGATGCCGTTATTCAAGGTGGGGAGCTGACTTCCTGGACGAGTGTGTTAAAGGATGACGACCGGATGCTACACTGGATGCAGGAAGCCAAAAGACTTAGGAAGCCAGTTGAAGGACATTTCCCTGGTGCATCACTTGAAACGTTAACGAGAATGAAGCTGCTAGGAGCGGATAGTGACCACGAAGCGATTTCTGGTGAAGAAGCATATAAGCGTCTTATTTTAGGATATCGAATTGCTTTACGTCATTCGTCGATTCGTCCTGATTTACGGAAAATCCTACGGGAATTAAAGGATTATGATGTACATTCTTATGATAATGTGATGATGACAACAGATGGTTCTCCTCCATCGTTTTATGAAAGCGGAATTATGAACAAGTGTATTGAAATTGCGATTGAAGAAGGTGTACCTTTAGAGGAGGCCTATTTGATGGCTTCATATAATGCAGCGAAACACTTTGGGATTGACCACTTAGTAGGAAGTATTGGTCCTGGTCGAATCGCGCATATCAATTTTTTAAAGGAAAAAAATAATCCGACACCAGTTTCGGTTTTAGCAAAGGGCAAATGGATAAAATATGAAGAGAATATTCAATATGAGCAGCCTTCATTTGATTGGAAAAAGTATGGAATTAAGTCCCTATCCTTAGACTGGGAGCTACGTGATAGTGATTTTCGTTTCTTCGTTCCCATCGGTTTAGAAATGGCCAATGATGTCATTATGAAGCCGTTTACGATAACGAATGGCTTACAAACAGACGAAATTAGTGAAGATAATCATGAAGCTTTTCTTACCTTAATGGACCAGCATGGGGAATGGAGAATTGCTACTCTACTTAGAGGATTTACTAAAACCTTAGGGGGACTTGTGAGCTCTTACTCCAGTACAGGGGATATTACGTTAATTGGAAAAAGAAAATCGGATATTCGCATTGCCTTTGATCGGATGAAAGAAATCGGTGGAGGCATCGTGCTGGCTGATAATGGTAAAGTAATTTGTGAGCTACCGTTAAAATTAGCAGGAAAGCTTTCAGATGAACCGATGGAGGAATTAATTAAAAAAGAGAAGGAGCTTTCCAATAAGTTAAAGGAACATGGATATCAATTTACCGATCCAATCTACACATTATTGTTCTTATCAGCCTCCCATTTACCATATTTACGCATCACACCTAAAGGAATTATCGATGTAAAAAAGAAAGAGGTACTCTTTCCTACGATAATGCGTTAAAATATAAAAGGGGTAAAGGACAAAGACTTTAAAAAGGTGGGATACATTGACTAGAAATAGAGCAATTTTAATGATACTACTTTCGATGATGATTTTACTCGTTGCTTGTAAGGACGAGGAGGCATCCAATCAAAAAGATACTGAACAAGACGAACCAGCTATGAATCTCGATCAGGAACCTGCCGCTGAATCTGAGGAGCCTGAAGACGAATTGATTCATACGTATCCACTTACGGGCATTAAAACCGATGAAGAGATTAATAACCGTATTGTTGGAGTTATGGTAAATAACCATAATAAAGCACGTCCGCAAACAGGGTTATCACAGGCGGATATTGTATATGAACTACTTGCAGAGGGCCCAATTACGAGGTTTATTGCTTTCTTTCATAGTGAAACCCCAGAAATGGTGGGACCAGTAAGAAGTGCGCGTGAATATTATGCAGATTTAGCTTTAGGAATGGATTCGATATACGTTTATCATGGAGCTGCACAACATATTGAAGACATCATTTTGAATAAAGGTGCAGAAGTATTAAGAGGAATGGTTCATGATAATGATGGATTTTTATTTAAACGGGAAAGCTTCCGTCAAGCACCACATAATTCATACCTGCTTTATCCAAATGTATATGAAGCGGCTGAAAACAAAGGCATTTCTACTGAAAAAGAGTACGAACCATATCCTTTCTTATCAGAAAATGAAGTGGAAGAGTTAAGTGGTGATGAGGCAAGTAAAGTTCATATCGTCTATGATGATGTATATGAAAAAGTCACATATGAGTATGATGAGGCCAATGAAAAGTACATTCGTTATAGTGATGGAGAGAAATCTGTTGAATTAGAAACGGATGAGCCAATCATGCTAGACAATATTTTTATCGTTGAAACCGGACATCAGGTCATTGATTCGGCCAACCGTAGGGCTATAGATTTAGAGTCAGGTGGAAAAGGTTACTTAATTCAAAAGGGAATCGTAAAAGAGGTAAACTGGAAAAACGTTGATGGACGTATTTTGCCGTTTAATGGGGAAGAGCCTGTTGAATTTGTACCGGGTAAAACATGGGTGAATGTGGTACCCGAGTCACCTGGCATGGACCAATCTGTTCAGTTTAACTAAGGACCGGAGGAGGTAGAACGATGCAAATTGACAAGCTACGTGGGAAAGAATTAGATCAATTATTTCAAGCTATTTTAGCGTTGGAAGATGTCGAAGAGTGCTATAAATTTTTTGATGACTTAGCTACGATGAATGAGGTTCAATCTCTAGCACAGCGTCTGCAGGTTGCACGCATGCTAAGAGAAGGGGATACGTATCATGTTATTGAAAAAGAAACAGGCGCATCAACAGCTACAATTTCACGCGTCAAAAGGTGCTTGAATTATGGAAACGAAGCTTATGATCTTGTGTTAGATCGTATTTATCAAAAGGAAGAGGAATAAACAATAAGCGCATGGAAATTTATCCATGCGCTTTTTTATATTTAATATGAGATTTTTTCACTTAAGAACTGTTTTAATTCTGAAATTGGCATTCTAGTTTGCTCCATCGTGTCACGATCACGAACTGTTACTTGTTTGTCTTCAACAGAATCGAAGTCAAAAGTAATACAGAATGGTGTTCCAATTTCATCATGACGACGGTAGCGTTTCCCGATAGAACCTGATTCATCGTAGTCAATCATAAAATCACTAGCAAGCTCACTGTAAACCTCCTGAGCTTCCTTGGACAGCTTTTTCGAAAGTGGGAAGACAGCTGCTTTATACGGAGCAACTGCTGGATGGAAGTGCATAACAGCACGAGTAGAACCATCTTCTAATTCCTCCTCTTCAAAAGCATCAGCAAGGAACGACAATACGAGACGATCCAGTCCAAGCGCTGGTTCGATGACGTAAGGAATATAACGTTCATTGTTATTTTCTTGATCGATATATTGAAAATCTTCACCTGAATGCTCAGCATGTTGGGTCAAGTCGTAATCAGTACGAGAAGCAACGCCCCAAAGCTCTCCCCAGCCGAATGGGAATTTGTACTCCAAATCAGTTGTCGCATTACTGTAGTGAGACAATTCATCTTCCTCGTGATCGCGACGGCGAACATTTTTTTCATTTAGTCCGAGTGATAATAACCAGTTATGACAGAAGTCTAACCAATATTGATGCCATTCTTTTTCTGTTCCTGGTTTACAGAAGAATTCCATTTCCATTTGTTCAAATTCACGAGTTCTGAAAATGAAGTTCCCAGGAGTAATTTCGTTACGGAAGCTTTTCCCGATTTGAGCAATACCAAATGGTAGCTTTTTACGCATAGAGCGCTGAACATTTTTAAAGTTTACAAAGATTCCTTGCGCTGTTTCAGGGCGTAAAAAGATTTCATCACTAGAATCCTCTGTAACTCCCTGGAAGGTTTTGAACATAAGATTAAACTGACGAATTTCCGTAAAGTTTTTGGCGCCACATTCCGTACAAACAATATCGTTATCCTCAATCATCTTTTCCATTTCTTCAAAAGGAAGGCCATCAACGACGACTTCTTCCCCCTTTTCACCGAAATAGTTTTCAATTAACTTATCAGCACGGTGACGCGCCTTGCATTCTTTACAGTCCATCATCGGGTCATTGAAGTTCCCTAAGTGACCAGATGCTTCCCATGTTTTGGGATTCATTAAAATAGATGCATCTAAGCCAACATTATAAGGGGATTGCTGTACGAATTTTTTCCACCAAGCATCCTTTAAATTTTTCTTTAATTCCACACCCAATGGTCCATAATCCCAAGTGTTTGCGAGACCGCCGTAGATTTCAGAGCCTTGGAATACAAATCCTCTATGTTTGACGTGATTGACTAATTCATCCATGCTTTTTCCCATTCTACTTTTCCTCCTAAGCCTTATAATTTTTGTTGCTTCACCAGAACAAATGTTCTATAATGGTGATAATCATATAAAAAAACTCCCGTCTCTGGGCTTGTGCCCAGGGACGAGAGTTATCTCCCGCGGTTCCACCCTGATTGATGTAGTCAATCTACATCCTCTTTTAGTAAAATGTACTCAGAATTGCCTTTTCTCTAAATCATTCTCTAGGCTCACACCATCCCTAGATCGCTTCTTGAAGAGGATTTAGATACTATTCATTCCTCATTGTACTATTCAATTTCAGCCAACAAAGACGTCATTTATTTTTCTAATCTTAGCATATCCTTTCTGTTGTCACAAGTTACCTGCAATTTTTACTTATTTACGTGCGAATGTCGTTTCTAATTCGAGGTGGTTTTTTGCTATAATAAAGGGTATGTAATTTAAAGATAGAGGACGGTAATCTATGTACGATATAAATAAGTGGAGACATATGTTTAAATTAGATCCTAACAAAGAAATTTCAGATGAGAATTTAGAAAGGATCTGTGAGTCAGGGACAGATGCAATCATTGTTGGAGGAACGGATGATGTTACGCTTGATGATGTATTACATCTACTAGCTAGAATTCGTCGTTACACAGTGCCTTGTGTACTCGAAATTTCTAATGTGGAGTCAGTGACACCTGGCTTTGACTATTACTTTATTCCATCTGTTTTAAATAGTGAAAATAAAAAATGGTTTATGGATTTGCACCATCAAGCAGTGAAGGACTTTGGGGATATTATGAACTGGGACGAGATTATGATGGAAGCGTATTGTATGTTAAATCCGGATTCCAAGGCCTTTCAATATACGAATTCCAAAGTCGTTGAGGACAAAGATGTACTAGCCTATGCTCAAATGGCTGAAAAGATGTTTCGTTTTCCGATTTTTTATCTCGAATATAGTGGAACATATGGGAACCCTGAGTTGGTCAAGCGTGTACAGGGGAAATTAGAAGAAACTCTACTCATCTATGGTGGTGGGATTCAGAGCCCTGAACAAGCCAAGGAAATGGCCCAATTTGCTGACATTGTAGTAGTTGGCAATTCTATATATGATCGTTTCAAAGAGTCATTAAAAACCGTAAAAGCAGTAAAGAATATGAAAAACTAGTTAGGTGGGGTTATTGTGAGTTTTACCGTTGACGACATTGTAAAAGGAATGAACGAACCACAGGCGCAAGCTGTAAAACATACAGAAGGACCGCTTTTAATTATGGCAGGAGCGGGAAGTGGGAAGACGAGGGTATTAACTCATCGTATTGCATATCTTCTCCATGAAAAGGGTGTGGCACCATACAACATTATTGCCATTACCTTTACGAATAAAGCGGCACGCGAAATGAAGGAACGGGTACATAACCTGGTTGGAGCAGGAGCTGAGGAAATTTGGTTATCCACCTTTCACTCCTTATGTGTCCGCATTTTACGTCGAGATATTGATCGGATTGGTATGAATCGTAACTTTTCTATCCTAGATTCTGGTGATCAATTATCAGTTATTAAACAAATTTTAAAGGATCTAAATTTGGACCCTAAAAAGTGGGATCCCCGTGCTATGCTTAATGCTATTAGCTCAGCCAAGAATCAGCTGGTGACACCTGAGGAGTTTAGTAAAGAAGCCAATAATATATATGAAGATAAAACAGCGGAAGTCTTTAAAATGTATCAAAAAACATTAACAAAGAATGATGCATTAGATTTCGATGATTTGATTATGAAAACAATTCAGCTGTTTGAACGGGTTCCAGAGACATTACAATATTATCAAAGACGTTTTCAATATATTCATGTTGATGAGTATCAGGATACGAACCATGCTCAATATCAGCTTGTTAAAATGCTGGCTGAAAGGCATCAAAACCTTTGCGTGGTTGGGGATTCGGATCAGTCTATTTATCGCTGGCGTGGAGCAGATATTGCCAATATTTTATCCTTTGAAAAGGATTATCCATCTGCACGTGTCATTTTGCTAGAGCAAAACTATCGTTCAACCAAAACAATCTTAAAAGCAGCCAACCATGTGATCCAAAACAACACCTCTCGTAAACCAAAGGAGCTTTGGACCGATAACACAGATGGAGAAACGATTACCTTTTATCAGGCAGCAAGTGAACGAGATGAGGCCATTTATGTTGTGGACCAATTAGAAACCTTAGTTCAAGAGGAAAATCTCCAGTATCGAGATATAGCCGTTTTGTATCGGACAAATGCTCAGTCTCGTGCGATGGAGGACGCTTTGGTGAAATCCAATATTCCGTACCAAATTGTGGGCGGAACTAAGTTCTATGATCGTAAGGAAATTAAAGATTTATTAGCCTATTTACGCCTGATTTCCAATCCGAACGATGACATCAGTTTCCAACGAGTGGTCAATGAACCGAAACGTGGAATTGGGAAAACATCGATGGATAAGTTAATCGCCTATGCTCAATATCATGATATTTCCCTTTATGAAGCAGCATCAGATGCTGTAATGACCGGGATGAGTAAAAAAGCCGCAAATGGCGTTTCCTCCTTCCATCAAATGATTAAAAATTGGACTCAAATGCAGGAGTTTCTATCTGTAACAGAAATTGTGGAGGAAGTTCTAGAAAAAACAGGCTATGAGGAAATGCTAAAAAACGAAAAGACCTTAGAAGCCCAAAGCCGGCTAGAAAACATTAACGAATTTAAAACTGTTACAAACCAATTTGAATCTAGCAATGATGATAAAAGCTTGATTGCCTTCTTAACGGATTTAGCTTTAATTGCGGACATTGATAAAGTTGATGAAGAAGATGATGATAATAAAGTCGTTCTCATGACCCTTCACTCAGCGAAAGGCTTGGAATTTCCAGTGGTCTTTTTAATTGGAATGGAGGAGAGTGTTTTTCCGCATAGTCGTTCCTTAATGGATGAAGAGGAAATGGAAGAAGAGCGTCGACTAGCCTATGTAGGGATTACCCGGGCTGAACAAAAGCTTTATATGACGCATGCCAAAATGCGTACATTATATGGCCGAACCAATATGAATCCAGTTAGTCGCTTTATCCATGAAATTCCAGATGAGTTTATAGAGAAAAATATCGATTCACCGATGGGTTCATCATCTGGGTTTACTGCATCTTCTCTTTCACAAGAGCGTCCATCAAAACCAGTTAAGCGTAAGGCGCAGCAGATGAAACGAGGCTCAACCGGTGGAGAAAGCGTTGATTGGAGTGCTGGTGACAAAGTACAGCATAAGAAATGGGGCGAAGGAACGGTTGTCAAGGTTCAAGGTAGTGGTGATGAAATGGAGCTAGATATCGCCTTTCCAGCACCAGTAGGAATAAAACGGTTGCTAGCAAGGTTTGCTCCAATCTCGAAAGGATAAGTGAGGTGCATCTGAATGGATAAGCAAGAGGCAATAGCAAAGTTGGAGACTTTGCGTGAACAATTAAATCAGTTTAATTATGAATACCATGTGCTGGACAAGCCGTCTGTCTCAGATCAAGAGTATGACATGAAAATGCGTGAGTTAAAGGATATTGAGGAACAATATCCTGAACTCATAACTCCAGACTCCCCAAGTCAACGTGTTGGTGGAGAGCCAATTGATGCCTTTCAAAAGGTTCAGCACAATATACCGATGTTGAGCCTAGGTAATGCCTTTAACGAAGAGGAGCTCCGTGATTTTGACCGCCGTGTACGTGAAGGGACAGATGCAACCAATATCTCGTATGTTTGTGAGTTAAAAATTGACGGGTTAGCCATATCTTTAAGGTATGTTGAGGGATTATTAGAAAGAGGAGCGACTCGTGGAGACGGGAAAACAGGTGAGGATATTACAACAAACCTGAAAACAATTCGTAGCATCCCGTTAAAAATCAAAGAAACCCAGCCAATTGAGGTCCGTGGCGAGGCGTTTATGCCAACCAAGTCCTTTCAAGCTTTAAATGAAAAAAGAGAGCAAAACGGAGAGGACCTATTCGCAAACCCTCGAAATGCAGCAGCAGGCTCCTTAAGGCAATTAGATCCGAAAATTGCCGCCTCACGAAACCTTGATATTTTTATTTATAGTGTAGGAGAATGGGAGGCAGGTGAGTTAGCCTCACATAGTGAGCGGTTAGCCTATTTAAAGGAGTTAGGGTTTAAAATTAATCCGGAAACAAAAACCTGCAAAAGTATCGATGAAGTCATTGAGTATGTGCAATATTGGACAGAGCATCGTCCAGACTTAAGCTATGAAATCGATGGAATTGTGATTAAGGTTGACCAAATAGATATACAGGATGAGCTTGGCTTCACAGCCAAAAGTCCACGCTGGGCGATAGCCTACAAGTTTCCAGCAGAAGAAGCAGTGACCAAACTAACGGATATTGAACTCAGTGTAGGAAGAACTGGTGTCGTAACGCCTACTGCACTTTTAGAGCCGGTAAAGGTAGCAGGAACGACAGTAAAGCGTGCCTCCCTGCATAATGAGGACTTAATCCGTGAAAAGGATATCCGGATTGGCGATACAGTGGTCATTAAAAAAGCAGGAGATATCATCCCAGAGGTGGTACGTGTTGTGGTGGATGAACGAAAAGGTGATGAGGAACCGTTTGAGATGCCAACTCACTGCCCGGAATGTGAAAGTGAGCTTGTACGTTTAGAGGAAGAGGTTGCCCTACGCTGTATTAATCCAAATTGTTCGGCTCATTTAAGGGAAGGTCTCATTCATTTTGTGTCTAGAAATGCGATGAACATTGATGGGTTAGGTGAAAAGGTCATTAAGCAATTATTTGACGAAGAGCTCGTACATACCATTGCTGACCTCTATCGATTAGATAAGGAAGATCTGCTAAAACTAGATAGAATGGGTGAAAAGTCTGTTCAAAATCTGTTAGAGGCTATTGCACACTCCAAAGAAAATTCATTAGAGCGTTTATTGTTTGGTCTAGGTATTCGTTATGTAGGAAGTAAGGCATCACAGACCTTAGCGGAGAATTTCCATCATATCAATGGATTAATGAAGGCAGAAATAGAGGAATTAATCGCCATACAAGACATCGGGGAAAAAGTGGCGGATTCCATTGTACGCTATTTTGAAAAGCCTCAGGTTCAATCCCTAATACAGGAATTAAAGGAACTTGGCTTGAATATGGAGTACAAAGGTATAACTTCTGAGGATATTGCAGAAGACTCTCCTTTCTCTGGCAAAACAGTTGTTCTAACAGGAAAACTTGAAGAGCTTTCACGATCTGAAGCAAAAAAACAAATTGAAGCATTAGGTGGTAAAGTCACTGGTAGTGTGAGCAAAAATACTGATATACTTGTTGCAGGGGCAGACGCAGGCTCAAAATATGATAAAGCACAGAAACTGGGAGTTACGATTTGGGACGAACAGCAATTACAGGATGCCTTAAGTTAGAACGGGGTGAATATGATGAAAAAAGCATTCCTACTCTTCATCTCCATCATGTTCGTTTTCGTAGGATGCACACCTTCCTACGAAAACGATGAAGAAATAATCCAAGATACAGATGAGGAGGAAACAGAAACAGCGATTATCCCAAACTATAATATATCGGATGAAGAGTACAAAGTGATTCTACCTTACAAACCTGGAAAGGCACGTGGGGTAATTGTAAACCAGGTATTTAATCGTTACGATATCGATGAAATGGAAGAAGGATTACGAAGGCACTCTAAATCTGTTTTTGATCCGGAGAACTATTATTTTCGAGAAGGTCAATACCTAAGTGAAGATGTAGTTTATCGTTGGTTGGGAAGACAAAAAACGGACCAGGAATGGGAAGATTATGTGAAAAGCCATGAAGACAGAGGGGCAAGAGTACCATTAACAAAGGAACAATATCAAAGTGGATTAAATCCAACTCTTGAAGGCGATGAAAGTAAAGCAGAATCCTATCGCGATAACCCTAGATATATATCCCATATTTTAGAGCAAAATTACTTACAGAAGACAAGCGAAAATAAAGTGGATTTAAAAGGAATTTCAATAGGACTCGCTTTAAAGTCAGTCTATCAATTTGAAACACAAATAGATGGAAAGCCTGGACCAACTTATTATGAAGATATTAGTGAAGAAAAGATGCTAGCTAAGGGAAAAGAATATGCCCAAATTATCTTAGAGCGAATCAGGGAAATAGAAGAAGCGAAAAATGTCCCTATCGTGATTGCTTTATTTAGAGAAGAAGAGCAATCATCACTTGTACCTGGTAATTATGTCACCAAGACAGTAGTTGAAGCGGACAGTACCTCAATTGGTGAATGGGAACCTATTAACGAGGACTATATGCTCTTCCCATCAGATGAAGCGGAAGAGAAATATCCAAACGATGCCACAATGATGAATGATTTTACAAGTGAAGTAAGAGACTTCTTCCCAAATTTTGTTGGGGTCATTGGTAAGGGATTCTATACAAATAATGAATTACAGGAGCTTAAAATTGAGGTGCCTATTGAGTTTCATGGCAAAACAGAGATTGTTGGGTTTAGTCAATTTGCATATGGCTTAATGATGGAAACCTTCACGAACCAGTATGATGTTGAAATCAACGTTCAATCTCCGGAAAAGCAAGAAGCACTTTTAGAAAGAGAAGTTGGAGAAGAAGAACCTAATGTGTATATTTATCAATAGACACATATACACTAGTTTAAACTCAGGTAATGACCACTTATCTTTGGTGGCCATTACCTTTTTTAAAAATTAAGGGTCGAAACTACTCTGAAAATGTTGAAAACGTAGCCCTTTTTTCGTAACTAGAGTTGCCTTATCTTGTGAATATCGCAGTATATCAGTGCAATTGGTCGAATGTCATAGGATATTCGGCATACCTTGTCTAATAGTGACGAAAATGTGATATAGGGCCTGTATATCTTTTTTGAAATATTTATACAATTCACTTAATATATATATGATGTAACCAAAAAGGGGGGATAAAAGTGGAGGACTTTGCCATATCAGGCGCAACATGGTTTTGGTTCTTTGTTCCAATGCCAGTATTAATTATTCTATCAGCTATATCATTATTTAGAAGAGGTGAACGCAACTAATGACAACATTAATCACATTTATAGTTTATTTAGCTGGAATGCTAGCCATTGGTATTATTGGATACCGTTTAACTAGTAATCTATCAGACTATTTCTTAGGTGGTAGACGTCTAGGACCAGGGGTGGCAGCTTTAAGTGCTGGTGCATCTGATATGAGTGGCTGGCTATTATTAGGTTTACCAGGTGCTATTTACGCATCAGGTTTAGTTGGAGCTTGGATTGCAGTTGGGTTAGCGATTGGTGCTTATCTAAACTGGCAGTTTGTTGCGAGACGTTTACGGACTTATACTGAAGTATCAAATGATTCTATTACTATTCCGGACTTTTTTGAAAATCGTTTTAAGGATAATTCCCATATCCTCCGTCTAGTATCTGCTATTGTTATATTATTCTTCTTTACGATCTACACAGCATCAGGAATGACTGCAGGTGCAAAATTATTCAGTTCTTCATTTGATTTATCTTATACACAAGGTCTTTGGATTGGTGCAATCGTTATCATTGCATATACGTTCCTTGGTGGGTTTATTGCAGTAAGTTGGACTGACTTTATCCAAGGTATTCTTATGTTTTTCGCTCTTATTATTCTACCAATTGTAGCCATTAGTGAACTTGGTGGTTGGCAAGAAACATTGAATGTTATTGGTCAAGCAAGTGATGGTGTTCATTTAGAAATGTTAGCTGGTGTAGGGGCTATAGCTGTTATTTCTAACCTTGCATGGGGCCTTGGTTATTTTGGGCAACCACATATCTTGGTTCGTTTTATGGGTCTAAAATCACACAAGGATGTACCAAAGGCTCGTTTTATCGGTACTACTTGGATGGTTGTAGGTTTATATGGAGCTATATTTGCTGGTTTAGCTGGATATGCATTGAGTCAAGAAGGGATGTTAACACTTGGAGATGGAGAAGAAGTATTTATTTTAATGTCTCAGGTTCTTACACATCCACTTGTGGCAGGTGTGTTGCTTGCAGCAATCCTATCTGCAATTATGAGTACAATTGACTCTCAGCTTCTTGTATCCTCATCAGCACTTGCTGAGGATTTCTATAAAGGAATTTTCCGTAAGAATGCTTCTGATAAAGAGCTAGTTACTGTAGGTCGGCTCTCGATTGCGATTATCGCCATTATTGCGATTTTAATTGCAAGTAACCCAGATAATTCAGTTCTTGGACTTGTAAGTTATGCTTGGGCTGGTTTTGGTGCAGCATTTGGTCCAATTGTACTTCTATCCCTATTTTGGAAACGTGTAACTGCTGTTGGTGCAATTGTTGGTATGATTGCCGGTGCAGTTACAGTAGTTGTTTGGGCTAATATTAAAGGCGGGATTTTTGAACTATATGAAATCGTTCCAGGTTTCCTATTGAATTTAGTTCTTGCTGTTGTACTAAGCTTAGCGACTAGTCCTAAGCCAGAAATGGAAGAGGAATTTGAAAAGGCGCGTCAAATGGCGCAAGAATAATATAGTATTGAAGAAGGGATGCCTGATGAGGGCATCCTTTTTTTGTGCTTTATAATGGTGCGCGGGCACGGATGTGCTGCTCCCGCTGTGACTTTAGTATATTCAGGTCAAACTTCAGTTAACTCTATGTGTATTTTAGCTTTTGTATGTCGATTTCAGCAACTCCAATCCCAACTTTAGCTTATTCCCGAATCTTTAGTTTTTACATAAGGAAATTCAGCAAATCCTGTTTCCGTGTTCAGCATCCTTATCACCAACTTCAGCATGCCTCTTCAAGCCACATCTCTCCTACATCGATCCCACCCATTGTCGAATTTTGTTGCTAACTTTTTCCTGAAAAGGGGTTACAAAATCAAATTTACTGTTATATAATACAAATCAAATAAATGATTCTGTATTATAACAAACAAGGGGTGATGAAACAGTGGCAACCAAAATTGCAGGGATAACAAAGGAAACAGAGAGGAGGCGGGAGGATACAGAGATCTTAACTGCAGGAGCTTTAGTCTTTTTACAGCAGCTTGAAAGAAAGTTTGGCGAACGAAGAAATGAACTGTTACAGGACAGACAAGAACGACAGAAGAGATTTGATTCAGGGGAGCTGCCTGATTTTCTTCCTGAGACGAAGCACATTCGAGAAGGTGACTGGACGATAGCTCCAATTCCCGATGAAATTAAAGATAGAAGAGTGGAGATTACGGGTCCAGTGGATCGAAAAATGGTGATCAATGCTCTTAACTCAGGAGCTAAGGTTTTTATGGCTTGCTTTGAAGATGCTACTTCACCAACATGGGATAACCTCATACATGGCCAGATTAACCTCAAAGATGTAGCGCGACGCTCCATTGAGTTTACAAATGATAGGGGGAAAAAATATGAATTAAATGAGAATCCAGCAGTATTATTTGTCCGACCAAGAGGCTGGCATTTAGACGAAAAGCATTTGGTAGTAGATGGAAAGCCTATGAGTGCTAGTTTATTTGATTTTGGTTTATACTTTTATCATAATGCTGAAAAACTGATCGAGTCAGGAACAAGGCCATACTTTTACCTTCCTAAACTCGAAAGTCATTTAGAGGCTAGATTGTGGAATGATGTGTTTATATTTGCCCAGAAGTACTTCGGAATACCAAAAGGAACAATCAAGGCTACTGTATTAATTGAGACAATTACAGCTGCCTTTGAGATGGATGAAATTTTACATGAGCTTAGAGATCATTCAGCGGGACTAAATTGTGGACGTTGGGACTATATTTTTAGTTACTTAAAAAAGCGACAATCGCATGCCGACGTCGTTTTGCCTAATCGCTCCATCGTTACGATGACAGTTCCATTTATGAGGGCTTATTCATTATTGACTATTCAAACCTGCCATAAGCGAAATGCACAGGCTATAGGTGGGATGGCAGCACAAATTCCAGTGAAGGGGGATGATGAAGCAAACCGTGATGCCTTTAATAAAGTGAAAAACGATAAAGAGCGGGAAGCAAAGGATGGCCATGATGGAACATGGGTTGCACATCCTGGTCTAGTTCCAGTAGCCATGGAAGTATTTAATCAGGAAATGCCAACAGCTAATCAGATTCACTTGCAAAAACTAAAGGATATAGAAGTTTCAGCAGAAGAGCTGTTAGAGGTTCCTGAGGGTAATATTACCGAAGTGGGTTTACGACAGAATATTCGCGTGGGGATTTTATACATTGCTAACTGGCTACAAGGCAGAGGTGCTGTTCCAATCAACAATTTGATGGAGGATGCGGCAACTGCAGAAATCTCAAGGGCCCAAATTTGGCAGTGGATTCGCCATCCACAAGGACAATTGGAGGATGGAAGGGACATTACCATCTCGCTATATGAACAATTCAAGAAGGAGGAATTGGATAACCTGATTTCAGAAATTGGAGAAGAGGTATTAGAACAGGGTAGATACTATGAAGCTGTTGAGCTTTTTGACGAATTGATTTTACAGGATGAATTTATAGACTTTTTAACTTTACCTGGTTATGAAATTTTATAAGGGAGGAATTGTCGATGGAAAACAAAAGAGTAAAACAGTTGGAGGAAAGCTGGGAATTGGATAGTCGTTGGAAAGGGATCGAGCGCTCGTATACAGCAGAAGAAGTAATTGGTCTTCGCGGTTCCATTGATATCGAGTACACACTGGCGAAAAAAGGTGCGGAGAAATTATGGAACTATTTAAACACCGAGGACTATATTAACGCACTTGGAGCATTAACTGGAAATCAAGCTGTTCAACAGGTAAAGGCAGGATTAAAGGCCATTTATTTGAGTGGCTGGCAAGTGGCTGCAGATGCGAATTTATCAGGGCAGATGTATCCTGACCAAAGCTTATATCCAGCCAATAGTGTTCCAAATGTGGTTAAACGAATTAATCAAGCATTACAAAGAGCTGATCAAATTCACTTCTTAGAAAATGATCAAACGTTTGATTGGTTTCAACCCATTGTTGCCGATGCTGAGGCCGGGTTTGGCGGACAGTTAAATGTGTTTGAGCTTATGAAGCAAATGATTGAAGCGGGGGCATCAGGTGTTCATTTTGAGGATCAGCTATCTTCAGAGAAAAAATGTGGTCATTTAGGCGGAAAAGTATTACTGCCAACACAAACAGCTGTGCGAAATTTAATCTCTGCTCGACTTGCAGCAGATGTAATGGGCACACCGACCATCCTTGTTGCTCGAACTGATGCCAATGCAGCTGATATGGTGACGAGTGATGTAGATCCTTATGACCATCAGTTTATTACAGGTGAACGAACAAGTGAAGGGTTTTTCCGTACAAAGGCTGGGATAGAGCAAGCTATTAGTAGAGGTTTAGCGTATGCACCATATGCCGATTTAATTTGGTGTGAAACATCGGAGCCTAACTTAGAGGAAGCGAAACGCTTTGCTGATGCTATTCATGAAAAGTTTCCAAATAAACTACTAGCCTATAACTGCTCTCCATCCTTCAATTGGGAGAAAAAGCTTGATGAAAAGACCATTGCAAACTTCCAGCAGGAGCTAAGTAAAATGGGGTATAAATTCCAGTTCGTTACACTAGCAGGCTTCCACGCTTTAAACCATAGCATGTTTGAGCTAGCTAGAGGGTATAAGGAACGAGGAATGGCTGCATACTCTGAATTACAACAAGCAGAATTTGCTAGTGAGGTGTATGGCTATTCAGCTACAAGGCACCAGAGGGAAGTTGGAACTGGTTACTTTGATCAAGTATCAACGATTGTATCCGGTGGTAGTTCATCCACAACCGCACTAAAAGGATCAACCGAAGAAGAACAATTTACCGTAAAATCGTAAAAATTCATATTGCCGTATGAAATTCTAGGTCTACTCTGTTGCCGCAGAGTAGACCTTCTTTTTTCCCTCTGGCTTAAAATAAACATAGCAACTGTTAGGGATTAGTGCAATGCTTTTATATTATGAAAATAGTTAAACAAACGTTTGTTTGAACGGTTATATACTGCTTTTTATATAGGTTTGAACTATATTGAACAAACGTTTGTTTAATTTATTTGGGGGAGAATAAGAGAAAAGCGATGTGATTTAAACAAACGTTTGATTAAATGGCCGTATCCCTCTTCCCATATATCTTTACCCCTTATTAAACAAACGATTGTTTAGTTTTGAGGGAAGGAATGACGTTGAGCGGGGATATTCAAACAAACGTTTGATTGAATTTGAGGGTATGAGGATGAAATAGAGGATAAAATAGAGGATATATAGATAAACAAACGTTTGATTGATTAAAAGGGAAATCTTGTTATACATAGGATTAGATAGTTTAAACAAACGTTTGTTTAAACCCAATTATCATCGTCATACATCAGGCGACCTCCCCTATTAAGTATGTTAAAATGAAATAGGTGTAAGTTGCTATCAAATAGGAAAATTTGCTATTATAAATAATTATTGTGAGTGTTCGAACATAATGGAGGTGTAACAGAATGGCAGAGATATCTAAGGATCAGGTGAAGCATGTGGCAAACCTTGCTCGTCTTGCTGTAACAGAAGAGGAAGCGGAGAAATTAACCGAAGAATTAGGCTCTATTATTAAATTTGCTGAGCAACTAAATGAATTGGATACGGAAAACGTAAAACCAACAACACACGTTCTAGATTTGAAAAATGTTCTACGTAAAGATGAGCCAAAAGAGTGGTTAACACAAGAAGAAGCATTAAAGAATGCACCGGACAAAAAAGATGGACAATTCCGTGTTCCATCTATTTTAGAGTAAGGAGGTAGAATAGATGTCATTATTTGATTATTCCA
Source organism: Salinibacillus xinjiangensis (assembly GCF_009649735.1). GTDB lineage: Bacteria > Bacillota > Bacilli > Bacillales > Alkalibacillaceae > Salinibacillus > Salinibacillus xinjiangensis. The sequence continues at coordinate 78,327 of NZ_WJNH01000009.1, forward strand.
TCAAGGAGTTACAAGAGAAGATACATAATAAAGAGATTAAGGTTCAAGAGCTTGTAGATGCCTCTTACCAAAGAATTAAAGAGGTAGATGGACAAGTGAAAGCCTTTCTTACATTGAATGAAGAGGAAGCACGTCAGCAAGCTGCTAAATTAGATGAAAGAGAAGCTACAGCTGATGAGGTTCTCTTTGGCCTACCAGCAGGAATTAAGGACAACATAGTCACGAATGGTCTACGTACGACTTGTGCTAGTCAATTCCTAGATAATTTTACAGACCCGTTGTATGACGCGACTGTGATGAAAAAATTAGATGATGCAAAGTCCATAACGATTGGAAAATTAAATATGGATGAGTTTGCAATGGGTTCCTCCAATGAAAACTCTAGCTATGAGGCTACACGCAACCCGTGGAACACGGATCATGTTCCTGGTGGTTCTAGCGGTGGTTCAGCAGCAGCTGTTGCATCTGGACAAGTTTTATATGCACTTGGTTCTGATACAGGTGGCTCCATTCGTCAGCCAGCTGCATTCTGTGGTGTTGTTGGGTTAAAGCCTACCTATGGACGTGTATCACGTTTTGGGCTTGTTGCCTTTGCATCCTCTCTAGATCAAATTGGGCCATTAACTCGAACAGTTGAAGATAATGCAAGAGTACTAGAGGTAATCTCTGGACACGACCCAATGGATTCTACAAGTGCGAATGTAGATGTTCCGAAATACACTGATGCTTTAACAGGTGATGTAAAAGGTCTTAAAATAGCTGTACCTAAGGAATACTTAGGTGAAGGGGTAACAGAAGAGGTTCGCGACTCTATACTACAGGCACTAAAGAAATATGAGGAATTAGGTGCAGAGTGGGAAGAGGTTTCGTTACCACACTCTAAGTATGCTGTTGCTACCTATTATCTATTAGCATCCTCTGAAGCTTCAGCAAACCTAGCAAGATTTGACGGAGTTCGCTATGGTGTTCGAGCTGAAGAAGCAGAGTCCATGATGGATATGTTTAAGCTGTCGCGTAGTCAAGGATTTGGTGAAGAAGTAAAACGACGCATTATGCTTGGTACCTTTGCTTTAAGCTCAGGCTACTATGATGCTTACTATAAGAAGGCACAAAAAGTACGTACTTTAATTAAACAAGACTTTGATCAAGTACTTGAGAAGTATGACGTCATTATGGGGCCAACTACTCCTACACCAGCCTTTAAAGTAGGGGAAAAAATTGCTGATCCATTAACAATGTATGCGAATGATATTTTAACCATTCCAGTTAACCTAGCAGGCGTACCAGGAATCTCCATCCCATGTGGATTCTCAACAGAAGGGTTGCCAATTGGCTTACAAATTATCGGTAAGCACTTTGATGAGGGAATGGTTTATCGTGCCGCACATGCTTTTGAACAAGCGACCGATTACCATAAAGAGAAGCCAGCGCTTGGAGGTGTACAAGCATGAATTTTGAAACCATAATCGGATTAGAAGTTCACGTCGAATTAAAAACAGCGTCAAAAATCTTTAGTCCAAGTCCAAATGCTTTTGGAGCTGATACGAATACAAATGTTAACCCGATTGATCTTGGTTACCCGGGTGTCTTACCTGTATTAAATGAAGAGGCTGTTAACTTTGCTATGCGAGCTGCAATGGCATTGAACTGTGAGGTTGCAACAGATACAAAATTTGATCGTAAAAATTATTTTTATCCAGATAATCCAAAGGCTTATCAGATTTCTCAATTTGACAAACCAATTGGTGAACATGGATACATTGAAATTGAAGTTGATGGCCAGAAGAAAAAGATTGGCATTACCCGTCTACATTTAGAAGAGGATGCCGGAAAATTAACTCATAGTGATGATGGTTACTCCCTAGTAGACTTCAACCGCCAAGGGACACCTTTGATTGAAATTGTATCGGAGCCTGACATTCGCTCTCCGAAAGAAGCGTATGCCTACTTAGAAAAATTAAAATCCATTATTCAATATACAGGTGTTTCCGATTGTAAGATGGAGGAGGGGTCTCTTCGTTGTGATGCGAACATTTCCCTTCGTCCAATCGGTCAAGAAGAGTTTGGGGTAAAGACGGAATTGAAAAACTTGAACTCCTTTAACTATGTCCAAAAAGGCTTAGAGTTTGAGGAAAAACGTCAGGAAAAAGTATTACTTTCCGGTGGTGAAATCCTACAGGAAACGCGTCGCTATGATGAGCAAACAAAGGAAACAATTCTAATGCGTGTTAAGGAAGGCTCTGATGATTATCGTTACTTCCCTGAGCCAGACCTAGTTCCTTTATATATTGATGAGGACTGGAAGGAAAGAGTTCGAGCAGAAATTCCGGAATTGCCTGATGCACGTAAAGAACGTTACATCAATGACCTAGAATTGCCTGCTTATGATGCAATGGTATTAACGCTTACTAAAGAAATGTCTGATTTCTTCGAGGAAACAATTGCAGCAGGGGCTGATGCTAAATTAGCCTCAAACTGGTTAATGGGTGAGGTTTCAGGTTACCTAAACAAGCATTATAAAGAGCTGCATGAAATTGAATTAACACCAGAATCACTAGCTAAAATGATTCAATTGATTGAAGATGGAACCATCTCTTCTAAAATTGCTAAAAAGGTCTTTAGTGAGCTAGTTGAAAAGGGTGGAGACCCAGAGAAAATCGTTAAAGAAAAAGGTCTCGTTCAAATTTCAGATGAAGGCCAGCTAACTGAAATCATTACTGGCATCCTTGATCAAAACCAACAATCCATTGAGGACTATAAAAATGGTAAAGATCGTGCACTAGGATTCTTAGTCGGACAAGTGATGAAGGCGACAAAAGGTCAGGCTAACCCTAAAATGGTTAATAAAATTTTAATTGCTGAAATGGATAAACGATAAAGAACAGGAAGAGATTAGTACTTGTCTAGTGCTAATCTCTTATTTTTATCGATAAGTTTTAAGTACACACGATTAGCATATAATTTAAAAAGGGTTTGTAACTATTTCCTTTTCATTTGGTTAAAAAAGAGATATGATGAGAATTGGTATGAATTACCGATTATGTGTAGAAGGTGAAGGATATGAAACGTGCCAGAATTATTTATAACCCAACATCAGGACGGGAAGCCTTTCAAAAGGAACTACCTGAAGTATTGAAAAAACTTGAACAAGCAGGCTATGAAACATCTACCCATGCAACAACTGGTGAAGGTGATGCGACCGAAGCAGCAAGAACGGCTGTCGAACGTCGTTATGATATTGTGATTGCAGCTGGTGGAGATGGAACGATTAATGAAGTCGTCAATGGTTTAGCCGAGCAGGAGTTTAGGCCGAAGTTGGGGATTATACCAGTTGGAACGACAAATGATTTTGCTCGTGCCATTCGTGTGTCGAGAAACATACAGAAGGCTGTTGATATTATTGTAGAAGGACATACAAGACGTTTAGATATTGGACGAGTGAATGAGGACCAATATTTTATAAATATTGCTGGTGGAGGAAAAATCACAGAATTAACCTATGAAGTTCCAAGTAAGTTAAAAACCATGCTCGGTCAATTAGCCTATTATATTAAAGGGATTGAAATGCTACCTTTCTTCAGGCCGACAAGAGTAAAAATTCAATATAATGATGAAGTGATAGATGATGAGATTATGATGTTTTTACTTAGCAATTCGAATTCTGTTGGCGGGTTTGAAAAGCTGGCTCCAGATGCAAAACTTGATGACGGATATTTTGACCTGTTAATCTTAAAAAAGACAAATATTGCTGATTTTGTCTTAATTGCATCGATGGCCCTTAGAGGAAATCATATAAACAGTGACAAAATCATATACGCTAAGACAAATTCTGTTACGATAGAGACAGAAGATAAAATGCAATTAAATATTGACGGGGAATATGGCGGATTATTACCTGGGAAATTTGTCAACTTGTATCAACATATAGAATTTTTCGTACCTGAGAATTTTCAATAAAGGCAGCTGTGGCTGTCTTTTCTACTTTAGGGACATAAATTTGTCGGATTGAAGGATAAACAAGACTCGACATTGTACTAAGGTATTAAGGATGCAAAAAAGCAAAAACTAATAACGAATCAAACTTTAAAGGAAGATTAAACATGGCTAAAATCAAACCACCTGTGAATAAAAATGAAACGCTAGAACTGGAATTTGTCGATTTAACACATGAAGGTTCAGCGGTAGGCAAGGTCAATGGCTACCCTTTATTTGTCCCATATGGCCTGCCAGGAGAACGTGCGGAAGTTAAAGTAGTAAAGGTAAAGAAAAATTTTGGCTTTGGGAAGTTATTAAAAGTGTTAGATCAAAGTCCAGAGCGTATTGAACCACCCTGTGATGTATTTTATCAGTGTGGGGGGTGTCAGCTGCAGCACATGAGCTACGAGATGCAGCTGGAGATGAAACAAAAGCAAGTTCAAGATGCCTTGAGAAAAATTGGACATCTAGAGGATGTACCTGTTCACCCTGTAATCGGTATGGAAGACCCTTGGCGATACCGCAATAAGGTACAAATACCAGTAAGAGGTGTCGAAGGTAGATTAGAAACAGGTTTTTATAAAAAACGCAGTCATGACATTATTGATATGGATACTTGCCCGATCACGGATGAGCAAAATGATCGTATGGTCGAGGCAGTGCGGAGAATCGCTGAAGATGCGGGTATTACTCCTTATGATGAGGATAATCATAAGGGAACCCTTCGACATATTATGGTCCGAAATGGGAAGGAAACCAATGAAATTATGGTTGTGCTTGTGACACGTACAGACAAGCTTGCCTTTAAGGACAAGCTTGTCGAAGAGATTCATAAGGCCTATCCCAACGTGAAATCCATTATTCAAAATGTAAATTCTGAACGTACAAATGTGATTTTAGGGAAAAAAACGAAGGTGTTATGGGGAGAAGAGTACATCCATGATTCGATTGGAGACATCAAGTTTAAGATTTCTGCCAAGTCCTTTTATCAAGTAAATCCAGTCCAAACCAAAAAGCTATATGATCAAGCACTAGACTATGCCAACCTTAGTGGAAATGAAACCGTCATTGATTCTTATTGTGGAATAGGGACAATATCACTATTTCTCGCCCAACAGGCCAAAAAGGTGTATGGTGTCGAAATTGTACCAGAAGCCATTGAAGATGCGAAGGAAAATGCGAAGCTAAATGGTATTAAAAATGCGGAGTTTTTTGTTGGAGCTGCAGAGAAAGTGATGGACTGGTGGAAGGCACAAGGGTTACGTCCTAATGTAATTGTGGTCGATCCGCCAAGAAAGGGCTGCGATGAACAGTTGCTAAAAGCCATGCTAGCTATGAAACCAGATAGGATTGTCTATGTATCGTGCAATCCGTCTACGCTGGCAAGAGATTTAAATATTCTGGGTGAAGGTGGATATGTTACTAAAGAAGTACAACCCGTAGATATGTTCCCACAAACTAGTCACGTTGAGTGCGTAGCCCAAATAGAGTTAAAATGATATCTGCGTCCAGCATTCAAAGCACATTGAAAGCGTACCAGAACCAGTTGTGGATGAAGTGGAGAATGCGAAACATGTTAACGAAAGGTTTGCTGTTGTTGGTGAAAAATGAATCGTAAATCCAATTGGCTGATTAGGGAAGAAGATAATAATAAGATTTGTTAATGAAAAGTAATTCTTACCCTGATAAAATTTCAATGCCTATCCAATAATCTCCCGGGTTTTTTAATAGAAACCCGGGACTTTTTATGTCTAACCATCTTTTCTTACAATTCATTAGTTAAGTAAAAGGCTATTTTAACCGAGACAATGGAATGCGGAGTTAGGACATGTGAAATGGGAAGAGTCTATGTTAATTTTTCACCTTAAACCTTTAGGTTAAATTTACATTGCGTTAATTTTATTATGGAACTTATCTGTTATAATCTGCACCTAAGGGATAATATTGTTAGTTGAACTGAACTCTAAATAGAGTTACCGAGTTTAGTGATACATAGGGGATTACTACAGAAAGTTCCACTAAATTTCATGGGGGTGTCAATATGGACCCATCCTTTTTCACGTTTATTAAAAACTTTAATTTCCTGATGTTTCTACTATTTACATTGATGTACTCGTATCGGTTTGTATACATGCTCATTGCTTTTAAGATGAAAAAGAGCAAAAAAATAAATGAGGATGATGTTCAACTGAATAAATATGCTGTCATTATAGCAGCGAGGAATGAAGAAGTTGTTATCGGTGAACTAATTAAAAGTATAAAGAAACAAAATTATCCCAGACAATACGTTGATATTTTCGTTGTAGCCGATAACTGTACCGATAAAACCTCCCAAGTTGCGAGAGAAGCAGGAGCGATTGTTAGAGAGCGTTTTAACAAAACATTTATTGGGAAAGGATACGCACTCGACTTTATGTTTAACATCATTGAAGAAGAGTATAAATTTAAAGACTATGATGGATATTTTGTGTTTGATGCTGACAATGTGCTAGAAGAAAATTATATTGCTGAAATGAATAAAACCTTAAATCAAGGATACCGAGTGATCACAAGTTACAGAAATTCAAAGAACTTTGGTCATAATTGGATTTCTGCAGGTTATTCTCTTTGGTTTATGCACGAAGCCGAATATCTAAACCATCCTAGAATGATTCTTAACTCTAGTTGTGCAATTTCTGGTACAGGATTTCTTGTACAGGCCGATTTAATTAGAGACAATGGAGGATGGATCCACCATCTCTTAACGGAAGATATTGAGTTTTCAATACATCACATTATTAAGGGTGAAAAAATTGGTTACTGTAAAAAGGCTATCTTTTATGACGAGCAACCCGTCACCTTTAAGCAATCGTGGAACCAACGTTTACGATGGGCCAAAGGTTTTTATCAAGTATTTCTGAAATACGGTAAAAATCTAGTAGGACAAATGTTTCTAGGGAAATGCAATAAATTTTCATGTTACGATATGACTATGACAATAATGCCGGCATTGCTCATATCATGTTTGAGTATGTTGATCAATGTATCATTTTATTTAACAGGGTTAATTTTAGAACAAAAAGAGATTGTTGATTTAACAAATCAAGCAATCTTGGAGTCTATTGGAAGCTATTATGGCCTCCTTTATCTTGTTGGTTTCATCACAACGTTAACAGAGTGGAAGACCATTTACTGTTCTAGTTGGAAAAAAATCGGTTATACATTTACTTTTCCTATTTTTATGTTTACTTATATACCAATTTCAATTGTGGCACTATTTAAAAATGTTGAGTGGAAACCAATTGCTCATACTGAAGTAAAAACACTTGATGATATACGGTGATGCAGAATAATAATGGAACAACATGTACTGAGAGTTTGAAAATTATGTACCCCTCATTAAGATCCGGTTATCGTGAAAGAACCTTTCCCGATATTTGGGTCTTTTTTTGCTATTCAGAGTTAGTAAGTTTAGACAGATGGTTGTATAAGTAATATTATTTTACATCCATGTGTATGATTAGGGGAAAAATACAAGTAAATCATTTTACGTTGAGGAGTGAAACACTTTTGAAAAACAATGGAATAAACCAATCATACATAAACGTAGCAAATATCAACTTATACTGTGAGTATTTATTGAATGATAACCCACCCATTTTTCTTATTCACGGTTTTGCATCTTCAACTTATACCTTCCGTCGGCTTATTCCATTATTAAAAAAGAATTTTTCCATAGTTGCTGTGGACCTACCCGGTTTTGGTAAAAGTGAAAAATCAACTTCATTTACATATAGTTTCCAAAATTATGCTAGGTTAATGATTGCCTGCATCGACAAATTTGCTATTTCTAATCCTTTTATTGTGGGCCATTCAATGGGGGGGCAGATTGCGTTATACATGGCTGCAATTGCTCCTGAAAAAATAAAAAAACTTATTTTGCTATGTAGTTCGGGATATTTAAGGCGTTCAAGTAGGCTTCTAATTTATAGCTCTTATTTACCCTTATTCGAAAGTGTTATCACTAACTATATTCGAAGAAAAAATGTCAAAGACTACTTGCGTAATGTTTTATATAATGAGGCATTGATTAATGATGAATTAATTTATGAATATGGTAAACCATTGGCTGAGAAAGGTTTTTATCAAGCACTAATTCGACTTCTACGACATCGTGAAGGAGATTTATTATCTGAAGACCTGAAAAAAATCAATACTCCAACATTACTAATTTGGGGAAAAGAAGATCGTGTAGTTCCTTTACAAATTGGAAAGCGCTTAGCAAAAGACTTGCCTAATGCACAATTAATTACGTATGAGAAAACAGGACATCTAATTACTGTGGAAAAGCCTGAACATGTTTTTAAACATATCTTGTTTTATACCAGTGGAAAGAATAACGCTATGACTTAATTTTTAGAAACATAACACTCCCTCAATATTAACTCAACATTTATTTGTTACATTGAAGTTAGTCGTAAATAATATTTCCAAGGTTAAAGGAGTGTTTGGATGCGAATTGCTATTTTCTCAGATACTTATGCACCGGAGATTAATGGAGTTGCTCGAACGTTACGGCATTATACGACTTATCTTGAAAAACAGGGAATTGAATATCGATTGTTTGTCCCCAATGCGAGTACACCAGTACCAAGTATTCCCCAAGTCCAAAGGTTTACTAGTATACCATTCTTATTGTATCAAGAATGTCGGCTGGCCATTCCAAACCCCATTAAAATTAAACAGTCATTAGATGAATTCAAACCTACCTTAATCCACATAGCAACACCGTTTAATCTCGGTTTATATGGACTTCATTACGGAAAAAAACAAGGAATCCCAATGGTTGCTTCCTATCACACTCATTTTGATGTTTATCTCGAATATTATCATTTAACTTTTCTTCAAAATTGGATATGGAAGTATATGAAATGGTTTCATCATTCGTTTGAGAAAGTTTATGTACCTTCACAAAGCACAAAAGAGAAACTTTTATCGAAAAACATTCATCAGAACATAGAACTATGGGGGCGAGGTGTAAATCATTCTTACTACTCACCTACAAAAAAATCGAATACGTTGTTCAAAGAGCGGTATCATATCCATGATGATAAAAAAATCTTACTTTACGTTGGGCGAATTGCTCCAGAAAAAGATATTCATATTGTGTTAGAAACATATAATGATTTACCCGAGCATTTGAAGCAGGAAACGCACTTGGTCATTGTTGGAGATGGCCCATTGTTTCGAGAACTTTCGGAGAAAACAGGCCCTAATATTACTTGGACAGGATTTATGGAGCCTGATCAATTATCGCAACTATATGCATCTAGTGATTTATTTTTATTTCCATCTTCATCAGAAACGTTTGGTAATGTTGTTTTAGAAGCACTTTCATCTGGGTTACCAGTTATTGGGGCCAATGCAGGTGGAGTACAACATTTGGTTGATCATGAAGTAACTGGTTTTCTATGCGAACCAAGGGATATTAAGGATTTTGTCCGTTATACGTCTAAATTGCTAGATGATAGTACTTTACGTTTAACTTATTCAAAGGCAGCGAGAGAGATTGCTAGAGAATGGTCATGGGATGCAATCTTTAAAGAGTTGTTAGCAAGCTTTAGTAAAATAGCGGAAAGAAAGAACCAAATTTCTGCATAAACCTAATACAAGAAGGAGAATAATTTTGAAAATAAAGGAATTCAGTTATCGACCATTGTTTATGAAAATGTGGGAGGACTATCCCAAACTATGGAAACTATTAATTGATATGGGAACCTTTATGAAATATAAAACACTTAATGTTGATAAACTACCTGAGAAAGTGACCTTCCCATCTTCTACAATGATTTATATAAATTCAAATGAAAACAGAGGAAGGGCATTATTGGTTAAAGAAGGAATTACTCAAAAAAGACTGTACCATTTTTGGAATAAATTAGTGAAGGAATATTCTCCAGATTTAATCATCGATGTAGGTGTCAATTATGGTGAATGTATTTTTTCTACAGTTTATCCCATTCATTCAGAAATTTATGGAATTGAGGCAAATCACTCTTTGCTAAAATACATCTCTAAGTCGAAAGAGGTTCATCCTAATCAGTCGCAGATTTCCATTATTCACGCTTTGGCGTCAGATCAAAATGCTGTTGAAAAGGATTTTTATATTGATCAAAACTGGTCAGGTACTTCGTCAGCCTCTTATGTTCCTTCTCATAATATGGTTGAAAGAGTACCTGTTCAGACAGTGACCATAGATGCTCTCATTAAAGAAAAAGCCTCCTACAATACCTTTTTATTTAAGGTGGACGTAGAGGGCTATGAGGCATTTGTTTTAAAAGGAATGGAAGATTTATTAGCAAACTGTGAATCGGCAATTGGTTTTTTGGAATTTAATAGTGATTATATTGATAAATCAGGTATAAGTTCCGATCAATTTTTTAACTATTTACAAAGGCATTTTTCGATTTATATGTATCGAGAGGATGATACTTTAACATGTGCGGATCATTTAAAGCTTTCTCATCTTCAAGAATTGTTTAGGAGTACATATATTCATACAGATTTTGTACTAGTAGGCGGAAATATGCCATTAAATGTAGAAGAACTCTTTGCACCATAATTGTTCATCGTTAACAAAGAGTAAGTTGCTTGGGAACCTGAGGAAGTCATGATGTGTCTTTGTAGTAATAAAAAGAAAGCCAAAGTTGTTAGGAGCCTTATGCTACAACTTTGGCTTTTGTCTACCCAAATATTGGGATGTAGTAGACCATGATGGAACTAATGGTACCAAGTATTGCCCCAATAATACAATCAGTCGGATAATGTAACCCCAGATACATCCGTGAAAATCCTACTAGAAATGCAACTGGTAAGAGAATAATAGATAAAGGCGAGGAGTATAAATTAAATACAATGGCAATTGAAAAAACAGCTGTTGTATGGCCGGAAGGAAAGGAATAATCTTTAAGTGGATGAGTGCCTAATTGTATATCGGGTAGTTTTACATAGGGACGCTCACGGCAATAAATTTTTTTAATGATATGAACAATAAGGTGACTTAAGGCTAGAGATAGAAGGGATTTAATTGCTATTAATCGCAGCATTGATTGAGATAACATAATGATAAATAGCAAAAACGAAATTGTACATGTTGCTCCACCTAAATGTGTTATTCTTGGCAAGATTAAATCAAATAATTTACATTTTAGTTTTTGATTAATTAATTGAAAAGCATACTGATCACTTGTTGTAATCCACGTGACAATACGATTCAATAGAAGTCCCTCCATATTCTTTATAACTGCTTCGGACAAATCAAGTAGGTATTTAAGTTTATTTTAATATGCAAATGTTAAGTTGATTTAAAGGTAATGTTGAGTTTTCTAATAGATTTAAGGTTATATCCTCACAAAATTCATCTTTCAAACGATTATTGTAAGTAGAACAATTATAAAACATTGAAGCAAAATCGATAGATTTTTTTATTTCTGGCACATGTTGTGCTTACTGCGGGGGATGAAGATGACAATAGAAAGTCAACTAATTAATAAAACCTATTATGAAACCTTTACGGATGGGGTTCAAAACGTACATCCAATCAGGGTATTAGGTGGTTTGCATTTTGATGAGCAGCAGCAAGAAATTCCTGACTTGTCCTATATTCGCTTTGCTCAAGGGGAAATTTACTATTTACACAAGGATTATGAATCAGCCATTTTTAAGTGGGAAAATGTGGCCAATGAATTGGAGCCTTGGGCACAGAAAAACTTAGGGGATGCTCATTATTGCCTTGGTTTATTTGCTATTGCCGAGGACTATTATAAAACAATAGAAACGAATTCAGATGTATTAAAAATAGAAGTACTATTACAACTCTTTTCCATATACATAGAGCTTGAGAAGACTGATTTGGCTATGGAGTCAATAAAAAAAGCAGTTGATCTTAATCCTGATTATCCTGATGTTACCGATATAGCCCGCGCTTTCTTTGAGGACCATCACAAATGGGGAGATGCTGTAGAACTTGCCCTTCATGAAGCAATCAGAACCGAATCCATATCCTGGTTTGAAATATTAGAAACATATGTCGAACAAGGTCATACGAAAACGATGGACCCGAAATACTTTAATCAAACCTTAATCGCCTTATATCGAAACAATATTGCGCAATTTGAAAGTCTTACGGCAGCTCTTTGGAGAAGTTATAAACATACGGATATATATTTTTCATGGCTTAAGGAAATCAATCAAATCCTCATAAATACAGAACAGAGTCATTCTCACATGTGGAAACATCTTTCCATCCTATATAAAGAAACGTATTTTGAGCTTATTGACGGCTCGCAATTAATTAAAGATTTGACGTCACTATTAACAGAGCATCTATCTAACTGGGCAAAAATTAGCACGCCATCAAATCAACTCATGGCTTCAGCAGCTATACTTGCCTGGAGTGATCTTTTTCCAACCACCCTTGAAGATCCAGTAGTAGTTCGTAAAGCGGAAGGTGTAATCAGGGATTCAGCGCGTAATAAGGTTAGTTTGGAAAAAGTCTTTCAACTGTTTAATTCTATTATATATTGGGCTAAGGAGAGAGGTGTGTCCTTAGATGCTAGGTGTGAATCGTTAGTAGAGGAGCTAAAAGATGTAAATCAATTTAATCTAATCATTAGGGGTTCCACGTTGAGTAGTCAAAAGAGGGTTGTAAATAAACTGCTTAATCAGAATATATTAGAGGAATCGACAGTGGCTTCGATATTCGTGAAGGATGCAGACGAAACAGAGGTTCAAGCTGTTACAGATGATGGGGTGAAAACTTTAACAACGGTCGAAGAATATAAAGAGAGTTCCAAAGATAAAGAGACTTTTATCCGTTATCACTTACCTAACACCCTTTTACAACAAAATAAACTAGCGATTTACTCTCCAGGCTTTGTAGACTTTACGAACAGTCAAAAAAATGAATTTCCACATATACAGTTTGCAGACAGTATGTTATTTGTTTTAAACGTGGATTCACCACTGACACCTAAGGAGCTAGATATGGCCGTTAGAATGAAAGAGGAAGCCCCAGAGCTTGCCATACATTTTCTTCTTATCAGTGAAAACGACCAATTTGTAAATAAGGATTTAATGGAGAAAACAAAATCAAGAATTCTTACTTATTTTCCGAAAGCTAACATCTATCATGATACCCTAAATCATGATAGAAGGGCAGAGGAATTATCCTCGTTTATACGATCTATAACAGACACATATTATTTGAGAGAGGAACGAACTCAGACGCTTTTATCCATTATTAAGCAGACCGTTACACTATTGCTAGAAAAACGGATTGAAATGGAAAGTTCCTTAATAGAGGAAATGGAGTGGAACAAAGAAATTGGGGCAAAGCTTAACGATACAATCAAACAATTGAATGATGGAAAAGAGAAAATGATACAGGACATGATTCAGTCCTATGTAAGCCTCAAAACGGATATAAGAAAGAAAATGATGCAAAACATTCCCGAGCAGCTAAAAAGTTGTGCGGAAATCATAAACGAAGATTGTGATTTTGAAAGACTGCCTCATGATCTTAACCAAGAGATGAGTAAGCGAATTACTGCCTTTTTAAAAGAGGAAATCCTACCAGGTTTTCAGGAGGAGGTTCAAGAATGGATTAAATATAATGAACAAGAGTTTAAGGATATTCAAGTCTATTTAGATGAAATGAGTGAAGAAATCAATCGCCAATATGGAGAACAAAAGATTAATTTGGCTGGTGATTTTAAGATATTGGATGATTGGAAACGTGATAGCTATAGAATGACAAGAGGTAGTACACAGCTTGAAATGACGAATATCTTAAAACTCTCTGCGCCATCACAGCTATTTTTGAAGAGTGCTGGAAAGCTGTTTGATACCTTTAGACAGACGAAAGAGAGGGTGCACTATAAATACAAACGGTTTATCGAAAATAAGGACTATAGTGAAACGGCGGAGTTATTAACAGGTCAGTTCATTCAGCAATTTGAACTGTTTGAGAATTCCCTGGAGTGGGATATTAACTTGTTTTATGAAAAGCCACTGGAAATATTAAATCAAGTATTAACGGAAACAGAGGCTAAGATTGCAAAAAGACAAGAGGAGCTCAGTCAAATGCGTAAAAACCCAGAGATTTATCGAGATCCACTTACTCTTTTTGAGCTACAGCTTCGCCAATATGAATGGATGATAGCAGCAGGAAAGCAACATTTTGAGTTTCATAAACAATATTGAATATGAAAGTAGCTAAAGGCATTTTTTCTAAAAAAGGCTATCGATGGCCTCCATGACTGAAATAGCAAAATCAGCTCAAGTTGGTACTGGAACCATCTGAACCGATTACATCTGAGCTACAGGCGATTTACAAAGCCGACTATCTAATGAAAGGCTAGTGAGTAGTGTTCGTCTAAATGGAGTGACGGAGATGAACGGGTAGTCCATTTCGTTTAACATTTGCTGAAAACCCTTATTCCGCCCAAACGATGGACTTCATTAGAAGGAATGATTGAAAGGAAAATGATATTTTATCTAACAGTAATTTCGATGGAAAGCTGTTTTTTGCAGGAGAGAACGCCACGAAGGTGGATGACCGTGCTGCCAATAATCGTGACGTGATTGTCATTGTGCTCTTAAAGACTTTTGGTTTTATTGTAATCACTTAATGAAATTCGCAAAATAAACACCAATTGCATAATAAAAGAAAATTCCACATTAGCAGCCAAACCTACTACCGCCCAAGCATAGGGGTGTTTTTACCGATTTTACGCTATGGGAAGATTACGGTATAATGAGATGCGGCTTGAATATATTACACTATAAACAATTGAGAGAAATAAATAAAAAAGAAACCGCTCTCAAAATAACTCGAGGGGAGGAAACTTCATGAAACTAACGACTAAGATTTTGATAGGCTTGGCTCTTGGTGCTTTTATCGGTTTAGGTTTGCACTTTTTTGCACCAGACCTATTTAATACATTGGATGCCTACTTTTTCAGTCCACTCGGAACAATCTTTCTGAATTTGATTAAAATGCTCGTTGTGCCTATCGTGTTTTTCTCAATCACATTAGGGGTTGCTTCTTTAGGTGATCCAAAGAAACTGGGGCGCATCGGCGGCAAAACGATTTTATTCTTCTTAGCCACCACTACTATCGCTATTACGATTGCTATTGGTTTGGCTTATATTATCCAACCAGGAAATACGGGAATTGACCCAAGCGGGGCAGAGTATGAAAGTCAAGAAGCTCCTACCGTAGTAGAAACTTTTACAAGTATCATTCCAACCAATCCAATTCAAGCCATGACGGAAGGAAATATGCTTCAAATTATCGCATTTGCTATTTTTATCGGATATGCCCTTGCGATTCTCGGTAAAAAGACAGAAGGTGTTATGAAATTTATTGAACAAGGAAATGACATTATGATGTTCCTTGTAAACTTGATTATGCGATTAGCTCCATATGGGGCATTTGGCTTGTTAGCGTCAGCCATCGGAAGAATGGGACTTGAGGGTGCTCAAGCGATGGCAGCTTATATGTTAGTCGTCTTATTCGCATTGTTCATCCACCTATTTGTCGTGT
Organism: Salinibacillus xinjiangensis; assembly: GCF_009649735.1. GTDB lineage: Bacteria > Bacillota > Bacilli > Bacillales > Alkalibacillaceae > Salinibacillus > Salinibacillus xinjiangensis. Next base: position 93,889 of record NZ_WJNH01000009.1, read on the forward strand.
ATGGATCAGCCGTTTCTTTACTTGGTAAAATGAATCCGGTTCAATTTTTTAAAGGCTTCTTTCCAGCATTTACGGTCGGATTCAGTACTTCAAGTAGTAGTTCAACGCTCCCGGTATCCATGAAAACCGCCCAAGAAAACTTGAACGTACCAAAACCAATCAGTAGTTTTGTTCAACCGCTCGGTGCAACAATTAATATGGATGGGACAGCTATCATGCAAGGGGTAGCAACGATCTTCATTGCACAAGTGTATGGCAGTGAATTAGCTTTCAGTCAACTTGTGATGGTTGTTGTCATTGCCGTGTTAGCAAGTATTGGTACTGCTGGGGTTCCAGGTGTTGGGTTGATCATGCTTGCCATGGTACTCAACCAAGTCGACCTTCCAGTAGAAGGAATTGCACTCATTATCGGTATCGACCGTTTGCTCGACATGACGCGCACAGCCGTCAACATTACAGGCGACGCTGCATGTGCTGTCGTTATAACAGAATCCGAAAAGAAACACGGCCTACCAGAAGAAAAAACAGCAGAATAAAAACATAATGGTGCCAGGCACTCCCAATTCCGGAGTACCAGGCACTTTTAGCTTTATTTTGCGCTGTCATCTTCATTTTTTAAGGTATGATATTGTTTTAATAAAAAATATCCAGCAACCAATCCAAAGGCACTTAGGATACTTAGAAGGGTATCCAGAGCATTTTGGTGATGGAATAGCTGGATAATGCCTTCAGCTCCTATTAAAACAAATGCTATTCCTGAACAAACTAGAGCTCTTCGATTATGTCGAAGCTTCATCCTCTCACCTCTGATCCAATGCTAAAAATAAGAACATGGTAATAATAGCATTTTTTTACAAAAGTAAAAAGGGTTCCACATTTGTTGAAATTGATGCAGAACAGGTGCCCCAAGAAAACTTGGTAAAATCTATATGAAGTATGCTCGCTGCCTAGAAAAACAGGACGAAACAAAGCAAGTAGCGATTTACTTTGAAAGGGAAATTGAGCTTTTAGAAGAAGTCGGCGATCGTGAATTACTAGAAAGCGCATTAGGTGATGTCATTGAATTTTTCCGTAACAGCAAGAACGAAAAGAAAAAACGTAAATACGAAAATAAAGTCGTTCAGTTAGTAAATCAATAACGATTCCATAAAAAAAATCTCGTTTAAATGGAGTGTGTATTCTCCATTAAACGAGATTTCGTAGTTTTGCATAAAAATGTTGATGTTTCTTGGCTGAGCGTGAGTTAACTTTTTTAAATCCTGTTTCATACTTAGCTGGAGGAACTTTTTTATCTGTTGAGAATGTTAGAACAGATACATTAGTATTCTTTTGGTTGAGTAACTTTTCTTTTACTTTCACCATTTATACCACCTTCTCTAGTATATATTTTATCATTTTTTTGGTCAGATTGTCGATTTTTCCGAGTAGCATTAAATATGAGGAAGCGGCTTGGAATTGTTCAAGCCTTTCTTGTGTTATGATATGTTGCTGCTTAAATAATAGTGCATACCCTAAGCGAAACTCACCATAATTGCGCACGAAGACGAATTCCCGGTTTTCCCCATTAAAATTATGCTTAATTCGATCATCCCAAAATTGTGGGTTCGGCTGCTCGAGTGCCCACCTTATAATACGTTTGTCTTCCTCTGTAGGTTTCAAATGCTCATTTAAGTTTACAATCATTAAGTAGCTTTTATGATTACTTTGATAAATCTCATCATTTTCCTTCTTAATTGAGCTTATATATTCATCTTGGTCCATTTGGAGCACCCATAAACTCTTTAAATCACTTTTATCCACTTGAAAAATATTTGCAACACTCTCATCAAATTGGTTCATAAACGCGAGCATTTTTTCGTTAATATGTACATCGTCATCGGAATCAACCGCATCTAACATGACAGCGATTTCCTCTTGGCAAATCATTTCAGGGTAAGTTGACACCTTCTTTGTTTGAAAAAGCGCAATGATCCCTTTAATTAACAGAATATATAGTATTAAGGCACAAGTAATGGCGAACCAGTGCGAAAATCTTGAACTGATTAGTCCTGGCTGCAGACGTTCAGAAAAGGGAAATAAAACGATGCTAGTAACTTGATTCAGATGTTCTTTCGATAACGTGATTGCTAGAATGACAAAGCTAACGATTCCCAATACGCTCGAGATGTATGTTACATTCAAGTATTTTCGAAGCTCCATTCCATCACCACACCTTGTCTTAGTTTACAAATGATTGTAACAAAGTGTATCAAAAAAGCCTATAAGGAATGGAAAAAAAGGGAAAAATTACCCCCCTTTACGTATGTTTTTTCTAGGAGGATGGATATACGGGATGTCCTGATTCACCTCCAGTATAGTAAGAAAAACCGATTGCTCACCAATTTGAATTGTTTCCTCTTTATGTGTGATGGGAGGCCTGCTTTCATTTCTTGCAGCCTTGATCTTTAAAAACCTTCCAATGATGTGAAAGCACCTCCTTGGTCAAAATACACCTAGTAAAAATTATATGAAGGTTTCCAAATCATATCCTGATTTTTTTAGGATTTTGGAAATTTTTTGGAACAGCTTTTCCAAGTCTATATTGATCGCATAAATAGGTTGGTTGTTCCTATATCATATGGGATAATTTGAATGAGGTGTTTCTTTTTGAGAAAAATAACAAGGATTTTGCTCATTTTGTATACGAGCCTATTAATTTACTGGATGCTGTTTGGCTTTTCCCGTTTTCCTAGTGATGAGTATCGCTATAACCTTGTCCCATTTTTAACGATTAAACAGTATGTGGACAATTTTGATCATTTTCCGTTTTGGACGTGGCTTATCAATATCGTAGGTAATATAGGTGTGTTTATTCCATTTGGGATTTTGATGCCACTAGCTTTTCAGCGTTTGCGTAAGATCGCGAGCTTTTTAGCTACTTTTGTGATTGGAATTGCTGTATTAGAAACCAGTCAGCTATTACTTAGAGTAGGCAGCTTCGATGTAGATGACATCATCTTAAACTCGATTGGTGCATTGATGGGTTATGTTATGGTCTGGATAATAATTAAATGAAAGCTAATCCATTGATAGAAAAAGGAGTGGGGGCGCACTCCTTTTTCTATTCCAAAACTCGATTATTGTCATCAACAGAAAAGGGTGCGCTTGGCTCTGGTTTATCACCAGGCATAAAGACCCCATCACCACCACATACCGTGCACGTGTACTGCCATTCTTCATCATCGGCGAGTAAACCGTTGCCATCGCAGGCTTTGCACACATGATTACGATTAACCATTTCATCATCTCCTTGCATGATTAGTTTGCGGTTAGTTTTTACATCTGAAAATAAATCATGCAGTTTAAGCTATGCTTTGGTATTTTGGCGCTCCTTTACCCAATTTATTAGTCCGCCCTTAAGCATAATATCTACCTGTCTCGGCGAAAGGGCATGGGTTACTTCGATTTCCGCATTTTTATCCTTAAGGGTTGCTGTTAGATCATGACCCTGCTTAATTTTGTCTCGTAAATCATGAAATTGAATCACATCGCCTTGAGAGAGCTTGTCAAAATCCTCCTCGTGCCTAAACGTTAGAGGCAATACACCGAAGTTAACAAGGTTTTGCCAGTGAATACGGGCAAAATCTTTAACAATCGCTACACGTAGTCCTAAATAGCGTGGAGCTAAGGCAGCGTGTTCACGACTAGAACCTTGCCCATAGTTATAGCCACCAACAATGGCGTGTCCTGTTTGTTTCCGACTTTCCATAGCACGGTCATAATAGGTTTCATCAACAATTTCAAATGTAAACTTACTGATTTCTGGTAGGTTGCTTCGGTAAGGGAGAACCCTGGCACCACCTGCTAAAATTTCATCAGTTGAAATGTTGTCATTCATTTTAAGTAATATCGGAACTTCCATTTCATTTGGTAGTTCATCCATCTCAGGTATGGATGCAATATTTGGCCCCTTTGTAAGTTCCACCTTTTTAGCATCCTCTGGGGAAAGAGGCTGGTCTAATAGCTGATCATCGACGGTTGGATTTTTAGGTCCTTTTATTTTCGGATATTTCATATCAAGTTTACGAGGATCAGTTATTTCGCCTTTTAAAGCTGAGGCAGCAGCCGTTTCAGAGCTACATAAAAAGACACTATCCTCTTTTGTACCTGAGCGTCCAGGGAAGTTACGTGGAGTAGTCCTTAGACTATTTCTCCCTGTTGCAGGCGCTTGACCCATTCCAATACAACCATTACAGCCTGCCTGATGTAAACGTGCTCCAGCCTGCAAAAGACTTGCGATATGACCTTCCTGAACTAAATCAGTAAGCATTTGCCTTGATGTTGGATTGATATCTAATGAAACACCATCGGCAATTCGTTTATCCTTTACGATTTCTGCTGCAATCGCAAAATCATCAAAGCCTGGTTGAGCAGAGGAGCCGATATAAGATTGATAAATCGGTTCACCAGCTACTTCCTTAACAGGTACCACGTTGCCTGGGCTTGATGGTTTGGCTACAAGTGGCTCAACCTCTGAAAGGTTAATCTCTTCCTCCAGGTCATAGGTTGCCCCTTTATCGGCAACAAGCTCAATCCAATCCTCTTCACGATCTTGTTCCTTTAAGAATCGTTTAATTTCATTGTCTGACGGAAAGACGGTTCCTGTTGCCCCTAATTCAGCTCCCATATTAGCAATTACGTGACGGTCCATGGCATCTAAGTTTTTCAATCCTGGGCCGTAGTATTCAATGACTTTCCCGACACCGCCTTTTACATCATAGCGTCGTAATAGCTCTAAAATGACATCCTTTGCACTTACCCAGTCTGGAAGTTCTCCTGTGAGCTTAACTCCCCAGACTTGTGGCATTTTTACGTAAAAGGGTTCACCTGCAATGGCCATAGCCACGTCAATTCCGCCTGCACCCATGGCTAGCATTCCCATACAGCCGTTTGCACACGTATGGGAATCAGATCCGAGAAGGGTTTTTCCTGGCTTAGCTAATCGTTGCATATGAACAGGGTGACTGACACCATTACCAGGGCGGCTATAATGTAAACCGAACCTTCTAGTTGCACTCTGTAAAAAGAGGTGGTCATCAGGGTTTTTACTATCTACTTGGATTAGGTTGTGATCAACATACTGACATGAAGCTTCTGTTTTAGCGTAATCTAATCCCATGGCTTCTAGCTCTAGCATCACCATGGTTCCAGTTGCATCCTGTGTTAAGGTTTGATCAATCTTTAACCCAATTTCCTCACCAGGATTCATCTCGCCTGATACAAGATGATCTTTAATCAGCTTTTGGGTCACATTGAGTTTCAATGACATACCTCCTTATACTTATTCCTATAACCACCTTGAAGGATCATAAAACATAGCTAGCTCTAATAGAATCATTCCTTTATAAATTAACTAATTATTTACAATTTATACTTCTTGTTTGTGAACAAATAATAGGGAGCATTTTCTGTCGGCTAGAAAATGCTCCCTGGTTAGTTAGTTTTATGAATCATTTTGGTTATTTATTTTCCATTTATTGTACTCTAAAAAGTTTTTGAATTCATCCTTCGAAACACCGGAATTCATGGCTTCTTGTACGAGATTAATCCATTCATTGTCCAAATGCTCTCTTGTGGTTTGCTTTGCCTCATCATGTAAAAATGTATTAACGGACACACCTAAAACAGATGATATTTTTTCTAGGAATTGAATGGAAGGATTTGATTGAAGATTTCGTTCTATGGAACTTAAATACGATTTTGCCACGCCCGCTTGTTCAGCTAATTCGGATAAAGACATTTTCTTTTGTAATCGATGTTTTTTAATTCGTTCTCCGATCATTTTTTTCACCTTCCTTATTATACTTTAGTATAACACATTTTAGGTGAGGTGTTTGGTATGGAGAACGCATTTTTTGAAAATTTAAGCCTTTAAGCCTAGAGCTATATATTATTGACGGCGTGCTCCAATAAGAAATCCTTTATCTCCTCCTTGCTAATTCCCATTTCCAATGCCTCTACAATTAGTGATACCCATTCCTGATCCAAGGTCTCAATCCCTTTTTGATCCACTGTATTCCCCTCCTAAATACAATCATGTATTAGGCAGTCCAGCCATCTTAGTTGTTTAAACCGTAGACCTGTGACTTTGCGTCCCCATTTTTCAATAGGTTTGCCTTTTACTGTCAAATGGTAAAAAACGAGTAAGACATTCTCTCTATCTATGTATATCTTCATGTAGTATATAAGACTTAGGGTATAGAACATGTAAAAGGCTGTCGATTGCAGTTATCCAAAATATAACAAAAAGTGCGTTGATTTCGCATTAATTGCTCAAAAATTCAGAAAATAATAACATTTGTGTTTTAAAAGAGGGGGAGAGGATATGTTAGGGGCCATTTTTTATAAAATATGGAAAGAAATAGGTAAATGATTGTCGAGAAGTTTTTTGGAAAAAACCCTCACAAAATAAAATGAGACGAGGAATAAAGGAAAATAAAGAACGACTCTTTTACAGAAAAAGAGTCGTTCGTAGTATTCTTTATTTCGTTGCTTTTTGCAATTTATTAATCATTTTTAATGACTTTCCTGTACCAATCGCAACACATTCAAGTGCTTCCGGTGCGATATGAACGGGTACGTCAATTTCATTAGCTAACCATTCTTGCATTCCTTTAAGGAGTGCACCACCACCAGTGAGGGTAATCCCTTGGTCTACGATATCTCCACTAAGTTCAGGAGGACAGCTTTCAAGTGTTACTTGAATGGCTTCTAAAATTTGCTCTAATGATTCCTTAAGAGCGTGTTGAATTTCAGTGGAGGTTAGGGTAATGGTTTTAGGGAGACCTGTTACCATATCACGTCCACGAACTTCCATTGTTTCTTCAACATGATCAACTAGGGCATGGCCAATATCAATTTTGACATTCTCAGCTGTGCGCTCACCAATTAATACATTGTACTTCTTGCGTACATGTTGGATAATGGCTTGATCCATTTTGTCACCACCGACGCGAGCAGATCTCGCGGAAACGATACCTCCAAAAGAGATGATCGCAACTTCACTTGTTCCACCACCAATATCCACCACCATATTAGAGATAGGCTCGTCCACTGGAAGACCAGCTCCAATTGCAGCAGCTATTGGCTCTTCGATTAGATGAACATATTTTGCTCCATACTCCTTAATAGCGTTATGAATTGCGCGGCGTTCCACAGAGGTAGCTCCCGTAGGAACACAGACAACAACGGAAGGTTTTCTTAAAGAGTGGCCTAATTTTTTGCTTACTTTTTTAAGCATTGCTTTAAGCATTTGGGAGGTCACATCATAATCCGCAATAACCCCATCCTTTAAAGGTCGTACGGGTACAATATTTTGTGGAGTTTTCCCAATCATTTGCTTGGCTTCTTCTCCCACGGCTAGTACATTTTTTGAAACTGTATCAATTGCAACTACGGCTGGCTCATTATATACGATTCCTTTATTTTTTGTATAAATAAGTAAATTAGCTGTACCTAAATCAATGCCAAGTTCTGCTGATGAAAACATATCATTTCCTCCATTAAACTGATTTTCCATGTATACTTAGTTAGTGTACCACTTTTTCATCATATATAAAATTAAATAAAAATAACAAAAAAATAACAGGGAGAGCTCTCCCTGTAATATTACTGGTTAATTTTTCTGAGATTCTAATAAGTTGGCTAAAACGTGCTTTTTGTAGCTTTCAATTTTACGTTCCTCAAAGCGACGAACTCCAACTTTTTTAAGTTCGTTTACGTACCAACCTTTACTTCCGATATGCATGCGACTCATCCTTTCAAGCTAAAAAATATCTGAATATCATCAGAGTCGTGGCCATTGTAACATCTATCTAGGAATCTACGAAAGAGAAACAAACCAAAAAATACCCGTATGATTTGAAGCTATTATCGTCTATAATTTCTAGTAATAGCATGTTAGTTTTAAAGGAGTAATGATCAATGGAAAAATTTCTTTCGTTTGAAGAAATTCAACATAAATGTGAGCAATTAAATGAAGTTTATCAAATAGATGGAGAAAAATTTTATCAGGTTGTGGAAAACTGGGCTGAACGCAACACTTCAACAGAAGAAAAAATGGTAAACAGCTTCAAGGAACTTTTACAAGTTGTATCCGATGAAATTGGCCGCATGGAAGAAAAGGTTGAAATGAAGCCAACCTGCCAAATGGGCTGTGCCTTCTGCTGTTACTTTCCAATCATCGTTAATGGAATGGAAGCAAAATTAATGAAGAAGGCAATCGAGGATTTTCCTGAGGAGAGAAGAAAAGGTATTCAATCTCATTTAAAGCAATACTTTGAGCGATATGGCGAGCAACTTAACGAAATCACTGCATATGATTTTGAAGAGGATCCCGACTTTAAGAAAAAATATATTTTAAATCAGGTCCCGTGCCCAATGTTAAATACAGAAACCAATCAGTGCATGGCCTATGAAATTCGCCCTATTCCGTGTCGGACCTATGTGAATTATACGGATCCGAAAGTTTGTGAGACGAATGTCATGCCAGAAGAAACCATTAGTTTTGAGTTTTTGTATAGTGAATATATGGGGGCCTTAAATGAATTCGTACAATATTTGTATGAAGAAGGCGATACTGCTTTTGTGGAATATCCAGATGATGTGTTTGCCTATGATTATCTTCCAAACTGGTTGAAGTCATGGGTGGATCAAAAGCCTGCACAACTGAAATAGTTAGGGGGGTGTAAGGATGGATTTAGGCTATATCTTAGCAGAAGAGCGAATAAAAGAGGCGATTAATAAAGGTGATATGGAGAACTTACCTGGTAAAGGAAAACCACTCGAATTAGAGGACTTGTCTATGATTCCAGAGGATTTACGCTCAGGCTATATCATGATGAAAAATGCCGGTATGCTCCCGGAAGAAATGCAGCTAAAAAAGGAAATGGTAACCTTAGAGGATTTAATTCGAAGCTGTGAAGATGAGGCCACAAAACGGGATTATAAACAAAAGCTATCTCAGAAAAAGATTCGGTTTCACTCACTAATGGAGAAAAGGCGGATGTCTTCTTCGGGTGCGTTTGGGAGATATGGTGGGAAGATTAATAGAAGATTGGGTTTATAACTAGGGAGATTTTGAGTGCCCTAGTTTTTTATTGGTTAGAGCAATAACCGCCCGGGGTAGGTGTTCATTGCGGGCGAAATAGCTGTCTGGATCGGGAATCGTTATCATGGTGGATTCATGATGCCCAGAAAATCGGTAAGGAGTCAAGAACGGTCGTCATGAGGTGTTCATAACGAGCAGAAAGGCTACTCGGGGTAGAAATCGCGTGTCATGATGGGGTCATGACGAGCGAAAAAGCTGTTCGAATCAGAAATCGCCTGTCATAAGTGCACATGACGAGCAAACAAGCCGTTTGGAGCGAAAACCACACGTCATGGTAAGCCTTTAAAAGGGGATTACGTCATTGATAGGTATACTGAACCTCCTAATAATGCTTGAGCAGAAAGAAAAACCTAAAATTGAGTGATTACTCACTTCACATACACTCATTACCATGCTATTATGTATGTGAGTAATCACTCACTCATAATGCGAAGGGGGAATTCACATGTCCTCAATGGTAAAAGTAAATGGTTTAGCCCATTCGTTTGGGAGGGAGGATGTCCTAAAAGAGATTGATCTTACTGTTAGCCGTGGTGAGATTTTTGGCTTACTCGGACCATCGGGCGCAGGGAAAACCACGCTAGTGAAGATGATTGTTGGCATTCTAGAACCAGATGAAGGTGGAATTTTTATTGGTGACGAGAAGGTGCCTTCATTAGATTTAATGAGATCCATTGGCTATATGGCCCAATCTGATGCTCTTTATCAAGAGCTGTCTGCAAAGGAAAACTTAGATTTCTTAGCTAGTATTTACGGGTTAAACAAGCAAGAACGTAAAGAAGCGATTCATGATGTTTTGCAGATTGTGAATTTACAAGATCACAAAAATAAAATTGTAAATCAGTTTTCAGGAGGTATGAAAAGAAGGCTATCTTTAGCAGCTTCTCTCATGCACAAACCGAATCTATTAATCTTAGACGAACCAACCGTGGGCATTGACCCTGTTTTGCGTCAATCAATATGGGAAGAGCTGACAAAATTAAAGGAAAATGGCATGACGATTCTTGTTACGACACATGTCATGGATGAAGCGGAAAAATGTGATCGTTTGGCAATGCTTCGGGATGGTTATGTAATCGCCTGTGATACTCCAGAAAAATTAAAGGAAAACAAGCAGGTGGAATCTCTCGAAGGTGCATTTTTAGCTTATGGGGGGCGAAATCTATGAATACAGTTGCTGTGATGAAACGAATCATTCAACAATTTTTACGTGATAAACGCTCAATCGCATTGCTAGTTATTGCCCCTATGCTCGTCCTTACCCTGATATGGCTCGTGCTTGACGGGGATAGCTACCATCCTAAAATTGGAGTAGCTGATATCCCAGAACCAATCCAACAGCAGCTGCAGAAAGAATTAGAAAAGGACATTGTTGAAATTACGGAGGGTGAAGCGAAAGAAGCCTTTGAAGATGGGGAACTAGATGCGTTTATAACATTTCAAAACTTAGAGCCGTCCATTTTAATTGAAGGGAGCGACCATACGGCAAATCGAGAAGTGGTCAAACATGTTCAAGCTGCATTGCAGTCAGTTCAAGGGAATTCCAATAAGGTAGAACCAAATATAGAATTTTATTATGGGTCAGAGAACTTAAATGTGTTTGATCAAGTCGGAGCAGTATTAATCGGTTTCTTCGTTTTCTTTTTTGTATTTATTATCGGTGGGATTTCTTTCTTAAGAGAGCGAACCCAAGGTACTTTGGAAAAACTATTATCAACGCCAATAAAAAGATGGGAAATCGTCACAGGTTATTTACTCGGATTTGGCTTATTCACCATCATTCAAGCTTTAATAATTGTGAGCTTCGCAATCTATGTATTAGACATTTGGATGGCGGGAGAGTTTTGGCAATTACTAATCGTGACGTTTCTTTTAGCTATAACAGCCTTAACTCTTGCTACTTTGTTATCTGCATTTGCCAATAATGAGTTTCAAATTATGCAATTTATCCCGATTGTCATTATTCCTCAGGTCTTTTTCTCGGGAATCTTTAATTTGGAAACATTAGCTGAGTGGATTCAAATCCTAAGTAAATTTATGCCTTTAACCTACGGAGCCAATGCTATGCAGGAAATAATGATTAAAGGAAAAGGGATTGGAGATGTTTGGCTTGATCTCCTCGTGTTATTCGGTTTTGCTGTGGTATTCTATATATTAAATATCATTGCGTTAAAGAAACATCGTCGGCTCTAAGGTGAGGAGGATGTGAAGTGGAGCAACAGAATTTTATTCATGAATTAATGGATGCAACAGATCAGAAATTAACACCAAAGCAGGCCCAAATCATTCAAGCGGCTATTGAAATCTTTGCAGAAAAAGGGTATGCAGCTACATCTACTAGTGAAATAGCTAAACGTGCAGGTGTGGCTGAGGGAACCATTTTCCGTCATTATAAAACGAAAAAGGATTTGCTCATTTCGATTGTGAGCCCCGCCATTACGAGATTTGTTGTTCCATTTTTTGCGGAAAAGTTTGTTCAGGATGTATTTGATCAAGACGAGATTGAAGAAATTGAACCGTTATTAAAAAATCTCATATCCAATCGCTATCAGTTTGTTAAAAATAACGTTCCATTACTTAGAATCATGTTACAGGAAATGGCTTTCCATCCTGAGCTACAGGAACAATATAAACGTGTATTTGTGAGCAAGGTTTTACCGCGGTTTAAACAGGTGGTTGACCAACTTAGGGGAGCACGTCAAATAGGGGATATACCAACAGAAACGGTTTTACGGTTAACGATGACAACCATTATAGGCTTTTTAATCACGCGTTTTATTGTCATGCCAGATTATCCATGGGATGATGAGACAGAAATTGAATATACGATACAATTTATCCGGAATGGATTAAAAGGTATATAGAAAAGGCCCCCAAAGTGGAGGCCTTTTTCGTACTATCAGAATTTGTTGTTCAATCGGTAGATAGTATAGTGCAACTAGGCAATCGCCGGCGCCTTACGGCTTGGCGATAGCCAAGTTTTCTTTATTAGTTTTGAGCTAAGGTTCGAATCTTAGCGAATTTCTTGTCCTCTACAGGTACATCCTCTGACGTGGTTAACCACACAGAATACATACCCAACTGTAATGCTGGTGCAACCTCATTCATAAAGTTGTCCCCAATAGATAGTACTTGTTCTGGCTTGACATCGTAACGGGTCAAAACCTCTTCAAAGTGCTTGTTCGTATTCTTTGGTTTCAAAGCACTAGGTACAATATCAGAAAAGATATGATCTAAACCTAAAAACTTCAGTAGACGATGAACATCATTAATCTCACTATTTGTGATCAAAACAAGTTTTTTCGTCTTAGCTAACTCTTCTAAGTATCCTCTCAAGCCAGGGGTAGGCTCTAAAAAGCCATCTAAGTTTGCCATCTGTTCCTTCGTGCGGTGATAGGCCCATTCGGTATCATCATTTTTTAATCCAAAATGACGAGCGATGGAATAAGGTGGCCACCAGCCATCACCAATTGGAACAAATCGCTTATAGTCAAATTCAGATACAGACAATTTTTTTGGTGCATCCTCTATTTCTACAACTTCATTATCCCAATTATGAGCAACGGTAAGCTCTGTTGTAAATGGATTCCACGTCCAAATGACATCCTCTTGTATGTCGTAAACCTTCCCGATGGTTAGGGAGTGCTCGCCAGCAAGGGATTGTTTATACAGCTGATCAAAGTCTTGATGGTGTTCCTCGGGCAGGCGCTTTTTCAAGTTCTCAACCATGAGGGAAAAATGTCCGTCCCCTTCGTATAGCGTTCCGTCTAAATCAAAAATAATCACGTCAGTTTTTTCAATAAAAGAATTCAGCATCGACCAATTTCCTTTCCTTCTTTTCTCATAACCATGTAGAATATAGAATAACAGAATAATCATATTTTAACATAGGGAGATAGAAAGAAACATCGGGAGGAGAATAGGATGAGGACGATATGGACATATTTGAATGCAGTTATCTTTGTCTTGCTATGTGTGTTCCCTTTACAAAAGGTGAAAAAGATAAATCGTCAATCGTTAACACCAGAACAATTGGATGAAATTATTTTTAAGGTTCCAAGAAAATTTGGACAAAAAACCCTTTGGTATACTGGTTCAAAAGTAGATGTTGTAGGCAATCAGAATTTTCCTCAAGGGCCAGTCCTAATTGTCGCGAATCATCAAGGGAATGTAGATATTCCACTTTTATTAGGTGTTTTGGATAAACCGTTTGGATTTATCTCTAAAATAGAAGTAAAGAAAATTCCTATCGTTCGAACGTGGATGAAGCAGATGCATTGTGTGTTTTTGGATCGAAACGATAAGCGACAATCTGTAAAAGCATTTCGACAGGGGATAGATGTTTTAAAATCAGGTCATTCGCTCACGATTTTTCCCGAGGGGACGAGAAGTCAGCAGGATGTACCGAATACCTTTAAAGCGGGGAGCTTTCGCTTAGCTAAAAAAGCTGGTGTACCCGTTGTCCCTGTTGCCATTCACGGAACCTATAAGGTAATGGAAGCCAACCGAGGATTTATTAAACCTTCCCATATTAAGCTCACCATTTGCGAACCTATTTCAGCTAAGGAGGTAGAGGAGCTTAGTTTAGATGAACTTGCCAAACGGAGTGAAGGTCAAATTGTTGAGGCGATTCAACAATCAAAACAAAGTGAGGAGTGATGGAAATGTGTGGTCGTTTTACTTTGCTAGCTGAAGAGTTAGAAATTTTGGAGGCTTTTGGTCTTGGCCATAAAATAGAAGACTATCAACCACGATATAACATCGCACCAGGTCAATCTGTTCTTGCTATTGTTCATGATGGGGAAGAGAATCGTGCAGGCTACCTTAAGTGGGGACTCGTTCCATCCTGGGCAAAGGATCCCTCTATAGGCTATAAAATGATAAACGCACGAACGGAAACGGCTGCGGAAAAGCCCAGCTTCAAACGGTTAATGGAACGAAGGAGATGTTTAATTGTAGCTGATAGCTTTTACGAATGGAAAAAGGTCGGCAAAGAAAAACAACCGCTTCGGATTTCATTACAGGACCGCAAGCTTTTTGCATTTGCTGGTCTATGGGACCGCTGGCAAAAGGATGAAGAGGAAATGGTGACTTGTACGGTTTTAACAAAACAACCGAATGAATTCATGGCGGAAATTCACAACCGAATGCCAGTCATTTTGCCAAAGGAACAGGAGCTAGAATGGATTCAAAATGGACCCAAACAACCTGAGGAAATGAAAGAGTTCTTACTTCAGTTACCAAATGAAGAGCTTACAGCCTACGAGGTAAGTACATACGTGAACAATGCCAGAAATGAAGGAGAAACATGTATTGCACCATTGGCAGATTAACAGGATAATACAGATAATGAGTGCTGACTAAGGAGATCTTAGTCAGTTTATTTTTTATACTATCAGAATTTATATGTTAATTAGGTAGATAGTATAAGTGCAACTAGGCAATCGCCGGCGCCTTCGGCTTGGCACTAGCCAAGTTTTCTTTAAGATAAATTTTTTCAAATGTGTAGGGTTTTCTTGCGAAGAAGACGTCTATTATTGTGGAAAGCGTAAGAAGGGAGGGGGAGCATCATACAAGACGAACCATTAATCCAAAAAGTGAAGGAAGGTAACCAGCAAGCTTTACGGATGTTGATTGAGAAATACAAACATCATATTTTCAAAGTTACCTTCAGTGTAGCCAAAGACGTGCAAGAGGCTGAAGACTTGACCCAAGAAACCTTCTTAAAAATTATTGATGCTCTCCCCTCGTATCAATCACAAGGTTTTAAAACGTGGATAAGTCGGATTGCCCACAACACAGCCATTGATTCCTTTAGGAAGAAAAAACGAAGGCAGGAGGACTTAACCTCTTTTGATGAACCCATCTTGCACATTCAACAAGAGCAGAGTGCCGAGAATGAAATGCTTTCAAGGAATCAAAAGATAAGAGTTCAGGATGCTATTCACTCTATGCCAGCGAATTACCGCGATGTTGTATATGACTACTATATACGGGAAAAATCGTATGCCGAAATTGCAAAGAAATTAGATATGGCAGAGAAAACAGTCGAAATGAGACTTTATCGAGCTAGAAAGTGGATGAAACAATATTGGAAGGAGGATGATTTTTCATGACGGAGCATATAGATCGTGAGCTGTTGCAAAAGTACGTCGAGACCCGGGTTGACGAACAGGAGCAACTGAAGATTGACGAACACCTTAGCGAATGTGAATCGTGCTTTGAATCGTATTTGAATATCATTGACGATTGGACGATTGACTTTTCTGTTTCCGATTCATTTACCGACGAGACGATGGAATTACTTCAAAAGGTGCAACCATCAGTATCCGAAAAAAATCAATTCTCAACTTCCAAAGACCATCGCAATAAAACGCTTAGAAACTATTTTCTAGCAGCTGGCTTAACGATTATTTTAATGTTTACAGGAGTGTTTCAAATGATATTTAACCTTAGTGATCAAATAGATAAGGAAAGCAAGCCATTTTCAGAACAATTAATGGAAATAGATTTATTTGCACAATTCGACCAAAGAGAGGGGGAACAAGAGAATGAATAAATCACGTTTATTTGCCTTTTTGCTGGCGTTTATTCCGGGGTTTGGACATATTTATTTGCAGCGTAGAGTACGAGGGGTTCTGTATGCGCTAGGATTTGGCGGTGCGGCCGGGCTTGCCTTTATTATGTTAGTTATGGCTCCTTATGAAGGCCAAATTATAGCATTACTTTTAGCTGGCATGCTGTTCATTTGGATTATCAATATGATTGATATGGTTATGACGTTATTAATAGGATCAGGTATAGCGAATAAAACAAATCATACCGCCATGCCTGACCAGAACGTGGATGACCAAGAAAATCAACCAATAAATACAGATTCTCAAGAGCGTTTCTTAACGATTGTACTATCCTTTATCCCAGGTGTAGGACATTTTCATTTAGGATTAAACTACCGAGGGTTAACTTTTTTAGCAGGTTTCTTCGGTTTAGGTACGATGATTTTATTTGTCACCATCTTAACCCATCAGGAAGGATTTTTGATTTTTGTCCTCGCCTTACCCATTATCTGGATCTATAGCTTGTTCGATACAATTCAGTTATTAAATAAAAAGCAAAAAGGTGAAGCGCTAGAAGACCGTTCCATTATGGAGGATTTAGAACGACATCGTGAAAGTGGCCGAAAAAGCAAGGCGATTACCACCGTATTATCGATTTTCCCTGGTGCGGGCCACATGTATTTAGGACTACAGCAAAGAGGATTACAGCTAATGATTGGATTCGTTCTATCCATTTACGTATTAGATATTTTACGTATGTCTCTCTTTCTCTTTTTGATACCTGTAATCTGGTTCTTTAGCTTTTTCGATGCACTACAACAGCAGTCGCGTCATGAAGTAGGCGAAGCAAAAGATGTTCCTGTCATTAAATATTTTGTAAACCATCGTCGCTGGCTAGGAATCGGGTTGATTGTACTAGGAGTCTTCTTTATTTTCGATTCCATTTTAGTTCCAGCATTAGGGGAATATTTCTATCAACATTTTGCCTTTGATATCCGCTATTACTATTATCGATATCTGCAAATTGGTGTTGTATGTTTATTACTTATCGGGGGCGGAATTAAGCTACTCATGGGATCAAAAGTGAAAGGAGGAGAGCAGCAATGAGGGAATGGCGTATTGGAACATTTTCGATGGGGATTCTTCTACTTGTATTAGGAATCACGCTACTACTATCAAATTTTGCAGGCAATATTGATTTAGTCCAGGTTGCGCTGACCTGGTGGCCTGTGGTTCTGATTACAGTAGGCCTTGAGATATTGCTTTATCTCTTTATTTCCAAAGAAAAGCTACCATTTTTAAAATTTGATTTTCTCTCTATTATATTTGTTACTGTCATTGGATTTATTGGCATTGGATTCTATCTTTTGAGTTCATTTGGCATTGTTGATCAGGTTAAAGCATCAATTTCCGAGGAGGTTCAGACTGGGGCTTTGCCTCAGATTGAATATGACCTTTCTGATGATATTGAAAAAGTTGTACTGATAACAGATTATGATCAACCAGAAGTGCTCGAAAGTGATAAAGGAGACCTAGTGATTTTCGGAAGCTATGAAACTTCAATGGAAAATGCCGATAACATAGCAGAAGAGGACATAGCCCAAATGGTAAAGACGGGTAACACTTTATACGTCCAGTTACTTCGTGGAGACTATCAATCCGGCATGTTCTACAAGCAAACAAACTTCCGACCAAAAGTATCTATTCCAGCATCCGTCGAGGTCGAAGTGACCAATGACTATGAGAGAACAGCATCTGTATATGAAGAAAAAGCAGTTCACTAATGCTTGCTGCTAAGGGGGCTATTCCAGAGTGGGATAGCTCTTTTTTAGTGAGGAGAGTTTAGCATTTAGGTGGGTGCCTGGACTTTTGTGAGTGCGGCACAAGATGAGAGTGTCCGGACTTTAGCAAAAGCGTCTCCGACTATAGCATCTTTACCGTAAACATTAGCAAAAGGGGAACGATCTTTAGCTGGAACCGGTGCAACTACAGCAAACAGAGCTGACTTCAGCATATCGACCTGGATGTTCATCAAAACGATGCTCATCTTCAGCATTCCAGCTAGCGCCCCCGGACTTTAGCAAAAGCGTCTCCGACTATAGCATCTTTACCGTAAACATTAGCAAAAGGGGAACGACCTTTAGCTGAAACCGGTGCAACTACAGCAAACAGAGCTGACTTCAGCATATCGACCTGGATGTTCATCAAAACGATGCTCATCTTCAGCATTCCAGCTAGCGCCCCCGGACTTTAGCAAAAGCGTCTCCGACTATAGCATCTTTACCGTAAACATTAGCAAAAGGGGAACGATCTTTAGCTGGAACCGGTGCAACTACAGCAAACAGAGCTGACTTCAGCATATCGACCTGGATGTTCATCAAAACGATGCTCATCTTCAGCATTCCAGCTAGCGCCCCCGGACTTTAGCAAAGGCGTTGCCAACTATAGCATCTTCACCGTAACATCATCAAAAGCCGAGGAATCTTTAGCCGAAGCTAGTGAAACTTCAGCAAAAAGAACCACCTTCAGCATAACAATATGGATGTTCATCAAAACATGTTAATCTTCAGCATCCCGGCCCCGATCCATCCCAAACTTATCCCGGCGAGCAAGCCCCACCCCCGTTCCCACACAAAAAAAGAGCCGCCTCACCTGAGACAGCCCCTCAAACTAAAAACTCTTATGCATCTGTAGAAACATTACCCGATTTCTGCTGTTCCTTCTCTTTCTTAGCAATCTTCATAAAGTGGTTCGTCTCAGCTACAACAACACCAGATAGAGCTAAGAGTCCCACTAAGTTTGGAAAGGCCATTAAGCCGTTCATCACATCGGAGAAGGTGAACACAACATCCACAGTAACTACTGCACCGATGAAGATAAATAGAACGAAAACATAACGATAAACTTGAACACCTTTATCTCCTACTAAGTATCCAAATGCTCTTTCCCCATAATATGACCAACCAAGAATAGTTGAGAAGGTAAAGAATAGAACACCTAAGGTTACGATATAGGTTCCGGCTTCACCTAGGAATTGAGCGAAGGATGCACTTGTTAATACGGAGCTATCCATGCCGCCTCCATATTGGCCAGCCATAACGATGGTAAGACCTGTGATGGTACAAACCACAATTGTATCAATAAATACCTGTGTCATGGATACCAATGCTTGACGTGCAGGGTAGTCCGTTTTAGCGGCAGCCGCGGCAATTGGTGCAGAACCGAGACCTGCTTCGTTAGAGAATAGACCACGAGCAACACCGAAACGGATTGCAGCCCCTAGTAGACCACCAAAACCTGCTTCAAGGCTAAATGCTTCCGAGAAAATAACAGAGAAAGCATTACCCACTAAGTCAAAGTTCATAACAATTAAAATAAGACCACCAGCTATATAAAATGCCGCCATAATTGGCACGAAGAAAGCTGTTACTTTCCCGATTGCTTTAATTCCCCCAACTATAACAAGTCCAGCTAAAATGGTAAATGCGATACCTGTTACGAAAGGAGGAATATTAAATGTGTCTTCAAGGGATAAAGCAGCTGTGTTCGACTGGGTCATATTTCCAATCCCAAATGCAGCTAGTGATGCGAAAATCGCAAATGCGATACCAAGACCTCGTCCGACTTTTTTGTTCTTTAGACCATTTTCTAAGTAATACATCGGTCCGCCGGCCATTTCACCTTTAGAGTTCTTAGTCCGATATTTTACGGCCAAGAGCGCCTCTGCATATTTCGTTGCCATCCCTACAAGCGCGGTGATCCACATCCAAAATACGGCACCAGGTCCACCTGCAACTACCGCGGTAGCAACCCCGGCAATGTTACCTGTACCAATGGTTGCCGCTAGCGCTGTAGTTAACGCTTGATAATGGGTGATATCCCCTTCTTGCTTACTGTCCTCTTTGCGGAAGACTAATTTTAGTGCGTAGGGCAAGGTTCGGAATTGTAAAAATAACAAGCGAAAAGTTAAAAATAGTCCAGTACCAACCAGTAGAATCAATAATGGTGGACCCCAAATCACACTACTAATTTCACCTAAAAATGCTGCACCTTTTTCATTGAATGTTTGTAAAGCTTCTAACAATGGATTCCCCCCTCAAATAAAATTATAATTGCCTTATATAAAATATTCTAAAAATTCGGTTAAAATGTCAAGTGTAATTACAAAAAAATACAAATATTTTTCGGTTTTTCGCTATTATTTGATATATTTAAGGAAAATAGAATGTTAACAGTAGGTGATAAGAGTGAAAATTAATGTATTGTTTGTTTGCTTAGGGAATATTTGTAGGTCTCCAATGGCGGAAGCAATCTTTCGGCATTTGGTTGAAAAGGAAGGATTATCTGAAAAAATCACTGTAGACTCAGCGGGGATTGGTCATTGGCATGTGGGGAATCCTCCGCATGAGGGGACACAGGAAATTCTTACACGAAACTCCATCGACTTCAAGGGAATAAAGGCTCGACAAGTTGAAAAGTCTGATTGGGACGAGTTTGCATATATTATAGCAATGGATGCACAAAATATAAAAGATTTACAAGCACTTCAACCCAGCGAAAATGCTGAGGTCAAACGGTTGATGGATTATGTACCAAATGCCAAGGAAGAAAATGTACCAGATCCTTATTTCACTGGCAACTTTGATTATGTTTACGAGCTAGTGAGGGAAGGCTGTGAGCATTTGTTACAAGAAATTAAAACGAAATGGGAGGAACGATTGTGAGTAAATATCATTGGAAACGTAGAGTTTTAATGGGGGCTGCAATTGGCGCTGCATGTTCACTTTTTCACCGTGAAACAAGAGAAGGGGTTAAGGAATATGGTCGCGAGCTGCTTGGAAAAGCGAAGGAATATCGTCAGCAGCCTTCAAAAGCTTTTGAAGATTTACGATCTACAATTGAAGGAATTGATTATTATGCAGATGCCATTATTAAACAATTAAACGAGGCGGACTCTGTTATTGAAAAAAAGCCAACTCATCATAACGAAACACAACTTCTAAATTAATCATAGGTGTAAACCATGCTACGAAAATTCAAACTTTTTTTCAAAAGGATGTTTAAACGGTATTTTGATGATGACGTTGGAGGGAGAGCTGCTCAGCTTTCCTATTTCTTTCTGTTATCTCTGTTTCCTTTCATTATTTTTTTGCTTACGCTGGTAGGTTATATTCCCATTACAGTCGAAAACATCCTATCTCTAGTGGAACAATTTGCACCAGGGGACACGATGGTCTTAATTGAGGAAAATGTAGACAATTTAATGAAGGAAAGAAATGGGCAATTGTTATCTATCGGGTTAATTACTACTCTTTTTATTGCTTCAAATGGGGTCAATGCTTTAGTAAGGGTAATAAATTTAACCTATGAGGTTGAGGAAACAAGGTCATTTATCGTAGCCAGATTGATTTCTATCGTGTTAACAGTGGCGATGTTTTTCGTCATAATAATAGCGTTATTACTGCCTGTGTTTGGGAAACTGATTGGGACATACATTTTTTCTTTTTTTGGAGCAAATGATGAGTTTTTGCAGGTGTGGGGAATGTTGCGTTGGGTGATTTCCATTGTCGTAATGGGGGTTATTTTTACGTTTCTTTATAAATTGGCGCCTGAAAAACGTGTAACGATTACGGAAGCCCTACCAGGAGCGATTTTTGCTACACTTGGTTGGCAAACGGTTTCCTTAATCTTTGCATTTTATGTTGAAAACTTTGGTCATTACAGCAACACCTATGGCAGCTTGGGAGTTGTGATTGTTCTTATGATTTGGTTATATTTATCAGCACTAATTATCATCTTAGGCGGAGAGATGAATGCAACACTATATAAAATGAAGAGAAAAGGATTGTTGTAAAAAGAGGCCTTCCAAGTGGAACGCCTCTTTTTAACTTATTGCCCCTTTAATAGTCGTACCCCATTTAAGATAACCAATATTGTACTTCCTTCATGTCCAATTACTCCTAAGGGTAAATTCAATGCTTGTAGAAAATTGGATAGGAGTAATAGGGCAATCACGGATATGGAAAAGACGATATTTTGCTTAATGATACGATTCATTTTTTTAGACAAGGAGATGGCATATGCAATTTTAGATAAGTCGTTTTTCATGAGAACTACATCTGCTGTTTCAAGCGCAACATCGGTACCTTCACCCATCGCAATACCTAAATTAGCAGTTGCTAGAGCAGGTGCATCATTAATTCCGTCGCCAGTCATTGCAACAGATTCATATTTCTGTTGAAGCGTTTTTAATCGATCGACTTTTTCTTCTGGTAAGCAATTGGCATAGTACTCATCAATATCACATTCCTCTGCAATGGCTTTTGCTGTTGTTTCATTGTCACCCGTGATCATGACTGTTTTAATACCTTCTCGTTGTAAAATTGTGATGGCTTTTTTTGCAATATCACGAACCGTATCCTTTAAGGCAAAAAGAGCAACAACCTTATCATTTTTGGAAACAAAGACAATGGTTTTTCCCTCTTGAGCCAGTTTATGAGAAATCCCGTTCTGAAATTTGTTAGTCTCGTTTATACCAATAAATTCAGGTTTCCCGATTTTCCATCTGTCCTCTCCGACTGTTGCGTGCACACCATTTCCGCTCACATTGGTCATATTTTTTACCTCAGCATCAATTAGAATATCTTCACCACAAACATACCTTACCACTGCCTCTGCTAAGGGGTGAGTGGACTCTCTTTCGATGGAACCAATCACATTTAGAATTTCTTTTTCGCTTACGTCTGTATCAAGATAAAGGTCTGTTACTTGAGGTTTTCCGTTTGTTAAGGTTCCAGTTTTATCAAGGGCTATTGCTTTAATATTGGAGAGATTCTCTAGGTGTACGCCACCTTTAAATAAAATTCCCTTCCTCGCCCCGTTGGAGATAGCTGAAAGTGTTACCGGCATAATGGATGCAACAAGGGCACAAGGAGATGCCACAACGAGAAAAATCATCGCCCGATAAAATGTATCCTGCCAGCTCCAGCCTAATAAAT
Organism: Salinibacillus xinjiangensis; assembly: GCF_009649735.1. Lineage (GTDB taxonomy): Bacteria > Bacillota > Bacilli > Bacillales > Alkalibacillaceae > Salinibacillus > Salinibacillus xinjiangensis. The sequence continues at coordinate 116,592 of NZ_WJNH01000009.1, forward strand.
AATGTGGGAGTACCATCATTAAAGTGGCACTGGCTAAAACAATTTTTACATATGCTCCTTCAAAACGTTCGATAAATAACTGAGAAGGGGAGCGCTCGCTTTTTGCGGATTGTACTAAATGAATTATTTTTTGGAATAGGCTCTCGCTCGGTGATTTGGTTAGCTCGACGACAAGTGTGCCGCTTAAATTAACAGTACCGGCAAAAACCTGGTCTCCAAGTTCTTTATCAACAGGCATGGATTCTCCTGTAATGGTAGCTTCATCTATAGCTGTTTGCCCCTTTATGATTTTTCCATCAGCAGGAACGCGTTCCCCAGCTTTCACGAGGATTTCATCTCCAAGTTCAAGGGAAGAAACAGCGACTACTTCTTCTTTATTACCGGTAATACGTAAGGCCTCTTCTGGCTGCAGGTCCATTAAGGCAGAAATCTCTTTTTTGCTTTTGTTCATCGTATATGTTTCTAAAGCACCGCTTAGTGCGAAGATAAAAATCAGGATGGCTCCTTCCATCCAGTAACCGATTATGGCTGATCCGATCGCAGCGATAATCATGAGGAGTTCTACGTTTAAATCCTTGTTCTCAATTGTTTCCTCAATACCCTCTTTGGCTTTAGCAAATCCACCTATAATAAAAGCTGATATATAAAGAGGAATGGTAATACTGTCAGCAACAAACGATTCTGATATCCAGGCAATTAAAATAAGTACACCGCTAAAGATTGCAGCAGCTAATTCTATATGCTTGTAAATACTCAACATCCATTTTGGTGTAATCGAATGCTTAGAGTCCTGTTTTTCATTAGCTGGATAGGATAATTCTATCCCCATTATTCTCAACTCCTTTATATAACTGATAATAATTATCGTTACTGAAAACCAGGGATGAACAAGCAGTTTGGCTATTGATAATAATTATCATTACTATTAATTTATAACTATTATAATCTAATCACTATTATAATAACACATATTCTAAAGGAGTCAATTCAAAAGTATAGAGGAGTTGTTAAGGTTTCGTGTAGTATTTGTGAACAACAAAAACCCCGTGGATCTGATGTATCCATGGGGTTTGATATGCAACTTATGAGTTTTCTGTAGCAAGTTGAGTTGGTGTTTCGCGCTTAAACAAAATGGCTATAAAAATAAGGATAAGAGCAGTAGTAATAATATGAAAAAAGGATAGATTAGGGAAATGGTCGATAAATATACCGCCAATGGATGGCCCGATAATACTTCCTGTGCTAAAGGCAATGCCACAAAAAATATTTCCAGCCGGTAATAACTTTTTGGGTAGTAAATCTGTCATGTATGAAATACCAAGTGAAAATAATGAACCAACAAACATTCCGGCAACGGTGAACGTGATAAACAACCATACCACGGAGTTTTCAAAAATAGATGCTACGAAAAAGGTAACAATCCCGCCGCTGATGACGTATAAAAGGACCTTTTTTCTGCCAATCTTATCACTGAGGGCTCCTAAAGGAAGCTGAGAGATAATACTTCCTAATGCAAAACATGGAATAATAATGGAAAGAATATTTACATCATGGCCGATACGCAGACCATAGACGGGAAAATTTCCATGTAGAGATGCCTCTAGAAACCCATAGCCAAATGGGGGTAAAAAAGCAACCCAGGCAATTTTAGCAGCTTGTATAAAACGTCCTATTGAGCTGCTACTAGTACTTGTATCTACCTCATCTTCCTCAGTTTCAGGAATTTCATTACGAACGAGAAACATTAACGACCATACAATTAAGCTTAACAATGCACTAATTAGAAATGGTAACGACACATGGATATCAATTAAAGTCGTCATTAGTGGTCCAAGTGTAAATCCAACACCAAATGAAAGACCGTACAGCGCGATATCCCTTCCACGCCGGTCTGATTGAGCTGTGGATGTAATCCAGGTTTGCGTGCCGAAGTGAAGGATGTGATCCCCAATGCCTATCATTAATCGAAGAACAAACCAAAACCATAATGCCTCCCAAAGGGTGAACAAGAACAGTGATGTAAATACTAAAGCGCCCCCAATCAGAATCATAGGCTTGTAACCAATTTTCTGTAGCGGTTTTTCCATAAAGGGAGCAGCAATTAATACCCCTATGTATAATCCTGTTGCATGCATGCCGTTGATAGAGGAGGAAATTCCGCTTTGCTCCAGAATTACGGCGATGAGTGGTAGTAGCATCCCTTGTGAAAATCCTGATATGGCGACCAGCGAGACTAGTATGTAAAAGCGTGCTCGTGTTGAAACCATAAGATCCTCCTTTGTCTCGTTTTTTGTACAAACTGCTTCCATTGTATCCTATTTTCATGTTAATCGGTATTAAATTGATGTACTAGTAAGGAAATTCTGCCTGGGACGCATTTCTATGCATAGATTTATTTTCGATGACAAAAATAAGAAAAAATAAAAGGAAAGGTTGTGATGGAACCTATGAAAAAGTATATTTTTGCTGTGATTTCTACCGTCCTCATTGCAGCAATGGTTTTTCCTAGTGCACTTTTAGCTAAGGAAGTAAAAAATGAAGAAGAATCCCCAAACAAGATTCCTAGCCATGTTTTAAATATATCGAAAGAAAATACTTATCCAAACTCCAAAAAGGACCAGACCCATTTGGAGCCCAATGAACTAGCGAAGGAATTGATTGATAGTGCAAAAGTGAAAATAGAGAATCCCGAATTTATAAAAATGCTGAATGAATCAACCCTTAAGCCGTCCAAAATCGCATTTGGCTATCGTGGTGAAATTTACTTAGGACACTGGCCGCTTCAGTATAAATCTGATGAATCTAGTGTGAATTGGGAGTATCAGGAAATTAATACGAACGTTTTAAATAATTTAGGTGGCAAGGAGAAAAAGACCCTAAATTATGTACAGGAGAAAGAGAAGCGGGTGAAAGGAGGACTGACCTCCAAAACGAATCGGGCTGAGGATGTAAAGAAGATGATTCTTCTGAAGGCACAGAGTGATTCCGATTTACCACTCTCCTTTGAAACCGTAATCGGAACAGGCACGAAAAAGGACCAAACCTATGGTGTTCCATCAAAAAACGTTGGTTATCTTCATGCGTATGCTCCCGCTTTAAATGAAAAGGGTGTTGTAACATATGGGGAAGTATACTTGGTATTGAAGGGTTCTAAGAAAAAATTAGAGGTTCGAAATGTCACCAAACAAGGCATTGGTGCATGGCTTCCTGTTCAAGATCATATATCTTTTTCATTTCAGTTGAAATCGAATTAATTTAGGAAAAAGTCCGCACCCGTTATTCACTGGGAGCGGACTTTATATCAACATGTTGCATAGCCATTTGAATGTTGTTCTGATAAAGGGCTTCTGCAATAATCATACGAGCTTCCTTTGCGGCTGAGAAGAACACTTCATCATTTGTTAACCCAATGATGGTAAATTTATATCCTCGGAAGCCGTCGTTTAATGATGACATTCCATATACCTGAAACTGTTCGAATGGCTCACCATTGACGTCTTTTTTAAGATAATGGTCAAGCTCTTCATTTAGGCGTACACACACATCTACCAATACTTGATACACTCGAGTGGGGTCCTCATGGTAACTGGTTGTAATATCTTCAATTATTCTCATCTGGTCAATATTGTAATTTTCAATGGAATTGACCCGACCATTACTAATGGTTATGAGTTTTCCGCTCCATTCACGTATTTTTAAAAAGCGTAAACCAATATCTTCAACTGTCCCTGTAAAGGTGTTATTAACTGTGATAAAATCGCCTTTGTGCAATTGTTTTTCATATAATAGGAAAACGCCAGATAAAAAATCACTAATGACACTTTGTGCACCTAAACCAATGACAATACCTGCAACACCTGCTCCTGCTAATAGGTTGGTAACGGGAACGTCAAATACGGTAAGTGCAAAGATGATATAGCCGAATGTTGCGGTATATCGGACAATAGATTTGATCATCGCCTCTAGGGTTTTCTCTTCACGTTCTTCAATAAAGTTCGTGCGTTTAAAGAAGGTATTCACCACACGGCGAATGAATTTAACAATGATAATCGTAACTATAGCACCAATAATCAGCTTAGTAATTTTTAAATCAGCGAATGAATTCCAGTATTCTTGAATTAGATTCCAAAAATCTTGCAGGGAATTCACGGCTATTTCTCCTCCTTAGCGTTTAGATGATTAACCATTATATTGAAAAAAGTAGCATAGTAGCTAATGAAATTACATGATGAAGGGTGAAAGAATATGAATGAACAACAGGATAAAATTTTAGAATTAAGACAGAGACTTGAGGACGTAATGCAACGAATTGAAGGAGTCTCACCAGATCAGATGACAGTAGACGACATAGATCATTTTATTAACCTGCTTGACCAACTTGAAGAGAAGTGTAGATAAGTGCTATCTATTATTGTATAAAATTGCCTCATTATTTTTTTAATAAATGAGGTTGATTTTTTTATTTTAATGCTTTATCATATTAAAGTGTTAACACATTAGAGAACTAGAGAACTACGAAGCGAAAAGATATATATTTTGAAAAGGGAGATTTTTTTATGGCAGCAGCAGTAATTGTTTCAGTACTTGCTATGGTTATTTTAAGTTTATTACGCGTCAATGTCATGGTATCTATCATTATATCAGCATTGATTGCTGGTTTGATATCAGGGGAAAGCTTAATTCATACGGTTGAATTACTAGTCGAAGGAATGTCGGGCGGTGCAAATACAGCCTTGAGCTATGTTCTTCTCGGTGCATTTGCAGCAGCTATTAGCTATACAGGAATTACAACGATTTTAGTGAAATCATTAATTAATGTTATTAAAGGAAAAAGAGGGATAATGCTCCTTACGATTGCCGGAGTTGCTTCGTTATCCCAAAACCTAGTTCCTGTACACATCGCATTTATTCCGATATTAATTCCACCATTACTAACATTATTTGACAAAATGAAGGTAGACAGACGTGGAGTGGCCGCCGCTTTAACATTTGGTTTGAAGGCACCTTATGTAATGATTCCAGTTGGATTTGGATTGATCTTCCACGAAATTATTAGAGATAGCATGGTGGAAAATGGCATAGAGATAGGGATGAACGAGGTCTTTAAGTCCATGCTGATTCCAGGATCAGGAATGATTGTTGGTTTATTGATTGCTATCTTTATTAGTTATCGTGGAAATCGTACCTATCAAACTAGCAACGATGTGGAGGAAGACTTCGAGGGCCAAGACGTAACTTTTCAGTTAAAGCATGCTTTAACGATTGTGGCAATTTTAGCGGCAGTTGTCGTACAAATACGGACTGGGGACTTAATCCTAGGTGCCCTAACTGGTTTAATTGCTATGTTCATATTGCTCGTCGTTCCGTTTAAAGAGGGCGAGGGCGTCATGACTGAAGGAATTAAGATGATGGGCATGATTGCTTTCATTATGCTTGTTGCATCAGGATTTTCAAATGTCTTAAAAGAAACAGGATCTGTCACAAATCTTGTAGAAGTGACTTCAGGTATGCTTGGTGACAGTAAATTATTTATTGCTATTATCTTATTATTAGTTGGGCTTGTCGTTACGATTGGAATTGGAACATCATTTGGAACCATCCCAATCTTGGCTGCGTTGTATGTACCAATCGCAACAGCAGCAGGGTTTTCGCCGATGGCTATTGCAGCATTAATCGGAACAGCAGGTGCACTTGGTGACGCAGGTTCACCAGCATCTGATAGTACACTTGGACCAACATCAGGTCTAAATGCAGATGGAAAGCATAACCACATTTGGGATACATGTGTACCAACATTCTTACACTACAACATTCCATTAGTTATTTTCGGCATTATCGCAGCTCTAGTCTTATAAATATTTTAGTACTTTAAAGCATGTGGGGACAGTCCCCACATGCTTTAAAGGGATAAAGGGGGATGAAGGAAGTATGCTAAAGGTTGTTAAGGATCAGGTGAGGATTACAAGGACGATTTTAGATGACAATGATGACCAGTATGAAGCGGTGAAAACGATTCTGAAGGATGTGAAGGAGAACAAGGATGAGGCCTTGTTTCGCTATACCGAAAAGTTTGACCAGGTTCAGCTTGAGCAATTAAGGGTAGCGAAGTCAGAAATCATTGAGGCTTACGGGCAAGCAGAGACAAGCTTTGTAGGGGCGATCAAAACAGCAATTGAGAATATACGAGATTTTCATGAAAAACAAAAGAGACAAAGCTGGATGGATACTAAACCTTCAGGAACCATTCTAGGACAGCTGATTCGTCCTTTATCCATGGTTGGGATTTATGTACCTGGTGGAAGTGCAGCCTATCCATCCTCTGTATTAATGAACGCCATTCCAGCTCAAGTGGCTGGGGTAGAAGAGATTGTAATGGTGACACCACCAAATGCTGAGGGAAAAGTGAATCCAGGAGTTTTAATTGCAGCGAACGAGCTCGGGCTAAAACAAATTTATAAAATTGGTGGCGCACAAGCGATTGGAGCGCTAGCTTATGGAACTGAATCTATCCCTAAAGTCGATAAAATCACAGGACCAGGTAATATCTTCGTAGCACTTGCGAAAAAAGAGGTCTTTGGATTAGTGGATATCGATATGGTAGCGGGTCCTAGCGAAATTCTCGTTCTTGCTGATGAATCCGCACAGCCTCATCTAGTTGCAGCGGACCTACTATCACAGGCTGAACATGACCCGATGTCCTCTGCCATTTTAGTTACAACATCAAACGAAATTGCTATGCAGGTGAAATCAGAAATTGCCAAACAGCTTCAAAATTTGCCGCGCAAGGAAATTGCGGAGCAGTCCATACGAAATCAAGGGACAGCATATATTGTTCCAGATGTAGATACGGGGATTCAGATGGTGAATGATTTTGCGCCAGAGCATTTAGAGGTCATTGTTGAAGACCCTTTTTCACATGTTGGCAAAATCAAAAATGCCGGAGCTATCTTTTTAGGTGAAAATAGTACGGAAGCCATTGGTGATTACTTCGCAGGTCCCAATCATGTACTCCCAACAGGAGGCACAGCTAAATTTTCTTCACCTTTAAATGTAGATGATTTTATGAAAAAATCGAGCTTAATTTCATATAGTCAAACAGATTTACAAAACAATGCAGATGCCATAACTACACTTGCTCAATTTGAACAGCTGCAAGGTCATGCCAATGCGATTATTTTTCGTAAACAGAATGAATCGTGAATGTAATTAGATATGCCTGCAAAACCTAAGCCTATGAATAAAGGGAAAAGTAGGTGAGTGGCATGTCTAAAAGGAAACTCGTTTTGCTTTGGCTAATTGTTATTTTTCTTATCGCGAGCCCTGTTTCCAATGTATATGGCTATGATCAAACCACTTTTGGCTGGGGATATAAGAAAAATACCGAGCATAATCCGCCTGATGCAGGGAAATATGGCAAAATGTTGGATCAATACAATAGCTTTTACGTAGATAAATCAGGAGAAAAAGTCGTTTATTTTACGTTTGATCTTGGCTATGAAGCGGGACACACAGACGAAATTCTAGATATTTTAAAAGACAAGAACGTTCCAGCGGCTTTTTTCTTGGCTGGCCACTACATTAAAAGTGCTACTGATTTAGTGAAAAGAATGAGGGATGAAGGACATATTATTGGAAATCATTCCTATAATCATCACGAATTCACTACGATCTCAGATGAAAAAATCAAAGAGGAATTAGATAAAATTAACGAAGAACTGGAAAAGCATGTCGGGATAAAATCCACTCAGTTTGTAAGACCACCAAGAGGGGATTTCAGTGAACGGACACTTGCAGTTACCGAGAAGCTTGGTTATACAAGTGTATTCTGGTCAACTGCATTTGTGGACTGGGGCGAGCAAAAGGGCTGGCAGTCAGCCTATAAAAACATCATAGACCACATTCATCCTGGTGCTATAATTCTTCTTCATGCGACATCAAAGGATAATGCGCTAGCACTTGAGCATTTGATTGATGAGCTGCGAAAGCGGGGCTATAAGTTTAAAAGCTTAGAATACTTACTGTGGAAGGAGACGCTTCCTTTTCATTTTTGATTAAATTAAAGGGCGGTAGCTAGCCGCCCTTTAAAGCCATCGAATTTATCTAATAAGATGTTATTGAACTAGTGGGAAACCAAACCCAGATGCAATATCATCGCCTACACCAGCACTCGATCCAAGAGTAATATCATTTTCCTTTGCATTTGACTGTAAATTTGCTCTTAATTGAGTGTTAGAAAGACTAGGGTTTGTTGCCCACATTTTAGCAGCTAGCCCTGAAATATGAGGGGTAGCCATAGATGTTCCACTGATTGTGTTATAACCCCCATTATTCCAAGTAGATTCAATAGCTGTACCAGGAGCAGAAACCTCTACATCTCCTTCCTCAATTGAAAAATCACCTGCACCCCCATATAAACCTCTTGAAGAATAAGAATCTACCCCATACTCTCCGTTATTTCGTGAGTTTTCAAGAGCAGCAACAGCAATTGCGTTTGGAGTAGCCCCTGGATATCCAATTGTTCCCGCGTCAGGTCCGCTATTACCTGCTGCAGCAACTACAAGTGCACCCTGGTTGACTGCATAGTTAACAGCATCGGTGATCAACGGACTTTCAGAGCTAGAGCCTAGTGACATTGAAATTACGACATTTTCATTTAGTTGATTACCTTGGTCAGCTGCGTGTTCAATGGCATAGGCAATATCATCTGCATAACCAGAGCCACTATTCCCCAGCACCTTATAAGCCCAAAGGTCCGCATTAGGAGCAACTCCATATACACCAAGTCCATCAGTACCGCCATTCCCTAATACAGTACCTGCAACATGAGTACCATGGCCATTTCGGTCATCACATGAACCAACCGTTAATGCGGAGGATCTTTTGGTGAAATCCTTACATTGTTCAACATTATTGACTAAGTCTGGGTGACTCGTATAGGTGCCTGTATCTAGGACAGCTACGTTGACACCTTCACCGCCAGTGGTTACTGAAATGGATTCATCATTATAAATGGCTTCAATTCCCCAAGGAGTTTGGTCAGAAGGAGTGGATTTGCGATTACCATTTTTCGGTGATGCCTTTCCGTTATCTGGGTTATGGATAGAAATTGTCTTAACTTTTGAAACCTCGACATGGTCTAGTCGTTCTAATGTCGTTAGTTGTTGAGGAGTAACCGAAGTGGTAAATCCTTTAGTGCCAAATTGATGTCGGACCCCGTGTTTGGCTTTAAGTTCCTTTTCTTTGTTTGGATTTTCAGATTTAATCAAAACTCGAATTTTTTCTGTCTTTTCACTTGCTTGGATAGAATCAAATTGAGCCATAGCTAGTAATAATGCCAAGCAAGATAATCCAATGTAAAAGCTGAGTCGAAATTTCTTCATAAGTATTTTCCTCCCTTTTTTTAGAATACAAACCATTTCTATGTGCCACGGTTAGGAATCATAACATTCTGGTTAAAATGGGGAGGAAAATGAAGCATGCGAATTAGATGATGAAAAATAGTATGGTAAGATATTCATATATTTCTTAACTAGAAGGGAGAGGTGTGATGATGTGGACGGAAACAATCAGGGCAATTGGACCTTTTGATTTCGACTATGCCTTATTTCGATTAAGTTTTGACCCACTTATGGACTTGGATCGTGATGGTCGATGGGTACGTGTTCCTTTCAAAATAGGGGATGACAAGCATATTGTAAAAGTTAAAGCGACAGGGTCAACAGAGCAGCCTGAATTTCAAATTAGTGGAGATTCAGATCAAGATAAAAGTCAACTAATTCGTGAGGTTGAGGAAGTCTTCCAATTGCATTTAGATCTCAAACAAATACATAATCATTTTTCCGATACAAAGTTAGCGCCACTGTTTGCGAAATATCCTGGAACACCGGTAGTGAAGGAATTTAATCGCTTTGATGCCCTAATGAAGACTATTGTTCATCAACAGCTTAATATGAAATTTGCTTATACTTTATCAATGCGGTATGTTCAAAACTTTGGAGAGGAGGTCGAAGGTGTATGGTTTCAGCCTACACCAGAAAAAGTAGCAAGCTTAAATTATGAGGAATTACGGAAGCTGCAGTTCAGTCAGAGAAAAGCAGAATATGTAATTGATACATCACGAATGATTGTGGACGGGAAGTTGAATCTAGATGAGCTAGCTGAAAAGCCGAATGAAGAAGTGATAGAGACCTTAACAAAGGTTCGCGGTATTGGCTTTTGGACTGCTGAAAACTGGCTACTATCTGGATTAGGAAGAGATAACCTGCTTCCTGCTGCGGATATTGGGATACAAAACGCTTTGAAAAAATTCCTTAATCTCGATTCGAAGCCCAAAAAAGACGATATTTACACAATGGGGGAGGAATGGAGTCCATACCGGAGCTATGCAGCCATTACCCTTTGGAGAAGTATTGAATAAAACCTCATCAAGTCCTAAGCCTTGTCTTTACGTACACTTCCCTTATAAGACCTGACTTAGGATTTTGAGGCTTAGTCATTTAACATACATGATGTTTGTCCCAAAAAAGTATATTTTACAATAACCTTAACGACGTTTTTTGCTGAATTCCTTCAAAAGTTTCCGCCCTTCTGTGGTTATATAGGCATTTTTATTGTTTAACAACTGCTTGGCGAGATTGGAATTCATCTCATAGGACTTAGACATGGTGTTCCTCCTTTCCTATACATTACTAATGTATTCAGAAGGAGGGGGACTGAAAAGACAAGTGTACCAATACATACGTGGATTTTTAGGTCTTCCATTCTATAAGAGCGTTTTCCAGAGAATTTTCACCCAAGCTATTTTCAGAAAAAATAAAGGTCCAAGGCATACTTGTGAACGGTTCGAGTGTGAATGGGATTGTAAAAGTATGCTCAGCAATAACCTTTTGATGATCAACTAGACGTAGCTCGATCTCATCAGTAGGAAAAGACTGATTACCTCGATTATGAATAAGTGTAGTGACCAAACATTCCCCTTTATGGTTCATAGCTAGCCAAAGAATGATGATTTCTAAGTCCTGATGGCGATTCTTCGTTTTCTCAAATTCCTTCTCAATCCGTTTACGATCCTTTGATGATAAGGTTTTATCCCAAGCATTATGAAAAACAAGCTTTTGCATATACAACCCTCCTGTAATTAGTTATATCATATTTGTTAACCATTTCGAAAATTGATGATTTTCATCTTACTGTTTAGAATATTATGATAAAATTTACATTAGTAAAATAGAAATAATAAGAGCAGAGGAGAAGGGGTTAGACAAAATGGATAAGTTAACATTTGAGCATATTCAAACGATTGGAAATGTAGTAAACGAAAATGAATTATACAAGCACTATCACTACCCAGAAATGCTTATTAGGTACGATAGCAATTTCATTGAATTTAAACGTATGCCTACAATTAGTGAATTGCTGGCGACTGAAGATTTTCTAATCAAGTACCATAAACAATACAATCAACACCATGTGAAGTTTGTGTTTCCTGATAATCAAAAGCCAGATCCTGAAATTATGCAATATTTTGCCGCAAATAAATATGATGTAGGCTTTCTCGAGTTATATGCCATTCAACCGAAATCCTTTCCTCAAATCTCGCATCGTTTAGATATTGAAGTGTCAGAGGTAACGGATGCAAACTTATCGGAGTTTCTAAAATTACAGTATGAACTCGATTCTGAACATGGGGAAAAGTTTGCCAAAGAAAAGGTGAAATTAAACAAACAACAGTTTGAAGATGAGAGCGTTATGCAAGTATTGGCCTATTATAAAGGGGCGCCAGCAGGTACGATGAATGTCATTGTGTCGGAGGATTTTGTTGAGATTGATAACTTATCCGTGGTGGACTCTCTTCAACGCAAAGGCATTGGAAGCAGATTACAACGATTTGTCATGGACCAATTTCCGAATGAAACTATCATTCTAGTAGCAGAAGGTGATGATACACCACGAGAAATGTATCAAAAACAAAATTATCAATACAGCGGCTTTCAATATGAGGCAATTAAAATAGAAAAGTAGGAAAACGACCGGCGTAATGTCGGTCGTTTTATTTTGAGCTGATAATTCGGGTGTAATGAACCCCGCATGATGACCGTTTTTGGCTCCTTGGTGATTTTTCGGGTGTAATGAACCCCGCATGACGCCCGTTTTAGGCTCTTTGCAGATTTTTTGGTCGTCATGACCTCTCATGACGACCTTTTTTGTCCTCTTGCAGATTTTTCGGTCATCAAGAACCCCTCATGACAAGCGAAACATTAGCGGAACCAGAAAAACGCACGTCATGAAACCCTCATGACAAGCAAAATATTAGCAAAATCAGCAATACATCCATCATGCCCCTCTCGCAGTTTTAATTCAAAAACAACTTAATCTTCTTAAGCCCATTTTTCACATTCGGATAACGAAATGGGATATCAAAAAGCGTCGTTTGCTTTAGCACACTTTTTTGATGGGAAAAGGTGTCAAAGCTCCCTTTGCCGTGATAAGCCCCAAATCCACTGTTGCCCACACCGCCAAAGGGGAGGTGGGGGCTTGCAAAATGATATACTGTATCATTAATACACCCGCCACCAAACGAAACACTGTCAATTACTTCTTTTTGCACCTCATCACTATCTGAGAATAAATAGAGTGCTAGCGGATTCGGATGCTTCTGGATACCAGCTATGACATCTGGTATATGATTGTACTCTAGTACAGGAAGAATTGGTCCAAAAATTTCATCCTTCATAACAGAATCGTCCAATTCACATTTGTTAGCACTGTTGGCCCAATGACGAATCCATCTTCTTTTGTCTTTCCACCAATGGTAGCCTCACCATCATCGAGAAAGGCTTTAAGGCGATTAAAATGCTTTTCACTCACAATATGGGTAAACTCCCCGTTTTCAAGCGGATTTTCCCCATATAAATCCTTGATAGCATTCTGTAGATGCCCGAGAAATTCTTCTTTTACCGATTGATGTACGTATAAATAATCCGGTGCAATACAGGTCTGGCCTGCATTCAAATATTTTCCCCATGCAATGCGCTTGGCAGCGAGTTTCAGATTGGCATCCTTATGGACGATTGCGGGACTTTTGCCTCCTAACTCTAGGGTCACAGGGGTTAAGTTCTTTGAGGCTGCCTCCATCACGATTCTGCCAACAGGTACACTTCCGGTAAAAAAGATGTAATCTACATTCTCCTTGAGTAAGGCTTGACTCGTTTCCACACCACCTTGGATAACGGCGATTTGTTCTTCTGGGAATAAGTCTGCGATCATCTTTGCAATTAGTTCAGATGTTTTCGGTGTATATTCTGATGGTTTTAGTATCGTGCAATTGCCTGCTGCAATGGATCCGATCAATGGAGCGATTGCTAGTTGAAATGGATAGTTCCATGGAGAAATAATGAGTGATACGCCATAGGGTTGGGAATGAATGTAGCTTTTAGAGCCAAGATGGGTGATTGGTGTTTTCGCTTTTTTAGGCTTGATCCATGAGCGTAAATGCTTTAACGTGAATTTGATTTCTTCAAGTACAAAGCCGATTTCTGAGGTGTAGGAGTCGAACTCAGATTTGTTTAAATCAGCTTTTAGTGCGGCCATAATGTCTTGTTCTTTTTCTTTAATCGCCGACCGCAATCGCTGTAAAGCATCCGTACGGAAAGACAGCTCCTTCGTTTTTCCACTGGAGAAAAATAAATTTTGCCGTTCAATAAGTGGACGATAATTTTCCATCATAAGGACCTCCAAAACAGAGATTAATATTATTATATTTTGAAAAATACCAAAAAGTCTAACGAGGAGATTATTATCGTAAAAAAATGGACAATTTGACTATAAATTGTCCATGGATAGTATGTTTGGCTTATAAATGATATTTTTTCAGTCGGTATTGTAAGCTTTGTCTGCTAATGCCAAGAATTTTTGCGGTTTGAGAAATGTTATGATCATTCGCCTCTAATGTTTGCTGTATATACATTCTTTCAACCTCAGTCATTTTATCTCTAAGCGGTTTTATCTCTTCGTCCTGACTAAGAGAAGGATAATCGATTTCAGGAATACTAGATTGCGAATTTTGATATCTTCTCCTAAATTTAGTAGGGAGAGATTGGGCAGTGATGAGTTCTTCTTCTATTAAAAGGTTCATCGTACCTTCAATAGTATGCTCCAACTCTCTCACGTTTCCAGGCCAATCATGCTGATACAGCATTTGCATGGCGTCTTCACTAAGCCCTTTTACATTCATTTGAAACATAGCATTATATTTATCGATAAAGCTGTTTGCGAGTAAGGACAAGTCCTCTTTACGATCACGCAATGGTGGGATGAGTAAGGACACAACACTTAAACGGTAGTACAAGTCCTTACGTAATCGATTCGCTGCAATGGCATCGAGAGGGTCTTCGTTAATAGTAGCAATAATGCGTACGTCTACTTGTTTATCCTTCGTGTCGCCTACCCGGCGAATCGACTTTTCCTGTATAACTCGTAATAGCTTAGTTTGAAGAGCAGGGTCTAGGGAATTAATCTCATCTAACAGAAGTGTCCCGCCATCTGCTTGCTCAAATAGACCGGGACGATCGACAGCACCTGTAAAAGCACCTTTTTTCGTTCCAAATAATAATCCTTCCATAAGGCTGTCCGGAATAGCTGCACAGTTTTGAGTAAGAAAGGGTTTGGTAGACCGACTACTACCATTATGAATACTTTGAGCAAACAACTCTTTTCCTGTACCGGTTTCTCCAATAATCATGACGGAGGAGGAGGTTCGGGTGGCTCTTTTTGCCTCTTCAATCACACTTTTAAACATTTCACTCTGACCGATTATACGATTAAAAGTAAATTTGGTGTTTTGTTTTCGGAGTACATTTTCTTTAATGACCTTTTCCAATTGAGTGACGTCCTTGGCAATTTCGACAGCCCCAACAATTCGATCGCCCTGCAAGAGAGGGAAGGTGTCATTAACCGTTGTAATTTCTTGTCCTTTATTGTTGAAATAGGTTTGTTTCTTCGACTTTGTCGTCTTACCGGTTTGTAACGATTGGACAAGTGTACTGTGCTGGTTATTATGAAATTTAAACACCTCTAGTAAATCTTTATCGAGTACATCATCACTTTCCATCGACT
The DNA here is from genome assembly GCF_009649735.1 of Salinibacillus xinjiangensis. Taxonomy (GTDB): domain Bacteria; phylum Bacillota; class Bacilli; order Bacillales; family Alkalibacillaceae; genus Salinibacillus; species Salinibacillus xinjiangensis. Next base: position 131,706 of record NZ_WJNH01000009.1, read on the forward strand.
CGATTTCCATCATTTTTTGATTATATAAAATGGTCTTCCCGTGTTCATCAATGACATGAATTCCCACGTCTACCTTGTCGAGAAGCTGATTGTATAGTTCAGTCCATTCAATTTTGGATGGAGTGTCTACTTTGTGATTTGTCATGGAGTCCCCCTCCTTTAATATCTAATCTTAGTTTAATAGATTATGTCGAAGAGTGCAAAATAAATTGGCGCAAAATTTTTATTATTGGCCCAAAAATGAAAAATGATTTTGCGCTATTTTCTGATTTTTGGGTAAAAAAGACCATGAATATAGGATTTTAAATTTTGGCACGATTTTTGCATATATAGTTAGGTGAACAAAAATTTGGAGGGATTCTAATGTTAAAACCGTATACACACGAACCATTTACAGATTTTACAGTAGAAGAAAACCGTAAAGCGATTGAAGATGCGATCCAGAAGGTAGAGAATGAGCTTGGTCAAAACCATGACCTTCTAGTAGGTGGGGAGCGTATTTCAACAGACGATAAAATTGTTTCGGTAAATCCATCCAATAAAGAAGAGGTTATTGGAACCGTATCAAAGGCGAATAAAGAAATTGCTGAAAAAGCAATTGAAACAGCTGATAAGGCTTTTCAAACTTGGAAATATACAAAAGCTCAAGATCGCGCAAATATCCTAATGCGTGCAGCAAACATTGTACGTCGTAGAAAGCATGAGTTTTCTGCATACCTTATTAAAGAAGCAGGTAAACCATGGAAGGAAGCAGATGCTGATACAGCAGAAGCTATTGACTTCATGGAGTATTATGCTCGTCAAATGATCGAACTAGATAAAGGTAAGCCAGTAAACAGCCGTCAAGGTGAATTAAACCGTTATATGTATGTCCCAACAGGTGTTACGGTAACCATTTCTCCTTGGAACTTTGCTTTCGCTATTATGGCAGGTACAACTGTAGCTCCGCTTGTTACAGGTAACACGGTTCTATTAAAGCCAGCAAGTACTACTCCTGTAGTGGCCGCGAAATTTGTAGAAGTATTGGAAGAAGCAGGTGTACCAGCAGGTGTGATTAACTTCGTGCCAGGTAGCGGTAAAGAGGTTGGGGATGTTCTAGTTGACCATCCAAAAACTTCTCTTATTACATTCACAGGCTCTCGTGATGTAGGGACTCGTCTATGGGAGCGTGCGGCAAAAGTACAAGAGGGTCAAACTCACCTAAAACGTGTAATTGTTGAAATGGGTGGTAAGGACACAGTGGTTGTAGATAAAGAGGCAGATCTTGATTTAGCTGCTGAATCTATCGTGGTTTCTGCGTTCGGTTTCTCTGGACAGAAATGCTCTGCAGGTTCTCGTGCAGTTGTACATGAGGATGTGTATGATGAAGTTCTTGAAAGGGTTGTAAAATTAACGAACGAACTTACAGTAGGTGATCCAGTAGATAACAAATACATGGGTCCTGTAATTGATCAAGCTGCCTATGACAAGATTATGAGCTACATTGAAATTGGAAAAGAAGAAGGCCGTCTTGCAGCAGGTGGAGAAGGAGATGACTCAAAAGGATTCTTCATCAAACCAACTGTATTTGCTGACGTTGATATCAACTCACGCTTACAGCAAGAGGAAATCTTTGGTCCTGTCGTAGGGTTCACTAAAGCCAAAGACTTCGATCATGCATTAGAATTAGCCAATAACTCTGAGTACGGTTTAACTGGTGCGGTTATTTCTAAGAATCGTGCGAACCTTGACAAAGCAACTCTAGGATTCCATGTTGGTAACCTATACTTCAACCGTAACTGTACAGGTGCAATTGTTGGATACCAGCCGTTTGGTGGATTCAACATGTCAGGAACAGACTCTAAAGCAGGTGGACCTGATTATCTAGCACTTCATATGCAAGCTAAAACAGTATCTGAAATGTACTAAAATATAAAGATAGGTCTAATGGAAAAGGGGAAGAAGTCAGTGGTAATGCTGACTTCTTCCTAATTATTTTGTGAGGAGGATTCATATGACAACGAAGTCAAAAACGAATGAAATTATCGATCAAACTTCTAAATATGGAGCTAATAACTATCACCCACTTCCAGTAGTCATTGCAGAAGCAGAAGGAGCATGGGTGAAGGACCCTGAAGGCAATGAGTATATGGATATGTTAAGTGCCTATTCCGCTGTCAACCAAGGTCATCGACATCCGAAAATTATTGAGGCCTTAAAGAATCAAGCTGACCGAGTCACCTTAACCTCTCGTGCATTTCATAACGATCAGCTTGGCCCATTTTATGAAAAGGTATCAAAACTAACTGGAAAAGATATGGTTTTACCGATGAATACAGGCGCAGAAGCGGTAGAAACAGCCATTAAAGCAGCTAGACGCTGGGCATATGATCAAAAGGGCGTACAAGAAAACCAAGCTGAGATAATCGCTTGTGAAGGAAATTTTCATGGAAGAACAATGACAGCAGTTTCGCTTTCATCTGACCCTGATAATAAGCAGGGTTTTGGCCCGATGTTACCTGGCATTAAGGTTTTTCCTTATGGAGACGTTAAGGCGTTAAAGGAGGCAATCACACCAAACACAGCAGCCTTTTTACTAGAACCAATCCAGGGAGAGGCTGGTATTGTGTTGCCACCAGAGGGCTTTTTAAAAGAGGCTTATGAAGTTTGTAAGGACGAAAACGTTCTTTTTATTGCTGATGAAATTCAGTCTGGTCTTGCTCGTACAGGAAAAATGTTTGCTTGTGATTGGGAGGAAGTCACACCTGATATGTACATTCTCGGAAAGGCACTTGGAGGTGGTGTCATGCCAATCTCCTGTGTAGTTGCGAATGAGGATGTTCTTGGTGTCTTTAATCCTGGCTCTCACGGCTCTACTTTTGGTGGAAATCCACTTGCTAGTGCGGTTTCAGTGGCGGCATTACAAGTGATTGAGGACGAAAAGCTTGTTGAGCGTTCTCTTGAGCTTGGGGAGTACTTCCAGGCAAAGCTCAAGAAAATCGATAATCCAGTGATCAAAGAGGTTCGAGGCAAAGGACTGTTTGTAGGTGTGGAGCTGCATGAGCCTGCACGCTCCTATTGTGAGGCCCTTAAACAAGAAGGTCTACTTTGTAAGGAAACCCATGAAAATGTGATTCGATTTGCTCCACCACTTGTCATTAAGCAAGAGGATCTTGATTGGGCTATTGAAAAAATTTATCAGGTTTTTGCTAAATAGGATAGCCCGGAGAGAGGATTTTTCGATGCCTCTCTCTATTTTAGTTAATGGCAAGGAATCTTTGGGGATTTAAGCGAATACCTTGAAAGAGAAATAAGACGAATCAATAGAAAGGAGGAGAGACTTCATGAGTTCATCAACTGGAAAGTACATCGAGATTGACCCTGGTGTCGAGATATTTGTCTAGGATGTTGGAAGTGGGGACCCTATTGTGTTCATCCCTGGTTTTACCTTCACCACAGAAGTTTTTTCCAAGCAAGTAGAGTATTTTTCTAAAACGAATCGAGTAATTGTAATTGATCCACGAAGTCATGGACGATCTTCTTTATCTCTGCATGGAAATGATTATGTTACGCATGGTTCGGATTTGAATAAAGTACTCCAGGAGTTGGAGGTGAGGGAAGCTATCGTAGTAGGGTGGTCCTTTGGTTGCTTTACTGCTTGGGAGTATTTTAAACAATGTGGGAATGATCAGGTGAAGGCGATGGTTTTAGTTGATATGCCGCCTAAGTCATTATCTGTAAGTGAAGGGGATTGGGTGGAAGGTTCACTTGATGACATTAGTGCGATTTACACATCCTCGCTACGAAATCCACAGGGCCAAAGAACTTTTATTACAGACTATATTACTCAAGTGACGGTGCAGAGAGAGCTTGAGGATGAGGAATTAAATTGGTTAGTGGAGCAATCACTCAAAACACCTTACTATGTAGCTGCGAATCTGTTTGCTTCTGGGATGTTCGCTGATTATCGCGAAGAGGCAAAATTAGCCAGTCAATCCATCCCTACTCTGACTGTTGTAGCGGAACACTGGGCTGATACAGCAACTGCATACACAAAAAATTTGACTCCTGAATCACAGGTAGAAGTGTTAGGTGGACATATGATGTTTTGGGAGCATGGTGAACGATTTAATCAAATGGTTGAAAAGTTTATTCGGAAAACTAGGTAATGGAGCAAGGCGTGGATGCCTTGCTCTTTTGTTTTATTACGCGTTGGACCAAGCTAAATAAAAAGCACACCTTTGTGAACGAAATGACAAAGATTAGAAACCGTATAAATTCCTTGATATAATGAATTAGGTATTAGATTTTGAAGGTTTCTGGTGCAAGGTAGATTCACCTAACCAGAAATAAGGGAATGAACACAATATGACAAAAATAGAGCCTTCTTCTACATCCAATAACGGGCAGTCCATAGCTATAAAGTCCAGTCTTTTTGCGGATTTAAGAGAACTGTTTAAAGCAGGAGTTTTAATAGCCAATGTTCTACCTGTTTTCACAGGCTTTTGTTTGGCACTATATTTTACAAATCAATCTTTTGAGGACTTTTGGCAGTTATTTGTCTTAACGACGGTTAGTAGTACGTTTATTATGGCTGGTGCTTTAATTATAAATAATTGGTATGACGTTGATATTGATACCATCATGAAACGAACACAAAAGCGTCCTACCGTTACAGGGCGGATGTCTCTTCAGACGGTTTTGTGGATGGGGATTGCCTTTAGTATTATCGGTCTTGTCCTCTTATGTTTTACTACCTTAGAGGCAGCTATTTGGGCCTTCATCGGCTGGTTTACGTATGTGATTCCGTATACAATGTGGTCGAAGCGTCGATATACGATGAATACGTTAATCGGTAGTGTTTCTGGAGCTGTTACGCCTATGATCGGGTGGGCAGTAATTGACTCCACCTACCATATTGTACCGATTATATTATTTCTTCTTATGTTTATTTGGCAGGTTCCTCATACATTTGCCATTGCAATCAGGAAATATGAGGAGTATAAAGCGGCTGGTGTGGCGATGCTCCCAGTGGTCCATGGCTATGCAATTACGATTCGTCAAACCGTGATATACATTGCTTGTTTGTTACCACTGCCATTTTTATTAGCTGACCTTGGATTGGTGTTTGTGTCCATAGCGACTTTATTGAATGTAGTTTGGTTAATCATTGGTATCCGGGGTTTTACTATGAAGAATACTGAAAAATGGGCTCGGATGATTTTTCTATATTCGTTAAATTACTTGGTCATTCTTTTATTTTTAATGGTGATTGTCACAATCGTTTAAGTAATTTACACTTTTTTCCTTCATTTTCTCATGATAAATAACGAACGCTAGGGATGTAAGGTGATGCCTTACAAACTTTCCTAAAGGAGAAGGTCAATGCGGAAAAAAGATACGCGTAAAACTGAGGTTCAGCAGAAGCCTGTTAAAGAGATTGAACACCAAACTGATCATCCAGTGGAGAGTGAAGTGAGCCTTCAACAGGCACAATTTGCCCCAGGAGAAAACACCTATTTAACGGGTGGTGGTGAGCAAGATGAGTAAAAAAGAGAACGCGAAGGACAAGCGGGTAAATCAACAGAAACGTGACCATGAATTTTCTGAGGAACTATCAGACGGTGGCATTCGCAACCAAGTAATCAAAAAACAGTCAACGAAAAGCTGCGGAGGATTGTAAAACGTGGAGGAGATTGAATGTAATGTTCAATCTCCTCTTCTTTAGCATGTTGGAATTATTTTGGAAATTTCGCATTTAAAATAATTAATAATACAAGCATGACAATATCAAGGCGTGCTTCAAAGGCAAATACGAGAAATCCAGTGTGTAGGATTGGCACTTTGGTAAGTAAAATGGCAACAACCATAATGACAATAAGGGGTATTGTCGCGTACTTTACCCACTTTTGTGCAAGAATTAGGACTCCTCCCACGACTTCACAGAAGGCAACTAGATTTAATAATAAAATTGGATAAGGCAGACCAAGGCTCATAAAATAATTGGCTAGCTCTTCATTAACGAGTTTCATGACCCCAGATGTAATAAACACGTATGCCACGATGTACCGAATAAGTTTCATCGCTGGAACTGATGTGTACAAGGTATCCCCTCCCTTATGGACAATATATATGCAAGGGAATGGACAAACTTGTCACCATCACACATTTAGATTTGAGTTTGTTTCCTTTATACTAAAATTAGATTTTAAAGAGAAAAGGTGTTACATATGCAAAAATATATTGTTGTAGGAGCAGGAATTCTTGGCGCATCCGCTGCCTATCATTTAGCAAAAGCGGGTGAAGATGTGACCATTATAGATCGCTTTGATCAAGGACAAGCGACAGATGCAGGAGCAGGGATTGTCTGTCCTTGGTTATCCCAGCGGCGAAATAAAGCCTGGTATCAGCTGGTTAAAGGTGGTGCCCGCTATTATCCAGAACTCGTTGAGCAGCTTGAGGCTGATGGGGAAACGGAAACCGGCTACAAAAAGGTAGGGGCGATGTCCTTAAATACCGATCAAGAAAAACTCAAAAAAATGGCTGAGCGGGCGCGGAAAAAGCGAGAGGATGCTCCTGAAATTGGGGAAATCAAAATCCTAAGCGCAGAGGAAACGAAGAAACTTTTTCCATTGCTGTCTGATGAATATGGATCGGTTTTTGTCAGTGGTGGAGCTCGAGTTAACGGACGCGAGATGCGCAATGCCCTTATCCGTGGGGCCGAAAAGCATGGAGCGAAGTTTGTAAAAGGGAATGCCGAGCTGGTTGTAGAGGATAACACAGTTGTAAGTGGCGTAAAAGTAGACAGTGACGTCATCTCCGGGGATCAAGTACTCGCAACTGGTGGTGCTTGGGCAGATGAACTGTTAAAGCCCTTGGGAATTACTTATCATGTCACATTTCAAAAAGGACAAATTGTTCATTTGGAAGTATCCGACCACACAACCAGTGATTGGCCTGTGGTAATGCCTCCGAATGATCAATATATTTTGTCATTTGATCATGGCAGAGTAGTAGCTGGGGGAACTCACGAAAACGATGTTGGATTTGATCACCGTGTGACGGCTGGTGGAGTGCATGAAGTGTTAGATAAAGCTATTCAAGTCGCTCCAGGCTTACAAGACAGTCAGTTGCTGGAAACTCGAGTAGGCTTTCGTCCATTTACACCTGGTTTTCTGCCGATAATTGGAAAGGTTCCTAACATGGAAGGTGTGCTTTTGGCGAACGGGCTTGGTTCTTCTGGCCTTACGAGTGGGCCTTATTTAGGGGCAGAGCTTGCAAAATTGGCTCGAGGTGTAGAGATGGAAATTGATGTTCGTCTTTATGACGTTGCAGGTGCTTTGGAACAGTAGGAACAATAATAGCAGTAAATGGTATATAATGGAGATAAGAAGAGAGAAAGAGGAGAAACATGATGCAGCGCGTAATGAAAACCATTTATGAAGGTACCATGATCCTGCTTGTCATGATGACAATCATTACACTTTGGACAGAGGACACATATAACTCCACAATTAACTGGATTGTATGGGCTGTGTTCTTTGCAGATTTCGTTATTCGTTTGTTTTTGAATAAAGACAGGTGGGGATTTATCAAACAAAATCCTTTTTTACTTATTGCTGTGATTCCGTTTGATCAGTTTTTTCAGATTGCGCGTATTGTTCGGGTTATATATTTGTTTCGAATTAAGACGATTACCAAGTATTATATTACGCCCTATGCTGAAAAGCTAACCTATAAATCGAGGACCATTATCGTATTTATATTATCAGCTTTACTACTGATTGAGGCTATTATTCTTTGGACTACAGAAAGCACGGTGACAAATTTTTTTGATGGACTGTACGTGGTGTTCGGATACTTGATGTTTTTCGGTCATCGCATTTTTGAAATCGAGAACCTTTATTCCATTTGGGCTTTGACCGCTACATCTGTTGTCGGGATTGTCATACAAGGTTTAGCTCTACAATGGGTATTTACCAAGATAGAGGGTTATTATAGAAGTATAAAAGATGCAAAGTAAGCCTAAATCCTACCAAAACTAGGATTTAGGCTTTTTATATAAAGAATGGGGCTTGGAACTAAAGTAAACTTTCATCAAATTTTCACATTGGTTGTATAGAATGAGAGTAGAGGTTTTGTACTATTGTGGGAGGAAGATATATGGTTTCAGCTACTGTTATGACTAAAATAGCAATATTAGTAATCAGCTTTTTTATAGGGTTTGGCTTTTATTTTGTCGTGACTACCGATGATAAAGCTAGTAAAAAGAAATATTTGGACGACATTAGTTCGATGATTATTAATTTTGTTCTTTACATTTGGGTTGGCAAAATCATTTTAAATATACCTATTCTTATCAAAGATCCAATGGCCGTGCTGGCTTTTCCTAGTAATTCCCATTCATTTTATTTAGCAACTTTGCTTTGGGGCTTGCATATAGGTTATAAGGTCAAACGAAACAAGCTAAAGTTCAACCCGTTTCTGTTTCGGTTTATGGCCATCTTTCTTTATTCTTCCTTTGTGTATGAATTTATACAAATTGTGTGGAATAACGAGGAACAGACTTGGCCTTATTTAACCCTACTCGTCATTTTAGTAAGTGGTTTGTTAATGATGGAGGGAAAGGTATCCCATAGAATCCTCACATTTTTACTCGTTTTAGGGTGGAGTGCAGGGCAGTGGGGGCTTGAACTTGTTTTCGCCAATACAACCGTATTCGGTTACCATCTAATACATTGGTATTACTTGTCGGTCGTCATAGTAGTTGTGTTGGTAAATATGTTGAGCAAAAGAAAGAAGGTGTTTTAATTGGGCGGTGCTACAGATTTAACGATGTGGTTGGCGTTAGGAGCTGGTATTTTATCCTTTCTCTCCCCATGTACTTTGCCAATTTTTCCGGTCTATTTATCGTATATTACTGGAATGAGTGTTAAGGAATTAGAGGGACAAAAAACAGCAAAGATTCGAAGTAAATTATTGCTGCATTCCATCTTCTTTCTAATCGGGATCTCACTCGTATTTATCGGATTAGGTGTTGGGGTCTCGTTTATTGGAAACTGGATTCAAGGTCTTATGGCAGGTGAAACTGGACTTTTCATTCAGCGCTTAGCAGGAATATTTATATTAGTTATGGGTTTATTTGTTGGCGGATGGCTTAATATCACAACTCTAATGAAAGAAAAACGATTTCAGTTTACCAAAAAACCGGTGGGATATCTCGGTACTATTTTTGTGGGGATTGGCTTTGCGGCTGGATGGACTCCCTGTATAGGACCAATCTTTGCATCCATCTTAGTAGTGGCAGCAAGCAATCCTACTCAAGGTGCCTTCTATACGATTTTATATGTTATCGGCTTTGCTCTTCCATTTTTAGTGTTGACCTTCTTTATCGGCTCAACAAGATGGATTGTGAGATATAGTGAAAAGATTATGAAGGCTGGAGGAGCCATTATGATTTTAATGGGTGTCCTTCTTTTTACTGGACAGATGTCCCGCATTTCCAATTTTCTGCTGAGAATGGTTCAGGATACTTGGTTTTCGAATTTAGGTTAAGTGTTGGGAGGATTTATAAATGAAAAAAGCGGCGATTTTAATTGTAATTACTGGAATGTTTATATGGGCAGTTTATGACCTTGTATTTTCTGACAAACCAGCTGAAGAGGAACAGGCTGATGTAGAAGTTGGTCTTGAGGTTGGAAAACAAGCTCCCGATTTTGAGCTGAAGACCTTAGAAGGGGGGAAGACAACCCGATTATCCGACTATCGTGGGGAACGTGTGATGCTGAACTTTTGGGCAACATGGTGTCCTCCTTGTCGTGCTGAAATGCCTGATATGCAAAAATTTTATGAAGAAAAGGACGTCAACATATTGGCTGTTAACTTAACCTCGACAGAAAGTAGTGCGCAGGATGTCCCTGAATTTGTAGATGATTTTGGGTTAACCTTTCCTGTTTTGCTTGATGAAGATAATGAAGTAGCGACTCAATATCAGCTCCAGCCGATCCCAACATCGTTTATGATTGACTCTAATGGGATTATCCAATATGTAGCATACGGAGCAATGAATTATGAAATGATGGTGCAAGAGTTTGAAAAAATGGAATAGCTTACCCTTATGAAGTACAATATTGGGGGGAGGTGTTTCCATTTAGACAGACTGTTTTAGTTGTTGACGATGACCAAGCTATCCGTAACCTAGTATGTATTTACTTAGAAAAGGAAGGTTATGAGGTTGTTGAGGCAAGCAATGGTGAAGCTGCTAAGCAGGTTTACCTACACCATCATCCGTGTTTAATTATACTAGACTTACAGCTCCCAAAGGTGAGTGGAGAGACGTTTTGTCAATGGTTGCGCCAGGATGAAAAGAGTGAAGTTGCCATTATTATCATATCGAATCGAACATCAGTTGAGGATAAAATTACGGCTCTAAGAATGGGAGCAGATGATTATGTGACCAAGCCGTTTGAACCGTTGGAATTAATGGCTCATGTAGATGCTGTGCTAAGAAGAACGGGTCAGTTTTGCCAGAAGATTGCCCATGAAGGACTATGTATTATGCCACGTAAAGGCGAAGTCCAGCTTTATAATCGACAGCTTCATTTAACCAACTATGAATTTAATCTTTTATATTACTTTATGCAGAATCCTGATATTGTACTCTCCCGGGAACAGCTGGTTATGCAAATTCATCCAAATACTGAGCACACCGTAATGGATCGAACGATTGATGCCCATATAAAAAAACTACGAGAAAAAATTGAAGATGAGTTAGGAAACCCGAAGCGCATAAAAACCGTGCGAGGGATTGGCTATAAATTTGTGAAACCTGTTCGGTAAATGAGCAGGTTTTTTGGTGATTAAATTATTCGAATCTTCTCTTAAAATATAGGAATATAGTGATACAATATAAAATATAAGAATTGGAGCAGGGACAAGGGACCTGTCCCTATGTCCCATGTAGGAGGGTTAGGTTTTGAATGAACAATTTCGAAAGCCAAAAGGATTCGGTGAAATACTGGATCATACTTTTCGGTTAAGTAAACAGCACTTTTCTAAGTTATTTTTAATTTTACTGGTCATGGTCGGGCCTGTTTTCCTGCTTGAAGCCCTAATTAGGCTGTCATCAGGGGTGAATCTTTTTCGACAAACTGGGAGTGGCGAAGCGTGGTATGATCAAATCCTTTCGTCTTTTGAGCAAACCACTGCACCTGGTTCCGTCAACCTAGGCGCGGATGTTGGAATTGTATTGATTGGACTTATTGCTACGGTCTTTTTATATCCGGTGGCAGAGGGGGCTATTTTGTATGCAATTCAGCATATACGTAAAGATGAAGCGTATACGGTAGGTTCCGTTTTGAAACAAGCCTTTTCACGTTTTTGGCCAATTGTTGGTAGTAGACTTTTATTTATGTTAATCGTGTTTGGTTTTATCCTAGGACCTTCCATTTTTATTGGTTTATTTGGAGTACTCGGGTCGGTTGCCAATCCCGTCTTTGGGATTGTTTTTTCTATTATTCTCGTATTAGCCTGTGCCGTTGTATTAGGTTATTTACTGACCCGCTGGAGCTTTTATTTTGCCTTAACAGTACTAGAGCATAATGGACCGGGAATTTCAAGAAGCTGGGGATTAACCTCAAAGCGCTCTTGGATGCTAATGGGCTTTTATGTGGTATTGTATTTAATCACGACCCTCATCAGTTTAGCTGTTGAGCTATCATTCGGGTTGTTTTTAGGAAATAGTGTTCTATTAATGATGATCATTAATCTCGTTACTCTAGTCACCACAATGATTTTCTTTGTTGGCTATGCGGTCGTATATTTTGATTTTAAGGTTAGACGTGAGGGGGATGACCTTAAAGAAATGATAGATGAATATGAAGGCAATGAATTTGAGTAAGTGATAGGAATGAAGATACATGCTAAATGAGAAGCAAGTGAGAGATGAGCTTGAACAAATTTTAAGTGAAAATGAATACCGGGTTTACTATGACGAATCGCAAAATATTGTCCAGTTGATTTTGAATAAGATTGGGGAATGGTTATCTGAGTTATTTTCGAATCTTTTAAGTGCGATGAATCCTACTGGAGGGTTGGCAAATTTCGTTTTATTTCTTATGGGACTAGGTGTTGTTGGGCTCATCCTATTTGCTCTCTTTCTTTGGGGGAGAAATGCTAAGGTAAGACGGGCGCTTCAAACACATCAGCCTTTACAGAAGAGTGAAATGGACTGGTCCTATCATCGTCATTTAAACGAGGCACAGCAATTGGAAGACAGTCAAGAATTTCAACTAGCAACAAGACATTTATTCTTAGCGCTACTGCTTTATTTACATGACCTTGAAAGGCTAGAGGCTAGACTATGGAAAACCAATATAGATTACTATGAAGAATTGCAGAAGAGTAATCAGTATGAGGCGGAACAGTTTTACCGCTTAGCCTTGCGATTTGACGAGGCAACCTATGGAGAGAAGGCTGTCCGTCGTCAGGATTATTTAACCTACAAAGAACAAGCAATGGACTTACTAGCGAGAGGGGAGTGAGGGGAAGTCTTGCAAACATCAAAATCAAAGCGCTCATCATGGATATGGATTCTCGTAATCTCCCTTCTATTATTTATACTTGTTAGCTTGTATATTCTGTCTGCGAAGCCTAAGGATTATCCTGATTTTGTAACGGAATCTCCTTCCCCTACTGGTGTGAAAGCACTATATACATATTTAGCAGGTGAGTTTGAGGATGTGAGCAGCTGGGATCATGAACCGGGTTTACTCCCTAAAGATGATAAGCAGCTACTCATCATGGTAGAACCGTTTTTAGTATTAGAGTCACATGAACAAAATGCCTATCAATCCTTTATGGAATCAGGAAATACGATTTTACTATTTAAACAAAATCCTGACGACATGTTTCAGTTGAAAACCGAGCAAATATTTCTGCCCCCAACGAATGAGACAGAGGGGACTGTTGTTATGCAGGAGGGCTCTGAGTATGATGCAGATATCCAATCTCCGTTTCGTCTTGTAACGGGGGAGGGCGATGAAACCTTACTAGAGGATGAGCAGGGAACAATTGCTATGAAGCGTTCAGTTGGAGAGGGTCAGCTGATTGTAGTAACAGAGCCTATGTTGATGATGAATGATGCTCTCTTAAACGCTGATCATCTACAGCTGGTTTTATCACTTCTTAATGAATCAGAATATGAAGAAATCGTATTTGATGAATATATTCATAAGAATCCAAATGTATTTACTCTCTGGACTGTATTTCCGCAATGGTTTTATGTCCTTCTGATACAGGGCGCGCTGTTGGCCCTCCTGTGGCTTTGGGCCCGAGGAAAGCGGTTTGGCCCTATAAAGGCACCTCCAAGAGAGGATACAGTTCGCTTCAGTGATGAACGAATTGTTGCGCTTGCCTCTTGGTATCAAAGAAGAAAAAGATATCAAGAATCGCTACTACTTCAGGCCGATTATATAAAACTATTGATGCAGGAGCGATGGGGAATTCCTTATCGTAAAGAATGGAACGAGATTGGTGAACGGCTTGATCGAAAATGGCAGAGTCTCACGTCAGAGGAAGTTCAAATCTTTGTGAGAGAGCTTGTACAGGTTTTACAAAAAGATAAAGTCAAAAAGGCAGAATTTCTTGTATGGACGAAAAAATTAGATCGATTGCGAGAAGAGGTGGAAAACCGATGAGAAAAGAGCTACAAGCATTAATGGAACAATATGACAAGCAGGTATTGGGACAACAAAGAAACCTCAAGCTATTAACTGCAGCCATTCTGTCAGGTGGGCATGTTTTACTGGAGGGGGTTCCAGGGACAGGGAAGACCCAAATGGTTCGTACATTGGCGCAGCTACTAGGTGGAAGCTTTAATCGGATACAGTTTACACCTGATTTACTTCCAAGTGACATTACAGGCAGTATGATTTACAACATGAAGGAAAGTAGCTTTCAAACGCTAAAAGGACCTATTTTTACAAATCTACTGTTAGCTGATGAGGTTAATCGTACCCCTGCCAAAACGCAGGCAGCCCTTTTAGAGGCTATGGAGGAAAAGCAGGTAACGATACAAGGGGAGACTTACCCTCTGCCAGACATTTTCTTTGTAGTGGCCACACAAAACCCAATTGAGTATGAAGGGACGTATCCACTTCCAGAGGCGCAACAGGACCGTTTCTTATTTAAGCTTCAAATTGATTTTCCGGATTTTGATGAGGAAAAGCAGGTTGTGCAACAGGTTATCAATCAAACGTTTGTTCAACAAGAAATTCATGCCTTATTAGACATTGAAACATTTGCCGAGATCCGCAGTGAAATCCAACAGGTGACCATTAGTGATGATATTTACAATTATCTAATGAAAATGGTGAGACAAACAAGAGACTCAGAAAGTATTCGTTATGGCGCGAGTACGAGAGCTGGAATATCGATCGCAAAAGCATCACAAGCCTGGGCTTACCTTTCAGGGCGAGATTATGTGACGCCAGATGATGTGAAAATAGTCGTAAAACCAGCCTTAAGACATCGCATTCAACTATCTCCACATGTAGAATTGGAGGGAGCAACTGTTGACCAAATCATTGAAGAGCTGGTGGGAGCGATTCCTGTTCCTAGATAGAGGAATATTACCGACCAATCGTTTATTACTCATCCTGGGTGTCATTTCGTTGGGATTCATGGTGGCAGCGATTTTGGGAGTTTCATGGTTGGTAATCATTGCTTTTAATCTACTTGTGATCTTTGGTAGCTTCGTAGACTTTATTTTTTTACCAAAGCGAGACCAACTGTATGTGAAACGGTCGATTCCGAATGAAATGGAACGAGGACTATCGTATAACGTACAAGTAGAATTGGGGAATGCTTCAGCCCATGGGCTAAGAGCAAGGATTATTGATGGCCTTCCACAGTCCTTTGAGCAAAGCTTTCCTCTGAACGTCACAATCCCATATGGCGAAAAAATGACTTTAACTTATGAAACGAAGGCCTTATTTAGAGGGGATTACAATGTTTCAAAGATATATGTACGAGTGAGAAGCGCGATTGGGTTGTGGGAAAAACAATTGACATTTGAACGGGAGGAATCGATTCAGGTTATTCCCGATTTAACTGAAGCCAAACTGTATCTAGAAAGTGCCCAAGCCTTTTTATTATATGAGGGAGAGAAAATTCGTAAGCAACGAAGTGGGGTAGGAGAGTTTGCCAAAATCCGCAATTATGTTGTAGGAGATGACCCTAGGAAGATTAATTGGCGTCAGACGGCAAAGCTACAAGAGGTGATGACCAATGAATACGAACCTGAACACGGTAAGTATATTACGCTTCTGATTGATTGTGGCCGCTTAATGGGAGCAGAACTATTGACGGGGAACCGATTAGAAAAGGCATTAGAGGCCTCGCTAACAGTTGCGGCTTCGGCATTACAAAAAGGGGATTACGTGGCGGTTCTGGCTTTCTCCAAGGATGTGAAGGTCTATGTTCCACCAGCTAAAGGAATGAGTCATCTTCAAACGATTATTCGGTCTCTTTATGGGATAAAGGTAGATGAAGCAGAGTCCAATTATGCAGCGGTGTTTCAGTATGTTCAGACCATGCAAAAGAAGCGAAGTCTGTTGTTTTTATTCAGTGATGTGCAAACCTTTCTATATGAAGAAAGTGCCCTTGCTCATTTGAATCGTTTAAGCAAAAGGCACTTGTTTCTTATGATTGGGATTGAGGATGAGACTATCATCAAACGGAAAAATGAAGAACCGAGTCATGTGAAATCGGCTATGATTAAAAGTATGGCATACCAGCACCTTGCGAAAAAGACACGTAAACAGCTTAAATGGCAAAGTCAGGGTCTTCATATCGTGGAAGCTAAGGAAGAAAACTTGGCAACAGCAGCTGTTTCCCAATATATTGACATTATGAATCGTAATCTACTGTAAAGACTGTCTCCTTAGCAATAGTTTGCCAGTAAAGACGTAAACGACTAAAGCCAGAACAGTGATTATAGCAAATAAATATTTAAACTCTAATGATAGGTTAGCAGGTGTGATAAAGCCTTCAATAATGCCTGCAATCACAAATAACGGAATGGTGCCGAGTAAAAGCTGGACGGAGCGTTTGGCCTGTTTCTTTAACTGATAGCCTCTGGTGAATGGCCCAGGAATAAACAGCTTATAGCCCATCAGAAGTCCAGCGCCACCGGCAATAAAAATGGCCGTTAGTTCGATCATGCCATGCGGAACAATAAACGCCCAAAATTCATAGGATTTGCCATAGTGCCAGAACAATCCGGCAAGAGCGCCGACAATCATACCGTTATAAATTAATAGGTAGACCGTCAAAAGTCCAAAGGTGATACCACCAGCAAAAGCAAGAATCGCTACCTGTATGTTATTCGTCATGATACTTGCGGACATCATAGGCGAATCGATTGGCCCTTCACCAGCTCCAATCTGTTCAGGATCAACTCCTTGAGTCATTTCGGATGGAAGCATGGCATACATGTGAAGGGGGTCATTCATAACGGAAATAAAACTCCCTATTAATCCAATGACAAACAAACACATAGCAACGATAATTGCTTTCCATTGACCTGAGAGAAGCTCGACAAAGGTCTGGCTAAAGAAGTGACGGATTTGTTTTCCGCTGGAGGTTTGATCCTTATAAATTAGATTGTGAGATTTCGAAACTAATTCTGTTAAGTACTGTGTGACCTCTTCCTGAGGAAAATAGGTCTGGCAATAGGAAAGATGCCGAACAGATTTTTGATAGAGCTGATGAAATTCATCGATGTCTGTACCTGTGATGCTCCACTTTTGCTTTTGCATCCGGCTCACTATTTGTTCAAGCTCTTTCCAATCCCTACGATAGGACTTAATAAATTGTTTGACGTTCATGTAGACACCTTCCCCGAGTAAATCATCATTACTTCTATTATAGTAAGTTTACTGAAAAATAGAAATAGCTTTTCATAAGTTGAGGAAATGAGGCATCGTTTATGGATCAAGAACATGTGAATGTAAAAACACCCGAATATGTATCACTACAATTTAAACTTGCTGGGCTAGGGAGTCGAACCGCTGCCTTTCTTATTGATCAGCTTATTTTAATGGTCATCAATATCGCCATTATTCTTATTCTCATTTTTGGTATGGGCAATGGAGGTTCCGCCACATCCTTTTTAGCTAATATGTCTTCCATGCCTGTTGCTATCGCGATTATTCTGGTTTTTCTATTAAACTGGGGATATTTCTTTGCCTTTGAATATTTCTCTGGAGGACGGACGGTTGGGAAAAAGCTGATGGGCATTCGTGTCATACAGGATAATGGTCACAGCTTAACTCTTTTATCCAGCTTTATCCGTAATCTACTTCGAATCATTGACTCCCTGCCAGCCAACTATTTACTGGGGATTATCATGATTTTTTTCCACTCAAAACATAAAAGACTTGGAGATCTCGTCGGAGGAACCATTGTCGTGCATGAACGTGGGAAACGGAAGGCTCGTGGTGTGGAGAAAATTATTCAAAGTCGTGGATTATCTGAAACAAACCTACACATAGAAGAGTGGATGCTACGCAAGCTAAACACGAAGGATTGGAAACTACTCAAAACCTATGCTGAGCGTTTCCCTGAAATGCCTTTTGCTTCGCGTAGAGATATGACGAGACAGTTAGCTGAAATTCTATTGCCGAAAGTGGGTCTTGAGGTGCCACAATCGGTAGATGCTATGGAGAATAAGCTGTTGGTGTTATATGCAATTATGCGTGATGAGTGGGAATTTGAATTGTAAATTTAGACATGAGGTGAAGACCGTGGTGAATTGGAATGAAGAGGTTTTAGCTAGAAGAAATCAGCTCGTTGAAGATTTATT
This sequence comes from Salinibacillus xinjiangensis, assembly GCF_009649735.1. GTDB lineage: Bacteria > Bacillota > Bacilli > Bacillales > Alkalibacillaceae > Salinibacillus > Salinibacillus xinjiangensis. The sequence goes on from NZ_WJNH01000009.1 coordinate 149,551, forward strand.
TGGGTTATTAAGGATTGAAAGTGTAAAGGATTTAAGTACGAGCACAAAGGAACAGCCAATGGGGGAGAAGGTTGGTGAGGCGCTTGATTATGTCTTGCGTCTTTCCGAGGAATTGGGCTTGGATACAAAGAATGTGGATGGATATGCAGGTCATGGCCAGCTAGGACAAAATGAAGACGCAGAGACGATTGGTATCCTTTGTCATGTGGATGTTGTACCTGCATCTGGAGAGTGGACAAGCCCACCATTTTAGCCCGAAATTCGGGATGGGAAAATTTTTGCGAGAGGTGCTATTGACGATAAAGGGCCTACAATGGCTGCTTTTTACGGATTGAAAATTGTAAAGGAGCTTGGGCTGCCTTTACAGAAAAATGTTCGAATCATATTTGGTACCGATGAGGAAAGCGGCATGAGCTGTATGCGTCATTATAAAGAAGTGGGAGAGATGCCTAAAGTAGGATTTGCTCCTGATGCAGATTTTCCTATTATTCATGCAGAAAAGGGTCAAATAAATACGAAGATTGGGCTTCCTACAAGTGATACTCAGCACGAAGAATCCGATCTAGAACTGGTGTCCATTGTTTCAGGAGATCGCATCAATATGGTTCCGGAACAAGCGACCGCTGTTGTAAGAGGAAATCTTGGTCGTATCCAGGATGAGTTTGTGGCTTTTTGTCAGGAACAGGGAGTGCAGCAATCGTCAAATCAAAAAGGCGATGAAATGGAGCTCATTATACTTGGCAAGGCAGCACATGGAATGGAGCCACAGATTGGGGTAAATGCAGGAACAACACTAGCCACCTTTTTGAAGACATATAAGTTTGAACCAAACACAAAACGGTTTATTGAGTTTTTATCTGACTTACATAAGGATTTTGAAGGAAAAGATCTTGGCATTGCCTATCAGGATGAGATTACAGGTCCTCTTACAGTTAACCCAGGTGTGATTCATGTTGATAGTGAGGACAGCTATGTGCGGTTAAATATTCGCTGTCCGGTCACGACTGATTATGACGAGATAATAGGTAAACTCAAGAAGTCTATTGATGATAAGGAACTTATGATTGAGGAACTACGTCAATCCCGACCACATCATGTAGATGGGGATGATTCTTTTATTCAAGCATTACAAAAGGCTTACAAGGATGAAACTGGTATGGAGCCCACGCTTCTGTCAACGGGTGGAGGTACCTATGCCCGTTTTATGGAGAAGGGGGTTGCGTACGGAGCATCCTTCCCAGGCAAAGAGATGACAGCCCACCAAAAGGATGAATATATCGAAGTGGAAGATTTATTAAAAGCGACAGCTATTTATGCCCGGGCTATTTACGAGATGGCGAGATAGGGCTAAAAAATCAAAGACCTGATTCGACTCTACTACCTAAGAGCTCTAGTCAGGTCTTTGTCTATTACCACAACATATGAAAAGCACGTTCATCAAGTAAATTTGTATCAATCGGGCAGGTTTCAGCATCTCGACCATATTGCCAGCCCCACACATTCGCATCGCACGGAGGCTTAGCAGGATTAAAAGCTGGAGCATCACTTCGTCTTGTAGCTCCTGGCTCAGGTTTGGCACTCCAGAGAATGGATTGGTTGGCCACCTGCGCATTATTGCTTAAAGCGGTACAATAGGCATAGCTGAAGTTCCCTGTTTCTGGGTCATGATAAAATCCAGGCCGATATCCAGTTGGACGCATGGCATCTACATAACCACTAATCCAGGCATCGTCCACTTCAAAAAAAAGTTCCACATTGGCAAATAAAACAGTCCCCTTAGGAACACCTAATCTTCTCGCATGAAACGCTGCATTTTGTGCAATTACTCGACCTTGCCGATTGCCGCGAGCCTCTCGAAATTTATTATAGATGGGCATAACCTTTGTGCCACTATTGTGGAGAAGTTCAATTTCCTCCTGTGTTAATCCCTCTGATGCGTTTGGGACAGTAGTCAGGTATCTTCCCCAGTACTCGGGCTTTCCATAGTTTTGTAAAACACAGTCATATAACTCTTTTGTCACATTAGTAGATGAATCTACACCCCAAATATAGCTCATTTCATAGCTCCTTTCCCTAAAAATTCCTCCAATAGCCTCACTAGTATGTATATGGCAATTACCTAACTATGGAAACTCAATGAATAGCCCATTATGTTTAATAAGGCTAGTAAAGTGCTATGCCATAATGATTGAAAGCTGATACATAGGAGGATTAAAGTATGAAAAGTGCAAGTCCATATATTTTTACGGAAAACTGTAAAGAGGTTATGGAGTATTATCAGCACCTATTGGGCGGTGAGGTTAAGAATATCCAAATGTCTGATGGGATTGAGGGCTTTGAAGGTCAGGAAGGCAAAGTACTCCATGCAGAGCTTCATCTAGGTGAAAGTGTGGATCCATCTCTCTGATGTTTTCGGTGAGGTTAACCATGGGGATAACGTGAGAATTTCTTTGGAATTTGAAAGTGAAGCAGAGATTCGAAAGATCTATGATGCATTGGCAGCTGAAGGACAAAAAATTTCCCTTGAATTACAGGAAAGCTTTTGGGGTGCGATTCATGCCAATCTTACTGATAAATATGGCTTTGGCTTGCTGCTTAACTTTGAAAAGTAAAAAACGGCTTGGGTTTTTCGTAACCCAAACCGTTGTTCTTTATAAAGTAGGACTTTCATGATTTTTTATTTGTACATTCTTAAATTGAAAGGTCGCCTGTTGTTTACGATTGGTTAGAACCATTACATCGATTTCAGCCGTTTCAGGAGACAGCATTAAATTGTGCTGTACATTTTGCCATTCGTCCGTTAATTTAATGGGCTCCCCTATGGATTCCTTGATAAATTTGCCTTTTGCATTTGTTTCCGATACGCGGATAATCACTTCACCTTTACCCTTTAATTCCAGCTGAGTTGTGATTTGGCTCCCAGGTTTAATGTTTTTAGGTGTAAACACAAACCCTTCATCCTGCTTTTTTCCTTTTGTACTAACCTTGTACGTTTGTCCCTCAACTTTACTCACTTGGGTATCGCCTACACCGAAATATTTGGTCTGCTCCTCAGCTGAAATACCTGTAAAACTTGAGAGAATCAGCCCAAATATTAGACTACAAACAATGAAAAACGTTTTCTTCAACATCGTGCCTCCTATTTTTTAATAACTGAGTTCAACTTGGCGTGTGTTTTTGTACCGACAATGCCGTCTGGAGTTAATTTATATTTCTTTTGAAAATTAATCACGGCCCGTTTCGTTGTCATATCAAATTTGCTGGTTGGTTTGACCTTATAAAAGCCGGCCTTTTTTAGTTTATTTTGTAGATCGGTAACCTTGCTGCCTTTTGCGCCGTATTTTAATGTTGTGTAGGTAAGAGCTTTCACCTTTGTGACATCATCTAATTTGCTATGGGTTTTCACACCGACTACACCATCTGCTGTTAGTTTGTACTTTTTTTGGAATTTTATCACGGCCTGTTTTGTAGCTGCATCAAATTTCCCATTAACCTTTGCTTTATAAAAGCCAGCCTTTTTCAATTTGCTTTGGACATCTGTAACAGCCGAACCCTTTGCTCCATATTTTAGGGTTGGTTTTTTCACGGTTTTGGTTGCTTTTACAGTGGTTGCCGGGGTCGTTTGTTTCGTTGCAGGTTTAGGAGTTGTAACCTGCTTAGCAGGCGCGCTTGGTGCAACAGGAACAGGGACAACCTTGGTTTTATTGACCTTTGTCGGTGTTGTTGGAGCGGTTTGTGTAGGGGGAGGCACAATGTAAAGGACTTGCCCTACTTGAATCGTATCGCTCGTCAAATAGTTGAATTCCTTTAATTGATTCACGGTCAAGCCAAACTGGGTTGCAATTTTCCATAGTGAGTCCCCAGATTGAACGGTGTAGCTGGGATAGGGATTTGTTGTGTTTTTTTGCTCTTCTGTGACCATGTTATTCGTAGGAATCCCGTCGTGAGTCGTCATCCATGTTTTGTAATCATTCCAAATCACAGGATTCTCTTGACCCAAGCTCCAGCTACCCGTTCCTTTGATGTTGTATTTATGAACCAAATCAATTTTTGCTTTAATCGATTCACTATTTTCATACCAAATATGATAGGTGCCAGGTCCTAAAGTTTTTCCGGCAATCGTTGTCGTTGGGTCTCCTTGCTTGATGACAATAGTAGCCTTAGGGGACTTTCCTTTTTCATCATAGGTAACCGTTCCACCGTATCTAGCCAAGAGTTCATCCACTCGTTTATTCGAAATCCCATCACCACCAGTGGCAGCTCCTTCCTTCCAATAACGCCCATAGAATGGAATCCCAAGTACAATTTTGCCCTCTGGAACTCCCTGATTAAGAGCATATTGAATTGAACGTTCCACCCATGGATAGCTTGCAACCGGCCCCTCAGGCCCACCTGTATAGCTTTCATCATAAGCCATTATCATTAAATAACTCGCATATTTCGCTAGTTCTTTGTAATCGTATGAGCCGTGCCAGCCCTTGGTCCATCCATTTGGGTTAGCAGCAACCGCCACAGAAACTTCTCTATCTTTTGGAATTTTTTCATGCAATAAACGGACTAAATCGGTGTAGTTTTCTCGATCAATGTCAGATACATTTTCGATATCTACCTGAACACCATCTAAGTTATTATTTATGATAAAATCGGCAATTTGCTGAGATAGTCTTTCCCGATTTTGAAGCGCAGCCCTTCCTAAGTTGCGGTCCCAATGATTACTTAAAAAAGGCACTACTTTAATGCCGCGATTGTGCATTTCACGGATAAATGTAGGGTCAAATTGCTGCGTGATTTTTAAGGAACCATCTGTATTTAAATCGAAATAGCTTGGTGAAACAAGGTTTAAATTGTTTTGTGTGCGGTCGATTTGTGTGATATAGGATTGGGTATTCCCGAAATATAAATAGGTCATATTAAAATCGGCTACATGCGCCTCAGCCTTATTTAATGGAAACGTGCTAAGCATAATAGCCCCCGCCATAATGGCAACAGTCGCCATCTTAAGCTTAGGAAATCGCTTTTTAATGTACTTTTTTGCTTCTTTTTGTATGTTTACATCTTGATTGTTTGGCTTCGTTCCAAGCTCAGTTGCAAACTCTTCTAATTGAGTATCTAATTCGAGGATAATTACCAATTCCCCGTCCTTTTCTTTTATTTCATAGCTTTGAAATAAATCATCAGCCATACAACGCATCCCTCCTAGATGTAGTATGTATCTTTTGAAAGCCTTAGATGTGTCGATTAAAAAATGCCATAAAGTTCCTACTATCTTTTTGGATAAAAATCGATTATATTTATCTAGCTGAGATAAAAAACAATTAAACCCCGTCATGAAGGGCTTTTAAGTAAAAATAATATGTGGAGGTATGAATTTTATGAAAAAGGTATTATCTTTCTTATTAGTTATAACTATTGTGTTTATCACTTTAACTCCTCCAGTTTTTGCGGACCAAGAAATCCCGACAGAACGCGTGATAATTGTATTTAAGGACGAAGTAGATGAAAAGATCGTCAACCGATACAATGGGGATATCCAGGATGAGTTTGAACATATTCCAGTAGTGGCTGCAGAAGTTCCAGCTTCTATGGTAGACAATCTCGAAAACAATCGTGATGTGGTAGCAGTTGAATCCGATCACCTTGTTCAAGTAAGTGGACAGATTCAGGAGTGGGGGATTGATACAGTAAAAGCCCCATTATTTTGGAATCAAAGTTTTTCAGGTAAAGGGATCAAAATTGCAATTATAGATACAGGTATTGCTTTACATGAAGATTTAAATATTGCTGGTGGTGTTTCGTTTACATCCTATTCAAAAACATTCCAAGATGATAATGGTCATGGTACACATGTTGCCGGTATCATTGGGGCGAAAAACAACGGAATTGGTACGATTGGCGTTGCTCCAGATGCTAATCTATATTCAGTAAAGGTTTTAGATCATAATGGACAAGGCTATTTATCAGATATTATAGCCGGAATTGATTGGGCCGTTTCCAATCAAATGGATATTATTAATTTAAGCTTAGGTACACCTTATGACTCCATTTCTTTAAAGAAAGCTGTTGATGAAGCATATGCAAATGGTGTACTAGTTGTAGCTGCTGGCGGAAATAATGGCAACGTTGATGGGTTAGGTAATACAGTGGAGTTTCCTGCTAAATATGATTCTGCTATTTCAGTTGGAGCTATTGATGGTATGAATGCTAGAGCTAGTTTTTCTGCTACCGGTAGTGAACTAGAAGTTGTTGCTCCTGGTGTAGGCATTGTCAGTTCATATTTAAATAATCGATACGTTAAAATGAATGGGACATCAATGGCAGCTCCTTATGTTTCGGGACTTCTAGCTTTATTAAAGGAAGCAAACCCAACGTTAAATGCTGTTCAATTGAGGAATAAGTTACACCATTCAGTAATGGATTTAGGTGTTGCAGGTCGTGATAATTTATTCGGCTTTGGACTCGTTCAAGCAAAAGTTGATGAATTGAAAAAGGACGAGACGGTAGGTTCTGTCCAGGAAGCGATTGTAGTACCTACCATTACCAAGCCTTCTCCTGCTAAAAAGGTAGAGCCTAAACCAGTTATTCAAAAACCGAAAAAGATCGTTAAAAAAGATTTGAAAGCAACAATTTCAACAGCGAAATTGACATATAAACGTGGCCAGACTGTTTGGGTTACGACGAAGGTTGTAGACAGCAAAACGAAAAAACCGTTAAAAGGTGCTTTAGTGAAACTTACTGTTAAACCCTCAAAAGGAAAAACTAAATTCATTCAAGTTAAGACAAACGGAAAAGGCGTGGCTTCTTTTAAATATGTCACAAATAAAAAGTCAGCAAAAGGGAAGTACAGGTTTACTGCACTCTCTAGTTTATCTAAGTATAATACACGTACTATAAGTAAAATGATTGTGGTGAAATAATCAAGACCAGCTTAGCCTGAAGAGGTGAGCTGGTCTTTTTTTGTTAGTGTTGTTTTTGGTATAGCTGTTCTGTGAGAGTGACGGGATTCTGATGTTTGTTGACGTGATTATGGGTGTAACAGACTGATATATTTAATTTGACTTGAATCTTCTCCGTTGACTGAAATAGTTATGATTAGACTTGAATACGTGTTTATTTGACATGAACTTCCCAAAAGAGAGACGTTATAATCCCCTCAATCGACGTATTTATCATAGAACTAAACCGAATCATGAAATCAGGTAAATTGGCAGACTTGATTAAACTCCTTGTTGGCGCGATTATGGATTCACGTCAAGCATTAATGCAAAACTTAAGGCTTCAGCACCACCTTAATGCAATCATCATCCCGATTATTAAAAATCTTGTACCCATGCGCGGCTTCAGCTAATGGGAGGGAGTGGGTAATGATGTCAGTAGGATTGATTTTCTCCTCAACAATCTGTTTGTACAGCTCATCCATATAGGTGCGCGCGTGGGCCTGTCCCATTTTTAACGAAACGTTGCGTGAGAAAAACGGACCTAATGGGAACATGTTGTATAGTCCTCCATAAACACCTGTTAGTTGAACCGTTCCAGCTTTTTTCACAGCTTTAGTGGCAATTTGAATCGGTCCAAGGGTTCCACCTTGAAGCTTTAATTTTTGCTCAATAAACTCTAATGGCGACTTTTTCCCATCCATTCCAACACAATCGATGACCACATCTGCCCCACCTTTAGTCATCTCCTTTAATGTTTCGCCTGTATCCTTGTCCTCCGCAAAATTAAATACTTCTACATTATTCGTTTTACGAGCATGCTCTAGACGGTAGGGGAGGTAGTCGACCGCAATCACGCGCTCTGCACCCTTTTGCCAGGCGAACTTCTGAGTCATTAAACCAATAGGACCACACCCTAGAACAATGACAGTGTCCCCGGGCTTCATTCCGGAGTTTTCCACGCTCCAATATGCAGTGGGCATCACATCGGATAAAAAGAGTAATGATTCATCATCCATTTCATTATCCTTGGGTACAACAAAAGGGGTAAAATTACCGAATGGAACCCGCATGTATTCAGCCTGTCCGCCGGGATAGTTACCGAATTTCTCGGAATAGCCAAAGTATCCACCGCTGTCATAATGAGGGTTGGCGTTGTCACACTGGCTCACGAGCCCATCATGACAATAGGGACAATGACCACAAGCGACTGTAAATGGAATCACAACTCGGTCACCTTTACTCACGTTTGTTACATTAGGTCCAATTTCTTCTACAATTCCCATTGGTTCATGACCGATAATATATCCTTCAGGCATCGGCATGTTTTCCTGATATAAGTGTAAATCCGAACCACAAATCGCGGTGGATGTGATACGGACGATTATGTCATCACTCTTCTCAATTTTAGGATCATCTTCTTCGGTTATACCGACTTTGTATCTTCCTTGATAGGTTACGGCTTTCATGAGTGGTACCTCCATTTTTTAAGGTTAGTATTTGTGGTTATAGAGAGGGTATACAAAAAAGGTCTAAGCCTTAGTGGGCTTAGACCTTTTTTAATATTCAACGTTAACAATAGTAATATTTATTTCCTTTGTTTCAGTGGCAGGACCTTCATGATAAATGACATCACAATAGGAAGTAACATCAAAGTCGGAGCTACCAAAGTCATCATATTGAAAATCAGCTATATCCAAATTAAAAGCAGATAAATTTTGTTCCGTAGGTGTATCCTGATTTTTTAACTGAATTTTCACATCGCCCCCAACGTTGATCTTGCCATCAATAAGGTCAGAGAGGTCTTCGTTGGGTTCTACGTTTTTAATAATTAAATCACCCTGGACATCAGCTTCTTTGGAAAATGAATATTTACGGTTATTTCCTGCATGTATGATCAAATCTTGTCCAACTGTAAAAGACATATTTCCAATATCCGCTCCATTTTGAAGTTCGGTTGTCCCTCCTGAGATAAAATCTCTGCCTCCACCACCTTGATGCATATACAACTTGTCTTGAAAAAGAGCGTGATTTCCCACAACAACTTTGCCTTTGAAACCGTTAGATCCACTTTCATCACCGCTAATTCCTTCTACAAACTTTGCATTGCCACAAATAGTAATACCGGAATTAGAGCCAGATCCATTGCTGCTGTATATTTCTTTATTTGCAACGCAATGACCGTTAACCGTTATTTTTTCATTTTTAATTGTGGTTTCTTGACTCACCCACAGATGGGAATTATATTCTTTATTTTTATCTAATTCATTTACTTCTTCCCAGTCAAAATCGCCGAGATCAGGAAACAATCCTTCTAATCCATCAGATGAATCATCTGGTATTAATCCTCTAATTTCCATGGTAGTCGTCAAGGTCTTTGTATTTCTGTGATCGCCATCCTGACCAATAATATCAAATTGAACTTTCATGGTATTATCATCAGTAGTTACGTTATCTGTCTTGGGTTTAATAAGGAATTTTCTGTTTGGATGTTCAGGGTCTACTTGAACTTCATCAGGAATCGAGTCAAATATTAAATTTGTATATTCTTCTAAGGTAAGGTCTCCTATTTCATGTTCTTTTGTATAATCTTGAATACTATGTTTAGCGTAGGTCGCACCCATTTCCGCGATGTGAGTAGCCCGGTAAATAGTGTCAGCCTTCTCCGTTTGCTTAGCTGTAGAAAGTGTACTCCCCATTAACCCCATTCCTAGTACCGAAATAAGAACAATCGCGAATAGTACGAGGACGAGTGCATAGCCTTGGTTATTTTTCAAATACTTCATTTATTCACTCTCCCCTACAGAAAACGTGGTCATCCTCGCAAGTGTTGATTCAACTGTAATCTCATCATTTCGGCCATCACCTGACGCGGTAAGTTCCAGACGTATATCGATTTGTGTGTGTTCTTCTTGAGTTAGATCTACAGTTACTTTACCGGCAGCGTTGGGATCGATATTAGGTTCTAGAACTGTAATCGTGTATTGATAATTTGGCATTTCAATAGTTGATTGATTGCCTTCATGATCTGTAATGGTAAATGAATCCTGTCCAGTTTGATGAAAGGTATAGGTCTTACTTGTTTGATGAAAATTAGTAAGTTCAAGCATGATCATATTTGCTTTATTTTTCATATCATTACTCGTTTTAATGGAATTGGTGTTGTTCATACTTGAGATGATGATACTCATAATAATGCCACTGACAATAGAGAGAATAGCAATGGTCGCAAGCAATTCAACAAGGGTTAGGCCCTTCTCGTTTTTGAACGTTTTCAACTACTCTTCCCCCTCCAAGTAACCATAGGTGTCTGTTAACACTTGACCGTTTTGATTTAAAATTTCAACCTTTACGATATATAAATTCGTAGTATCAATTGTATTGTCCTTGGTTAGCTCTAATCTCAATGTTAATTCTGGTTCATCAAGAAAATGGCCATCCTCATCTACAATTTCATTAAGAATACTTCCGGGTTCTGTCTCATTACTGAAAGATGATATTGCTCCACTACTTAAAAAGGAAGGGTTCTCGTATTGACGAAGCTCCTCGAGTACCTGTCGAGCCAATTGAGTTGCTTGAACCTCATCCTCATTTTTCTCAGAAAAAAGGGCACCTTGAGAAAAGAAGGAAAAGAACCCTGTTAAAAGGATAGCGATGATTACAGTGGCGGCTAAAAGTTCAATAAGTGTAAGCCCTGACTCTGATTTGAATATTTTCTTCATGAGGAACCCTCTCTTAATCTCAAATTTCTATAGCTTTATTCTACCAGTTTTCCGGATAATAGACAGAAAAAACAGCACTTAATTAGGAAAAAAGGCATAATTAAAAACTAATCATTTTGCACTTATGTAAGAAATAGTAAATAATTGTCGATTGATTGCTTTAACGGCATTATTGTAGTAGTATATGATTGAAAATGTAGAATGAAAATGTCATTCATGTGAGTCGAAAGAACCATTCAAAATCCTTTTCTTAGAATCCTCAGGCTACATACAAACATTCAACTCCGTATTGTGACAATCGAGATCTTACCAAATTAAATTCTATTAATCTTCGCCCCTTTGGAGGTGTTTTCATGCCAATTAAGAAAAATATGCGGTTAGGGGACCTCTTGGTTGAAAGTAGTATTCTTACCCAAGAGCAATTAGATGAGGCACTACAAGATAAAAGCACCGACCAAAAGCTTGGAGATATTTTAGTCCAAAAGGGATTTGTAACAGAATTACAATTAATCGAAGTGTTGGAATTTCAATTAGGAATCCCGCGTGTTACTTTATATAATTATCCAATTGATACGTCCTTATTGAAAATGGTGCCTAAAGAATTTGCGAGGCGTAATCTCGTGATTCCAATCAAAAAGGAAGAAAACAAATTGTTTGTGGCCATGGCCGATCCCATGGATTATTTTGTAATCAACGATTTGCGCTTGTCGACTGGTTTTACTATTGAGCCCTTCATTGCAACAAAGGATGACATCATACGTAGTGTGAGTAAGTTTTACGATGTTGATGACTTTGCAAAAGATATCGTTTCAACTGAGCAAGATGACCAAGGTTTTGACACGACAGATGTTGAGGATGAAGATTCTCCTGTTGTAAAGCTAGTCAATCAATTGCTTCAGCAAGCCGTGGTACAACAGGCAAGTGATATTCATATTGATTGTCAGGAAACGAAAGTACATATCCGATTTCGGGTGGACGGGAAATTAAGATCAGAGCGAAGTCTTCCGAAGCATGTTCAGGGCTCGTTAATCACACGTATTAAAATAATGGCAAATTTAGATATTACTGAGCAGCGTGTTCCACAGGATGGTCGTATAAAACTGAGTCTTGAGCATCGTCAAATTGACTTGCGGATTAGCACATTGCCTACCATTTACGGCGAAAAGATTGTCATTCGTTTACTAGATTTAAGCATGGCTCAAAATGATATTGATCATATAGGTTTTGAACAGGATAATCTGGAAAAGTTTAAAAAGATGATTCATCAGCCCCACGGTATCGTGCTGTTAACGGGACCTACAGGGTCAGGGAAATCCTCCACGATGTATTCCGCACTCACCCATTTAAACGAAGAGAGCGACAATATTATTACGGTTGAAGATCCGGTCGAATATCAGGTGGAGGGGATTAACCAAATACAGGTGAACCCCAATGTCGGACTTACTTTTGCTGCGGGCTTGAGGGCAATTTTACGTCAGGACCCGGATATTATCATGATCGGAGAAATTCGGGACAAGGAAACCGCGGATATGGCGGTTAGAGCATCCATTACGGGGCACCTCGTTTTTAGTACTTTGCATACGAACAATTCCCTGGGTACGATTAACCGATTGAAGGATATGGGTGTAGAACTCTTTTTAATTGCTTCATCCTTAAATGGAGTTGTCTCACAGCGTCTTGTTCGGAAAATTTGCCGTGATTGTAAGCAGGAGAAAGAACCTACAGAGCGTGAAAAAGAAATATTTGCGAAATACGGTGTCTCTGTTGAGAAAGTATACCAAGGTGAGGGCTGCCCAACCTGTAACATGACAGGCTACCGTGGAAGAACCGCAATTCATGAGGTGCTCGTCATAGATGATCACATTAGACAAGCTTTATTAAATAATGAATCGACCATCGCAATTCGAGATATTGCGGTTGAAAATGGTTTGAAGTTTTTAATTAAAGACGGCATTGAAAAGGTGAAAAAAGGCACCACAACAACGGAAGAAATTCTCCGGGTTGCATTGGACTAAGTGGGCGTTAAGGGAGGCCAATCATGAAAGAAAAACTAGATGATTTATTATACGCAGCATACAAGGAAGAGGCTTCTGATGTGCACTTAACTGTGGGATTACCACCGATATTTCGTGTGCATGGCCAATTAAAACGCCTGGATAAAATTCCATATTCCCAGGATGAAATGCTAGATATGGCGTTTGCTGTAATGTCTGAAAGTTTAAAGAGTGACTTTGAACAAAACGGCGAGGTTGACTTTTCCTATGAACTGATTGATATATCAAGGTTTCGAATTAATGTGTACAAGCAGCGGAATGGTGTATCCATCGCTATTCGGTTAGTCCCAAGCAAGGTGCCGACCATTAAAGACTTGATGCTACCAGATGTGCTTACAAAAATTGCAAAAAAGCCTCAAGGACTGGTTTTGGTGACAGGCCCAACAGGAAGCGGGAAATCTACTACGTTAGCAGCTATGATAGATTTTATTAATGAGCATCAACAAAAACATATCATTACCCTTGAGGATCCGATAGAGTATATCCATCAGCATAAACAGTCTGTGATTGAACAGCGAGAAGTGGGGAGAGATACGCAAAAATTTTCCTCTGGTTTAAGGGCATCGCTAAGACAGGATCCTGATGTCATATTAGTGGGGGAAATGCGAGATTTAGAGACTATCTCCACAGCTGTTACGGCGGCTGAAACAGGCCATTTAGTGTTTGGAACCCTTCACACCATTAGTGCTCCTGCAACAATTGAAAGAATTGTGGATGTGTTTCCAGCCGAGCAACAAGCGCAGATCCGCTACCAGTTAGCTTCTGTGTTAGTCGGAGTGATTTCCCAACGTTTGTTTCCATTAAATACTGGGAATGGCCGTATTGCAGCGACGGAGATTTTAGTACAAAATAATGCAGTTAGTAGTTTAATTCGAAATCATAAAATTCATCAGTTACCTAACTTAATGCAGACGTCTAGAGATCTAGGAATGCACACCTTAGAAATGAATATCAAGTCGCTCTTGCAAAGGCAGCTCGTATCTCGAGAATCGGTACAAGGTTATTTAGGAGAGCACTCCTATGGCTCAATTTAAGTATGTGGCCCGGGATCGAACGGGAAAGAAAAAATCGGGTGTAATCCAGGCTGATACAAAACAAGCTGTGCGAATCCAGCTAAGAGAAAGAGGCTTACGAGCACTGGATGTTGAGCAAAAAAAAGAGACAATCTGGAATACCGATATTTACATTGGAACTCCTGTTAAATTAGATGATTTTGTGATTTATTTACGGCAATTTTCCACACTGATTAAGGCAGGGGTCACGATTGTCGACTCAACGAAAATCCTAGTTGACCAGACCGAGAGTAAAGCTTTAAAAAAGGCCTTGAATCGCGTGGAATTGGATTTGCGAGAGGGGAACTCGTTGTCCAGTGCTTACGCAAACCATCCGAAAATTTTTTCGCAATTATTTATTAATATGGTACATGCAGGAGAGGTTAGTGGCTCCTTGGAAGAAACGCTTGAGGAGATGGCGGATTACTTTGAAAAGCAGCAAAAAACGAGACAAAAAGTAAAATCCGCGCTGACCTATCCAGTTGTTATTGGTGTGCTAGCGCTGGGAGTAACGGCCTTCCTGCTGTTATCGATTGTTCCAACATTTGTAGGGATGTTTGATCAGTTTGGTGGAGAATTACCTGCTGTAACAAAGGCTGTAATGGCTGCGAGTGAATGGATGATCAGTTATTGGTGGTTTGTTGTTCTCTTAATTATCACCATGACTGTGACATTATATTTGATGCGCCAAAAGCCAAGCACCAAGTTCTACCTGGACTATGCTTTATTAAAGCTGCCTATCTTTGGTCAATTAATTCGAAAATCCCTATTAGCAAGGCTGACGAGGACACTAAGCTCTTTGCTGAATAATTCGGTTTCCATTCTCCAGGCGATTGTCTTGACAGAAAAGGTAGCAGGGAATGAGGTGATGACCAGAGTTTTAAGGGAATCAAGGACTACCTTGGAGCAAGGAAGGTCCATGTCAGAGCCAATGAGAATGCACTGGGCGTTTCCACCACTGGTCACACAAATGATTGCCGTGGGAGAACAAACCGGTTCATTGGATGAGATGTTAGGGAAGATTGCCGACTTTTATGAATCAGAAGTGGATACGGCAACCGACCAGCTGAAATCATTAATTGAACCATTGTTGATTGTGTTTTTGGCCTTCATTGTCGGCGTCATCGTTTTATCCATAATGGTGCCGATGTTTGAAATCTTTAATAATGTTAACTAACAAAGTTGACTTATAAATCTATAAATCTATTAAGGGGGAAAACAAATGCAAAGAATTAGGAAGGCTTTGAGAAATGAGAAAGGTTTAACGCTTGTTGAATTGTTAGCTGTTATTGTTATTTTAGGGATCATTGCAGCGATTGCGATTCCGGCAGTTGGGGGGATTATTCAAAATTCGAAGGAAGATGCTGTGAAGGCTGAGGCTATTGCTATTTTAGAAGCTGCTAAAATGTATAAGATAAACACTAATGAGCCTGAAGGAGATGAGGATTGGACCATAGATGTTTCTGTATTAGAAACTGAAAATTATATCGAGTCTGTTGATTTTCCAGAAAACGCAAAAGTTAATCTGGAAAATGATCCTTTAACTCTTAGTGCAACTGATGTAAAGGCGGGAGATGAAACGATAGATTTTTATAATGCAAATATTGAGATGATTAATGAAGATGATGACCTTACTATAGGAACTGCTCCAGACACTAATTAATTTATTTTCTTTATAATGTATAAAAAGCGTGGCTACCCGCCACGCTTTTTCAAAAAATAACACAGGGGACTGAAATAAAACGTGTGGTTTATAATCATTTACATATTCATTCTAGGCCTCACTTTAGGCTCCTTCTACAATGTAGTTGGCCTAAGAGTACCAGAGGGCCAATCGATTGTCTCGCCACGATCATCATGTCCTAACTGTCAACGTGAACTCACATGGCGAGAATTAATCCCAGTTTTTTCGTATGTTTTTCAAAAGGGAAAGTGCTCAAATTGTAAGGCAACCATTTCACCCAAATATCCAATTTTTGAACTCATAACAGGACTTTTATTCGTCTTATCTTTTTACTTAATTGGTTTTGACCTTGAACTTATTGCTGCCCTATCACTTGTATCACTACTCGTAATCATCACCGTCAGTGACCTTGCATACATGATTATCCCTAATAAGGTACTGGCCTTCTTTATCGTTTTATTTATATTAGAACGTATTTTTGTCCCATTAGATCCGTGGTACGACCCAGCACTTGCTTTTATCGTAGCCTTAGTGCTGCTACTCCTTGTAGGTATTGTGAGTAAAGGCGGAATGGGGGGCGGCGATATCAAGCTGTTTGCGGTCCTTGGAGTTGTTTTGGGACTAGAGAAAATCCTGCTCACTTTCTTTTTATCTGCACTGATTGGTGCTGTTTTTGGTGGAATCGGGTTGATTATAGGGAAATCTAAACGAGGAAATCCAATACCTTTTGGACCTTATATAGCCGTTGGTGCTTTACTTTCATATTTTTTTGGAACGGAAATTATCCATTGGTACTTCTCAACTTTTCTTTAATTTTGACTGGAATTAGGTGAAATCATGGCCTTTATAGGAAATAAAAAAATCGCTAATCTAGAAATTCAGGATTATGTTATTCGATATGCGGAAGTAAAAAGTAAAAAGAATCCTGTTGTCACTCACATTGATGAGCATTATCTGCCGAGGGATATCATCTCTAATGGCAAGGTGAAGGATCCCGAGGGATTTTTACAGCAATTAAAAACCTGTTTTCGCAAATGGAAACTAAGAGGGAAATCGATTCGGTTTATCGTTCCAGATTCCTCTGTCATTATTCGAACGGTGGATGTCCCATCAGATATTAGTGATGAAGAACTGAATGGACATATTTATTTTGAGTTGGGTGAGAGTATTCACCTGCCGTTTGAAAACCCCGTGGTTGATGCGGTTAATCTAGGTGTAGAAGGAAATCAAAAAAAGGTGTTAGTCGTTGCCTCATCTGAGGAAACGGTCGATACATATTATGACTATTTCAAGGATGAACGAGGGAACCCTGAGGTCGCTGATATTTCGCCTTTATGTCAGTATCGTCTCTATCACCATTATGGCAAGACGAATGATCGTGATATTTATTTATTGGTTCAGTATAACGTCAAGTATGTGATGGTAAGTATTTTTGATCATCACAAGCCTGTATTTGTGCAGAATGTTGAAATTCCGTATCCCGAGAATACTTGGAAGGCCGTTCCCATTCAAGAGGAAAATTCGTTAACAAGAGAGCATTTGGACCGTGGCCATGTTTACACAGCGTTTGATGAAATTTATATCGAGATTGAACGGATTTTAAGGTTCTTTCAATTTACTCTACATGGCGGTGATAAGCAGATAACTAACATGTTAGTAACAGGCGACCATCCCTATTTAGCTGATTTGATGGAACAAACGAGAGAGCGGATTAACTTACCGGCTCAACTACTAGCACCAGATCAATTGAAGACCATACAGGAAATAGACATCACCCCTAAATTTTATAATGTCATTGGTTTGGCCATGAAAGAGGGAGATTAATGTTAGTCGACATTAACTTATTAGAAAGACATGAACGAAAAAACAATCTGTTCTATATTTTGTTGAGCATCATCGTGGTGTTGATGCTCCTTCTAGCTGGTGCAATCTACTTTTTCACAACTGTGTTAAATAATGAAATTGAGAATACGGAAAGTCAAATTCAACAGCTAAAAGAGCAGAGTGCGGAACTGCAAGGGGAAATGAGCGGTTCAAAGGTAGCCGAGTTAGAAGACCTTTTATCAACAGTTACCTTTTTAAGAACGTATCCTTTAGATAGTACTGCTTTTATCACCTCTACTACTGAACTTTTGCCTGAGGAGGGCTATGTGGAGTCCTATCAGTACAATGGAGAATCGGTATCCCTATCTGTGTTGCTTGAAGATGATTTGGAGGCAGCCTACTATTTACACCATTTAGAAAATGAAGCATGGGCTCGTTCCGTTCGTTTAACTGGAGTAAACGAAAACGATGAAAAATCCGTCCAGCCTTACACAGCTCAATATGAAATTCGTATTGATCAAAAAGCATTAAAGGGTGATGAGGCAGGTGACACCGAATGAACAAAATTCAAAAAGTCATTTTAAGCGTAAGTACGCTTGTCTTCGTGCTCGGTGTAGTATTTGCCTATTTTATAATGGTTCGACCGTTGCAGCAGGAATTAGAACGTGTGGAAGGCTCACTTTCGACTGAGAAGCTCGTGTTGAAAAAATTGCAGGAGCGAATCAATGAAAATGAGGATATGGATATTACGGCAGAGTCCATTGCTTTACAAAGGCAATTGCCATTGATTCCTAATCATGAGCAGATATTTGTTGAACTGAATGAAGCGGAGGACATATCGGATAGTGTGATTACCAATTATACGATTTCAGATCCTATTGCGGCTGCATTTCCAGACCAAGAAGAAGATGTGGAAGGTCTTCAAAGTTTTACCTATGATATTAGTGTGGAGGCCCAGACTTATGAGGATATGCTGACCTTCATCGAGTATTTGGAAGGGAATGAACGAATCCTATCGATTGATTTTGTATCCTTTTCTGAACCAGATGAAGAAAATATCCTTACCTATGAAATGACACTCACTGCCTTTTATACAGAAAACTTTGATGGTCTGAGAGATATTCAACCATCCATTGACATTCCAAAACCAGCAAACAAAACGAACCCATTACCATAGATTTTGCCCGATTTGCTAGCTGAATCGGGTATTTTTTTATCTTCTAAAACTGGATAAGTATGGTAAAATGAATCCAAATGACAGCTATCGGTTCAGAGGAAGAAGGGGTGCGAGATGCGTCGGTTTTGGCTATCAAGTTTGCCGATGATTGGGTTGAGCGCATTGGCCATTTATGAGGAATATCGTCAGGTTGGTGTGTCAGCCTATATTTTCATGGCTTTTTGTTTACTGTTTACTATTTATTTTTCCATTCCGTTGTTGAAACGACCTTTATACGGATATTTACTTCTTGCCATTACGGCTGTTGGAATCGACTTATACCACTCGGAATTTTCAAATGGGTTTGTACTGCTTCTATGTTTCTATTTTGTGGTCGATAGTATTCAGCGTTTAGAGGGTTTGGAATATCGGGTCTTTTTGCTTGTGCAACTTTTGGGTGCTGTGGGACTACTGTCCGCTCAAGGGAAAATGTCGGTAGAGTGGGGCATATTGCTTTTACTCGTTGGATATCCCTTGATCAAACTACAAGATTTGGTGGAGGCATACAAGCAGAAAGAGGATACATATGAAAGGGTATTAAATGAATATCGTACGTTAAAGAGACAAGCTCATGAGTCAGAGCGTGCGGCGCGATTAGAGGAGCGGACCAAAATTGCTCGTGACATCCACGACTCTGTTGGACATAAATTAACCGCATTATTGATGAAGTTGCAAATGCTCACGATGAAGAATGAGAAGGAAGAATACAAGGATTTGAAAGCGTTGGCCTCTGATAGTTTAGAGGAGACTCGTCATGCAGTGAAAGCCTTGCAGACGGAGGAAAATGAGGGGATTTCTTCTGTCCTGCAGCTCATTCGGAAGCTAGAGTCTGAGAGTCATATCTTTTTAGATTTCACCTTGAAAAAAGGGGTGTTGTCGGCTCACTTATCAAACCAGCAAAATGTGGCGTTATACCGTGTCTTGCAGGAATCATTAACAAATGCGATGAAGCATGCTCACTCACAGGAGGTCAAAGTGGTTTTGGCCTTGAACGCGATTGGTGGCTTAACGTTTAAGGTGACTAACAAACTACACTCAAGTGAGAAATGGCAATGGGGGTTCGGGCTCACCAATATGAAGAAGAGGGTTGAGGAGCTAGGTGGAAAATTGAACGTTTATCAACGTGAGGATGAATTTGTCGTTGATGGCTACTTGCCTGTAGAGGGGGAAGAAGATGAGTTACAAAATCTTACTCGTTGAGGATCAGAGTATGGTGCGAAATGGCTTGAAAATGATGATAGAGCAGGATGTACAGTTTGAAGTGGTAGCAGAGGCGGAAAATGGGGAAGAGGCGCTCCGTCAAATGGAAATACACCTGATTGATGTGGTCATCATGGATATTCGCATGCCTGTCATGAATGGTATTGTAGCGACACGACATATTAAAAAAGGCTGGCCACATGTATATGTGCTCATGCTGACAACCTTTAATGATGAGGAATATGCGGTCCAGTCTCTACGTGAAGGGGCGGATGGATTTTTGCTGAAAACAGCGGAGCCTGAAAAGTTAATTCAAGCGATTCATAGCTGCTTGAATGGGGGAATGACGATTCATGATGAGGTAGCCAAAAAGGTGATGCCTCGGTTATTAAAGACTTCTGGGGTTGAACATAAGGAATTGCCGTTATCGGAGCGGGAAATAGTGATTACCCGGTTAATTGGAGAAGGAAAAACGAATAAGGAAATTGCCGAGGAGCTTTACCTTTCAGTTGGTACCGTTAAAAATCATATCACACAAACCTTGCATAAGCTGGAGCTTCGGGACAGAACGCAGCTGGCTATTTTTGCTGTGAAAAATGATTTGGCTTAATTGTTAAAAAGCTGTAACATAATGGAGAAGGATAAGCTTATGAAGACGCTCAAATTCCTTTATACTAGAAGTGATAACTAAAATGTAGGTGAGGGCAATGCAAGGTCTTCTAAGAATTTTTTTAATTGGTAGTGGGACCATTTCTCTTTCGCTAGGGGTGGTCGGGATTGTGTTACCATTAATACCAACAACCCCTCTGCTCTTATTGTCAGCTGCGTGTTTTGTACGTAGCTCGGATCGATTGTATCAATGGTTAATTCATAATAAATGGTTTGGTCGTTATATTCAGGATTATCGGGATGGCAAAGGAATCCCCTTAAAAGCAAAGGTGATGGGCGTCTCAGTGTTGTGGTTGTCTATTGGATACACGACGCTGTTTGTCGTTCCTTTGGTTCTGGTTAAGGTGTTGCTTGTGTTGATTGCCAGCTATTTTACTTGGTTTATTCTGCACATTAAAACGCGAGTTAAGAGTTAAGGTTAGGTAGGTGGAAGAATGACGTTAGATAAATACACAAAAGTGGGGAAAATTTTGTTTTGGATTGGACTAGCCATCTTCGTCGTTGGCCTGGGGTTTAATGAAAATCTAACAGATGCCCCTGAGCAGCTAGCGGGCATTTCGCGGCCAATTATGATTACAGGCATTGTTGTCGTTTTCCTTACTAATTTTTTTCGGAAAAAGAAGACAGATCGTAAATGAATGAAATGGAGAGCACACGGAATTGATCCGTGTGCTTTTTTGTATGTGTGCGTTAGGCGGTGTTGTGGATGGGGGTGGTGCGTGTTTAGCATTTGGCAGTACATCTCTAGCATCTTGTTATCAAACTCCAGCATTTGTGACCTCTTCTTTAGTTAAAACCTACTCAGCTTTAGCAAATACAACGATGTTCAGCAAAAACATGATATTTTTTAGCAAAACTAGCAAAAACTTTAGCACCGCCCGCCCCGCCCCGCCGCCGAGCCCCCCATCCTTTAACGCTTTACCACACCGAGGGTCAGTCCCCACACGCTTTAAAGTGAAAGTGACGCTGGTCATGGGTGGTGGGGTGTTTTCGTGACTGGAGGGTGATGTAGAGTTAGGGATTATTGTTTATGATAGGAGTATGAAAGGGAGGCGGTTAGGTGTTAGAGGTTATGGATCTGAAGAAGAAGTTTAAACAAACGTTAGCTGTGGATGGGGTGAATCTCTATTTGGAGCAGGGGGAGATTGTTGGTTTACTAGGTCCGAATGGTGCTGGGAAGTCGACCACTATTTCAATGATTTCCTCACTTATTGCCCCGACGAGCGGTGATGTGCGTTATTTTAATGAAAGTATTGTGAAGAAACCTCAAAAATTGAGGGAGCATTTAGGCGTGGTGCCACAGGAAATTGCTCTCTATGAAAATTTAACTGGTAGAGAGAATCTACAATTTTTCGGGAAAATTTATAAGATTGATAAGAATCAACTTGCCCAAAAAATTGAAGAGGTCTTAGACATCATTGGATTAAAAGAAAAGCAAAACGCATTGGTTAAAACCTTTTCAGGTGGGATGAAGCGACGACTAAATATAGGCGTCGCGCTCCTGCACGAACCCACTCTCATTTTTATGGATGAACCTACAGTCGGCATTGATCCCCAGTCCAGAAACTATATTTTAGAGACGGTGAAACGACTGAACAAGGAGAAGAACATTACCATTCTATACACAAGCCACTACATGGAAGAGGTGGAGTACCTTTGCGACAGGATTTACATTATGGATCAAGGTCATATCATTGCTGCAGGATCGAAGGATGAAATTAAGCATATTCTTTCCGCAGAGCAAACGATCCTAATCGAAGCCGAGGATATCAAGCGGGATTGGATTAAGCTCCTAGAAAACCACCCTTCAGTTAATAAACTTACTGCACAAGATAAACGTTTAACCCTACTTGTGCCAAAAGAAATGGACTTTTTCCAAACTGTCATTGAAACGGCTAATGAGACAAATACAGTTTTGAAATCTGTGCAAATACAAACTCCTACCCTTGAAGATGTCTTTCTTCATTTAACGGGTCGAGCACTACGGGATTAAGGAGGGGTGAACATGATTTGGCCAATTATCAAAAAGCAGTTCCGTCTCATGGTTCGAGACCGTACCAACTTCACCCTGCTGCTCGTCATGCCACTTGTGCTCGTTTTTATTATCAAATTTTCCATTGGCGATTTGATGACACAGGGAATACCTGAAATAGACGCCACGATTGCCATAGCGGAGCATACAGAGGAGGAGGCTGATTTAACTCAATTAGCTAATGAATGGGAGGAGCAGCCCCTTCCAGAAGAAGCAAAAACGCAGCTAGTTCAGGGTTTAAATCAGTTTCAACCGATTCGAATTTTAAAGGAGGAGATATTAGGTAGTGAGGAGCTTCAGGATGTGTTTGCGGTGGTTGATATTGCCCCTGAAGAAGTAGAGGCTGCGAAAAAAGAGGAGAAGTATACGGCAATCATCGAAGTTCCAGAACAATTTAGCTATCAGTTAGCCAAATCCTCTTTTTTAAATGAAGGTGACACACCTCAGCTCACCCTGTTTGTGAACAAAAGTGAGGACCTGGTGACAGAAATGCTACAAGATATTTTACTCGTGTATGAAGAGGAAATGCGAACGACTACCGTACTCGAGCGAAATGGCGTAGGGGATTTAAAACCATCGTTAGAAGAAATTCGAGGTGACATCGTTTCTGTATCGATGGTCGAACCGATTACCTCCACCTCCTATTATGTGGTGGGAATGAGTGTCATGTTTGTGCTTTATATCGCCTCTACAATGGGATCGTACGCATATTTGGAGAAAAGGGATCATGTTTTTGAACGCATCCTGTTAGCGAATGTTTCGAAGTGGAGGTATTTTGTGGGAATGGTACTAGCAAGCTCACTCCTAGCTTTTACTCAGTTGATGATTCTATTTGGTTTTTCGGTAGTAGTTTTTGGTGTAACCTGGCCAAACATTTGGCAATTCCTATTGATTGCAGCTTTATTGAGCATAACGGTTGGGGCAATCGCCTCACTGGTTGTGTCGCTAAATTATCGTTTTCAATCTGAAAAATCTTCTACGGTCTTTGGGAATGCAATAGTCACCGTCTTTGCCTTTTTAGGCGGAAGCTTTTATCCAATTAAATCAGATATTATTAATTTAATTGGTAATTTCACGCCAAATGGAGCTGGGATGACAGCCTTTTTTGCTACCTTACAAGGATATGGAATGAATGAAATTGTCGATGAATTAATGGTGCTAGGAGCCTTGACCTTCGTTGTAATCATAGCCGCAGTCTTGGTCTTTCCGAAAAGGGGGGAGCAATCATGAGGGGAATTTTATATGCTCAACTCAAATTACTCGTACGGAACCCAGCCACTTTTCTATTAATGACAGGTATTTGTATCTTATTTGCGATTTTTCTAGGGAATACAGGCTCTAATACTGGATATGTTCCGGTTTATAGTGAAATGGGTGAGGAAAAAACAGAGCAGGTTATTGAATATTTACAAGAAACGGATACCCAAAGCTTTGAACAAAATGAAAAAGCAGAGGTAGTACGTGCGGTTCGAGAAGGGGATGCGATAGCGGGTTTATATTTATACGATGATCATTATGAACTGTTAGTGGCAACCAAAGCCCCAACCTTTCCAATACTAGAGCAAAATGTACAAAAAGCCTTTGGGCGTTATTTGCAAGAGGAACGACTGCTAGAATCAGATAAAATAAATGCGCATGAAGTGATCAATCAACTAGAAGAGCCGATGTTTATTGTTGAAACGAAAACCTTTTTTGGGGAGGATTCTTTTGTCTATGATCCTCAGCTCCAAGTCATCTTCGGGTTTGCCGTCTTTTTTGTTATCTATACGATTGCCTTTAATGTCCTCCAAATAACGGTAGCAAGGGAGCAAGGTATATGGGATCGGTTTATCCTGTCGCCAGTGAAAAAGTGGGAAATGTACCTGGGCATTCTAAGTTACGCCTTTGTATTAGGGTATATTCAGGTTGTAATTGTATTCTCTGTGTTTAAGTATGGATTTGGAGTTGACTTTCACGGGGGATTTGGAGAGGCGTTGGTGGTGCTTATTCCATACGTGTTGTCGATTGTTTCACTGTCAGTATTTATTGTCGGGGTGTCTAAAAACATTCAAACCTTCCAAGGCTTGATTTCATTACTCGCCGTCAGTTTGGCGATGATAGGTGGGTCATACTGGCCAATTGAAATTGTGAGTAATAAAATCTTACTCGCTCTTTCTAAAATCGACCCGATCACATACATTATGGAAGGACTTAAGAGTGTAACGGTATACGGGCAATCACTCACAGAAGTCATGTATCCCGTCAGCATTCTCCTGTTAATGAGCGTCATTATGATTGGATTAGGTATTAATATTATGGAACGAAGAGAATAAAAAGGACATGGCCCCGCCACATCCTTTACCACTCTAAAGCAGTGAGGGTCTGTCCCCCATTGCTTTAGAGCATTAAAGTCAGAACTGAAATTCCATTTGAAATTTTCAGACGGTTTTTGATAGAATGAAGATGTGAGTTTAGTTGAAAAAGGGGATGAGGAATGTAATGAATCAAGATCATTTAATCGCGCCAGAAAAGTATAACATTGTATCTGAGTTTGAACGATTTGCAGACGACCCCAAACGTGTTGCGGTAAAATGGCGGGACGACGAAGGGCACACAGATGAGATTACATATGTTGATTTAGTGAAAAGTGCCAACAAAATTGGAAACGCTTTCGTCCGTCTTGGCTTACAAAAAGGTGATAAAGTCCTCGTCATGATTCCTCGGCGAATTGAAGCCTATCAAATTTATGTTGCAGCTTTAAAGCTTGGTATTGTAGTGATTCCAAGTTCGGAAATGCTGCGTGCAAAGGATATTGAGTATCGTATTAATCACGGTGAAGCAAAAGCCGTGATCAGTTATTTTCCTTTTACAGATGAATTTGACAAGGTATCCAACATAGATCAAGTGACTAAACTTGTTGTCGGTCAAGAAAAAGAAGGTTGGGTACTATTGGATAGTTTAAGTGATGCAGAGGAAGACAAGCTAGAGATTGCGGATACTACACGTGATGATATGTCTTTCCTTTCATACACTTCCGGAACAACTGGGAACCCAAAAGGGGTTGTTCATACCCACGGATGGGGATTTGCCCATTTAAGAACTGCTGCCAACAACTGGCTCTGCATTAATGAAGGGGATACCGTATGGGCCACTGCTGGACCTGGCTGGGCAAAATGGCTCTGGAGTCCATTTCTATCAGTGTTAGGATCAGGGGCAACAGGCTTTGTTTATGCAGGCAAATTTGACCCAAATAAATACCTAACCCTACTCGATGAATATGATGTGAATGTGTTGTGCTGTACGCCAACCGAATATCGAATTATGGCAAAGGTTGATAATCTATCAGACTATAACCTTACAAATCTTCATAGTGCCGTATCTGCTGGAGAACCTTTGAACGTGGAAGTTATTGATACATTCCGTAAGCACTTTAATATAACTGTTCGAGACGGCTATGGACAAACAGAAAACACACTTCTTGTCGGTGTCATGAAAGACATGGAGGTAAAACCAGGCTCCATGGGTAAACCAACACCAGGTAATCTTGTGGAGATTGTCGATGAAGATGGCAATCCGGTCAAGCAGGGGGAAACGGGTGACATTGCCGTTCACTTAGATACCCCAGCCTTGTTTAAGCACTACTACAAGGAACCAGAAAAAACCAAAATGTCCCGTCGTGGCGATTATTATCTCACTGGGGACCAAGCATCTAAAGACGAGGATGGCTACTTCTGGTTTGAAGGACGCAGTGATGATATCATCATTAGCTCTGGCTATACGATTGGGCCATTTGAAGTGGAAGATGCATTAGTCAAGCATTCCTCTGTCCAAGAGTGTGCAGTCGTTGCCAGCCCGGATGAAGTTCGCGGTGCTGTCGTCAAGGCTTTTGTGGTATTAAAGGATAGCGTCAAAGAAGAGGAGTCCTTAATCAAGGAGCTTCAAGATCACGTAAAAAAATTAACTGCGCCATACAAATATCCACGTAAAATTGAATTTATTAAGGAACTACCAAAAACGACTTCCGGAAAAATTCGTCGTATTGAGCTTCGGAAACAGGAGCAAAAGGCTTAATTATGAATATATAAAAAATGCCTTCAGGGGATTTATTCTTCTGGGGGCATTTTATATTTGGACCAATCAAGATTACGTAAAGCCTCTACGTTGCTAACATTCAAGTCATAACCCACATGCGTATTATTCGGATTCATTGCTAACCCTGACTCCTCTGATAGCCACATCCATAACGTTTTTTCTTGATGATCATCAAAGTAAAATACTACATCATAATCTTGTTTTCGAATATCTAATACCCCATCAACCTTCCTGACATCTCTAAAGGTATCCTCAAATAGCTGGATATTTTCTTTGTTGGTGAACTGATACTTTGTGTTATCACTGGTTTTGGTAACAACAATTTTGTTAATTTTTTCATCTGGTACGAGGTTTGTATTAGTGCAGGCCGAAAGAATAGCTAAAATAATGATAAGACCTATTGTTCCTTTCTTCATCCAAACTCCCTCCTGTTATATAAGACGTTGAATATAGGTGAAATGTTTCGAGAATAAGGAATGATAAATTAAATTTATTGAATCTACTGTCTATGCTAAAATAGCCCTGTAAACAGTAAGCGATTCCAACAATGCCAACTGGAGATGATGACATGTATAAAGAGGTAGAGGAAGTTCAAAACCAATGGAAACTAATTAAGTTAAGAAATGACTATGGAATGGAAGTGCATGTGTTAAATTACGGCGGTATTATTACAAGAATATATGTGCCTGATCGAGAAGGGAAATTAGAAAATATAGTGTTAGGCTATGAAAATATTGAGGATTATGAAACTGATCCTAACTTTTTTGGAGCGTTAATTGGACGGGTGGCAGGAAGAATTCATAATGCGACTTTTCAACTATATGGAGAAGATTTTGAATTAGAAAAAAATGATGGTCCTAACAACTTACATAGTGGTTTAAAGGGGTTTCATCGCCAGGTATGGAATCATGAGACGTTTCAAACCGAAGAAGAAGTAGGGGTTAAGCTCTCTTATCTCAGTAAGGATGGGGAGGGGGGATTCCCGGGCAACGTCAACACTGAAGTCATTTATACCTTAAATCAACATAATCAATTAACTTTAGATTATAGTGCGACAACTGACAAAGAAACCCCACTAACTATGACAAATCATACCTATTTTAATTTATCTGGAAAGGTAAATCATGCCATTCACAACTATCAAGTGTCCCTCGATAGCCGTCAATTTGTCGAGCTTAATGAGGAGCTTATTCCAACTGGGCAAATCATCGATGTAGAAAGTGATCCCTTATTTGATTTTCGAAATGAGCGCATGTTAAAAGAGGGGATTCAAAATGGGGGAGACCAAAATAGAATAGCAGGTGAAGGCTATGATCATTATTTTCTATTTGATCATAAGAGGCAAGTTTCAGCTGAGGTTAAAGATATAGAGAGTGGTAGAATATTATCTGTGGAGACGAATCAACCAGGTGTGGTTTTATACACATCAAATAATTTAAAATCAGGTCATAAGCTTACAGGTGGAGATTCTCAAAAGTACTTAGGCCTATGCTTAGAAACACAGGGAACCCCCGCGTCCTTACATCACAAACACTTGCCATCTATAATAGTAAACCCAGACGAAGTATATAAAAAGCAGACTATCTTTACCTTTGGCATCACAAAAGAATAACTAAAAAAACCCATTGTCACACACAGGAGACAATGGGTTTATCACTATTCAATCATTTGCAGTTCTCTATTTAAAAATTTTTCAATAGCAAATGTAGATACCCCTAATGATGCTGAATAAACTGATAGCTGTGAAAAGTCTATTTGCAAGGGCTTTAAATGAAAACGAAGAGCATGAGCGTGAATCATCTCTGTCATTGGCTTTTCAATCCATTTTCTAGCCACAGCAAGACGATTACCAATAATGATTTGTTCTGGATTAAAACTATTAATTAGATTGCTTATGCCATAACCTAAGTACTTAGCGATATGCTCAAATAAATCCTGAGCAGTTGTGTCTCCTTTGTCTGCTTGTTCAACCAAATACTCCAGGCTCAATTCTTCATTTACATATCTGTCATGACTCTTGGCTAATTCTAGTAAAGTATGCTCTGAAGCGTACATTTCCCAGCAACCATGACTTCCGCATCGACACTTTGTACCATTAAGTTCCACTTTCATATGGCCAAACTCACCAGCAAACCCATTTAACCCCCGATAAAGTTCATTCTTTAAAATTAAACCAACACCAATTCCAATTCCGGCACTTACATATACAACGTTCTGATGGTTTTGTCCAGCCCCTAGATGCTTTTCCCCATAAGCACCAGCATTAGCTTCGTTATCAATGAGTACAGGAACATGAAATTCATTTTCTACGATTTCCTTTAATGGAATATCATCCCATTCTAAATTAGGTGCAAGGAGAACATGTCCTTCCTTACTCACGATACCAGGAACACCAATTCCAATCCCTACAATTCCATATGGACTATCTGGAGCGGTATTAATTAAATATTCAATTACTTCGAATAGATATTTCATAATCAGTTTATATTTTGCCCCTTCAAAATACTTAACCTCTTTTTTCTCAACAATAGTTCCTTGAAGATCTGTTAATATACCTAAGATATAATTTACTCCTAAATCAATTCCAATTGTAAATCCTGCTTGTTCATTAAATAGGAGCATCACAGGCCGTCTGCCACCTTTTGATTCTCCAATCCCTGATTCATATGTTAAGTGCTCTTCCATTAATTCAGACACCAATGAAGAAACAGTCCCTTTGTTTAACCGGGATTGCTGGGAAATGTCTGCACGAGAAATAGGTCCGTGATCTTTAATGGTTTGTAGTACAATCTTTTTATTAATTTGTTTGACTAGTTTTTGGTTCCCTGTGGTTGTTTGCATTCATCTACACCCCGTTTCATGCTATGGGCTTTACAATTAAGTAAGCATTTACTTAAATATAGCAAAAATAAGTTTATCTGAGTTGAAACAGTCGTAATTCCTATTATTAATCTATCACAAAAACTTTGTTTATGTAATAGACAAACTAAGTTTTTATTGCTATAATTCCTTTTGAAAGCACTTACAAAACATATTGAGGGGGAGAAAAAATGAAACGTTTGTTAACTCTAGTGTTTGTATTATTGATAGCGTTTGCATTAGTCGCTTGTGGGCAAGATGCTGCTAACAATAACTCTAGTGAAGAAGGTAATAACGAGGGTGGGGAAAGCGATGATAAACTTACTATCGGTCTTTCTGTGTCCGACTTACAGCTAGAAAGATGGCAGCATGATCGTGATATTTTCACAGAAAAAGCAGAAGAACTTGGCGCTGAAGTATTAGTACAATCAGCAAATGGTGACAGTGCAAAACAATTGTCTCAAATTGAAAACATGCTGTCCCAAGGAATTGACGCACTGGCTATTATTGCGGTGAACTCTGATGCTCTATCATCTGTAGTAGATAAAGCTCAAGAACAAGGAATTCCAGTTTTAGCTTATGACCGTCTAATTAACAACACAACAATTGATGCTTACGTTTCTTTTGATAACGTACGTGTTGGGGAAATGCAAGCCGAGTACCTAACAGAGCAGGTTCCATCTGGTAAGTACTTCTTAATGGGTGGGGATCCTAAGGATAATAACGCTCATATGTTTAGAGAAGGTCAAATGAATGTTCTTCAACCATTGATTGACAGCGGAGACATTGAAGTTGTTGGTGACCAGTGGGCTGATGGTTGGCAAGCATCCGAAGCGCTTAATATTATGGAAAATGCTTTAACAGCTAATGACAATGATATCGATGTAGTAGTAGCAACAAACGATAGTACTGCTGGTGGTGCGATTCAGGCACTTGATGCACAAGGGTTGGCAGGTGAGGTTGAAATTTCTGGCCAAGATGCTGACTTAGCTGGAGTACAACGAATTGTAGAAGGTACACAATCAATGACAGTATATAAGCCTATTAAAAGTATCGCTACAAAATCAGCTGAAGTAGCAGTACAACTTGCAAAAGGTGAAGAAGTAGAAGCGGATGGCTCAGTTGACAACGGTTCTATGGAAGTTCCTTTTATTAAGCTTGATCCTATTATGGTTAATAAGGATAATGTTGTGGATACTGTAGTTGCAGATGGTTTCCACTCCTTTGATGACGTTTATGAAAACGTTCCAGAAGAAGAGCGTCCTGAACGTCCTTAATAATAAAAATGAAAGGGGATTCATTTCCCCTTTCCATATCCTACAAGATGTTTAGTTTAAGGGGGGTAAAAAATGGGAGATTATGCTCTTCAGATGAAAGGAATCACGAAGGAGTTTCCAGGGGTTCGTGCCTTAGATAACGTGACATTCTCTGTGCACAAAGGTGAAATTCATGCGTTGTGCGGAGAAAATGGTGCCGGAAAGTCAACTTTGATGAAGGTTTTAAGTGGGGTTCATCCCTATGGTTCCTATACTGGGGATATTTACGTTGATGGTAAAAAAGTAGAATTTCGTACAATTAAAGAGTCTCAAAAAGTTGGAATATCGATTATATACCAGGAACTTGCACTGATAGAAGAAATGTCAGTGGCCGAAAACTTATTTTTAAGTCATGACTTAATGAAACGAAAAGTAATAGATTACAATCAGCTTTATGCTGAATCAAAAAAGTGGTTGAACTATATTGGGTTGGATATTGACCCAAGAACTAAAGTTGGAAAACTATCTGTTGGAAAACAACAGTTAATTGAGATAGCAAAATCGTTAACCAAGAAAACGGATATTTTGATTTTAGATGAGCCCACAGCAGCCCTTACAGAATCTGATGTGGAAGTGCTCATGGATATTTTAAAAGATTTAAAATCTAAAGGAGTTACTTGTATCTATATTTCTCATAAACTTGGTGAGGTTATGGAGTTAGCTGATCACGTTACGGTGTTACGAGATGGTCAAACCATTAGTACGGACCCAATTGGAGAGCTCTCTGAGGAAAAAATTGTGACCAAAATGGTTGGTCGTGAGCTGACCGAGCTTTTCCCATATGAGCCTCGTCAAATAGGCGATAATATTTTGGAAGTGAAAAACTATTCGGTAATAGACTCTCAAACTGGAAAGAAAGTCATTGATAATGCAGCATTTAACCTCAGAAAAGGTGAAATTCTAGGTATCTCAGGATTAATGGGGGCCGGAAGAACGGAGCTATTTACAAGTATCTTTGGCGGCTACGAGGGTAAGAAGGAAGGAACAGTGTTACTAGAAGGAAAAGAATTAAAAGTAAAAAAACCGAGTGATGCAATTAATGCAGGAATAGCGTATGTTTCGGAGGATAGAAAACGTTTCGGTTTAGTGTTGGGCATGGATATTAAGCAAAATACAACCATGGCCGCCTTAAACAAAGTGATGAAATTTAAGTTGATTGATCACAACTTAGAGTTACAAAAATCAGAAGAAATCACGAAAAAAATGAAACTGAAAGCACCAAATTTAGAAACAGCAGTTAGACAGTTAAGTGGGGGTAACCAGCAAAAGGTTGTCTTAAGCAAATGGATTTTAAACAATCCTAAAGTGTTAATTCTGGATGAACCAACACGTGGTATTGATGTCGGAGCCAAATATGAGATATATAAAATCATTAATGAATTAGCTGAAGAGGGAGTAGGAATTGTAATAATCTCCTCTGAACTTCCTGAAGTACTTGGGATGTCGGACCGTGTAGTGGTCATGTCTGAAGGTACTGTAGCAGGACAGTTTGATCGAAAAAAGGCTACGCAAGAAAAGATTATGGCGCTTGCAACAGGAGGGAAAAAAGATGCAAAGTCAACAGTCCACTAGTTTAAATGAAAATGTGCAGGAAAAAAAGCTTAGTTTTAAGTTTGATATGCAGGCATATACACTAGCCATTGCGCTTGTGTTAATTGCTATTATCTTTAGTATTTTTACAGACGGTGAATTCCTATCATCTCGAAACCTTTCAAACTTATTCAACCAAATGTCTGTTATTGCGGTATTGGCTATTGGAATGACATTAATCATTGTTGCAGGCCATATTGATTTATCCGTAGGTTCTTTAGTTGGGTTAACAGGAGGTATTGCAGCCATTTTACAGGTCTGGTATGGATGGGACACTTTATCAGTATTCCTTGTCACCATAATTGTTGGTGCCCTACTTGGTTTGTGGCAGGGTTGGTGGGTAGCTTACCGTGGCGTTCCTGCCTTTATTGTAACACTTGGCGGAATGTTAATTTTCCGCGGTATCTTAGTCGGAATTAGCCAAGGTCAAACAGTTGCACCTCTAGAGGGTGGATTTAAACAGTTAGGAAACAGCTATCTACCATATTCAATTGGTTACATTCTGGCGATAATAGGGATCGTTTTATTGATTTTCTTCACAATTAAGAACCGCTCAAAACGAGCAAATCTCGGTTTAGCCTTAACACCAGGATTTATTGATTACGGAAAAATAGCAGTGTACTCCATCTTTACAATGGGAATTGTGTACATGCTAAACCGTTACCTTGGAATTCCAACTCCAATGCTAATCGTTGTTGGACTAGCTGCTTTATTTATCTTTATTTCCTCAAAAACAGCCTTTGGGCGTTCAGTCTATGCGATTGGTGGTAATGAAGAGGCTGCAGCACTCTCTGGTATCAATATTAAGCGTAACGTGCTATGGGTATTTATCTTGATGGGTGCCTTAGCAGCAGTAGCTAGTTTAATCTTAACCAGCCGTTTAAATGCGGCAACAGTTGGTGCTGGTGAAATGTATGAGCTTGATGCTATTGCTGCCTGTGTTATCGGTGGTACAAGTCTTATGGGTGGTAAAGGTAAAATTGTTGGTGCTCTTATTGGTGCCCTCATTATGGCAAGTATCGATAACGGCATGAGCATGATGAACATTGAGACATTCTGGCAATTTATTGTTAAAGGTTTAATTTTAATTTTAGCTGTATGGCTAGACATCTCTAGTAAAAAGCGTGCAGCATAAACACTTGATAAACACAACAATCTAGGAGGAAATAAACTATGGCATACTTTGAAAATATTAAACCAGTAAAATTTGAAGGCGCAAACTCTAGTAATCCATTTTCATTTAAATTCTATAATCCAGAAGAAAAAGTCGGAAACAAAACAATGGAAGAACATCTTCGTTTCGCAGTTTCTTACTGGCATACATTTACATTTGATGGTTCAGATCCATTTGGTTCAGGCAACATGAAACGTCCATGGGATTACCTAAAAGGAATGGATTTAGCAAAGGCGCGTGTGGAAGCAGCATTTGAATTCTTCGAAAAAATGAATGTTCCATACTTCTGTTTCCATGATATTGACATTGCTCCAGAGGGTGATAACTTAAAGGGAACCCTAGAAAACTTAGATACAGTTGTAGACATGATTGAAGAATATATGAAAACTAGTAAGACTAAGTTACTTTGGAACACAGCGAACATGTTCACACATCCTCGATTCGTACACGGAGCAGCAACGTCAAATAATGCGGATGTGTACGCTCATGCTGCGGCGAAAGTGAAGAAGGGCTTAGAAATTGGTAAGCGCCTTGGTGGAGAGAATTATGTATTCTGGGGTGGTCGTGAAGGGTATGAAACCCTACTAAATACTGACATGAAGTTAGAGCTTGATAACCTAGGTCGTTTCTTCCATATGGCTGTGGACTATGCGAAAGAAATTGGCTTTGATGCACAATTCTTAATTGAACCAAAGCCTCAAGAGCCTACGAAGCACCAATATGATTTTGATGTGG
The DNA here is from genome assembly GCF_009649735.1 of Salinibacillus xinjiangensis. GTDB lineage: Bacteria > Bacillota > Bacilli > Bacillales > Alkalibacillaceae > Salinibacillus > Salinibacillus xinjiangensis. The sequence continues at coordinate 183,681 of NZ_WJNH01000009.1, forward strand.
CAACAGGTCTAAGCTTCTTACAAAAATATGATTTACAAGATCACTTTAAATTTAACATTGAAGCTAACCATGCTACACTAGCAGGTCATACGTTTGAGCATGAGCTAAGAACAGCTCGAATTAATGGTATGTTAGGTTCTGTGGATGCAAACCAAGGAGACACTTTACTTGGTTGGGATACAGATGAATTCCCAACAGACCTATATTCAACAACACTAGCTATGTATGAAATCTTGAAGAATGATGGATTAGGTCGAGGAGGATTAAACTTTGACGCAAAAGTGAGAAGAGGCTCCTTTGAGGCAGATGATCTTTTCCATGCACACATTGCAGGAATGGATAGCTTTGCTGTAGGACTACGTGTTGCTCATCGTTTAATTGAGGACAAAGTGTTAGATAATTTTGTAGCTGATCGTTATGCAAGCTTTTCAGAGGGAATTGGCAAGGATATTGTTGAAGGAAAAGCTGACTTCCACTCACTTGAAAAATATGCGCTTGAATTAGGCGATATCCAACACAAGTCTGGTCGACAAGAGTTCTTAAAGGCAACCATTAATCAACATTTATTACAAGAGTTTGCAAAATAATCATCGAGTGAATGACTATGCTTGAGGCTAAGGGAGACCTGCCCTTGCATAGTCATATCCATTTTAAGACTAAATAAATTCCACATAAAGGATGGTTCTAGCATGAAATATGTAATCGGTGTTGACTTAGGAACAAGTGCAGTAAAAGTTATACTTATGAATCAACAGGGTGAAGTCTGCAAAGAAATATCAAAGTCTTACCCACTGATTCAAGAAAAATCAGGGTACAGTGAACAAGATCCTGAACATTGGGTAGAAAAAACCACAGAAGCACTAGCGGAGCTCGTCCAAAACTTCGATGGTGATGTCAAACAAATTGAGGGAATCAGCTATTCAGGACAGATGCACGGACTAGTTTTACTAGATAAAGAAAACGAAGTCCTTCGTCAGGCCATTCTGTGGAATGATACTCGTACCACAAGACAATGTGAAGAAATTTACGAAAGAGTAGGCAGTGAAAGACTTCTGGAGATTACCAAAAACCCCGCGCTTGAAGGATTTACTTTACCAAAGATATTATGGGTTAAAGAGAATGAACCAGATCTGTTTGAAAAGGCAAGTGTGTTTGTTTTGCCTAAGGATTATTTGCGTTATTGTATGACGAATCAAATTCATATGGATTATTCGGATGCGGCTGGAACTCTTCTCTTAAATGTTGGTGAAAAGGCTTGGAGCTCGGAAATGTGCGAGTTGACTGGTGTTTCTGAGGATATTTGTCCACCTTTAGTAGCTTCTCATGAATGTGTGGGAACCATTACTGAGTCGTTTGCGGAAAAAACAGGTTTGTCTAAGGCTACGAAAGTATTTGCTGGTGGAGCTGATAATGCTTGTGGAGCGATTGGTTCCGGTATTACTTCAAATGGAAAAACGATGTGTAGCATTGGGACTTCAGGTGTTGTTCTTTCCTATGAAGAAAAGAACAATCTTGACTTTGGTGGTAAGGTGCATTATTTTAACCACGGAAAAGCAGATGCCTTTTATACCATGGGGGTTACATTAGCAGCAGGCTATAGCTTAACCTGGTTTAAGGACACCTTTGCTCCAAATGAAGATTTCGAAACGTTATTAGAGGATGTAAAGCATGTTCCAATTGGTGCAAATGGGTTGTTGTTTACACCTTACCTTGTAGGGGAAAGGACCCCGCACGCTGATGCGAATATTCGTGGAAGCTTTGTCGGTGTGTCAAGTAACCATGAACGTAAGGATTTTACCCGTTCTGTGTTAGAAGGCATTACCTTCTCACTTGCTGAGTCCATTGAAATCTTCCGTAACAATGGAAAAACTATAGATACCATAGTTTCTATTGGTGGCGGAGCAAAAAATGAAACATGGCTGCAAATGCAGGCTGATATTTTTGATGCTAAAATTGTAAAGCTATCCAGTGAACAAGGACCAGGCATGGGCGCAGCGATGCTTGCGGCATATGGTGCCGGTTGGTTTAACTCCTTAGAAGAATGTGCAGATGTATTTCTTGATTCGGTGAATACCTATGAGCCAATTCGAGAAAATGTAGAAAAATACAAGTATCTATTCAAAATATATAAACAGGTTTATTCTCAAACAAAGGAGCTAAACGAAGGGCTAAAAGCCTTTCGTGTGTAATAAATTAAGGAGGAACTCAAGATGCCAAAAATTCGCTTTGGAATACTAAGTACAGCAGGAATCGCCCAAAGTGCTTTAATACCCGCCACTGAGCGCGCGGAAAATGCTGAAACGGTTGCGATTGCAAGCAGTAGTGGTAGAGCGGGGGAGGTTGCTGCCAAGTTTGATATTCCTAAGGTGTATGAAAGCTACGAAGCATTATTAGATGACCCTGAGATTGATGCTGTATATATTCCGTTACCTAACCATCTACATATGGAATGGGTGAAAAAAGCAGCTGAGAAAGGGAAGCATGTCCTATCTGAAAAACCGGCTGCATTAAATGTAGCGGAAACGAAGGAATTGGTAAATGCTTGTAAGACCAATAAGGTTAAATATATGGAAGCTTTTATGTATCAGTTTCACTCTCAGCACGACCGTGTTAAAGAAATTATTGCATCAGGTGAAATCGGTGAGGTTCAGCTAATGCGCGCAAGCTTCTCCTTTTATATGGATTACCCAGAGGAAAACATTCGAATGAATCCACTAATGGGGGGCGGCTGTCTTTATGATATTGGCAGCTATTGCATTCACTCTATTCGCAACATTCTTGAAGATGAACCAGAAAATATATTTGTCAAATCAGAAATTGATCCTAATTTTGGTGTAGATACGACTACACTTGGTATGTTGGAAATGAAAAAGGGCGTCAAAGCTATGTTTGACTGTAGCTTTAACATGCCATTTCGTCCTCAGTATGAGGTGGTAGGAACGAAGGGCGTTATATCTGTGCCACGCGCTTATCGACCTGATAAGCATGACCATGAAGGTTTGGTTATCGTGGACAAAGAGGGGGACGTTCGCGAAGAAAGAATCGTAAAGGATCAGTATAAGGAAGAGGTTGAACATTTCGCATACGCTATATTAAATGACACCGAGCCTAGATATACAGGAGAAGATACCATTAAGAATATGCAGGTGATTGATTGGTGCTACGATTTAATTAAAATGAATGCTTAGCCATTTTAAGATGACTGTCAACAGTTGGGTGGTTGACAGTCATCTGCTAATTTTCTCACCTTACTCAGACCCATCATCTCCCTTGTTCTTATCAGTTTGCCACGTTTGTTTATCATCTGATTCAATTATGCCTAACACAACATCATCAATATCAGGCAGCCCTAATACTTTATCACGAACACGGAATTTAATATCATCAGCCTCAGCTAGGGAGAGCCCCTTTTTTAGTTCAATATATGCCTCCACATGGTATTGGCGTCCTTCCTGAACAACTCTCATTTTGCTAATATCTACAACTGCCTTGTCGTTGAAAATGGTTTCGACTACCTTTTCTTCTACCCTTGCTGGCGCTGCAACACCAATGAGTCCAATGGTGTTGTCGTAACCAATTTTTAATGCAATGCCAATCAGTAGGACTCCGATTAACATTGTACCGATTCCGTCCCAAAAATATTGTCCTGTTACGTGTGATACCAACACAAATATGAGAGCTATTAAAGAGCCGAATGTAGCTACAAGATCCTCATAAAATACAAGTCGTGTAGGTGGGGCGGCGTAGCCAATATTTTTAAATGATTCAGGGATAATTTGCATACCTGTAGCAGAGGAGCGGGACTCATGGGCAATTTCTTTCATCGTTTTGATGAGTATATAACCATCAACGATAATGGATACGATTAATACACCTACGTTTAACCACAGGTTTGTGGATGCTTCAGGATGTTGAATGACTTCCCATCCTTTATGAATCGTTTCATAAGCCATGATAGATATTACAATTACGGCAACTAAAACGAAAAGGTTCACAACACGCCCGAACCCAGTTGGAAAACGTTTGGTAGGTTCTTTCTCGGCCAGTGCACTCCCGAAATAAACGAATCCTTGGTTTACCGCATCAGCAATGGAATGTATGGTGGTAGCAAACATGGCACCACTTCCACTGATGGCTGCAGCTATCCCTTTGATTATAGCTAACAATGTATTTCCTAAGGCAGCGATACCAGATGATTTATTACCCTTTTTTAAAAGTTGAATAAAGCCCATTGAACTGCCACCTTTCCAGTTTGATATCTCTACGTATTATGGACTAAAATCGCTTAAAAAATGTAAGGTAGTCTTAAGGGTTTAAAATCTGAAAATTAGAATAAGTATAGAAGATATGTTAAAATATACCTAAAGGGGTGATGAGGTGCTCTGGTTATACATTCTAATTCCGCTTACTGTTGTATTTGTTGTAGCGATGATTTTTGATCGTAAGCATAAGGTGAAAGATCCTGGGAAATTAAAGAAGCAAAATAATCATAGTCGTAATCGTGCTATAAGTGATACAGAATCGTACATTCGAAGTAACCATTTCGGCGGTGGTGGCAATCAATAAAAAGTGGCATGCGTTTTTACTTTCAGAAAACAAATGCCTCTCTTTTGTTTTTAGGTCCTTTTTTTATTAGAAAGATAAGCTAATAAAGTATGTAAAACAAATCCAACTCCTAAACCAATAAAAAGGCCTGCAGCCGTATTGCCAAATGCAAAACCTACCCCTATTCCAAGAAACATACATCCTGGAATGACCATGTTGTTCTTCATGTCCACCAATTTCATTCCCCCTTGAGTGATCTATTTAATTATATTCAAAAAAACAAGTCCAGATACACAAAAGGCGCACGATGCGCCTTTTTACATTTCCTTATTCTTTAAAACGGTAACAGCTGAAAACAGAAGAATGACGATTAAAAACAACGTTGTCGCAAGCGTTCCCCATAAATCTCCTGTGACATTTCCAGTATGGATATACCCATTCAAATAAGAGGATAAATGCCCTGGGCTCCAAGTTAGGTAGTGGCCAAATATACTGGTGATGATGTTTACTAAAATAATGAATAAAAGGGAGACAAACAGTACCATTCCTGGTCGTTTAAACCATGTATTTACAAAAACACTGATAGTGATAAAGAACAATATATAAATGCTATAGATAAGAAAGGTTCCTATGAATGTGCCGAATGAAACGTCTCCATAAAGAATATTGGCATAATACCAGCCTGCTAATAATCCGATAAATAAAGAGGTTAGGATTAATGTGGATAATGCTGCCCACTTTGCAGTGACATAATTTGAGTATTTCACTGGCTTAGATAGAACGAGTTCGTATACGCCACTTTTTAGTTCGCCAGCTATTAACCCCATAGACACAAGGGCGATGATGAGAATTCCCATGGTTCCATATTCACCTATACTCATAAAAAAGGCTTGTTCAGGTGCAGGAGTAGGGATGTTGACCTGGGCTCCTTCTGGCATTCCTCCGACTGATTCAATGATTTTGGGTAAATAATAGGTAGTAATTAAATCCATAATTCCAAAGATGAGGAAGACAATCGGTACCCAAATCCATTTGACATTACGGACGTATTCCACCATCTCTTTTTTGAAAATCACACTCCACTGCATTATTTACTCACCACCTTCATAAATAAATCCTCTAATGTCGTTTTGGCTACCTCGTATTTAGTCAGTGGTAAATCTTTGGCTGTGACATATTGTAAAAGTTCTTTTCTGGTAGCATCTTCATCTGACGTGATAATATTGACTGAACGGTTGTGGACGTCCACATGTTCAACTGTTGAAAGCTTTTCTAAATCTTCCTTAAGAGAATCAGGATTATCGGAAAAGGTTAGCTCAATTTTACCTGTTTGGTGGAGGTTGTTCAGTTGATCTAATGAACCTTGTTCTACTAGTTCCCCACGGTGAAGTAACAAAAGCTCATCACTAACTTCTTCAGCATCATTTAGGATATGGGTAGAAAACAGGATTGTCGCGTCCTTCTTGAGTTCGTTCATTAGGTTTAAAACCTCACGACGACCAATCGGGTCAAGCGCTGACACTGGTTCATCAAGCATGATAAGCTTGGGCTTATTCATCAAAGCTTGGGCGATTCCTAATCGTTGCCGCATTCCTCCTGAGTATTTTCCAATTCGTTGTTTCTTGGCATCCCCAATGCCAACGCGGTCCATGAGCTGGGAGGCTCGTTCAGTCGCTTCTGACTTCGATAAATACGATAATTGCCCAACATAAATTAAAAATTCCATGCCAGTCATCCAATTATGGAATACGGGAAACTGAGGTAAATACCCAACATAATTTCGTATATCTGTGGAGAGGGATTGTTCATCAAACGTAATATTACCTTCCGTTGGCCGAGTAAAACCAGCAAGGAGACGAAGGGTAGTTGTTTTTCCTGCTCCATTGGGGCCGAGTAGGGCCACACATTTACCAGGCTCTAATTGAAACGTTAAATCCTTCACGACTTGTTTTCCATCAAAGGCTTTGGAAAGTCCGTTAACTGCGATTAAGGACATTTTACTGCCTCCTTCCAAAAATAAAATAGAGTACAGGGCCAATTAAGCTAATAAAAATACAAATCACAGCCCAAACCCATTTGGGGCCATTGGTTTCTTCTATACGAATTAAATCTATAAGTGCAACGGCTAATAGGATCATTTCCACAATGATAAGCGGGGCAATAAGCGCCCAATTAATATCTTCAAGTCCCATGTCTTCATCTCCTTTCTAAAGGTTATACGAGTCAATTCACCTATAGGTTTCATTTTCAAAAACGGAAATACGACTCCATGTTATATGAAGTCGTATCCACTTTTATGGCTGAGTAATACCAGCTGCAATTTGGACTTGTTGTTGGTGTCGAGCATTGATTTGTCCATCCTTATGTCGAGTGCTATTTTTAAAATGAATGTCTGTGTGACCGTTAAAGTTGTTGTCCTTAATATACTGAACATCATGAGGCATAGAGGTCATGGAGCCGGCAATTTTTCTTCCGTCTACTTCAACAATAACAGCTCGTTCTACCCAACTAAAGCTGCCACCCCAAACCTCCTTCATGATAGAGGTATCTTTTGCTGAGACTGGCTCAACATCCGCGTGATTGGCTCCAATCGTCCTTTTGACATAAAAGGACTTTCCGGTCTGAAAATCAGTCACTTTAGCTGTCGAATTTATCGGGAAAACGTATTGGGCCTCTGTCCACCAGTCTAGAAATTCCCCATGTTTTTCACTAACAGTAGGTTGAACAGCAATTTCGTGAACAGGAACCTGCAGCTTTTGTCCGATTGATAAAGGAGAGCTTGTCGTTAAATGATTTGCCTTTAACAGCTCTGCCTGTGGAATGCCATATTTCACACTGAGTGCCCATATCGTATCACCCGACTCTACAGTATGGGTTTTATAGGAGATTTGGTTCTGTGCCGTTGAGGTTTGGGAGGCTCCGTCCAACCTCAAGCTTTGTCCAACATAAATCGTATCTCCTGATAGTCCATTGATTGCTTTTATATCATCTATTGGCATACTGTATTTATTAGAAATCGATGATAAGGATTCCCCTGTTTGAACAACATGGATGGTTGGCTTTTTCACAGCCTCCTGTGCTGGTGCATCATTTGGAATGGATAAAATTTGACCCACTTGAATTAAATCTGTGCTTAGACTATTGGCTTTTTTTAGTGCATCGACTGATATATTGTGTAGGGTGGCAATACCAATTAAAGTGTCCCCACTCTTAACTGTGTAGGTGTCATCCTCCACTTGCGTAATTTGAGTAGTAGTCTGCTGAACAGGTGCGGGTGCAGTTGTTGTTTCGTTTGCTTTTGGAATGGCTAGTGCTTGCCCGACTTGGATGGTGTTGCCTGTTAGCCCATTAGCGTGCTTTAGCTGATCCACCGACACTCCATACTGATTAGCTATTCCATACAAGGTGTCTCCGGCCTTTACAGTATGAGAGGTCTCCACTAATACGGGCTTGGATGGAGCGGGCATGCTGGCTAATTCATTTGATGGAATGGTAAGTGTTTGTCCTATTTTGATTGTTGTGCTCTCGAGCTTATTAATTTCCATTATTGTATCAACGGAGAGGTTATATTTTGTTGCAATGCTATACAAGGTATCCCCGGCTTTTACAGAATAGCTTGTACTAGGAATGATTAAGCCCTCTCCTACCTTAATGGTGTTACCAGGAAGGTTGTTAAGGGATTTAATAAGATCAATCTTCACATTAAATTTTTGGGCTATGGAATATAACGTATCACCACTGGATACGGTGTAAGTAATCTGGTTATTTTCAACCTGTGTAACTTGACTAGCCTCCACAGGATTTGCAAAAGCGCTTTGAGTAAGAGGAATGGATGCAATCATGATGGAACCCATCACAACTTTTATGGCGTTTATTTTTAAATTAGGGACTCTTTTACGGAGATAATCCATAGCCCCTTTTTGAAGTTCAGTTTCTTTCTCTTCGGTTTGCTTTGTACCTAATTCAGTTGCAAACTCTGACATATTCTGATCTAAATATAAAATGACATTAAAGCCATTTTCTGTTTGTTCTAGTCGATGGGATTGAAACATGATCATTTCCCCTTTATGCTAAGTTTTCACTTGGTTATATTGTTTCCTAGTTTTGTGTTGAGTAAGGGGATAAATTATTGGAAAAAAATTAGTGAAAGTTGGAAAGGGAAATACTTGTGTTGAGACATATGCAGAGCAGGGGAGGTAGTTGTTAATACTTTTCAGAAAAATTTCAAGGAAAATAAAAAGGTCAAAGCTTAATTAGCTTTGACCTAAGCCGAATATTAAGAATGGAGCATAACGGGCTCGAACCGTTGACCTCTTCGCTGCCAGCGAAGCGCTCTCCCAACTGAGCTAATGCCCCGTGTGCTGCATTCATTATTTTATACCTAAAAAGGACTTTTTGTAAAGGAGGAATTTTGGACAAGTTCTTTTGTACTACTATCAGAATTTATAAGTTAAATCGGTAGATAGTATAAGTGCAACTAGGCAATCACCGGCGCCTTACGGCTTGGCGCTAGCCAAGTTTTCTTTACAAAAAAAATGCGGCTGAAAAAACAGCCGCGTATCGAATCAATGATTGTCAATGGGGACTATATGGTTAAAGGGGAGGAATCTTACCGAGAAATTTCGGTAAATTACTAACATTGACAATCACTTATTAACAATGTTGTCCACATTTTTAAAGCTTTATACATTGAGGTAGCAAAGTTTATTCACATAATCCACAAAAATGGACGAACTTATACACAATTACTTGTTCACAAATGAAATGGTTGGTGTATAAGTTTTTAGATAGGTTATACACATTGTGCACAACTTTGTGGATAAAACTTATACACAAAGTCCTAGTTCGAAGGGTTTATCTATTTCTGTTTTGGTTATATGCCTTATCGGCACGCTTAAACTCCTGTTGATACAATACCTGCTGGGTTTTGGATAGGTTAAAGCGTTTTTCATCATGAGATCTTCTTGGTTCCTTGCCCACTTAAAATCACCCTTTTCGACAAAGTTTTCTTCTTTTATTAGTTTAACCACAACTTGGAAAAAGTATGTTTCTAACAGAAAAAGGAAGCGGAATGGAGAGGATACATTACGCTTCCTTTTCTGTCAGTTGGTCTTTTTGATAGGAGTAGAATAGGAATTGATCTTTTTGAATGACGTATAAGTCGTATAAATCTTCAAGTTCATTAAGTTTTGTGTATACATCGGGGTATAATTGATTGGCCTGACTTACATAGCTTAATTTTTGTGCGGCCTTCTTTGAACGGTGGTTGCTTTTCCTAATTTTCATGAATACAGCTTCTATACCATGCTCGAAAAAGATCTCGGTTAAAAATGCTTCCTTGGCTCGATAGTTATAACCCTTGCCAAAAAATGGACGACCTAACCAGGTGGCTAGAAATCCAGTACTGTTCTGAATGTCACAAAGATTAATGGTTCCAATAGGTTGCTGCCATTCATCTAAGATGGTTCGGGTAATAAGGGTACCCTGCTCTTCTAATGCGATGAGCTGCTTGGTAAGAAAGTAGTATTCATCGCTTGTTTCGGCTTTGTGCCTTACATAAGGATATACCTCTGGATGGATAAGCAAGTCAAATAATTGCCCTGCCTCGTGAAGCTCGCGTTTTTTTAGCATAAAAAAAACCCCCTAGCTAGGGTGGTTTGCGTCTATGCTTAGGCCATGGCTTATATGCTCGACCAGAACCACCCTCGAATTTTTATCAATAGCTCACAAAAATTCGGGGTGGGAATCGAACCCACTAGAACCAACGTCGTTGGTGGCGCACCATTTGCCTTCCCATAGAAATACCATTCAATTGGTGATTTAATCATAATCGATTTTCATCCAAAAGGGAATACCCATTTTCAAAAAGGACAAACCCTTTAACACTTTAAAGCAGCGGGGGACAGTCCCCACATTCGCTAAAGGGGTAAAGCGTGTTATAATTTGGGGGAGAGGGGGCAATTTGGTTGGCGAAAATAACGAGGATTACGACACAAAAGAGAAAGAAGAGTCGTTATAATATTTTTATTGAGAAGGGCTCTAAGGATGAGTATGCTTTTAGTGTGGATGAGGATGTGTTAATTAAGCACATGTTAAGAAAGGGCATGGACTTAGATGAGGCCACCATGAGAATGCTTAAGGCCCAGGATGAGGTTCATAAATTTTATGCTATGGCGATTAACCTGCTTAGCTATCGGATTCGCTCAAAAAAGGAAATCACTGATTACTTAAAGAAAAAAGAAGCAGAAATGGAGCAAATTGAACAAGTCCTAACCAAGCTAGAGCAGGAAGGGTATATCAATGACCGGGAATTTGCGAACACGTTTGTCCGTTCGCGTATCAATACTTCCAGTAAAGGACCGATGTTTCTTAAAAAAGAGCTGATGGAAAAGGGCGTGGCCAAATCCATCATAGATGAAGCCGTGCAGGTTTACACTCCAGAAAAGCAAAGGGAAAAGGTACATAAACTGGTAGCGAAAAAACTACAATCCAGCAGTAAAAAATCCTTTCAACAGCAACTACAAGCCATTCAAGGCACTTTAATCCAAAAGGGTTTTTCCGGTGAAGTTATCCAGGAAGTATTGCAGGATGCCAAGGAAGAGTATCAGAATCAGGACGAAGAAAAGGAAGCTGTTGTTCATCAAGGGCTAAAACTTGTAGCTAAATATGAACGGAAGGCAGAAGGGTTTGAACTTAAGCAAAAAGTTAAGGCCGCTCTTTACCGCAAGGGGTTTAGTTTTGACTATATCGAGGCTTTTATTGAGGAACACATGGATTAACTATCCCTTTCGTTTAATCGTGATTTCATTTCGTCCGTCATCCATTCTGTAAATCTGGTCTGCTACCTATTCAGGGTTCATGAGACGAGACGGGTCATCAATGTGAGTGTGTACATCCCAAAATGGGGTCTGCATACCTCCCATATACACCGCGGTAAAGGAAATGTCTTCGTTGGCAAATTCCTTTTGGAAGGCTTTCTGTAAAGCCTCGTTGCGCAAATTTGCAAGCAGAATATAAGGATTCATGAACCTTTCCGCGTAGACCAGCAGTGGAGACGATATTTAATACCCTACCCTTTACTGTCTGGATCATTGGAAGGAGGGCTTGTGTCAACAAAATGGTTCCTTTTATGTTGGTGTTGAGCACGGTATCGATTTGTTTTTCGTCATAGGACTCCACAGCCCCAAAATATCCTACCCCTGCATTATTAATCAACACATCAACTGCTCTAGCTGGCTTACAGCTTCACGAATAGATGCAGGCTCCGTTACATCACAAATGAGCTGAAACGGAAGTCCTGCTAATTCTTCAATTTCTTTTCTCACCATCATCAACTTTTCCTCATGTCGTCCTAAATATAAATCTTATGACCTTCTGCTGCGTATCTTTTGGCCAATGCCTGACCTAAGCCACTTCCTGCTCCTGTAATTACAACGTGTTCCATTGTTTTCCTCCTAACAATCGACAAATACTTACACCTTCTTTCTTTATAATCTCTAATTTGATTGGTAAAATGTAAAGGGATGATGGAAGGGAGATATTAATAATGGAAACAAGATATAGTGATTATACAATAGAGCAGCTGCGAGAAGAGGTTGCAGAGCTTACTGAAAAAGCACGTAAAGCTGAACAGATGGGTATGGTCAATGAGTATGCTGTCTACGAGCGTAAAATTGTGATGGCAAAGGCCTACATGATGGACCCGAAAGACTTTGAACCTAATGAAATATATGAAATTCTTGGTGCGCCGGGATCATATTTTAAAATCGATTACATGAATGGTGTGTTTGCTTGGGGCATACGGTCAAATAAACGAGGAGAAAAGGCTACGGTTGAGGGGGAGCAAGAGGCGCTTCCAATCTCCATGCTAGGGGATTATATTACGGAGGTTTAAACGCCTAAAAAACTGGCACCCACTAGGTGCCAGTAAAAAGCTTAAGCTCTTTTATTCATCTGTACTTCAGTAATAATTTCATTCTGAGTCTGTCTCGTTTCACCATTTACCTGGTTACTAGCATGCTTTGGATTCGCACGTGGTGATTGAAAGGGCGTATTGCGTAAATGTTTAAGCGATTTGTAACCCATGCTTACTCCACCTCATTTTCATTTTGTTGAGATGATTTCGCCATTCTCTCCTGGGGATGGGTATTAATCGTCCCATCTGCCCGTTTTGATGAGAACTTTGCTTTTGCATGCGGTTTTTCTTCGTAACGTTGCTCTGGGAAATCTTTTGCCTTGTTACGAACCATTCGGAATACCCCTTTTCTTTGCATTGCACGTTTGGCACGTGCTTTTATATCTTTTGTAAACAGAGCAATTGTATGTACCTAGAGGTTAAGTAAAATATAGAAAGTGAGGTGTCAGAATGGAAGAGATATTTCAACGCTTATCGAGAGAACTACGAAGCGTCAATGACACGCTAACGGAAGAACAGGCCAGAACATGGGTGGAAATGCTATGGGAGGACTTCGAAACAACCCGAGCAAAAGCAGGACGAAAATATAAAGGGCAGGAAGTAACAGAATCGATTGTGAAAAAGTGGATTCAAAATTATGGACCTAGGTTACATGAGGTGAACCTGGACACAAAAAAATGGCAGGATAAAATGAATCGTGGGCCACTCCATTGAAAAAGAGGCTGTGAATGTCAGGCAGCCTCTTAAATCTTGACAGTGTTATTGGGGGAGCGGATCTAATTTCTTCTGTAATTTATCCTCAGAATAAATCCAACCAGTATAGGAATTTCGTATATGATAGTCTGAATCAAGTTTTACTACTGCTACAAAGGGATAATGCCCTTTAGAACGGTACCGTAAATCAATAAAACGAACCTCGGTATAATTATCTGATTCTTCAATTTCCCAACGGTAAACAGGGGAGAAGAAGATAAAGGCTTGCACATTGTCATCCTGTAATGCTTTGTGCATTGCAGGATGATCTGGTAATTTTTTTCGTTTAAACTGATCCAGGATTTTGATTTTGCCACCTTCAGCGCGAGCAACATAAAAGTTCTCAGTGGTGGTGATGGCAATCCGCCAAACATTATGCTTAATGGTTGGGGACGTTACGATACTTTCAACATCGTCAAAGTGTTGCTCAATTTTTGAAACAATTTCTTTTTTATCGAAATACCGCTTTACATAGTAAAGGGCTATGATGAAGTAGAGCAGCAGAAAGGTTATACCAGGATCAGCCCCGAACAGCAACCAAGCCACTATTCCGACTGCATGTAAGCCAAAGATATAAGGATCGAACGTATTGATGAACCCAAGTGCAATCCAATTACGATTGATGGGACGAGCTGCCTGTGTTCCGTAAGCATTAAATATATCTACGAAGACATGTAAAATAACAGCCAAAAAGGTCCAGAAGTACAAATGGACGAAATTGACTTGAGGAACAAAGGTATGAATAACCGTTGCAATGGTGACTCCCCATACAATCACAGCAGGTATCGAATGAGTAATTCCCCGGTGATTACGAATATAGACGGCATTATTTTTGAGTTTGAGCAAAGTATCAAAGTCAGGTGCATTAGATCCGACAATCGTGCCTACCATGACACATGTGAAAAGAGTAGAATCTTGTTGTACAACTGGGTCGAGGGTTGCGAGACCTCCAAGTGCAACTCCCATGCTTATATGGGTAGCTGTGTCCATAACGTAATGCCTCCTTTTTAGGATGTCACGAGATGAAGTTTTGTTTATACTAAGCAATCGCCAGCGCCTGTCGGCTTGGCATTAGCCAATTTTATTTAATTAAATAGCTACTTTGGAAGGTGAACCATATGTACCAAACATCTATAGATGATTTCCTGGAAATTGAAGAATTTCAGCAGGACTTAATTTCATGGTTTCTGCGTGTACAGCGCGAGCTCCCTTGGCGACAAAATCCCACCCCATATCAAGTGTGGGTTTCGGAAATCATGCTTCAACAAACTAGGGTGGACACAGTAATCCCGTATTATGACCGTTTTATGCAAAAATACCCTAATCCTGAAGCCTTGGCCGCAGCAGAGGAAGAAGACGTGCTGAAAACGTGGGAGGGTCTAGGTTATTATTCCCGAGCACGAAATCTTCAAACAGCCGTTAGAGAAGTTGTTTCAGAATACAATGGAAAAGTACCAGACAACGCGAAAGAACTTGGTCAATTAAAAGGTGTTGGCCCTTATACGAAAGGGGCAATTTTAAGTATCGCTTACCAGCAGCCTGAACCTGCAGTAGATGGAAACGTAATGCGTGTGATCTCTCGTATTCGTAAGGTAGAGGAGGATATCGCTAAGCCGAAAGCGAGAAAAATCATTGAAGGGATTGTATCTGACATGATTTCGGCTGAGGATCCTTCCTCGTTTAATCAAGGGTTAATGGAGTTAGGGGCTCTAATCTGTAAGCCCAAAAATCCACTATGTGATGAATGCCCGGTTCAAGCCCATTGCCGAGCTTATAAGGAAGACTTACAAGAGATGCTTCCTATAAAGAGTCGCAAAAAATCACAACGAACAGAAAAATATGTGGCCCTACTAATTAGGGATGAAAATCATCGGATTCTCGTGCAAAAAAGACCGGAAAAAGGGCTTTTAGCTAACTTATGGCAGTTTCCCATGATTCCAATGGATAAAGCGAATACTACGGATGAATTGGTACAATGGTTTGGTGATCAATATGGTATTACCATTGATGTTCATAAACATTTAACCGATATTAAACATGTCTTTTCCCATATCATATGGAACTTAGACGTATATTCTGCAACCTCGACAGGTGGTTGTTTACAGGAAGGGAAGGGAGAATTCCTCTCTGCCGAAGAACTGCAGCAGTTGCCATTCCCTGTTTCTCATCAAAAAATAGCTCGACTCATATAATTGCAAAAACTCCCTCTTCTTTATCGTAAGGGGGAGTTTTTCATATCTGCAAGTATTTTACTTATTATCCCTTTAAGTAGGGGTTCTATTCAACCGTGGTATAAATTGGTAAATATCGAAAAGGATAATGAAAAAATTAATGGTTACATTAACAAATGCGGAGGTGATATGAGATGGCTAAGAAGAAGACTCAATCTGGCACAAACGTTCAACACGTTAAGCAACAAAACCAACAAGCAGCTCAAGGCCAACAACAAGGCCAAGGACAGTTTGGTGCTGAATTCGCTTCTGAAACAGACGCTCAAGAAGTAAGAAAACAAAATCAAAAATCTCAACAAAACAAAAAGTAAGTAACACCCCCTTAATCAAACATTAAGTATCATAGAAAGGGCACTCCGCATGTTAGGAGTGCCCTTTCTTTAACGCTTTAAAGGATGTGGGGACAGTCCCCACATCCTTTAAAGCGTTAAAGTGTGGTTGTTTACATTTCCATTTATGGTGATAAATCGGTATAATGGATAGAAGAAAAGTTATAGGCGTTAGATAGAAAGGGAGATCTTATGATAATTCCCGAGCCCGGTGAAAAAATAGAAATACAAAGCTATAAGCATAATGGACAACTTCATCGCGTATGGGATAAGACAACTGTCCTCAAAGCAAACCGCAATGTGCTCTTCGGCGGCAACGACAGGGCGTTGGTGACCGAAAGTGATGGCAGGACGTGGATTACCCGTGAACCAGCGATTTGTTACTTTCACGCCAAGTACTGGTTCAATGTAATCGGAATGATTCGTACAGGTGGCGTTTATTATTACTGTAATCTTGGCTCGCCATTTGTGTTTGATCAAGAAGCACTAAAATATATTGATTATGATTTGGATATTAAAGTGTTTCCCGATATGACCTTTACGTTATTAGATGAAGACGAATATGAGCAGCATAAAAAGGAAATGAACTATCCAGCTGTTATTGATTCGATTTTAAAAAATCAGGTGGAAATTTTACAGCGTTGGATTAGACAGCGGAAGGGACCATTTGCGCCCGAATTTATTGATCAATGGTACGAGCGCTACTTAACATATTTAACGTAAGCATTTTAATATATTAGTGATATAGAAGGTGCCTGTTGAATCAACAACAGGCTCTCTGCTTTTTAGCATCCTTATGAGTTACACACCGGGAGTGAAGTGATTTGGGAATCATCAGGCGTTATTTACAATTTGTAAAACCTTATAAATGGAAATTACTTTTAACCATCGGAATTGGGATTATTAAATTCGGTATCCCTCTTTTAATGCCATTAATTATTAAATACGTCATCGACGATATCATTGGAGCCGAGGCACTGACCCAAGGGGAAAAAATGAATCAGTTGCTTATCATTATGGGTATTGCTTTGTTTGTGTTCTTAGTTTTACGTCCACCGATTGAATATTTCAGGCAATATTTAGCCCAGTGGATAGGGAGTAAAATTTTATATGACATTCGTGACCGGCTATTTGATCATATTCAAAAGCTGAGTCTTCGGTTTTACTCACAAACCAAAACAGGTGAAGTTATTTCACGTGTCATTCATGATGTGGAGCAGACGAAACAGTTTGTCATCACCGGATTAATGAACATATGGCTTGATATGCTCACCATCGTCATTGCGGTATCCATAATGCTAACAATGGATGTCTGGCTCACGATTGTGTCCGTGGCACTGTTCCCGATTTTCGGATTTTCGGTTAAATACTTTTACTCAAGACTTAGAAGATTAACCCGTGAAAAATCACAGGCACTTGCCGAGGTGCAGGGGCATCTGCACGAGCGAGTGCAGGGAATGCCAGTTATTCGTAGCTTTGCTTTAGAGGATTATGAGCAAAACCAATTTGATGCCCAAAACCATAAGCATTTGACTAAATCGCTTGAACACACATCTTGGAATGCGAAAGCCTACACGGTGACACATACGATTACCGATTTAGCCCCACTATTTGTGGTCGGCTTAGGTGGTTATTTTGTCATTATGCAAGGCTTATCAATCGGGACAATGGTGGCGTTTGTAGGTTATATGGACCGGGTATACAATCCGCTCCGTCGACTTGTGAACTCTGCTACTGTTCTTACACAAGCACTTGCATCTATGGACCGTGTTTTTGAATTTTTGGATGAAAAATATGATATTCAAGACACCAAAAATGCGAAAAGGTTAGAGAAGGCTGATGGAGATATTCAATTAGACCATATTTCCTTCCGCTATGAAGAAGAAGAGGCGGATGTGTTGAAGGATGTTTCTCTTGATGTGAAGCAAGGAGAAACAATTGCCTTTGTCGGCATGAGTGGGGGAGGAAAATCCACGCTTGTCAGCTTGATTCCTCGCTTCTATGACGTTACGGGGGGCAGAATCCTGCTAGATGGCCATGATATTCGGGATTATGAGGTTCGTTCTGTACGGGATAATATTGGTATGGTGCTTCAGGACAATATATTATTTAGTGATTCGGTAGCAAAAAATATCCGGATGGGAAACCCTGATGCGACCGATGAAGAGGTAGTAGCAGCGGCCAAAGCTGCCAACGCTCATGAATTTATCACAAATTTATCCAATGGCTATGACACACTAGTTGGCGAACGAGGCGTAAAACTATCTGGTGGTCAAAAACAGCGGGTTGCGATTGCCCGAGTCTTTTTAAAGAATCCACCGATTTTAATTTTTGATGAAGCGACGTCCGCCCTAGACTTAGAAAGTGAGCACTTGATTCAAGAAGCATTAGAAAAGTTAGCTCATGACAGAACCACATTCATCGTCGCCCATCGTCTTGCTACCATTACTCATGCTGACCGTATTGTGTTAATTGAGGATGGGGAGATTAAGGAAATGGGTACCCATGATGAATTGATGAGACGACGTGGACATTATTATGATTTGTTCCAGGTGCAGAATTTGGATCAGGAGGAAGCGCACGTGTATTAAAAGGAAGAACCATGTTGCCTATTGATGGGCAGCATGGTTCTTTTTAGGTTTTGTGGCGAAAAACTATTGCATTTATAAATCCCGAAGCTCTGTGTTAATCTGTTCCTTTTTGTGATATTGCTGATAGCTGTCGATGAGCTTTTTCAAATGCTCGAGCTGGTGATCATAGTCCATTAACTTAGCTGCTAAAGGTAAAAACTGCAATTGCTTGGACCGATCCTTCAATTGTGAGGTGTGATCAATTAACTCCTCAATCAGATTGGTCATATTCGATTCAAATGGCTGATGAACCTTTTCCTCGTGTTCCCGAATTTTCCCCATACACTTCATGATTAATTTTTCATGAGTATGCATCAAATAATCAATTTCCTGTACAAAACGATTCTTCATTTCTTTGGATAAATGCTCTAGCTCCTGATCGTAACGATGAAGTGTACGTAATACCTCTAATGATTTCTTCGCGCTATGAATCAGCTGACGAAATAACACAAGCTTTCGCGCGCGGCTGTAACGACTCCTTTTGGAATAAATTCGTTCCTCGGAATACAACAAATACGTATGATCAAGCTTCGTAATATCTTCTATCAGTTTTTTGATTTCATCCTTTAAGGCAGGCTGGTCCGATAGATTTCTTGATGTAATTCGAATCCATTGTAAAATTTCATTGGATGTATGTTCGATTTGTTTAAACAATTTAGTCTCATATTTCGGTGGCAAGAAGATTAGATTCACTAAGAAGGCAGCAATAATGCCAATGAATACGGATGAAAAACGGGTAAATGCAAATTCTACAAATGGCATATCCGTTGATTCCATTATGGCAATTACGGAAACAACAGCCAGCATGATAATTTCCTGTTTCATGCCAAACCCAATACAAATGGTGATGACGAGAATGATGGTAAACCCAATGATAAAAGGGTCATTCCCAAGTAAATAAACCATCAAAATAGCTGTAATAGCCCCTAATAGGTTAGCTTCCACCTGCTCAATAATGGTTTGAAACGAGCGATAAATAGAAGGCTGTATGGAAAAAACAGCTGCAATTCCTGCAAAAACAGCTGACGTGAAATCAAAAATAAGGGCAGTGTACATGGCGACAGCAACCGCTAATCCAGTTTTTAGGACTCTGGCACCTAATTTCATGAGTGAATCCTTCTTTCGTATAGATGTTATCAAGGATGTATTATAACTTATTTTTCAGGAAAAAGATTGTCTTTTCTTGCTATCTTAACGAAACTTAAACGAACTAGCAAAATTCGTGTTAAAAGTGAATGATGCGACCTATTAATAGTAAAATAGTTCGATATTTGTCGGTAAAAAACGAACTTTACATAATTTTAACTAAAACTTTACACCTATTTCACGAACAAATCATTGACCTCCCTTGTCCGGTTATCTACTATTAAAGTGAACCATTATTATTAGTCAAATAGGAGGGGAATCATGGGAGGAAGAATGTCGAAAAAGCTTTTTAGTATGCTGCTTATTTTTACGTTAGTTTTTGCGAATTTCTCGAATTTATGGGTGAGTTCGGTTCAGGCAGAAAGTGACGTAGCAGCGGAAGGTTTGTTTATTTCGGAATATATTGAGGGTTCGTCCTACAATAAGGCCATTGAGATCTTTAATGGCACAGGCCAAGCGGTAGATTTATCAGATTATAGTCTGGAGCTTTATAGTAATGGGGCTACAGAACCAAGTCAAACGTTAGCGTTGTCAGGTAGTGTTGCCCATGGCGATGTATTTGTGGCAGCACACACTAGTGCATCATCTGAGATTTTGAATGAAGCTGATGAGACCAATGGAGCGATTATTAACTTTAATGGTGATGATGCGTTTGTACTTAAAAAAGGTGGCATTGTACTAGATGTTATCGGCACTATTGGAGTAGATAGTGATTTTGCTAAGGATGTCACGATTGTTCGTAATTCTTCAGTAACAACTGGTACCGATTCTTATTCAGAATTGGAGTGGGATACTCATCCTAAGGACACTTTTGACAATTTAGGCAGTCATTCCATGGATGGCGTTACCAAACCAGATGACCCAGAAGACCCAACTGATCCTTCAGGGCCTGTGAGTATTGAAGATGCTAGACAGCAATCTTTAGGCTCAACAGTCACGGTTGAAGGAGTCGTTACAGCAGATAATGCAGCTATTGGGGGAGGAAGACTCTCAACTTACATACAAGATGATACAGCTGGAATTAATCTTTTTCATTTTGATTTAACAGGTTTCCCTGACCTACAAAAGGGTGATCAAGTAAAAGTAACAGGTACACTTGAAGAATATAACGGTTTATTAGAGGTTGTGCCTGCAAATGCGGAAAATGTGGAAGTGTTAAGTCAGGGTAACGAAATTCCACAGCCACAGGTAATTTCATTGGCTGACCTGCAGGATGAATCCGTTGCAGAACCATTAGAGGGTTCCATTGTAAAAGTAAACGGATATATTTCATCAATTCCATCTAGTCCTGCTGGTGGAGGATATAATATTTCCCTGATTGATAGCGATTTTAACGGCACAACACTTCGAGTGATGGAAGGTTCTTTAGATGTATCTGAGCTTGAGGAAGGGAAATGGTATGACATTACGGCGATTTTAAGTCAATACAATTCCTATCAAGTGATTCCGACTGAGGCAAGTGATATTACGTTGGCTGATGAACAGCCTGAGCCACCATCAGCAGTTGGTGAGTATACATCAACTGTTCGTTATGTGACAGATGGGGACACAATTCGCTTGGAAGAACCCGTTTTAGGCTCTGATCGTGTTCGTTTTGTCAATATTGATACGCCTGAGACGGATATGGGTTCAGCAAATGGGGCTCATGGAGAGAATCAGGATGAACATGGCGAAGCGGCTAAAACTCATTTGCAAACTCTATTGCAGCCAGGCGATGAAGTTACACTTAAAATTGGTGATGAACCAACAGATGATTACGGACGCTTGTTAGCACAGGTCATTAACAAAGATGGCGTCAATACCAACCTTGAGATGGTCAAACAAGGCTATGCTGTGACGTATTTTATTTGGCCATTTGGAGATGAAGCTGTTTATGACACTTATCAAGCGGCAGTAAAGGAAGCTAAGGATCAGGAAAGAGGTATTTGGAATCCGGATAATCCTTTATTGGAGCTACCTTTCGAATACCGGGCAATTTTAGAAGGTGGAGATTTTGATAAGTATGTTGGTAACTCTGAAACCAAGCAGTACGTTACTCCTGAGAAGTGGGAAGAGGTTCCGGTTGAGAAAAGGGTCTTTTTCTGGAATGAAAATGATGCGATTGAAGCTGGTTATACTGCAGTAGATGGTGGCGAACCAGGAGATCCTGGCGAGCCGGGTGAAGATCTTCTTTCTGTTCAATTGCTTAGCTTGAATGATTTGCACGGAAAAATTGATCAGGAATATGAGCTTGACCTTGATGGAGATGAGACGGTTGATGGGACATTTGGTCGTATGGACTATGTGTCTACGTACTTAAAGAACCGTGAACAAGAAAATCCGAACACATTAATGGTTCATGCAGGCGATATGATTGGTGGAAGTTCACCTGTATCAGCCTTATACCAGGATGAGCCAACTGTTGAAATCATGGAGGAAATCGGCTTTGATGTTGGAACTGTTGGAAACCATGAATTCGATGAAGGTACAGATGAGTTATTGCGCATGGTTGAGGGTGGAGAGCATCCTGAAGGCATAGGTACGGATGGCTATGATGGTATGAATTTTGACGTCCTTTGTGCGAACTGTGTGTATGAGGATAGTGGAGAGACGATTTTACCACCTTATGTGGTACAAGAGGTTGATGGAGAAAAAATCGGGTTTATTGGCGTGAACACCCAAGCATCTGCGGGTATGGTAATGCCAGAGGGAATTCAGGATATTAAATTTACAGATGAAGCTCAAGCAGTAAATGATGCAGCTAGTGAATTAAAATCACAGGGCATTGAATCCATTGTGGTATTAGCGCATATTCCGGCTACCCAGTCGGGATATACCTCTGCAACAGGTGAGGCTGCTGATTTGGCAAGAGCTGTGGACGATGAAGTTGATGTAATTTTTGCTGCTCATAATCACAAAGTCGTTGATGGGGTAGTAGATGATAAATTGATTGTGCAGGCCTCTGAATATGGAAAGGCCTTTGCTGATGTCGATGTTGAGATTGACCGTGCAACAGGGGATATTGTCAGCAAAGAGGCTGAAATTGTTTATGTTGATCAAAGTCAGGTGGAGCCGGATGCGGAAGTGACGGCAATTTTGGATAAGTATTCCTCTTTAATTGAGGATAAGATGAATGAAGTTCTCGGGTACAATGCAACCGATTTAACAGGTGACTATTCCAATGATGGTGACCATGGACTTGGGAATTTGATTGCAGATGGCATGAAATGGTCTATGGATAGTGACTTTGCCATGATGAATGGCGGGGGAATTCGTGATGATTTAGCCGCTGGCGAAGTTACGTGGGGTGACCTTTTCAATATTCAGCCATTCGGAAATGTGTTGATGACATTTGAGATTAAGGGTGCGGATTTATATCCAATCTTGAATGCACAGCTATCCCCTTTTTATGGACCGGATTATAGTATAAGTGGTTTTCACTATACGTGGAATCCAACTACGTCTGAGGTTGTGGATATAACGTTGCCAGATGGTACACCGATTGATGAGGATAAAACCTATACGTTAACCGTAAATAACTATATGGGCACGTCAGAAGGCAGTAAGTATAAGCCGATTGGTGAGCTAGGTCAAAACCCTGTCATGGGGCCGGTCGATGTTGATGCTTCTGTAGAGTTTGTGAAGAGCTTAAATAGTACAGAGTCTGATCCGTTTGAATATGGGCCTGAGGGAAGAATTACTGTCGCTGGTGAAGAAGAGGAGCCGGTTGAAGAAGTGACCATTTCTGAGGCGCGTGGGGCTGAGCTTGGTAGTGAAGTTCGCGTTGAAGGTGTTGTTACGTACGTGGATGGGGCAAACTACTACATTCAGGATGAAACAGCTGGTATTGTTGTTCGTTCCTTTAACTTAGAGGCTGAGATTGGTGACAAAATTCAAGCAACAGGTGCAACGAGTGAATACTATGAGCTTCTACAAATCGTGACAGAGGATGTAGAGGTTGTGGAGTCAGGTGTTGGAGAGTCTGAACCAGCTGTTATTGAATCCTCGGGAGTTAACGAAGATGTTGAAGGACAATTAGTGGAGCTTGAGGATGTAACGGTTCATTCTGTGAATGACTTTAACGAGTTTACAGCTGAGGATTTAGCAGGAGAATTTGTGATTGATTCGGATGATCATTTCGTAGATGCGGGTCAATTATATGAATCTGTTGTTGGTGTGGTCACCTACAGTTTTGGTGAGTACAAAGTGATTCCGCGCTCTGCTGAGGATGTGGTTGGATTAGCCTTTGTGAATAGCGAAGTGGGTGAAGAAGATTTAGCTGAAGTAACTAGTAAACTAGTAGAAAAAGCTGATGTGTTCGGTATTGACGCGGTAAAAGAAGTTTTACATGCTGACTTGTCTGAGGTTGTTGAAACGAAAGGAAACACCAAGCAACACGTAAAATCTGCCGTTAAACATATCACCAAATCACTAAATAAAATCCAAAAAGGCATAGGCAATACGAAAGTAGAAGAAAAGAAAATCAAGCATGAACTAAACAAAGTACTTTAACGCTTTAAAGGATATAGGGACAGACCCTCAGTCTTGTACAGCGTTAAAGGGGTGAAGAGTGCTGCCCGTGGGGTGGCGCTCTTTTTTTGGGTGGTAGAAGAGAGGGGTACTGTGTTTGTGGGGGGCGGGAATATACGATGTGGTGACTTGATTATGTGGGGTCTAGACTTGAATAATGGGTGTAGACCGAATTAAGGGTTAATGCGGCATAATTCTGATGATGTTTGACGTGAATACGAGCTCCTGTGGTTGGATTCTTTTATTAACTGACGGAAATCATCCATATGTTGACGTGATGCTATTTCTGCTTAAATAAGGTGACGGAAATCTATCATATGTTGACGTGATTCTGTATAGATCTTACTGAAATACCAGAAAAATAGACGGGATTGTAGCCGTAAATGACGTGAACCCTTATGCTGCCCCTTTATCGATGGAGGGTTTAAAAAGGAAGGCTAGAAAACAACCAATGTTTTCTAGCTTTCTCTTTAAAGTCGGTATATTATTTTTCGTATGGCGAGTGCTACTAACAAAAAAAGGGCTTTTGCAGTAAGATCTGCAAAAGCCAAAGAATGAAAACTAAAAAAGGAAGAAAGTTTGAGCTTGCTGTGAATGCCCAAACAAAAGGGTAAGAAAAGAACGAAAGATAAATCAATACAATTTTTCTGAATTGTAAGTACATTTTAGCATAGTTTACAGATCCAATCAATAAATATTCACAAAAATGTATAATTACTTTCGGAAATATTGCTATTGAATAGTTTCAACCCTTAATGCTATTCAATTTCAAAAAATCCCCTTCCATAACAGAGGAAAGGGAATGAATGAAAATTGTATATTACTTATTTTTACTCATTTCTTCAAATGCGTGATCAACTGCTTTCAACGTTTTATCAATGTCATCTTCTGTGTGTGCAATTGTTAAGAACCAAGCTTCATATTTAGAAGGAGCTAGGTTGATGCCTTGGTTTAGCATGAGTTTAAAGAAGGTACCAAACTGTTCTTGGTCTGTTGCTTCGGCTTGCTCGTAATTTTCCACTTTTTTGTTCGTGAAATAAAGGGTCAGCGCTCCTTTTAGACGATTAATAGAGATTTCAATTTGATGCTTTTCTGCATACTCTAACATGCCTTTTTCTAATTTGGCACCGAGCTGGTCAAGTTTGTCGTAAACTCCATCCTCTTGAAGAACCTCGAGACAAGCAATTCCGGCTGCCATGGATGCGGGATTTCCGGCCATGGTTCCTGCTTGATAGGCAGGGCCGAGCGGGGCAACTTGTTCCATAATATCAACACGTCCGCCGTACGCACCAATTGGAAGTCCACCACCGATGATTTTTCCAAGAGCCGTCATATCAGGTTCGATGTTTAACAGCTGCTGGGCACTTCCATAGGTGAAACGGAATCCAGTGATGACTTCATCGAAAATGAGTAGGGAGCCAGCATCATGGGTAAGCTTTTTCACTTCCTCTAAAAAGCCAGGTTTTGGTTCAACGATACCGAAGTTTCCTACAATAGGTTCAACGAGTACAGCTGCTACTTCATCGCCCCATTTTTCTAGAGCTTCTTTAAAGGGTTCAATTTCGTTGAATGGTACTGTGATAACTTCCTGTGCAATGGATGCTGGAACACCGGCAGAATCTGGTGTACCCAAAGTGGACGGACCAGAGCCAGCAGCAACAAGAACGAGATCAGAATGTCCGTGATAGCAGCCCGCAAACTTGATAATTTTCGTTTTGTTGGTGTAGGCGCGGGCCACGCGGATGGTGGTCATAACCGCTTCTGTACCAGAATTGACAAAACGGACTTTGTCCATGGATGGAATCGCATCCTTTAACATTTTAGCGAATTTATTTTCAAGCTTTGTTGGTGTGCCATATAAGGTTCCGTTATGAGCGGCTTGGGTAATCGCCTCTGCAATATGGGGGTGCCCATGTCCTGTAATAATTGGGCCGTATGCTCCTAAGTAGTCAATGTACTTATTCCCATCGACATCCCAAAAATAAGCCCCTTTTGCTTGCTCCATAAAAACGGGAGTGCCGCCACCAACTCCTTTATAGGCACGAGAAGGTGAGTTCACCCCGCCAACAATATGATCCTGTGCTTCTTTAAAAAGCACTTCTGAGTTTGTAAAATCCATATGTAAAACCTCCAATATATAATCCTTCATTATTGTAGCATAAATCCCCGCTTTAACGCTTTAACGGAGTTGGGGACAGACCCTCGTTGCTTTAACGCTTTAAAGAGCTGAGGGTCTGTCCCTCGTTGCTTTAAAGCATTAAAGGATAGGTTTACAGTTGTACTGGGGTGGATTACCATGGTTTTATAAATTTTGCACTTTTTGAAGTGGAATGGAACCTTTTTGATAGATGTGAAGTCTTAAGGATAGAAGGAGGGTGGACCGTGGAGGAGCGAGATGTTTGGTTAGCGCAAAAGGGAGATAAGGAAGCATTTACTCGCCTGATTACAGAGTGCCAGGATTCCTTGTATCGTGTGGCTAAAGGGATTTTAAGAGATGATGCAGATTGTGGGGATGCTATTCAAGAGGCGATTATGAAAAGCTATTATTCTATTCATACTTTAAAAGACCTGGGTGCCTTTAAAGCATGGATAACGAGGATTCTGATTCATAAATGCTATGACCTGTTGAAAAAACAAAAGCGTGTGGTACCCATGGAGTCGGTGGAGCTTTTGGCTGAAAATCGTGCGGAGCTGAAGCAGCATTATGAACTATTTGATGAGATTGCTAAGTTAAAAGAGAAACATCGAACAATCCTCATTCTTTTCTACTATGAGCAGTATTCGATTAAGGAAATTGCGGACATTTTGAAATTGCGTGAAGGAACAGTAAAGTCGAGGTTGAATCGGGCGCGTGCTAGTTTGGCAGATTTACTGAAGTTAGATGGGATAGAAAGGAGGAGGAAAGAAAGTGGATCACAAGAGAATTGATGAGGAATTGAGGCAGAGGGCTGAAAAAGAAGATATAAAAGTACCGTTTCATGTTGAGGAAAAAATCAAACAAACGTTTGTTCAATTGTCTGAAAGTCCTAGTAGAAAAGGTAATCACCGATTTTTCCCAGGAGCAAAATATTGGTTATGTGGAGTGGCTAGTGTCTTGTTTGCTGTGATTTTATTATCCTACTTTCAGGGGCAGAGTCCTTTTACAGATACCCCGTCTCAGCAACCTGGTGGAGAGGAAGTTAGTGCGGTATTTTCGGATGAAGATGATTTGCCTGTTGAGCTTGAGGATGCGGTGCAGTCTATGGTCAGGACACATATTTTGAGTAATACTCAGCTGTCCATTAATAAAGAAGATATTGAAATCATCACTTCTATAAAACAAGATGGCCGTTGGTATGTGATGAGTAAATATTACAATCAGGAGCAATTTATGGTCCCCTATATCCCTCTAATTGAAGTTAAATTTAGAGAAGATGGAAGTGTTGAGGGGAGAACACTTTCAATAAATCATACCATTCGAACGATAAATGATTATGATCATAAGTATATTGAAAATGAGGGTATTGGTTTTGGCACAGTCGCTGGACGTGATCTTGAATACATTGAAAAAGTACGTATTAAAACAGAAGATGAGACCTTTATTAGTCATCCTCATAATGGTGGGTTTATTTATAAAAGCAATACCGAACCAGAAAAAATTGAATTTATCGCAGACACAGGCAAGGTTATGAGAACGATGGAAACCTTTAATTTTGATGAACAGTATCCGTTAATATCGAAAGATGAAGGAAGCTTATCATTGCTCATTGTAGATGAGAATAAACAACAATTTGATTGGAAAGAATTCAATCAGAAGGTATTTGTAGAAAATGGCATTCGTCAAAATGTGAGTACTTCAAAAAGTGTAGATTCACTAGAATCAATCAATGAAAAATACAAGTTCCTAAACCTAGAAAAATCCCCAGCCTACGTCGTCTTTGATCACAAAGAAATGATCTACAAAACCTATAACCTAGAAGACCTCATCGAATTTCTAAAACAGCGTGAAGAAAAATAGCTTTACCACTTTAAAGCAACGGGGGACAGTCCCCAGCTGCGTTAAAGCATTAAAGTGATAAAATTTGTTCTTGACTTTTTGAGTTTTGGGTACTATCATAATAATCAAATAATTTTTCGTGACATGAAAATATTGGGTGTTGAAGAAGAAGAGTAGCTTTTGTTGATGCTGCAGAGAGCTGGTGGTCGCTGTGAACCAGTGCAAAAATAAAAGTGAATGGCCTTCTGAGCCTCCAAACCGAACTCCAGCTGGAAAGTAGGCTTTGGCGAAGATCTCATCGTTACAAGAGATAGGTATTGAAGCATTTTGGCGTAGATACCGAAAAGTGAATTGCATTTTGGCAATTAATAAAGGTGGTACCACGGGTTCCTCGTCCTTTGGATGAGGGGCCCTTTTTGTATATTTAGAGGGGCCGGCGACCAAAACAAAATCATGTAAAATGAACCAAATAATAAACAAAAAACCAACCCACAAAAACTAAATAACCGAAAATCAACGAGTAAGAGGAGTACGTGAATCTGAAATCATTACAGAGAGCTAGGGCATGGTGAGAGCCTAGTGTGATTGGATTTACCGAATGGACTTACGAGAGTTTTCCTGAACGAAAAGTAGTAGGGAAAAACGGTCTCCCCCGTTACAGGGATAGGGTATCAAAAGCGTACCTGAACTAAGAGGGATTCTACTGGCTATGTTTAAGCAAAAGCCTACGAATCCAATGCGAGGTGGCACCGCGGTTAACCGTCCTCCAATTGCACATATCAACTATGTGTGATTGGGGGATTTTTATTTTTAGCTAAAAAGGAGGTAACAAAGCTTGGACGTTCAAACGCAAACCAAATGTAAAGTCAAAGAAATGAAGGGCGACACCTTAACCCCGATATCAATTTTTCATCGATTAAAGGGTAGGAAGAAATTTTTACTAGAAAGCTCGCTCAAACACGAAAAGTCAGGCCGTTACTCATTTATAGGCAGTGACCCCTATTTAGAAATTAAGGGCACGGGACAGCATACCGAGTTAAACCAAACAAATGGCGAAACCGAGATTATCCAAGAAAACGTCATCGATACGATCCAAAAGCAAATCCAAACCAACACAAACCAGCTCCCCTTTCCTTTTTACGGCGGAGGAGTTGGCTATATCGGCTATGATGTCATTCGTCAATATGAACAAATTGGGATTACACCACCTGACGACTTACAAATGCCTGATGCCCATTTTCATTTTTACGAAAAGGTCGTGGTGATGGATCATCAGCTGCAACAAATTTATCTTGTAGTGATGAACCTCTCCAATACACTTACGGAAGACCAAATGGAAAACCAACTTGAGCAAATGGAAGTGCAATTAAAAACTCCATCACAACAGGAATTTAACTTAGAGCCTGTAAAAACAGGAACCTTCACCTCAAACCAAACAAAGCAAGCGTACGAGGAAAAGGTCAAAAAAATCAAGGGCCATATCAAACAGGGAGATGCCTTCCAGGTCGTTTTATCCCAACGACTTCAGGCTGAGTTTCGTGGGGACGCCTTTTCCTTCTACAGGAGTTTACGAACGTCCAACCCGTCTCCATATATGTTTTATCTCGATTTTGAAGATTATTTGATTTTAGGGGCATCACCAGAAAGCTTGATACAGGTACAAGGTAGCGAAATTCTAACAAATCCAATAGCGGGAACGAGAAAGCGCGGGGCAACTGAGCAAGAGGATAAGGAGCTTGAGGAGGAATTGCTGTCAGATGAAAAAGAACTAGCCGAACATCGAATGCTAGTGGACCTTGGACGAAACGATGTCGGAAAGGTTTCTGAAATTGGCAGTGTAGAAGTGACCAAATACATGACGATTGAGCGCTACAAACATGTGATGCACATCGTATCTGAGGTGAAAGGAACACTCCAACAAAACATCAGCAGTTTGGATGCGTTAGTTTCCTGCTTACCCGCTGGAACGGTTTCGGGGGCACCGAAAATTCGCGCCATGGAAATCCTCAATGACCTTGAGCCGTCAAAACGGGGAGCTTATTCAGGAGCAGTTGGATACATCAACGTCAATGGCGACCTCGATTTTGCACTCGCCATCCGCACAATGGTGATTAAAAATCATACCGCATATGTGCAAGCAGGTGCGGGAGTCGTGCTTGATTCGGTCCCTGAAAAGGAATATGAGGAGACCCTTCACAAAGCAAGGGCCTTACTGGAGGTGGAAGGATGATTTTGCTCATCGATAACTATGATTCTTTTACGTATAACCTATATCAATATCTTGGCGAATTAGGGAAAGAGGTTGAGGTCGTCCGGAATGACAAAATCAACGTGGACCAGATTCAACAACTTCAGCCAGAGGCGATTGTTTTATCACCAGGGCCAGGCTACCCACAGGATGCGGGGGCATGCATCGAGATCATCCAAACCTTTTACAAATCGATTCCCATCTTAGGGATTTGTCTTGGACACCAGGCGATTGGGGCAGCATTTGGCGCCACCATTACCCAGGCTAAACAAATGAAGCATGGGAAAACGTCTAAAATCAAGCACAACGGAGAAGAGCTGTTTCAATACTTTTCTGTTCCATTAGAGACCATGAGATATCACTCATTGGTAATTGACAGAAATACTCTCCCTGAGTCGTTCGACGTGCTGGCAACGGCACTGGATGATGGGGAGTTAATGGCCATCAGGCACAGGTCATATCCACTATTTGGCCTCCAATTTCATCCGGAATCAATTGGGACGGCAGCGGGAAAAAGCATCCTAAAAAATTACTTTGAACTTATTCGAAAGGAGCATGAACAAAATGAAAGCGTATCTTGAATCTTTATCAGCGGGTGACAATTTGACGATTACGGAAATGACTGAAGCAGCGGAGCATTTATTTGCCGACTCGGTTTCAGATAGTGAAATTGCGGCATTTTTAATGGGGTTAAAATTAAAAGGCGAAACACCTGAAGAGGTAGCAGGATTGGTTGAGGTGCTTAGACGTCACGCTCTTCCATTTTCCAAAGCCTACTCCGGTATTATCGATAACTGCGGTACAGGTGGGGACGGATCGCAAAGCTTTAACATTAGTACGACAACAGCGTTTGTTGTAGCTGGTGCAGGTGTGAAGGTGGCGAAACACGGCAACCGCAGTGTATCGAGTAAAACCGGTAGCGCGGATGTTCTAGAGTCCCTTGGAGTTTCGCTCGACTTTTCCCCAGAAGAGGTAGAGGACTTACTTGAGCATACGGGTATCGCCTTTTTATTTGCCCCACACGTTCATCCAAAGCTCAAGCAAATCATGAAGGTTCGAAAAGAATTGAAGGTGCCAACTGTTTTTAATTTAATTGGACCTTTGACCAATCCAGTTGAGCTAGAAACCCAGCTTTTAGGCATTAACCAACGGGACCGACTAGAGATGGTGGCAACTGCCTTGCATCAGCTAGGACGGAAACGGGCGATTGTTCTGAATGGGGCAGGGTATATGGATGAAGCTTCATTAGCTGGTGAAAATCATCTTGTGTTACTGGATGAGGGCGAAATCATTCCATTTACCCTTGAACCAGAGGAGCTTGGGCTTAATCGTTATCCACTAGAGGCGATTAAAGGGGGAAATGCTGATGAAAATGCCGGTATTTTATTACAAGTTTTAAAAGGGGAAGAAGGCGCTCCATATGAAACAGTTCTTCTAAATGCTGCGCTAACCTTGTTTGCCCATGGTAGTGTCGGAACCATTCGAGAAGGCGTTGAGGTAGCGAGGGAAAGCATCCAATCGGGAGCAGCTCTTGCCAAGTTAAATAAATTGATTGAAGTGAGCCAAAATCGTACGCGTGGAGTGAAGCAGGCATGACGACTATTTTAGACCGAATTTTAAAGGAAAAAGAAAAAGAGGTTGCACGACTGAAAAAGGAATACGTGGATACAGATCGGGGATTGGATGATCAGCACAGGTCATTGTATAACGCTTTTATGAATAGCAATCATTTAAATGTGATTTCGGAAATTAAAAGAGCATCCCCATCGAAAGGCGATATTGATGTGGGAGTCAATCCGGTTGAGCAGGCGAAGCAATATGTTGAGGCTGGTGCTGGCGCCATCTCGGTATTAACAGACACGCCATTTTTTAAAGGTACAATGGATGATTTACGTAAGGTGCGGGAAGTCGTGGATGTGCCAATTTTATGTAAGGATTTTATTATTGATACGATTCAGATTGATCGGGCTAAAGCTAGTGGAGCGGATGTGATTTTGCTTATTGCCAGTGCCCTTTCCCAAGCGGAATTGGATCAATTGTATCAATACGCCAAATCCAAACAGCTTGAGGTTCTATTTGAGGTTCATAATGAAGAAGAATTAGCGGTTGCGAAGGAGATAGGAGCGAATATCATTGGCATCAACAACCGTGATTTAAAGACCTTTGACGTACGTCTTGATGTAACCGAACAGCTGGCGGGCAGCATTACTTCACCAGATACATTAATCATTAGTGAAAGTGGATTTCGAACAGCGGACGATGCAGAGCGGATTGTCCAGACGGGGGCAAGAGGGATTTTAGTTGGAGAAACCTTAATGCGCTCAGACAACTTAGCCGAAGCATTGGCGAATTTTAAGGTTTCCTTAGTAGGTGAGCGGGCTTGAAGGTGAAAATTTGTGGAATACAAAATACGGAATCACTGCAGGCGGCTGTTGAGGCCGGCGCCGATTTTATCGGATTTATGTTTGCGGATAGTAAGCGGAGGATCTCAACTGAAAAAGCAAAGTTGCTAGCTGCATATGTCCCAACACAGGTGCAGAAGGTTGGGGTGTTTGTGAATCCGACGTTAAAAGAAGTTCTAGATGGCATTCAGCAGGTAGGCTTAAATTTTGTTCAGCTACATGGGGAGGAGTCGCCCGATTTTTGTCGGGAGATTCCAGTCCCTGTGATTAAAGCTTTTTCAATTAAAAATAGCGGTGACATTCAAAAAGCAAGCCAATATGATGTCGCCTATTACCTCTTTGACAGCCCAGGCGGAAAGTATCGGGGTGGAAGTGGGATGACGTTTGATTGGAGCTTACTGAAAGACGTCAATATCCCGCGTGAACAAGTGATTTTAGCAGGAGGGTTAAAGCCTGATAATATTCAGGCGGCCATTAGCGAGGTGAATCCTGCTATGGTGGATGTATCTAGTGGCGTGGAAATAGACGGTATGAAGGACCTAGAAAAAATCCAAATCTTTATTCAGCGAGCAAAAAAGGAGCGATGAACGATGACAATATATCAACAACCCGATGAGATGGGGCAATTTGGTTCATTTGGCGGACGTTATGTGCCAGAAACCTTAATGCAGGCTGTGATTGAGCTGGAAGAGGCTTATGAACAGGCGTTAAAGGATGAGGAGTTTCATAAACAATTAAACTACTATTTGAAGCAATACATTGGTCGGGAGAATCCTTTGTATTTTGCAGAAAATCTAACTCGAAAGCTACGTGGCCCGAAGATTTATTTGAAGCGGGAGGATTTGAACCATACAGGTGCCCATAAAATTAATAACACGATTGGGCAGGCGTTATTAGCAGTTCGTATGGGGAAACAAAAAATTGTGGCCGAGACTGGGGCTG
This sequence comes from Salinibacillus xinjiangensis, assembly GCF_009649735.1. Taxonomy (GTDB): domain Bacteria; phylum Bacillota; class Bacilli; order Bacillales; family Alkalibacillaceae; genus Salinibacillus; species Salinibacillus xinjiangensis. The sequence goes on from NZ_WJNH01000009.1 coordinate 217,307, forward strand.
GTCAGCATGGTGTAGCAACCGCAACAGTTTGTGCTCTCTTAAATTTAGACTGCGTCATTTTTATGGGCGAAGAGGATATTAGGCGTCAGAAACTGAACGTATTCCGAATGGAGCTGCTTGGTGCTAAGGTTGTCGGTGTTAATCAAGGAAGCGCTACGTTAAAGGATGCAGTCAATGAGGCGCTTAGGTATTGGGTCACCAATGTGGAGGATACCCATTATATTATCGGTTCTGTTTTAGGGCCTCATCCGTTTCCAAAAATGGTGCGCGACTTTCAAAGTGTGATAGGGAAGGAAACGAAGGAGCAATTTTTTGAAGCTGAACAACGACTTCCTGATGCGGTTGTGGCTTGTATTGGTGGCGGCAGTAACGCAATGGGGATGTTTTATCCATTTGTGCAGGATGAGGATGTGTCGTTATATGGAGTTGAAGCAGCTGGTGATGGTTTGGAAACTGATAAACACGCGGCCTCGTTAACGAAAGGGTCTGTGGGTTCTCTACATGGAGCGATGATGTATTTGCTACAGGATGATAATGGCCAAATTCAGGAGGCGCACTCCATTTCAGCAGGACTTGATTATCCTGGTGTTGGACCAGAGCATAGCTATTTGAAGGATATTGGCCGGGTTGAGTATACCTCGGTTACGGACGATGAGGCTATAGAGGGCTTTCAGCTTTTATGTAAAACAGAAGGGATCATTCCGGCGTTGGAAAGCTCTCATGCCGTGGCCTATGCGGTGGAACTGGCGAAGCAGATGTCACCTGAAGAGTCGATTGTCATTTGTTTATCAGGGCGTGGCGATAAAGACGTTGAAACGATTAAGGCAGCATTAGGAGGTGGAGAGCATGAGTAAACAGCGCTTAGAGCACGCATTTCAGCAGGTTGAGAAGTCAGGTGGTAAGGCTTTTGTTCCTTATATCATGGCTGGAGATGGAGGGCTTGAATCCTTGGAGGAAAAGATTCTCTTTTTAGCCGAATCAGGAGTTACCGCCATTGAGCTTGGGATTCCGTTTTCTGATCCTGTTGCAGATGGGCCAACGATTCAAGCAGCAGGGCAGCGGGCACTCGCGGAGGGAACTACGTTACGTAAGGTATTGGCATATTTGGAAGGAATCAAAGAAAAGGTTGATGTTCCTTTAATTCTCATGACGTATTTTAATCCAGTCTATCAATACGGTGTGGAAGCATTTAGCAAGGATGCGGGAGCTGCAGGTGTGAGCGGATTGATTATTCCAGATTTACCGGTAGAGCAGTCAGACATTGTCACACCGTTTTTGCGGCAGGAGGAGTTAGCGCTCATTCAGTTGGTGACGTTAATGAGCCCAGAGGAAAGAATCCGTAAAATAGCGGAGGCCTCAGAGGGATTTGTTTATGCAGTGACGGTGAATGGTATTACAGGAGCTCGTTCAGGTGTTAGTGAGCATTTAGGGAGCTACTTAAAACGGATTAAACAATATAGCCATGTACCTGTGCTCGCTGGCTTTGGGATCTCGAGTCCTGAGCATGTGCAGGATATTGGCTCTAAATGTGACGGCGTCATTGTCGGAAGTAAGATCATCTCCCTATGGGAAGAAGGCAAACAAGACGAAATCCATAACCTCATCAAAGCTAGCAACCCTTTAATACTTTAAAGCACCGGGGGACAGTCCCTTGATGTGGTAACGCGTTAATGCGGTGCATGAAAAAAAGCAAGTGGGCTTAGGCCCACTTGCTTTATCTTTTCATGGTTTCGCGTAATTCTTCTATGCTTTCTTCACTGCCTGTGACGATAAGTTGGTCACCGAGCTTGATTTCGGTATCCCCGTGTGGAATGAGAGACTCATTGCTTCGGAATATCCGAACAATGATGGCATCGCCAAGGAACGGAAATCTGCGTAATTCTACACCATCAAAGGCACTGTTTTCCATTTCAATCTCAACCAATCCTTCCTCTCTCGTTGTAAAGATATCTGCAACGTGAGGAGATTGAACCATAGCTTTCATCATTGCCTTAGTTGAGAAGAAGGAAGAGAACACATTGACATCGTATTCTTTTAACTCCTTACTTTTATCAGGAGATTCAATCCGGGTCACAATGTTTTCAATGCCCTGGTCATGAGCGTATTTCGAAATTTCAAAGTTACGTTCATCATTGTTCGTTGAAACAACTAAAATATCCGTTTCAAAGATGTTGTTTTTCTCCATTTCCTCAATTGAAAAGTCAGAAATTCCAATAACCCTAAATTTCGAGCGATCAACTTCCGTATTTAAGGTCTCGCTCTTTTTCGTATGGTAAAGACAAACGTCAAATTCCTGCTTATCAAGTTCATTTGATAATGGCAAGGTCAGCTGGTTTGCCCCCACAATTTTGACCATTTTCTTCTTGCTTGACACCTCTTGAAGTGGAAAGACCTTTTTAAATAGAATTGGTGTAATGATACATGCGACCACGGCTAATAAGATTAACGCTGAGGACATAACTGTATCAATAACGCCAATTCTTTCCCCAAGCTTAGCTGCTGCAACAACTAAAGAGAGTGTTGAAGTAAGCAAGAACCCTGATCCTAAAACCGTACGCCAGTCATACCAGCGCTTGAGGATTAAAATAGGGATGAGTTTCGATAAGAGTAAACCTACTAGTAGCAATGGGATTAAGATAAATACACTTGAATATTGAAAGAGCTCCCAAAGATCTAAATCGACCCCAACCATCACAAAGAAGATAGGAATAAGGAATCCGTATCCAAATGAGTCTAGCTGATGGATAATTTCCTTTTTGGGTGATAGCAAAGAAACAAGTACCCCAGCTAAAAATGCACCTAATATATTTTCTGCACCAAGCGATTCTGATAATCCGACTAAAACCATTAAAAGAGCAAAAATCGCTCTCGTTTCTATTTGGACTGTTCCTGTTGATAGAGAGGCGAAAAACGTATTATTTCTAAAGAATTTACCCCCGAAGTACAGGAGAACCCCCGCCACGAATAATAAGAGAAGTAGCCAGGTGTTTCCGCCTTCCTCGTGAAAGGACACGAAAACGGCTAACAAAATCATGGTGACCAAATCAGCTAAGACAGCTATGATCAATATGATTTGACCAATACCTGATTTCATAATTTCCGCTTCTTTTAAGGTCGGGACAACCACCCCTAGAGAAATCGTGGAAATGACAAGCGTCATAAAGAAGGTGTTCTCCACAAGACCCACGGCTTGTAATCCAAATGAAATTAAATAAGAAACAATTAGAATGAAAATAAAAATAACGGATGAAACCGCAAACCCATTTGGTTCGGTTTTTCCAGTAGATGTTTTCTTTCTATTTTTACCTTTATCGTTTTTGAAAACGGAAAAATCTATTTCAACCCCACTCAAAAACATCAGGAAGATAAAGCCTAATGTAGACAAAATGGTGATCCAGGGATCTGGTTCCACAAGGTCTAACCCACTTTTACCGATAATCAATCCAACGATGATTTCGGCCACGACAACAGGAATGATGTTAAGCTTGAACTTTTTCAAGATGATAGGTGTGATGAATGCGGCTAATAGTACAATAATTAACGATGTTACAGATGTGTGTTCCTCCATACGACCTTCCTTTCTATCTTAAAATACATGGGGCAATTACCCTTATAAAATTACGCTTAATCAGGAACTAAATATACAATAAATTTTTCTAAAAATAAAGCAATAAAAATCGCTTTACCACTTTAAAGCGGTGGGGGACAGTCCCCAGCTGCTTTAAAGTGGTAAAGTATCCTCGTATTTAATAGTATATTACCTCTTCATAATTTCCCCTAGTTAGGTGAATATATGCTTTATATTGCGCTCTGATTACTTCTATAGCGAGCTCGCATTGTTTGCATGTTTGCCCTTAGATTAGCATAAATTCAAATAGGTGATGCGAATGGTGATTTGGATTTCTGCGGCGTTGATTTTATACATTATGGCATCAAGCCTTTACACATACTTTAAGCGGAAGGAACAGATTCGAGGGAGGTTTTCCTTTGATCAGTTTTATATATTGGTCATTATCTACTTAACAGTGATGATTGGCTTTGGCCTTTTTTATTTTCTCCTCTCTCAAAAAGGGATTCCGCTATTAAATGAAGGCTATTTACAAGGTACTTCACAGCTCGATCGCTTAGGACATGCTATCTATTTTAGTGGCGTGACGTTGATGACGATTGGTTATGGGGACATTACCCCGATTGGAATTGGTAAATTTATTGCGCTATTGGAGGCCATGCTAGGGTATGTTTTGCCAGCTGCTTTTTTTGTACGTGTTCTACGCGATTCCCAATATGAAGAAAACAACATCAAACATTTGAATAATTTGCCAAACTCCGATACGCTAAAGGAAAAGAAGAGATGGAGGGATGGCATTGACAATTGAAATAGGCAAGCAAGCACCAGATTTTGAATTACCAGCAAGCAATGGTGAACAAGTTAAACTATCTGATTTCCGTGGAAAAAACGTGGTCGTCTATTTCTATCCGAAAGATATGACCCCAGGCTGTACGACTGAGGCTTGTGATTTCCGTGACCATCACGAGAGCTTTGCAGAGCTTGATGCGGTCATTCTTGGGATAAGCCCTGATCCAATCGATCGTCATGAAAAGTTTATTGAAAAGCATGATTTGCCATTTTTGCTATTGGCAGATGAGGATCACAAAGTAGCTGAGCAATTTGATGCCTGGAAGCTGAAGAAAAACTTCGGAAAAGAATACATGGGCATTGAGCGTTCGACCTTTGTCATTGATAAGGAAGGAAAAATCGCGAAAGAGTGGCGAAAGGTGAAGGTGAAAGGGCACGTGGAAGAGGCGTTGCAGTTTATTAAGGAAGAGCTTTAAGTAATGAGGCTTCTGGATGGGATTTCATCTAGGAGCTTTTTTTATGGAGGTGCGGTTGTGGCGCTGTTGGTATTATCGTTTGTGATTCGCGCCCACCGGTGTTATTTAGCAAATCAAGCCCTTTATTAAGCAAAAGTTGTTTATACTTTAGCATGTAAATCTGCAACTTTAGCAAAGTGAAATGAAACTTCAGCAAATGCTCTCATCTTCAGCAAAATCAACACATACTATAGCATTTACCCCTTAATCTTTAGCACTCGACCTCCAGCACCCCGAAGCCTCTAAAATAAAGCTAACCATTTTTCCGATTCTGCACCTCAATACGAACAACCAAATAAACCACACCCAGAAAGCCAATTCCGCCAAAAATTATGGCTACAATCCCTTTAGTTGATGGGTCGAAATTCACTAAACTCAAAATAAAACTAATACTGACCACTATTAAAAATAACCAATGATAATGTTTATTCAAGAAAGCCTTCACAACGGTCCCCTCCATAAAATTCTCTAATTCTTATCCTATTAAAATAAGCAAAACGGACAAGGTAAAAATAGATAGCACCGTTGAAAGCAAAATCATTTTAGGTGCTCGGTCGACCATAACTCCATATTTCTCCGCAAAGACATTCACGAGAGCTCCAATTGGTAATGCAGATAGGATGAGTGCGACGGTTGCCCAAAGCTCATCAAGGGAAAATACATATAAAATGAGCAATCCCATGACAACTGGCATCAAAATCAATTTCAATCCAATGATTACGCCTATCTCCCCACTTGAAATAAAACCATTCGATGTTCCTGCATTTCGACTTAACAATCCCAAGCCTAATGCAAATAAAGCCGTCGGTCCAGCAGCAGAACCTAATATATCAGCAAAAACCTGTATTGGATTGGGAACCGTGATTTGTAATGACGAAATGACCACACCGAGTATAAGGGATAGGTTAATTGGATTTAGAAAAATACCCTTACCGATTTGAGTCATTAACGGAACTAACTTTTTCGTGTCACCTTTTGCATTTGACAGTTCAAAAATTAAAATAACCAACGTAATGATGACAATATCATATGTAAAGGTGGCGATGGCCGCGGGCACAGCTGCTTCCTGTCCAAACGCCGCAACGACAAAAGGGATGCCTAAAAAACCAGTATTGCCGTAAGAGGCTGCCATACCATGAAGTGCTATATTAGGGGATTTTTTCTTAAAGACTTTGCGTACCACTATCATAGCACCAAAAAAACAAATCAAGGTCACGACAAAATTTAACCGTATAAAGGTCCAGTTTGTTATTTGCTCAATTGGGGTCGTGGATAGGGAGAAAAATAATAAGGCTGGTAACGCAAAATAATAGACAAAGTGATTTAAGGATTGAGCTCCTGAGACCGAAACTAATTGAAAGCGTCCTGCTAAATAACCACATAGGATGATTGCGAAGATGGGGATGACGGCATTAATGATGATTTGCACTGTAAAACCTCGCTTTCTTGCACCGAAAAGATAAGCTAGTAAATATAAATAGTTTACTAGAAATAGTATGACATCACCATTATATAGTAGAAACACAGCCTTAATGAAATTATAAAGATAAGAAAAATTTGATAATAATTTTACAGATACAAATTTATATATATATTAAGGAATGCAATGGCAGCTAAAATTAGGTATGCTTGTAATAAAGAATTTGGTTTGTTCTGGAGGTCAGAAAATGAACATTCTAACCACATGTAAAGTGAAATCACGCATACAAGAAAAGCTACTACAATCTTTTCCCGATGTTACCTTTCAGTTTTGTACTGATATAGAAACAGCGGAAGCCTATTTAGGAAATGCGGACATTCTTATTACATATGGAGGAGATTTATTAGAGGAGCATATTCAAAAAGCTTCAAACTTGAAATGGATCATGGTTTTATCTGCAGGTGTGGATCAATTGCCGTTTCAAGCGATAAAGGAACGCTCCATTATCGTTACGAACGCTAGGGGAATTCATGGAGTCCCAATGTCGGAGTATGCGATATCGATGGTGTTACAGGTGTCAAGGAACTCCAAAACACTATGGGAAAATGAACGGAATCATACATGGGATCAAAAGGTAAAGATGAATGAAATCAATGGTAAAACTTTGCTAATCGTTGGGGCAGGAGCCATTGGTGAAGAGGTGGCACGGTTGGCCAAAGCGTTCCGGATGAGAACGATTGGAGTATCGAGAAGCGGCAGACCTATTGATTATTTTGATGAATGTATAAAAGTCGATGCGTTAACCGCAAAGCTACCCGATGCCGATGTTGTCATTTCTATTTTGCCTAGTACACCAGAGACGAAAAATTTATTTCGAAAAGAGCAGTTTGATGCCATGAAGGATGATGGGGTCTTTCTAAATATGGGAAGAGGGGATGTGGTGAATGAGTCGGACCTAACGGAGGCGTTGCAAAAGCGCAGCATTGCACACGCTGTGTTGGATGTATTTCAAGAGGAACCGTTGCCAGACAAACATCCATTTTGGGATATGGAGAGTGTAACCATAACGCCGCACATATCCGGCGTATCTCAGCCTTATCAGCATCGAGCCATGGAAATATTTGAACAGAATCTAAAGAAATACTTACATAATGAAAAAAATCTTATCAATGTCATTGATCCAAACAGGGGGTATTAAGAATGAGAATATACACTAGATCTGGAGACAAAGGAACAACTTCACTCATTTATGGACAGCGGGTTCCGAAAAATGATGCTCGTGTGGAGGCGTATGGAACATGTGATGAAGCCAATTCCAATATCGGCCTTGCTTTGAGCTATTTAGAGGGGGAAAGCTTTGAAGGTAAGGATGATTTCCTAGCCTTTATGCACCGCGTTCAAACGATTCTTTTTCACGTTGGGGCAGAGCTGGCTACACCCGAAGGCAAGGAGGTTATGTGGAAGCTGAAAAAAGAACACATTCAGGAATTAGAGGAGCGTATTGATGAGTGGGATCAGCATCTAACGCCTTTAAAAAACTTCATATTGCCATCTGGTCACAAGGCTTCTGCGGCCTTACATCTAGCTAGAACCGTGACCCGACGTGCGGAACGGGTTGCAACAGCTATTGACGATCAATCTGAGGGTGAAAATTTGGTGAATGCCTATCTCAATCGACTTTCCGATTTGTTATTTGTGGCGGCCAGATACGTAAATGAAAAATGCGGTGGGACTGAAACACCTTTAAAAACGGATGTCTAAGGGGCGGTAAAATGTTCATTTATTGACAAAGGAGATTTGAAGGCGGTAAACTATTTATAAAGATTATAATGTAATAATCATTCATCTCTTTGTTAAGATTTGATAAAAAGTACGTGTATGAACAAATACTAAGATTGAAAGAGAGGTGCATGACGGTGTCAGATCAACTCCACGAGGCACTGGAAATGTTAAGAGAGTCTGGCGTTCGTATAACACCACAGCGTCATGCAGTGTTGGAATTCTTAATTCAATCAGAGAAACATCCGACTGCTGATGACATTTATAAAGCGCTTGAGGGGAAATTTCCGAACATGAGTGTCGCCACTGTTTACAATAATTTGCGCGTATTTCGTGAAATTGGCTTAGTACGTGAATTAACCTATGGGGATTCTTCAAGTCGATTTGATTGTAATACGTCAGATCACTATCATGTTATCTGTGATAAGTGCGGCAAAATTGTGGATTTTCATTACCCAAGCTTAGAAGAGGTTGAATCCATAGCAGAACAGATTACAGGTTTTGATGTTAGTCATCATCGGATGGAAGTGTACGGTACATGTGATAGCTGTAAACCAGTAACTAGCCACTAAAGATTAAAGCTAGGCTCTAAAATGGGTCTAGCTTTTGTTGTAGTTGGAACAATCGTCAAAAAATCCCCCTGTCCATGTTTTGACAGGGGGATTTTCTATTGCTCCAATTCTTTTTGATGCTTTTTAGAATTATATCGTTCATCAAACTCTTTACCTTCTAAAGAACGGTCCATTGTTAAAGGCTGGCGGCAGTGCATACAAGCATCAACTCGTCCAAGCATTTTGGTTTGTTTTTCACAGGATGGACAGGTGACAACAACTGCCTTGGTCGATAGCATTCCGATCCAAAAGTAAACGACTGTACTAAAAATAATAGCAATGACCCCAAGCATCATGAGTGTCACCATAGCCCATTCGGTTCCCTTAAAGAAGAGCCCTAAGTACATTAAAATCATGCCAGCAAAAATTAAACCAAGTGCAAAACCGCGTATTTTATTAATTTTATTTTTATATTGAAGTGCCATTATAGTCCTCCTTTTCCTATTGAAGTATAGCATAATTATACGTGAAGTTATTCATATGAAAAAAGGATTTTATATTTTCGTGTAGAATTCTTTTTAGTACATTAGTTTTGTGGAGGCGTATGATTATGGAAGACTTATTAAGACCTATTTACCAAGAAAGAGCAAGCCATTCAAATACATTAGGCATTTTAGTCGTGGAAAAAGAAAAGCCGGTTAGTCCGATTACCGATAATTTTGATGTGATTCTATTTATTGTCGTTCGTGATGCAGATGATCCTTGGTTCATTAAGCATTATGAATTTGAAGATAAACGTGCGGCCATGCACATAGTAGATGAAAAACAGTTACGTCATTGGATTGATACGAGCGGGTACAGAAGAGTAATGGAATGGTTGTTAATTGGAAAGGTTATATTTGATCGTAATGAGTATATGGAAAATCTCAAGGAAGAACTCCGTGAATTTCCAGAAGATAAAAGAGGACTAAGAAAAGTTATTGAGTTTGCAAAATTAGTTCGTTCTTATAAAGAGTGCCGTTCTTTATATGATGCACAGCACTATTTAGACTCATTCAGTCAAATGGTGCGGTCACTTCATTATCTAGCGAGATTAGCTGTTATTGAAAAAGGACTACATCCTGAAGTCACGGTTTGGAAGCAAGTAAAACAAATTGAGCCTGAAATCTATAAATTATATGAAGAATTAACCCAAAGTAATGAAGTAACGGAAAAGCGAGTGGAGTTAATGTTACTGGCTAGTGAATTTATGATTAATTCGAGAGCTAAGAAATGCTCCCATTATTTATTAGATGTAATGATTAAAAAAGAAAGCTGGTCAATTGGAGAATTAAAGAACCACCCAGATGTACAGCCCTATGCTTTGGATTTAAGTGCACTATTAGAGTATTTGGTGGAACGGGATATTGTTGAGGTTGTAAAAGAAGAAACAAAAGGGAAAAATATATATCATCGAAAATATCGAGTATAGGAAGTAAAGAGTATTTTTTGGAACGTTTATTAGGCTAGGTGCATAGTTATATTAGCGTGAGTTAATCATAGGCTATGCTGAGATATGAATAGGTGGAACATAGTAAAAGGGTTTCCTTAGGGATTCATTGTTCATATATAATGAAGAGGAATCCCTCTTGTTTTGGTTAATTAGGGAGAGACGATACAAAATATGAATGTAGGATGCTTGATAAAAGGGAAGATCTTTTTTATTGTTAGACCTATTAAAGTTTTTTCTAAAAAAGTATTGACCAAACTTAAATGTCCGTGGTATATTATTACCTGTCGCTCAAGAGCGGTGTTAACAAATCCAACACCAAAAAATGGTGCTTGAAATGATGTAAAGATTCATGTTACATTAATATTCGTTGTGAGAAACGCAGCTAAAGAGATTTTAAAAAAGTGTTGACGTTAAGTTGACGGCATGATATGATAATTAAGTCGCTATTTTGAAAGGCGGCAACATTCGAACCTTGAAAACTGAACAAACCAACCAGTACGTCAATTCGCTATTTTAATAGCAATTTGATTTAATTATGAGCTTTTTGGATTTTAAACATCCAATACTATTTTGGAGAGTTTGATCTTGGCTCAGGACGAACGCTGGCGGCGTGCCTAATACATGCAAGTCGAGCGCGGGAAGCTAACTGAACCCTTCGGGGTGACGTTAGTGGAACGAGCGGCGGACGGGTGAGTAACACGTGGGCAACCTGCCTGTAAGACTGGGATAACTCCGGGAAACCGGGGCTAATACCGGATAACACTTTGAACTGCATGGTTCGAAGATGAAAGGCGGC